>NZ_JBFAOQ010000010.1:165765-228473 GCF_040675285.1 Nonomuraea sp. NPDC049625 | reverse complement strand
CTCTCTCTCGCCCGGCGTCTGCTCCTGGGCGCGGGCCTGCCAGGGGGGGGGCTTCCTCCCGCGCCGGGGGGGGGGGGGGGGGGGGCCGCCCCCCCCCCCCCCCCCCCCACCACCGTGAATCGCGCCCGCCCGGGAGCTTCAAGGAGCGCGTCACCCTCGGTCGGCCCGCCCGGGCGCGGACGGCTGATAGGGCTCTCGCGTCCCGCCGGTACGCGAGGGCAGCAGCACGACGATGAGTACGGCCCCGAGCGCCACGCAGATCGCGCCCGCCGTGAGCCCACCCGAGTAGCCCATGACGGCCAGCGCGGCCACCCCGACGGCGCCACCGACCTGCTGGACCGAGGTGAACAGGGCCGAACCGAGACCGGCGTCCTCCTCGGTGGTGCCGTCGACCGCGGTCGCGGCCATGACGGGCAGGCTCAGCCCGTTGCCCACACTCAGGACGAGCATGCCGGGCAGGACATGGGCGGCATAGGAGTCGCCCGCCGCCACGCCGGACAGCAGCAGCAAACCGGCGATGTTGATCAGGAAGGCGAGCAGGAGCGCCCAGCGCGTCCCGATCCTGAGGGAGATGCGGGAGGACAGCCACATGCCCGCCAGGATGCCGCCGCCGTAGGGCAGATAGGCGATGCCGGCCAGGAGCGGGCTGTATCCCAGAGCGGTCTGAACCTGGATCATCAGTAGGAACGACATCGCGTACATCGCCATCGAGAACAGCAGGGTCGCGCCGTTGGCGACCGCCCGCGTCCGTGAGGCCAGGAACGATCTGGGCACCAACGGCGCTTCCGCCCGCGATTCGGCCACCAGGAACACCACCGCCAAGGCGGCGGAGAGCCCGACGGCGCCGATGACGAGCGGATCGCTCCAGCCGGTCTCTCCGGTCCGCAGCAACCCGTACACCAGCGACACCGCGGCCCCCGTGACCAGGACCGCGCCGGGAACGTCGAGGCTGCGCCGCCCGGGGGCGCGGGACTCGGGGACCAGGCGGGGCAGCGACGCCAGGGCCACGGCGACGACGGGAAGGTTGATCAGGAAGATCCAGCGCCAGGACACCAGGTCGGTCAGCGCCCCGGACAGCACCAGGCCCGAGGTCCCGCCGAGGGCCGCGATGCCGCCCCAGACACCCAGCGCCCTGGCCCGCTCCTCCTGCCCCGGATACAGCAACGTGATCATCGACATCGCCGCAGGGCTGGCCATCGCAGAACCCGCTCCCTGCACGAACCTCCCGACTACGAGCTGCCACGGCTCCTGCGCCAGCCCGCACGCCAGACTGGCCACCCCGAACAGCGCCACCCCGATGAGGAAGACGCGGCGGCGGCCCAGCAGATCGGCCATCCGGCCGCACAGCAGCAGCAAACCGCCGAAGGCCAGGAAGTAGGCGTTGACGACCCAGGGCAATCCGGACGCGGTGAAGCCCAGCTCATCGCGGATGCTGGGCAGGGCCACGCTCACGACGGTGTCATCGAGAACAAGCATGAACTGGACAAGACACAACACAATCATCGGCACCCGACGACGCTATGATCCGCCGCATTTGGCCACAATTCGCGATGGGGCCAGACTATGTCGCATGGAGGACATGGCCGGCGCGATTATCGTGGGGCACTTCCCGCTGACCTCGGGAGAGTGGATCCCCCCGCACAATCACACCCACCACCAGCTCGCCTGGACCCGGCGCGGCGTCCTGAGCGTCGAAGTGGGCGAGGTGTACTGGGTCCTGCCGCCCACCCGGGCACTGTGGCTGCCCGCGGGCGTCACCCACGCGACCGGCGCGACCCGCGACGCCGTACTGTGCAGCCTCTATCTGGCGCCGGAGCGCTGCCCGCTGGACTGGCCCGAGCCCACCGCGGTCGGCGTGGACGGCCTGCTGGCCGAGCTGATCGGGTACCTGGCCCGTACCGACCTCGCCGACGACGCGCGGTTGCGCGCGGAGGCCGTGCTGCCCGACCTGCTGCGCCCGCTGCCCACCCGCCCCATCGACGTGCCGCAGCCCACCGACGAGCGGGTCCAGGTGGTGACGGCCGCCCTGCTGGCCGACCCCGCCGACCCGCGCAGCCTGGAGGCGCACGCCCGCGCGGCGGGCGTGAGCAGGCGGACGTTGACCCGGCTGTTCGTGCGCGACGTGGGCATGAGCTTCGACCATTGGCGTACGCAGGTACGGTTGCGCGCCGCCCTGCCGCTGCTGGCCGAGGGCCAGCCGGTGTCGCGGGTGGCGCACAGCGTGGGGTACGCCACGGCGAGCGCGTTCCTGGCGGCCTTCCGCCGTACGGTCGGCACCACGCCCCGGCGCTACCTGCTCAGTCGTTGAATTCAAGCCTTGATCAGGCCGGGCGGCGGCTGCGATAGGCGGCGGTCTTGGCGCGAGCCGTACACGCGGCGCTGCAGTAACGACGCGACCCATTACGGGTCAGATCGATGTAGACCGCCTCGCACTGGTGCGCCTGGCACTCCCCGAAGCGGTCCGGGCCGAAGCCGTCCACGATGAGGGCCAGCGCTGTGGCGAACTCACCGCCCAGTCCCTCCACCTGGGTGCCGTCCGAGCCGTGGAAGTGCAGGTGGAACGGCTGGCCGACATCCTCGACCAGGTACGGCTGCGCACCGTACCTGCGGATCATGGCGTTGATGCGGGCGGCCTGCTCGGCCGGTTGCTCGGCCAGGAGCGCTTGCCGCAGCTCGGCGGCCAGCTCGGCCAGGCGCCGCCCCGCGTCCGGGACGGCGCGCAGGGCCGCACTCGTACTGTCGCCGAGATGGGCGGCGAACGTCGTCGCGAGGTCGTCGCCCGCCAGTGGCCGCACCGAGGCCCCGCCCCGCCGGTATGCCGTGGCCAGGTTGACCAACTCGGCGATCAGCGGCGCCTGCCGAGTCACGTTACAGGCTATCTCCACTTGACCAGTAACACCCTTCCGTGTGTCATAGGCGTAATCCAGTTAGATGGTAACGGAGTCCGCCATGTTCGCACCTTATCGCCGCCTGTTCGCCCTGCCGGGCGTCCCGCACCTGCTCGTCGCCGGGCTCATCGTCAAGCTGGGCACGCCCGTGCTCAGCCTCGCCCTGCTGCTGGCCGCCGTCGACCGGCTCGGCTCCTACGCCACCGCCGGCCTCGTGCTCACCGGCCACGCGCTGACCCTGGCCCTGTGCGCGCCCATCGGCGGACGCATCGCCGACCGGTACGGCCCCCGCCCCGCGCTGACGGGCTACCTGGTCACCCACGCCCTCGCCTACGCTCTCCTCCTGCTCGCCCCGCCCGCCTTGATGATCGGCGCCGCCGTACTGCTCGGCGCCACCACCTTGCCCGCCGGATCCGTCATCAGAACCGCCTGGCCACGCCTCGTCCCCGCCACCTCCCTGCCCACCGCCTACGCGGTCGACAACGCCGTCAACGAGCTGACCTTCATCGCCGGCCCCCTGCTCGTGCCGATCCTGACCTGGACCGTCCCCGCCCAGGGCGTGGTGGCTGCCGCCGGCGCCGCCGTCCTGCTCGGCACCGCGCTGCTGCTGGCCTCCCCTGCGATACGACAGAGCGCTTCCACCACGCCGGGCAGGCTCCATCTGGCCGGGCCGCTCACCCACCGGCCGGTTCTCGTGCTGCTGACCATCGCCGCCTTGGGCACGTTCACCTTCGGCTGCCTGCGCATCGCCACGGTCGCCTCGGCCACCGTCTTCGGCTCCGCTTCCTCCGCCGGCCTACTGATGGGCCTGCTGTCGGCCGGCGCCCTCCTGGGCACCCTCGGGTACGGCGCGCGTGCGTGGCCCGTCACCAGCGGGCGCCTGCTGGTCCTGCTCCCGCTCGCCGAGGCGGCCGTCCTGCTCACCGGAGGCTGGGCACCCGGCTTCATGACACTCGCCGTACTGATCACTCTTGTCGGGCTGGTGACCGGGCCACGCGACGCGGTCGTGCCGACCCTGCTCGCCGAACACGCCCCCGCCCGCTACCGCACCGAGGTCTTCGCCTGGCTCAACACCTTCACCTGGGCCGGCTACGGCCTGGGCACCGCCGTCGCCGGCCGGCTCACCGGCCCCCACGACACCGGCGCGGCCGCCTTCGGCGCCGCCGCGATCGCAGCCATGGCAGGTGCCATCCTGGCCGCCGTCGCCGGTCGGATCGCCTCGCCCCTGTCGGCACCCGCCACGGTCCCGGCCGAAGGTGAATCTGATCACGTGACCGACAACTGATCGTCGGCAGGCTTGCCGGGCCACGACCACGGACGGAGCCGGTGGCACGGACCCAAGCGAGGCCTCGACACCTGCGCATCGGGCTACGCCCGCGACCGCACTGTCCCCGCTGGGCCATGCTCATCTGAACCGCCTGGGCCGCTACGCGATCGCTTGCCTCGGCCCCGGCGAAGGACCTGCGGCCGCTGCCGCATGAGGATGCCGCCACGGTCGTGGGTGAGAACCGCGTTTGAACCGCCGGACTGCCGCACCCCCGTATGTGACAGAACGGAAAGGAGGCCATCAGTCAGACGTCGCCGAACATAAGGTTCCTGTCGCTCTCCGACGTCGCGGCGGGCGATCAGCCGGTCGATCGCGGTCCTGGAGTGGGCGGGGTCCGGCTGTCGGGCGCCGCCAGTCGCTTGGCCCAGGCGGGCACGGCCGGGGCGACCTGACCGCGCTTGCGAAACCAGACCAGCCAGGACAGCATCGCGGCGCGACGGGTGTTCCAGGTGTTGACCGCCGCGCCGTCCCACAGCGTTTCCAGGGCATCGCCGATCTCGTCATCGACCACCACCGCGGGCGGGGGCGTGGTCCTGCCGACGCCGGCGGCGTAGGCGCGTACGGTGTTGGAGTTGCCCAGCCGCGGCAGCACCATCCCGTCGTCCGCCACCCTCAGAGCGTGCGTAGGGAATCCTGGCCAGCGCCGACAGCGCGATTGGGCTGAGGCCGTACGCGCGGATAGGTGCCGCCCGGCGCCGTCCGGGTGCTACTGAGGTTCGTGCGCGACGCCGCAGCGTCACAGAGTGGACACAGGAGCCGTGGGGTTGTGGGGGCTGTCGCCGTGGTCAGCGCTGTGCCAGCAGGCGTGATGCCGCCTCTCGTGCGAGGCCGGCAGCGGTCGGGTCGCCGAGGCCGACGCGGACGCAGGCGGCTCCGTCAGCGAGCGTGAGCAGGGTGGCCGCGACTGCGTCAGGGGCCGTCTCCCCCGCCGCGGCGGCGAGTTCGGCGAGGTAGCGGAGGATTTCGCGCTTGTGGTCGCGGATCGCGAGACGCACCGGGGTGATCGGCGTCGGGGTTGGGCGGGTCAGCAGGATGCGCAAGGACCGGGTGCTGCTCACCGGGGATGCGGCGTTCGTAGTCCGACCCGCACACGGCGGCCAGCGCGGAGAAGTCGGCCACAGACGCCATCGCCCTTTTCGCCGCCCTGGGGCAGTTCCCATCCGTGGACGCCGCCCTGCAGGCGTGGGAGAAGGACCGGCTCGCCGAAGGAGCCGCCCTCTACCGGCACGGCGTAAGCCTCGGGCACCGGCTGGGCCTCAGCGCTCCCGCGGCGATGCCCGACCGAATCGGCTGACACAGCGTTCCCGGGCCGGCCCCGGGCGGGCCGTACAGGGCGAGCACCGCGTGCCGCCGGACTCCGCCGCCCTGCTCGGAACGCCTCGCCCGGGTCAGGACACTGGCGGAGACCCTCAACCCGCGCGCCGCCTGACCAGACCCTCGGCCATCTGGCTTGGCTCGGTGAACACGGCGCCGCTGGGCATAGGCCAAAGCTGCCTTTGCCGTCTTCACCTGGGATCATTTCTTCCCGCTGTCCGGCGACCCGGACGGGCGGCACTTCGAGTGCTGGACGGCGCTCGCCGACTGGGCCGAGTCCGCCTCACGAGCACACACCCAACAGCAGTCACGCGCCCTGGCGTCCGACGCGTCATCGGACGTGAGGCAGGCGGCAACCTTTCCGATCTCGTGCAACTCCCCCAACGGTCGAGCGGCACCAGCAATGTATCGCTGACCGTCCGATCGGGTCAGAGAGGGCACCGTCCCCGGCGCGGCACCTGGAGCAGCAGACCGAGCAGGCGTGGTGCCTGACGCTCGTGACCAACTCCGTGGTCGCATGGGCGACGGAGTTTTACGGCCTGGCCGTGGACTCGATGCGCGCCACCGGGCGGCGCGTCGACGATGAGGTGCTGGCCCAGCTTGGCCCCACTGGCTTCCGGCCCGACCTACGGTCCTGCATGATCCACTGCTTGCCCTCTACCGGACGTCTTGCAGAAGGCGGTGACGGTCCTGCGCCAGGCCGCCCCGTCACCGTGATGAGGCGATAACTGGCTTCAGATACGAGGCCGAAGGGTGCGCCGGACGGCGACACCGCCCAATGCGAGAGCGGGGATGAGCAGGATTCCCGCTTCGGTCCATTGGAACCGCCAGAACCTGTTCGCGGGGTGGAATTCGGCCACCTGTCGGTAGCCATGGCTGAATGAGCACTTGGCGTACTTCTTGGTCGTCTCGTCTGTCCCGCAAGGGCCGGCGAGCGCGAGCGCTACGTCCTGAGAGGTGAACTTCACGCCGCTCTTGTCGATCCAATAGTCGGTCACAGACAGGGAGTCTTCCGGTACGAGCTCGTCCATGACCTTGGCCTGCACGGCTCGCTCCGGCGGCGCGTAGGAGGACGGCGCCCTGAGGAGTCCGAAGAATGCCAACGCGCACACCGCCAGGGTCACCGCCATCGCCGGCAGCGTCCGCCGGAACAGCGCGCCCGTGGCCATGCCGAGCACGAACGCGGCCAGCCACCACGCCGCCGGAACGATGCCGACAAGACGGAACCATCTCAAGTCGAAGCGGTCGACGTTGTAGGGAGGGACGTCGAAGGCGGCCAGCCACGGACCCACGATGCCGGCCAGCGCCAGCCCGCCGAGCGTGACCGCGGCACCGAGGCCGACGATTTTGGCCGCCAACCAGCGGCGGCGCGTCACCGACTGGGTCCAGGTGAGCTGGTGCGTGCCCTGTTCGAACTCCCGGGCCAGGAGCGGAGCCCCCCAGAAAGCGCCGATCATTGCCGGGGCCAGCAGCGGAAGCCAGCCGAGGAGTTCACCCACCAGCCGTATGCGCTCGTTCATCTCCACGAGGTAGGCGCTGCACGCGGGCGTGTCCATCACACAGTCGGCCGCCGGAGCGTTCTGGGCGGCGAAATCCGCCGCGCCCAGACCGCTGACGAGCAGAACCGCGCCGAGGACGGCCAGCAGCGCCGTGGTGACGAGCACCTGCATGCGATGCTGCCGCCAGGTAAGCCACAACACTTCCAGGTCTCCTAGCAGTCAGGAAATGGTCAGGGTCGGACGAGGCAATGAGGTTGTGTCGGGGCGGCGCAGGTAGGCCAGCACCAGCTCCTCCAGGCTCACACCGGACTCTCTCC
This sequence comes from Nonomuraea sp. NPDC049625, assembly GCF_040675285.1. NCBI lineage: Bacteria > Bacillati > Actinomycetota > Actinomycetes > Streptosporangiales > Streptosporangiaceae > Nonomuraea > Nonomuraea sp. NPDC049625. The sequence goes on along the minus strand of NZ_JBFAOQ010000010.1, from coordinate 221,128 downwards.
ATCGCGGGTCGTGCAACGGCGTTCCCGAGCCGATGCGAGCCAGCAGGTCGGCCTGCCGTTCGCTGCGGCTGTCGCTGATCACCGGCACCCGGGCTGCCATCCCGTCGGCGAGCTCGGCCGGACCGGACAGCATCCGGTGAGTGGCGAGCAGCTCGTCGACCTCGCCGCTGATCTGGACCTGGCCGCGGTTGAGCACCACCAGCCAGTCGCAGGCGTTGGTCAGGTCGGACACCACGTGGGAGGACAGCACGACGGTCATCTGCGTCTCGGCCACCGCCGCCATCAGGGAGCGCATGACGTCGTGCCGGGCCACCGGGTCGAGGTTGGCCAGCGGCTCGTCCATGACCAGCAGCTCCGGCCGCTTGGCCACGGCGATGGTCAGCGCGACCTGCGCCTGCTGACCCCCGGAAAGCTTGCCGACCTTGCGGTTCAGCGGGATGTCCAGTTCCGCCAGCCGCTGCCGGGCCAGGGCGTCGTCCCACCCCGGATTGAGATGGTGTCCGAAGCGGAGCATCTCAGCGACGGTGAAGCCGTCGTAGAGGGGTTTGTCCTGGGCCAGGAACGCCACCCGCGCGAGGGCCTCCGCCCGCTGCCCGACCGGCTCGCCGAAGACACGCACGCTGCCCCGGGTGGGGGCGATCAACCCGGCGACCAGGTGCAGGAACGTGGACTTGCCCGCGCCGTTCGGTCCTACGAGCGCGACGACCCGGCCGGCGGGCACGGACAGCGTGCACTCGCGCAACGCCCACGTGCCCCGATACCGCTTGGCGAGCCTCACGGCCTCCAGAGCCGCCGGGCTCTGTGCGGGGGCGGTGAGCTCACCGGATCCGCCGCCGAACATCCCCACTGTCCAATCCGCCGTCATGCGATCCCCTCCTGGGGGAAGTCAGCGAGCACCGAGGCGAACAGCGCCTCCATATCCCCTTGGTCGAGCCCCGCTTCACGGCAGCCGCGCACCCATTGGGCGAGGTCACGGCGGAACCGGGTGTGATCGGCCGTGGATCCGCCGCCCAGGGACCGCTGCACAAACGTGCCCAACCCGGGCCGGCCGACGACGAGGCCCTCGTTTTCCAGCTCGCGGTAGGCCTTGGCCACCGTGTTCGGATTGATCGCGAGGTCGCTGACGACCTCTTTGATCGTCGGCAGCCGATCGCCCGGCATGAGCGCACCGAGCCGCAAGGCGTGTTTGACCTGATGCACCAGTTGCAGATAGGTCGCCACACCAGAGCTTGGATCGAGGCGAAACTTGATCACCACAATACCCTTTTCCTATTTGATTAGTAAAAGGGTATTAGCCGCCCACGATCTTCGTCAACTCGGCCTCCTGGCCTCTCGCGCGGGTCGTCGTCGTCTCTTCCCGTGAGCCCCAGATTCGGCCCGCACTGCCAGCCGCAAAGCAGCTCTGCGTGACAGCGGCGACGGACTGCGGTTCGCAGAAACGAAGAGCGGCGCCCGTGCCCGCGCTGCCTGGTCGAGCCCGGCTCGCCGTGTCGGTCGCGCTCCGGCACCGTCGCCGGCGCCTACCACGCCGGGCGGTTCACCAAAATCCCTCGGCCGGCGAAGCTGCTGCGCGTGCCGACCCCGACCGACCGCGGGCCGGGGCTGCTGTGGCGGCCAGGCGCCCCGCCTCCGACGCCGTTCCTCGCTGACACCCCGGCCACGGACATCCGCGTCGCCTACGCCCGCCGCTCCCGCCTCACCCAGGAACTTCAGTCCCAGCTGGACGCGCTGACCGCACACGGCATCCCGCGCGAGAAGATCTTCGCCGAGAAGGTATCCACTCGCGTGCGGGTTCGCCCGAAGTTCGAAGCCGCCCTGGAGGCCTGCCGCGCGATCAAGGCGCACGCCCCGCCGCACTGCCGAGTCATCCTCACCGTGTACGAGATGAAGCGGCTGGGCCGGGACTCGGCTGAGTTGACCGCGCCGGCCGACCACCTCACCGCGCACGGCATCGCCCTGGAGATGCTCGCCGGGCCGCTGACCGGGAGCTACGACCCATCCGGCGCAGGGCGGGTACTGTTCGCATTCTTCGCCGCAATGGCCGAGAGCGAACGCGAGAACATCCGCGAGGCCACGCTGGAAGGCCTGCATGCCGCCGCCCGCAAGGGAAACCACGGCGGACGCCCGCCAGTGATCACCGACATGCTGCACACCGTGCTCCGCCGCCGCGCGAACGGCGAATCGGTGGAGGAGATCCGCCCGGACCTGATCATCCCCACCGGCAAGCGCAAGGGACAGCACCCTAGCCTGGCGAGCATCTACCGGGCACCGGCCGAGCACAACAAGCGGCAGGCGTATCCCAAGGTCGTGGAGCAGGCCCATACCGACTTCGCCTTCCTCCAAGCGAGCACCTGATCGGCACGGCCAATCGGCCGCATCATCGCCGGCCGGCGATACCCGCCCGATTCTCGGCGGCAACCACGGCTACCCCCTTGGGGGGTCAGCCCACATAAGCCCAAAACCCACATTGGGGTGATCTTGAAGGGTTGAACGGCGAGGTTGATGAAGCTGTGATCTTCTCTTCCTGTTGTGTGCGTGTTCGTCTCGCTACGGTGTGTCTCGTCCGTTGGCGGGGTGAGCCGGGAGGCGTGTGCGGTGACGTCGGTGGAGCGGACCGCCTACCGGGTGTTCCCGCGGTTGGTGATGACGCGTGAGCTGTACCTCTCCTACTCGCCCTCGGACGAGGAGACGGTGTGGGCGCGGGAGAAGACCGACACCGATGAGCACTTGCTGGCGCTGATGCTCGCGCTGAAGTGTTTTCAGCGGCTGGGCCGTTTCGCCAAGGCCCGCGAGGTTCCGCCGGTGGTGGTGGAGCATGTACGGCGGTGCCTGGAGCTGGGCGAGGATGTTGTGCCGGTGTATGCCTCACCGCGGACGGCTGAGTCGCATCGGGTGCTGGTGCGGCGCCGCGAGGGAGTGGGCTACGCGCCGGGCAAGGCCCGTAAGATCGCAGCCAAGGCGATGACCCGGGCGGCGTGGGTGAAGAACCATCCGCCCGACCTGATCAACGTCGCGTTGGAGCGGCTGGCTCAGGCCCGGCTGGAGCCGCCGGCGTTCTCCACGCTGGACAGGATGGAGTCGACGATCCGCGGTCAGGTCAACGGGCAGATCTTCGAGACGATCTGGCGGCGGCTGAGCGCCCAGGACCGCGCCCGGCTCGCGGCGTTGCTGGTGGTCGGGCCGGGCGGCAAGAGCGATCTGGATCGATTGAAGAAACCGGCGCGCAGGGCGAGCTGGTCGAAGTTCAAAGCTCAGGCCGCGCACCTGGCCTGGGTGGAGGGAATCTGCGACACCGAGACGGTGCTGGAGGGCATTGCCGCCTCGAAGATCGCCGACTTCGCAGGGGAGGCGGATGCGGTTGATGCCGATGTGCTGGCCCGCACCTACAGCGTGGAGGCCAAGCGGATCGCGCTGCTGGTGTGCCTGGTCCATACCGCGCAGGCGCGGGCACGCGATGACCTGGCCGCGATGTTGTGCAAGCGGATGGCGGCCACCGCCAAGAAGGCCAAGGCCAAGTTGGAGGAGATCCACCAGCGGCAGCGGCAGGTGGTGGAGAACCTGATCGGAACCTACCGGGGCGTGCTGCAGGGCTTGGTGCCGGGCGGGCCGGTGGAGCGGCCGCGCAGCTGGCCGACATCGAGAGGTGACGGCCTACCAGCACGACAACCACGAGCTGCTCATCCAGCAGTTCTTCAAGGCCGACCGCTCCACCGTGCTCGCTCTGGCCGCGGTGCTGAGGTTCAAGGCGACATCGGCCGACCGCAGCGTGCTGGACGCGCTGCAGCATGCTCTCACCTACTGGAGCAAGACCCGCGACTTCATCCCCGGCTGGGACGCCGATGGCCGTCGCCTGGATCTGGGGTTTGCCTCGGCCAACTGGCAGCGTGCCATCTCTGACCGCAAGCAGCCGGGCATGCTGGTCAAACGGCACTTCGAGGCGATGGTGTTCGCCTACCTGGCCGAGGAGCTGCGCACCGGCGATATCGCGGTGGACGGGGCCGCGGAGTACGGCGACTGGAGCTCGCACCTGCTGAGCTTCGATGAGTGCAGGCCGCTGCTGGCGGCCTACTGCGCCGAGGCGGGGCTGCCGGAGAGCGCGGCCGAGTTCGTGGCGGAGTTGAAGGAGCGCCACCGCCAGGCCGCCGAGCATCTGGATGCCGGCTACGCCGACAACGAGGACTTGACGTTTGCCAAGGACGGCACCCCGACGCTCAAGCGGCTGGGCGGGCTCGGTACCAGCGTGGCCGCGACCAAGCTAGGGGCGGAGATCAAAGCGCGGATGCCCGAGCGCACGCTGATCGAGATCGTCTCGCGCACCGCGTACTGGCTGGGCTGGCATCGGCACTTCGGGCCTGCTTCCGGCCACGACAACAAGCTGAAGAAGCCGCAGGAACGCTACGTGCTGACCACGTTCGCGTGCGGGTCGAACATGGGCCCGGCCGAGGCGGCCCGGCACATCGAGGGGATCACCGCGCACGAGATCTCGCTGGCCAAGAACCGGCACATCACCTTGGCCAAGCTGAACAAGGCGATCACTGATGTGGTCAACGCCTTCGCTCAGCTGGACGTGGTCAAGGCTTGGGGCGATGGCAGCAGCGTGGGCACCGACGGCACCCAGGTCGACACTTGCATCGACAACCTGCTCGCCGAGACCTCGATCCGGTACGGAGGGTTCGGCGGGATTGCTTACCATTACGTATCGGACAACTACATTGCGTTGTTTTCCAGATTTGTGCCGTGCGGGGCGTGGGAGGCTATCTACATCATCGACGGGCTGCTGGCCAACGCCTCGGAGGTTCAGCCCAAGACCGTGCATGCCGACACGCAAGGTCAGTCGTTCCCTGTCTTCACGTTGGCGCACTTATTCGGGTTCGATCTGATGCCGCGTATCCGCAACTGGAAGGGCCTGACCTTCTTTCAGCACACCGACCAGGTCGCCTACCACCACATCGACTCCCTGTTTCGCGGGGAGGGCGGGAACCGCAACATCATCGACTGGGACCTGGTGAAGAAGATGTGGCCCGACCTCATGCGGGTGGCGATCTCCATCCGCGAGGGCAGGCTCAACTCCGTCACCCTGCTGCGCCGGCTGGGCTCCCACTCCCGCAAGAACGAGATCTACCGGGCCTTTCGCGAGGTCGGGCGTAGCGTGCGCACCGTGGCGCTGCTTCGTTTCCTGGCCGATCCCGCGCTGCGGCGGCGCATCACCGCGGTCACCAACAAGGTCGAGGGGTTCAACGGTTTCTCCGGCTGGCTGCGCTTCGGCAACGACGGCGTCATCGCCGACAACGATCCAGCCGAGCAGGAGAAGATGATCAAATTCAACTCGTTGCTGGCCAACTGCGTGATCTTCCACACGGCGCTGGACATGACTGATGTGCTGCGTCAGCTGCTGGCCGAGGGCTGGCAGCCCGAGCAGGGCAAGGAGATCACCGCCGCCGACATCGCGCAGCTGTCGCCCTATCTGACTGCGCACATCAGCCGGTTCGGGCTGTATGCCACCGACGTACTGCGCTTGCGCCCCGACGACTTCGACCCCGACCTACCCGCGATCGACTTCACCGCCTTGGCCGAGGCGGCGTAGACGGCAAGCAGGCCAGAGGCAAGCGCTGGGGATCGTGGTGAGGCGTTTCGGGCGGCAGGGGCAAGGCTGAACATAGGCACGGCGCTCTCGCCGATCTTGGCGTCGGCTGGTGGGCGCTTTTCCACGGTGTGGCCGTTCCTGTCGCTGCTGACCCAGGTCGTCGACTTCGGCGCGAGCCCGGAAGGGGCGCCGGTGCTGAAGGCCTTCAAGGCGCTGCTGGAGCTGATGGGCCGGAAGAAGGTCACCGGGAGGAAGGAGATAGCCGCCGACCCCGGCCGTTGTCTGGCGGCACACGGCCGCCGGACAAGGTCGCCCACCGACGAAATCAGACGTCTTCGCGCAGGTACAGGTCGCGCAGCAGGCCGATTTCGCCGCCGTGATGTGTGACCTCTTTCAGAGCGTGCAGCGCGAGCTTCAGATAGGTCTCATCGGCCCAACCGCCGGGGCCCATGCCTATCGGCGCCAGCAGGCGCTTGTCGCCGAGGGCTGCGATACGGGAGATGAAGTGCTCCCAGTCCTCGGCCAGCGCCTGGACGCCATCCTTCGCGGTGCCCGGCCACTCGTGGCGGTCGCCGAGCTCGGGGACGTCCTCGAAGCAGTAGATCACGTAGCCGCGCAGGCAGAGGTTGCCGATGTGCCAGATGCGCCAGGCGATTGTCGTGACGGGGTCCGGTTCCTCCGGGCCCGATTCCGGAAAGAGCGTGGCGACGCGGAAGACACCGTCGTCGCCGGGGCGGATGCTGATGCAGTCGCTGACCGGCTCCCAGTGATACTCGGCGTCGGTCAGGCCCTCTAAGCGCCCGAACAGCCGGGATCGCACGCCTTCAAAGGTCGCGAGAACGTCGCGGGTGACGGGGTCGGTCACGATCATGTCAGCCATGTCAGCTCCAGGGCTCGGTGGTTTCGGGTCGGTCGGGATGATCAGGATCGACGGGTCGGGCGGCTCGGTCACGTGTCGCCGCCTCGGCGTGTGTCGCCGGGTGCGAACAGGCTGGTGAGTTCGGTGATGGCGTCCGGCGACGGCTTGAAGTAGCGGCGGACGTTCTCCGCCTTCTTGTGCCGCGACTTGGCCATCAACATCAGCAGGCTCGCCCCCTGCTCCCCGAGGTGGGTCAGCCCGGAGCGCCGGAACCCCTGCAGATCCCAGCCTGTGCCCGCCCCGTGCAGCGCGGTGTGCTCGTCCAGCAGGGCGCGGGCCTGGCCGTACGACAGCCGGGCCAACCCGGAATCCGGGCACACGTCCCGCGACGAGACGACCTTGCCCGGCCCGGGGCGGCGGTGAGTGACGAACACCGGGCCGCGGGTGCGGTTCTTCAGCAGCCGCGGCAGCAGCCGGGCGGTGCCGGCGTCCCAGTACACGGGCTCCAGCACGAAATCCTCGCGGGCCTGGCCGCGGCGGCGGGCCTTGGACCGCGCGCCTTTGGCCTTCACCAGCGCGCGGCGGCCGGCGAAGTCCAGGTCTTCGATGTTCAGCGGCAGGATCTCCTCCGCCCGCGCCACGGTCTCCTACAGCATCCGGTAGAAGCACTTCTTCCGCAGGTGCACATCGCGGCGGGCGATCAGTCGGTCGATCGCCCTCTTCGAGCGCGCCGGCGTCTCGGAGTCCGGCGGGGTCAAGCGCTTGGCCCCGGCCGGCACCTCCGGGCCGTCGAAGCCGCGCTCGGCGCACCAGGAGAGCCAGGACAGCACCGCCGCCCGGCGGGCGTTCCAGGTGTTCACCGCCGTCGAGCCCCACAGCGCTTCGAGAGCCTCGCCGATCTCCTCGTCCGCGACCTGCCCGAGCGGCCGGCCCTCGCCGACCCGTTCGGCGGTCTTGCCGACCCCGATCGCGTAGTACCGCACCGTGTTCGGGTTGCCGAGCGCATCGAGGAAGGCGTCCGCGGCATCGCGGACGGTGAGCGCCTTCCCGGCGGGCAACTGCGCGACGGTGGCCACCGCTTCCCCCTTGCCACAGATAACAGGACCGCTTCGCGTAGCGGCCTGGAACCGTCGCCGCAGGTCGCGATCAACGATGCCCCAGATAATAGGGCATTATCCGTGGCAGCATTCGACTTCAACCAGCGTGAACGCTTGCCGCTCTCCGCTTCAAGATCATCCCAATGTGGGTTCTGGGCTTATGTGGGCTGGCCCCCCTTGGGGCCAGCTTCGGGAGTCCTGGGCCGTCTAGGACGAGCGAAGTTCCGCGGCCACCGCCCGTTCCCGCAACTGCGCCGCCTCCGTTCGCGCCGCCTCCAACTCGGCCCGCAGATCCTCGAGCCGCATCCGCTCCAGCCTCAGCTCCGCCAGCAACCCGTCGCGCTCCTTCGCCGCGGCATCGGCCCGGGACTTCTCCCGGGAGGCCAGCTTCCGCTCCCGGGTCAGCGACGCGGAAGCCTCCGCCACCTTCCCCTCCAGCCGCTCCACCTCGGCCGCCGCCTGCGAGGCGTCCTTGAGCGCCACCGCCCGATCCCGCTCGGCCTCTTTGAGTGCCAGGGCCCGATCGCGTTCGGCTTCCTTGAGTGTCATGGCCCGGTCCCGTTCGGCTTCCTTGAGCCTCATGGCCCGGTCCTGCTCGGCTTCCTTGAGTGCCACGGCCCGATCCCGCTCGGCCTCCGCCGCCGCCCGTTCGGCTGTGACGGCCCGCTCCACCGTCCGGTCCCGCTCCTGTGCCGCCGCCTCCGCGCGGGTCTGCGCCTCGATCAGCTTCCGTTCGGCCTGTTCACGCTCCCGCACCGCCGCCGCCGTCTCGTCCCGGGCCCGGTCGCGTTCCTCCCGTGCCCGCTCGGCCTCCTCCTGAGCCTGTACGACCTGCGCCCGCGCCTCGGCGGTGCGCTGCTCAGCCTGCGCCATGACTTCAGCCGTGCGCCGCTCGGCCAGCTCCGCCTGCTCGGCCAGCTCATGAACGACCTGGTCCCTGGCCTGCTCCGTCAACTCGCCCCGATGCAGCGCCTCTTCGGCCCGCCGCTCGGCCGTCTTCGCGCGCTGCTTCGCCTCCTCGGCCGTCTGCAGCGCCTGTCGTTCGGTGCTCGCGGCCTCCCGCAACGCGGCCAGCGCCTGCTCCCGCGCCCGTTCGGCATCCCCCAGTGCCGTCTCGCGCTCGGCCTGCGCCTCTTCGAGCCGTACCCGCATCTCGGCCGTCTGCCTGCGGGCGTGTTCGGCGGCCTCGCGCGCCAGCCGTACCTGCTCGAACGCCTGCTCCCGCTCCGTACGGGCGATCGCCACGCGCGTGTGCGCCTCGGCCTGCATCGCGCTCAGCTTCGCCTCGACCCCCGCCGGACTCAGCTCCGCAGCCAGTGCCCGCGCCAACGGCTCGATGGCGGCGGTCAGCCCGCTCTCCATCCGGTCGTACAACTGCTCGGCCCTGGCCAGCGCCCCCTCCAGCCCTGGCGTGGCCCGCCGCAACTCCCGCTCCCGCTTGGCCGCCGCCTGGCAGTCCTTCTCGGGGCAGTACGCCTTGGGCCGCCCTCTCCCCCGCCGCTGCTCGATCGGCGATCCACAGTGCTTACAAGGCGTTACCACACTGGCATCCGCAGTCACGGCGGCAGCCTACCATTTTTGATTTTCCAGAAAATAAAATCCAGAAAACATGACCTGTTGTGCCGCGCTCGCGCCCACACGACTTTCGACGGGAGCGTGCCGACTCGAAGTGATGCGCAGGACCTGCTGTTCCGGGGGTTGAGGAACCGCCGGACAGCCGTTGTCGATAAGAGCGATCTTGCTGGGGGCGCCAACGAGCAGAGCTGGGATGTGGGGTGGGACAGTTGCTGGTCAGGGTCGCGCAAGTGCTGCATAGCCGGTGGATCGGTCGACTCTGAGGGTGCGGGCGGCTTCGGTAACCGAGATGCCGACGTCGACCAGGCGGCGCGGTGCGGCCAGTCCGGCGGGGCCGATGGCGCGTGGCCGGCCGGTCTTCTTGCCGGGCAGCGTGGCGCTGTTGGCTTCGCGACACTTGGTGGACTGCATGGCGCCGGTGGTTTCGCGGTGCTTGCCGGGCAATGTGGTGCTGGGGTTTCGAGGTGCTTGCCGGGCAGCGTGGTGCTGCTGGTTTCGCGACGCTTGGTGGACTGCATGGCGCCGGTGGTTTCGGGGTGCTTGCCGGGCAGCATGGTGCTGGGGTTTCGAGGTGCTTGCCGGGCAGCGTGGTGCTGCTGGTTTCGCGACGCTTGGTGGACTGCATGGCGCCGGTGGTTTCGCGGTGGCCACGGTGATGGAGAGTTCTTCGGCTGTCTCGGTGTTGGAGATGCCGCTGCCGACGCGGGTGAGGACCTCGTGTTCGCGGTCCGTGACGTCGCCGTCCCCTGGCCGGCAGGTAGGGGCTGGTCAATGCCTGACCGGCGCTGTCGGCACCCGCATGGTCCAGGCCGTCGGGCTCGCTGGCCAGGCACGCCCCGCGATGGGACGTTTCGACGCCGGATTCCTCGACTGGCGCATTGGCGCCTGCTCCCACTTTGCCCCGCTGTGGGTGGACCGCGTCTTCGCCCTGGGCCATACGCTCAAGTCGCTGGAGGAGATCCTCGATGGCGACCCGCGCGAGCACGTACATGCCGCCCGCGTCGTCATCTGCAAGGCCGCGTTCACCGTCCTGGACCGCAGGTGCGGCCTCATCACCGCCTGCCCCGAGGCGGTCGGGTCTGCCAGCCGGCGAGCGCTGGATGCCGGGCTCACTGCCCCGCTCGCTCAGCGACTCGCCGGGCTCGCTGCTCTGCTCTGCTTGCTCAGCCATTCACCGGGATTGCTGCTCTGCTCTGCTTGCTCAGCGATTCGCCGGGGTTGCTGCCCTGCTTGCTCAGCGGCTCGTTTGGTCCGGCCGCGCATGGTTGCTGCGGCGCCCGGGACACCGCCATGTGCGGCATCGGGCGACGGGGGAAGGGTGTCTCGTTTGCCCTTACCCCGTCGCTCGTATGAGCCGGCAGCTCCAGGTAGCTCCAATTACGCCCGTGCAGTCGCGGTGATCAGGTGGCCTTGCCGCGGGCTATGTAGAGGTTCATGTCGGTGAAGTCGAGGGTGACGTTGTAGGGCTTGTAGAAGCTGTGGGAGAAGTGGGCCAGCACGTCGAACCCGTATGGGGCGAGCCGCTGGCTTGGGTTCACCATGCAGTAGACCTCCTTGGCGGAGGCGTTGCCGAGGCGGATCTCCTTCGGGTAGCAGGGGTACGCGACCACCGGGTGGCTGTGGGCGAAAGTCTCGACCGGGCGGTCGTAGTCGGTGCGAATCCCCAACTGCTTGGCCGATTCCTCGGACATGCCCGCGGCGATCTCGCCGGTTCCGCCGATGGGCGTGGCCACCACCCGTGTCCCGGAGCCGGCGATGCTGCCCCTGCTGTGCAGCATGTGCTCACGGGCCAGCCACAGCGGCAAGGGCTCTGCGCCCGCCTGTTTGGCGGCGGCGCGTGCCTGCCTCGCCGTTTCGGGGGTCCGGCGGCGCAGAATCAGCGACCGGCCCGCATAGTCGAAGGTGGTCAGCAAGTGGTAGAAGACCCACGTGCCGATGATGCCGTCGTTGGACTCCTCGGGCGTATCTGTTTCCGACCACTCCACGGGGATGTTGCGCAGTTCGATGTCGCCCAGCTTGAAGGAGTCCAGCACCCCGAAGTACTGCCATGCGGTGCCGCCCAAGTAATCGATCTTCTGACTGGCGACGGGGCTCAGCCCGGCCTCTTCGGCTACCTTCGCGGACATGCCCAGCCACCCGGCGCCGGTGTAGGGCAGGAAGCGTTTCGGCGGTCCCCCGTTGACCGAGGTCTCTACCAGCGGGAACGGGTCCATCTGCTGGAATGGCAGCCGCGCGATGTCGCCGTGGATCTGATACGGCTCGCCGCTGACCGCCGCGAACCACTTGGCGTAGGCGTCCACGCCGGCCGCTTGCCAGTGTGGTGCGGAGAGGGCGAGTTTGTCCTGCCGGATGTAGCAGTCGCCCAGAAGCTTGTTGGCTTCCTTGTCGTCGGGCGCCAGGTCGATGGCCATCTTGAGGTATTTCTCGGCGTCGGGGAACTGGTTGGACAGCAGCCCTACATAGCCGCGCTGGCGGGCCGCATGCACGTTCGTGGGGTCTGTTTTCAGGATCTCCTCGTACGCGCGGCCGGCCCTCTCGAACTTCCCGGCCTTGAACAGCGCGTCCGCGTCACCACTGCCGGCTGACGCCGTGGCCGCCGTGGCTGCCTTGCCCAGCAGCGGCGCGGTCGCGGCGGCACCGGCCAGCACGGCGGCGCCCCGGAACAGCGAACGCCGGTCCCATTCTCCGTCATCAGCCACGCCTTCTCCTTCTCGTGATCGCCTTTGTCGCAACGTTCTGTCCCAGCGGACGGTCACAGCATCTCCGGCCGGTTCATCTCGCCCTGCTTGATGAGGGAGACGCCGGAGTCGCCAGGGTCACCCCGGCCGAACAGCATCGACCCGACGCGAGCGGTCGGATCGGTGGCCTTGCGCCGGGCCAGGGCCACCTGGATGGTCGGTCCCTTCTGCTTCGACCGGTCGGTACGGTCACCGTGCTGCAGTCCATCTCCGGCTTGTCCGGACACGGATTCCAGTCCCACGGTGGACGGGTCGGATCAGGGCCAGCTCAAGGCCCTCCCGCACGACCGGGTCATCCTCGATCAACAACACTCGCGACACGCCCGGGGTTTCACCGCACGCTCCGCAACTCGCCCGCCGGTCAACCGGATCCACTGTCGACCGCCCGTGTCCCCGCCTCGTACGCGCCGTGTCATGGTTGTGTCACGGTCGCGCCGACGGTGGCCGCCGTCCAGAAACGGTGATATTCAGCGGACAACGCGCGCATTCGACCTCAACCCTGGTTCGTCATGAACGAGCCACGCGCCATCCTCCTCGGCCCCGAGGCCAGCTGTACGCCGCGGTCACGCTGGTGCTCGCCATGCTCCTGCTGTTCCCGGTCGAGCGGATCACGCCGGGCCAGCCGTACCTGTCGCGCAGGCCGACCGAGCGCGTCGGCCGGGCCACCGCGGCGGCCAGGCGGTCGGGCACCTGGACGAGGACGTCCGCGCCCTGGCGCCGGCCACGGCGGTCCGGTTCAAGACGGCGGCAAGGACGAGGGGCCACAGGCTGACGGCCGCGTGATCGTGGCGGTGTTCCGTTAGGGGACCCCCACCGGAACACCGAGCGATCAGGCTGAATGCCCAGGTCAATGCCGCAGCGTTCACCAGAGCGGAGTAGCGGTCGGCGGTGGACGCCGACGTCAAGAGTGTACGGACGGGCTCCGTGGCGAATCCGTGCCCCTTCCGTGGCGGTCAGGGGGTCTGCACGGATGTCCCGGCCTGTCGCGGCAGGCCAGAGTCGCAGGCAGCGACAGCGACGCAGAAGTGTCGCCTTGGCATGCCGAGCCTGCTCGCCATCGCATGTCAACAAACACAGACCGGCTCCGACCTACCTATGACCGCACAGACAAGAGGAGCAACTCATGGGCAAGATCATCTACTGGGTGCACGCGTCGGTGGACGGGTTCATCGACGGACCCGATGGGGAGTTCGACTGGCCGATGATGGGGCCAGAGTTGTCGGCGTACTCCGAAGGTCTGGACAAGAGGGTCGACACTCTGCTGTTCGGACGTCCGGTGTGGGAGATGATGGTGGGGTTCTGGCCGAACGCCGAGTCGCTGTTGGACGATCCGCATGTCGCCGCTTTCGCGCCGTTCTGGCGTGCCACGCCGAAGATCGTCTTCTCGCGTACGTACCCGGGTGACGAGTGGACCAGTCGCGTCATCAGCGGCAACCTGGCCGAGGAGGTCACTGCTCTCAAGGCCCGGCCGGGCGGGGATCTGCTCCTCACCGGTGGCTCCGCGCTGGCGGCGGCGCTGACCGAGCTGGGGCTCATCGACGAGTACCACGTCGCCGTGCACCCGGTGGTGCTCGGCGGCGGCCGGAAGCTGTTCGCCGCGCCGGAGCAGCGCCACAAGCTGCGGCTCGTCGACTCGCGCGTCCTCGACGGCCAGGTCGTGGTGTCGCACTACCAGCTCCCCTCCAGCTAGAGCGACCCGTGCGGCGGTGGAACCCACCGGCACGGTGCCGATGCCAAGGTTGCGGGGGCACACGCCAGGGAGTCAGTCCCGGTCGGCAGGTGTGGCGTGCAGGTCAGGAGGCTGGCGATCATCGCGGCCCTGCGCCTGGCTCGCGGACGCGAGCACGCTGTGCGCTGCCGGCCCGCAGGGCCTGTACGTTCTGGGCCGCCCGCAGCCGACAGCGGCCCGCGCAACACCTCCCGTGATCGGTTAAGAGCAGGTCCTCAGTCGGCATTCAGGACGAAGAACAGGAAGCTCGGGGTACGGGCGAGGAGGCGGTAGTCGTCGGGGAACAGCTCGCGGGCGGCCGGCACAGGCTGTGGCTCGCTGATGACGGCCAGCCGGAAACCGGCCGCGGTGAAGGCGTCGGTCATCGCGTGCAGCGGCCGGTGCCAGAAACTCATCGGGACGGTCTCTCCGCCCATGGTCCACTCTTCGCTCCAATTGCGGGTCGCGAAATAGCTGACCTCGCGCCCGGCCAGGCGGTGCATGGCGTGGATTATCAAGGGATGGTCGACGGACACGATCAGCCGGCCGCCGGTCCTCAGCACGCGCCGCAGTTCCGTGAGCGTCGGCCCCCAGTCTTCCAGGTAGTGCAGCACCAGGGACGCCATCACGTCGTCGAACGCGTCGTCGGGGAACGGCAGCGGGTCACGCAGGTCGGCCACCCGCAGGTCAGCACCGTCACCGAGCCGCCGCCGGGCCAGCTCCAGCATCCCGGTGCTGCTGTCGATGCCGGACACGACGGCACCCCGGTCACGCAGCGCCTCGAACAGCGGGCCCGAGCCGCAGCCGGCGTCGAGGATCCGCCGGCCGGACACCTCCCCGGCAAGGGCCAGGATGGCGGGCCGCTCGTAATAGGCGTTCATGATGCCGGCCTCGTTCTCGGCCGTGTACGCCTCGGCGAAACCGTCATAGTCGTTGACTCGGGACGGATGCGCGGGCTCAACGTGATCTTCGGGCACGGTAGGCATGCGAGCCATCCTGGCCCACCAGGCTCGGGCCCGCGAACCGCGCAGGCGCGAGTCAGCTCACCCCGCCCACGACCGCCTTCCCCCCGCGCGCCGCCGCGTAGACCGGCACGAGGGCCTCGAATCCCTCTCACCGGTCGCCGTGGCCGGCCACGGATAGCACAGCCGCCACTGACTGGTGCCATGCTCGGCCTCGGCCCTGCCCTCCGCGAGCAAGGGCGAGCTCCAACGTGATGGCGTACTCACGAACGCAGCAGTTGCCGCACCCGGGCGGCCTCGCGCGTGAGGTGGTCGCGCTCCGGCACGCTGGTGGCGGCGCGGGAGGCCTCGGCATACAGGTCGGCGGCGTGCTCGAGGTCGCCGGCGCGCTCGTGCAGGTATGCCGTCACCGCGGCGTAACGGGGCAGGTCGGGCTGCACGTCAGCCAGCGCCGCCAGGCCGGCCTGCGGCCCGTCGGCCTCCCCGACCGCCACTGCGCGGTTGAGCCGCACCACCGGGCTGCCGGTGAGGAGCAGCAGTTCGTCGTACCACTCCACGATCTGCACCCAGTCCGTCTCGGCGGCGCTCCGAGCGTCCGCGTGCAGGGCGGCGATCGCGGCCTGTGCCTGGTATTCGCCCAGCCGGTCGCGGGCCAGCGCGGTCTGCAGGATCGTCACCCCCTCGGCGATCAGGCCGGTGTCCCAGCGCGATCGGTCCTGCTCGCCGAGCGGCACCAGGCGGCCTCCCGGTCCGGTACGGGACACGCGTCGCGCATGGTGCAGAGCATGAGCGCGAGCAGCCCCGCGACCTCGGGCTCGTCGGTCAGGGCGACGAGCTGGCGGGTGAGGCGGATCGCCTCGGCCGCCAGGTCGACGTCTCCGCCGTAGCCCTCGTTGAAGACGAGGTAGAGCACGCGCAGCAGCGTCCCGAGATCGCCGGGCTGGTCGAGCGGCAGCCCCGCGATCCGCCGCTTGGCCCGGCTGATCCGCTGCGCCATGGTCGCCTCGGGGACAAGGTACGCCGTCGCGATCTGCCGCGTGGTCAGGCCACCTACCGCGCGCAGCGTCAAGGCCACGGCCGAGCTCGGCGGCAGGGTGGGGTGCGCGCTCAGGAAGTAGAGCCGCAGCGTGTCGTCCGTGGCGGGCGCCGGACCGGCGGGCGGCTCGACCTCCACGGTGAGCTCCCGTCCCCGCCTCGACGCCTCGGCCCGGGCGGCGTCGAGGAACTTGCGCCACGCGACCGCGACGAGCCATGCCTTGGGCTCGCGGGGCGGATCGTCGGGCCAGGTTTCCAGCGCCCGGATCAGGGCCTCCTGCACGGCATCCTCGGCCGAGGCGAAGTCGGCTCCGCGTCGGACGAGGACGCCGATCACCGCGGGCACGAGCTCCCGCAGCAGCGACTCGTTCACTCGGCCACCGTGGGCGACTCGGTGAGGAACGGTCGAACCTCGAGCCACTCGTGGATCGGCTCGCCGCCGGCCCCGGGAGCGGCGGACAGCTCCCCGGCCAGCTGGACCGCGCGGTCCCAAGACTCCACGTCGATGATCATCCAGCCGGCGATGAGGTCCTTGGTCTCGGCGAACGGCCCATCAGTCACCGGCGGGCGCCCCTCGCCGTCGTACCGCACGAACGCGCCCCCGGGCGCCAGTGCCTGGCTGGAGACGTACTCCCCCGTCTCCTCCAAGCGGGCGGCGAAGTCACGCATGTACTGCACGTGCGCGTCGACCTCCTCCGGCGTCCACCGGTCCATCGGCGCCCGGTCGACAGCGGGGGCCGGGCCACCTCGGTAGTGCTTCAGCAGCAGGTACTTCATGGTAGATCTCGCTCTCCGGCACACGGCCCGTCGCCCTGGGACACGACAATTTTCCCAGCAGTTTCCACCGCCATCTGACCCGCGACCACGAAGCTGAGGCCTCACGCCGGCCGGCCGAAAACCGGGTGCGGAGTGCCGGTGCGATGGAGTGTGATCGGGGTCATGGCGATGGTGTCGGGTGAGCCGGGAGTCGGCGGGCTGAGCGAGGTTGTGGGCGTGCTGCGGGAGTGGCAGCACGAAGGGGCGCCGACGCAACTGCATCCGGGGGACCTGGGCTGGTTCTGGCGGTTCGGCGCGGAGGCGACGGCCGCGGCGGTCCGTACGTGGAGCCGGGACGGCCGGATTCTCGCCATCGGGCTGCTGGACCAGCCCGACCTGTTGCGGCTGACGATCGCGCCGGACGCCCAGCGGGACGAGGAACTGGCGCAGCGGCTGGTCGAGGACGTGACCGAGCCGGAGCGCGGCGTGCTGATCGAGGGGAAGGTGAACGTCGAAGCGCCCATGTCCGCGCTGGTCCAGGATCTGCTGTCCGAGAACGGCTGGAAAGCCGACGAGCCGTGGACACCGCTGCGCCGCGACCTCACGGAGCCGGTGAAGGACCCAGGGGTGCGGATCGACGTGATCGGGCCGGAGCAGGCGCACGTGCGGTCCGCCGTACAGCGGGCATCGTTCGACGGGTCGACGTTCACGGACGAGCGGTGGCACGCGATGGCGGCCGGATCGCCGTACGCCGACGCCCGGTGCCTGGTCGCGTACGACGACCGGGGCAACGCGGTGGCGGCGGTGACGGTGTGGTCGGCCGGTCCGGGCAAGCCCGGGTTACTCGAGCCGATGGGCGTGCACCGGGAGCATCGCGGTCACGGCTACGGCAAGGCGGTCACCGTCGCCGCGGCGGCCGCGCTCCAGGAGCTGGGCTCGTCGAGCGCGATCGTCTGCACCCCGAGCTCCAATGTCGGCGCCGTCGCCACCTACCGGTCAGCCGGATTCCGGCAACTCCCCGAGATCCGGGACAAATACCGGGACGCCTAGCCACATGATCGGCCAGGAAGCCTACCTGGCAAGAACGCGGGTAGCCACAAAAGCTTATGAGCGACGTGGAGACCGGCACCATAACCACCAAAGTGCCCGCGCGCCTTGATCGGCTCCCCTGGTCCCGCTGGCACTGGATGATCGTCATAGGGCTCGGCACCGTCTGGATACTCGACGGGCTCGAGGTCACCATCGTGGGCAACCTCTCAGGGCAGCTCGCCAAGCCGGGCAGCGGCCTGGAGATCACTCAGGCGCAGGTCGCGGGCCTGGCCGCGGCGCTTTACGTCGCGGGCGCCTGCTCGGGTGCGCTGTTCTTCGGCTGGCTGACCGACAGGTTCGGCAGGAAGAAGCTCTTCCTCATCACGCTGGTCGTCTATCTGGCGGCGACCCTGATGACCGCGTTCTCCTTCCACGCGTGGTGGTTCTTCCTGTTCAGGTTCATGACGGGGTTCGGGATCGGCGGCGAGTACGCGGCCATCAACTCCGCCATCGACGAGCTCATCCCGAGCCACCACCGGGGGCGCATCGACATCATCATCAACGGCAGCTACTGGCTCGGCGCCGCCGGTGGCGCGTTGCTGACCGTGCCGCTGCTGAGCGGCCTGCCGGTGAACATCGGCTGGCGCGTCGCGTTCGGCCTGGGCGTGGTGCTGGGCCTGGCGATCCTGCTGGTACGGCGGCACGTACCGGAGAGCCCGCGCTGGCTGTTCATCCACGGCAAGGAGAAGGAGGCCGAGGAGATCGTCGGCGGCATCGAGCGGCAGATCGGCGCCGACCTGCCGGAGCCGAAGGAGTCGGTGACCGTGCACCAGCGCAAGTCCATCGGTTTCGTCCGGATCGCCCACACGATGGTGGCGCTCTATCCCCAACGTACGATCCTCGGCCTGTCGCTCTTCATCGGCCAGGCGTTCCTCTACAACGCGATCACCTTCGGGTACGCGCAGATCCTGGCCACCTTCTTCAAGATCGACACGAATGCCGGCTACTACTTCGCCGTCATCGCGGTCGGGAACTTCCTCGGCCCGCTCCTGCTCGGCCGCCTCTTCGACACCGTGGGCCGGATCCCGATGATCTCGGCCACGTACATCGGGTCCGGGCTGCTCCTGCTGGGCACGGCCTGGCTGTTCGACCAGGGCCTGCTGAACGCCGTGACGCTGACCGCGTGCTGGTCCGTGGTGCTCTTCGTGGCCTCGGCCGGGGCCAGTTCGGCGTACTTGACCGTCAGCGAGATCTTCCCCATGGAGACCAGGGCCCTGGCCATCGCGTTCTTCTTCGCGATCGGCACCGCCGCCGGTGGCATCGCCGGCCCGCTGGTCTTCGCCTCCCTTGTCGAGACCGGGGTGCCCGGGGACACGGCGCTCGCGTTCTCCATCGGCGGCATCGTGATGATCGTGGCGGGGCTGGTCGAGCTGCTGTTCGGGGTCAAGGCCGAGCGCAAGGGCCTGGAGGCCATCGCGACGCCGCTCAGCGCAGCGCCGACCTCGTGATCGATGTACGGCCGGTCAGTCCGTCGAGGCGCTCGACGGCGGGATGTTGTGGTTGATCCGGAAAAGCTGGTCCGGGTCGTACGTCGCCTTCAGCGCGGCCAGCCGCCGGTAGTCCGCCTCGGTGTAGGCCCGCCTGACCCGCTCGGGAGCCGAGTCGTGGTCGAACAGGAATCCCGGAAGCGCGGCGCCGGTGTCCCACCGCCGCAGCCGCTCCAGCGCCTCGTCGGCGGCTTTGCGCACCGCGTCGGCCTGCTCGGCCGGAGCCGGCATCCGCATCCACAGGTGGAAGGCCGCGCCCTGGGTGCTGACCGCGTGCGGGCGGCCGGGCGGCCGGTTCAGCGCCCCGCCCAGGTGACGTAGCTCGATGCCGGGGAACGGGCCCCCGGGCTTCGACGGATCGATGAACGAGACCAGCTCCTCCACGGCCTCGTCGTCCAGTTCGTGCAACAACGCGCTGCGCAGGTGCGCCATGACCGGGTTCCTGGGGTCCTGGTAGATCTCGGTGATCTGCGTGTACGGCCTGGCGTCGCAGGTGTCCTTCTCCGGGCCGAGCGCGCGCAACGGCTCCACCAGCCGCGCACCCTGCTCCTCGTCCCCCATGTAGACCACCCGGACCTGCACGAACGAACGGCCACGGAACTCCTCGGGCAACTGCGGCACGTCAGGGAAGCGCAGCAACGTCACAGAGGACGACATCTCCTCCGGCTGCTCCTTGGCCCAGGCCAGGTAGGAGCCGAGCACGTGGGCTGCGTGCTGGCGGTCTCCGACCGGGTAGTAGAGCTCACCACCGTAGACGGTACGCAGCGGCAGCAGCTCGATCTCGGCCGCGACCACGACGCCGAAGTTGCTCTTGCCACCCCGTACCGCCCAGAACAGGTCGGGCTCCTGGGCCGGCGAGACGGTGCGGAGCAGGCCGTCGGCGGTGACGATGTCGAGCGAGCGGACGTAGTCGGCGGCGAAGCCGTACGTACGGCCGGCCAGCGGGAGCCCGCCGCCGGTCAGATAGCCCATCACCCCGACCTGGCCGGAGGAGCCGCACAGCGGCGCGAGGCCGTGCTCGGCCGCCGCGGTGAGCACCTCACCCCACCGCAGCCCGGCTCCGATCCTCGCGGTGCCGGCACGCGGGTCCACCGACAGCTCGCGCAGCTCCCCGGTGGCGATGAACACGGCCCCATCCGCGGGCACCGACTTACCGTGCCCCGTCGACTGCACCGCGACCGGGCGTCCCGCCTCCGCCGCGAACCGGACGGCGGCGGCCACGTCATCGGCGTCGGCGGCGATCACGACCACCGCGGGCCGGTGCTCGACCGTCAGCAACCAGCCGGAGCAGGCCTCCTCAAAGCCCTCGTCACCGGGGTAGAGCGTGCGCCCCCGGATCGACGCGTCCAGGCTCACCATTGCGGAATTCGTCGTCGGCATGTCAGTTATCCGCCTTTCCCACGAGAATGTTGGTTAGACCAATGTTGGTGCGGCCAACAGTACACCTAATCGTGGGTACGGCCAACAATTTGCTAGATTGTCCCCGTGGACACGCCAGAGGGGCCGCCGCCACAGCGGCTGCGTACGCTGCCGAGCAGGCTGACCAACCATGCGGCGCAGATCGCCAACCGGATCGTGGACCAGGCGCTCGGCCAAGCCGGCCTTCGGCGCTACCACTACGCCCTGCTCGCCGCGCTGGAGGAGTACGGCCCGGCCAGCCAGGCCGCCCTCGGCCGCCGTACCGGCATCGACCGCAGCGACATGGTGGCGACCGTCAACGACCTCGCCGAACGGCAACTCCTCGAGCGCGCACCCGACCCGGACGACCGCCGTCGCAACATCATCACCATCACCGCGGCAGGCCAAAGCCAACTCACTCACCTCGACCGGCTGCTCGCCGCCGCCCAGGACGAGTTCCTCTCCCCGCTCCCCCCGGCCGACCGGCAGAGCCTGATCGACCTGCTCACCCGCCTCGTCGAGCATCACGGCTGAGGCCTCTCCGGCCTCTGCGGCTCACGGCGGTTTCCCGCGCGGCAGGCAACGGCCCGCAGCGGCCCTTGTGCCCCCGCCCGTGTCCCCGACCGCCTCCACCTGCGTGGCAACGGCCCGGCAACACCCCCCGGATACCAAAGAACCAGCGACGTACCGGTCGGGTCAGTGAAACGGGGACATACCAATGCTCGGCTTCTACAGTTACGCGCAGGCGGATCCTGAGTTCTACGCGCCGCTGTCCTGGCTGCCGGACCCAGGGAGGCGTTTCGCCCCCAGGTCCGTCTCCGACGGCTGGACCTCCGCCACGCATGACGTGTGGACCAGGTGGACCCATCCCGACGTGGTCACGCCGGACCAGGGGTGGAAGGTGCACGTCTCCGCCCGCCTCGAACGCGCCGACCTCGTACTGGACGCGGTCGCCCGCGCCTGCCACGCGGAGCGGGTGGCCTTCAAGCACCTGTCGGCCGAGGTGTTCTTCCTGTTCATGCACCACAAGCACGGACCGAGGCCGCAGGCCGGCAAGTTCTGCGCCCTGTACCCCGACGAGCGGAGCGCCCTGCGCCTGATGGAACGGCTGGCCGGCGAACTCGCCGGGGAGGAGGGGCCCTACGTCCTGTCCGACCGCCGTTTCCGCGACTCGCGCACGGTGTACTACCGCTACGGCGCGTTCGAGGCGCGCGGCGGCCTGCGGGCGGACGGCGGCAGGGAGAGCCTGGTACGTGACGGCTACGGCCGCGACGTGACCGATTCCAGAGGCGTCTCCTTCACGCTGCCCCCAGGCATCGGCGACCCCTTCGCGAAGCCGGCCGGGCGGCCGCGCAACGGCCCGCCGGTGATCCACGGCTACGAGATCGTGCAGGTCCTCCAGCCCAGCAACGCCGGTGGCGCCTACGAGGCCAAGGACACCCGGACGGGCCGCACCGTGTTCATCAAGGAGGCACGCGCGCACAACGGCCTGTACTGGGATCGCAGCACGGCCGTCGAACGGCTGCGCCGGGAGCACCGCGTGCTCACCGAGTTGTACCAGGCCGCGCCGGACGCCTGCCCGCAGCCGCTCGACTACTTCCAGGAGTGGGAGCACGAGTTCCTGGTGACGGAGTTCGTCGCCGGAACACCGCTGCACACGTGGGCGGCGCTGCACTCGCCGCTGATCCAGGCCGGCAGGACATCGGCCGACTTCGACGCCTACTACGGCGAATGCGAGAGGGTGCTCGCCGAGCTGGACCAGGCGCTCGCCCGGCTCCACGGAGCCGGGTTCCGCTTCGGCGACCTCAACCCGCGCAACGTGATGGTGACCCCCGACGGCGTCAGGCTGGTCGACTTCGAGTCGTGCACCCACCGCGACGCCCCCCTCATCCCCATGGGAGCGGACGGCTACGCGCCACCGGCCGGCTTCCCCCTGTCCGGCCCGTTCGCCTGGGACGAGTACGGGCTCTCCGCCATCGCGCTGCTGCTGGTCATGCCGATGCACGCGGTGGTCCAGCGCAGCCCCGGCAACCTGCGCTGGCTGCGCCGGGACGTCGGCAAGCACGCCCCCGTCCCCGCCGCGTTGTGGCGGCGTGCGACCCGCTTCCACGACGAGCGGGACACGGCGCGGACCGGCTCGCTGCCCGCTCCCGGAGAGCTCGACGAACGGCCACGGGAGAGTCTCGCCCGGTTCGCCGACGAGGTCCGGCTGGGGCTCATGGACATGATCGACGCCGAACAGCTCGACCGGAACTTCCCCACCGTGCCACGGGGATTCGAGACGAATCTGCTCTGCGTCGCCTACGGCCTGGCCGGCATCCTGCACGCCCTGCACGTCACGGGCTCCGCGATCCCTGCCGGGCTGCCCGAGCGCCTTCGCACCCGGGCGGCGGCCCACGCGGGCGACCTCCCGCCGGGCCTGCACACCGGGACGGCCGGCGTCGCCTGGGTCCTCGCCGACCTCGGCCTGCTCGACGAGGCCGGTGACGTGCTCGCGCACGCTGCCCGCCACCCGATCCTGGAGACGGCTACGACCCTCGGCGAGGGGCGGGCCGGCGTCGGCATGGCCGCCCTGCGCCTGCACCGCGGCACCGATCAGGCGCGCTTCCTGGACCTGGCGGCGACGGCGGGCGAGGCCATCGTGCGCGCCGGCGACCTGCGTCCCACTCTGGGGCCGGGCAACGCTCGCGGGCTGCTGCACGGCCGCGCGGGCATCGCCCTCTTCCTGCACCGGCTGAGCGCGGCGACCGGGAACGACAGTTACGCGCACGCCGGCAGGCGCCTGCTGCACGAGGAGCTCGACCTGGCCATCGAACTACCGGACGGCGCGCTCTCCTTCAGCGACAGCGACCAGACCCATCGCGGCCTGCCCTACCTGTTCAGCGGCTCGGCGGGGGTCGCGCTCGCGTTGAGCCGGTACGCGGCGGGCCCGGACGACGTCGGCGACGCCCGGATCACGACGGCGCTGCCACGCGTCCTCAGCGACGTCCGCAAGAACTGCTGCGCCTTCCCCGGGCTGTACTGCGGCCTGGCGGGCCTGGCGTTCGCGCTGGCGGACCACGCGGAGCTCATGGACGATCCGCGCTCGGCGGACGCCGCGCTCGACGTCGCCACCGGCCTCGTCAAGTACGCCGTCGGCGGCCGACGGGGCGTGCGTTTCCTCGGCGAGGGCTCGCTGCGGTTCAGCGGGGAGCTCTGGAGCGGCGGGGCGGGCGTCCTGCTGGCCCTGCACCGGGTGCTGAACCGCCCAGCCGGCCATTTCCTGCTGCTGGACTGACCTGCCCCACTCTGAGCTTCCGGCCGGCGACCGCCGGCCGGAGAAGGTGTCGAGAGAAGGAAGGAGGTGTGTGACCCATGTCGGAAGTTCTGGCCCTTCAGGAGCTTGACGTCGAGCTTGCGGAGGATGCTCCCTGGAGCACGCTGAGCCTGTTCAACTGCAACAACACCAACTGATGCCGCCATCGAGGCGGATGAACGCGGGGCGTCGGATCTGACGCCCGCGCCGAACGCGAGCGGCCGGCACCGAGACCAGCGGATGCCGGCCGTCTTGCTTCCCGGTCCCGCGTTCCCAGCGTTCGCACCGGTCTGCCGCCCACACTCGCCGGCCGGCCTGAAACTTCGGAGAATGGCATGACACGAGATTTCCGGCTCTTCCAGGGCGGCCAGGTCGCCTCGGCTTTCGGCTCGGTGTTCACGGTGATCGCGGTCCCCCTGGTGGCGGTGCAATATCTTGGCGCCTCACCCGCGGAGACGGGTTTCCTGGTCGCTGCGGGCAGCCTTCCCCTACCGCTCCTCGGGTTGTTCATCAGCAGCCTGGTCGACCGGCTGCGCTCCCGGCGGCGGGTGCTCATCGCGTGCGACCTCACGGTCGCCGTGGCCCTCGGCCTGACCATCGTGTCGATGCTCACCGGCAGGCTCAGCATCTGGGCGCTGGGCGCGCTGGTGTTCGTGATCGGCACGGTCGGCGTGATGGTGGAGACCCTGTACCTGGTCTACCTCAAGACCATCGTGGGCACCGGCGACATCGTCAAGGCCAGGGCCCGGCTCAATCGCGGCGAGTACGTCGGCGGCACGCTCGGCAGGGCGCTGGCCGGCCCGGCGGCGGCGCTCGGCCCCGTCGTCCCCTTCCTGGTGGACACGGTCTCGCGCCTGATCAGCGCGGGCACCACCGCTCTGATCAGGACACCGGAGCGGCCGGCCCAGCAGGCGCGGCAGGAACGCTCCTTCGCCCACGAGCTCGGCGCCGGGTTCAGGTCACTGTGGGGGCAGCCCTTCCTGCGCGCGCTCGTCCCCTTCCTCGTGGGCCAGCAGCTCGTCATGGGGATGACCCTCGCGCTGATCGCGCCGTACGTGTTGAAGGTCCTGCACGTCCCGGCGCAGTGGTACGGCCTGCTGTTCGTGCTCCTCGGCGTCGCCGGGGTGACGGGGACGTTCCTCAGCGAGCTGCTCTCGCGGCGGCTGAACACCGAACGGCTCACGATGGTGGGCCTGATCGGCGGCGCGATCGGCACCGTGGCGCTTCCGCTGGCGGGCGGGCCCGTGCTCGTGGCCGCCATCACGGCGGGCCTGGGCATCGGGCTCCCGTACCTGTTCGGCGCGATCGCGAACGTCGGGCTGCTCGGCTTCGTCACGATCCGGATTCCCGAAGAGGTCCTGGGGCGGCTGTCGGTCAGCGTGCAACTGCTCACCGCGGCCGGCGCCTTCGCGGGGGCGCTCGTCGGCGGGGCTCTGGGGCAGCAGGCGGGGATCGTCCCCACCTTGTGGGTCGCCTGCGGGGTGTCGGCCGTCAGCATGCTGCTCCTGCTTCCGGTGTTGCGGGTCATGCGGGCGGGCGACGAGCGCGCGCCGGACCACGCTCACGCGGCGGCGCCGGCCGGCGTGCCGGTCGCCGAGGGCGGCGACGCCGAAAGGCCCGCATGAACGCGCGGGCCTACCCGCCGGCCCGCCGGGGCGAGGACTCCGACGTCGTGCACGGACGGGTGATCCCGGACCCGTACCGCTGGCTGGAGGGTGACGGCGCGGAGAGCCGGCGCTGGCTGCGGGCGCAGCACGAGCTGACCGAGGATTATCTCAGGTCGTGCAGGCCCCGGCCGTTCTTCGCCGACCGGCTCGACCGGCTGATGACACCGGGGACGGACTCCGCACCGGTCTGGCGCGGAGCTCGGGCGTACTTCCTCAGCCGCCGCCCCGGGCAGGAACACGCCGCGCTGTACTGCAGGGACGACGGCGGCGAGCGCGTCGTGTTCGATCCGGCACGCCTCGGCGGGCCGGGAAGCGCCGGCGCCACGCTCGGCTCCTGGTCTCTCTCCCCGACCGGCCGCCTGCTGGCCTGCCAGGTGTCGCGGGACGGCACCGAGCAGGGCGTGCTGCTCGTCGCCGACCTCGTCTCGGGCGAGATCGTCGACGGGCCGATCGGCGGCGTCCGGTACCCGACCGTCGCGTGGCTGCCCGACGAGTCCGCGTTCTTCTACGTCAGGCGCGGTCTCGACGAGTCTCCGGGGGCCGTACGGAGCGTGTGGCTGCATCGGGTGGGCCGCGACGCCCGGAAGGACACGCCGGTCTTCGGCCTGGAAGGCGACGCCAGGACGAGCCATCGGGTCGCGCTGTACCACGGGCGCTGGCTCGTGGTGTCCGCCAGGGTCGGCACGGCCCCGTGGAACACGCTGCACCTCGCGGACCTGACCGTCTCCCCGCCCGACGAACCGCGGTTCCTGCCGATCCCGCTCGCCCCGAGGGCGCTCGGCTTCGCGCGGGTGAGCCGATCCGGCGAGATCTACCTGCACACCACCGGCGCGGCACCGCGGGGCCGCGTCCGCGCCATGGCCGCCCGCAACCTGGGAACGACGGCCGCGAAGTGGGACGGCCGGTCCTGGAGGGACGTGGTGCCGGAGGACCCTGCCGCGGCGATCTCCGGATTCTCCCTGCTGGAGGACGACGGGACGGACGCGCCCCGGCTGTTCCTGGTGCGCACGCGCGACGCGGCGTCGGAGGTCACGGTCTGGGACGGCCGGTCCGGCCGGTGCCTGGACCGCGTCGCGCTGCCGGGAGCCGGGACGGTGCGCGAGGTCTCCGTACGGCCCGGCGCGCCCGCCACCGCCTGGTTCACCTACACCGACTACACGACGGCGCCCACCGTCCTGCGGTACGCCGGACCGGCGGCGCGAACCGGCCCCGACCGGCGTACGACGTCCCAGGCGACGATCACCACGCGGCGGGAAAGCTATGTCTCGGCGGACGGCACCGAGGTCCGGATCTTCGTGATGGCGCCGGCGAGCTGCGCGTCCGGCCCGGATCGTGTCCGGCCGGCGCTGCTCACCGCCTACGGCGGCTTCGGCGCGGCCGTGACGCCGTCCTTCGAGCCGAGCGCCCTGGCCTGGGTGGAGGCAGGCGGTGTGTTCGCCGTCGCGTGCGTGCGGGGCGGGGGCGAGCAGGGAGCGGCCTGGCACCGTGCCGGCATGCGGGGGCACAGGCAGAACGCCTTCGACGACTTCCACGCGGCAGCCGAGTGGCTGATCGGCGAGGGCTGGACGAGCGGTGACCGGCTCGGCGTGATCGGGGCCAGCAACGCCGGCCTGCTGGCGGCGGTCGCCGTGACCCAGCGCCGTGAGCTGTACCGCGCCGCCGTCTGCATCGCGCCGCTGGCCGACATGGCGCGTTACGAGCGCTTCGGGATGGGACCGGCCTGGCGCTTCGAGTACGGCAGCGTGGACGTGCCCGCCGAGCTCGACTGGCTGATGGCGTACTCGCCCTACCATCACGTCGTCCCGGGCGAGACGTACCCGTCGTGCATGTTCGTGGTGTTCGAGCACGACACGCGGGTCGATCACATGCATGCGCGCAAGATGGCCGCCGCCCTGCAGCACGCCGCCACCGGACCGGGAACGGTCCTCTTCCACGTCGCCGGCGGCCTCGGCCACCAACCCCGGTCCCGCGGCAAGGGGGTGGCCGTGGGCGCCGACGCGCTCGCCTTCCTCGCCGTGGAGACCGGCCTCATGCGCAGTCGGTGATCGCCACCGGCGGGCCTGGCGACAGGCGGAGCAGCATCCGGGGGTCGGTGACGCCTCGCAGCACGCCCGCCTCGACGTGTCGTAGTCCTTCCCCTGGCTCGATGCCGAGCTCGTCGATCAAGGTGCGGCGAGCCCGGTGATAGGCGCCGAGCGCGTCCCCGGGGCGGCCGGCCGTGCGCAACGCCACGATGAGCAGCTCCCACAGCCGCTCACGCAGCGGATGCTCGCCCACCAGCCGCTCCAGACGGCCGACCGCCGTGTCCGTGACGCCCGCGGCCAGGCTCGCGGCGAACTCCCCCTCGTACGCCTGGAGCCGAAGCCCCTCCAGATAGCCGATCTCGGCCAGGGCCCAACCGTGCACCTGGCAGTCCGACACGACGTTCCCGCGCCACAGCGCCAGCCCCGCGCGCAGACTCCGCGACGCTTCGGCGAACCGCCCCTGCGCCGAGAACCGCAACCCCGTCGTCACCGACTCCTCGAACCGTTCCCCATCGACGTCCACCGCGTCCGCGCGCAGCAGGTAGCCGGGGGCCTGCCGCCGGATGGGCCGCTCGCCGCGATGCCGGGACAGGTCCGCGCCCAGCTTGGCGATGTGAGCGTGCAGCGTGCGTAAGGCCGTGGGCGGAGCATCCTCGCCCCATAAACCGTCCACCAGCTGTTCGGCGGTCACGACCCTGCCCGGGCTGAACGCCAGCAGCGCCAGCAGGCTCCGGCGCCGCGGGGGCAGCACGAGGGGGCGACCTGCACGCCGGACGTCGAGCGGGCCGAGCATCTTGATCGTCGAAGGGCCGGCCTGGTGACCACCAGGCTGGTCGAACGGACGGTACAACACCATGGACACCCTCCGATGACTGGTTCCGATGAGCGCGTCAGGCGGCGGCGAACACCGCGGACAGCGGTCACACCGGGGATCGCCGGGAGCCACCCCCGGTCCACCGACCTGACTCCCTACAGGTCCGGCGTTCCATCGCGTTCCTCGGCGTTCCTCGGCGTTCCTCCGCGTCACACCGGGTCGGCACTCCGCGTCCGGCCTTGATCGGTACCGCCAGGACGACTACCCTGATCGCCGTTCTGCCGGAAGGCGGGGGCCGAGCTGCTCGACCACACCGCCATGGAGTTTGGGACTGACTGACTGACGATGGGCGCGGAAGAGGATTTCAAGCAGGTCGGCGCCGAGCTGGCCGACCTGGGTGTACGGATCTCCAGGATGATGGGGAGTCCCGCGCTCAAAGATCAGGCGGGGAAGGTGTTCGCGAGCCTGCAGCGCGACGGCGCGATGGTGTTCCGGCTGGTCAGGGACACCCCCGAGCACGCGGCCGCGCTCCAGTTGGCCGGCGCATCCCTGTTCGACCCCTCGGGGCAGGGCAGGGCCATGAAGGACTGGGTCGTCGTGCCCCACTCCTCGGCCGAGACGTGGACGGATCTGGCCGAGGCCGCCCTCAGCCGCCCACGCTGATCAATGGGGCCTGTATAACTCCGCTTCTGCCAACATTCCGGGCCCGTGGCAAGAACAGCTGACCGGCGCCTTTGAGATCCTGCTCGGCCGTCCGCTGACGCCGCCTACGCGACGTTCTTCGGCGGCAACCTCATCAACGAGCTCGGCTTCGCGCAGGACACCGCCTGGATCCTCAACGGCGCCGAGCCGGTCGTCTGGGACTGCCCGATCTTCGACTTGGAGGAGCCGCTGCTGGAGTTCGACGCGAGCCGGTCGGTCTTCGAGTCCGACTGGACCGTCTGCTACCCGCGGCTGGTCTCGGACGGCACGCTCTTCGATGCGATGCGGGTCGCCACCGCGCTCGGCACGGGCCCCGAAAGTCTCCTTCCCCTTGAGGCGGAGGCGGCCGAGGAGTGGCTGACTCTGTAGGTGAGTGTGGGCGCCACATCTCGGCGAGTTTTGACTCCACCTGAAGATTCAACCGGCCAAAAATGTAGATGAGTTTTGACGCCACCTCGGGACGCGGAGGGGGTCTAGGGCCTATATCGAAGTCGGCGGCGAGGTGGGCCGCTGCGGTCTCTCGGTCGCGTGCGGCCTTGGCTCGCCGCCCTGCTCGCCACGCCCCACCCCGAGTGGTGGCCGGCTGGGGCGCGTGCCTGGTCGGATCGACGTTTGACGGGTTTCTGGGCAGGGTTTGGACCGGTAGGCTTTTGCGCGCTACAACTCCGCGTTCGACGGCTGGTCAGCCGACGTTCTGTCATGTTCCCGGGGGGGTCGGCGTGGCCTTGCCAGTTCATCCGGTCCAGCCTGACGACGAGGGGCGGCCGGTCGGTGGCGTTGGTTTGCGCCTGAAGGTCCTCGGCCCGTTACGGGTGTGGCGGGACGGTGTCGAGCTGGATACCGGTCCCCGGCAGCAGGGGTATCTGCTGGCCTTGCTGCTGGCTCGAGTGGGCAGGCCGATCAGCGCGAGCGAGTTGATCGATCTGATCTGGGGCGACGACGTCCCCAGCAGCGCGCTCAACATCATCCAGAAGTACGTCGGCGCGTTGCGGCGGCTCCTCGAACCCGCGATCCCCTCCCGTAGAACCGGCTCATACCTGCACCGCCGCGGCAACACCTACCTGTTCACGGCGTCTTCCGGCATGTTGGACCTGGTCGTCTTCCGGGAGCTCGTCGAGACCGCGAAAGAGGCCCTCGCAGAGCATCGTCACGAAACGGCGCTTGATCGCTACGTCGAAGCGCTCGGGCTGTGGCAGGGCCGTGCGGGCGACGGATTCACGCATGGGCCAACCGCGTTGCCGATCTTCGCGGCCCTCGACGACGAGTTCCACGCCGCGTGCGCTGCGGCGGCCGAACTGGCGATGTCGCTGCGCCGGCCGGTGTCTGTGCTGCCGGCGTTGCGGCTGGCCGCATCGATGGCGCCGTTCCATGAACCGGTGCAGGCCAGCCTTATCGCCATCCTCGGGGCCGCGGGACGCCGTGCGGAGGCACTGTCGGCGTTCCGCACGGTCAGCGACTGCTTTGCCGACGAACTCGGTGTCGAGCCCGGCCCGGCGCTGCAGGCCGCATATCTGCAGGTACTGGCGCAGCCTCCGACGTCGCCGGTCGTGACGGGTGCGGACGTCGGGGGTGACGGCGCGTCGGCGCGAGCGGCGGCCGGGCTGGTCGGCCGGGCCGAGGAGCTCGCCATCCTGCGGCAAGCCGTCGAGATGGCACTCACCGGCCACTCGGCGCTCGCCATCGTCGAAGGCGAACCGGGCGTGGGCAAGACCCGTCTGCTGCAGGAAATCGCCGCCGAGGCGAGCCGGCTCGGCCCGTTCGTGGTCTGGGGTTCCTGCTTGGAAGGTGATGGAACACCGCCGATGTGGCCGTGGGAGCAGGCGCTCCGTCCGATCCTCGACAGCCTGCCGGCGCCGTTGCGGGAGAAATGGCTCGCCAGTGATCTCGGCGGCCTCCTCGAACCGCGAAACGACAGCGCGGCCGCGCCAACGGTTCCTGACAGCGGCGCCCAGTTCCGCCTGCTCGAACAGGTCGTCACCGTAGTCGGGCAGGCCTCGGCGCAACGGCCCACGCTGCTGATCCTCGATGATCTCCAATGGGCTGACACCGCCTCGCTCCAGCTGCTCGGCCACCTCGCGGCCCGGCTACCCGCCGGCACGGTGATCATCGGCGCGCTCCGTGATCGCGTACCCGTACCCGGCTCTGACTTGTCGCGGGTCCTGGCCGCGGCCAGTCGGCTGCCGGATCACCGCAGGATCCGGCTCGGCCCGCTCGGCCTGACCGAGGTGACCGAGCTCATCCGCCGCGAAATCGGCCAGGACCCGGGCGCTGATGTCGCCCGCGGCATCCATACCCGTACGGCCGGCAATCCGTTCTTCGTCCGGGAGCTGTCCCGGCTCCTGAGCGATGGCGGCTCGCTGAGCGACGGCGAGGCAGCAGTGCCGGCTGGGGTACCGGCCACCGTACGAGACGTCATCCGCGACCGGATGGCCGGTCTCGACGACAGCGCTCGCGACCTGCTGCATGTCGCCGCGCTCATCGGCCGCGACGTGGATCTCGCCCTGCTCGCCGCCGCAGGCGGCGTCGACGTCGCGGACTGCCTCGAACGCCTCGAACCGCTGCAGGCGCTCGGTCTGCTGGAAACCAAGCCGGAAAGCCCGCACTCGCTACGGTTCGCGCACGACCTGGTCCGCGAGTCGGTCACCGAGACCACGACGCGGCAGCAGACCATTCACCTGCATCTGCTGGTCGCCGACGCCCTCGAACGCACCCATGCGGACGACGAGTCTGTCGCCGAACGCCTCGCCTACCACCTCTGGGCCGCCGGCCCGCTCGCCGACCCGGCTCGCACCGCGCAGGCACTGGCCCGTGCTGGGCGCCGTGCGGCGACCAAGCTCGCGTTCGCGGACGCCGCTCGGCACCTGGAATCGGCCGCCCAGATCGCGCGCACGGCCGGCCTGCGGGACCTGGAGCTGTCGGTGCTGTCACTGCTCACCCTTGTTGCCAGCAGGCACGGGGGATACGGCGGTTCGGCGTTCGACCTGCTGGAGCGGGCCGAGTACCTGGCCCGCATGCTCGGCCGTGAGAGGGAGGCCGTCCACTTTCTGTTCGTTCGGCTCGTCGGGGCCTACACCTCGATCGAGAAGGACCGTGGGAGGTGGGCTCACCGAGTGTACGAGCGAGGACAGGCGTCCGCCGACCCGACCATCCAGGCGTACGGTCGGGATGCCTGGGGCCTGTACCAGTGGGACATCGGCAATATCGGCGAGGCTTACCGCTTCTTCAGCGCGCAAGGCCACACCAGCCGGCACCATGGTGCCGGCGACCTCGGACCATGGAGGGTGCCGAATGAACGGATCGGTTGGCTGGCCGTGATCACCGCGCTGCACGGCGATGTCGAGACGGCACGGTCCGCGATCGACAAGGCGTACCTAGCCGACGAAGACCTGTTTGCGATGTCGGTCTGGGCCTATTACCACACCATGGCGGCCTCGATGGCCGGTGACGCGCGATGGGTGATGTGGGCGGCCGAGCGGTGGATCGCGGCCGGCGCCGACCGCTCCGGCGTCGCGCACGAGCACTACATCTGGCTGGACTGGCACTGGGCCTGTGCACTCACCGGCGACGACCCGGCCGGCAAGGCGGCAGAGGCCGAACAACTTTTGGCCGCGACCCTCCTCGACCCGCCGCGATGGGGCATCGCATACCACTACGGACTGATCGCCGAGATGTGGCTGGCCGCCGACATGCCCGACGCGGCCGCAACCGCCCTCGACCGAGCCGACCAGGCCCTCACGACCTACGGCCAACGTTTCGCCGAAGGGTTCCTGCTGTTGCTGCGCGCGCGCCTGCTGCACGCCCGCGGCGAACCCGTCGACGTCGTGCGAGCCGCCGCCGAAGCAGCCCGCGCCCGATCGGACGAACGCGGGGCCTACCTCTTCGCGCGCCGCTCCGAGCGGTTCCTGGCCGAAATCGACCAGGAATCGCCGGACATTTGATCGCGCGCTGGACGGTGGGCTGAGCCTCTGATGTTCGGGCGTGTCGAGATCGACAATGAGCGAGGTCTCCGGTAGGTGGTTGACCAAGAAAAACCGGAGACCACCGGAGACATCGTGACCACCATGGCGGTGACGAGGCGGCACGACCTGACCGACGCACAGCGACACCGAGGGCAATGAGTTCTGCGTCCTCGCCCCATCCTGCCACGGAGCCTTGACGACACTTTGACACGTCATGTGCCATGGCCTCGGGCGGGTTGGGCTGCGGCGTCTCGGTCGCGGTGAGAGCTTGCGTGCAGAGGGCGAGATCAACTGGCTGATGTCGGTCGGCTCCACCTCCGCGACCAGTCCGAACACCTCGCCCAGGCCTCCGAGAGGCTGGCCCTCGACCTGCACGCGGATGAGCTCGCCTCGCCCACCCAGCAAACCGGCTGGAGACTTGGGCCGATCGCCGGCTGCACCACCCCCCGTTCTGCCCCTGCTCACCCAGGCCCGCGCCGTCCTGGCCGCGGCCGTCGCCGCCGACCGAGCGGCCGGAGCCACCTGGGAGGAGATCGCCGCCATCCTGGATGTCAGCTCTGACACCGCCGCCCGCCGCTACCGCACCTGACAGCGGGCCGACCACACGGCTCAGTCGAAAAGAAACGAGTCGCCAGGAGCGATTTCGGGCTGAGACCCAGTCCGCGGCCAGCAGCCCACCCGCGAGAGCGAAACGCCACTTGCATGGGTTACCGGTCAAAATCGCTACATGCCGAAATCGATGGTTAACTCTTCGCATGTTGCACAAGCGATCCATAAGAGCTTGTGGGGAGTGGCGACTCGCCGTAACCATAGGGGGGCCAGGTCGTCACGTTGCATACTGCGGGCGTCCGGTGGGCCGGTAGACCTGGAGCGTTATGCCCTTCGGGAAAGCGCGCGAGTCGATCAGGTCGAGCGCGATGTCCGGGCCGGAGTCGGGGAACAGCCGCGTGCCCTGCCCGACGACCACCGGGACGATGAGCAGATTCATCTCATCGACAAGGTCGTTCTCCAGCAGCCAGCGGATCAGTCTGCCGCTGCCGTGCACCTGCAGCTCACCCCCCGGCTTGTCCTTCAGCTCTGCGATGGCGGCCGCGACGTCTCCGGACAGGACGGTCGTGTCCGCCCATCGCGGTTCGGTGAGCGTGGTCGATGCCACATATTTGGGCCGCGTGTTCAAGGCATCCGCGATGGGGCCGCTGCCCAGATCCATCGTCCCCCAGTAGCCGGCAAAAAGCTCATACGTCCACCGGCCGAACAGGAACGCGTCGGCACGCTGGTAGATCTGGTTGACGAGCGTTCCGGCCTGGTCGTCAAAGTGCCCCATAGCCCACCCGTCGCGCTTGAATCCGGCCATGCGCTCCTCCTTCGACGGGCCGTTTCCCTGCATCACCCCGTCGACGGAGACTTGCGTGGTGGTCGTCAGTTTCATGATCGTGGTTCTCTTTTCGCTGGTCTGGTCGACGACCGGTTCGACCGGCCCACTGAACTGTTTTCACGGCTTGTAACGCTGGTAGCGCTCTCGACTACCGGACATCAGGCGACTTCGTGGCCTGGACCGGCTGTTCGACTCGCCTCGACCGCGTTGCGCTTCAGGTCCTCCCACGCACTGCCGCCTGGCACGGCTTCAACCTCGCCGCCCCCGGGGTGCGGTGGGAGGTGGGGATAGTCGCCCCTGCCGCCTCCTGGTCACGGCCGCCGTCGACCGTTATCTCGACCGGACCGGGCGTCAGGACCGGCGACGAAGCCGTCTAGGAGAACCGAGTCAGCCGCGATGATTTAGTTCATGACCTTCACCTTGTGCTACGAGCTCGCTGGCGAACAGATGCATATGTCACCCGGCGAACAGTGAATTCCGCCAGTGGTGTCCTGGATCGAGTGGACACCGACTGCGGATTCTTATGCCTCTGGTGAAGGGGCGCCGGGATCAGCGGCGCACTTCGCCGCGCCCGCTTGGCGCCGTAACCCGAAAAAGCAGTGGCCGCGCGGGCTCGGGGCCACATACGTTCGCCGCCATGATTGACGCAAATTTCGGGCATCCGCGCCTCGCCGCCATCTACGACCCACTCGATCCGGACCGCAGCGATCTAGACGCGTATCTCGCGATGGCAGAGGAGTTCGGCGCGCGGTCCGTGCTGGACATCGGGTGCGGTACGGGCGTGTTCGCGCTGTTGCTCGCCGAGCGCGGGATCACGGTCACCGGGATCGATCCCGCGCGGGCGTCCGTTGACGTCGCGCGGGGCAAGCCGGGCGCGGAGCGGGTGCGCTGGCTCGACGGCGACGCGGGGGACCTGCCACCCATGCAGATCGACCTGGTGACGATGACCGGGAACGTCGCCCAGGCGATCGCCGATCCGCAGGCATGGCGTACGACGCTGCGCGGCGCGTACGAGGCGCTGCGGCCCGGCGGGCGGCTTGTCTTCGAGACGCGCGATCCGGCGCAGCGCGTGTGGGAGGAGTGGGCGGAGTGGACCCGCGAGACCACGTACCGCATGACGGACATCCCGGGCGTCGGGCACGTCGAGACCTGGGCCGAGCTGACGGACGTGAGCCTGCCGCTGGTGAGTTTCCGGGGTACGCACGTGTTCGCTGCGGACGGGGACGTACTGACCTCGGAATCGACACTTCGCTTCCGCGAACGTACGGAGGTCGAGCGGGACTTGCACGAGCACGGCTTCGTCGTTGAGGACGTACGCGACGCACCCGACCGGCCGGGCAGGGAGTTCGTGTTCGTGGCGCGGCGCGATACCGCGGAGCCCGTCCCTCCCGGAATGCCCTAGAGAGCGGCCAGAGCAACTCGCTCGC
This sequence comes from Nonomuraea sp. NPDC049625, assembly GCF_040675285.1. Taxonomy (NCBI): domain Bacteria; kingdom Bacillati; phylum Actinomycetota; class Actinomycetes; order Streptosporangiales; family Streptosporangiaceae; genus Nonomuraea; species Nonomuraea sp. NPDC049625. The sequence continues at coordinate 185,577 of NZ_JBFAOQ010000010.1, read as the reverse complement.
CAGTTGAAGCGTTAAGTCACACTGACGGCTGGTCGTTCGCTGCGGTCACCGGAGGGAAGCGGGCTGACCGCCGAACGCCAGGAGTTTCGCGAAGGGTTACGGCTCCAGGCCGCGGAGCGGTTCGCTCGGGGTGAGGCGAGTGTGCTGATCGCCAAGGACCTGCGGTCAGCGTCCGGTCGATGCAGCGGTGGCGGCGGACATGGAACGAGGGCGGTCCGTGGTCTCAGGGGCCGGCGTCGCTGCCGAGGCCCAGCCAGAAGCAGTTCACGCAGCTGGAGGCGGACCTGGCCAAGGGCCCGGCTGGGAGGACCAACGATGGACGCTCGCCCGGATCAGGACGTTGATCAGCCGGTCTGGTCTACACGATAGTTCGGCTTGCCTAGATCAACCTCAGATAGCCTGACCACGCTAGATCAACTTTACCCATCCGAACGGGACAAACCCGTTGCCGTCAATGTGTGAAGGTGACACCGATGTTGAACTACGGCCTTGATATGTCCGGCATTGAGCTCGACGTTGCTCTGCCCGACTTGGTGGCTGAAGGGGATGAGCTCGACGCCCTGGTATCAGCGCAGGCCGACTGGTCGACGCCTACTCCGGCAGCGGGGTGGACGATCGCCCACCAGATCGCTCATCTTGCTTCAGCTGATGCGAACGTTCTCATCGCTATTCGGACCCCGGAGGCGTTCGACGCTGTGCTGAAGCAGGCGGAGGCCGCGGGCAGCCAATACGCTGATCTCGACGCCGCCGCGGGAGCGGCCAAACCGCGATCGGCGCTGCTGGAGCAATGGCGCGCCGGTCGAACCGAGGTGGCGGCGGCGCTACGTGACGTTCCCCTGGACCATGGGTTTCCGTGGTACGGCTCGCAGTTGACCACAGCCCTTATGGTGCCGCTTCGACTGATGGAAACGTGGGCTCACGGGCAGGACGTTTTCGATGCGCTGGGTGTCTCACACCGTCCGACGGGTCGGCTCCGGCACGTGGCCTCGTTGGGAGTGGTGGGGCGAGAGCTGTCGTTCTATGCTGCCCAATTGCCTGTTCCGGCAGAGCCGTTCCGTGTCGAGCTGACCGGTCCCGACGGCCAAAGCTGGGCATGGGGCCCAGAAGATGCCGCGCAACGGGTTCAGGGCAGTGCCCTCGACTTCTGCCTTCGAGTCACCCACCGCAGGTCCCGAGCCCAGACCGACCTCACGGCGGTCGGCGATGATGCGCAGACGTGGCTTGACATCGCTCGCGTTTTCCTCTGACGCCGGGCGCGGCCCCAGCCGGGGCCGCCCCCGTCGCAGACCGGTCGGCACTGCGTGACGCGCATCTCGCACGACGCCGAGACGACCTGCCACGCCGGCTTTCGCAAGGCGATCGCGGGCGCATCACCGACGCCCCTGACGACGCCTCCAGACCGCCGCGCTCGAAGAGCTCCGTGACTGCCACGAGCGCACCGGCATCGGCCTCATCCTGAATTGCCTCTGTGGCTCCCCATGGACAGGGACGTACCTGTGCCAGGGCGGTGCTAGGTTGCGGTGGCATGGCGACATCCTCCCGGCAGAAGCCGCCGTCCCTTTATGTGATCGATGAGGACTTCGTTCCGCCCGATCGGGGTGACGAGCAGGAAGGGCCTGAGTATGCGGTTCCCGCTGGTGATCCGGACGAGGCCGTACGGCTCTTCCACCACTACCGGCGGCTGATGGCGCAGATCCTCGGATACGAGGAGGAACTCCCCAAGCCCGCGAGCGAGGAGGACCTGGCCGCGGTGGAGGAGAAGCTCGGCGTTGTCCTGCCTCCAGACCTCCGCGCGCTGTACGGCATCGCCGACGGCGATGGTGACCTCGTCAACCCGCTGTTCGACCGGCACGAGTGGCTCCCCCTTTCCGAGATCGGCGAACAGGATGACGAGTGGCTCGACATCGCGCAGGAATGGCAGTACGAACCCTGGCGCCGGACAGTGTTCGATACCGAACCCCCGAATACCGTCCGCAGGTCGCCGCTGCGTCCGGGCTGGATCCGGTTCGCGTTCGACACCGGCGGCAACTGGCTCGCCGTGGACCTGGATCCCGGGCCGAACGGTCGTCCAGGACAGGTCATCAAGGTCGGAGTCGACTACACGAACGAGCCGACGTACGTCACCGACTCGGTGACCACGTTCCTGCGCCGTCTGGTGGAAGCGCTGGAACGCGGTGACTACCGCCATCACGACAGGAGCCTGTGGATCGACGCGGACCTGCCGGATCTGCCCGGCGAACACTCCACGTACAGCGACAGGCGGCCCTCCCTCGCGCAGGCCATGCAGGCCGGTCCACATGTGCAGGAGGTCCGGGTGGTCGACGTGGAGGATTGCGCGTTCCTCGCCGCGGTGCCCGACGTGTGTTCGCTGGCGCTGTCGAGCAAGGGTTCGCCCGACCTGACCCCACTTGGTGGCCGTCCGGTGGAGTATCTGGAGCTCGATGTGGAGTCGCCCGACCTGACGGCGCCGGCCCGAAACCGGGAGCTGCGTTCGCTGTCGATCACCTGCGCGCGGCCCGTCGAACTGGCTCCGCTCCGTACGGTGCCGAACCTGTGGGCGCTGGACATCGCGGCGGCATCCGTCGCCGACATCGCCACGGTGACCGAGCTGAAGGGACTGCGGTACCTGGAGGTGACCCAGGACCAATGGCGGGAGCTGTCGGAACTCGATGCCCTGCTGCCGCTGGCCGTCGTCGGCATCCACCCCCGCCGCCCCGAACGCGAGTGGCCGCTCTCAACAGACTGGGTCACCGTTCATGACGAGCCGCCTACGCCAACAGCCTGATCGGTGCCTGGGTGAGGGGCTCTCCCAGGGCCGCTGAGCAGGTGAGGGCGTCGTTGTTGCGGCGGGTCGGCCCGTGGTGGGCGACGGCGGTGTAGGTGTCCACGATCCTTGAGCCGTTGCTCCTTGACGGCGGCGATGACGTCCGCCGTCAAGGAGCAACGGGCCATGATGGCCGTGCGCGGTCGTAGCCGGGGAATCCTCGGCCGTCCACGCGGCTGGTCCGGCTAGGTGGTGCGCACCTCCACCTCGTCGGTGAAGGACCAGGCGCTGCCGGCCGGCTCGACGGTGATCCGGACGTAGCGGGCGGTGGTGTTCAGCCCGAGGAGACGGTACGTGCGGGCCTGGTCGGCGTCCCCGGCCGCGGGGGCGGCCACGGAACCGGCCGCCGTGTACGACGATCCGTTGGCCGACACCTCGTAGGTCACCTTCTTCGGCAAGAAGATGTAGACACTCTTGGTCTGCAGCCAGTCGCTGCGCAGCTCCTTGATCGTCTTCTGCGCGCCGAGGTCCACGGTGATCGAGTAGGTGGCGCCGGTGTTGCGGCCCTGCCAGGCGGCGTCGCCGTACGACGCCGTGCCGTACGCGCCGTCGGTCAGCTCGCCGCCGCCGTCGGGATAGGACGGGGAGGCGGCGAGCGACACCGTGTACGGCCGGCCCGCTGCCAGGTTGACCGGGTTGCTCGGCGCGGCCGGGGTCGTGGCGGAGGCCGAGCCGCTCGCGGCCGACTGGTTGCCGGCCGCGTCGAAGGCCCGCAGCGTGTAGGTGTAGGCCGTGGACGGGTCGAGCCCCGCGTCGGTGAAGGTGGTGGCCGTGCCGTACAACGTCTTGACCGGCGTGCCGTTCCTGGTGATCCGGTATCCGGCGATGCCCACGGCATCGGTCGCGGCGCTCCACGAGAGCGTGACGGTCAGCGGATCGGTGGTGGTGGCGGTCAGCCCGGAGGGCGCGGTCGCGGCGACGGTTCGCGCGGTCCGCGAGTCCGTCGTCCCGGTCGCGCTGGCGGACGTCCGTCACACCAACGGCGGCGACCCGGACCTGATCGCGGCGCTGCAGGCGGAAGGCCTGGTGGACGGCCTGGTGGCCTACGGCGGCTGGAACACCGCGGGCAACACGATCGGCTCGGTGGTCGCCGCGGCCGTGGCGACCGTCGTCGGGGACAGGGAGCACACCCTCGACCGCACGGCCGCCCGCCGCCTCCTGCTGCACCGCCTCACCGAGGACTACGGCTACCAGGCCGTCGTCCGCGCCGCCGGCCCCGACGCCGCCGCGGCCCGCGAGCGGCTCCAGCCGATCCTGCACGGGTTCGACCCGGACTGGACGATCGAAGACGTCACGTTCCCCTGGAACCGATCCTTCGAGATCGACTTCACGCTGGTACGGCGGGGCGGCCCGCACGATCGCTGAGAGCGTGAAGCCGTGCCCTCCTCAACCGGCTCATTTCAGAGATCCCCTCAGAGATCGCTGACGATCAAGTAAGCTCACCCGAATTCGGGGGCTTGATCAGTCAAATTCGTCGTGCCTGTTGGAGGACGATGGTGAACGGGGAAACGAACATGAGCCCGGAGGTGCGGCGGCTCGGATCGCCTGGCCTGGTCAGACAGTCGGACCTGCGGGCCGCGCTGACCATGCTGGCCGCAGGTCCGGCCGGGCTCGTGATCAACGGGGGCGCGGGGGCGGGCAAGAGCGCCCTGGCTCGCCAGGTGCTCGGGCGGCTTCAGGCCGATGGCTGGGGAGCGGCCGCCGTGGTGGGCAGATGGGCTCCGCAAACGCTGTTCCGAGGTGTCACAGAGGCCTTCTTAGGTTGGGGCGAGGAGCTCTCCCAGGAACAAGCGCGCATCATAGGGACCCTCGGCCTGGCTCCGTCGGACGACGCCATGTTGGACACGACCTGCCAACTCCTGAAGAGCTTCCCCCTCATCCTGCTCTTCGACGACCTGGGCCAGAACCTCGGCGGCACGGGCTACCTGGATCCCGGCTTCGGCGAGGTCTTCGACCGACTGTGCCAGGCCGCCGACCGGGGCCGGGTGCTGGTGACCAGCCGGACGCCGCTACCGCCGTCGACCGCGGGCAACCGGCTCGGTGTCCTGCGGCTCGACCCCTTGGACCTCACCGCGGGAACCGAGCTGGCAGCCGGACTGCCCTTCCTGTCCACAGTGGATCCGGCCACCCGCGAGCGAGTGGTCCGCGCGACCGCGGCGCATCCACGGTCCCTGCAACTGGTCGACGCCTGGCTGTCCGCGAACCCCGAGAGTGCGGGGGCGCGGCTCGCGGCCGTGACTCAGGGGGCCGCACCGCTCGACCTCATCATGGCCGAGCTGACAGGGCAACAGCGAGAGACCCTGCTCCAGGCCGCGATCTCCACCTTCCCCGTCACCGCGTACGACCTGGCCGTCGCCTGCGACACCAGCAAGCCGGACCGGAGGGAGCGCCCGAAGCCCAAGCGGGCGGCGCTCAACAGCGTGCAGGCCACCGCGGCCCGGCTCGCCGAGCTCGGGCTGCTCAACGTGTGGGAGGGGTGGGACGGGGACACCGTCTACTTCGCCGACCGCTGGATCGCGGAGATGCTGGCGCAGCACCAGGGCCCGGCGATCGCCGACCGTCACGAACGCGCCATGAACATGCACTACAGCCGGACACACGGCGACGGCACGTTCGACGACTACGTCGGGGTCTGCCGGCACCTGGTGGCGGTGGACGGGATGGGTGACCTGACACACTTCGTCCTCGCCGTCATCGAGAGCCTGGAGCCAGACTTCGAGTACGCGGGGATGGCACTCCTGGGAGAGATCGCGCCGTACGTGTCGGCGGCCAACGGCCACCACCGTCCCATCCGTGACAATCTGGTCGCCATGTTGATCCGGCACAACTTCCCGCGCGCCGCGCGAGAGGTGGCCGAACGGTCGCTGTCCGCCGTCAAGGAGTGGGCCGTCACCCACCCGCAGCGCGACGAGGCCAGGTTCTGCCTCGGCGCCGCGCACGACACCTGCGGCCAGGCCCGGTTCGCCGACGGCCGGTTGGGGGAGGCCGAGGCCGTGCTCACGGTCGCCGTGGACATCTACCACGAGCTCGCGGCCGAGCACCCGACCTTCATGGAAGCAGACCAGCGGCTCGCCAACTCGTTGCAGCACCTCGGCGAGGTCTATCGCGCGCTGGACCTGCCGGAGCACAAGGACAAGGAATACGAGATCTGGGCCGAGTGCTCTGCGATCCGTACCCGGCTCTTCCAGGCGAATACGAGCCCGGAAACGGCCATGGAGGCCGGCCTGGCCTTCCGGCGCCTCGCCGACCTGGCCAAGGGCAACGGCGATCGGGACAACGCGCTGAAACTGCTGAGCACCCGCCTCGCGATGACGGAGGCGATGGCGGACATGTATCCGTACGATGAGGAGCTCGCCGCGGAACTCGCCGGCGCGAGGGAGGACGTCGCCGCGCTCGACGCCTACACCACCGACGGTCCTGAGCGGCTGGGGCGTCCCGACGGGGAGTCCGGCGTGGCGACGGTTGTCGGGATCCTGAGGCAGGGGCCGTTCGCCTTCAATCAGTGGCGCGCCGACAACCCGGAGGAGGAACTCGACCTTTCCGGCGCCGATCTGCGCGGATTGGACCTCGACAAGATGGTCTTCGCCGGTGCCAACCTCGCCGGCGCGGATCTGTCGCGAGCCTCCGCACGCGGCGCCATCTTCTCCGGTGCCGACCTGACCGGCGCCAATCTGGCCGGCGCCGACCTCACCAGGGCGGGGTTCGGCTTCAGCGAGATGGTCAACGCGACCATCGCCTTCACTCGGCTGGGCAGTGCGATGATCCAGCCGGCGACCTTGACCGATGCGGTCTTCACCGGTGCGATCCTCGACCACACTTCGTTCCGTGAGTGTGACCTGGACGGCGTCGACCTGCGGGGATGCGACCTGAGCACGCTGGATCTCAAGCGCTCCGGCCTGGACGGCGCGATCACCGGCATGCCGTAGCACCGCCTGGTCACGGCGGGATCGCCGCGGTGGTCTCGCTGGTGCCGCGGCGGGACGGTGGCGGCCCTCACGCGTCGTCGAAGTCGGCTTCGAGCTGGTAGGCGACGTGCCCGCCGAGGTCTTGGTCGGGATGATTGTAACGCAGCGTGGTGGCGATGCCGGCGTGCCGGGCGGCGGCCTGCACCTTGTCGGGTGCGATGCCCAGGGCGAAGGCGTGGGTGATGTAGGTGGAGCGCAGCATGTGCGGATACAGTTGCGCGGCGCGCTCGGCAGGGATGCCGGGCTCGCGCACGCCGTGGCGCAGCCGTCCGTTCAGCGCGTCGTCCTTGTAGGCCTGCAGATGGTCCTCGGTGACGGCCAGCAGCCCGGCCGGGCGTTGCTGGGCGTCCAGCGTGTTCAGCCAGGCCAGGAACCCGGACAGGGCGGCCAGGTAGGTGCGGCGGGTCTCGGCGGTCTTGAGGCTCTGCAGCCAGGTCGCCGCCGCGTGCCACGCGACCGGGTCGAGAGCGTCGACGCGGTCGGCGTCGTGCCCGGCCACCTCGCCGCGATCGCCGCGGTGGCGGCGCGGCGGCAGCCCGGCGATCTCGCCGACGCTGCGCACCAGCGCTCCCGGCGGCGGCGCGACGTCCTGGTCGTGTACGCGCATGGCGGGCGCGGGCAGGCCGGGTTCCGCCGTGGCGTGGCCGGTGGGGCCGTGCGAGGCGTCGCCGGGCCGGAGGATCGCCGAGGGCTGCAGCGGTTCGGCGGGGCCGGGGCGGCGGTGGGCGGGGTGGTGTTCGCCGGCGGCGTCGTTCGAGGTCATGGCATGTTCACCGTGGGATGGTCCGTGGCGGACGTCAGCGGGCGGTCGCGCAGGTTCACGTCACCGCCGGTGATCACGGCGTCCGAACTGCAGCAATGCCTCACGACCGCCGCCCTACCTGGAGCATCTGGTGATCCTATATTGACCTCTCCCGGCCACTCTAATAACAGAGCACGCGCTCCAAAATGATGTACCCTGTGGGTTGTCCATTCTGACCAGAGCCATTACCGGAAGCAATGAAGCCGCGGCAGGACAACAGCGATCTGGGACAGGAATTCCATGCGAAAAGGGTTAGTCAGCGCTCTCTTGGCGGGTGTGATGCTCGCTACCGTGACCACCACGGCCGCCTCGGCCAAACCGGACCCCCAGCCGGCCGCCCCCACCCCGGTCAGCTGGGCGGCGTGCGGCGACCATGGCGGCGAGTGCGCCACGATCAAGGTGCCGGTCGACTACGCGAACCCCTCGGGCCCGACCCTTGACCTGGCGATCGGCCGGCTCAAGGCGCTCAATCCGGCCAAGCGGATCGGCGTGCTGATCGTGCACCCCGGCGGGCCCGACGCCTCCGGGATCAACCCGTTCATCCTCCGCAACGCCATCCCCGCCGAGAGCGCGCTGCGCCAGTACTTCGACCTGGTCAGCGTGGACCCGCGGGGCGTCGCCCGGAGCAACCCGATCCAGTGCGACCGGGACCTGGTGGAGCAGATGCCGGTCACCTACCCGGCCGACGAGAGCGAGTACGAGGCCTGGCTGGCCTACAACGCGAAGCTGTCGCAGAACTGCCGCGAGCGCACCGGCCCGGTGTTCGACCACGTGGACACCACGAGCGCCGCCCGTGACGTGGACGCCATCCGCGCCGCGCTGGGCGAGCGGCAGATCAGCTTCTTCGCCATCTCGTACGGCACCCAGGTCGGCCAGCAGTACGCGGAGCTGTTCCCGCGCAACCTGCGGGCCATGGCGATCGACTCGAACATGGACCACAGCATCACCTCCGCCTTCCGCTACCTGCAGACGACCACCGAGGACTTCGAGGGCTCGTTCAAGGCGTTCGTCACGTGGTGCGGCGAGACGCAGGCCTGCCCGCTCAACGGCGAGAACGTCACGGCGATCTGGGACGGGCTGCACCGCAAGGCGGCCGAGGGGACGCTGAAGGACCCCTCCACCGGTGAGCCGATCACGGCCGAGCAGTTGCGCATGTTCCTGTTCGACGGCATGTACGACCCGGCGGGCAACTGGTTCGAGGTCGCGACGACCCTGGAGGCCCTCGATGCCGGCAAGCCCGCCACCCTCCGCGCCTTCGCCACGCCGAAGGCGGAGACCGTCAGCTACGCCTACCCGGCCATCTGGTGCTCCGACTGGAAGTGGCAGATCAGCAGCTTCAGGGAGCTCGACCAGTACCGCAAGGCGCTCGAGGCGCTCTACCCGCACACCAAGCTCTCACCGTTCTGGTCGGACGTCGTCTACTGTCTGGGCTGGCAGGGCAAGGTCACCAACCCTCAGCACCGGCTGGACATTTCGGGAGCCCCGCCGGTCCTGCTGCCCAAGGCCCGCCGCGACGTCGGCACCCCGGCGGCCTGGAACTACGCCGCGGCCGCGCAGATCCCCAACGTGAGGATCCTCGAGTACGACGGCGTGGGCCACGGCCAGTACCGCAACAGCACCTGCGCCCGCAATCACATCGAGACGTACCTGACGAGCCTGAAGCTGCCGCCGAACGGCACGCACTGCGCTCCCGAGTACCCCTCGCAACCGCCCACCTCCGTGCGCCGCCCCCAAGAGGAGCGGCCGCTCTCGGTGACCGCCAGGCCCCTGCACTGAACTGGCCAACTTTGACGTCGAATCAGGAGTTTTGAATGTTTCGCGAATCTCTGTCGGTCGTGCTTGCGACGGCCTCCGTCATGACTCTGCAGGCGCTCGCGTCAGCGCCGGCGAACGCGAGTGCGTACGGCTGCACCGGCTCGCTGGTGCGCAGCTGGCCCCTGCCGCTGAAAGACGCGATAACCAAAAAGACCTACTACCGGAGTGACATCAAGCTCTACTACAACGCGAGAACCGGCTGGAACTGCGCCGTCCTCGCCAAGCGTCCCGGCCTCCCTCGGTACGGCGTGCGCACCCCGATGGACATCTACATGGAGAACGACCTCATGGCCGACGACTACGTGAAGAACGTGAAGGGCAAGAGGGACTCCGATGGCGGGAGCTTCAAGTACTACGCGGGTCCGGTGAAGGTCTACGGCAAGAACCTCTGCGTGACCATCAAGGCCCAACACGATGACGCCGAGGACAACGGCGGCAAGCCCACGTACAACGGCCGTCTCTGGCTCCTCAGGGTGGCTTGCCACTGAACCACCGATCCGGCGTGCTTCCTGTACGCGCCCGCAGGAAGCACGCCGGCACAAGACGGCGCCTCGCGCATGAGGCCCGCGGGAGCGGTCGGCGGCAGCCTGGCCGCGGGGACATCCGTGAGATCATTTCCTACGATCAGCCCGGCGGCGTCGAGGCGTGAGATCGAAAGGTTGCGGACATGCTGCGTACACATCTGGCCGTTCTGGCCGCGGCAATCGTCGGAGCTTCCCTGCTGTCCACGCTCAACCCGCGACCTGCCGTAGCCGCCTCAGCGATGACCTGCTCGGCGGTCGTGCCGGTGTACGGCATCGATGACGGGGGAAAACTGCGCTGGTACGGCCACCGCGCCGGCGCCTCCGGCGAGGATTCCTGGGTCGCTGACAGCGGCAAGGAGATCGGCTACGGCTGGAACACGCTGGCCAGGGTGTTCTCCGGCGGCAACGGCGTGATCTATGCGGTCGACGGCGACGGGGACCTGAAATGGTACCGTCACCTGGATCCGGCGACCGGTGAGCGCGGCTGGGCTCCCGGCGAGCGCACAGTCATCGGCCACGGCTGGGGCGACTTCGTCGACATCGTGTCGGCCGGTTCCGGGGTCATCTACGCACTCGACAAAGCAGGCGACCTGCACTGGTACCGCCATCTTTCGCCGACAACCGGCGAGGCCCAGTGGGCAGCGGGGAGCGGCAAGGTCATCCGTTCGGGCTGGACAGCGATCACCACCCTGATGACCGGGCGCGACGGCATCCTGTACGGCGTGAACACCAAGGGACACGTCCGCTGGTACGACCACACCGATCCGGTCGCAGGCGGCACCACCTTCGGCCCGGGCACGGGACTGGTGACCGGCGAGGGCTGGAAGGATTACCGCAGTCCGTCCGGCGCCGGAGCGGGAGTCGTCTACGCGCTCGACGCGTCCGGCCGGATGTGGTGGCAGCATCATGCCGACCCCCTCGCCGGGGCACCGGTCTGGCAGGACCGCCGCCCCTTGAAAGAAGGATTCACCTCCTTCACCACCCTGTTCGCTGACGCCACCGCCTGCTCGCCGGGACAGTCCTTCACCGGTTACTCCCCCGGCGGATCCGGCCAGAGCCTCTACTACAGCCAAGGCCGGGTCGGCGCTGTCCTGACCGAAGGCGCCCGAACCGCCGTCACCTACGGCCAGCAGCGTAAGTTCGCCGAGGCAACGACCGAAGCGACCGTCTCGACCCGGGCCTGGGTCCGCCTGCTGCCCGGCCCGTGGTCACCCTCTGCGCCATGGGCGGCCTCATGGCCGGCGGCCAACATCGCCAGGACCGACGAGGATCTGCTGGACATCGCCACGCAGTACCTCGCGGATGCCCCCGCCAAGGTCCGTGACGGCCTGCGCTACGCGGGCGACGCCCACTACGGCCCCTTACTCCCGGACGGCACCCGGGAAGAGGGCTCGGACTTCAACGACTACCTCGGCCTCACCTGGACCTACGACGACAGGATCGACCCCCCGGAAGCCCGCCAGTTGGAATCGCTGGACTGTTCCGGTTTCGTCAGAATGGTCCTTGGCTACCGCGGCGGATACCCCCTGGGCATCGGCGACACGCTGAGCAAGTCCGCACTCCCCCGCCGAGCCGTACAAATGGCCGATGAGAACGCCCCGGGGGTCACTGTGGTCGACGGCGGAACGGCCAAACCCACGTCCTACGCGGAGCTGCAGACGGGCGACCTGCTGTTCTGGGACGCCAGCACGGACGACGGCACAGCCCTCGACCATGTCGGCATTTATCTGGGAATCGACTCCACCGGCAAACACCGGTTCATCTCCAGCCGCAAGACGGTCGACGGTCCTACGCTGGGCGACGAAGGCGGCCCCTCGACCCTCGACAGCGCCACGCTCTACGACCACTCATGGCGCAAGGCCAAGCGCGCCTGACCGCTGCGGTCTGTTACGAAGTCGCAGCTCGGCCGAGGGCCGGCCGTACGTCGATGACCCGCATGCCCGCAGCCAGCGCCGCAGCCGCTCCCTCATCGGTGTCCTCATAGGCCACGCAGTGCGCCGGGTCGACCTCCAGCCGCTCGGCGGCGAGCACGTACACATCCGGAGCGGGCTTGCCGTACCGGACATCGTCGCGGGTGACGACCGCGTCGAACAGCGGACGCAGGCCCGTGGCCCGCAGCCCCTCCTCCACTCCGCGCCGCGAGCCGCCCGACGCCACCGCCAACGGCACCCGCCCGTGTTGCGCCCGGGCCACAGCCGCCACCGGCTCGTGCGGCTCCACCACGCCGACGAGCCGGCTGTAGGCGTCGAGCGCGGCAGCGCGCACGGCGGCGTGGTCGAACTCCCGTCCGGTCTCCGCCGTCAGCTCGGTCATCAGGGCATCAGCGGGCAGTCCGGTGCGGGCGCGATACCACCCGGAGTCGAGCTCGATGCCCCACTTCCCCAGCGCCGTTCTCCAAGCGCTCTCGTTGGCGGCGGCCGTGTCGAGGAGGGTGCCGTCACAGTCGAAGATCAGAGCGGCGTACGGTGGATCCGGGTTGAGCATGGGCACACCTGCGAGTCGGGGGACACAATGGCTGCTCCAGCTTAGAGGGGCCAACGTGATGAGATGAGGCGCCGCTCGGTGTCAGAGCGTCATGAAGCGCTCGCTCTCCGGTCGCTGGGGGTCTGGAAGCCGGTGAGGCCGGGCGTGTCGTCCGTGGTCAAGACGATCTGGTTGAGCACCAGCCCGGCCTCGCGAGGCGCCAGCGAGATCGTGTGCTCACCCGGCCCGAGCGCCAACGCGGCCGCGGCGACGCTCGTGCTGCCGTACCAGGTCTCGAACCCGGTCTCCGGCCCGGACTTGTTCGACTGGTATCTCCACCGCCCATCGATAAGCACGTGGTAGGAGTCGGCGTCGGCGTTCGGGTTGCTCGTGTTGACGAACAGGTAGTACGTGCCACCGGTCCGGATGTCGACGGTGAAGTCGAGCCGCGGTGGTGCTCCCGCCGCGGAGCTCCCGTTGACCTTCTGCGTCGGGCCCGCCCCGAACAACGCCTCGGCCTGGGCCGCCGTGGTCGCCAGCCACTGCGCCTTCGCGCCGGCGTCGGCCGGCGGGACGGCCTGGAGACCGTTGCGGGCCAGTGCCCAGCCGTGCGTCCCGTTGTTGCTGTCGACCGCGTTGGCGAAAGCACTCTTCTCCAACGCGTCGGCCGCGTCGAAGACGACCGAACCGTCCCGCTCCAGATAGGCGCCGACCGGCGCCCCCGCAGCCCTGCCCACCGTGACAGGCACCACCCACGCCTCACCACGACCGGCGGTGACGGAGACCTCGGCCGTCCCGACCCGGTGTCCGGTGACCCGCACCTGACCGTTCTGCACCGCGACCGACACGGCGGTCTCGTTGTCGGAGGCCGCGGACACCACATCCCGCACGCCCTCGACCGTGCTCGTCTCGCCTGCCGACGTCCGGATCGCGGGCAGCCGGCGCAGCTCCGGCATCGTGTCAGGACGAGGCGCCACGATGGCCCTCTGGGGTGCGGCGATGTTGTTCGGGCTCTCGGGCGGGCCGACGAGGCCGTCACCGACCGAGCCGGCGCGGGTCTCGATGATGATCCGGTCGAAGAGGATCGCCGCGTCCGAGCGGTAGACCACGAGGTCGTGCCACCCCGGCGTGGTCACCTCGACGGTGAAGTTCAGGGGTTCGATTCCATGCATGACGTTGAATCCCCAGGTGCTGGTGCTCGTACCGGCGACGGAGTTGCCGCGCAGCAGGCTGGGGGCCTGGTCGTCGAGTCCGATCGCCGTGCGCGCGGTTCGCGGCGTGCCGCCGTCCTCTGTGCCTTCGTTCAGCGTCGGAATCCGGTAGAAGGTCCCGGTGAACCTCCCGGTGGAGGTGAAGTAGACCCGGTATCTCAGGCGGGCGGTCGTCTCGAAGCCGGAGTCGACCCGGGCCGCGATCTCCGGGAAGCTGCCCATGGACGCCCCGCGCTGCCCCACGCCCTCAAGGGGGGCCCACCGGCTCCCGTCGGCGCCGCGCACGTTCTCGGAGAAGTGCTCGGCCTCGATGGCCACGTATCCGTTGGCCTCCAGGTGCGCCGGCTCGGCGACCCGGCGCAGATCCACGGCTGCCCGCTCCGCGTCGACCGTGAACGTCGCGACCGGGTCGCCGGTCTTGGCGCCGTCGACGGCGTTGAAGACTTTGATCGTCCCCGTCGTGGCCGGGTGGTTCCTGGCGACCGTCACCGTGACGCGTTGCTCTGTCGCGGTCGTGCCCGAGCGCCGGGAAAGGGCGATCCACGGAGCGTCGGCCTCGGCGACCCACTCCTGCGGGTCGGTTACGTCGTCCCGGGAGAACACGTCGAAGAACCGCTTGTCGTCGGGCGCGGCCGAGTTGAACCTGAGCGTGCCGCGGCCAGGCTCCCTGCTCCCCTCGGCGGCGGCGCCCACCGCATCGGTCGGTGTGGCCACCCGGGCATACCGGTCGTTGGTGAGCATGACGGCGCCCTCGTTCGGGAAGCCTTCGGGATGGCTGTGGCCGATGGCGTGGTCCCACTTGCCGCCGCTGATCGTGTTCCAGTAGTCCTCGTCGGTGAAGATGCGCTCACGGGCCTGCTTCGAGAGCAGTTCGTAGCTTCCCGCGCTGGCGTAGCGGCCTTGGGCGGCAGCGAGCTGGTTCTTCCAGTAGTAGCCGATCTGCTCTGCCATGTTGCGATAGGACCGGATCCGGTGGAGCACCTGTTGATAGAACGCGGAGCGATAGCGCGGGTCGAGCTTCGCGGAAGCATCCTCGAGAATCGCCACCAGCTTGCCGGACTCGTTGATGTAGCGCTGGAGCTCGTCCCCGTCCGAGGTGGCGCTGAACGGGAAGACCTGACCGTTGTGGATCCTTCCCGAGTTCGCGTTGGACGAGTTGATCTCCCCCCAGAACTCGGCGCGCTTGGTGTTCTCGAGCGCATCGAACCTTTCCAGCGCGTCGGCGACCACGGCCGCGTTGGCGCCCCTCAGCCGGAAGTCCCGCTGCACGTGCTCGGTGAGGAACCTGCTCGCGATGTTCGTGTCGTCATAGCCCTTGACGTCCCACGCGAGCTTGGCGAACAGGTCGAGCTTGATCTCGCCGGGCTTGATGTCCCCGACGTTGAGGATCCAGTAGCGCCCCGCACCGGAACTCCACGCCCGACGCAGCTGCTGCACCATCAAGGACATCGGCGTCGAGTTCAGCCACAGGTAGCTCTTCGGCTCGCCCCAGTAGGAGATGTGGTAGTAGACGCCGTTCCCTCCGGAACGGGCGGCTTCGGTACGGGTGGGCACCTGGCGCAGATAGCCCTGGTTGTCCTCGGCCCACATCAGGGTCACGTCGCCGGGGATGTGGTCCTTCAGCCCGGCGTTGTAGAGATCGTTCATCTCCTTGTAGGGGATGAACACCTGCGGCACGGCGTCGACGCTGCCGTAGACCGCGGCGATCAGCTTGCGCTGCTCGCGGATGACGTCGGCCAGCATCTCGATCTTGTCCTTGAACCCGTACGGGTTGCCGGGCGTGAACACCGGATCGCTGTCGTGCACACCGCGGATACCCAGGGCGAGGATGTTCTCGAAGGCGGCGTTGGCGACCACCCGCTGGCGCCAGTACTCCAGGATCGCGGGCTTGTTGATCGAATAGTCGAAGGCCGCCACGGCGTCCGGGCCCTTGATGTCGAGCGCGTCCTTGTTGCGGGCGTACCACTGCCGCCACTCGCCCTCGTTGTTGCGCAGCATCAGCTCCGCGTGGGAGGAGGATGCGACCACGCCGAACGCTGCCGCCTCGCGGGCGTTGACCGGGGTCCCCTGGTCGTACGTCCCGGTGTCGGTGACCGCGTTGAACGCCCTCGAAGCCAGGTGCATCGCCGGCCACAGGGTGTTCAGCCCGAGCCGCAGCATCAGCTCATAGACATGCCGGTAGTAGTTGACGTCAGGCGTGCCGTTGGCGGTGGGGAACTTCTTCTTCGCCCACGCGACGGTGCGTTCTTCGTCGTTGACGAAGATTCCGCGGTACTTGACGTCCGGCCCGTCGTCGGCCCGGGCCTTGCCTGAGACCTTGATGTCATCGCGCTTTTTGACCGGTACGTCGCTGTACCAGTACCACGGCGAGACGCCGATCTCCTCGGAGATCGAGTAGATCCCGTAGATCGTCCCGCGGGCATCGCTGCCCGCGATCACCAGTGCGTTGTCGACCCCGGGGACCGGGTTCTTGATGGTCTTGGTCGCGTACGCCTCCCACCTGCCCTTGATCCCGGCGGCCTCCTCGAACTTGCCGGCTCCGACGATCCCGTCGATCAGCCGGCTCTGACCGATCTGGCCGACGATGATCGCGGTCTTCTGACCCGCGGCCCCGGTCAGCAGAGCCGGGAGCTTGCTCCGGTCGGCCTTCGCCAGCCGCGCCTCCTTGGCCGGCTCATCGTCGGCGAACAGGCTCTGCACCTCACCGGGATCGATCGCCCCGGTCACCATGGCGACGTCCTGGCGCAGGTCCTGAACCGCGCGGCGCACCTGCTTGTAGTCCCGATCGGCGTGATCGCCGCCATAGGACGGGTCGATCAGGATCGGAGCGGTCGTACGGCCGTTGAAGATGGTGAAGTCGGTCGATGCCGCCTGCGCCGGTGTCACCCCGACCGACGTCAGCGACGCGGCCAGCAGAGCGCTGGCCGTCACAGCCGCGTACCACCGCCTGGCCCGACCCGAGATACCGCGCTCGTCGTGCTGCACACCTCGACCTCTTTGCCCGGGCTGCGACACTCCGCGCTCCTCTCGTCCGAGACGTCATCGAGTGGCCGGCATGATCGCAACGTAGGTACCTTGCGACAAGTTCTGCAAGGTGTTGCCAAAATTTCCACTTTCGTGGCTAGATGCGTTCGTGGAGCCCACCATCTTCGACGTCGCGCAAGCTGCGGGCGTGGTCGCGTCGACGGTCTCCCGGGCGTTCAACAAGCCCGGCCGGGTCAACGAAGCGACGCGACAGCGGATAGTCGCCGCCGCCGCGCAGCTCGGCTACCAGCACAGACCGCAGAACCGCGCTCTTCCGGGTCTACGCCACCGCACCATCGCCATGGTGCTCTCCGACATCACCAATCCCCACTTCTTCGAGCTGATCCGGGGCGCGGAGCAGCGCGCGAAGGCGTCCGACGTCACTCTGGTGATCGTCAACGCCGAGGAGTCCCGGCGCATCGAGGAGAACCAGATCCGCGACCTGTCCGCCGGCGTGGACGGGTTCGTGCTGGCCTCCAGCCGACTCGACGACGAGGTCCTGCGCGACCTCGCCAAACTGCACCGGATCGTCCTGTTCAACCGGGAGCTGCCCGGGTTGACCAGCGTGACGTTCGACACCGGCGCCGGCTGCCGGCAGATCCTGGAACACCTGGCCTCGCTCGGGCACCAGACCCTCACCTACTGCGCCGGGCCACCCAGCTCCTGGATAGGCGCGGCGCGCTGGGCGGCACTGAGCGCCGGGGCCGAAACGCACGGTCTGACGGCGCACCGGATCGGTCCGTACGCCCCCAACGTCGCCGGCGGCGGGGCCGCCGCCGACGGAGCACTGCGCACCGGCGCGACGGCGGTCGTGGCCCACAACGACCTCCTGGCGATCGGCATCATCCGACGCCTCGCCCAGCGCGGTGTTCGAGTCCCGGCCGACATCAGCGTGATCGGGTTCGACGACATCTTCGCCGCCGACTTCGTCCATCCCTCGTTGACCACCCTGGCCGGGCCCGGCTCGCACGCCGGTCGGCTCGCGGTGGAGCCTTTGATCGAGCAGTTCGCCGCACGATCACAACGCGAGGGCGAGGCGATCCGTCTGCCTACCGAACTGGTGCTTCGCGAGTCATCCGGCCCAGCGAAACACCGCACCTGAGCGTCGGAGGCGTGTTGTCAGGCGAACCCCATGTGGCCTTGCCGCCTGGCCGGCCATGGACACCGACGTCGCTGACGTGGAGGCCGACGCGGGCGCGGTTCACGGCCCATCCGCGGGCGCGGCGCAGGGTCGCGGCGTCCGGGGTCGGTTGGTAAGTGCTGTAGAAGCGGTTGGCGGTGCCGTCCACGGTGAGGACGTTGGCCGGATGCAGGTCGCCGTGGAGCCATGGCGCCGAGCCTGCCCAGTCGGGAGCGGCGGCGGCGTCTTCCAGACCGCGCGGACGGCGTCCGGGTCTGGGATGAGCCCCATCTCAGTGGCCTCGGCGAGCTGCTGGGCGACCCACTCGGAGGAGCCGACCATCGGCCCTCCGCGCCCCCGCCGACGGTGTCCACCCCTTCCGGGGCGGGTTAGTGAAGAGCGGTCAGGAAGGCGGCCAGGGCGTCGCCCGTCTCCGCGCCGCGTGTGACGGGGGCGCGGTCGGCGGGCTCGCCCGGCACCCAGGTGTGCTCCTTGCGCAGCTGATCGTCCGCGTCCTGTGTCGCCCAGGGCAACCTGACGGCGAGGTCGTCGCCGAGCCGCCACAGCTGGTTGTCCCAGCCACGCGCGCCGAGCCTCACCGGGTAATCGGCAAGGTCAGGGTGCTGTCACGCAGCAGCTCCCCGGTGATCTCGATCTCGGTATGCGTCATGCGGACCAGCGGTAGCCGAGTGGCAGCCGACCCAATTCCGCCCGCTGGACGATCATAAGGACGCGGGCGTCTGGACTTTGTTCACACGGTGTCAGACCAGGAGACCCAGGGTTGCGGTGCGTTTCCCAGGCTGTCAGATGCCGGTTTTTCCTCCTGCGCGAACCGGTTGGTCGGCGAGGGCTTGCCGGTCCTGCTCGGGTATGGGTCGTAGGAGGGCGATCATCGGCTCGAGCACCTCCGACGCGTGGCTGCGGGACATGCGGGTCGCCCTCGCCTACGACGACGTGGACCCGTGAGCGAACCCCCGCCGTACAGGGTGTGCATTGTGTACACGTATGGCGCCCAGCGACAGGGACCTGGCCGCCCCGGACGCGGCCGCACCCGAGACGGCAATCGGGCAGCCGCCGGCGGAGCGAACTGGGCATCCGTGAGGCGCGCGAGCAGCTCGCCGACGCGCCCGCTACCTGGCTGAGATCACCTACCTGACCAAGCACCGCACCCGCATCGCCGCGGTGATGCCCGCCGACGCGGCCCGCTCCCGAAGCCGCGCTGGCTACCGTCCTGTCCGCGCCTACCTCGCGACGTCCAGACCTGCCCCGCGAACGCCTGTACAAGGCCTTCGTGGGCCCGTTGCCTTTTCCAGCGACCAGGGAAAGGCAGGCTGTGATATGATCATTTTGTCATGAATAGTCATGACACATCCCAGCCTTGCGTGGTGCTCTCCGGCGACGCCGACAGCCCCGCCGCCCGCTTCGTCACCGCGATGAACTCTGGCGATCCCCAGGCTCTCGACCACGTCTACGAGGACGACGCCGTCCTCGTCCCGGTCCCCGGCCAACCCGTCACCGGCCCCGCCCGGCTCGCCGCCAACCGGCACCTGCAGAGCTTCGGGCTCCCGATCGAGGCCCGCCCGAAGCACGTGTACGTGTCCGGCGACATCGCCCTGCTCATCGTCGACTGGTCGATGCGCGGCACCGCGCGCGACGGCACCGAGATCGACATGAGCGGCACCGCCACCGACGTCGTCCGCCGAGGCCCGGACGGGCAATGGCGCTACGTCATCGACAACCCCCATGGCACCGCCTGACCAGGGTCAAAGCCGCGACAGCTCAGCCGCGCGCCCCTGTTCCGGCGAGGGCTCCGGAGGGGTCCGCCTGAACACCGCGGTGACGGCCGTCGCCGCGAGCAGCACGAGGGCGAGCCCGAACGCGAGCGCCGCCGCGGCGTTCGCGTTCGGGCCGCCGCCCCAGGCCGTGGAGGAAGACGCTGCCGAGGACGGCGATCCCCGGCGCGGGGGGGGGCGCGCGGGGGGCGCGAGTGAGGGCCGGGGGCCGGCCGCGGCGCCCAGGAGCGGGGGGCGGGCCCGGGGGGGGGGGTGAGGCGCCGCGCGCGAG
>NZ_JBFAOQ010000010.1:0-165755 GCF_040675285.1 Nonomuraea sp. NPDC049625 | reverse complement strand
CCGCCGGCCTGCTGGACGACGTTCAGCAGGCCGGCGGCCGACCCGACCCCATGAGGACGGCGGCGCGCCAGGGGGCGGCGAAGAACGCGACGCTGGTCATCGTGTTGCAGGTGCAGCTCGGCCTGAAGCGCATGACGAACCACGCTTGGCGGCGAATGCGCGTGCGTTGTCGCCGCATGTCACGGTTTCCCCGGCGGCGGCCACCACCGACGCGGCTGTGACACAACCATGACACGGCGCGAACGAGGCGGGGATGCGGCCAGCAGACAGTGAACGGGTTGCACCGGCGGGCGAGTTACGGAGCGATCCGGCCGCTCGCGTCGGGTCGATGCTGTTCGGCCGGGGTGGCCTCGGTGACTGCGGCGTCTCCCTCATCAAGCAGGCGAGGTGAACCGGCCGGGGCTGCTGTGACCGTCCGCTGGGACAGAACGTTACGACAAAGGCGATCACGAAAGGGAGAAGGCGTGGCTGATGACGGGAAATGGGACCGGCATTCGGTGTTCCGGGGCGCCGCCGTGCTGGCCGGTGCCGCCGCGACCGCGCCGCTGCTGGGTGCGGCGGCCACGGCGTCAGCCGGCAGCGGTGACGCGGACGCGCTGTTCAAGGCCGGGGAGTTCGAGCAGGCCGGCCGCGCGTACGAGGAGATCCTGAAAACAGACCCCACGAACGTGCATGCGGCCCGCCAGCGCGGCTATGTAGGGCTGCTGTCCAACCGGTTCCCCGACGCCGAGAAATACCTCAAGATGGCCATCGACCTGGCGCCCGACGACAGCCCGAGGCTTCTCAGTTACCTGAGATGCAAGGTGTACGGCCTGAAGCTTGGCGACACCGAGCTGGACCAGCTCGCCTCCCTCGTCGCCGGCAATCGGTACGGCGACATGAGCTTCAGCTCAGCGGGCCGGGAGTGATTGATCACTGCTGCTCAGAGCGGATCATCTAACTGTTGAACCTCGGCGCTTGGTTCGGCCCGTAAGGGGCCCTTTTCATCCTTCAGCAGCACGAGCGCGTGATCAAGGGGCGGATCCCTTCTTGTCGTTCCGGCAGTGCCCATGCCCCGCCGGGTGCGACGCGCAAAGCGGCACCGCAGTTACATGCCTGCAACCTGTCTGGCCGCGGTGTCCACTTCGGGCTGGGCGCATCCGTCCACGACTGGAGCGACCCGTTCGGCCGGCTGTTCCTCCAGACCCTCGCCATGGTCGCGGGGTTCGAAGCGAACATCGGGCACCAGCGCACCCGCGAAGGCATGGCCCTGGCCAAGAAGAACGGCAAGCTCAAGGGCAAGCAGCCCAAGCTGCCCGAACCGGCGCGGCGTTCCATCCGCCACCGCTACGCCGAAGGCGAGGTCTCCCTGGCCGACCTGGCCACCCAGTACAGCGTCGGCCGCTCCACCATCTACCGCATCATCCACGGAGCCCCAGAAACCCCTAGGTAGAAAGCGGGATCACCGCCTACTCTGCCCCTCGCCGTAGCTATGGGAGCTCCGGGCCGGTTTGGGATCCTGCGCAGCGAGGTCACGGCGTCCCGACCGGCGAGCCCCGGCTCCTGCGCCACGACCCTGGCCAGGCCGCCGGTCGGCTGAAGATTCTCAGAGCGTGACCGAGCGCAGCAGTTGCTCCAGGCGCCGCTCGCCGTCGCGGGTCTGCGCGCCGGCCGCGAGCGCGCTGCGGAACAGTTTCTCCGCAGCGGGCCGGGCGAACTGACGTGCCCATGCCTCGTGCTCGCGCACCATCCCGGCGGCCAGGTCCTGCGGCGGCAGGGCACTCTTGACGGCCGCGATCGTGCCGTCCGGCAGGTCCGCGATGTTTCGGGCGAGCCGGTCGACGAACGCGTCGATCTCGTCGGCCGGCAGCGCGCGATTGACCCAGCCGTAGCGTTCGGCCGTCTGCGCGTCGAACAGATCCGCACCAAGGACGATCTCCAGAGCGCGGTTGCGGCCCGCCCGGGCCAGCAGGTACTGCGTGCCGCCGCCACCGGGCACGATGCCGCCCAGCACCTCCATCTGGCCGAGCCCGGCCCGGCCGATCGCCGCGAAACTCATGTCGGCCGCCGCGACGAACTCGGCCCCTCCGCCACGAGCCATCCCGGTCAGCTTGACGATCGTCACCTGGGGCTGGGTGCGCAGGGCCTCGCCGAGTGCCTGGAAGACGTTGAGCCCGGCCGGCGCCCCGGCGGTCGGGTCGGCGGTGGCGTCCTCGTCGTCCACGAGCGTCATGTCGACGTGGGCGATGAAGAACTCCGGGTCGGCGCTCTCGAACACGACAACCTTGGCCGTCTCGTCCTCCCGCAAGGTGGTCAGCAGCGTCATCAGGTCGGCCATCATCGCCAGGCTGAGAACGTTCACGGGAGGGTTGTCGATGACGACCTTGACGACGCCGCGGTCGCGCGTCACGTGCAGGGTGGGGAAGGTGGGCTGGCTCACGCCGGGGGACTCCTATCCGGAAGCGGCGACGGCAACGCGACAGTGGCTGCCGCGCCGCTAGGTATCTGATGTATACCTATGGTTGGGTGATCGCCCGGGGGCGTCAATAACGCACTTTTGGCATCTCAAGCATCGCGGAGGATACCTAGGTGACCGATACCAGCGAGCCGGACTGGACCTTCCGCGCCGACTGCCCGACCCGTCCGATCCTCGACCAGATCGCGGACAAGTGGTCGATGATGACGATGGCGGTGTTGGCCGAGCCGAAACGGTTCAACCAGATCAAGCGCCGGCTCGAGGGAGTCACCCAGCGCGTGCTCACCCAGACCCTGCGTCGTCTGGAACGCAACGGCATGATCGAACGCCGTGTCCTGCCGACCTCGCCCGTAGGGGTGGAGTACTCGCTCACGCCACTCGGCGAGTCGCTGCGCGAGCCGTTCTTGCACCTCTACACCTGGGCGGTCGAACACGCCGACGACATCGGCGCCCGGCAGCGGGCCTACGACGCGCGCTCCGCAAGCGCCCGCTCCAGTGATGGTTGAGCGCTCATCGTCCGTGATCGGCACGGCGGCAGTTCGCGGTCTCGGGCTGTTGGGACAACCGCCGGTCGGCGGGCCGCCCAGGCAAGGCATTCCGGCTCCTTCGTCGAGCTGGTCGCGCCACACGCCTTCGCTCTCCTCCAAGTAGTCGCCCTTCCCCCATCGCCCGTACGGTCCACGTGCCTTACGTGCCTGACAAGATCGTCGCGCTCTGACCTGCGGAAATAGGCAACAACCCAAGATAACGATTGAGCCCTGAGCTGCGCAGCGCGCCGTGAGGCCGTCAGTCTGTCCCGGTGGCGGGCACAGAGCCGGGCCCGCCGTCAGACCAATCCATTCCGACGGTGTAGTGGTCGATGCCGCTGTGGCCGGGAACGTTGTTGCATCGGAACCACATCCCGAGATATATGCTGTCGAACTGCTGTGTGGTGTCCCATGCCAGTTTCAGTGCGTTGCAGAACCCTTCGGGGAAATTCACTCCCGGCCGCCCGAACAGGCCTAAAACGCCCAGAGCACGGAAGATGAGGAGCTGGGCCGTATCCCGATTCTCTGGTGGTTCGGCGACGATGACACCCCAGACGGCGTTGTCCTCGGCTTCAGTCAGGTAGCGCAGGGGCGGGGGAAGCGGGACCGGCGTGGGGATCTGATCTTCGGACATGCCGTCACCATGGCATAGGGGCGTTGCCCCCGTCACCATGGCCACTTCGCGGACGGTGCCCTTCTCCCCCGGTCCCCTGCGTCGTACCTCGCTGGTCTGCCGCAAGCGGGGTTCGGACACACGGTTCGATGCACCTTTGATCGTCCGGTGTGCTTTCGGCGAGCTCGACGACGGTGGGGTCCACCCGGACGAGGGGCATGCCCATCATGGCGCCGAGCGAACGTGGGGTGGTGAGCACAGCGCGCAACAGGGCGATGCCGTCGTAACCGCTGCGCAGGCCGTCGTCCTCGCGCAAGGGGATCTCGTAGGCCGCCAGCCGGTCCGCCCGGCAGGCGCCGGCGGCGCCGACGACCACCCTGATCGCCTCGGCCGGAGCCGCGACTGGCAGAACGCCGCGGACACGCTCGGGGTCGAGGAGCAGGGCGTGGATGCGGTGGAGCAGCAGTCGGATGATGTCGACCTGCTGCTCCATGATTTCTTGGCGTGATTATGTCATCCCCCCATTTAGCCGCCCGTGGCCCTGCATCCAAGCAGGCGCTACATGATCGTTATCCAGAGGGGTCGAGCAGAATTGACGTTCTGGCCAGTGCGCTGATCGCCGTTGCCCCTTTCCGGCTTACGTGGCGTGCCCCGTCGAGACATGCCCCTCGCCGTAGCTTCGGGAGCACTGGGCCGTCCTGCGTAGGCCGCGTTGAGCAGTGCTGCACGGCCCCCGCCACCTTGGAACGTCCCGCCGCCCTCGGGGCATCCAGTTCCCTTTGCTAGGCTGACTTTAGGTCTAAACTCCAAGGAGGGATGAACATGACACGCACGACAGTGGTCACCGGCGGGGGCACCGGCATCGGCAAGGCGGTGGCAGCGCGCTTCGCTGCCGACGGCGACCAAGTCGTGATCATCGGCCGCCGCGCCGACACGCTGGAGCAGGCAGCCAAGGAGATCGGCGCCACCGCGCTGCCGGCCGACCTGAGCGAGCCGGCGCAGGTCGAGCGCGTGCGCGCCGACCTGACCGAACGCTTCGCCACGATCGACGTGCTGGTCAACAACGCGGGCGGCAACGTCGAGACGCACGGCGGTTCCGGCGGCCTCGCGGAGCGGTGGACGGGCAACTTCCGGGCCAACGTGCTGACGTCGGTGCTGGCGACCGAGGCGTTCCGCGAGCTGCTCAACCCGTCCGGGCGGATCGTGTTCATCAGCTCGATCGCGGCCTTGCGGGGTTCGGCCGGCACCTCCTACGGCCCGATGAAGGCGGCCCTGCACCCGTACGCGTTCGACCTGGCCACCGCTCTCGGACCGCGCGGCATCACGGTGAACGTGGTCGCCCCGGGGTTCATCGAGGACACCGAGTTCTTCGGCGGCACCCTGGACGACGGACGCCGCGCGACGCTCGTCGCGCAGACCCACACCGGTAGGCCCGGCACACCGCAGGACATCGCCGGGACCGTGCACTGGCTCGCCTCGCCCGACGCCGGGCACATCACCGCGCAGATCATCCAGGTGAACGGCGGCGCCGAACGTGGCCGCTGACCCGCCGCGCGACGGCGCCGACGCCATCCAGGATGCCTGGCGGCGCGAGCTGCCGGGCGTCCCGGTGGAGTCGATCGGAGTCATCACCCGGATCTGGTGGGCGGCCAAGGTCTTCGGCGACGAGCGCCGCCGCCTCCTGGCGAAGCTGGGCGTGGACGTCGCGACGCTGGATCTGCTGTCCACGCTGCGGCGTAGCGGCCCGCCGTACCGGATGAGAGCGGGCGAGCTGGCCGAGGCGT
Organism: Nonomuraea sp. NPDC049625; assembly: GCF_040675285.1. NCBI lineage: Bacteria > Bacillati > Actinomycetota > Actinomycetes > Streptosporangiales > Streptosporangiaceae > Nonomuraea > Nonomuraea sp. NPDC049625. The sequence continues at coordinate 160,376 of NZ_JBFAOQ010000010.1, read as the reverse complement.
GCATGGTGACGCGCGGCGCGATCACCCAGCGCGTGGAGCGGGCGGCCCGGGCCGGGCTGGTCGAACGGACCACCGCCGGGTCGGGCTACCACGCGCGCGCGGTCGCCCTCACCGACGCGGGCAACGCCCTGCTCGACCGCGTCGTCGCCGACCTGCTCGCCACCGAGGACCGCCTCATCGGCCACCTCGCGCCCGAACGCCGCGACCAGCTCGCCGACCTGCTGCGCGACCTGCTCGCCGGACTGGACGGCACGACTGTGACCGGGCAGGTCGGGGACTGAACCCCACGTTCCGAACGTGGCCTCGATCCGTCGAATCAGCCGCCGGCTGCTTGACCCTTATCGTGACGGCGCGACGGGCTGAGGGTGAGAAGGTCCCCTCAGCTGTGCGTGGCCCAGTAGCGGCAGTGATGTTGTGCTGCGACATCTCCGTCGCGTCCATCCAGGGTCAGGGTGTGGACATCGTTCGCGCTGGTACTGGTCAGCGGCTTCCAGCGGGGCAGGCCGGGACCGTTCGGGTTGCCCATGGCGGCGAAGTTGGTCCAGTAGCTGGCCGGATGGGGAACGGGTGTCGATGGCGGCTCCCAATCGTCAAAGAGATAGGACAGTTCGGCGCCGGCCGGATCCCTTGCCGACAACCGCTTCGCGGCCCGGCCGAAGGCGGTGCGCAGGGAACTGCCCGGCTCCTGCGGCAGTGTGTCCGTTCCGTAGGAGGGTGCCCAGGTGGCGGGCACCTTCTGCTGCGCGGCGAGCAGTCGTGAGGTGGGCACGCGGCGCAGGCAGGGCATCGTCCGCGTCGCGTCCGTGCATGCGACCGGCTCGGCGACAGCTGCGGCGATGCGCTCGCCGTCCTGCCGGGACGGCCAGATCGTGTCTCCTCCGGCGGGGTCGATGCCCAGCTGGCGCATCGAGCAGCCACCGCTCTGGGTGATCGCCTTGTCGAACAACCCTGTCGCTACGGGTGAGGTCAGCTGGGCGCAGGTGCTGAAGGCACCGGCGTTATCTGGGGTCGCCGTGAGGCGTCAGGCACGTAGGGCATGTGGGGGTGGTGCGCACGTGGCTTGCGGACATCCAGGGGTTGTTCTGTCACGTCAGCCACGTAAGGGATGTGCCGTGCTCCAGACTTCGCCCTGAACAAACGGTGGGAGCGTACGCAGCGCACCGTCGGACCCCCGTCCGTCTCCACGGTTTGTTCAGGGGAATGTGGCACGCCGGCGTCCGGCAAGACCCTCACCATCGTCTGCTGGAGGTTTCCGTGTCGGAGGCCGACTACGGGTACGACTGCCTGCGCCTACGCGCCGCTCGGGAGGCACAGGGGCTGACGGTGGCGGAGATCGCGGCCGCTGCCGGTCTGTCGGAGCGGGCGGTGACCTTCTACTTGGCCGGCACCCGCCGCCCTCGCGCTCCGGTCCTGCCGCGGCTGGCTCGTGCGGTCGGCTCGCCCGAACCTCTCGACCTGTGTGACCTGCGCGACGGCGAGGGGATCGTGCATCTGCGCGTGCGAGTGGGCAAGAGCCGCGTCCAGATCGCCGCCGCCCTCGGGTGGCACCCCGACACCTCTCGGGACTGGGAGCTCGCCGGACGGGCCGAGGACAAGATGGGCGGAGAGCAAGCCCGGGAGAGCGATTTGGACCAGCCGGAGCGGGGTCGCTGGGCATCCGCGCCGTTCTTCAACCGGGACGTGCTCCAGCGCGGAGCCATGGTCGACGGCGGCTGGCGGCCGCCGGTGTACGGGCCTTACCAGTACGGCAATCCCAGCCACTTCGCAGCGTTCGAAGTCCCCGCCGAACGCCTCCGCCAGGCCCTCCAGCGCATCCGCGCAGACCGAGAAGCACAACTCGGAGAACTCCTACGTGGCTGACGCGCCTTACACCTCCCCGAGCTCCTGACCAGCGCTTTCGCTCAACCACCCCAGATAAGCGACGGGTCGTGGTCCAGGCGGCGGAAGGCCCGCGGGGCACCGCGGTGCATGCCGAGTACGAGCGCCTGGGCCTGGGCCTGGGCCTTCGACGTTGTGTACCGTCCAGCACATCCCTAGGGGACGTCGCACAGGCCAACTATGTTCCGTTTTACCTTGTCCCACTTCACGGCGTTATCGACGGTGCGATTGAGAATGTCATAGATCGGTTTGAGGGCATTGCCCGATGCGCAGCAGCTATCGGCACTTGAGTAGAGGCCTACTCATGCGCGAACGCGGCGCAGGAACCAGAGTTCCCGTAGCAAGCTCAGGCCTGAATCTCGGAGGACACATGGCACTGAAGCGAACCCTGGGCGTTCTGACCGGAGCAGGCGTCCTCGTGCTCGGCGGCGGGGTGGTGGCGTATGCCGCCATCCCCGATGGAGACGGCGTGTTCAACGGCTGCGTCGCCAAGCTGACCGGAGTTCTGCGGGTCATCGATCCCGCCGAGGGACAGCGATGCCTGGTCGTCGAAACACCGATCAGCTGGAACCAGGTCGGATCACAGGGTCCGGCTGGCCCACAAGGCCCACAGGGTGCCCAGGGGCCCCAAGGGCCGCCTGGCGTGGGTGCCAGCGGGCCCGTCTTACGAGTTGGCGCCGACGTCCACGTCCCCCAGGGGGAGAGAGCCTCCACCTTCGCGGCGTGCGAGCCAGGCGAGGTCGCCACCGGCGGCGGCTTCCATGGGACCATTGTCGCTGATTGGACCATTGAGAAATCCCAACCGGCGCTCATCCCTGAGGACCAGCAGGGCGCGAGCGTAGGTAGGCCCGGAGAGCCCGTCAACGGATGGTGGGTCATAGCAACGCCGACGCGCAGCGGATCGGGGTCGATAAGGGCCGAGGTTTGTGTATGAAGGTGAGATGACGGCATCCAGGACGGAATGCTCCTCCACGCTGGGTTCCAGCAGTCCGTAGCAGATGTCCATGCGCCTGCCTCGACCTTGACGTCCTCGTCGCCGTGGACGATCCACCGGGTCGCCAACGCGACGCCGTCCTCGGCGACGACCAGGCCGTCGGGCAGGTCCGCGTCCGACAGCGAGCCGACGCCGGCCAGGTGGTCACCGCTCTGGCCCATGGCGATGGTGTATGCGCGGTCACCAAGCCTCGAGACGGGCGATGATCTGGACGCTGTGGCCGGGACGAGGGCGAGGGAAGGCGGTACGGAGAGCACGCTGAGCGACGAACTGAGTGACATCCGGAATGCACTGCCCCGCTCAGCTGTGCACAACTCTGCACACGAAAACATCGAGTTCCAGGACACGCTCAAGCCGGTCGGCAGATTGTCCGTGCCCGCAGGTTGTCCGTGCCCGCAGGCTCCTATCTGGCGAGCGCGTACTTCTCACTGCGGAACGACTACGACTCCGCCGTACATCAGGTGACCTGCAGGCTCGCGGCCAACTGTCCACCCGGCGAGGCCCCGATGGATCAATTCGCGCTGTTCAACCTGCCGGTGCCGCGACAGGCGCCATATAGCATGCAGCAATGCCTTCACCTTGACGGAGCCCGGCTCCATCGTCCCGTCATGCCATGCAATCCCCGGCTGGACGGCACGGGTGACCAACATCCAGCTGACGCGATCCAGGCGTCCGCCGTGGTGAACGAGGACATCCGGGTCGAATGACTTCGTGTATCGGCATCCTCTGCCTGTCGTGCTGATCGCCCGGCGGAAGTTGAGCATGCCCTACTCATGCGGCGCCGCCGGTGATCCCTGACGCTGTTGACCATGACAAAACTCGTGGCGCTGTTCCTAGTGTTCTGGGGTCCTCTGTACCACCCGACGTACCTCGCCTCGATGTCCGGGACGTACGAGAACGGCGTGGTCGACGGGGAGATCTGGGCATACGCCGGCCAGTGCGCCAGGGCCTTCATCGAGACCAGCTACCAGCCTGCGGGCGCCGGATATTACATCAAGCGGTGGTCATACTCGGAGCCTGCCTGCTCGCCGACGGCGTTGGAGACTACGACACCGTTCCAGATGTACCTTGACGGGCCGGTCGAGGAGATCACCCACATCGGCGCCTCCGTCTGTCGGTGGACGGCATGGGAGTCCATGACCTGCGGCCCTACCCAGACCATCTTCGCTCGCTGACTTAGCTGGCCCCGTGCTCGCTGACCGCCTCTGCGCCGGGTTCTGCCGTACCCCATTTCTCGCCGACCTGGCCCACCACCGCCTGTGGCATCACCTCGGAAGGTTGCCCTGCCCCCAACCTTCCGGACTGCGGACCCCGAGTAGGGTTCGTCACGGAGGGGGGCGCTCCGATGGTTGCCGTAGGCGACCATGGCGACGGTATGCGGTATCGGGGTGGCCGTCATGACCCAGCGTGTGCGGCGACTTGTCGGTCTTGGCGCGCAGGGCGTTACTGCGAGCGGAAGACCATCCTGGCCGACGCCAGTAGCTTCCAGAAGGACGATCCCGCCGTCGTGCTCAGCCACGAAGTATCCGAGCCCACGACCTATCAGGGCACCCAGATCATCGAACTGGACTCCCCGCCGAATACTTCGCCCCACCACCCGAGCCACCGCTGATCGAGCAGATCACCCAGGCCGTGCGAAACCTGGCCGAGCGGCAGAGCGCGGTCGTGGCAGACCTGGAGGCACGAGTGGAGAGCGCGCCCGAGGCGGCACGCCAGTGGCTGGCGGACACGGCCAACTTCCACCGCAGCACCATGCCGAACATCACGGCTGTGGCCGACACCTGGCGCAGAACCCCGAGCCGGCGCTGGCCGAAGCCGACGCGCTGGTGGTCGGCGGCGGCAGCACCGATGCACCTCTGGGGATTCCGGGCCCATGCAAGGGATGAACGGCGGACGCGCTGGCCGATACCGCGCCACGGCCGCCGCTGCCGGGGAACGCCGACCACCTCCTGGTGATCACCGCGCTTGAGGGACAGGGCCGCGAACCTCGCGCTTATGGCTGCCCGGTTCAGCACCGTGCCTTACAAGGCTAACAAGATCATCTCGTTCTGACCTGCGAGAAAGGGCCAAGAACCCAAGATAGCGATTGACGCCGCAGTCTTCTAACGGATGCTGGTGGAGTACTTGGAAGAGCGCCGGCCCGCCCTGGGCTACGTCAGTCTGAGGACGCTGGCCTACCCACTCGGGAGCCAATTCTGGGCCGACATCGAGCGGCATCACCCCGGCATCGACACACGCGACTGCCTGCCGAGATTGCCGCCGCCTGGAAACAGCGATTGCGGACCCGGACGAAGAAGTCCACGACCAGCGGCGGGGAGACCGTCGAGGTCATCGCCGAGCGCATCAACTTCCGCGAGAGCATGACCCCGGATCCACGCCTGCCAGGATGGCGTACGTCAGTGGCTGTTCCGTAGCGGCTCAGTGGTGGCACCGTGTGCAGCGCGGATGTTCAGATGCGTGCCGCCCGCCAGACTGGCCGTACATCGTCGAACAAGGAGGTCACGATGCCCGACCCGACCGTGTTCCCGGATGCGGGGTGAGCGTCATGGACGGGCTCTCGATCCATTGGACGCCGTTGCTTGCTGAAGAGCGGCACCCGCCCGCGGACTGGCCGGCCGAGCGGCCCAGCAGAGCCGATCGCCGCCACCGCTCTGCCTGCCGTATTCGACGCAATATCACCGAACGCGCCGCGGGGGCCCCGATGGCCGTTGTCCACCGGGTCCAGCGGGGGCCGGCGTCATGACCGACGTGGACCTGGACGCCCACGCCCGGGGGCTGATGGACGCCAACCTGTACGCGGTCCTGGGCACCGCCGGCGCCGACGGCATCCCGTGGACGTCGCCCGTCTATTTCGCGACCGCCGACTACGCCGAGATCTTCTGGGTGTCCAGCCCCGATACGCAGCACTCCCGTAACCTCGCCGCGCGCCCTGAGCTGAGCATGGTGATCTTCGACTCGACGGTGCCGGCCTACCACGGCCGGGCGGTGTACCTGTCCGGCACCGCCACCGAGCTGACCGGCCGCGACCTGGACCGCGGTATCGAGATCTACCCCGGAGAGCCCAGCCGGGGCGGGGCCGCCCTGTCGCTCGAGGACGTCACCGCACCGGCGGCGTGGCGCCTGTATCGCGCGACGATCAGCGAGGCGTCCGTGCTGTGCCCCCGCGAGGCGCGCCGACCGTGCCCGCTGCACGGCCTCGCCTCCGACCACCGCGCGCCCGTGATGCCCTGGCGCCATCCGGCCTAGTGCTCGACGGCGACAGGCGTCGCGGCGCGCCTCGATCGCGTGGACGACAGCGGCCATGTCCCGCCCGCCGCGCCACGGATCCACCTGCCGCAGGAGCAACGCTGCGGCAGGCCTCGAACAAGGAACATCTGTCTGGCCGTTACCCCACATCCCCGTGACGGTACGGGCAGGCCACATAGTCAGGCCAGGTGCGCTCGCCCTGCGCCGGCAAGGAAGGAAACCAATATGTCGAAGTCCGTGTTGTACATGTCGATGTCGCTCGACGGGTTCATCACCGGCCCGGACGACGGTCCGGGCAACGGTCTCGGGAACGGCGGTCTGCGGCTGCACGAGTGGCTCGGCAAGTCCGTGTCCGATCCGCCGTACTTCGACCCGCCGGGGTTGAGCGGGCAGGTGTTCGGTGAGTCGATGGCGACGGGTGCGGTCGTGGTGGGTCGCAAGACGTTCGACTATGCCGGTCACTGGCATGGTGATCACCATGGTGTGCCGATCTTCGTACCCACGCGTGGTGTCCCGCCGGCGCCGCAGAGCGGCTGGGTTCACTACGTGCCCGAAGTCGCAACGGCGATGCGTGAGGCCAAGGCGGCCGCCGGCGACAAGGACGTGATGGTGCACGGTGCCGCACTCGCCCAGTCGCTGCTGGGCGAGGGTCTGCTCGACGAACTGGAGATCCACCTGGTCCCGGTCGTGCTCGGTGCTGGGCGGCGGCTGTTCGGCGCGGACCGTATCGAGTTCGAGCTGACCCGGGTGCTCGACGCGCCCGGTGTCACGCACCTGCGCTATCGGGTGACCTCGGGGGCCGGCCGGTGACCACGGCGACCGGCGCCACCGCCGCACACCGGACAACTCCCGCGAACGAGGGTGGGTCCTCCCCACCCATCAGCTGGCGCCTGCAGATCCGCATCAGCCTCGTCCATCGAGGTCGAGCGCATGGGTGGGCGATGTCCACCGGAGCGCCCGAGCTGGTCATGAGAGTCGATCAATAGCCAGGAGTGTCCATGTCCAAGGTGTGGTTCGTGACAGGAAGCACGCGCGGTCTGGGGCGTGCGTTCGTCGAGGTCGCGCTCGAAGCGGGTGATCGCGTGGTGGCGACGGCGCGTAATCCGGAGCGGTTGCGGGATCTCCTCGGCACCTACGGCGATAGGGTGCTCGCCCTGCGGCTGGACGTGACCGCCCATGACGCGGCCGTACGCGCGGTCGCTCAGTCCGTGGAAAGGTTCGGTCGCATCGATGTCGCCATCAACACTGCCGGCTACAGCGACCTGGGCTCGTTCGAGGACACCTCGATCGACTCCTTCCGTACGCAGGTCGACACCGTCTTCTACGGCGTCGTCAACGTTTCCAAGGCGGTCGTGCCGATCCTGCGCGGGCAGGGCCATGGTCATCTCATCCAGGTCTCCTCGCTCAGCGCCCGCTTCTCCGCCCCTGGCCTGACCGTCCACCAGGCGGCGTATCGATTCCCCTGCCTGCTTCGGTGGGTAGGTGCAGGCCCCGCTTACCGGCGGGGCCTTTGCGTTTTCCCCGCCTAGTTCGGCCGACAGATCCCTCATCATGGCCGGTTCCGCCGGTTTTCGCCAGCGCTTGGACCCGGTCAGAGTCCGACGTTGCGCATGGCGTTGTCGCGCCAGCGGTCCACGGCGCGGATGTAGCGCAGCACGACGGGCGAGGCGGGGGCCCAGCGGCCGTGCTTGGCGATGACGGCGACGGGGACGCCGGCGGCGTAGGCCACGGTGGCGCCGCCGGCGCGCAGGCTGTGTGCGGTGATGGTCTCCGCGCTGGGCACGCCGGCCCGGACGGCGAGGTCGCGGACAATGGTGTTAACGGCGTCGGCCCCGAGCGAGGGCCCGATGGTGCCGTGCCGGTTGATGCGGCGCAGCAGCCGCCCGCCGGTGTGTCCTGCCTGGTCGAGCACGGCGAGCCAGTCGCGCCAGGCGGCGACGGGGTCGGTGAGCGGGTGGCTGCCGCGCGGGATCGCGATGGTCTCGCCGGCCGAGTCCTTGTCGGTCTTGGAGGTGCGGATGGTGACCTCGAGGCCGTCGGCGACCTCGCGCACGTCCTCACGCAGCAGGGCGACGAGCTCGCTGCGGCGGCCCATCAGCGCCAGGCCGAGCACGAGCAGTAGCCGGTCACGCCGCCCGATCGTCGTGTCCAGGTCGCAGGCGGCGACCATGGCGCGCAGCGCGTCGATGGTGACGGGCGGGGCCTCGCGCTGGCCGCGGCCACCGGCTTCGGCGCGCTGGCGTTTGTAGGCGCGCAGCGCGAGGCGGGCCGATTCGGTGGCGGGCCGTCCGGTGTGGCCGGCCAGGCGGTGCATGGTGCGCACCGCGGCGATGGCCTGCTCGATGCTGGCCGGGGCCTGCCCGGCCTCGCACAGCTGGGAGGTGTATTCGGCCAGAGTGTGGGCGGTGGCGGGCAGCGCGACGCGGCCGTGGTCGGCGCACCAGGCGGTGAAGGTGGCCCACTGGCGGGCGTAGGCGCGGCGGGTGTTGGCGGGCACGCCGTCGGCAATCCGGGTGCGGGTCTGCTCGCTGAGACTGTAGTCGGCGGCGCTGTGCGAGCCGGTATTTTCTGGCGGCACGAAAATCGGCGGCCGCTCCCCCGCCGTCGACGCCGGCAGCGTCTCCCAATCGTCGTCCACGCCCGTCTCCTGCCCGCTTCCGGCGCGTCCCGGCGCCGTAATCCTGACCCGCGATAAGGAAGGTTATCACGGGTCAGATCATAAGTAAGAACCGATTGCGAACGCACGAAAAGGCTGCGTTCGAACGCCACGAACGGTAATCTGTGAGACTGTGGCAGACGATCAGGAAACTGTGGCGGTGGCCAACCCAGCCGAGGACGGCGAGCCGGCCAAGAAAGAGAAAGCCGGGACGGATCCGGAGCCGCAGTGCGCCGGTCCTGGGTGCGCCAAGACCTTGCCCGGGCGCAGCAGCCGCGCCAAGTACTGCAGCGACGCCTGCCGGGCCGCCGCCTATCGGGCGCGCACCACGGCGCATGCCGCCCCCGTGGCCAACGCCCTGCTACGCACCCAGGACCTGCTGCCGCCGCTGCTGGCCGCCGGCGAGCAGTGGCAGACCGCTCAGGACGCGCTGCGTAGTCAATTGGCCGAGCTGAGCAGCGGCGCGCTCGCCCAAGTCGAGTCCGCCGAACAGGCCGCCGAGGAGGCCCGCGCCGCCGCGGCGGCCGCCGAGCAAAACGCCACGGCCGCGACCGCCGCCGCCGCCGCCCGCATCGCTGCCGCGGAACAGGCCCGCGAACAGGCCGAGATCGCCCGCGATCGCGCCGAAGAACGCGAACAGGATGCCTGGCGCCAGGTCGGCGAACACCAGGCCGCCCGCGCCCAGGCCGAGCAGAGCGCCGCCGACGCCGCCGCCCGGCAGCGCCAGGCCGAAACAGACCGCGCCGCCGCCCAGCAGCGGACCGCCCAGATTACCGAGTTGCACACTGCCGCGACTAGTCGCATCACCCAACTGGAGCAGGAGGCCGACGACCGGCAGCACGAGTTCGCCGGCCTGCGCCGCCAGGTACAGGCCCAGGAAGAGCGCGCGCGCGAGGCCGAACGCGAACGCGACCAGGCTCGCGGTACCGCCGCGGCGCACGCCCAGGAAATCGACCGACTCCACCAGGCGCTGGCCGCCGAACAAGAGCGACGCGAGCAAGCGGTCACCGCCGCGGCCGTGGCCGAGCAGGCACGCACCGCAGCCGACCAGGCCAAAGAATCTGCGGCCATGGAAGTGGAACGGTTGCGCGAAGAGCTCACCAAACTAACCGCAGCGCTGACGGAAGAACACCGCCAACGCGAGCAGGCGGTCACCGCCGCGGCCGTGGCACAGGCCCTCCTGCGCGAGCACGAGTGTCCCAGCCCGGCTGATCATTCCGCATACGCCCCAGCGGTTCCTGCCGACACGACGGAGGCATCTGTGCCGTCGGACATTAATCCGTAGATTCCGAGTTCGAGCCCCGGGCGCCCTACCACTCCACACCCCATCCGACCTGGGATTTCTCGTTTTCCATGGGCCTTCGGCGAGGCGGAGACACGCCGTTGGTTGCTCGCCGGTTGCTCTTCGGCACGGTTCGGGCACATGGCCCGGCGTTCTCAACCTCCGCATGGGGCCGTTTGCCAGGCCAGACCCCAAAGACGATCAAGAGAATGCCATGCCAGAAGCTCTGGCGGGCGTGTGGGGTGCGGAAACTCGAATTGCGCGCTGATCTGGGGCTTCGTACGTGCTGTGTGGGGACACTGGATCTTCTATGCTGCGCGGTGATACTCGTTGATGATGCCGCCGAGGATCTTATGGCGTTCGATCCGGTGCTTGGTCAGATCCGCCGGTTCCGGCGGCGCATCGGGAGGGAAATGGTCCAGGGACCGGTGGGGCCGTTTGCGGTTGTAATGATCGACGTAGGCACGAAGGACTGCTCTGCAGTGTCGCTCCCCCAGGATCAGCAGCCGGTCCAGGCATTCCCGGCGAACGCTCCCCACCCACCGCTCGCAGATCGCGTTCGCCCGCGGCGCGCGAACCGGCGTCTTGACGATCCTGCATCCTTCACCGATGAACACCTCGTCGAAGGCCGCCGTGAACTGGGCGTCGCGATCATGAACGATGAATTTCACGCTGGCCAAGCGATCGCCGAGGTCCATGATGAGGTTCCTGGCCTGCTGAGCCACCCATGGCCCGGTCGGGTGGACGGTCACACCGGCCAGATGGACGCGCCGGTTGAGGTGCTCGATGAAGAACAACGCGTACAGCTGGACACCGAACAAGGTCTCCACGTGGAAGAAGTCGGTTGCGATGATGCCCTGGGCCTGGGCGGTGAGGAACTGCCCCCAGGTCGGCCCCGAACGGCGAGGAGCGGGACCAAGCCCGGCACGAGCAAGAATCATCCGGACCGTGGTCGGCGAGACGCGGTGACCCAGTTGCTTGAGCTCGCCATGGATGCGCTGGTAGCCCCAGTTCGGATTCTCCTGCGCCAGCCGGATCACCAGCTCACGCACCGTATCGGGCATCGGCGGGCGGCCTGGTGTCCGGCGGGGATAGCGCCATCGTCGCCGCATCAGATCACGGTGCCAAGCCAGCAACGTCGCCGGAGTGATGAAGAACGCACTCCAGCGCACGCGAGGAAGCAACGCGACAACGCGGCCAGCCACACCCGATCCGCAGGCTGCAGCAGCGGACGGGCGATCTGCCGCCGGAGCACGGCGACCTCATGCCTCAGCACCAGGATCTCGATTTCCTTGACGCCGCCGCTACGCGCGAGCAGCACCAGCCCTCCGACCAGATGCCGGACAATCATGTAGAGCACTGACCACATCATGCCTAGAGAACATGCCAGACGATCAGCCTTGATCACCGTATAACCGCAGGTAGCAGTACCAGGTCGAGTTTCCGCATCCCGCACCCATCTGAGCGACGTCGCCGGATATCGCTCAGGTCTTCAAAGCAAGGCGGCCCGCCTCAGAAGCTGGGGCGCGTCCGCTACGAGGGAATGACGTACGCGTTGGTGCTAGACCGGCCGGTGCCGTTCACGGCGGTGATGTACAGGAACGGCCGGCGCGGATCGACGTCGGTGGGCGTGGTGAAAGGGACCCATGCGGCACTCGCCTCGTCCGGACCTTGGGCGACGGTCACCGTCTTCATCGCCGCCCCGGCCCGAGCGTACCGGACCTTGATCGTCCCACCCGCGAAGTTGTGGCCGATGATCGCGATCCCCGCCGCGTTCCTGGTCGCGCCGACGATGCCCGCGCCGAGGTCCTCCTCGACGAAGCCATCACCCCGCCCCAGGTCGGGCCCGGCTGCCGGCTGTCGGGCGGATCCTGGCTGTCCTATTACGACGATCAGCCCGTCGACGACCCCGCCCAACTCGACGTCGACCACATGGTATCTGTAACTCCGCATAGATCAGCGATGTTCAGGCAGGTCAGAACGTCGATGACATACCGCTGACAGTCTGACCGGGGGTGCATCTATTCGCCGTCCAAGGCTGCGAGCCGTTTACCGGATCTGCCGATGAGAGGGCTCAAGTCTCCCGCGAGCAACCGCGCGGTCCGGCTAGGGACTGCGAGCCCGTTGTCTATACCTTGCTCGCCACCACCATGTAGTTCTCGGCCTCAGGGTTGAACGTGCTCATTTCCGCCCGGAGTCCGACGCGGTTCAACTCGACTTCGAGTTCGTCGTATCGGTACGGCCAGCACGACAGCAGTTCCGAGCGGACAAGAACCGACCCAGCCGCATCAACTTGCGCGATCGCAATCTCGATGTGGTGCTCGTCCTCCCAATGCGGCGCAATCTCCCAGCGGTAGACCACGACGGCATTGCGACCGTTCCGGCGGACGAGTCGGTCACTGATGTCCAGCCGGGAACCTCTGGCCCTCACAAGTTCCCAAGTACGGGAGGTGAGCACCAAGCGCCCGCCAGGGCGCAGAAGCCGTGACATCGACTCCAGAGCAGCAACCCTGCCTCTCGCGCCCACGGCATGGTGCAGCGAGTTACCAACGCAGAACACCATGTCGAAGGTGGCGTCATCGAAGTGGTCGGGCAACTCTTGCCAGTCCGCCCGCACTGTCCGGACAGATGCCTTGAACTCCTCAGACAACTCCGCGGTCCGGCGAACCATCGCTTCGCTGGCGTCAGTTGCGACAACCTGCATGCCAAGACCGGCGAGGCCGACCGCCAACTGTCCGGTTCCGCACGAACAATCGAGGACGTCAGCGTTCGACGGGAGGAGACTGAGGACGTCATCGAACGACGCAGCGAAGTCGGCCGGAGCCAGCTTTGCATCCGAGATGAGCCACTCGTACACCTCGGCAAGCGCATTATAACCCGTCACAACTACTACCTCCGTCACGCGGCAGACTCACGGTGGGACGTCAGTACATCAGCGGAGCAAGTCGGGCCACAAATGGTTTCGCAAGGGCAGCCCGTCCGCTCACGACCGCATTCCGCGCGCTTCGTGTCATCCCTCATACGCCTGAAGTCGCCGTCGCAGGCTGAGATTCTCGCCGTGCGCAGCGGCCAGTGCCTTCTGCAACTCCGCGACCTCGGTGCGGTGCTTGGCCTTCGCCTCACGAAGTTGGCCGGCCAGTGCTCGGACTGCACTGCTGGTCGTGTCCTCAGCCACATCGGGCGCATCGGCTGGCGGTGTCGAGCGACCACGAGCCTTCTGTCGTAGGGCCGTGATCTGGTCGCGGAACTGCGGGTGTCGGTAGAGGAAGTCGGTCGACACCTGCGCGTGGTTGGCGACTGCGACGAAGTGGACCTGGGCATCCTGACGGGGTCCCGCTCGCCGAAGCCTGGGATTCAGGCGCCTACGACTGGACCGCCGCCCAACGCCAGGACTACGCCAACGACCTGCGTGATCCCTGGCACCTGGTCGCTGTCACCGCCCGCTCGAACAGGCAGAAAGCCGATCAAGATCCCTCCACCTGGCAACCGCCGTACGAGCCCGCACGCTGCCGGTACGCCGCCGAGTGGACCGTTATCTTGGGTTGGCGGCCTTGTCTTGCAGGTCAGAGCAAGATGATCTCTTCTTCCACGTGTGGCACGTTGACCGCCTCTTCCAGCGCCGTATGTCAGTCCCCGGCTTTCCGGCCGGTTCCTGCCGCCCCGCCGCTCTCCTTGCTCTCGGCCAGGCGCAGCGTCTGCCACCCATCCGCCGTCTCCTCCACCCGCCAGGGGGGCGGCCACCTCTGCCGCACCCCCTCGGCCGCGGGCGCCACACGCACGTCCTCCAGGACCGCCGTCTCCAGCCCCGTTGCACCATCGAACAGGGCATGGCCGATGAAGGTCGCCCCGCTGAACAAGGCGTTGCCTGCGAAGACCACTCCGTCGAACCGGGAACCCACGTTGAAGGTCGCCTCCTCGAACGAGACTTCGCCGGTGAAGGTCGCCCTGTCGAACCGGGCGCCACGGGTGAAGGTCGCCCGGAAGAACCAGGCGTCTCCGGTGTAGGTCGCCCCGCCGAACCAAGTACCGAGGGCGAAGGTCGCCCCGCCGAACGAGGCCTTGCCGGTGAAGGTCGCCCCGCCGAACTGGGGACCGAAGGTGAAGGTCGCCCCGTCGAACGTGGCCTTGCTGGTGAAGGTCGCCCTGTCGAACCGGGCGGCGTTGAAGGTCGCTTTTTCGAACGAGACTTCGCCGGTGAAGGTCGCCCCCTCGAACAAGGCGTCGTCTACGCGACAGTAGCTCAGGTCGAGGTCGATCAGGATGGCGCCGGTGAGATCCAGGGTGATGTCGGGCCAGTGTCGCGGGTTGGGGTCAGGGGGTCGGCGTTGCCACCAGCGGTGGTGGGGTGGAGGCTCATCATGGCGTAGGTGGGCGGTCAGGATGCGCTGGGCGGTGAGGCGGACCTGGCGCTCCTCGAGCGGGTCGCGCCCGGCCGCCGGGGCGGAGACGCCGGCGATGGCGGCGCGCGGCACAGCAGGCTCGTCGGCGCTCTGGTCCGGGTTCTGGCCCGGAGGCGGGACGAACGGCATCCGGAGATACGCACAGATCACGTCCACGATGGTCTGCCGCAGTGTCGGGGTGTCCTGGGCCAGGCGTTCCAGGGCGTATAGGCCGGCCAGCCGTACCGGGGCCTGGTCGTTGCCGAGCTGCTCGGCGGCCTTGCCGTAGAGCTCGGTCACCCGGCGCTCGGCGGCGTCGTGCGTGGTGTGCGCGGCGGTCAGCTCCTGGTGCCGCTGGCGGCGTACGGCCAGCAGCAGGGTCACCGCGGCGCCAACGCCGGCCGCGGCCGCCAACGCCGTCCTGGTCGCCTCGATCCGGGCGGATACCTGCCCGGATACCGGCACCGTGTACAGGTCCTGCAGCAACCACGCGGCCGTCCCCCACGCGGCCGCGCCGATCAGCAGCGCCGCGGGCAGGGTCCACCACCACATCGAACGCGGCGGCCGCAACTCGGGCGGACGCGCAGACGGCCGGGGAGAGCGCCGGAAAAGCCCCATGCATCGATTCCACCCTGCCGCGAACCGTTCCGAGGCGCATTGCTCAACTCGTGATCGCACCCGAACACCATGAGGTGCGGCCTCGGCACCGTGAGGTTTCACCCTCACTGAAGAACCCTCACCACCATCGCTATCTGGGGTTCGGAAGCGAAGTAGCTGGTCAACGCGATACGGGCACCCGTCGTCAGCCCGGCCGGCGCGGGCATGGGCCTGCTTCCAGGCGCCCAAGAGGCCGGGCAGGTGCGTGAAGGGGCGCGCATGCTCGCCGAGACCCGCCCGGACGCGGCCGCCGCGGTGGCCATGCTGGCCGGGCTCGGCACCCGCAGCGGCTCGCTGCTCACGCTGACCGTCGGAGACATCCGCACGCTCGTCGACTTCCCCGGCGTCCGCCATCTGACCGTCTCCTTCCGCAACAAGGGCGGCACGGAGGAACTGCTCCCGCTGCCGACGCTGGCCACGGAACTGCTCAAACCGCTGCTGACCGGCCGCGCCGCCACCGAGCTGCTGTTCAGCAAGCGCGACGGGTGGCCCATCGACCGCTGGTGGGCCGCCGGCGCGCTGCGCGAAGCCGCCCGGCTGGGCGGCATCCCTGCCGAGCGCGCCGCGCAGCTGCACCCGCACATGCTGCGCTCCACCTACATCACCCACGCCTTCGCCCTGGTCATCGCACCGGACAAGGTGCAGGCCGCCGCCCGGCACGCCGGCATCGCCACCACGCTGCGCTACAACCACCCCGACCAGGACCTCGGCGGGCACGTCGCCTACCAGCTCGAAGCCGACTTCACGACCGAGACGAGTAGCGAATCGGGAGAGGCCCCGACATGATCTCTGCGCACGCGGCTCGTTCCAGCGCCGAGTTCGCCGCCGCGTGGTGGGCGAACTACCTGTGCGCTCCAGACGTCGAGGAGGGGGACCTGGCTGAGGTTGACCCGGCCACAGCAGTGCTCGAACCCACCATCGCGGTGATGCCAGCATCGGCGGTCGATGAGGGGGTGATCAGCCAAGAGCAGGTATCTCGGTTGTTCACCGGCATAGCCGAACGTGTGAGGGTCGAAGTCGGGCACGGTCGGCGAGTCCGGCTCCAGGTGAGCCGCCACGCCGTGGACGCGATCCTGGGCGGCGCTCTGGCCGACGCGGAGATCGACCTGAGCGACGGGCGTCTGGCGTTCGCTCTTCCGTCTGCCGCCATGGAGATCACCCATGACGCTGTTGTCGTCCAGCACGCCTACACCACTGATCCTCCGCAGATCGTGTGGCAGCCAAGCTCCGATCAAGCCGGCTCGTAGATTCCGCGCGGCCGCGGTGCCTGCAAGACGCCCTCCGCGCCAGCCGTTGGCGGGAGTAGATTGTTGACGAGCGATCGGGACAAGGTGAGCCGACATGGCACATCGAGTTCGAGGGGTGTCGGAACAGAGAAGCGGAGACCGACATGGAATCCGTTGATCTGCCACTCGACATCCGTCCCTTTGCACGCGGTGGTCGCCCCAAGAGCTAGGTGCCCTACACGGGGCGTGGTTTCCCAGACCGTGCCTCGCCCAAGGGCTGGGCTGTTGCAGTGCGAACTCGTCCCACAAGCCGTGGGGCGGGGTTCCCCCGACTACACGCGTTCGTGCCTGCCATCGGAAAGGACGGGGTCGATGTCCCCAGCCCTTCGTAAGGACAGCTAGCACAAGGTGTGGGCTGCGATCGGTGAAACGGTCAGCAGCCCCTACGTCTGGCTCCTACCGATCGCTCTACCAGTCGTGGCGTTTCTGGGAGTCCTTCGCCTTATGGCCAAGGGCGACGCACACAAGGTGGAGTCGCTGAAGTGGAAGACCAGATTCCTTGGCGAGCTTGAGCTGACCTTCCGCGAATCGGACTCCTCCGACATGGGGGACAGCAGTGGCGATGCCTTATCGGGCAACGTACCTGCATGGAAGAGATGGTGGCGTCGCCTACATAGGCGGGAGTGACCGCTCCTCCGAGGCATGAGCCCTCGAACCTTCCGCGGCCCGGCCATCCATCATGGCCGGGGCCTGCTGCTTTCAGGGTGCCCTAGCCGTCGAACCCCTCCAGCCGCCAGACGCGGCGGGCCACGTCCACCGAGGCCCACAGCCCAAGTACCCCGGCGGCCAGGTGGAGTTCGACCGCACATAAAAGCACTTAGCGAGCAACGCGACCTGGGAAAACGCGTCGCAGGGCGTTATCACGGCCCTCGCCGTTGACGGCGCGATGACCGCCGGCCGACGGGGGATCCCTGCTCAGCCTCGGGGCGTGGCGTCCTTCGCCGGCATGTCCAGCACCTGGAAAAGCATCGTCACGTACCGGGCGAGATCCTCCGGGGGCGCCTCGGCGAGCGCCGTCGTCCCGAGGACGCGGCGCATCAGCCACAGCCCCGCCTGCACGGCGAGCATCAGTTCCGCCCTCATCCCCGCTCCGGCACCGGACAGTTCCTCGCTCAGGTGCCGCCCGGCATGCCGGGCAATGGCGTCGCGCATGATCTCAGCCGCCCGCGGGTTGGCGGCCGACCTGAGCATGAGCAGGAACGGTCCGAGCTCTTCGGCCTCCGGTGCCGTCCGGGCCACGAGTGTCCGCGCGGTCTGTCCGGCCAGTTCCGTGCCTGTGCCGGTGATGACGGTGCGCGGGGCGAAGGCCACGTCGACCGCTTCGGCGAACAGGTGCTCCTTCGAGCCGAAGTAGCGGTTGATGAGCATCGCGGTCACCCCCGCGTTGTGGGCGATGTCGCGTACGCCCACTCCGTCATAGCCGTGCCGGGTGAAGGCGGTCACCGCCGCGTCGAGGATGGCCTGCCGGGTGGCGGCGGCGTCGCGTCGGCGCCGGTCGGGGGCGGGTTCGGAACTCATTCTACAAGTGTATACTTCGAGTAAGTCTACGACCGTAGACATGCGTTCCTGGGGGGAATCATGAACTTGCACCTGACCGGAAAACGTGCACTGGTCACCGGCTCCAGCTCGGGTCTCGGCGAGGTCACCGCCAAGGCGCTGGCCGCCGAAGGGGCCGCCGTCGTGATCCACGGTCGCGACCGCGTCCGCGCCGAGTCCGTCGCCGCCGCCGTCCGAGCAGAGGGTGGCGGCGCCGAGGTCGCCATCGGCGACCTGACCACCGACGCCGGCGCCGATGCGGTGGCCGAGGCGGCGCTGGCCGGTGGGCCGGTCGACATCCTGGTCAACAACGCCGGCGCGTATCCGCACCTTTCCTGGCACGACGCCTCCGCCGAGGACTGGCGCCGGACCTACGAGGTCAACGTCGTCTCCGGGGTTCGCATGATCCAGCGGATGGTCCCCGGGATGTGCGAACGCGGCTGGGGCCGGGTCATCCAGATCGGCGGCGGACTCGCCGTGCAGCCGATCGCGGACCTTCCGCACTACACGGCGACCCTGGCCGCCCGCCACAACCTGACCGTCTCCCTCGCCCGCGAGCTGAAGGGCAGCGGCGTCACCTCCAACACCGTCGCTCCCGGCGCCATCCTGGTCGACGCCGTCCAGCGGTTCGTCATCGACCTGGCTCCCGCTCGCGGCTGGGGTCAGATGTGGGAGGAGATCGAGCGCAACGCCATCGAGGACCTGGCGCCCAACGACGTCGGCCGCTTCGGCCGGGCCGAGGAGATCGCCGCCGCCGTCCTCTACCTCTCCGGCCCACTCGCCGACTACGTCACCGGCACCACCCTCCGCGTGGACGGTGGCGCGGTCAAAGGCGTCCACTGACCCAGCAGGCAGATGCGGAACTTCGCGACTCCGCCTTGTCGGTCATCTCCCGTTGCGGGATGGCGTCGAGCACGAGGCCGAGGAAGCCGTTCACGCCGAGGCAGGGGTTCATGGCGATCCGCTCGACACCCTCGGGCGAGGGCAGCAGTGAGCGGGTGATCGGCCCGGCTTGGGGGCAGAAGCCCTTTCGCCGGTGGCGGGTCCTTGGATTGCGCCTGGGACGGCTGATCGGCGCTGGCCTGATCACCCCGGAACTCGCACCCGGTGCGGAAGTTGAAGGACAAGATCGCGATCAACAGCCCGCTGACAGTGGAGCGACGATTCATGGAATCAAGCGTGTGATCCCGACTGCCGGATCGTCATGAGTAGCCCCCTGCGCATCGCCAGCACAGCGGCACGTTTTCCGGCGTGCTCCGGCCGCCCCCGGGGTTGAAGTCGCCCAGCAGAACGATCTTGTCCAGATCTTCCGCGGCGATGGCCGCGCCCAGTGCGGCGGCGCTCTCGTCCCGCCGGCCGGTGCGAAGCCGTCTGGCAGTCGGATACGGACCGAGGGCAGGTGGGCGATGTACACGGCCACGTCGCCGGATGGCGTCCGCACGGTGGACCGCACCCCTCGGCTCCGGTCTCCTCCGACCTCCACGGGCCTGATGTCCACTGGCCGGGAGTTCGCAAGGGGATACCTGGACCAGAGTCCGACAGTGCCCGAGACCGTGTGGTACGGATGGCCGAACGTGAGGACGGCCCCGTAGACGGGCAGGGCGTCAGGCGTCAACTCCTCCGGGGTCCCCGTAGCTTCGGCTGGAAATCCAACAGATATGCCTCTGGCCTGTATAGACAACAGGGCTCAGGTCTGGCCTATTAACCTGAGACCTCTACATAAGCGCAGGCGAGAGGCATATCCGTTGAATCCTTCGCCATTGCTACCAGGACCCCTCTACCGGGCGCTCGCCGAGCATGTGAAGGCCAGCGCGCCTACCCCGAAGCGATCGAGCAAGCACACGCCGACTTCGCGGCGGCCCTGCCGTAGGGTCCGCAGTCCTCGCGGCCAGAGAACCCGCTACAGGCGCACCAGGTAACCGGGTTCGGCATCCCCGCTCATCTGCTCGACTCCGGTTCCTGAGGAGACTCACAGGGTCGCGGGAGTGGCACCAGCCGGAATCCGGCCGTCGGTGGGCAGATCGTGTTCGGGGGCCCGCTGGTGGTCGCCGCTTACGGAGGATCTGGGCGCGAAGCCGTTTGTTCGTCGCCGTTGTTGTGGGTGCGTTGAGTGATGGTGCGTTCGAGGCCGTCGAGGAGGGCGAGGAGGCCGAATTCCTGGGTGGTGGTGGTTGAGGGGATGGTCACGGTGGTGGCAAGCAGCGGGAAGCGGCTGGCGTTGAGCAGTAGCAGGTCGCGCATGATGGGGGCGGCGCTGCCGTCCGTCCAGGTCTGAGTGCCTTGGGTGGCGGCCGGGTGGGTGGCGCGGATATGGTGGGACACCATCATGACCGCGTCGAGCCGTTCGCGTTCGGTCAGGGGGGTGTCGGTGAGGGCACTGAGGGCTGTTTCGGGCCATGCGGTCTCACGTGGTCCCATGACGCGGTCGCCCACGGTGACCGACGGCAGCCAGGGGTGGCGCCGCCAGGCGGTGGACAGTCCGCGGGCGTACTCCTCCAGCTTGGCCCGCCAGCCGGCCGCCCCGCTCAGGTCGGGGGGTGTGCCGACCGCCGCCTCGATCATGATGGCCATCAGCTCTGTCTTGCCGTTGACATAGCGGTACAGGGCCATCTTGGTGAGGCCGAGCTCGGCGGCGATGCGGTGCATGGAGACCGCCTCCAGGCCCTCGGTATCGGCGACCTTGACGGCGGTGTCGGCCAGCCGGGCGAGGTCGAAGGCGGGCCTGGGGCCTCTGATGCGCGGCTTCCGCAGGCCCCACAACAGTTCCGCCAGTGTCCTCGGATCCTCGTTGACCGCCACGTCGCCTCCCGCTTGCCATCCGCCAAAACTGTCTCTACCGTACACAGTGTTTTGGGGACACAGTTAATCTCCGGACCCGGGAGCAGGCGGTGGCCGAGGGGCCACGCCGTGAAACAAGGAGTGGGCCATGTCCAAATCAGTGCTCGACATGTCGATGTCCCTCGACGGGTACATCGCCGATCCCAACGACTTCCTCGGCGGCAACGATGGGGAGCGGCTGCACAAGTGGGCTGACTCGGACCAGCATCCCGGGCCGGTCAAGCAGTTCCAAGACGAATGGAACGGAGCTGGTGCGATCCTCGCGGGACGGCGGACCGCTGAGCTCATGGACCACTGGGGCGGCTCTCACGGCGGTCTCCCGATCTTCGTCCCCAGCCACCGGCCGCCCGGCCCGGCCGCCAGGTGGGGCTATCCGCTGGTGACCTACGTGAACGACGGGATCGAAAGCGCGATGGCGCAGGCGAAGGCCGCCGCCGGGGAACGGGACGTCCAGATTCGTGGCGGCGCGTACACGGTGCAGCAGGCCCTCGAGGCCGGAGTGCTGGATGAAGTGCAGATCCACCACATTCCAGTACTCCTGGGCGCAGGGCGCCGGTTGTTCGACGTCCTGCCGTCGGAGATCGAGTTGGAGATCATTCAGGTGCTCGACACGCCCGAGGCCACCCACATCCGCTACCGCGTCCGCCGCTGAGCCGATCGGCCACGGACCGGGCAGGGATGAGCGCGTCGCAGCGGATCGAGCTGACGTTGAGCATGACGACCGGGCCGCCACGGGCGGCGGAGCGCAGGTGGCCGGCCGTCGGGGGCAGCAGGAACGTCTCGAACCCCGGCAGGGCCCGGACCTCGCGTACCAGGGCCTCCCACCGGAGGGCCAGGCTCATCCTGCGGTCCACCGACGCCGCGACCGCGTTCAGCTCGGTCTCCTCCATCGGCGCCAGCGCGTCATCGTCGGTCCGTACCGTCGCCGCCGGCGCGTTGAGCTCGGTCCGTACGGCGCTGAGGGCGGCGGCGAGCCCCGGACGCGCCTCGCGCAGAGCGGTGATGTCGGTGGCCACGTCGAGGGACTACGCCCAGAGCACCCCGCGTCCCTGTTCGAGCAGTTCGATCGCCAGGTCCGGCCGGCCCCGCCGCAGTCGACGTCAAGTCCGGCGTCCTGCCCGACGAGGCGGTGCACTGGCTGAAGACCAACTTCTTCAAGACCGAACTCGAGCTCGGCCACTGCCTGCGCCTGCCAGCCGAGGGCCCATGCGAGTGCGACCTCTATTTGACCTGCGCCAAGTTCGTCACCACCCCGGACTACGCCCCCACGGCTCCGGGCCCGTCTAGAGGTGGAACAGCAACTGATCCAGGACGCCGACGAACGCGGTTGCACCCGCGAGGTCGAACGACATCAGGCCGTGGTCCGGCGGCTCGAAGCCCTCCTCGCTGACCTCGGACAAGGCCCCATCCAGACGACCCCTCCACCCTGCCGACGCAGATGATCGAAAGGTTTGTCGGGGTTGAATGCGAAACTCCGCACATGAATCTCTACGTTCAGGCAGCCTGACGTGTAGACGTTTGAGCCGTTCACCCTCGCGCCGACCAATGAAGAGTGGCGCAGCGCGAGAATCGCTCGCGGGGAGCTCTGCGATCAGCGGTTCCCATTTCCCGCCGGCGTGACCGACGTGATCTTCGACCGCGCGAGATCGGTCAAGGTGGACTTCACCGCGATGCGGTTGCCCTGTTTCGTTGCCTTTGGCAGCGAGTTCGACGGCTGCGACTTCACCGGCACCGCCTTCGAACAACTGTTGATGGGCAGCACCGGCACGGGCGGCGGCGGACAGGAGTGGGACGGCGCCGCGCGGCCGCAGACCGTCTTTCGCGATTGCGTGTTCCGCCGCACTCGATTCGCGGAGTTCACTGCCTTCGGCAACGTCCGGTTCGAGGGGTGCACCTTCGACCGGTCTCGCCTGCGGCAGCAGACGAACACGAGCGAGGCGGAGTTCGTCGACTGCGTCTTCCGCGGCCCGGTACGCAGCATCAACTTCTGGGGCCGCCCGGCCGATCGCGACCAGGCAGTGCTTGGCAGAGACCACAACGACTTCAGTGGCAACGACTTCACCGCCGCCGAACTCGACAACGTCTCCTTCCGCCACATCGACCTGCGGGCTCAGCGCTTTCCCGGCCTGCCCGGCTACGCGCTCCTCGACCGGATCGCCGAGCGGGCGAGTTCGGTGCTGCCGCTGGTCGACAGCTGGCCGGACGAGAAGCATCGCCAGGAGGCCCGTTCCGCACTGGAGTTCCTCGCCGACACGGCGCGCGCATGGACCGACGATCAGGCTCTGGTGAGCCCGGCGAGGCTGGGCCGCAAGCTACCGCCCGTCCTCCACGAAGAGCTGTTCGCCCCGTTCAGACGCACATCCAGCGATACATCCCGTGGCTGAGCCGCACCGCCTCGCGGGCCAGGTCCCGCAAGGCGGTGATGCGTTCGATCTCGTAGTCGTTGAGCAGCTCGTCCTCGGCATACTCACTCAGCCGCGCATTTTCTATGGCGGCGAGCGCGGCGACCGTCTCCGGCACCACCCGGTCCACGCCCGATACTTCACTGTCGTCCACGACGACCTCGCTGTCGCCGAACTCGCTGACGTCGCGTCCGCTGAGCTCGGCTACCAGGTCTCCGAGTTCGTCGATCCACCCCTTGCAGTCGACATATGGCAACTTCACGCGCGCGGGCCCGCCGGACAGAGCTCGTTCGGCTGACTGATCTGACTCTGCCGTGAAGTAGTCGACCAAGACGCCCATGGCCGAACACCTTATCGATCAAGGCGCCATGAGGACAGAGAACGTCGCTGCTTGACAGTGTCCACATAACGACCCTGGTGAACTTCGGGCTGTTCGACCTGGTCGGCAAGGCCCTCACCCCGCGGATCCGGGATTTGGGGCGGATCACGATGCTGCGCGTCGACACCCCCGGCGCGACCAACGCCCTCTACCCGCACGCCGGGCCGCTCCTGGCCGACCGGTGGAACACCGATCTGATCATCGAGTGCTATCCCGACCTGCTGCGGATGGGCGGGTCACTGAAGTTCGGCGAGGCGACCGCGTCGCTGATCGTCGGGAAGTGGTCGGCGGCGTCCCGGCAGAACACGCTGGCGACGGCGCTCAAGGAGTGGGGGCGGATGCGCCGGACCCTGCACGCGGCCCTAATAGCTACCTGTCGGATCCGGTGTACCGGCGGAAGATCTCCCAGCAGCTCAACAAGGGCGAATCCCTGCATGCCCTGCGCCGGGACCTGCACTACGCCCAGCAGGGCACCATCGTCCGCCCCACTTCCAAGACCAGACTGAGCAGGCGTGGTGCCTGACCCTGCTCACCAACGCCGTCATCACCTGGACGACCGAGTACTACGGAGTCGCGATCTCCGAGCTGCGCTCCCAGGGCCGGGAGATCCGCGATGAGCTGCTGTCGTTCATCGCCCCCGGCCACCGCGAGAACATCAACTTCTTCGGGTTCATCACCGTCGACATCGAAGCCGGACTCGCCAAGCTCGTCGAGGGCTGGCGGCCGCTGCGACCTACCGCCGTCACCGACGTGGGCACCAGCTTCCTCCTCAACCCCTGAGTCTCCCGCCTTCGCCTCGTTCGGGCTGGTCGTGGCGTTGAGCGTTTGTCGGCGTCAGATGAGTGAGTCGCGGATTGCGGCGGCTCGTTCTGGGGTGAAGACGCCGGTGTTGAGCATGTCGTGGATGGAGGTGACGGTTCCGCTGGATCCCCAGTTGCCTTCGTCGATGGTGCGGAAGTTGACCCACCAGGTGGGGGCGGGGGTGTCGGTTCCGCAGGCTTCGGCCATGGCGGCGAGGATGCGTTGGATGACGTCCGGCGCGGACGTCGGGGTTCCAGTGGGGGGGCAGACCAAGTAAGACGGAATGGGCTAATAGGGCTGGTCAGGAGACCGTCATCGACGAGGGCCGAATGGCTGGCCTGGTTGGGCAGCGCACCCTCTGATCCAGCCGCCCACCCGTGTGCCGCTGTCCGGCGTCGAGACGGGCGGCGGCATACGGTCAGCCCAGTTGGGCGGTCGCCAGCCAGCCGCGCCCGGCGTCCGCACGGTCGGGGTCGAACGCGGGCGGTGCGGGGCGTCGGCAGGCGGTGGCGGCCTCGGTGATGTCCGTCACGTCGGGCTGCCAGCCGCGCCTGGCGAGCCACGTGTCCAGGTTCTCGGCGGGGCCGCCCTGCCACAGGTCGACGAGTTCGGCGGAGATGTCCGCGCGGGCGGCGCGCAGCAGTTCGGAGTCCTCGGCGTGGTCAAGGACGAGTGTGCTCGCGGGGGCGGAGGCGGCGGTGATCCGGTCGAGGAGCAGGTCTGCGGCGCTGGGTGGGAGCGCGTAGAGAATGCCCTCGGCCAGCCAGGCGGCCGGTCGCTCCAGGTCGAAGCTGGCCGCTTCCAGCGCCTGTGGCCAGTCCTGGCGCAGGTCGGCGGCGACTTCGATGCGCTGGCACGCAGGGGTGGCATGGTGGCGAGCCAGTACGGCGCTCTTGAACGTGAGCACGTCGGCGAAGTCCAGCTCGAAGATCGTGGTGTCGGGCGGCCAGGGAAGCCTGAATGCGCGGGCGTCCAGGCCGCACGCCACGAGGACCACCTGGTCGCAGCCCTGCGCGGTCGCGTTCAGCAGCGCGCGGTCGAAGAAGCGGGTGCGTACGGCGACTTGTTCGGCCATCGCCTGCAGGAAACGTGCCGTTGCGGGTGAGGCGCCGGCGGCCCATGGAGTGGAGTCCGGGGCGACGGCCTGGAGAAAGCGCCGTGCGTAGGGGTCGTCGAACAGGCGGTCCGGGCGTTCGCTCTCTTGGGCGCGCAGGAGAGCTACTCCCAAGGCGGTCGCGCCGATCCCGGTCAGGCTGTCGGGGACGGTCGGGTCCGGTGTCATGGTGTCGTCTTTTCCTTTACGGGTGTGGTGCCCAGGGCGTGGAAGTAGTCGTTGACGGGTGCGAGGTCGATGCTGTCGCCGCGGTAGCCGACGTATTTGTCCGGGCGGATCATGTACAGGCTGGGGCGGCGGACGCCGTAGCGGTTGTGGGCCTCGCTGCGCAGGTCGGCGAAGACGCCGCCGGAGAGGCCGGATGGCAGGTGGCCGCGGGTGATGAGATGGACCTCGCCGTGCCCGGCCATCGCCTCGTATGCCGTGGCCTGCCAGTGGGCCAGGGTGGTGGAGTCGGTGGTGTCCGCGGTGAACAGCAAAAGGTGGTGGCCGGGGGTGCGGAGGAGGTGCCGCAGTGAGACCGGGCCCTGGCGGTTTTCGAGGTAGACGTCGCGCATCAGCTCGCCGGCTTCCGGTCCGGTACCGGCGATGTCACTCCACGCCCTGGCGGGGGACTCGTGCCAGCGTTGGAAGACGAGGTGGCTGTCGCGGTAGTGGACGAGGTGTTCGCCGAAGGCGTTCGACAGGCGCTGCTGCACGGGGTTGAGCCTGCCGAGCAGGCGCAGCGCGTGCCGTCTGGCTCTGCGGGCGACCAGGGTGGTGCCGGTGGCGACCTTCGTGGTGGTCGAGGTTGCCTCTACCACGGCCTTTACCACGGGCCAGCGTTCGGTCTGGTAGCTGTCCAGGAGGGATTCCTCGGCGCGGCCGGTGACGACGAGCGCGAGTTTCCAGCCCAGGTTGTAGGCGTCCTGCATGCCGGTGTTCATGCCCTGGCCGCCCACCGGGCTGTGGCTGTGCGCGGCGTCTCCGGCCAGCAGGATCCGGCCGTCGCGGAGCCGGTCGGCCAGGCTTTCGCGGGCCACGAACGACGAACTCCACTGCAGGTCGCGGACTCCAGGGTCGAGGGGGGTGCGTTCGGCGATCCAGGTGGCGAAGTCGTCCAGCCCGGGGGTGCGCGGTGGCCGGTCGTCCGGCGTGCTGGCCAGGATGCGCCAGTAGCCTCCGACCATGGGGAAGACGGCCACCAGGCCGGATCGGTCGAAGTAGACGTGGAAACGGTCCCGCGTCAGCGGCCAGTCCACGGCGACGTCGCCCAGGATGAAGCCCCGCTTCAGATCGGTCTTTGCCCGGCCGATGCCCGCCGTCTCGCGAACGGTGCTGTGGGCGCCGTCGGCACCGATCAGCCAGCCTGTTCGATACCGCTCGCGGCGGCCGTCCCCGTGCTCGAGTTCCACGCTGACGCCGTGCTCGTCCGCCTCTTGCCCGAGCAGGCGGGTGCCCCATTCGACGGTGACCCCGAGGTGCTCGGCGCGCTCACGCAGCAGCGCGACCGTCTGCCACTGCGGGATGCACAGGTCCAGCGGGAACGAGGAGTCCACGGCTGTCACGTCCATCTCGGCCAGGGTCGTCGTGCCCTGGTAGAAGTTCAGCGTGTGCAGCGGGACGCCTCGGTCGAGGGCGGCCTGGGCCAGCTCGAGGTCGTCCAGCATTTCCAGCGATCGAGCCACGATGGAGACCGCCCGGCTCTCTCGGTGGTCGGCGCTTTCGGCGTTGACGACGCGCGGGATCACGCCTCTGCGCGCCAGCTCTATGGCCAGCACCAGGCCGGTCGGTCCCGCACCGGCGATGAGGATGTCAGCGTTCACTGTCACGGATCCATCCCTAGAACGAATGATCGTTCTTTTAGAACAGCACGACCCCAACGCCAGCGTCAAGAGCGAATGTTCGTTCTCTATTGGCCGGTCTGCGCCGACGCCGACATTAGGGCCTTCAGCCCACTCCTGAACGCCGCCGGATCCGCGTGGCCGTACACCGCACGCAACACCAGGAACCCGTCCACAAGCGCCACCAGGACATCGGCCACATGCCCCGCCGGGACGTCCGCAGGCAGAAGCCCGCGCCGCTGGTGGCGGGCCACGAGGCCGCCGACCACGCTGCGCGCCTCCTGCATGACCTCCTTCAGCTTCGCGCACAACGACGGCGAGCGCAGCGCCTCCGACCACACCTGGACCAGCAACTGCGCGGACTCGCGTGAGCCGGACAGCGGCGGACGGCCGACGCCCAGCACGAGGTCGACGATGTCGTCCAGATCCGGCGGCGTCGCGTCGTCCGCCTCGAACGCCAAAGCGACCTCGGCCAGAGCTTCGGAGGCGGTCGCAGCGATGATGTCGTCCTTGCTCTTGAAGTAGCGGTAGACGGCTCCGGCCGACAGTTCCGCCTCGGCCAGCACGTCCTGCATGGACGTGGCGTGGAAGCCGTTGCGAAGGAAGCAGCGGCGGGCGGCGTCCAGGATCTGGCGGCGGCGGGCTTCGAGATGTTCTTTGGGCATGCGTGCCATGGGACAGAACGTAGAACGAACATTCGTCCTTGACAACTTCGCCGCCCACGCCATAGTGAAGGAACATTCGTTCTTTGTTGGAAGGGTTCATGCCATGTCGTTCGCCGCCACCACACTGAGCGCTCTGGTCGCTCTTGTCTTCCTGCTCGCCGGCGCTCAAAAGCTGCTGCTGCGCCCTCAGGTGACCGCCAACCTCTTGCGGCTCGGCGTGGGCTCGGCGATGACCCGAACCATCGGCGTCCTGGAGATCGCCGGTGCCCTGGGGCTTGTGGCTGGCCTCCTGTGGAGGCCGATCGCCGTAGCGGCAGCGGCCGGTCTCACGCTGCTGCTGATCGGCGCGATCGGCTATCACGTGCGCGCCCGCGACTTCGCCCATCGGCGCCACCGCTCCCACGCCACGGCTCCCGTGCTCCTGGCAGTGGTCGCCGGGGCAACCACGATGCTGCTGCTGCTGACGCCGTAACGATGACCAGGCACAAACCAGAAGGGCCATGCCCCGGACTGCCGCAGTAAATACCGGATTTACTGCGGGAGGACGGGAGGGTCGCGAACCATGAGCGCGAGCGCCGCCGAGGTGATCCCCCTCGGCCGCGACGAACCCGAGACCTACGCCGACGCGGTCGAGGCCTACCTCCGCTCCGCAGGGATCGGCGCGTCGTCCAAGCGCGCCTACAAGATCTCCCTCACCACGTGGGCGTGGCTCGCCCGCGGCGAGCAGGCGCCGCTCGGCGTCAACCGCCGCCGCGCCGTGCCGCCGGTCGTTGCATTCGCCGACCTGAACGCGCCCGGCGCGGTCGAGGCGATCACCGCCGCTTTCGTCGAGCGGGCACGCCTGGTCGACCCGAACACGGTCAACCGCGAGCTGTCGGTGATGAAGGCCGCCGTCGCCTGGTGGCGCGGCCGCGGCTGACTGACGGCCATCCCCATCGCCGGCATCGAACGCCGGCCCGCGCCGCCCGACCGCACCAAGGCCCTATCCCGCGACCAGATCGCCGACCTGTTCGCGTTGAAGGTCGCGCTGCGGGAGCAGGCGCTGTGGCGGATGCTGTACGAGACGTGCGCACGGGCGGAGGAGATTCTGACCCTCGACGTCGACGACCTGCTGCCCGACGACAAACGCGGCAAGGTCGTCTCCAAGGGCGGCGCGACCGACTGGGTGCACTGGCAGTCCGGCACCGCCCAACTCCTGCCCCGCCTCACCAAGGGCCGCAACACCGGGCCGGTGTTCCTCACCACCCGCAAAGCCCCCGCCCGCACCGCCACCAGGGACAAATGCCGGACCACCGGCCGGGCCCGCCTGTCCTACCGGCGCGCCGCCGAACTGTTCGAGTTCCACACCCGCGCTCTGGCCAATCCTGGCGTCACCGGCCCCGACGAACTCGAACTGCTCGGCGGATGGACCCTCCACCAGCTCCGCCACTCGGCGCTGACGCATGAGGCTGAGGACGGCACGAACACCCCGACCCTGCTCGCCCGTTCCCGGCATGCTTCGGTGCGCTCCTTGGAGCGGTACGCCCGGCCAGGCGTCGACGCCGTGGCCGACCACGTCGCCTCCCGCGACCCCGCCGCCGCCCGACGCAAACACCGATGACCGGGAGCTGACCGATCCGCGAATCCCGAAGGCTCCGCTGGCCACGGGTGGGTTCGTTGGATTCTCCGCTGTTGCTGCCCGACGGTCCTGTGCTCGGGGCCGCTCCCGATAGTTCCAGGGCCTGAACGCTCCACCAGCGGATGGATCGGGGTTGACAACCCTCTCCAAGCAGGCGTCCAGCGTGCCGATCAACCCACCTAAGAGCCGGTGTTAACGCAGGTCAGCGGCGGGTTCGTTGGATTTTCGGCCAAGGCCACTGAGCCCCCGGGACCACCCACCCACGACCCGGTCGACGTTGCCGCTGACGCCTGCAGGCGCTTCGCCACACATCTGGAGTTGCTGGCACACCAGCTCGGCGAGGCCGCCCTGGAACCGGGCGATCGTGAGCGCTTGGCCGCCGCGCTGAAGGCGGTCGAGAAAGTGGTCGAGAAAGTGGTCGCCAAGGTGGCCGCGAACGTTGGCTCGGCGGAGAGTTGACCGTTCCCACAGCCTGTTTACGGGCTGCGCTGACGTGCTGGCTCAGCGGAATCGGTCGTAGACCATGGCGAGTTCGCCCAGCTCGCCGGTCTCCTGGCGGGTGAGCGTCCATTTCGTAGCCGGCAGGCCGTCGTCGAACAGTCGTTGGCCGCCTCCGGCGATCTCGGGGAAGATCATGAGGTAGAGCCGATCGAGCAGGTCTGCCGACAGGAGTGGCTTGATGATGCTGGCGCTGCTGTTGACGAGGATGTCGCCTTCACCGCTGGTCTTGAGCTCGGTGACGACGTCTGCGGCGGGGGCGTTCACCACGCGGGCGCGTTCCCACGGTGCGTCGGTCAGGGTGGTCGACAAGACTACCTTTTCCGTGTCGACCAGCCACTTGGCGTATCCGCGGTCGCGCGGATCGGCGTTGTCGTCTTCGGCGACCGACGGCCAGTAACCCAGGAATCCCTCGGCGTTGATCCGGCCGAGCAGTACCGTCGTCGCGTGCTCCCACATGCGGGTCATG
Source organism: Nonomuraea sp. NPDC049625 (assembly GCF_040675285.1). NCBI lineage: Bacteria > Bacillati > Actinomycetota > Actinomycetes > Streptosporangiales > Streptosporangiaceae > Nonomuraea > Nonomuraea sp. NPDC049625. Next base: position 129,855 of record NZ_JBFAOQ010000010.1, on the reverse strand, counting down.
TGGTTGCGGGCGACGTCGCTGGTTACATACGGGGCGAACGCGGCGAAATCGCCGGGCCCGCCGGGACCGTTGTAGCGTCCGTCGAGGGTGAGGCTCAGGTTCGCGGTCACCCTGCGACCGGTCGTGTTCGTCATTTCGTGCTCCTTGTATTGGTGTTGTGCGTGTCGGTGTTGTACGTGGTGAGGGTCGCCGCAAGCTTGTCGAGGGTCTGGCCGTAGCCGATCTCGATGCCCGCGATGAAGTCCGCGGAGTCGACGGTGCTGTCGGTGATCTGAACTTGAACGTCGAGGTCGGTGCCGGTGTCGGTGGGCCGTAGGTCGAAGGCGACGTGGGTGGTGAAGGCGATGTCGCCGCTGGGAAGCATCGGGGAGGAGCGGTAGGCGAGGCGCTCGCCGGGGCGTACATCGTCGACGACTCCCTGCGCGCGCCCGGCGACCAGGTCGGAGCCGTCGGCGTCCTCGGCGTCGCGGTATTCCAGGACGATCCGTCCACCCGGTCGCGCCTCGAAGACGAGTTCGGAGACGCGCAGGTCGTCGGGCGTCCACCAGCGGGCGAGCAGGGGCGTTTCGGTGAGGTGGCGCCAGATCAGCTCGGGGCGCTGCGTCAGCGACCGGAGGAACCTGAACGAGCGGCCGTCGGCCCACCCCGGCTCCTCCGCGGCGAGTCGCTCCGCCTGGAGGCTGAGCCCGTACCGGTCGTAGGTCTCGCGCGGGCCGCCGGCCTGCTCTGCGGTGTCGGCGAGCCGGCTGAGCGCCGCTGCCAGGTGGCGCAGCGGAGCGGAGCGGAGCGCGTAGACGCGGCGCTGGCCGGTGCGCTGGGAGGTGACGACGCCGGCGCGCTCGAGGGTCTGCAGGTGCTTGGTCGTCTGCGGCTGGCGCGCCTCGGCGAGCTGGGCGAGGACGCCGACCGAGCGGGGCCGCTCGGCCAGCAGGGTCACTAGCCGCCAGCGGGCCGGGTCGGCCAGTGCGATGAGAAGTGCGTCCGCTGTCTCCATAGGCAGAAGTATTCGCCATAACGAATATTCGTGTCAAGGAATAGTTTGGGTGAGCCGGGAATCGGCCGAGCAGGCCCGGAACTCCCATAGCTCCGGCGAGCCGCCACTCGGTTGATCAGTGGGTACGGCGGCGGGGTGCCAGGACCAGGGTCCACCTGCTGATCAGCTCATTCCTGTTCCCAGTCGGTACGCACGTCGGAGTTCCTCCCCAGGCCCATGCCATCAACGGGCCCGATCACCATCGAGAAGCCCGGCCGTCGCGGGCATGCGAAAGGGCCCGCCGGTGGCGGGCCCTTGGGTCTGCGGGGTGGCGCGGTGCGGCGCCGGTGTCGGTGGGCGTGCTACTCGTCGCGGTCGGCCGGCCTGGGCAGGGGGCGCTGTTCGGCGTATCCCCGGATCCACGCGGTGCGCAGGGTCGACGTTCCCGGGTAGGGGCAGACGGTTGGCGGGTCGCCGCGGCGGCCTGCTTCGCGGCCGGCCGTGACTGCCTTAGTGTTGTCCTCGCGCGTGCCCATGCTGCGCCCTTTCCAGCTGTGACGTAGACGAACGGAAGTTCTGTGTCACGGTTGGGATGGGCCGAAGGCTCTGCCGCGAGCATGTGTTCCGCGCTCCTGAGTGGAGTGACGCATGTCACGTCGCGTCCTGTCATGTAGCTGTGATCCCCGGTGTCTTGAGGGCATGACCGAACACAACACATCCCACAAGGTCGTGGTCATCGGTGGCGGCTACGCCGGAACGCTGGCGGCCAACCGTCTGCGGATGCGCGACAACGTTGACATCACTCTGGTCAATCCCCGCCCGGAGTTCGTCGAACGCATCCGGCTGCACCAGTTCGTGGCCCGTACCGGCGACGCCACGATCGACTACGGCACGCTGCTCGGCGAGGGCATCCAACTGGTCGTCGACAGCGCAACGCGCATTGACACCGCCGCCCGCACCGTGCGGCTGGCGTCGGGCCGCGCGCTGGACTACGACTACATCATCTACGCCGTCGGCAGCACCGGCGCGGTCCCCTCGGTGCCAGGCGCGGCCGAATTCGCTTGGCCCATCGCGGAATTGGAGTCCGCGCAGCGGCTGCGCGCCAGGCTGGAGGAGTTGCCCCTCGATGCTCCGGTCACTGTGGTTGGCGGCGGATTGACCGGCGTCGAGACGGCCGCCGAACTGGCCGAACAAGGGCGCAAGGTCACGCTGGTGTGTGGCCGGACCCTGGCGCCCTACCTGAGCGCAGGGGGGCGCCGATACGTCGCCAAATGGCTGACCCGCCATGATGTCGCCGTGCTCGAGGGCGGCGCGGTGACCGAGGTTCGGCCGGACGCGGTCGTCCTGGCCGACGGTTCTGCCGACAGTGTGGTACGTCCGAGCGCACTGACCATCTGGACGGCCGGTTTCGGACTGCCGGAGCTGGCGGCTGCGAGCGGGCTGCGCACCGACGCGCTCGGGCGGCTGCTCACCGACGAGACGCTGACCAGCATCGACGACGACCGCATCGTCGCGGCCGGGGACGCCGCCGCACCGTCGGGCCAGCCGCTGCGGATGAGCGGCTACGCCGCCGGGCCGCTCGGAGCGCAGGCCGCCGACACCGTGCTGAGCCGCATCGCGGGGACCGAACCGGCGATGATCAATCTGGCCTTCACGGGCGCGTGCGTCAGCCTCGGCCGGCACGCCGGCATCAGACAGATCGCCGGTAAGGACGACACCGCCGTGAACGTCTACATCCCCGGCCGCATGGGCGCAATAATCAAGGAAGTGACCTGCAAGTTCGTGGTGTCGAAGAGGATCCGCGGCGAGGCACGCAAGCCCGGTTCCATGGGCTGGCCCAAGGGTGGCCCGCGCCCGGACCAGTCGGCCTCCGCTGCGCGGGCGGTCACCTCCCCGTGAGCGCCGACGAGCACGCCGAGCGGTTCACCGTGTTGCGGCCGCTGCTGTTCACGATCGTGTACGAGATCCTCGGCTCGGCGACCGAATCCGACGACGTGCTGCAGGACAGCTATCTGCGGTGGGCCAAGGTGGATCTCGCGGCGGTGCGGGACACCAAGTCGTATCTGGCGCGGCTGGTGACCCGGCAGGCGCTCAACGCCTTGCGGGCGAGCACGCGCCGTCGCGAGGAGTACATCGGCTCCTGGCTGCCCGAGCCGCTGCTGCTGGAGGAGAACGACGCGTCGGCCGATGTGGTGCTCGCCGAGTCGGTGTCGATGGCGATGCTCGTACTGCTCGAAACGCTCACCCCCAATGAACGCGCGGTGTTCGTGCTACGCGAGGTGTTCGGGTTCGACTACGACGAGATCGCCGCAGCGGTGGGCAAGTCCGTGGCGACGGTGCACCAGATGGCGCACCGAGCCCGCGGGCACGTACAGGCGCGGCGTAGACGTTTCGACCCCGTCGACGCTGGGACGACCACGCAGATCACCGAGCAGTTCATGTCCGCGGCGGCGACCGGTGACATGGAGGGGCTGCTCTCGCTGCTCGCGCCGGACGCCACGTGGACCGCCGACAGCGGCGGCAAGGTCACCGCGGCGCGCCAGCCGGTGGTGGGCGCGGCGAAAGTGGCCGTGCTTGTCACGGAACTGTTCCGCGTGGGGCGGCTGCCGGACTCGCGGATCGAGATGGTCAACTGCAACAACGCGCCCGCGATGGCCGCCTACGACGGCGATCACCTGGTAGGCGTCTGCCTGTTCGAGGTCGGCGACAGGAAGATCACCAACTTCTACGTCATCCGCAACCCGGACAAACTCCTCGCCCTGACGGTTCCGCGTCAGATCAGCCGGTAGGAGTCGGCAAGCCACAGCGCAGTAGGTCGCGATCGCACATGTCTGGCGCAAGCGAAGTTGCCGCTGCAGATGCGCCGCCGCAGGAGACACGTCCTGTGGCGGTCGATGAACGCGTCTCCGCCTCTTTGCGTGTGTTGACCAATTCGACTGAAGGACGACCAAGGAGTTGACCATGACCGATACACAGGTAGTGATCGCCGGAGCGGGGCCGACCGGGCTGATGCTCGCGTGCGAGCTGGGGCTCGCCGGCATCGATGTGCTCGTCCTCGAGCGGCTCCCGGAGCCTCGAACGGTGGAATCGCGGGCCGGAGGCCTGCACATCCGCACGATGGAGGTGCTCGATCAGCGGGGTCTGCTCGACGGGTTCCTCGAGCGCGGACGGCCGCGGCAGGACGTGCACTTCTCCGGACTCGGTCTCGACCTATCCGATATGGCGACGCGATATCCGTACGCTCTGCTCATCTTGCAGGCCGAGGTGGAACGGCTGCTGGAGGAGCGCGCGGCGCAGTTGGGGGCACGGCTGCGCCGCGGCGCCGAGGTGACGGGGTTCACCCAGGACGAAACGGGTGTCACGGTGGAGCTCGCGGACGGGTCGCGCGTCCGGGCGGACTACCTCGTCGGCTGCGACGGCGGCCGTAGCGTCGTGCGCCGGCTCGCCGGCATCGCCTTCCCCGGCACCCCGGCCACGATGACCGCGATGCTCGGCGACGTCGAGCTCGCCGAGCCGCCCGCGGCCGACATCTTCCAGGAGCGGCGCGAGCACGGCAGGTTCTCGGTGCTGTCGTACGGCCCGGACTGGTACCGGGTGCTGACCAACGAGTTCGATCACGTCGCGGACCGGGACGCACCGATGGCTCTGGAGACCCTCCGCAAGGCCATGCTCAAGATCGCCGGGACGGACTACGGGATGCACTCGCCGCGCTGGCTCTCCCGGCACGGCGACGCGGCCCGCCAGGCCGACCGTTACCGCGCAGGCCGGGTTCTCCTGGCCGGCGACGCGGCGCACGTCCACTTCCCGGCGGGCGGTCAGGGCCTGAACACCGGCGTGCAGGACGCGGTCAACCTCGGCTGGAAGCTCGCCGCCGTCGTCCGCGGCCAGGCCCCTGACCTGCTGCTGGACACCTACCACGCCGAACGCCACCCAGTCGCCGCCCGCGTCTTGCACAACACCCGCGCCCAGACCGCGCTGTGGCGGGTGGACGACCACACCTCAGCTCTGCGCGAGGTGCTGGGCGACCTCATCGGCATCGACGAGGTACGGCTGCGCCTGGCCGGCATGATCACGGCGACCGACGTCAGGTATCCGATGGAGGGGACGGACGACCTTCTCGGCCGCCGGATCCCGGATCTCGATCTCGACCGCGGCCGCGTCTACGAACTCCTGCACCGCGCCCGTGCGGTTCTGCTGGATCTTGGCGGTCTCCCACCGCTCGACAGCGTCGCGACCGGCTGGGCGGACCGAGTCGATCTCGTTCGCGCCCGTCTTGCCGAGGGCTCCGATCTGGACGCGGACGCCGTACTCATCCGTCCCGACGGACATGTCGCCTGGGTCACCCGCGCCGGCGAGCGGCCGGACTCCGACGCGCTCCGGACCGCCCTCACGACGTGGCTCGGCCCGGCCGGCTTTCACGGTGCGCAACTACGCCACCGGCCCGCCCCGTGGGCCACGCCAACCCCGGATTAGTGGGCAAATCCCGCTCCAGCCAGCTCATCGGGGCGGTCCTCGACCATGTCCTTGCCACCAGATCGAGCCCATGACGTTCCAGCGCTGCCGCTATGGGCCAGACCTCGTCCTGCTTTGCAACGGCTGGCCGCCGCGCAGGACGAACCCGATGACCTCGCCGCTGTGGGGGCATTCGTACCGTCAGCGGGCCGGTGGGGTGGTGTCCGAGAGCCAGCCGGTCTGATCATCGGATCGGACCGATCGGCGTTCCCAGGCCAGGGCCGTGACCACACCGATGGCATAGGCGACCAGGTCCCATGGGTCGGGGAACGCGCCGACCAGGACACCGCGGATCCCCGGCGGGGTCATGCCGACTATTTGGTAGAACTCGACGGCGGCGGCGATCGCGGCCGTGGCCAGGGCGCGGCGTGCGGCGGTGGTGCGCCACAGCAGCCCCAAGAACGCCTAGACCAGCATGGTGGCGCCGACGTCGCTCACGTAACCGCGGACGAACGGTTGTCCCGGGCCCCGGTAGAAGAGGACGAACGCGCCGACGCCAAGGGCGACGCCACCCGGAAGGACCATGTCGCGGCGCATGAGATTGACATCTTCCCCGAATCTCAACGATCAGGACGAACCTGATCATAGAGCTCGCCCCTTATGGCGGCATGCTGATTGCGGCAGGTCAGCGACCGCGGTGGAGTGCCATGGCGACGGCATGCCAGCACGCTGGAACGCAGTGACGATCCATCCGGAATGAGGCCCGATCAGATGAAACAGTGCCCCGCGTGGTGCGAGGAAGAGCACTCCAACACCCCTTCATGATCCACCAAATGTGGGTTTTGACCTTATGTGGGCTGAACCCCCTGACGACCCTCGCCGGGCTGCTCGCCGGACCGGCGTGATCTTCCTTGGCACGCGCGGCGTGGAACTGCTCGACCGTCACCCGTTCTCGATCCATTCCCTCGGCAGACAAGACGATCATGAGTGTGGAGTTCGCGCTGCGCTGTCCCATCAGTACCGCGCCCAGACCACGGCCCGCAGAGCAGGCCAAGACCACCGCCGAAGCCGCCGCCGACGCCTGCGCCAGGCCCGCGCCGAGCTGGACCGGGCCCGCCAGCAGCATGTGAGCGATGCCGACCGCCTGCGCGAGGACCTCGCCGCCGCCAAGGATCAGCTCAGCGACGTACGCGCGCAGCTCACCGTCGCCCAGGCCGCCGCGGCGACCGCCCGACTGCAAGCCGACGCCGACCCGTCCCAGCACGCCCGCTGGTACAGCGACGCCGAGCTGGCCGCCGTGCGGGTCGTCAAGCCCGACTCCGAGGACGGCGCGTACTGGGTCGTGGCCGCCGGCGACCCGCTGGGCACCGTGGGCCCGGCCCATACGGGCTGGCCCGCCCGGCGCCGGTCCGGCACGCCCATCACCCGGACCGGGCCACACCCGCGCCGCCGCCGACGCCGCCGAGCCGCCGCTGCGCCTGCTGCTGTCGGGCCCGGCCTTCGACATCGCCAAGGCCGTGTACGCCCAGCGACTGCAGACCTGGGCCGAGTGGGAGGACACCTCCCGCGCCGCCGGCTGACCCGCCCCCACGTTGGTGCCGGCATCAGTGACGCAAGGGTGCGAGCGGGGCAGTGCGGCGTCATGAGGGCGTGCGCAGGTCCGCCCTCAGGTCGTCGGCGGAGGGCGTCTCGGGCGAGGCGAGGCCGTGTTCGATGACCTCCGCGAGGTTGGCTGGCGCGTAGAACTCCTCGGTCAGGCCGAGGCGGCGTCGCATGGCCTCGCGTGCCCCGTCGGGGCCGCGGTCGAGGATGTGCTCCAGCATTACGGTGTGCAGGGGTCACCGGCCTCCCACACCTCGCGTGATCCACCGCCGAGCGGAGCGGCGGCGCCCACCTGATGGCCGGCGGCTTTGCCGTGGGCGGTCCGGTCACCCGCAACACCCTCGCCCGGATGGAGGACCAGCACGTCAACCACCAGATCGGCGTGTACTTCCCCTGGGACTCCCCGCACCGCGATTGCAGGGCCGTCGTCGCTGCCAGCCGCTCCGCTTCCTCGTTCAAAGCCGTCGGGACAGCACGATTACCCGTCTCGCCCACCGGCTCCCCAGCCCGCACTCCCATGGGCCTGACCGGGGCGCCCCGATTGTCGTTGAGATCAACCCGACGCTCCTGAGCGCGCTGCATGCGCCCAGAGTCGCTGATGTGCTTCCTTCGCCGCTGCGGCGAAGACCAGGTTAAGCGCGGCGCGGTTGCGGCCGTGGGTGACCAGGCCATGGCAATTGCGGCACAGGGCCAGCATGGTGGACGGATGGTCACGGGCTCCGCAGGCGAACGCGGCGGCAGGGTCCCCGTCGGCGTGATGGACCTCCAGCAGCGGGCCGCCGGCATCGGTGACATCGTGCCGGTATCCGGTGTCGGTGCAGGTGGGATTCTCACACCAGCCGCCGCTGCGCTCCAGGACAGCCTTGCGAGTTCTGGCCTGCCTGGCTCGCTGCTCGCGGACGATCAACGTCCGCCTTTGATCGCGGCTGGTGCGCTCGGCGGCTTCGGCCTGCAGGCACCACTGCCGGTACTGGCTCGGGGCCGCCGCGGCCATCGCCGCCAGCGTCTGCAGCGCCGCTCGCGCGCGCTCGAACGCCCGGGCCGAATCCGTCACCCGGCCGGCGAGCTGGGGCTGGCATCGGTTGTCCCACTGACCGATGAATCGTGAGCGGGCCAGGCGCAGACAAGCGAACCGGGTATGGCTCAACCTGTGGAGCATGACCTTGTGCCCGGGCAGCAACTCGCCGTTAAAGTCGCAATGGATGCCGTCACCGGCGCGCAATTCCAGCTCGCAGAACAAGACGCCGTAGGTGCGGGCCCGGTCCAGGCACACGACCTGGCGTCCCTGCAGCATCGCGGCCACCGTGGCATGAATCTCACGGAAGGACGGGGCGGCCCGCACCTGCTTGGGCGTGACGTGGTGCCGTGCTAGGTCCGCGGCCGGAAGAACTTCGCCGGGAAGTGGGTTGACCAGTGTCTTCAGCAGGGCTCGCCCGTGCTGCTGTAGATCGCCAGGTCGCACAGCATGGCGCGCTCCTGCGGACCATCGATGGAGTCGTCGATCTCTCCCCAGGTGCCGACTTCCAGGATGACGCTGTCGGGATCGGCCAGCACGCTCGCAGCCCACGCGGCCGCATCCCAGCGATCCTCGGCACGTTCGGCTGCCGTGGGCGGTCGGCCATGAGGCAGCGCCTGTTTGCGTCGATACAGGGCACGTACCGGGTAACGGTCGACGATGCATGGAAACTTGCCGGGGATACCCAAAGATGCGGCCACGAGGAGATGGTGGTCGTCGACGGCGGCGTTCTGTACAGACCGGGGCACGGAAGCCGGATGCCCGTTCACGTAGGCAGGACCGATGAGGAACGCGTCGGGCCCCAGCGCGTTGCGCGGCCGCGGCCCGCACGCGGCCAGATGCTCCGCGGTGGCCAACTCGGCCGGTACGGCCGGCCACAGCTTGCCATAACGGCGAAACGCCTCGTGGGACACCCAGCCCTTCAGATCAGCCGAGTAGATCGGCACATCCCACCCAGCGGGCAAGCCCCACCACAAGGGCCGCCAACCCGAGGGCTCAGGCGGCGCAACGGGCCTGGCAAGTTCGGCGTTTGTCCACACGTCCAGAGGGCGCATGGGTCCGATTTCAACGCCATGGATGCGGGCTTCGCCGGTGAAGTGCTCAACTCGTGATCAGATGCTCCGACGGCATGCTGGTGCGCGTACGACGATTGCTCGGGTCGGCGCGGCAAGCTCGAGTCTCCCGGCTACGGAGCTCAGATGGCCGAGGATGAGGCGCGCCACTTCGTGCGGGGCCTCCAGGTGCATGTCGTGGCCGGTGGCCAGGTCGGCGAGGCAGAGCAGCGGAGTCTGCGCGGCGGCCGTCCTCAGTTCGCGAGCGAAGCCGCGGACGTAGGCGTCGAAGGCCACCGAGACGGCCGGGGGCAACATCGCACTCAGGTCCGAGCCGCTGGAGGAGACGACGAGGAGGGGACAGCGGGCCGCCCGGTAGACGGCGACGAGGTCGAGCGCGTCCATCTGCGCGATGAAGTGGGTCATTTCCGGATCGCCCGCCGTCTGTTCGGCGAGGAACGCGCGCATTGTGTGCTCGGCACCGACCGGGTCGACTCCATCGAAGGGCCCGGTGGGATTGGTATGCCCGTCCAGATTGACCGCGAGCGGGCACTCGGGATGCTCTGAGGCCCACAGGGCCGCGACGATGCCGCCCAGCGAGTGCCCGACCACGGCAGGATGCTCCAAGCCGTGGTCGTTGATCGCCTCACCCACGGACTCGACGGCTCCAGCCCAAGACCACGAGCCTAGATCCGGCAACTCGACTGCCACCGTGCGTAGCCCCGCTGCCTCCAGCAACGGCGCAGCGAGCCGCCAGTCCGTGGACCTCCGCCCACCGCCGGGCAAGAGAAGAATCTCCGTCATCGTGGCACTCTCCCGGCCCGGCGGCCGCCCCTGCAACCCGATTCCGCCCCTCGGCTGCCGCAGGCCGTGATGCAGTGGCGACAGCTACCACGTCCCCGATCCGTGGTCGAGAAGGCGGGCTTCATGGTAGGCGATTCGCCGCTCTTGGAAACGGACGTTGAAGCGAGCGGCCTTGAGCCGTTCGTCGAGGACCCGGTTGCCGGCAGTGAGCTGAGCGTGCGGGTGGCGGAGCTGGAACGCCGGCAGAAGCGCAACTCCGGCAACTCCTCGGTACCGCCTTCCAACGGCCCCAATGGGTCCCTGATTTTGGGTGATGTACGGGCGAAGCCCGTGTCACTGTGATCTTCTAAATGAGATCTTGTCTCAATCCGGCGCCCTTTACAAAGTAGATTTCCTAGTTGTCCACGGTGTCCCCGTTGACGACCCGGCGCGTTGTCCGGCGAGACATCCGGCTATCGTTTCTCGGGACAGAAGCCGTGGACCCAGAGCGTGTCTCTCACCGTTCGCTCCACGTCCTTGAAAGGGCGTTCATGACAGCCGACCAGCCGGACATCTGCCCGACGTGCCAAGGCGTGGTCCCCGCCACGCACCCCGCTGCCTACACCGCCGCCCGTGGACGGCTGATTGTCGCCAACGGGTACTGCCCAGGCCATGCCTCTGCAACGTCACGCGATTCCGGAGCCCCCGGAACGGTCGAGAGCACAATATCCTCACACCGGTCGATGCTTGCTGTTTCCGCTTCAGTACCTTTGGGGTGATCTGCTCGGTCTATGTCGCTGTGGGCTCGGGGGTCTCTCGTGCGTTTGCTCGTGCCGCCGAGCCGGGGTATCGGCGGGATAGCGTCCGCGGCGTTGCCCGGCGGCCGTGGGCGGAGCGCGATACGAGGGGTGCCGGCGTCAATGTCGGCGCCCACCCGGACCGGGCCGTGAGCGAGCCCGTTTCTGGATTTTCCAGCCAGGTCTTCGCGCGTGCGCGTGTGAGTGGCTGTGTCTGACCCTGTCTACCCAGGTCAACGCGCCGGAGGAACAGGCGTGGTTGCTGGTGGACACGGAGGTGGCTGTTAGTGCTCTGGTGGGGGTGGGGGCTGCTGGGACGATTGCGGCCGGTGCAGGAGTTCGCGCAGCGCTTGGCGTACGGGAATGAGGGCGCGGAGGAGATCGGTGACGGCGGGCGGGATGCGGGCGGCGGTCTGCAGGAGCAGGACGGTCGCGCCGATCGTGGTGAGAATCGTGGTGGTCATGACGTCCACGGTCAGGCCCGGCCGTATTCAGACGCATCCGGTATCGCACATTCGCAGAAACCGGCAAATAGCAGATGACGGACAGCTCTACGATCCCGAACGAAACCGAATAGCCGAACCGAAAGACGCCTCCATCGGGAGGGTTGATGGCCGGCCCGGCCAGGATCAACAGCCGTGCGGACCTGCACGCGGCGCTGCGCCAGCTGTTCGAGGAGTTCGAAGGCAGCTACCTGGATGTGGCCACCGCGGCGGGCTCCGGCGTGGCGACCGTGCACGACATGGTCAGCGGCAGGAGCTTCCCGCGGTGGACGACCCTGCGCAAGGTCTTGGGCGTTGTCGGGGTCACCGAAGCCGACTTGGGTGCCTGGAAGCAGGCCCATGCCCGCGCCGGCCGGGCTGACGACGGGTGCCCGTATCGAGGTCTGGAAGCCTTCGAGCCCGAACACGTGCAGTACTTCTTCGGGCGCCGGGATCTGACCCGCGTGCTGTGGGATCAGGTGTCGGCGCAGATCGGGCGGGACGGGCCGCTGCTGGTGACCGGGCCCTCGGGAGCGGGCAAGTCGTCGCTGCTGCGGGCGGGTCTCATCCCCGCCGCCGACAAGGCCTGGCCGGAGGGTCACGTGATCCTCACGCCGACCGGGACTTCCGAACAGTCCCGCGGTGACTCCGTCCGGGTTCTCGCCGAGCGGTTCTGCGGCCAGGAGGCTCCAGACGACGTCCGGGATCGCCTGGCCGACAAGCCCGCTCTGCTGCACGATCTGCTGACGCGGGCCCAGTGCAGACTCCTGATTGTCGACCAGTTCGAGGAGCTCTTCACCACCCGTGCCGACGCGGACGACCGCCGGGTTTTCATCCAGGCGCTGCACGCCGCCTGCGCCCCCGCGCAAGGGGCATCCGCGGCGGTGGTGGTGCTCGGGATGCGCGCCGATTTCTTCGGCCACTGCGCCGCCTATCCCGAGCTGGCGCCGGCCCTGGCCCGTCCGGTCGTGGTCGGGCCGATGAGCACGGCGCAGCTGCGTGAGGTCATCGAGAAGCCCGCCGAACGCGTGGAGCTCACGTTGGAGGGCGGGCTGGCGGAGCGGATTGTGGAGGACCTGGGAGTTGCCTCTACCGGCGGCACGGTTCTCCCCGCGATCTCCAGTGATCCCAGTGGCGTCCTGCCGTTGTTGTCGCACACCCTGCGCGCGACATGGGGGCGCCGGGAGGGGCGCAAGCTCACCCTGGCGGGCTATCAGGCGACCGGTGGGGTCAGCACGTCGTTGGCCCGCACCGCCGACACCGCGCTGGAGAAGGTGGGCCTGGCCAACCGCGACCGGGCCCGGAGGTTGCTGACGCGGCTGGTCCATCTCGGCGAGGGCAGCGAGCCCTCGCGCCGCAAGGTGCCGCTGGCCGAGTTGCTCGGGCCCGAGGACGGTGCCGGACATGGCGTGGCCCGCCAGGTCCTCGATCGGTTCGTTGAGCACCGGCTGGTGACCGTGAACTGGACCGGGGACGGTGTCTGCGCGGACAGCGCCGGCAGCACGGCCGAGTTCACCCACGAGGCGCTGATCCGGGCCTGGAAGCAGTTGCGCGACTGGATCGAGGAAGACCGGGATGCGCTGCTGGTACGGGAGCAGCTCGACCGGGACGCCCGCGCGTGGGCTGGCAAGGGTCGCGATGCGGCCTACCTGTATCGGGGTCTGCGGTTGGCAAGTGCGCAGGACGCCAGCGGAGACGACGGTGACAGGCTCGGGAACGACGCCCGTGACTTCCTCGACGCCAGCATCCGGCAAGACCTGGCCGAGCGGGAGGCAGCCCGCCGGCGCGCCCGCAACCGCACGGTGCTGAGCGCGGTGCTGGCTGTCCTGCTCATCACCGTCACTGACACGGCGATGACGGCGATCGCCCAGATGCGGGTCAGCGCGGAGCGGGCGGCGGAGGGGCGCTCACGCGCGCTGGCCAGCCTCACGGAAGAAATGGCCAAGAACGACCCAGGGCTGGCCGCCCTGGCCGCTGTCGCGGCCTACAAGACCGCGCCGACGCAGGAAGCCCGCAGCGCGCTGTTGCGCCGATACGACCAGTTCAAAGACGCCGCATGGGTGCTGAGCGGTGTCCAGGGGCCCATAGAGGATGTCGCAATGAGCTCAGACGGCTCGGTGACGTTGGCGACATCCAAATTCGGTCGCGCGACGCTGTTCGCCCGCCAGGCCGGGGGGAAGGTGCTGCGTCAGCATCTCAACCTCCTCGGCAATGCGTTCTCTCCCCTGGTCAGCCGGGACGGGCGGCGCATCGCCTACGTGCTGGAGGACCTGTCCGGCTCGCTCTCGGTGTTCTGGCACGAGGTGCACCCCACCGCACACGACATCATCCTGGGCCCGGCACACCGGCTGCACGGCGGCGAACTCACGCAGGTCACCTTCGCCGCAGAGTGGGGCAACGACAGGATGGCCGCGGCGCCTGTCGAACCCCCTTGACATACGCGATCTCCGCATTGACGGGGTCGACCCCGCCTACTTCACCCCACTGCCGTACCCCGAGCCAGGGTACGTGCAGATCGTGAGCCTGGCCGACCATACTCTGCGCGCTGTGAATCTCCAGACGGCCACGGAGAACCCGGACCTGCGGGTCCAACTGGGCCCCGACCTGCTCACCGGCAGAGTCAGCCGTAGTGGTCGCTTCGCCATCGTCGCGACCAGAGGTTCCATGGTCGAGCTGTGGTCGGTGCAAGACCGCCGTCGACCGGAAAAGGTGCTGGGCCCGCTCGGACCGGTGACGGTGAACGAATCGCAGATCGGGGGCTGGGGAGATCCCCAATTCTTCCTCGCCAACGGGAACTCCGTGCGTTTCATAAGCGTGGCGGACGCCGGTCGTATCGACATCGAGTCCTACGACTTCGCGGACAAGCAGATCTTCCTGGCAACGACCCGCGATGGGAAAGCCCTACTGAGGAGCACACCAGTCCGTGGGCTCATTGACCTGTTCCGGCTCGACCCCGCACTCTGGCAGCGTCACCTGTGCGACGTTCTCGGACGCGACCTCAGCGAAGACGAGCGCCGCGGCCTGCCACCAGAACTGCCGAACGTCATATGCCCGCCTCGATGAACAACTTCAGCATCAAGGCCTGCCGGTAAGGATCGCGCCACACGGCCCCAACGAGCGGCGTCGCCGAGGGTCACCGTGCGCGATGGTGTCACTCGTAGAGGGCCGGTTTCGGTCCGGGCGTTCGGGGATGAGTCAGGCGCCCTGCGGCGCGATAACGCTGGATCGAGCGTTTCCGCAGGTCGCGTTGCTCGCTAAGTGCTTTTATGTCAACCGGCTGCCCCTTCCAGCCGTACTTGGGCTGTGACCTACCCGGCATGGGATGAGGTCGTGGGGCCCGTCCATGCGGCGAGAGGTCTGTGGTCTGCGAGCCCCGACCCGGCCGTAGCCGTCCGGGGGCTCCGCGCGCCTGCCAGCCATCAATTCAAGGGGATTGGCGTCGCGCGCCGACGAAGCCAGCCGCTGTCGACACCGATGGATGACCCGTGAGCGTCGGCTATGCCGGTGTCGCTGGGGGACGAGCCTCTTTTAACGTGGTGTAGATCAGTCGCGAGGCTGCCGCTTGGCCAAGCCTCGTACCCCAATGACGGCGACAACCAGGGCGACGATGACCACCACCGGGCCGATGACCGCCCACGCGGTGACGCCGCTCATCACGCTGCCGCCCAGAACGCCCAGCCCTTGCAGCGTCCACACCGCTCCCAGCAGGGCGAACAGCACACCGCCGACGAGCAGGATCCATGCTTTCACTGCTGATCTCGCCTCTTTTCGGGAAGGGGTCACCGCTCAGTGTGCGCACCCTGTAGGCGAAGAGGCAAGCCCGCCATCGACTCACAGGCGGCTATGTTCGGCCACAGGCGCAAGCGTGTCCGGCCACGGCCAGACACGCTCCGCGCAGGCGGCGGTGCCGTCGACGCGCCGCCCCGTTCCATCAGCGGATCGGCCATAGAAGGCGTTCGAACTCTCCCCTGCCTTTGCCTTCGGCGCGGTCGAGCTTCGTCGAGGTCGGAACGCCAACGACGCTGGACGCGGTCGTACCGGACGGGCCCGAGCTCGAACTGGGTGAGATCGAGCGTGACGAGTTGCTGATAACCCTCTTCAGGAAGGTCGGTGTCCAGAACGATCTGCAGCCCAGTGGCTGGGTCCTGAAGCACGACTGGGCGGCCGGGGACGGAGTCAGGCACGGAGCCGCGGCCACCAAGGACCGCACGCACGGCCTTCTGAAGTCCTCGGTAGCCGTCATCGGCGATCTTGGTACCCAGACCGCTCAGGAACGCCTGCAGCGGCAGAGCGGCCAGGATCAGCCACTCCAGCCGCTCAGGGCCTCGACGCGGCGGCAACATCCTGACCCGGGTGGACAGGTTGAGTCACTCGATCAGCGCCGGCGGCGTGTCCCATCGAACCCTCGGGGGGTGCCAATCGCTAGATGGGGACCACGGGCACGGCCCACGTGTCGCACTTCCACAAGGTCAGATCGAACGTGACCGACCGGCTCTGGAGGTTCAGGCGGTCACCCGGATGAGGCCCTCCGCTCCCGAACATGGCCCCAGCCCCAAAGTAGGTTCTGATCGGCCCTCCGCTCACGAAGGCCCAGCAGGTTAGCGTGGGTGATCTTGAATATGACGCAAGCGTGCGATAATCCGCCGATGCCTTCACCTGTGGATGCCGTCGTCGCCGCCGAGATCGAGGATCTGCTCGCCGTCCCCGTCGCCCGCTTGGAGGAGCTGGACGGACACCCCTGGGTGCTCCGCGCCCACCTCGCCGACGGCTCCCCTATCATCGTCAAGCGCCTGCGTCTCGGCGGCTACGGCCTGCGTTCCGCCGCGGAGTTGATGCGCTGCGAGCGCGCCGCGCTGGAGCTGCTCGACAAGGACTTGGGCCTCGCCCACCTGGGGCCGCGGCTGCTCGCGGCGGAGCCCGACACCCAGATGCTGGTGATCGAGGACCTCGGCCCACGCACCGAGCTTGCCCGGCTGCTGCGCCACAACGGCCTCACCCCGGAGCTGGACGACCGGCTCACCGATTTCGCCGCCGCCGAGGGCGAGATCGCCGCCGCCTCCGCCAGCCGCGCCGCGGACTTCGCCACGCGCCGCGCCGAGCTGGGCACCCCGGCGCAGGAACTCGACGACGGAGAGCACGCCTGGACCGGGCTGTGGCGCACCGCGCCCGAGCGGGCCGCGGAGTTCGGCGTCCCGATGCCGGACGCCGCGGAGCGCGACCTGCGGGCCGCTGGGGCCGAACTCGCCGAGCCCGGGCCGTTCCTGGCCTTCACCAACGGCGACCCCGAGGCGAACAACTATCTCACCATGCCGGACGGCGACGGTCGGCTGATCGACTTTGAGGGGGCGGGCTTCCGCCATGCGCTCACTGCCGCGGCCGGGTTCGCCGTCCCCGGCTCACTGTGGATGGCGGTCTGCGGGGAGCGCCAGATCGCCGCGTTCCGCACTGTCCTGGCGCGCGGCATCCCCGAAGCCGAGGACGACCGGCGGTTCGGGTTCGGCCTCGCCTCGGCGGCTGCGGTCGGGACGGCGATCCGCTCCAACGACCTGCGCAAGCGGGAAGCGCGCGAGCCCGGCGACGACTCCCGGATCCAGCTGGTGGCGGGCCTGGAAGCGGGGGCGCGCACCTCGGACGCCTACGGGGTCTTCCCGCACTTCGCCGCCTGGTGCCGGTCGACGGCCGAGGTGCTGCGCCGCTGCTGGCCCGACACCGACGTGGAAACTGCGGCCATTGCGCCCTACACCTGGAGGTCGCGGCCCTAGCCAAGTGCACACGGGCCGAAACCTTCGGTGTCCTCAAATGATCGTTTGACGACAGGAAGGCAATGCGTCCAATGAACCCGTGCAATCCGGGAGGTTCACGGCGCCGCGAATCCAATCAGATCCGATGGTGATTGCTGACAGGGTTTGACGACAGATAGGGTCCGATCCTCCGTACGGAAGGGGTCCTTCGGTGGCGAACCTGGTCTACAAGCGGGTCTCGACGGATCAGCAGTCGACCGCCCGGCAGAACCTCGTCCTGGACGAAGCCGGCATCGAGGATCCGGTCACCTTCGAGGAGGACACAGGCACATCCAGCCGCCTCCACCCCCTTCAGCGCCCGAAGTTCCGCGCACTCCTCGACTACGCCAGGCCCGGGGACACCGTGCACATCTCCGAGATGTTCCGCCTCGTACGCGGCACCGGGCACATCCTCGACGTGCTCGACGTCCTCCACCGCGACCGCCTCGCCCTGCGCATCCACGACGGCGCGTTCTCCGCCATGGACCTCACCGCCCGCCACCCGCGCACCAGCGAGCTGCTGTCCACCGTGAAGTTCATGGTGCAGACCCTCGCCGCCGCCGGCGAACTACAACGCGACCTACAGCGCGAGCTCACCTACGACGGCCTGCGCGCCGCCGAGGCCAAGGGCAACAAGGGCGGCCGCCGCCCCGCCGTTTCGGCCGACAAGCTCGAAGACGTGCGCGCCGCGTACCTGGCAGGCCGCTCCATCGCCGCCCTCGCCCGCGACCACGGCGTCAGCCGCGGCGCCATCCGCACCGCCGTCGCCGACCTCCTGCCCGACCGCACCGCCGCTGAGGAGAAGGCTCCCGCCCCGGAGCTGCCGGTCACCCTCGACATGCCGGGCAAGGTCGCCGACTTCCTCCGCGCCGCCGACCTGGACGACATCGAGCGGGCCGCACTCGACCAGGGGGCGCCCGTACGGCGCGGTCAGGGCTACACCCTGCGTGTCACCGCCATCCCCGCCGTGCACCGCCAGCTCCTCGCCCGATGCCAACCGCTCGACGGCGGCCACGGCGTCCCGGCGGTCCCGGCTCAGCGCAAGGCCCGCCACGAGTACGAGAACCGAGTCAGCGCACTCACACCCTGACCATGATCGTTCTCAGCGCCAACGGCTGTACCGATGTTCCCCGAGGCCGGTCGAGCCACTGGGCGTCGTCGATCAGGCCGCCGCGGCCCTCGCGTGCCCCGGTGACCAGGCGGCCGATGCGCGCCTGTTCGGATGATCGACCGTAGAACCTCACGCGCACGGTCGTCCCCGCGCTCGCCGACCGGCGGGAGCGCGCTCATCATGCGGGGACCCCTGAATTTCTCACGGGTCCCCCGCGGGCGCGCCTCCAGGCCGGGCCGCTCCCTCAACCGCGTCGGTGAGGACCGTGTGCGTCGTCAGCGTGTTGGGGTGGTCGGGCCCGAACACCCGCTCGTGGTCGGCGACCGACCGTTCCAGCAGCGGGATCGCCTCGGCGACGCGCCCGGCAGCGTAATAGGCGTACGCGAGGTTCCCGCGCGCGATCACCACATCCGGATGATCAGCCCCGCTCACGCGCTCGCTGCGCGCGACGACCCTCCTGAGCAGCTGGATCGCCCGGGAGAGCTCTCCAGCCCCGGAATACGCCATGGCCAGGTCGTTCTGGGACGCCAGCGTGTGCGGGTGATCACGGCCGAGCGCCCGGCGACGGTCGGTCACCGTCCGTTCGAGCAGGGCGATCGCCCGCGCGAAGTCCCCGGCGGCGAGATGGGCGGAGGCCAGGCTGTTGCGGCTGGTGAGGGTCACCGGATGGCGGGCGCCCCGCTCCTCCTCCTGGCGCGTCTGCTCGGCACCCTCCATGAGTCTCAGGTCCTACGCGAGGCCCGCAACTTCATGATCATGCTCGTGAAGTACTCCGAATCTCTCGACAGCCCTGACGACGTCTTCGAACCCGAGTTCCTCGAACGGCCCTGGGACGACGGCGCCTTCTACGAGTACATGCGCGAGTTCGGGTCATACCCCGACGAGCCAGAAGACGGTTGAGCCCGCCCGCCACCCAGACCCCCTCGAACGCGCCAAGGCCCGTCTGCAGGACGCCACCTACAACGCGATGCCGGTCGATGAGATGCTCGAGGAAGCGGTGATGGTGCAGGCCCCTGCGCGCAGGCGCAGGTCACGCACTCCGATCGGTCCCGCCGAACAGCCTGTCCAGATACAGGTCGATCGCGGCAAGCGCGTCCCGGGGCCTGATCACGTCCAGTTCGATCAGGGGGGCGAAGCCGGTGAGGGCGAGGAGCAGGTTGGTCTCGGTCGCCGGGTCGCGGTGGGAGTCGATGTGCCCGTCGGCGATCGCCTGGCGGACCAACTGCTCGACGAGGGCCCGTCCTTGGACGAGGCCGTGGCGCGCCTGCTCGTGGACGGCCTCGTCGTGCAGCGCCTCCAGGACGTAGGCGGCGTTCATCCGGCTGGTCGCGCGGGCGTCGGCATGCAGGGGGAGCATTTCCGCGAGCGTCAGTCGCAGCACGTCACGGGGGTGCGGACGGTCACCGAGCTTCTCGAGGCCCTGGCCGACGCGCAGCGAGGTCTGCTCTGACGCGAAGTCCATGGCAAAGGAGAGCATGGCGGCCCGGGAGGCGAAATAGTGCTGAAGTTGCCCGAGGGAGATGCCCGCCTCCTGCGCCACCACGCGCATCGTCAGCTGCGTGACGCCGCGCTGCTCCACCACCCGCCACAGCGCGCGGGCGATCGCTTCGCGGCGTCCGCGGTGATCCACCTGTTTCGGCATCGCCGGCCCCTCCCTCGTACCCCGGGACTGTTCCAATACAGTTGACATAATACACCTGACCCATAATCCTGGGGTCCACTCGAGGGAAGGAACCGTCATGTCCGAACAGCCAAAGGTACGGACCACGGAAGGCGTGGTGCAGGGGCGCCGGCGGCAGGGGCACGCGGTGTTCCGCGGCATCCCCTACGCCCAGCCGCCGGTCGGAGCGCTCCGCTTCGCCGCGCCCGCGCCGCCGCACCGCTGGGAGGGGACGAGGCAGGCGGTCGAGTTCGGCCCCGTGGTGCCGCTGTCCCTGCCGATCGACGTGCCCCCGCAGGGCACCGACTGGCTGACGCTCAACGTCGGCACTCCGGATCCCGGCGCGGCGGGACTGCCGGTGCTGGTGTGGATCCCCGTGGGCGGCTACCTCTCGGCGGCGTCGAGTGACCCGATGTTCGACCCGGCAGCGCTGGCCGAGGCGGGAGTCGTCGTGGTGACCATCAACTGCCGCGTGGGCGCGGAGGGTTTCGCGTTCCTCGACGACGTGCCGCCCAACCGCGGATTCCTCGACCAGATCGCGGCGCTGGAGTGGGTGCAGCGCAACATCGCCGCCTTCGGAGGCGACCCCGGCCGGGTCACCGTGGGCGGGGTGTCTGCCGGGGCGGGCTCGGTCGCCGCCCTGCTGACGATGAAGTCCGCGCGCGGCCTGTTCCGGCGGGCCATCGCCCATTCGGTGCCGGGGCTGCACAGCACCCCCGCGCTGGCACGGCAGGTCACCGCCGCGTTCGCGGACCGGCTCGGCGCGGCGGCCCCCACCGTCGAGGCCCTGCGCGACATCGACCCATGGCACCTGGCCGCCGAGCTCACCTCCTTCAACGCCGGCCTCCACGCGCACCGGGAGAGCTGGGGACGCCTCACGGAGACCGGCACCGCCCTGTGCCCCGTCATCGACGGCGAGGTCCTCCCCGAAACGCCCTGGCCCGCGCTGACCGGCGCGCGCGCGAGCGGGACCGAGCTGCTCGTCGGCCACACCCGGGACGAGTTCCGGCTGTTCAGCGTCATGAGCGGACGGCAGGGCACCTTCACCGAGCAGGATGCCCGTGCTGCTTTGGAACTGCTCGCCCCGCAGCCGCACGGTGCGGAGGCGTACCGTGCCGCGTTTCCGCAGGCCGGCCCGGAGGAGCTGGTGGAGACGGTGTACTCCGACGCCCTGTTCCGCATGCCGTCACAGAAGCTGGCCGAGGCGAACGCCGCAGCCGGCGGCACCTCATACCTGTTCGAACTGCGCTGGAGCGCCCCGGCCCTCGGCGGCGCCCTGGGCGCCTGCCACAGCCTCGACGTCCCCTTGGCGTTCGGCACGCTGGACAGCCCCATCGCTGCCCAGCTCATCGGCGAGGAGCCCACTCCCGAGGCCGTCGCGCTCTCCCACGAACTCCAGGAGGCATGGATCCGCTTCATCACCACCGGCGATGCGGGATGGGCCGCCTACCGGCCCGACCAGCAGCTCACCCGCGTTCTGGACGCCGAGTCGCAGACTCTGCCCTACCCCGAACAGGCCTCCTGCCGGATCTGGGAAGGCCACTCTCCCGCCCCCTTCGATCTCTCGTAGGGCGGCGACAATGCAGGAAAGGCCGGCTCCGGAGTCCTGGCCGTACTCGATGGCCACTCGGGTGCCCACCCCTACAAGGGCCGCGGGCGCGCAACCGGCGCGATCCTGTCAACTCCAACTGACGCGATCTGGCCCTGATCGCTTGGCCGGGCTGATCACTGTTAGTCCCGCAGGGCGGCATGTCATGATCGCAAATATGACCGCCATGTCCCTGGGGCCTGCCTACAGTCGACTCTGGACCGCGACGGCGCTGTCCAACCTCGGTGACGGCATCAGGAGCGCCGCGTTACCGCTGCTTGCCGCCTCAATGAGTACCGACCCGGTCATCGTGGCAGGGGTCGCGGTGGCAGGACAACTCCCCTGGCTGCTCCTAGGCCTGATCGCCGGAGCGCTGGTCGACCGGTTCGACCAGCGCCGCCTCGTCGTCCTGGTCGACTGCGGGCGCACGGCCCTGCTGGCGGCGTTGACGGTGGCCGTGCTGACCGGGTCCGCCACTGTGGCCTGGATCTACGCGATTGCCTTCGCCTGCGGCGTGGGCGAGACGTTGCGTGACACGGCCACCGCCACCCTGCTGCCTCCCCTTGTGAACGACGCCGACCTGGAGCGGGCGAATGGTCGGCTGGTCAACGCGGAAGTCGCGGGCAACGAGCTGATCGGCCCGCCGGTCGGGGGCTATCTGTTCGGCGTAGCCATGGTCCTGCCCATCGCCATTAACGGCGGCACGCTGGCCCTGGCCGCAGCTTTGATCTTCAGTCTTCCCAGTGTCTTCGCCCCCGCCCCAACCTCGGAGTCGAAGGGTCGCATTTGGAGCGAAACCATGGCGGGCCTGCGCTGGCTGGTCCGCTCGCGCCGCATGTTCACGCTGTCGCTACTATCGGGCACGTTCGCCTTCGTAGACAGCATGTGGTTTGTCGTCCTGGTCCTCTTCGTTCAGCAGATACTTGAACTGCCCGCCGCGATCTATGGCCTCCTGGTCGGCATCGGTGCCGTGGGTGGCCTGATCGGTGGATTCCTCGCTGCCCGTATCGTGCGCCTGCTCGGACCGGCCCCGACCCTCACCACCTGCCTCCTCGCGGCCGCCGCCGGCCAGCTCATGCTCGGCCTGGCTTCGGAAGTGGTCCTGGCCGCGCTCGGTCTGGCGGCCACGAGCGCCGCCTTCGGCGTTTGGATCGTCGTCGCCCGCACCCAACGCCAGCGCAGCACCCCCCGCGACCTGCTCGGCCGCGTCACCAGCGCCTCGACGACCGTGGTGATGACCGCCTCACCTCTGGGCGCTCTGGTCGGCGGTCTGATCGGTCGTGAGTATGGCTTGCGCGCCGCCATTCTGCTCGGCGTGCCCGCACTGGTGATCGCGGCGTGCCTGGCTTATGCGGTACTGCGGGAGCGGCGAGAACCCGCTCCTTGATTCCACCCGCCCGGCGGGCAGTCCACTCGCAACGGCCGGACGTCAGCAGCTTGGAAGGCCGCCAGACCGAGGCCAGCGCCTTTTCCGCGGCACACTGCCCGATCGAGGCTGATCAGCTTCAAACCCCCGAGTCCCAACGACGCAGACGCGCAGCTACCCCTCAAGCGGTGTTTCATAGACGAGGGCTCGTGGAACAGCTCTGCCGGTTCACGGACGAATGTTGATCTCCCGGGCGGCCTGACGCAGGCTTGGCCGCCCGCGAGCGTCGTTGCGCTCGCCACGCAGGGCGGCGGCCTGGCCCCGATCACCGTGGCCCACGGTCACCCCGACGACGACGAGGACCTACACCTGATCTGCGAGGTGCTGCCCGCGCTGGCCGAGCAGGCGGGGCCGCCCGTGTACCGGCAGGGCGGCGGCGACTCCATCACCTACGTCTTCGGCCCGCCCGGCGCCGCGGCGGCGGCCACGTTCGAGACCGCGGTCCGGGCCGTCGCCCGTGGCGGCGCATCACCACGTTGCTGTCCGGTCGCTGAGGTGCGGAGTTGTCCTGCGCTGCAGCGAACACCGCCGCCGCGGGCTTGGGAACTGAAGCCGTAGACAAAGGAAGGGCAGTGATAGCCGCCTGCCGCCTGCGGCGTCGACGTCAGCCGGTGTGTCGCCACGCCAGGGACAGCCGCTTGACCACGTCGATCCGGGAATCGTGCACCGGCTTGACCGCGATGTGATCCACAAGCATGGCGAGCAGTTCCTTCTGCGCCGCCGGGTCAGCGTTGCCCCACCAGCTCTCCACGGTGTCGGTACCGGGCGGCACGATGTCGGCGCCCCGCTTCTGCGCGATGGCCAGCAGCAGCCCGGGCGCCAGTTCGGGTGTTCGCAGCCGTTCCAGCACCTGCTCGGCTACGGCGGGTGCGAGCACGCGCGCTGCGATGCGGACCTGTCTGCACCCGTCGGCCGGGCATGTGTGGCTGATGACGCCGGCGGCCTGGTCCTGCTGCAGGTGTGCGCCGCACGCACCGCACCTGAGGAGGCCTTCGAAGATCATGTCGGCGCGCCAGCCGTACTCGGCCTCGTTGCCCTCCCTGCCGGCCAGAGCCGCGAGCATCCCGGCGGCCTCCACATGGGACAACTCACCGGCAGCGTACGCGGCTCTCACGTGCTCGACCTTGTCGGCGGCATCCATCCGCGGCGGCGGCTGCGGTCGTTCGTCGGTCGTGTCCGGGTGAGGCGGGACGACGGAGAGACGGCGCCGCTATGGCTGCTCGGTCATCGTCGACTCCTGGGGGAAGTGGTCGCTGACCCAGCGTAGGCGCGAGGGCGGAGAGCGTTACGAACCTGACCAGCCAGCCGCTGCTATCGCGGCCCGGACGCACCCTTCAGCCGTTGTGCCGCCACCGGAGCATCAACGCGGCCGGATGCTCAGGCGCCATCACGATGAAGTGCTTGATGGGCGCCGCCATCAACACACGTTTGGCCGACGGCCCCGGAGGCCGCCCACCAGGTCTCCAGGGTGTCGAACTCGTCCAGCAACTCTGCCGTGGCCAACACCATCTCGCCGGTCAGGTTCGGTGATCGCAGATGCTCGAACAGCTGCTTGACGGCGAACTGCTCCAACTCGGCCGCCTCAACCCGGGTAAGCCCGCAACCGTCGGCCGTACACACGTAGGAGGTGATGCCATCGGCCATGGCGGCGTCGAGATCGGCCAGGCAAGCGCCGCACGTGAGCAGCCCTACGAGGATCGCGTCCTCCGGTATCTCGGGCATGTATCCGCCTCAGGATCGACGGCGTGGGGAGCACCAGCCTATGCACGCCGGTGCGGCCGCGTCACCTCCACTTACTGGCGCCGTGCGCAACCCGCAGAAACCTTGCGATTGCAAAGAGTCACATGACGCCTGCAAATCGAAACTGTAGATGGCTTTGCGACTCACGTGAAGAGACACATCTGCAGCAGGCCCCACACAGCCGAGCACAGCTCTCCCTTTGCGACTACAGAGCCGCCGGGTGGCTCGCCGTTTGACGTCGGCTTGTAAGCCTTTGATCGCTTCATACCAAGTATGTGTGTAGATCGACGAAGGGAGCATGGCCGGTGCGTCGTAAACAGGCGGAGTTCGCCACAGACTCCGTGGCGTTCGAAGCCTTCTACCGGCGGCACGTCGAGGGAGTCACGCGATTCCTCGCCCGCCGGGTCGATGACCCCCATGCGGTCGCGGACCTGGTGGCGGATGTGTTCCTTGCGGTGATGGAGTCCGCTCACACCTACCGGCCGGGACGGGGCAGCGAAGTCGCGTGGCTGTACGGCGTAGCACGCAACACGCTCTCGGCCGAGCGGCGCCGGGCCTTGAGGGAGTCCCAGCTGACCGACCGAGTAAGCAGGCGGCGGCCGCTGGACGGCGACGACATCGCCCGGCTGGAGGAGCGGATCGACGCGGAGCGGCCCGCTCGGCGGGCTTTCCAGGCCATGGCCGACTTGCCTGAGGGGGAACGCGCCGTACTGGAGTTGGTCGTCCTCGACCAGCTCACCGTTACCGAAGCCGCGAGCTCCCTCGGTATCCGGTCAGGGACCGCCATGGTCCGGCTGCACCGCGCGCGCCGAACGCTCAAGGAAGTGCCCTTCGTCATGGAAGGAAACGGCACATGAGTTTCGAGGAGCAGTTGCTGATGGATCTGAAAGTCGAATTCGCCGCGCGGGCCGAACGCCGTCGCCGGACCGTTCGCCGTATTTTCGTGGGAGCGGCGATGGCCGGCCTCGCCGCCGCGGCGGCCGTCGCCGTACCGCTGGTGACCGGTACGGAGAGCCCGGCGTACGCGGTAAGCAAGAAGGCGGACGGCACGGTGGGGGTCGAGATCCGTGAGTTCAAAGACGCCGATCAACTGGAGCGGGACCTGCAGGCGGCGGGCGTCAGAGCGGACGTCACGTACCTCGAGTCGGGCAAGCAGTGTGAAAAGAACAGGGGAATGAGCTCTCTTCTGCCAGAAGGGGCCATTCACATGCGGGAAGGCGGACTGGACATCGATCCCCAGCTGCTCGACAAGGACAAGACGCTGGTCCTGGAGTTCGCCGGGAACGAAGAGGAAGTTTCCGCAGCGGAGCCGCCGAAGACGGGTAAGACCTGGTGGGTGCTCACGACGCTGATGATCCCCGGCAAGGTCGGCCCGTGCGTCGTCGTCGACAAAACGGACTGGGACGACGTTGATGGCCCGCAGGGCCAACCTCCAGCGGGAAGCTAGCACTCCGATACGGCGACGCCCGCGCTACCGTCCAGTCCGGCGCCACGACTGGTTTCGGCGGTGAGAAATGGGACCGGTTGTCGGTCACTCCTGGGACCATATAGCGATCACTCGGCCATGATCTGAAGGCTAGTTGTGGTACCACCCCGAGGCAGTCGCGCTGAGCGGAACGGCTAGGGCCGGTCGTCGTCTGACCGCAGTCGGCGTGCGGTCAGACGCCCGGCCGCAGTCTGACGGTCGATGCCCGACTCCGGCCGGGCGGAAGGTGTGATCACGGGCCAAATCCTCGAGACTGACCGAGGCGCGCCGGGCGTACGGGTGGCGGGCGGACACGGCGAGAACGCGTGGCTCGGACAGGACGACGGGACCGGTGGTGATGCCGGGTTCGTTGACCGGGAACTGGGTCAGCGCCAGATCCACCTCGTCCTCGCGCAGCGGCCGGCAGGGGTCGGCGATCTGGAGCTCGCTCAGTTGGATGTCCAGGCCGGGGTGGTCGGCGCGGACGACGGTCATCACCTCCGGCACGACCCGTCCCGCGACCGGCGTGAAGAATCCGATGCGCAGGACGCCGCTGATGCCGCGCCCGGCTGCCTGGGCCCGGCCGAGGGCGTCCAGGACGGCCTGGTGGGCCGGGCGCAGGTCGTCCAGTCCGGCTCATCAATCATCCCGTGCTTCGCGATTGATCGTCCGCCCCCCGTCCCGAGATGGTGAGGGTAGGCCTGCTCGCGAACTCCTCCAGGTCAGCCCCCAGGTGAAGCTGTGTGTCCAGGCGTTCGGGCGCCGCGACGGCCCTGCCGTCCTGCTCATCGGCGGCGCGAGCCGGTCGATGGACTGGTGGGACATCGGCTTCTGCGAACGGCTGGCCGAGGCCACCGGCGGGCTGGTCATCCGCTACGACCACCGCGACACCGGCGAATCGACCTGGTACCCGCCGGGTTCCCCCGACTACACCTTCGCCGACCTGGCCGCCGACCCGATCGCGATCCTCGACGCGCTCGGCCTGGCGCGGGCGCATCTGGTGGGCCTGTCCATGGGTGGCCAGCTCGCCCAGGTCGCCGCCCTGCACGAGCCCGGGCGGGTGGCGTCGCTGACCCTGATCGCCACCAGCCCGGAGCCACGCGCCCCAGATCTGCCGCCGACCACCGGCCCGCTGCAGACCCACTTCGACACCGCCGTGCCACCGGACTGGGCCGACCGCGCCGCCGTCATCGACTACGTCGTCGCCCAGGACCGCGCCTACGCCTCGGACTGGCCCCCGCAGGAGGGGGCCGTCACCCGCGAACGAGCCGCGGCCGTCTGCGACCGTACGGCGTGCGTGCAGGCCAGCCACACCAACCACTACGCGATGCGCGGCCACGCCCGCTGGCGCGACCGGCTGGGCACCCTGAACATGCCGACCCTGGTCCTGCACGGCACCCGCGACCCGCTGTTCACCATCGAGCACGGCATCGCGCTGGCCGCCGAGATCCCCGGCGCCCGCCTGCTGCCACTGCCCGATCGGCCACGAACTCCCTCACCACAGCTGGGACACCGTGATCCCCGCGATCGCCACCCACATCACCCAATCGACGAACCGAAAGGACCACCGATGACCCACCGCACCGGAACCCGGGACGAACGGCTGACCGCCAGCCACGCCCTGCTGGAACGCGAGAAACAACACAGCCGCAACGGCGACCACCTGGCCCGCCTGCGCCGCGACCTTCCCTGGGTACCCGTCACCAAGGACTAACCTTCGCCACCGACGACGGACCTGCGACGCTGGCCGAGTTGTTCGACGGACGGTCCCAGCTGCTGGTCAAGCACTTCATGTTCCATCCCGGCTCCGACGCCGGCTGCGCCAGCTGCTCGCTGACCGCCGACCACTTCGACGCCGCCATCCCCCACCTCAACAGCCGCGACGTGACCCTCATCAGCGTCTCCCGCGCGCCACTGGAGAAGATCAACGCCTACAAGCGGCAGATGGGCTGGCGGTTCACCTGGGTCTCCTCCCACGGCAGCGACTTCAACTACGACTTCCGCGTCTCGTTCACGCCCGAGCAACAGGCCAACGGCGCCACCTACAACTTCCGTCCGGAGCCGCACCTGGCCGCCGAGCTGCCCGGGATGAGCGCGTTCGCCCTCCAGGACGGCACCGTCCACCACACCTACTCCAGCTACGCCCGCAGCGCCGACTCCATGATCGCCGCCTACCAGCTCCTCGACCGCGCACCCCGCGGACGCAACGAGGACGACCTGTCCTACCCGATGGCCTGGGTCCGCCGCCACGACGAATACACCCCGTAACGCTCGCCCTGGTCCTCTTCGATTGGCTCGGGCCGCCCGCTAGGCCCGATCGGGTGGTCCTGTTGGGTGAGGCTCGGTCGCCGGAAGCGTTACGGCTGCCTGCGGTGCCGGCGTGGGATCCACAGGCCGAGGCCGTACATGGTCAGGCCGAGTAGCGTCATGCACACGATGGTCGGCCATTGCAGCCATTCGGGCAGGTACAGGGCCAGGAACCAGCCGCGTGACCCGGTCCCGGCCACCTTGAGGATGCCTGGCACGATGCCTTGCGGGATGAGCGGGATCGCGCCGAAGCCCCAGCAGATGGCGGTGATGATCTGCTCGCGTCTGGGCAGGTTCTGCGGGGTCTTGGCGGTGGTGGGCGGGCGGCCGGTCCGCATCAGGTGGAGCAGTTCGGGGCCGTGTGTGCTCAGTCGCCGCTGGGCCAGGTGGCCGAGGCCCCAGGCGCACGAGAGGCCGGTCAGCAGGCCCACGGCGACGCCCGGCCAGCCGTACAGCCAGGCCACCAGTGCGGCGGGGGCGGCGGTGAGCGCGCACAGGGCGAGCATGGCGTACACCAGGCCGCTGGCCGAGCCGTCGTCGTCGGTGGAGCGCAGCGGGTTGCCCGGCCTGCGGTGCGGGTCGGTGCCGGGGACCAGCGCGTACACCGACATCAGCGGCACCAGCCCGGCTCCACCACCCAGCAGTGCCACCAGGAGGGCGAGCACCATCGGCCACGGGCCGTCCACCAGCGCCGTTAGCGTCACGGTCAGGGCGGTCGCGGGCGGGCCGACGGTCGCCAGCCAGGCCAGTTGCCTGCCTCGTACGTCCTTGGCGTCCGGGATCATGAGGGTGAGCCACAAGGCGGTGCCGTCACCGCTGTAGAGGTTGGCGGACATGCCCGCGGCCATGGCGACGAAGATTGGACCCGCCCAGCAGAGCATGCCGGGCCAGCCGAGAATGAGCGGGGCGGCGGCGAACGCCAGGCCGTAGGCGAGGGCGAAGGTGAGCTGGTGGGTGCGCAGCAGGTCACGCGACCAGGTCCGGAGCTCCTTGCCCAGCACGACCCGGCTCTGCGGCACCGCCTGCCTGTCTTTCGGCTGGCCGCCCTCTCGGCGACCTGTCGGTGTGGGCGCTCGTCCGTTGGTCCGGTTCGCGCTCGTACGCCTGGTCAGCAGCGCGGCCCATGCGGCCAGCAGGAGGGCCACCAGCAGCGCCATCGCGGCCAGTGCCATGACCGCCCGCCGCCAGTCGCCCTGGACGGCCAGCACCCCCCATCCGGACGGCAGATACCTGACGAACTGCGGCACCGCCCCGTTCACGCCGAACGCCACCGCGAACACCCAGCCCTGCCCGAGCGCCGCCAGGATCGTCGCGTTGATCACCCCGGCCAGCACCGCGCCCAGCCGCGAGCGCAGCACGATCGCGAGCACCGCCACGGCCACTTTCGACAGCAGCACGAACATGGCCAGGTGCAGCACCATCGCGGGCACGGCCACGACAGCGGCTCCGGCGCCGTGCCGTACCCCCTCGACCAGCAGCCCGCCCAGCGCGAGCAGGCTCGCCGCGGGCGCCACCCCGACGAACGCCGACGCCAGCAGTGCCCTGGCCAGCCGCCGCGGCGCTAATCCCAGCAGGGCGAAGTACTCGGGCCGCAACGTCTCGTCCCCGCCTCCGGCGAAGACGGGCCCCAGCATCCAGCCGAGCATCCACACGGCGTAGGCGGCGGGCAGCAGCGCGGGCGCGGACAGGGCCAGCACGATCGTGCCGCCCGCCAGCGCGATCCCGAGCAGCCCGCCTGTGGCCACGATCCCGGCACGGCGGCCGGTCAGGGAGTGCCGCAGTACGGCGGTCTTCATCCGTACCATGATCAGCCCGGCAGCCACGTCAGCCCCTTCATCGCGGCACGGTCGCCGGTCGCGACGAGGTCCACGAACCGCTCCTCCAGCGAGCCGCCACCGCTGACCTCCTCCAGCGTGCCCGCCGCCACGACCTTGCCCTTGTCGATCACCGCGACGTGGTCGCACAGCTGCTCGACCAGCGCCATCACGTGACTGGACAGCACCACCGAGCCGCCGCCCGCCACGAAGGCGCGCAGGATCTGCTTGATCGTCGCCGCCGAGATCGGGTCCACCGCCTCGAACGGCTCGTCCAGTACCAGCAGCCTGGGCGCGTGCAGCAGCGCCGTGGCCAGCCCGATCTTCTTGCGCATGCCGGTCGAGTACTCGATCACCAGCGTGCTGCCGGCCTGGTCCAGCTCCAGCACCTCCAGCAGTTCACCGGCCCGTTCGGCCACCACCGGCTCGGGCAGTCCGCGCAGCAGGCCGAGGTAGGTCAGCACCTCCCGCCCGGTCAGCCGCTCAGGCATCGCCAGGCCGTCGGGCAGGACGCCCACCAGCCTCTTGGCCCGGTGCCGCGGATCGGCCCAGACGTCGGTCCCGAAGATCCGCGCGGTGCCGCTGTCGGGCCGCACCAGCCCGACGGCCATCGACAGGGTGGTGGTCTTGCCCGCCCCGTTCTGCCCGACCAGGCCGTAGAAGGATCCCTGCGGGATGGTCAGGTCGAGGTGGTCCACGGCGGCGTTCGTGCCGAACGTCTTGGTGAGACCGGCCAGATCGAGAGCGGCCGGTTCGAGTGCCGCCGTCATGGCTGCCTCCGCGTGGCGATCGTGAACAGGGTGGTCAGTTCCCGAGCCAGCAGCTCCAGGTCGAGCTCTGGGTTCTGCAACAGCTGGGCGGGCACGGCGTCCACCGCTCCTCGGATCGCGATGGCCGTCGAACGCAGATCGAAGTCGCGGAACTCCCCGCTCTTCTGCCCCCAGGCCAGCACCTTCTCGATGTCCTGAAGCGCGATCTCGTGCTGCGCCGTGTACGGGCCCGGGGTGTCGGTGCCGCCTCGTGCGTGCGTGATGATCTCCACCAGCGCCAGCAGCGGCTTGCGGTGGCGGCCCATGAACGCCAGGTTCGTCTCCAGGTAGACGCGCAGCGCGTCAGTCGCCGTGGGCTGCGCGACGATGGCCGGCTCCATCATCTCGGTCGCCAGCCTGGCGACCTCGCTGACGACGGCCTGGATGAGCTCGTCCTTGCTCCCGAAATGGTAGGAGATCGATCCGGGGGAGATCTTCGCCAGCTGCGCGATCTTCGCCAGCGACGTCTGCGCATACCCGAGGGTGGCGATGGCGTCGATGGCGCACTCGATGATCTGGGCCCGCCGCGCCTCTTCAATGAACGTTCGACTTTCTGATGACACAATCAAAATTTTAAACGGTCATTCAAATTGTTGGCAACAGCTTCGGCCAGGACACGGCCGGCCCATGTCACCACCGTATGGAGGAGGGGCACGACGCGCCCCTCGCCGTCATCGATCGTCGATGTGACGCAACGACACCGTCAGGGCGCAAACGGTGCGACGCGTTGAGATCGACCCGCCTGACCCGCACGTGCGGCTCGGCCAGCTGGCCGTCGTCGCCTCTCGATGCTGCCTACCCCGGCTGGATCGCGACCTGCCCGCCTGAAGTGGCGATCCAGCTGACCGGTGTACATCCGGTCTGCGGCACCAGAGCGGCCAGACTGACTCCGGCGGGCTGGCCGGACATCTGCCGGGCCGCCATGGCGAGGAGCGTGTCCTCCTGCCGGGGCCGCCGAGTACTTCTGCAGGACCGTCTACACCGAGCTCGACCCGCATGGCCGGGGGTGGGCTCGCGCATCGACTGCGCCACAGCGCGTTGACCCTCCTGCCCGCTGCCCACCTGCCCGCTGTCGGCGAAGGCGGTCTCTACTGCGTGAACAGGGTGATGACGCGGTGGATCAGGCCGTCCTTGACGGTGAGGATGTCGATTCCGCGGACGGCGGGCGCCCCCTCAGGGCCGAACGCCCACGCGAGGGCGCCGGTGTCCGCGCTGAGGTAACGCGGGCTGTCGGCGTACTCATTGGTGTGCAGAGGTGCGTACGAGTAACGGCTCTGCCGCTGATCTTGTGACGCGGGACGTCAGTCCCGAAGCAGGATCTTCTTCCGGAGAAGGTCAAAGTTCGCGCGGCCGTATCCCTGCCGTTCGATCAGCTTGACTCTCGTGTTCTGTCCTTCGGCCTGGCCAGAACTCCAGGGTACCGACAGCCCGGCGGTCACCGCGTCCAGGTCGAACGCCAGACCGGCGGCGTACTGGGCCAGCGCGGGCAGGCCGCCGCCACAGACCTCCTCGATCCGCACCGCGAGCCGTTCGCCGCGCAGGTCCCGCATCATAATGGCGAAGTCGCGCACGTATCGCCGAGCGCGCTCCGCACGTAGCCTGGCCAGCTCCTGCTGGGCCTCTTCGACGGAGGCATCACGCAGGTCGGTACGGGTGATGAGATACGGGCCCGGCGACGGGAGGATGCGTTGCCGGCCGTCGTCGCCGACCACCATGCGCAGCATCGGGTGGTGCTCGACGAGCATGTTCCAGGCCTGTTCCAGGCGGTCGAGATCGGCGTCCTGGTCGCCGGAGTGCCTGTCGTACTCGTGGAAGAAGAACGTCGCGACTCCGCCCAGCGGGAACGCGGGATCCCGGCCCACCCAGTACGCCGACTGGGCGGCGGTCAGCGGGAAGCCGGCTCCGTCCGGCGAGATCCGCTGCGCGATGGAGCGTGCGGACGCTTCGCCCAGGAAGGACGCGATGGGCAGGTCCGCGCCCACGCACTCGCGCAGCCTGCGCCGCAGCCGTACGGCGGTGAACGACTCCAGGCCCAGCTCCGTCAGCCTCGCGTCTGGTTCCACCTCGCCTTCCTCGATGCCGAGCACCTGCGCCACGCAGGAGACGACGTCGTCCAACTGCGGGCACGACAGATCAACCAGTGGAAAAGGGGTCACCAAACCTCCACGAACGTGGGCGGAGCATCAAGACGCGGGCCAACCGGCCAAAGCCATGTCTAACATCATTGAAAACGATTATCAACACCGTTATCAGGATTTCGCCCACGTCGGCGGCGGCTCACGGGAAGCCTCGCGCCGACAGACAGGCACGTCGGCAGCACGAAACCCGGCACCGCCCCCGGCCAGCGCCGCAATCAACCGCGTGAAGACTGGGGCGAGGCGGCAGACTTCAGGGCAATTCAGTGGTCGTCCCAGTGCCCTTCGTGTGCCGCGTGGCGGTGCCCCTCGTGGATGTAGTCGACGTGGTCACCGTGAGGGACGGCCACGTGCCCGCATCCGGCCCCGTGCCGGTGGTCATGGGCGTCGTGCGTGACGTGCACCTGCGGCTCGCACTCGTCCACGTGCCCCTCGTGGAGGCGATGGAGGCATCCGTCGTGAACGTAGTCGACATGATCGGCATGCGGAACAGCCACATGCCCGCACCCAGGGCCGTGCCTATGAGTGTGATCAGCATGCTGGCGGTGTTCGGCGGCCACAACCATGTTCAGCACCCCCTACCGAATCGTCGACGATCCTTCACATCGGGGAGGTCTCCCGAATAACGCTACGCCGGAAAGTGTGATATGGGCCACTTGATACCTGCCGTTGGAGACGGCAAGACCTTTGCCGCGAAGCCCTCCGATCACCGGCGGAGGCCCCGGCTCCTCGTGCCCGGAGAGCCCCGGCGACGACCGCCGCACTCTTAACGATCACCTCACCCATCTCTAACCTCGCAAAAACGGTAATGATTATCAATGTACGACGAGGGGTGTGGAAGTGGCAGACCAATACGAGCGATCAGCGGAGTTCGTGGACGTGATGATCGCGCCGCACTGGGCGGCCCTGGCACCGTCGCTGTCGCAGGTGCTGCGCGACGTCACCGGTCCGATCGTCGATGTGGGCGCCGGCGGAGGGCAGGGCACCCGCGTGATCGCGGAGGCGGTGCCCGAGGCCGAGATCGTGGCCGTCGAGCCGTCGGCGGCGCTGCGGTCCGTCCTGCTGGCGCGGGTGAACGAGAGTGCGGAGCTGCGTGACCGGGTGACCGTGTTGCCGGAGGGTTTCCTCGAGGCGGCGCTGCCTCAGAAGCTGGGCGCCGTCGTCGCCATGAACGTCATCGGCCACTTCGACCCGGTCGGACGACAACGGATCTGGAGTCTGCTCGCCGAGCGCCTCGTCCCCGGCGGCCGAGCAGTGCTGAACCTGCAGCCGCCCACCGAGCCGATGACGGTGCCGGAGTCCCGGTTCGCCGACGTGCGGGTCGGGCGGCGCAGGTACGAGGGATGGGGCCGCGCCGAGCCCGCAGGCCCCGACCGGATCACCTGGCACATGACATATCACACCTACCACGATGATCAGCTCGTGGACGAGCTGGAGGTGGCCTACGCCTGGTGGGTGCTCGACGAGCGGCAGCTCAAGGCGGAGCTCGGCGGGCACGGCCTCGCGCCGACCCCTACCGGTCCGGCCGGACTCGGCATGTATCTCATCGACAGAGCAGGTGCGTGAGATACGAGGTGATCGTGACCGGGCGAATGCTCTCCTCACGCAGTTTGAACACGGTTACCGTTCGCATGGGGTTGGTTCGGCCTTTGATGGGAGCTCAAGTGCGAAGACGAGCCGCGATCATGCTGGTGGCGCTCTTGGGAGTGGTCCTGTCGGGATGCGGCGGTCAGGAGCCCGCCGCGCAGGATGGGAAGCAGCTCACCTTGGCGGCCCCGCGTGACCTGGTCGCCGGACCCGAGGATCCGTACTACACGCACCAGACGTTGCGGGTGTGGGAGCCCTTGGTGACCGTGGACGACAGGTTACGGCCTGTCCCGGCGCTGGCCGTCTCCTGGGCCGCCGCGGACGGGGGTCGGCGGTGGACGTTCACGCTGCGCGACGGCGTGCAGTTCAGCGACGGGACGCCGCTGACCGCCGAGTCGGTGGTCGAGAACGTCAAGCGGTTCCTGCGGATCGCGCCCCGCCAGTCGGCGTTCTTCAGCCTCGACGCCGGCATGGAGGTGGCGTACGGCAAGCTCGGCGACGTCCGCGCCGAGAACGGCAAGGTGGCGTTCGTGCTGAACGAGCCCGTGGCCGACTTGCCGGGCAGGCTGGCGGGCTTCTACAGCATGGTGCAGTCGCCGAAGGCGTTCGCCTCCTCGGGGGACTTCGCCGGCAAGCCGGTGGGCACGGGGCCATACACGCTGGTCGACTGGACCAAGGGACAGCAGGCCGTGCTGGCCGCGAACCCGCACTACTACGGCGCCGCCCCCGTCTACAAGAAGATCGTGGTCAGGGTGATCCCGGACGCCAACGCCCGCGTCGCGGCGTTGCGCGCCGGCGAGGTGGACGGGCTGATCGACAAGGGCGCGCTGCTACCGGGGCAGGTCGCGGCTGTCGCCGACGGGTTCCGGGTCGTCCGAAGCCCCTCGGTGCTGACGCACTACCTGACCTTCAACGCCTCGCGCGAGCCGTTCTCCGATTCCCGCCTGCGCCAGGCGGCAGACCTGGCAATCGACCGTCAGGCCATCGCCGGCAGACTGCTCGCGGGCACGGCCAAGGCGGGGGCGGGGTTCCTGTCACCGGTCTTCGGTGACCTCGCCGACCCTGGCATCACCGCAGGCCACGACCCCGGCAAGGCCCGCGAGCTGATCGCCGCCGCGGGGCCGCCTGCCAAGCCCGTGAACATCCTCATCTCCTCTGCCGAGACCGGCCAGTTCCCCTACGCCGACATCGCCGAGGTGCTGCGCGCGGCCTTCGAGCAGGCGGGCCTGCCCGCGAAGGTGACCGTGGCCGAGGCCACCAAGTCCGTGATGGAGGCCGGGGACTACGACATCTTCCTCAGCGCCTACAGCGTGCCCAACGGCGATGCCGACTACCTGTTCCGCCGGTTCCTGCGCTCGGACGCGTCCTGGAACGTCGACCGGAAGCTCGGCTACCGGAACACCGAGTTCGACAAACTTGTCGACCAGGCCGCGGCGCAGACGAACCCGAACGTCCGTCGCGACCTGTACCACCGGATCCAGCGTCTGCTCGCCACCGACCGCCCGATGATCCCGCTGGCCTACCAGGACAATCCCATCGTGACCATCGGCAAGGTCAACGGGGTGACGCAGAACGCGGCGTATGTGGTCGACCTGGGCAAGCTGGCACCCCTGAAGTGACCGCCGTCCTGCTGCGACGTGCGTCGGAGCTCCTGCTCACGTTGCTGGTCGTGTCGGTGCTGGTCTTCCTGCTGACCTCGCTGGCGCCGGGGGATCCGGCGGAGGAGATCCTGCGCCGCGGTGGCATCCAGCCCTCGGCGCGCAGCGTCGCGGTCCTGCGCGCCGAACTCGGCCTGGACCAGCCGCTGTTCACCCAGTACCTGCGGTGGCTGCTCGCCGTGCTCCGCGGCGACTTCGGACGCTCCTACACCGACCGCTCCCCCGTCGCCGCCGAGATCCTCTCGCGCGTCCCGGCGACACTCCGGCTGGCGGGAGCGGCGGCGCTGGTCTCGGTCACGCTCGCCGCGCTCGTCTCGATCAGGGCCGCGTTCAGGCCGCGCGCGCCCGGCAGTCGCGCCGTCGCGCTCGTGACGGTGGCGATGACCGGCGTTCCGCCCTATATCGTGGGGATCCTGCTGATCAGCATTGTGGCGGTCGGCCTGCGCGCACTGCCCACAGGCGGCGACGGCAGCCCCGGCGCGGTGGTGCTGCCCGCTCTCACCCTCGGCCTGGCAGGCGCCGCGACGCTGCTGCGGCTGCTGCGGGCCGACCTCGCCCAGTCCTTGCGGCTACCGTTCATCAAGCTCGCGACCGCCAAGGGGCTGCGGCCCCGGCGCGCGGTCATGGTGCACGCCCTGCGCGTGGCCGCGCCGAACGCCATCACGGCAACCGGCATGGTGCTCGCGGAGCTGCTGGCCGGTGCGGTGGTGGTGGAGACGCTGTTCTCCTGGCCGGGCGTGGGGCAGCTCGCGGTGTCGGCGATCAGGCAGCGCGACCTGCCCATCGTGCAGGCGTACGTGCTGGTCACGGCGGTCGCGACCGTTCTGGTCCTGGCTCTGGTCGAGCTCTGCCTGGCGGCCGTCGACCCGCGGGTGCGCCGCCGGTGAGGGGCTGCGCCGGCGTCGCGGTGTTCGCCTCGGTCGTGCTGTTCTGCCTGCTCACGCCGGTGGTGTCGGTGTACGATCCGCACGTCCCCGACCTGGAGCGCGCCCTGCTGCCGCCCGGCGCGGAACACTGGCTCGGCACCGACCAGATCGGCCGTGACCTCCTCACCAGGACGGCCGCGGCCGGCCGTACGTCCCTGCTGTTCGCGCTGGCCGTCACGGCGGCGACCACGGCTCTCGGTACGGTGTTCGGTGCCGCGGCTGGGCTTGCCGGTGGGCTGCCCGACCGGCTGCTGCGCTTCGCCGCCACCGTGGCGCTCGCGTTGCCGGGTCTCACACTGGCGCTCGCGCTGGCGGGTGTGCTGCGGCCCGGGTACGCGACCGTCCTGGCCGCCCTCGTGCCGCTCGGCTGGGTGAACTGCGGCCTCGTCGCCCGTACGGCCACCCGGCGCGTGGCCTCCGCCGACTATGTGCTGGCCGTGCGGGCCATCGGCGCGTCACCGCTCTACCTGCTCCGGCGCACCATCGCCCCTCATATCGCCGGACCTGTTCTGACGGTCGCCACCGCGGACTTCGCCAGGACGCTGATCGCGGTCACGTCCCTGAGCTTCCTCGGCATCGGGCTGCCGCCACCCGACACCGACTGGGGCGGCATGGTGAGCGAAGCCACGCCGCTGCTGGTCGCCGCACCTCGCCTCGCGGTCGTGCCCGCCCTTGCCCTCGCCGTCACCGGTCTGGCGGTCGCGCTCATAGTGGACGCCCGCCGAAAGTTGTCCCACGCCTGAAGCGTGACCCGCGACTTCGCGGCGGCGGCACCATCGCGCTGATCGGGCCGGTCGTTGTATGGCGTCCCCTGGTCTTCGCCAGCGTCGATCCCGAGGTGGCCGCCGCGCGCGGTGTGCCGCTGGTCGTACCCCAGCCGCGGCCGCCATGCGTGTCACCGCCTCACCCCGTTCGGTGCCGCTGCTCAGCGTCGCCTTCACCCTCCATCTGTCCTGCCGCGCCATCGGCGCCCTGTGCATGCGCGACAGGTCGGCGGCACCGGCGACGGCGTGAAGAGCATCGGGGGCGTCGTGTTTCGATCACGAGAAGTGCCGGATTGTCGGCCTGATTCTGGCAAGTCGGTACGTTCTCGGCTGGATCATCGCTGATTACACTCCCGTTCGGACCGATCCACCCTTACCAGGGCGGCGGTCCAGCTCGTCACCCACCGGGGAGGGTCAGTGATCTCTCCGGCGTACCGGAAATCGGGGTGACACGACGCCTCCCGGGCGGGCCCACGCAGCCCCTCGACGAGGAGGTTCTTCGTGTTATCCCGTTCCCGCTCATCCCGTGTACGACGGCTGGTGTCGGTGGCCGTCGGGCTCAGCGTCGTGATCGTCATGAGCCCGGTCGCGGCGCAGGCCACGCCGACGCCGCCGCCAGGGAAGTGGCGCGCCACTCCCCTGACCGGCCCCGAGCTGGTCGAGGGCGCCAAATCCCCCACCGGCAAGCTCGCCAAGAGCGACCAGGCGCTGCTGCGGGCCACCTCGCCCGCTCCGGTCAACGTCGTGGTCAAGCTCGACTACGACTCGCTCGCCGCCTACCGGGGCGGGCTGCCCGGGCTGCCGGCCACCAGCCCCGCCACCACCGGCAGGGCCCTCGACACCAGGAGCACCGAGGCCAAGCGGTACGGCGAGCACATCCAGGAGGTAGAGAACGCTTTCCTGGGCGAGCTGACCAGGAAGATCCCCGGAGCGGTGGTCGGCCAGCGGATCCGGACCGTGTACGGGGGCATCGCGCTCAGGATTCCCGGCGACAAGGCGGCCGAGGTACTGAAGCTGCCCGGCGCGGTCGCCGTGCAGGAGGACAGGCCGCAGCAGCTGCTGACCGACTCCAGCCCGGCGTTCATCGGCGCCGGCACCATCTACAACCAGCTCGGCGGCAGCGACTCCGCGGGCAAGGGCGTGATCGTGGGCGTGCTGGACAGCGGCGCCTGGCCCGAGCACCCGTCCTTCGCCGCCAAGCCCGGCCTGCCCGCCCCCGGGCCGACCAAGGATGGCACGCCACGGGTGTGCAACTTCGGCGACAACCCGCTCACCCCGGCCAGCGACCCGTTCACCTGCAACAACAAGCTGATCGGCGGACAACCGTTCCTGGAGACGTACAACGCGGTCTTCGGCGGCGAGGTCTACCCCGACAGCGCCCGCGACTCCAACGGGCACGGCACCCACACCGCCACCACCTCCGCGGGCGGCGCGGTGGCCGACGCCAACCCCATGGGCATCAGCCGTGGCCCGATCCACGGCATCGCGCCCGCCGCTGAGGTCTCGGTCTACAAGGTGTGCGGCGCGGAGGGCTGCTTCCCCTCCGACTCGGCGCAGGCCGTCGCGCGGGCCATCCTGGACGGCGTACGCGTCATCAACTTCTCGATCTCGGGCGGCTCGGACCCGTACAGCGACCCGGTCGAGCTGGCCTTCCTGGACGCGTACGCGGCGGGTGTGCTGGTCTCGGCGTCCGCGGGCAACTCCGGGCCCGACGCCAACACCACCGATCACCGCAGCCCGTGGGTGACCACGGTGGCCGCCTCCACCCAGACCAGGACGTTCCAGTCCACGATCACGCTGTCCGGCGGCGGTGCCACGGCGACGATCAAGGGGGCTTCCGTCACCGCGGGTCTCGCCTCGCCGCTGCCCGTCGTGCTGGCGTCCGCGCCACCGTACTCGCGCCCGCTGTGTGACGTCCCGGCGCCCGCCGGGATCTTCACCGGGAAGATCGTCGCCTGCGAGCGTGGCCCGAACCGGGTGCTGAAGAGCTTCAACGTCAGGCAGGGCGGCGCGGCCGGGATGATCCTCTACAACAGCTTCCCGTTCGACGTCTTCACCGACGCGCACTGGGTCCCGTCCGTGCACATCGAGAAGCCCGAGACGGACACGCTGATGGCCTTCCTGGCCGCCCACCCGGGCGCGACCGCGTCGTTCACCCAGAGCGCCAAGGCCGGCTGGCAGGGCGACGTGATGACGTACTTCTCCTCGCGCGGTCCCGGCGGGGACTTCCTCAAGCCGGACGTCACCGCGCCCGGCCTGCACATCCTGGCGGGCATGACCCCGACACCCGAATCGCCGCTGGAGGGGCCGCCGGGCAACCTCTACCAGGTCATCCAGGGCACCTCGATGTCGGCGCCGCAGGTGACGGGCGCGGCCGCGCTGGTGTTCGCGCTGCATCCGACCTGGACGGCGGGACAGGTGAAGTCGGCGCTGGAGACCACGGCCAGGACCGCGGTCACCAAGCCGGACCGCACCACGCCGGCGGACCCGTTCGACATGGGCGGCGGGCGCATCGACCTGACCAAGGCCGGTGACCCCGGGCTGACCCTGGACGAGAGCGCGGCCAACTTCGTCGCCTCGGCCGCCGACCCGCTCGACCGGATCGACCTCAACCTGCCCTCCGTGAATGCGCCGACCATGCCGGGCATCATCACCGCCAAGCGAACGGTCACCAACACCACGGGCAAGTCGCTCACCTTCTCCGCCTCGGCCACGACCGTCAGCGGGGCGGACATCACCGTGCTGCCGTCGCTCTTCACAGTCGCGCCGGGCAAGAGCGCCAAGCTGAGCGTGGTCATCACCGCCCCGGAGTTGCCCGACGGGCAGTACTTCGGCCAGGTGAACCTCAAGCAGGTCGGCGGCCCGCGCGCGCTGCACCTGCCGGTCGCGTTCTTCCGCCGGGAAGGCGCGGTGCCGGTCGACCAGACCTGCGCGCCGTCCACCATCCCCAGGAACACCGGCGAGTCCACCTGCACGGTCACCGTGCAGAACAACACGCCCAAAGACGCGGAAGTCACCGCGCTCACCACGCTCGACGGCCGCCTGCGCCTCAACAGCGTCACGGGAGCCACCAAGATCGGCAGCCAGATCGCGACCACCAAGGCGACGCTGGCCGCCACGCAACCCGCCCGGCCGACGATCGCGTCCGGCGCGGGACCGGCCGGCTACCTCCCGCTGGACGCCTTCGGCGTCACCCCGATCCCGATCGGTGACGAGCAGGCGCTCAACTTCACCGTGCCCGCCTTCACCTTCGCGGGCCAGACCTATACCAGGCTCGGGGTGACCTCCAACGGCTACAGCGTCGCGGGCGGCACCGCGGGCGGCGACGACATCACCTTCCAGCCGCAGACGCTGCCCGACCCGGCGCGCCCGAACAACGTGCTCGCCTCCTACTGGACCGACCTCGACGGCACCGGCGCCCCCGGCGTCTTCGCCACGGTCCTGACGGACGGGGTCAACCGCTGGCTGGTGGTGGAGTGGCGGGTCAACCTCTTCGGCACCACCGACCTCAAGGTGTTCCAGCAGTGGATCGGGGTCAACGGCGCCGAGGACATCAGCTACGCCTACGACCCGGCCAACCTGCCCGGCGCCCCTCCCGCCGCCGCGGGCCTGACCGTGGGCGCCGAGAACGCGGAGGGCACGGCGGGTGACCAGATCACCGGACCGCCCACCGAGGACCTGGTCGTCAAGAGCACACCGGCCGTTCCCGGCGGCACCCTGACGTACTCGATGAAGGTCAAGGGCGTCAGTACGGGGGCCGGCAAGGTGACGACGGCCACCTCGACACCGCAGGTGAGGGGGATAACGGTCGAAGTAGACAAGATCACCATCCAGTGACCCGTTAGCGGCCGCGGGCGGCCTGTCCGCCCGCGGCTGATCCACTCCAAATGTCAAGTGGAGACAAATCCGGAGAAAATCGCTACTTTCCCATGGCAGCCAATGATCACGGGGAGTATCCATGAACATTCGCGGAAAGGCCTCGACCGCCGCGGCGGCCGGTGCACTGCTCACCATCACCACCCTGGTCGCGGGCGGATTACCCGCGGCCGCCCAGGCCCGAGCGGCGAACGCGGCAACCGAGGTCCCGGTCACGCATGAGCAGAACCCACGGGTTCCCGAGGGCGCCGCATGGACGGAGGCGTACTTCCCGTCCTCGGACGGCAGTGGCGTCGAGCTGCACGCCGACGTGCTCCGCCCGGCGCACCTGCCGGCCGAGGTGAAGACGCCCGTGATCGTCTCGGTGGGCCCCTACTTCGCACACGCGGGGCAGACCGGTCCCGAAGGGTGGGACCGGGTCGGACCGTCGGCGCGCTTCCAGGACTTCGTCAACGGCGCCGGCCTGATGGCGCGCGGCTACACCTTCGTGATGGTCGACCTGCGCGGCTTCGGCGGGAGCACCGGGTGCCTGGACTGGGTCGGCCCGGGCGAGCAGGCCGACGTCCGGGCCGCCATCGAGTGGGCGGCCAGGCAGTCCTGGTCGACCGGCAAGGTCGGCATGTACGGCAAGTCGTACGACGCCGTCACCGGGCTGGTGGGCAACAACCTCAAGCTGGACAGCCTGAAGGCGGTCGTCGCCCAAGAGCCGGTCTGGGACATGTACAACTACCTGTTCAGCAACAAGGTCCCGCGCCCCAACGTCACAGGCACGCCGAACGCGTACAACTCGATCGCGACGATCCCCGCGATGGCCGACGACAGCGACCGGTACAAGGCGAACGCGGCGTACGAGGCGAGCCATCCGCAGTGCCTGAGCGACAACCTCACCAACAACAACAATCCGGACCCGCGCTCGGCGTACTGGAGCGCCCGCAACCTGGCCGCCCACGCGGCCGGCACCAGGACGCCGTTGTTCGTCACCCAGGGGTTCATCGAGCCCAACACCAAGCCTGAGGACATGGAGGAGTACCTCGACAACCATCGGGGCCGGGAACGCGGCTGGGTCGGCCAGTGGGAGCACGTGCGCGGCAACGACACCGACGCCGACGGCCGGCTGCTGCAGGGTCGTGCCGGCTGGTTCGACGAGGTGATGCGCTTCTACGACCAGTACCTTCGCGGCATCGCCCCGTCGGTGAGCGACCCGGCGTACGCCGTCGAGGACAGCCTCGGCGAATGGCGTGCCCAGCCGACCTGGCCCGTGGCCACGACGTCGTACGACGCGCGACTCTCCGCCGGCCGGTACCTCGACGACGGCGGCGGCTCGGCGGCGGCCGCCCGGGCGGACGGCGGCCGCTGGGACATGGAGCACGCGCCGCGGATCGAGCCGCTGTCCGGCACCGAGAAGAGCGCGGCCAAGCAGGGCGACACCGCGGCCACCAGCTTCTGGACCTGGTCCACACCCGCGCCGCAGAAACTGCGGATGACCGCCACACCGCGGATCAGGCTCAACGCGAGCACGACCGGGAACGTGATGGTGCGCCTGTGGGACGTCGCCCCGGACAGCACGGCGACGATGTTCGACGAGAACGTCGCCCTGCTGGAGCGCAGGGGGCCGATCTCGTTCGACCTGAAGTCGACCGACTGGACCTTCGAGCGGGGGCACCGCCTGGGGGTCCAGATCGGGACCATCGACTCCGGCCGCTGGTGGGACGTGCCCTCGGGCAACACGATCAAGGTCTCCGACGCGCGGCTGACCCTGGACGTGCAGGCCCCGAGGTTCGACGTGCCGACACAGGGTGACCGCTCCCCGTACCTGGACCAGTACCTCGCGGCGAACACCACCACGCTCAGCAACATCGGTCCCGGCACCTTCCCACTGAGGGTCTGGCAAGGCTGACCGACCGGCTGACCGGTACCCGCAACAGCGGGTACCGGTCAAGCTCACTTCGATGTTCCGGAATGGTCAAGGTGTGTGGCGGATGCGATCCTTCTGCCTGGCCTGTGGCTCGTGCGTATCCGCAGTCGCGGGTCGCCATCCACGCTGCAGGGCCAGCAGCAGGGCCCCGGCGAGTACGGCGGTGCCTGCCGTCAGCATGACGTCGCGCATGCCGGTGCCGTACAACCGCTGCAAGGTCGTCGGATCCGCATCCGCGAGGCTCTGGGAGAGGATCGCTCCGAGCACGGCGATGCCCAGGGCGCTGCCTGCCTGGCGTGCGGTGTTCACAGTGGCGGAGGCGACGCCGGATCTTTGGCGTGGCACGAGTTGGAGGGCGGCGGCGACGGCGGGGGTGATGGCCAGGCCCTGGCCGATGCCGCAGAGCACGAAGAGCGCTCCTGTCGCGAGAAGGGACTGGCCGATGTCGAATGTGGCGAGTCCCAGCAGGCTCGCGCCGACGAGGGCGTACCCGAGCAGCATGGGCAGGCGCGGGCCACGGGATGCGGTCAGCCGCCCGGCCAG
This sequence comes from Nonomuraea sp. NPDC049625, assembly GCF_040675285.1. Taxonomy (NCBI): domain Bacteria; kingdom Bacillati; phylum Actinomycetota; class Actinomycetes; order Streptosporangiales; family Streptosporangiaceae; genus Nonomuraea; species Nonomuraea sp. NPDC049625. Next base: position 85,595 of record NZ_JBFAOQ010000010.1, on the reverse strand, counting down.
GACGGAAGCGGGCATGATGGCGACTGTCATAGGCGCCAGGAGCAGCCCGGTGGCCAGTGCGCTGTGCCCCTGAGCCTGCTGGAGATAGAGCGACAGGAGGGTGAAGGCGCCGTTGGCGCCGAAGCCGAGCAGGACCGAGGCGGCGTTCACGCTCGCGAAGCGGCGGTCGGCGAGGAGGCGGACGGGCAGCATCGGCGTGGCCTGCCGCCACTCGACGATGGCGAACGCCGTCCCCGCTGCCACGGCCAGCGCCAGCAGGATGATCGTGATCGGTGAGCCCCAGCCGTTGGCGCGGGTCTCGATGATGGCGTAGATCAGGATCGCCAGGGTGACGATACCGAGCGCTTGGCCGGCCGGGTCGAGCGCGGCGTGGTCGGGGTCGGCGCTCTCGTCGATCGTCCGCCGGCCGAGCAGGATGGCGGCGGCTCCGATGGGCAGGTTGACCAGGAAGATCGCGGGCCAGCCGAAGCCGTCCACGAGGAGGCCGCCGATGATCGGCCCGGCGAGGACGGCGGCGCTGGCGCACATGCCCCAGTAGCCGAGGAGGCGGGCTCGGCGCACCGGGTCCGGCTCGGCCTGCCCGATGATCGACAGGGCGCCCGGGACGAGGAGAGCTGCGGCCATCCCTTGCACGGCGCGGCCGGCGACCAGGTAGCCCAGCGTCGGCGCCAGGGCGCAGAGGAGGGAGCCGGCCAGGAAGAGCGCCATGCCGATGAGGAACCAGCGCTTCCTGCCGTACCGGTCTCCCAGCGAGCCGCCGGACAACATGCAGGCGGCCAGGCAGATGGAGAAGGCGTCGACGATCCACTGGCTCCCCGTGATGGTGGTGTGCAGGTCGGTCTGCATGGCGGGGAGCGCGACGGCGACGATGGTGAGGTCGAGCAGGGCGATGAAGGTGGCGGAGAACGCGGCGATCAGCGTTCCCCTGCGTCGCGGGGTGGTGGACAAGGTCATCCCCTCTGTGGTGCGAGATTCGAGTACGTGTGCCGCCGGGCCCAGAGCACGGCCACGGCGGTCCCGGCCAGGGAGAGCAGCACGGAGGCCGCGATGAGGAGCGGGTAGCCGGCGAGGCCCGCGAGCACCAGCCCGGCCGCGCCGAGCAGCATGCGCGGCACGCCCAGCACGGAGACCTGCACGGTGACGTCGGTGGCGGCCGCCCCGGCCATGGGGGCGAAGGTGTACTGGACGGGCGCGATGCGTTCCATCCCCCATCCGGCCGCCGGCAACATCGCCGACTGCACCGCGGTGGCCAGGTACAGCCCAAGGGCCGAGAGCGGCATCACAAGCAGCGTCCACGCCGCCGATCTGCGCGACCCGAACACCCCGGTCAGCGACCGCCAGAGCGGGACCGCATCGCCGGCTGGCCATGGGCCGGGTTCGGTGAACCTGGCCAGCACGGCGAGCGGGACGCAGAACACCGCCGCCACGGCGGCCGGCGTCACCGCCCACCCCGCCCACGTGTATTGCAGCAGGGCGCCGCCCGAGCCGACGAGGATGGACAGGCACGCGGCGGCGGCCTGGATGCCGTTGGCGGTGCCGCGCTCGTCCGGGGCGAGCAGGCGTGCCGGCAGGCCGTTGACGGCGGTGTCGTGAAACGCGGAGACCACCAGCACCGCGGCCATCACGGCCAGAACGGCGGGCAGGTCGGCCACCGGATCCAGCACGGCAAGGGCGAACAGCGCCGGCTGCGTGCCGATCAGCCAGCCGCAGTAGTCGCCGTACCGGTCCACGACCGGACCGATGCGGAACCGGCCGGCTTGCCAGAGCACAGTTGGGTCCCGCACTATCGCCTCCAAGGTGACTGACAGTCAGTCGGAACATAACGGAAACGATTTTCATTGACAAGAGGACGGATGCGGAGATCCGCTAAGGTCGACAGCAGCCGGAAGGAGGCAGGTGGCCAGGACCAAACCCAGCGAGCAGCGGCGCAGCGACCTGCTCGACGCCGCCGAGTCACTCGTCCTGGCCCACGGTGTCGACGCGCTCAAGATCGACGACGTGGTCGTCGGTGCGGGAGTCGCCAAAGGCACCTTCTACCTGCACTTCGCCAGCAAAGACGAGCTCCTGGCGGCGCTGCGCGACCGATACGTCGAGCGGTTCGTTGCGCGCCAGCGGCAAGCCTCAGAAGCGGAGAGCGGCACCCCCCGGGTGCACGCCTGGCTGCGGGCCGGAATCACCGAATACCTGTCCGACACCCGCCTGCACGACGTCCTGTTCCGGCACAACTCCCACGTCTCCCGGCCGGGCGAGCAACCTCGCCCCAACCTGGCGATCGACGCGTTGCGCAACCTCCTCGAAGAGACCGCGACACTCCCCGACCCCGGAGCGACCGCCATCGTGCTCTACCACGCCATGCACGGGACCGCCGATCACATCCTGCACGCCCCGGAGGATCAACGGCGGCTGCTCGACGAGGTCACCCGCATCTGCCGCGCGCTGCTCGAAACCTGACCCGCCGGTCAGCAGAACGTCGTGGTCAGAGCCTTCTGCAGGGTGTCGGCCGGGGCGTTGCCTGTGTACGGGTTCGCGGAGATCACGAGCGTACGGCCCGAGTCGGATCTGAGGGCGTAGGTGAGGTAGCCGAAGGTGCCGCCGCTGTGCCCGTACACGCTCTTGCCGCAGGTCAGCTTGAACTCCTGGAGGCCGAGCCCGTACCCCATGCCCGCGCCTGCCGGCTTCGTGGCCCGCATCTGCTCGAGCGCGGATCGACTGACGAGCTTGCCTCCCAGGAGGGCATCGAAGAAGCGGGCCAGGTCGGCCGTCGTCGAGATCATCTCGCCTGCGCCGAACTCCAGCGACGGGTTCATCCGTGTGGCGTCCACGATCTTGCCGTTGTAGGTGGCGTAGCCGTGCGCGTGCGGGCGGGGTATCGCCTTCGCGTGGCCGGGCAGAAGCGTGTGCGTGAGGCCGAGCGGATGCAGGATCCTCGTCTTGATCGCGTCCGCGTACGAGCCGCCCGTCAGCTTCTCGATCAGCATGGCCGCCACGACATAGTTGGTGTTGGAGTAGTGCCAGCCCGCACCAGGCTTGAAGTAGGGCGGCTTGGACAGGCCGACCGCCAGGAGCTCCTGCGGCGTCTGGTCGTACAGCGTCTCGACCGGCCGGTAGTCCCTGACCGACCAGCCTGGGATGCCCGCTCCCGCGTAGTCGAACAGGCCGCTGGTGTGGTTGAGCACCTGCCGCACCGTGATCGGACTGCCCTCGGGCAGGGCGGCGGGCAGATACTTGCCGACCGGGTCATCGAGGGACAGCTTGCCCTCGTCGGCGAGCTGGAGCACGACGGTGGCCACGAACGACTTGGTGACGCTGCCGATCCGGAAATAGCCGGAGGCGTCGGCAGGCTTGCGTGAGACCGCGTCGCTGAAGCCGGCCGCGGCCGTCCAGTCTCGACCGTCCCCGCTCACCCGTACGAGGACGGCGGACATGGTCTTCGACGTCACCAGGTCGTTCACTTGCCGCTCCAAGGAGTCGTGCGTCGGGCTGAGGCTGGTCAGGGCGAGCGTGACGGCCAGGGTCTTCATGAGAATCATGGAGGCAACGCTAGGAACGCCGGAAGCGCCGGACCATGCGGGCCACCGCACGATCAACTGCGGAAAACCGCAGCTCACCCGCTACCGTTGTGGCAAAGGGCCTGCCAGGCGATGCTGCCGCGCATCGACCTGCCCGAACTGCTGCTGGAGGTGCACTCCTGGACCGGGTTCCTGGACGCCTACGTGCATCCGGCCGACATCTCCACGCGCATGCACGACCTGCCGAGATCACTGGCGGCGCTGCTGATCAGCGAGGCCTGCAACGTCGGCCACACCCCGGTGATCAAGGACGGGGACGAGGCGCTCACGCGCGGCCGCCTGTCCCATGTCGACCAGAACTACGTGCGGGCCGAGACGCACGCAGCCGCGAACGCGATCCTGATCGAGGCCCAGCGCGGCGTGCCGATCGTGGCACTGTGGGGCGGCGGGCTGCTCGCCTCGGTCGATGGGCTGCGGTTCGTCGTCCCGGTCCAGACGATCAACGCCGCTCCCTCGCCGAAGTATTTTGGGGACAAGCGCGGTCTGACGCTTCTCAACGCAGTCAATGATCAAGTAATGGGAATCGGGCAGATGGTCGTACCCGGCACGCCGCGCGACTCGCTGTACATCCTGGATACCCTGATCAACATCGATGCGGGCCCGCAGCCCGAGGTCGTCACGACGGACCAGGCGTCCGATTCGGACACGGTGTTCGGCATCTTCTCCATGCCCGGCTACCGGTTCGCGCCCCGCTTCGCCGACCTGGGCGACCAGCGGTTCTGGCGCTCTGAGGTGCCCGGCAGCAACACCCCGGGCGACTGCGGGCCGTTGGAGGCGATCGCCCGCAACAAGATCAACCGGCAGAAAATTCACATCCAGTGGTCGGACATGATCCGGGTCGCCGGGTCGCTGGTGACCAACCAGGTCCGCGCCTACGACCTGCTGCGCATGTTCGCCCGCAACGGGCGGCCCACCCCGCTCGGGCAGGCGTTCGCCGAGTACGGCCGCGTCGACAAGACCCTGCACCTGCTGTCCATCCTGGACCCGATCGACGACACCTACCGCCGCAAGCTGAACAAGCAGCTCACCGTCCAGGAGTCCCGGCACTGGCTGGCCCGCAAGATTGCCACGGCGCAGGCGGGCAGATTCGCAAGGCCTACCGTGAAGGGCAAGAAGATCAGCTGGCGGCTCTGGGGCTGGTCGTCAACGCGGTCGCGCTGTGGAACTCCAGATACCTGTCGGCCGCGGTCGACCAGTTGCGCGCCGAAGGCGTCCCGGCCAAGGATGAGGACGCCGCACGGCTGTCTCCGCTCGGCCACGCCCGCCTCAACGTCCTGGAACGCTACTCCATCTCCTCCTCCGCGCAGGCCGATGGTCTTCGGCAGCTCGGCGAGATACCCGACGGCGGCGGCGTGGACGATGAGTAGGTGTAGACCTAGGCTTGCGGCCCGGGTCTTCTCCCGAAGCTTCCTCGAGCCCTGTGATCCGATGAGCGTCACCCATCGGATCCGGCGAATCCGAGGTCGAGGAGCGCGGGGACAGCCCGCCGTCTCCGGGCCGAAGACCTGAACCAACGCCGTTGCTTGAGCATCGCCTTGACTTGCTCGAACAGCTCAAAACGGCTAATGGCTGCCCCGTCGCTTTTCGACCTCGGAATAGGGCGGACGGGTTCAGGCTGATGTGGGGTCTTCGGTGTTGGCGGGTGGGATGTTGTGATTGAGCCGGAAAGTGTTGTCAGGATCGTAGACGGCCTTGATTTCGGTGAGGCGCTGGTAGTCCTTGGGCTCGTACGCTGAGCGCACCTCCTTGGCGGCGTCCTCGCCATTCATGAAGTTCAGGAGACGGCCGCCGGTGCTCCACGGGACGAGCGCTTCGAGCATGCGTTTGTGTGCCGGCCGAATTTTGGTGATGTCGGCACGTTCCAGCCGGGAGACCACGTTGAACAGGTATCGCGCGTCCCGGTGACCCACGGCGTTGGCGGCGGCCGGTGGGAGGGCGAGTCGGCCGCCGAGGTGACGCAGTTCGAAGATGTGCGGCACCGGGGCGTGGGGTGGGGCCAGATCGAGGATGGTGCGTACCGCCGTGGTGTCGAGTTCGCCGAGCAGGGTGGTATTGGCCTCGATGTATCCAGGAAAGGGGGGATCGGCGTAGATGGACCCGGCTTCCGTGTAGGGCAGTACGTCGAGGGTGTCGCTCATCGGGCCGAGTGCCCGCAACGGCTCGACCAGGTTCTCGGCGGCATCGAGTACATCCGCGGCGTAGGCGATGCGGACATGGACGGCTTGTCGGCCTCGCAATGCCGCTGGAAATGCAGGGATGTCCGGGTAGGACATCTGCATGATCGATGAGCTCATCTCATCGGGCACGGTGGCCGTCCAGCGTAGGTAGGTGTCGAACACCTCGGCGGCCAGTTCGCCGGGGAACTGCAGTGATCCGCCATAGAGGGTGGTGATCGGCACGAGGCCGATCTCGATGCCGGTGACCACACCAAAGTTGTCCCGACCGCCACGTAGTCCCCAGAACAGGTCTGGGTAGGACTTCTCGGTGACATGCCGCAGCTGGCCGTCCGCTGTGACGACGTCGATGCTGCGTACGTGATCGGCGGCGTAGCCGTAGCGCCGGGAGAGCAGGCTGAGTCCTCCGGCCAGGGTGTAGGACACCACGGCGAGGCCCGGATAGGAGCCTGACAACGGCGCCAACCCGGCAGGCGCGGCCTCGTGAATCACTTCGTCCCATCGGGTTCCGGCTGCCACCCAGGCCGTGTTCGCCTCGAGGTTCACCCGGACACCCGTCATCCGGCTGGTGTTGATCAACACTCCGCCCTCACCGGCGATGCCGGCTGACGCATGTCCGGTGCCCTGCACGGCCACCGGGAGCGCGTGGCTTCTTGCGAATTCCACTGCGGCCCGCACGTCCGCGGTTCCGGTCGCGCCGACCACGAGGTCGGGCCGATGCTGGCGAGCGAGCTGATACCCGGCTCGTTCGGTGTCGTAGCCCTCGTCTTCGGGTGTGAGCACCGGACCTCTCACCCGTTTGGTCAAGGCCTTGACCTTGGCTGGGTCGATGCCGGCGGGCTGGAAGCGTTGTGGATGCGAACTGCTCATGATCATTCCTCGGGTCTGTCGGTATTGGCACTCGATCGGACACGGCGGCCGTAGATAGTAAGGTGACCGTACTATCTGTCGGTACGGTATTGTCAAGTCGCCTGACGAATCACGGCGGAAGGGGGATGTCCAGGATGACGACGCGCGCCGGAAGGCAGGGCGACCAAGGTGTGAGCGAGATCCCGCTTCCCACCTTGTTCACGCAGGCCAAGGACGTCACGATCGCGGAGCTGCACCGGCAACTCGACAAGGAGGGATTCGAGGGGATTCGTTACAGCCACGGCGCCGTTTTCCGGTTCATCGACGCTGAGGGCTCGCGGCTGACCATGCTGGCTGCACGCTCAGGGCTCTCCAAGCAGGCGCTCGGTGAGGTGGTTACCGAGCTCGAGCGGCACGGTTACGTCGAGCGGACGACCGATCCAGACGACCATCGTGCCAAGATCATCCGACTGACCGAACGGGGAACGAAGGCACAGATAGCCGCCGCTCGAATCCTCGGGGATATTGAGCGGCGGTGGGCACAGCGCCTCGGCCAGGATCGAATCGCCGGCATGCGCATAGTGCTGGAAGAGGTCGTCCGCTTCGAAAGAAGCTAGGCGGCGGGCCCTCCCGTTGTCGATCTGCGACCACCCAGTACGACGGCACGTACCAGAGTGTCGATCTTTGTGCTGGGCCTCGGTGAAGGCTGAGGCTTGGTGCGGCTGAGATGAACTGATGTTCCGCAAGGGGATCCCCCACCGGAACACCAGCCGCCGGGCAACCGCCCGAGGTCAGGGTGTTCCGTACAGGTGTTCCGCGAACTGTTCCGGTGAAGGCCCCCTATCCGGAACACTGGCGCGCGTGAACGGAAGCCGCGTCGGCTACGCCCGCTGCTCCACCGACGAACAAGACGTGATCGTCCAGACCGAGCAGCTGCTCGCGCTCGGCATGCCGGAGGAGCGGATCTACATTGACCGCGGGTTCTCCGGCACCACGCGCCGTAATCGAGCCGGCCTCGACCAGGCTCTCGCCGCCGGGTGGACCGGCACCGTCTTCACGGTGACTAAATTCGACCGGTTCGCCCGCAACATGGAGATTCTCACTGGCCTGTCAGGGCGGCGTCCTGTTCGGCCTGGGCGCCAACATCTACGACTGGAACGACCCGTTCGGGCGGCTGTTCCTGCAGACCCTCGCCATCGTCGCCGAGTTCGAGGCCAATTTGGGGCACCTGCGCACTCGCGAAGGCATGGCGCTGGCGAAGAAGAACGGCAAACTTCAGTGCCAACGGCTGTTCCTGGGTTCCTCAACCCCGGTCTTCGAAGATCACGGAGAAACGACCTATCGATTGTTCGGCCCGAACCACCGTCATCATCTTGTCTGTCAGTCCTGCGGCACGGTGATCGAGGGGCCTCCAGTGCCCGAACTACGCCGGTGGCTACGACGCCTGGACACCGAGCACGGCTTTCAGGCCGAACGTCACCACTTTGAGGTCTACGGCACCTGCGGCACCTGCCGTCTCGCCGGAGAGCCTGGCAATATCGCGCCACCCACCCAATGAGACGACGACATGCACTGGCCACCGGGCACGTCGTCGCACCCGGTGGCCGCATGGCCTTAGTCGATCGTGATCAGTCCCCGCTGGTAGGCGCGGACGAGACGGCGGGGGACGCGCAGCTCCCGCCCGTTCACGATGATCGGGACGAGGTCGGGAACGGCGGCCTTCCACTGGCTACGGCGGTGCCGGGTGTTACTGCGCGAGGTTCTGCGCTTGGGCACGGCCATGGCTACCAACTCGCCTTCGTGATGCCGGGCAGTTCGCCGCGGTGGGCCATCTCGCGGAAGCGGACGCGGGAGAGCCCGAACTTGGTGAGGTGCCCACGGGGACGGCCGTCGACGGAGTCGCGGTTGCGGACGCGGGTGGCGCTGGCGTCGCGCGGCTGTCGGGTCAGCTCCCGTGCGGCCTGCGCCCGCTCCTGCGGAGTGCCGGTACGGATGAGCTCCTTCAGCTCCGCCCGGCGTGCGGCGTAGCGCTGGACCACAGCCTTGCGTCGCTCGTTGGCGGCGATCTTGCTCTTCTTGGCCATCAGACCTTCTCTCCCCGGGCCCGGATCTGCGCGATCGCCCTGTCGATGCCGATCCGGTCGATGGTCTTGATCGCCCGGGCGCTGAGCGTGAGCCGGACATAGCGGCCCTCGCCGGGCAGCCAGTAGCGGCGCTGCTGAATGTTGGGGTCCCAGCGCCGCCGGGTGCGGCGGTGGGAGTGGGAAACGTTGTTGCCGAACACCGGCTTGACGCCGGTGAGCTGGCAGTGCGCGGACATCAGGTCCTTCCGTAGCGCTGGTTGAACCGCTCGACGCGGCCTGCGGCGTCCAGGACGCGGTTGCGGCCGGTGTAGAAGGGGTGGCTCGCTGAGGACATGTCCACGACCGGATAAGTGTTGCGGTCGGTCCACTCGATCGTCTTGTCGCTCCTGATCGTGGAGCGCGTGAGGAACGCGAAGTCCGCGCCGGGGTCGCGGAAGACGACCGGGCGGTAGTCGGGGTGGATGCCCTTCTTCATCGCTCCTCCCTGAACAGCACGTGCTGGCGGATGGTCGGGTCGTACTTGCGCAGGGTGAGCCGGTCCGGGGTGTTCCTGCGGCTTTTCCTGGTCACGTAGGTGTATCCGGTGCCTGCCGTGGATCGCAGCTTGATCACGGGTCGCACCTCATTTCTGGCCAAAGCGGTTCCTTTCCACTGGCGAAGCCATGCAATGATAACGAAAACGGTTTTCACTTCAACTCCTGGAGGCTCAGTGTCCACCCCCGTCGTCCTCGTCGCGGGCCTGCACGCCACGGCCCGCGACGCCACCGTCGAGCGGCTGCTCGCCGAGCACCCGGGATCGCTCGCCATCCACCACGACCTGAGCGACGTCGCCCGGGGACATGTGCGGCGCAGCGTCCGCGACGCAACCCGCGTGCTGGAGACGGCCGACGTGCGGCTCGCGCACGGCTGCGTCACCTGCACCGTGCGCGAGGACCTGCTGCCCCAGCTCGTCCTGCTGGCGTCCGGCGCACCATTGCTGATCGCGGACCTGTGGGACTCGGTAGAGCCCCGATCGGTGGCCGAGGCCGTCGACTGCGCCGAAGCCCGGGACATCCTGCGGCTCACCGCCGTACTCACCGCGCTGGACGCCGAGGCCATGCCCGACGACATCACCCGCGGCGAACGCCTCATCGAGGTAGGCAAACCCGCGGCCGTCGGCGACCAGCGCTATCTGGCCGAGGTCCTGGCCCGCCAGCTCGAATACCCCACCGGCCTGGCCCTGCACGGCGGCGACGAAGACGACCACGAACTGTCCCGCGCCATCCTCGCCCACCTCGCCCCCGTCACCCCGATCCACACCGTCTCCTGTCTGCCGCCGGTCACCGGCATCGCCGTGTGCACCGGCGAGCTGGCCGAACGCGTCGACCCGGCCACCGCCCAACTGCCCTGCGACGCCCAGACCGACGAGATCGTCACCGCCGTCTGGCGCAGCCGCCGCCCGCTGCATCCGGCCCGCCTGTTCGAGGCCGTTGACGAGCTGGTCACCGAGTCCGTACGCTCACGTGGCCGCTTCTGGCTGGCCACCCGACCCGGCCAGCTGCTGGCCTGGGACGCCGTCGCCGGCATCGTCTCGGTCGAGGACGCCGGCCCCTGGCTGGCCGCGCTGCCGGAGGCGGCCTGGGAGCTGGTCTCCCCCGCCCGCCGCCTGGCCGCCGCTCTCGACTGGCATCCCGAGCGCGGCGACCGCGTCCAGCACCTCGTCTTCACCGGCCCCGGCCTCGACCCGGCCCGATTCCGCGCCCTGCTCGACTCCTGCCTGCTCACCGAGGCGGAGGAAGCAGCAGGTCCGGACGCCTGGGCACGTTTCGACGACCCGTTCGCCCCCATCCTCACCATCAAGGAGAGCGCATGAAGAACCGCCGCACCCCGCGCAAGAAGCCCAACCCGCTCCCGTACGTCGACCGCATCGACTACAAGGACACCAACCTGCTGCGCAGGTTCGTCTCCGACCGGGGCAAGATCCGCAGCCGCCGCGTCACCGGCGTCACCGTGCAGCAACAGCGCCAGATCGCCAAGGCCATCAAGAACGCCCGGGAGATGGCCCTGCTCCCCTACACCTCCCGGCCCGACGCCTGACCCAGCCGCCGAACCATGCAAAAGCGGCCAAAACGATCCTGTCGTCGCAGCATGAACCGCTACTCTGCTGCCAGCACGGGCGGGGAGGGCGATGACCGAGACGAGCGCGACGGACCAGCTCGCGCCCCATTCCGGGCAAGGCCGGGACGCCGGCGGGATCCGGCTGCCGTGGGCGTTCATCGTCCTGGTGGCCTTGCTGGCGGCGGGCCGGTTCCTGCTGGCGCCGTATCTGACGGCTCCGGCGCTGCAGACGTGGGCGACCGTGTTCGTGGCGGTGTGCGTGCAGGCGCTGCCGTTCCTGGTGTTCGGGGTGGCGCTCGGCGCCCTGCGTATGCGCGCCGGCTGGGGCGAGAGATCGGCGGCACCGGCGACGGTCTGACCGGCACCGCAACGGCCCGGTCGTCACCGTCCAACCCACACTCACCCACACCATCGTCAAGACGCTTGCCTCGTGCGACGCCGTCGTACCTGGAGCTGTCCCGGTGGCGGCCCGCTGGAGCAGCACTCCGCGTGGCAGTACCTCTTCACCTACGTCCTGGCCCGTTGCCGCGTTCGAGTCCTCGACCTGTTCAACCAGCCAGGACACCGGGTGGAGCCGCACGACGGCCCGCCCATGTCCACCGACACTCGCAAAGGACCCTCACTCATGCGTGACCATCTCAGCCGCCGCGGCTTCCTCGGCCTGACCGCCGGAGCCGCCCTGCTCGCCGGATGCGGCACCGGGACCGCCTCCTCCGGCGGCTCCGGCGGGCGGCTGCGTGCCGTGTTCGCCGGCGGCGGCGCCACCGAGGTGCTGGACCCGCACCTGGCCAACCTGTTCAACGAGGCGGCGCGCGCCAAGGCCCTCTACGACAAGCTCGCCGACCTCGGCCCCGATGTCTCACCGCAGCCCCGCCTGGCCGAGAAGTGGGAGCCCAACGCCGACTTCACCCTCTGGCGGATCACCCTGCGACAGGCGCAGTTCCACGACGGGCGGCCAGTGCGCGCCCAGGACGTCCTGGCCAGTTACGCCCGGATCACGGATCCGAAAAAGACCTTCCGCGCCAAGTCCAGCCTCGCGCTCATCGACCTGCCGAACAGCCGGGCGGTCGACGACCGGACGGTCGAGTTCCGGCTCAAGCGGCCGTTCGCCGAGTTCCCCAATGCGCTGGCCGCGTTCGGCGCCTACATCATCCCCGAGGGGAGCACGGACTTCAGCAAGCCGGTGGGCTCGGGCCCGTTCTCCTTCGTGTCCTGGAAGCCGGGCAGCTCCGTGCTGCTCAAGCGCAACCCGAACTACTGGGAGGGCGCGCCGTACATCGAGGAGCTGGAGTTCCTCATCGCCAACGAGGAGTCGGCGCGGGTCAACGCGCTGCTGGGCGGGCAGGTCGAGTACGCGCACGACCTCACGCCAGCCTCCGCCCGCCAGCACGAGGGACGCATCACGATCACCCGCGCCCCCAACAGCGCGATGCACGCGTTCGCCATGAAAGTGGACCGTGCCCCGTTCGACGACCGGGACCTGCGGGAAGCGCTGTTCCTGCTCACGGACCGGCAGCAGCTGGTCGACACCGTCATGCCGGGGGCCGGGCAGATCGGCAACGACCTGTTCGGCAAGGGCTACCTGCATTACGCCGAGAGCATTCCGCAGCGCGCGCTCGACCTCGACCGGGCGAAGTCGCTGATCAAGAAGGCCGGAGCGAACGGGCTCACCATCGAGCTGACCACCTCCACCGCCGCGGCCGGCTTCGTCGAGGCGGCCACGGTCTTCGCCGACCAGCTGCGCGCCGCCGGGCTGAAGGCCACCATCGTCAACGGAAGCAAGGACACGTACTGGTCGGACATCCTCACCAAGGGGTCCATCGCCAGCTTCCGCTCCGGGGCCATGCCGATCGAGACCCACATCGCGCAGCGGCTGCTGTCCGGCTCGACGACCAACGCCACCAAGTGGGCGCGGCCGGAGTTCGACGCGCTCTACGAGACGGCCGTCTCGGCGCGGAACCCCAGCGATAGGGAGGCCGCCTACCTGAAGATGCAGCAGTTGCTGCACGCTGATGGCGGGCTGCTGGTGTGGGGCTTCGCCGACTGGATCGTCGCGACCTCGCCGAAGGTGAGCGGGGTGCAGAACGCGCCCGCGAACACCCTGGACTGGGCCCGCTTCGACAAGGTGAAGCTGGCTTGAACCTGACCCGCTACGCCGCGCGGCGGCTGGCCGTGGGCGCCCTGCAGGTCGCCGGAGTCGCCTGCCTGGTGTTCCTGATGGTGGAGGCGCTGCCCGGCGACGCCGCGGTGGTGTTGGCGGGCGATCAGCCGGATCCGGCGCGGATCGCGCAGATCCGTGCCGGGCTCGGCCTGGACCGCCCCCTCGCGGAACGCTTCGCGACGTGGGCCTCCAGTCTGGTGCAGGGCGACTTCGGTGCCTCACTCGTCTCCGGCCGACCGGTCACCGAGATCATGCTGGACGCGCTGGCCCCCACCGCGATGCTGGCCGGGCTCACCGTGCTGCTCCTGGTCCCGCTGTCGGTCCTGCTCGGGGTGGCCGCCGCGCTGCGTGAGGGAAGCCGGCTCGACCGGGCGCTGACCGCTTTGAGCACCGCGCTCTATGCGGTCCCGGAGTTCGCGCTGGCCATCGTGCTGGTGGCGATCTTCGGCGTGACGCTGGCGTGGCTGCCGCCGACCGGGCTCGGCGGGCTCACCGCCGCCGCCCTGGTGCTGCCCGTAGCGGTGCTGCTGGTCCGGCCCGTCTGCTCCACCGGGCGGCTGGTCCGCTCCGCGATGATCGACGTGCTGGCATCCCCGTACGTGAAGCATGCACGACGCCTGGGCCTCGGCTGGTTCGCGCACGCGCTGCCGAACGCGCTCGCTCCCGCCGTACAGCACCTGGCCCGCACCGTCGACTGGCTGCTCGGCGGCGTCATCGTGGTGGAGGCCGTCTTCGTGGTCCCCGGCCTGGGCAGCACCCTGGCCGACGCGGTCGGCCAGCGAGACCTCCCGGTTCTGCAAGGGATCGCGCTCCTGTTCGCCGCCACGACCGTCCTGGTGAACCTACTCGCCGACGTCGCAGCCTTCCGATTGGCGCCACGCGCATGAGACTCCTCCTGCTTGCCGTACCCCTGGCCATCGCCCTCGCGGGGCCGTGGTTCATTCCGGACGAGTTGGTCCGTGCCGCCTCTTTCGCCGACCCGGGTCTGCTCGGCACCGACTTCGCCGGACGCGACGTGTGGCACCAGGTGCTCCTGGGCGGGCGAGCCCTCGTGCTGACGGCCGTCCTCGCCACCGCAGGGGCCTACCTGCTGGGCACCGTGTGGGGCCTGGCCGCGGCAACCGGACCGCGGATGGTCGACGAGTTCCTGATGCGGCCGCTCGACGTGCTCATGGCGGTGCCTTCCCTGCTGCTGCTCCTGGTGGTGGCGACCCTGGCCCCCGGCGGAGCGCTCGTCTGGATCGTCATGCTCGTCCACCTGCCCGACATCGCCCGTCTGGTACGCGCCTGCGCGCTGGAGATCGGCGCCCGGCCGGCCGTGGAGGCCATGCGGCTGCAGGGTGAGAGCTGGTGGCGGATCACCGTCGGGTACGTCGCGCGTTCCATGTCCCGCGTGCTCGCCACCGACGCCGGCACCCGGCTGACCGGGTCGCTGTACCTCATCGCCGCCGCGAGCTTCCTTGGAGTCGGGGTGTCGCCGGACGCCGGCGACTGGGCGGTGATGGTCGACCGCAACCGAGGCGGGCTCTTCCTCAACCCGTGGGCGGTCCTCGCCCCCGCCTTGCTGATCGTCATGCTCGCCGTCGGGCTGAACCTCACCGTGGATCGCACCCTGAAGAAGGCACTTCATGATCACAGTTGACGATCTGGCAGTCGCCGTCCCCGGACGGACCCTGGTGGACAGGATCAGCTTCACCCTGCCCGCGACGAAGACGCTGGCCCTGGTCGGCGCCTCCGGCAGCGGCAAGACGACCACGGCGCTCGCGCTGCTCGGCGAGCACCCACCCGGCGCCCACGTCACCGGCCGGGTCGTCGTGGCCGGACACCAGGTCGCACCCGGGCAGCCCCCGCCGCCCGGGACCGTCGGGTTCATCCCGCAGCACCCCTCCGCCGTCCTCAACCCGGTGCTGCGCATCGGGTCGGTCCTCCGGCAGATCGCGGCACGGCACGGCACCGGCGTCTCCGAAGCCCTGCGCAAGGCACGCCTCCCCAACGACCGGGACTTCCTGCGGCGCTTCCCGCACCAGCTGTCCGGCGGCCAGCAGCAGCGGCTCGTCCTGGCGCACGCACTGCTGGCCGACCCGTCCGTGATCGTCGCCGACGAACCCACCACCGGCCAGGACGCCATCACCCGGGCCGAGGTCGCCGCCGAGTTGTCCGGGCTGGGCGTCGCCGTCGTCCTGCTCAGCCACGACCTCGGCCTGGTGCGGGAGCTGGCCGACCAGGTCGTCGTGCTCAAGGACGGGCGGATCGTGGAGTCCGGGCCCGCCGTACTGGACGCCCCGCGCAGCGAGTACGCCAAGGCGCTGATCACCGCGCGAGCCGAGATGTCGAAGACCCGCATGGAACCGCTCCCTGTGCTGGAAATCGCAGGTCTCGGCACCGAGATTCTGCGCGAGGTAGACCTCGACGTCACCCGCGGCGAGCGTCTGGCCATCGTCGGCCGCTCGGGCAGCGGAAAGACAACGCTCGCCCGCTGCGTCGCCGGCCTGCGCCCCTGGACCTCCGGCTCCGTACAGCTGGTCGACCACCCCCTGCCACGGTCGTCCCGTCGACGCAGCCGCGCCGACCTGGCCCGCGTACAGTACGTCTTCCAGGACGCCCGGGCCTCGTTCGACCCCCGGCGTGCCGTCGTGGAGCAGGTCGCCAGAACCGCTGTACGGCTGCGCGGCCTGGCCTCCCCCGCCGCACGCGGGGAAGCCTTCGAGACCCTGGCCTCACTCGGGCTGGGCCGGGAGACCGCGCAGCGACGCCCGGACGGACTGTCCGGGGGCGAACTCCAGCGCGCCGCTCTGGCCCGCGCTCTGCTCGCCCACCCCGACGTGCTGATCTGCGACGAGATCACCTCCGGACTGGACCCCATTACTCAGGCGGAGGTCCTCAACCTGCTCACCGGCCTCGACCTGACCCTGATCGTCATCAGCCACGACCTCCCCCTGGCCGCCCGGATCGCCGACCGGGTCGCGGTCATCCACGAGGGGCGCCTGATCGAGCACGGCCCGGCCGATCAGGTGCTCCGCCACCCGTCCCACCCCGTCACCCGTGCCCTCACCGGCCTGACCGAGGAGTCCTCCCATGCCCTATGACATCCGCCCCGCCCGCCCCGGAGACCTGGATGGCGCCCGCAGCCTCATGCTCGACACCTTCTACCGGGAATTCGGCTACGGCTACCTCCCGGAGTGGCACCAGGACGTGATCGACCTGGAAGGCACCTACCTCCGCACACCCCGGCACGCGCTGTTCGTCGCCGTCCACGGCGACGAGGTGGTGGGCACGACCGGAGTGCGGGCCGTGGGACCGAAGAGCCCTCCGCATCCGGCGTGGCTCGCCGAGCAGTACCCCTCCGGCAGCACCGCCCAACTGTTCCGGGTCTACATACGACCGGCGCACCGCCGCCAGGGCCTTGCCCGCGAGCTAGTGAAGCGAGCATGCGCATACGTCGCATCCGCTCCCGGCTACACCCACCTCTACCTGCACACCGATACCCGCGTCGAGGGCGCCGAGCCCTTCTGGAGGTCGGTCGCCGTCCCGATCCACGACGACCGGGACGGCGATCCGTCCCGCTTCCAGACCGTCCACTTCGAAGTCCCGCTTTGAGCCCGTGCCCTGGAGCCGCCTCTGGTACGGATCGCGATCCGGCACCCCCTGACCAGAACCTGGCGATAGGCCGCCACCGACTCCCGGCGTTGCTCTGCGCATCCGCCTGAATAGCCGTGCGGCAACTCCCGAAGGTTCAGATCAGGGGTACGGGTGGCGGATGCTCGCCACCCGCACCTGGCCGACCGGGGTCAGCGGAGCTGGCGGAAGAAGCCGCGAATGTCGTCGACCAGCAGGTCGGGCGCGTCGGGCGCGGCAAATGGCTGCCTTGTCGTACACGTTCCAGGACAGGATGTTCTTGTGGTCGCGTTCGGCTGATTGCACACGTGTCACGGTGTGCAGCCTGAGCGGCGACGGCTACCGCGCCGCGGCCAAGCACGCCCATGTCGATGCTCAGCATGTACCTCGTGCCCGACAGTATCCACCGCAGGATTGGTTGAAACGGTCATAGGCCGTTCCGGTCGAGTGGTTCAGGCACGAGAGGAGGCCTCGGCACCTAGCCGAGGCCCCTTCTTCGCCAGCGTCGGTAGGGGGTCAGAAGTCGAACTCGCCCTTTTTCGCACCGTCGATGAACGCGGCCCATACCTCGGGCCGAACGACGAAGGGAGCCTGGTCAGGCGCTTCGGTGTCACGAATGCCGACACGGCCGCCGGACAATGGTGCGACTTCGAGGCAGTCTCCGCCGTTTCCGGTCGAGCGTGTCGCCTTGCGCCAGGCCGCCGTCTCCAGCTCGGCCGTCAGGTCCATTTCTCCACCATCTTCCTGATGAATTCGACCGACGCCCTCTGAGGGAGAGCATCCGCCCTGATGGCGTCCAGCTTCATGGTAACCAGCTCAACCACCTCGGCGTAGCTCGTCACGACGGGCTCGGCTGCGGTCTCCAGATAGACCGTGTGACGGACGCCGTTGGGCGCTTGCGCGATGACGATACCTCCGCTCAAGCCGGGGTTGGCGCCCAGTGGACAGATCTGCACGGTGATGTGCGGGACTCGCGCTGCTTCCAGCAATCGCTCCAGTTGCTCCCGCATGACTCCGGGGCCGCCGATGGGCCGGCTGAGCACCCCTTCGTCCAGCACCACCAGGTAGCGAGGGGGGTGGGTGCGGGTCAGGATCTTCTGCCTGGCCAGGCGGGTGGCAACGAGGGCATCGATGCGTTCAGTGTCGTAACCGGACTCGCTTTCCAGCAAGGCGCGGGCGTAGTCGGCTGTCTGCAGCAGCCCCGGGACCACCAGGGGCTGCCAGGTGCGCAGGGACTGGGCCTGTTCTTCCTCCTGGAGCCAGGGGGCGAACCAGGTGGGAGCCGTGTCGCGATGGTGTGAAAGCGATGCCCACACCTCGCGCAGCCCGGAACCGAGTGCTTTCTCGCACTCGCTGAGGAACTGTTCGGTGGGCGAGCGTTTGCCGACCTCGACCGCTCCTATCTGACTGGATGAGTATCCGGCGCGGCGGCCGAGCTCTGCTTGGGTGAGCCGTGCCTCTTCACGCATGCGCCGCAGTTCAGCGCCGAAGGCCGCCGTCCTGCTCGCGTTCGGATCAAGTTTGCGTGCCGCGGGCATACTCCACCTCCGCATGACTGTTGCCACACCAACCGCGCATCCCACACCCAGGAATGCGACAACCTGTCGGATGAATGGCGGTGAAAACTGTCCCACAAATTACTGCCGAGACGCAAAGCTATGGAGATATCACTGGGAGTCAAGAGGTTCTGAAGCCTCTATCCCACAGATGATCTCGGAGGCGGCGTGGCATACAACTGCCACAAAGTGAACAAAAGCGGCAGGGTGGCGGCTTACGTGAATTCGCATTCATGTCCGGCAGATATAGGGTCCGGCGAATGGCCGGGCAATGGCCTGGCCCTGTGTCAGGCCAGTCAGGTCGCCGCCGTTCGGACCGATGCGAACCACGACATCATCGGCCTGCCTCGAGGGCCCATCCACGAACTGATCGCCCATGCTTCTGACCACGCCGCCGCCGATGCTGAGGCCATGAGCCACCTCTGTCGGTATCGAGCTCACGATAGTCCAGAACCCAGACGCGTTGTGGCACGCGGCAGGCGCTCCGGAACCACCCGCACAGCTTTGGTGAGCACCACGTTTCAAGCGCCAAATCTCCGCCTCAAGCGTGGGCGAAGGCCGGCGATAACGATGCTCACATTCGTTTCATGAAGGACACAGCTGGTGATCGAGAAGTAGCGAGGCAAATCAGGTGATCTACATACCCGTACTGACCGAATGTCAGAAACTCGGCGTTATCCAACTGGCGCGCGATGAGCGGGCGCCGTATCTGGCACGGGAGGCGGTCACTGCCTGGGCAGGCTCCGAGCATCCAGCCCGGGAGATCTTGGTCTTGGTGGCATCCGAGTTGGTTACCAACGCCGTCAAGCATGCTGCTCTCGAAATCGGCCCCGGCAGCGACCCCGACGGGATCGAGGTCAAACTGTCCCAGGGGCGTGATTTCCTGCGGTTGGGGGTGACCGATCCTGGGTCGGCCTGTTCGACACCCTCGTGCATCCCGATGCAGACATCGAACCTGTACGCGATGCGGGGGCGGGGGCTGGCGATCGTGGACCGCCTGTCGCGCGGGCGGTGGGGAAGCCACCAGCTGCCCGCGAGCGGGCACCGTGTCGTGTGGTGCCATCTCGACCTCAGCCCTACCCCGGCAGAGCTCGAGGAACTCTTCCGCGCCTCCGTCTAACCGGCTACTCCGGGGCCCATCACCGTCCATCCCGCCCTGGATGCTTGCTGTCACCGAAGAACCGGAGCAGTGCTGTACAGCGCCACCACCTGGTCCTGCTTGTCCCGGTGCCTTCCCCGCAGGTTTCGTCGCCTGGGTCACTGCCGGTCCCGGCGCCGACCGGACGCAGTGATCTGGTCGTCGCGAGGCGCGACCTCGGGCCGACTGCCATGCGGCTGCTCCGCACTGACCCCGCTGGCATCTCCTGCCGACTGCTCATCCCGCTCGCGGTTCGACCGCGACCTCCCGCAACTCCAGCAGCCGCCCCGCAGTTTCCTCACCAATGGAGTCTCGTCATGTCTCGCCAGAAGACGATCATCGTCTTGGCTGTGTTGCTGACCGCCGGCGACATCGTCTTCGCCTTGCTGGCCCCTGCCAGCATGACCAAGCCGGTGTCTCGGGTCCTGGTCATGCCCTGCTGATCGGCTACCTCTCCGCCGCTCTGCGGGCGATCTACCACGCCCGGCGAGCCGCCAGCCGCAACCAGGCCCAGCCGGAACACCCCCAGCCGCCGCACCCGCCTGCTTCGTGAAGAGCAGGCCGTCCCTCTCCCCACCACCTGTCTATCCTTTGGAGCCAGCCATGCCCGAGCCTGTTACCCCCGCCATAGCCGCGCAAGCCGTCACCCACCTCACCAACCTGCAGGAACTACTGCACGATCTCGGCCTGCACGCCCGCCTGCTCACCCCGGACGAACGGCTACCGTGCTACGAGTGATCAACCCCCAAGCCACCACCCTGTCGGAGATCATCTCCGCCGCACCCATGGACGACCAATGGCTGTTTTGGTGGTCATGGCCCGAACCGATCAACGACGTCACCGACCCCGCCACAGCCGCCAAACGCATCTGCCACGTCCTGGCCACCACACCAGCGGGCACCGCATAACCACGGTCAGTGCGACACAACCGACGCTCACGTGGACGCCCAATGCCGACGCCCGGCAACCCCAAGGATGCCCGTCAGCGGCGGGGTTGCGTCCCTTCGGGTCGTCTGCGTGCCTGTCGCGATGGCCTCCGGCATCCACGGTCACCTCTCAAAGGGGTCGAACGCATGTGGGTGGCAGCATCCCATGACGTTTCTTGGGCTAACACTGAGCGGTGGCGCAGTCGCGCTCGCCACATCCTCGAGACCAGTGGCAGCCCCATTCCTCAAAGGCCCCGGTCAGCCACCTCCCTCGGCGACGATCATCACGACCCGCCGTTCGCCGGAACGTCACCGAAAGGCGATCCCTCGCCTCCTGAGATAGCCGCGGCCGGACCCCGGCGACGCGACGCAACACGGCGGGCCGTCCAAAAGACGTCCGGCAGCAGCGCCCCCTCTTTTGTTTGCGTGTGCTGCTGTCGGGCTCGGGTCCCTGCGGGTAAGACGCGGATGCCCCACATCCCTGGGGCCGCATCATCCCTTCCTTACCCACAGGGCTCCTCCCCACGGGGAGGCCAGGAGTGGAAGATCACGGAAGCAGGTCGGCCGAGCGAACCACGGCCGACCTGTCTCCCCGACCACGTCTACTACCCGAAGGTCAACGTGCCCCTCTCGGACGTCACTGTGGCCGCCTTGCAGGCGGCAGGTGGATCAACGAGCCGCCAATCTCTCTAGACGTGTCGTTCGCCGTCGGCTTGTGGTCTGTTCGGGGCCGGGCGGTGCGGCGTCCCGGCAAGGCCGACGGTGGTGCCGGGGAAGGTTGGGCGGCGAGCAGTGCGGCGGTCGCTTCTGCTGCCGCAGCGGCGGCCTCGGGGTAGACGCTGGTGTAGGTGTCGCGAGTGAACGCCGACGAGGTGTGCCCGAGCGTCTCCTGCACAATCTGGATGTCCACCCCGGCGGCGAGCATGGCGGTGGCCGCTCCGTGGCGCAGGTCATGCAACCGGATCGGCGGCAGACCGGGTTCATAGCACAGCCAGTAGAAGCGGTCAGTGACGTGCTGTGGGTGCAGCGGCCGGCCCAGCTCATCGGTGAACACGAATCCGGACTCGGCCCAGTCCCCGCCGACCGCCAGCCGTTCCCGGGCCTGACGTTTCTTGTGCCCTTTCAGGATAGCCATCGTCTCGGCATCCACCGCGATCTCACGGTCACTGGCATCGGTCTTCGGGGCGCCCTGGATCGCGGCCCAGCCGAGCTGGGTGATCTGCCAATGCACACCGATCCGCGACTGCTCGAAGATGACGTCCGGCCACCGCACCCCGACCCCTTCACCACGCCGCAGGCCGCGTACCGCGATCAGCCGATACAACGCGAACAGCCGATCCCGGCGGGCGTAAGCGAGAAACGCCGACGTCTGTTCAGGCGTCCACACCATCACCGGCGACGGACGCGGAGCACCGATGTAGGCGGCGACCGGGTCGACCCGCTTGCCTTCGCGAGCTCGCTTGAGCCGGTCGGCGTGCTTGGCGTGGTCCTTGCGCCACTGGGTCGACGACGATGCGCCAGGCGATTCTCGCCTCCGAGTTATGGACGTAGCTTTCGCCGGAGCAGGCTGTCTTGCTGGAAGGATATAGGCGCCCTTCACCTCCGCGAGGCGTCAGATGACGAATTCGCTGACCTGATCGCCAGGATCGGCCCCCTTCGAGCCGGCCAAAAGGTGTTTCTGCTTCGCGCCGATTCGCTCGAGGATTATATTATCTCCCACAGCGTCCAGTGGGCGGAGTTCGATCTCCCCGGCGGGGCGCAGAGCCCTCTCGTCTCAGACGACCTCGAATATCGCCAAATTCATCAGCCGGTCAATGGAGAGACATATTCTGCCTAGCCGGCTGATGGGCATCCTTTCTCCGTAGAACTTAGGACTTCGGCGGGTGGGTCGCCATCCGGCTCTGATGCTGGACGGGCTCACGACGGAGACCTACGACGGGGCCCGCGCATGTCGGGCTCACGCCGGCCCCTGGAAGAGCTCAGCACCTCGCCGCGGGAGGATTCACGGGTCGCGTGGCCGGCCGTGCGGGCCGTGCGGTGGCAGGATCGTGACCTGCTGCTCACCAGCTCGGCCTATGAAGGAGTAATGGCCCTGTGGGACCTCGACAGGCCGGTTGGCCCCGAACTCGGACGCGAGGAGCGCATTAGCGACGTCTGCTCGGCCAAGTCCGCGGAGTCGGACGAGGGCGTAGACGTCGGCGGGCAGAGCCCACCGACAGTCCCACCGGCCGTTCTCGGAAGTTCTGCCGGACTTGTTCGCAGCACGTAGGGCAGGGCGGGGCATGAGGCTGATTTTCCTTACCGGTAGTCATGCGGCGAGCATGTCGAGCGGTCCGCCGACAAGCACCAGGGCGAACGCCGCCCAGCGGAACAGATGCAGCGGCCGAGTGCGATGCAGGAGCGCGCCGAGAAGCATCTCGAAAGCGCCCCTCACAGCCCACCACGCTGCCTTGGCGAGCAGCCAGCTCCAGCCCCCTTTCAAGAACCGTTGCCGATCAGCGGGCACGTGTTCCGTCAGGAACGCGTCGATCCGCAGAGAAATGTGATGATGCTGTCCGGCGCACAGATCGTCGTGCTCGCGGTCGCATGGATTGCCGTCGTCCCCCGCGTGGACGCGGGGCAGCTCTGCGATGACGCTCCGGTGGAAGGCGTCGTACTCCTCAAGCGAGCAGCCCAGCGCGCGGGGGACGTAGCCCGGACTACTACGTACAGCCCACATGCGGGCTGCCAGGCCCGTCTGCTCATACACGCCTACGGAGATGAAGTGCTGCCTGACAGTCGTATGAAGGCGGGCCACGCCGACTTGAGACAGCCTGAGCCGGGCACGGGCGAGAGCGCCGGTAGCGCGAGCCTTCAATTCGCCGCCCCGCATCCGCAGCTTGTGGGGGTCGAGAAGGTCCAACACGATGGACAGCGCGGCGAAGTACAACACGACCTTCCCGACACGGCCCCACACCAACATGGGCCACCCCCACACCACCATGCTCGTGGTCGAACGGCCGTCGAACCATGTGGCGATGACGTCAAATAGTTCGTTCACGGCCTGCTCCTTCGCGTGTGCAGCGGCCTTCACACAGGTACCGGTCTTCTCCCGGTTCGCCCAGCATCAGCTACGGCGCATCCAGGGACATGCGCAGGCTGTACCACTGAGCGCGATCGGGCTCCTACGCGTGAGGTCACTTGGCGTGCGGATAGGCGACCATGGTGTTGGTGGAGTCGTCCCAGAACAGACCGTATCCGGAGTAGTCGCCGAAGGGAGCCACGATGTAGTCGCCGAGCTGGACCTGGCCTGTGGCGAGGTCGATGGTGACCCGCGGGTCGGCCTGGTCGGCGGTCGAGGCGCCGATGCCGAAGGCGACGCCGGCGTCGGTCACGCCGGTGAGATGGACCGGCTTGTCTTGGTCGGTCTCCTCGAAGCAGTGGCCGGTGCCTTTGTCCAGGTCGAAGGCCGTGTGGCTGCGGACGAGATAGCGTCCGTCGGCGGACAGGGAGGCTCCCTTGGAGTCGTCGGCCGTCACGCGCTGATCCGGTGCGCAGTCGACCTTGGCGCGGACCTTTCCCGTGGCGGGGTCCAGGACGGCCCACGTGTCGTTGGGCGCACCTTCGTCGCGCCACTGTGCGACGAGGGAGTCCTTGACCCGGGTAATGAAGAGCTTGTGATCGCTGCTGGTGGTGAGAGTTCCGCCTGACCAGGCTCCCGGCACCCAGTAGTGGCGGCGGGGCCGGGTGTTGGTGGCCAGCAGCGGCCCGCGAGGGGTGACCGCTACGGCCTCGGTCGAAGCGAAACACAGCTTGCACTCGCTGGCTGGGGGTTCCATCTTCTTCAGGTCGTACGTCTTCGTCGCGCCGGTGGCCGGATCCACGGTCGCCACCACGTCGTTGTCCAGCTCCACCAGCAGTCCGCCACCGCCGTTGCTGACCGCGCCCTCGCCGTCCAGTTCGAGATGGTGAGCCGGCTTGACGCCGTCTCCAGCGGCACGGGCAGGGAAGATGTCGACCGTCGTGACCTGCCGGCCCTTGCTGACCACGTCGGCGCCCTGAAAGCCGGATGCGGAGGCGACCAGGTAGTCCTTTCCCTGCACGGTGACCGAGAACGCTGACATCATGCCGGGGCCCTTCAGCTCGGCCTTCCACACGATTTTGCCGCTGGTCACATCGAGCACGGTGAAGGTGCCGTCGTTCTTGCCGCCCTGCCGGAAGACGGCGACCGCCCCGGAGTGCGGCAGGGTGAGCTGGTCCCCCGGCAGATCTGACTCCCAGCCGTGGGAGGTGTCATAGAGGCTGGGGACCGACAGCTGTGTTCTGGGCGCGACACGTTCAGGCGAGGCGGACGAGGACGGCGTAGCCGTGCCGGTCTGGGCCCCGTGCGACCCTCCCGAGTCATCGCTTCCCGGCCCTCCTCCGCAGGAGGTGAGAAGGCCGGCGGCCACCACCGCCACGAGTACGCACCTGGGCCGATTCACACCAATCCTCCATTCAGCAGAACGCGTGGGTCGGTTCGGTTGCCGAGATCGCCGCAAGGTTCCGGATCCGGCGCGGTTGCTCTCACCCATTGCCCACTGCCACGTACGGGCTACGGTGACGTGGTTGATCATGGTGACGGTCCCCGCCGGAGGCGCGCGCTTTCAGCGCCATTCGATGAATGCGGCAGTGTCGCCGAGCGCGGAGAACTCCCCGGTTCGCTCGACCTTCTGGGGCGTGGATCCCGGCTTGGTGTCGCAGAGGTAGTAATCCATCGCGGCCCCCTTCTGGGAGAGAAACGCGAATCTCTGACCGTCGGGGGAGATCACCATGGCGTGGTTGTCGTGGTCGTTGCTGGGGAGTATGGGCGCTCCAGGCTTCGCCCCCGAGGCGATGTCGAGCGCGGCGAACCTGCCGTCCGCGCTGCACAGCACCGTGTCGTTGTCGAGCCAGCCACCACCACAAGAGATGTATCTGCCCTTCTCCACGAGGTCCGGGCTCACCCCTTGGCCCTCCGCCGGGACGTCCAGGACGTACCCTCTCGCCAGAAGGCGTTTGCCGTCCGGCGAGAGGAAGGCGCTGCCGGCCACCACGGCCCTGCTCGGAGTTCTCCCCACCATGAGGAGCTCTTGGGCAGTCCTGACCTCCAACTGGTCGACCGCCTTGTGATCCCCGGCAAGCGCTCGGCTCGCGATCCGGCCCTTGGTTGAGATCCCAGGCTGGTCGGTTACCTCGTACGTAAACCAGACCGCGCTCCGTCCCGGGAGAAGGCCGCGTTCTGCTCGTGCGGAGTGTTGCCGAAGTCCTCGTTCCCGGTCAGATCGGTGAACTTGCCCGCACGATCGACGTAGCCGACATGAGTCGCCGCGGTCTGCGGGTCCTGGGTGACCACGGCCATCTTCGTGAAGTCCTGGTCGAAGAGCGATCTGATGGCTGTCACATCCTCGGCATCAGCGGGCAGCTCATCGGGCTCGCACAGTTGCCTCACGGCGGTGTTGGGCTCGGATCTGTCGTACTCGACAATCGCCGTGTCCGGAAGCTGGAACTCCGCATGCGCCAAGTGCTTCCAGCTTTGCGGGTTCCAGCCATCAACGTTGATGACTCCGCCGCTGCCGTACCCCCGCGAGCAGACCGCCGTAATGATCATGTTCTGCTGGGTGAAATCTCCACTGGTGCCAGTCTCCGAAGACCTGTGGCCGGCGTCCGCTCCCGCCCCGCGCTGGTCTCCGTCTGATGAACAGGCAGCGAGGCTTGCTGCCAAGACCAGCGAGAGAAGGGGCGCCGTTGCTTTCGGCGTGTCAACCATTCGTCTCTCCCCTATCCAATTTCGGCCCGCTTCGCACAAAGGGCTCTGACGCGCCGTCACCTCATCAACTCGCCGATGAAAGCGAGTGGTTCGAGACAAGGCCGAAGTTGCGGCGTCGGTCGGGAAGGCGCACCTGCGCCGCTTTCCGCCTTGCCGCAAGCCCAGGCATTCCTGGTCCGGGGGTGAGCAGACCCGCCGCCAGGATGGAGGTGATGGCCGCTGGTTCTTGATTCTCCCAAGGAGTTCTTCTACGAGTGGTCGCGATCGGCGTCCGGCCTGCACGTCTCGTAGTTCGAGTGACGGATGGAACTGAAGTTGTCGACGGACATCCAGCCGTATGTCCCCGTCCCCTTCACCCGGCCATAGACCCAGAGGTTGCCGCGCCCGTTCCGCACCCAGCAGTGGAAGTAGATGACCCGGCCCCTGCCGAGCCTGGTCACGTTCCCGCACCGGTCCGCATAGGGCCCCTTCTTGAGGTTGTAGGAGCCCATCATCACGCCGTAGCCGCCGTCCAGGTTGGAGATGGAGGAGTTGTACGCGTAGCACGGAGACGGGGTGGCCGACGCGGCCGGCCCGTTCACGAGTGTCGCCGCCATGATCGCGCCGGTCGTAACCAGCATTCCTACCGCCTTGGTCCCGAATCGCATGTTGCCCCCTTGGTCCTGTTATCAACTGGCGATCCACAGGGTGCGCCGGGCGGTGTTGAGAACTTGTTGAGTATTCGTTGAGGGGGCGGGAGAGCATCGATGGGGAATGACGCGGTGCGGCCATGGCCGAGCTGGCGCTGGGCTGCATGCGCGCCAAAATCGGTGACCTGTCGATGGCATTGGAGGGCCGCTTCAATGAGCATCACGCGCTGATGTGTCGCCTGCACCTGCAGCATCTCGATCTTCTCGATCAGAGGCTCGCCAAGCTGGATGCGCAGGTCGAGGAGATGATGGTGCCCTTTCGCCTCGCCCGGGAGCTCATGCCAAGCATCCCCAGGATCGGGCCGATAGCCGCCGTCCAGGTGATCGGCGAAATCGGTGTCAGCCCGCACTTCCGGATGCGATCCTTCAGCCGGCTGGCGGCCTTGGAATCGACCCGGATCTTGACTCCGGAGCGGGTGAAGTAGAACCAGAACCCCAGCAGCGTCGCCTGCGACGCGTGCCGGACCGAGAACTTCTCCCGGTTCACCTTGAGCTTCAGCCGCTGCTCGACCACGGTTGTGACCGAGCCGAGCACCCTTCGGGCGGCTCGTTCACTCCGCACGAAGACCCACAGGTCGTCGGCATAGCGCACGAACCGGTGACCGCGCCATAAGGATGTCGAAGTTGACCCGGTCGAAGAACCGGTCAAGATCGACGTCCACCACCTATCGCAGGCCGTCGTCGATGGCTCGCCGCGCGGCCCGCACCGCCTGATGGGCGGACTTCCCGGGCGAAACCCAAACAACGAACTTGAAAAGGACGGGTCGAAGATCGGCGTCAGGACCTGCGCGATCGCCTGCTGGATCAACCTGTCCAGCACAGCGGGCACTCCCAGCAACCCGTACCGCTTCAAAATTCATCACGTAGGCCTTGAGCTGGAAGTTCTCCAGAGTGGCTACGCGGCTCGGTGGTACTCGTTGATCAGCCCGCCGAGCACTCTCCGGCGTTCGACCCGGCCTTCCAGCGGTACAACGGTCTGCTCATCATGATCGGGTGGCCGCTGCGCGCGGGACTGGTGCGGCCGGTGGCCGTTGTAGTGAGCGGCATACTCGATCAGAACGGACCGCAGGTGCCGTTCGTTGTAGATCAGCATGCGGT
Organism: Nonomuraea sp. NPDC049625; assembly: GCF_040675285.1. Taxonomy (NCBI): domain Bacteria; kingdom Bacillati; phylum Actinomycetota; class Actinomycetes; order Streptosporangiales; family Streptosporangiaceae; genus Nonomuraea; species Nonomuraea sp. NPDC049625. Next base: position 57,872 of record NZ_JBFAOQ010000010.1, on the reverse strand, counting down.
CGGTGCATTCGGTCCGCACCGTGCGCACCCACCGCTCGGCTTAGCAGTTGGCCCGCGGCGTCCGCGGCGGCGTCTTCACCACCGTCACGCCCGCGCCGGCGAAGACCGCGGCGAAGACACCAGTGAACTTGGTGTCTCGGTCGCGGATGAGGAAGCGAAACGAGCTGATCCGGACGCCGAGGTCCATGAGCAGGTTGCGGACCTGCTGAGCCGTCCAGGCACCGGTCGGGTTGGCGGTCACGCCGAGGATGTGCACGTGCCGGGTGGGGACTTCCATCACGAACAGCACGTACAAACGCTTCAAGGAGATCGTGTCGATGTGGAAGAAGTCGACGGCCAGCAAACCTTGTGCTTGGGTGCGCAGGAACGTTCGCCAGGAGGTGCCGACGTCTCGGGGCGCCGGGCCGACCCTCCGGCCCCGCAGGATCCGCCGCACGGTCGCTTCACTCACGCGATAGCCGAGCCGGACCAGTTCACCGTGCACCCGGCGATACCCCCAGGACGGGTTCTCCCACGCCAGGCGCACCACCAACTCCCGGATCTCCTTGCGCGTCCTCGGACGGCCGGACCGGTGCGGATACGTCCACCGATCTCGGACCAGGCGCCGGTGCCAGGCCAGCAGGGTGGCCGGCGTCACCAGTCGATGAGCCCGCAACCCGGGCGGCAGGAACCGTGCCAGCGCGGCCAGGACCGCCCGATCAGCCCAGTCCGGCTTCGGCCGGGTGACTTGCCTCCGCAATATCGTCACTTCGTGCCGCAGCACCATGATCTCGACATCCTTGACCGCCTCGCTCCGACCCAGCAGCGCCGGCCGGCCGAACACCCGGAGCACGATCAGATACAGGAGACGGAGAGACACAAGAACCGATCTTGCCCGTACCACCGCATCAGGTCGATCCGCAGGTCAAGCGCCCTGCGATGACTTTTGAAGCGGTACAGGTTTCCTCGCTGCGGTCTCCCAGGCGCGCCCGTGATCCACGTGCGGGGCGTTGGCGATCACCTACCCGCGTGCTCGGCGGACGTCAGCCTCGCGTCGATGCCGGGTTCGCCCGGACCTCGCGGCCGGGCAGGGGCGGCGAGCCGGCTGACCTGGAGCCCGGCGGCGGTCCACGCCTGGAAGCCGCCGATCACGTCGGTGGCGTTCGCCAGCCCGATCTGCCTGAGGGACGAGGCGGCGAGGCTGGAGGAGTATCCCTCGTCGCACAGGATGATCCAGCGGATGTCCGCCGAAATGGCCTCGGGGATCCGGGCGTCGCAGCGCGGATCGAGCCGCCACTCCAGATGGTTGCGTTCGATCACGATGGCGCCGGGCACCTCGCCGCCGCTGCGGCGCTGGAATTCCGGCCGGGTGTCCACGATGAGGCCTGTGCCACGGCTCGCCGCGGCGCAGGCCTCGGCAGGAGATAGGCGGCGCAGCCCGGTACGCGCCCGAGCCAGTAGCGTGTCGATGCTCACGAGACTCCAGGGGTGGGATCTGGGCGGAGACGGTCGCCATCCGCGTGATGGACGGCATCAGCGAGGACCTCAGGTGCGAGGGCGTCACCCTCGTTCCCCGAGAGCCCTCGAGGGATGTCAGATCTTGACGATGATCTCCGCGCGGCCCTTCTCCGACGTGGCCGTGATCTTCCAGCAGCCGCGTGAGGGGAAGCGGACGCCCATCGGCAGCGGCCCCGGCAGTCCCTCCGACGTGGGGCTGAGCGTGGCCTCTCCCTTGGCGCTCGTCCCGACCGCCGTGACCGTCACGGACGGCGGCTTGTCGCTGGATGTCCATAGCGGGCGTTTGGCGTAGAACCCGTTGCCGGCCGGTTCCACAGAAGCGCCCCAGGTGGCGTCGTCCGGCGCGATGAACCAGATATCGGATTCGCCCACGGCCCGTTCGATGCCGTCGTCCAGGAGCTCCCGCGGAACCTCCTTCGCCGCGCGGATGGTGTCGTCACACACCGCCGGTGCCTCTCTTTCGGCGTCGGGCCGGGCCGCGGCACCGCACCCGCCGCCGCACAGAACGGCGACGGCCACGGATGCCGCGACCCGGATGATCGACCGGAAACTTCGTGTCACCATGTCCAGGCCGTCCACAGGGGCAGGGCCAGCATGACGACGATTCCGAGCATCTGCGCACCTCGAACGTTGGTCCACATGCGCTGGCTGCGCATGAGCCCCGTGCTGGTCGGGTCGCCGAGGCTGACGGAAAGGATCAGCGGTATCGCGAAGGCCAGGCCGTAGACCGCGCCCAGCCATGGAGGCGCCGCTCCCGTCAGGGCCGCAAGCAGCAGGACCCACGACGTGAACGAGACCCGGTAGGTCGTACCGATGATGCCCGTGTCCCCGCCCCACAGCAACGGTGTCACCCACCAGGTGTCCGTCGTGTGCGCCAGTTCCTTGGCCGTCTGACGACGCAGGCCCAAGGACATGCGTCCCCGCGCGGCCGCGACGATGTCGACCACCAGCCCGGCCACACTCGCGACGCCCAGGATGACGGTGACCGCGAAGGTGGAAAGCACACCGGAGACCAGCTGACCCAACTGCGACAGGACGAACACCGTCAGAGTCGCGGTCGAGACATGCGCGGCGGTGAGGATGAGGATGAACGACCGGGCTCGTTGCCGGCCGAGTTCAGAATCCCCTTGCACGAAGGGGCGGATCACTCCGATGAATGACTGGCCTCAAGGACTGTACAGCTGGGCGAAGCCCGCCACAGCCGCGAGGGAGAGTACCCAGTAGGTCAGCATGCCGGGGTCAGTAGTACCAGATGGAGCAGTAGTACGAGCCGGACCAGCACGAGGAGGACGTGGTGCATTCGCCGCAGTACACCGTGCGGTTGCTGCCGTCCTTGCAGGTCCAGTAGGTGCGGTTGTATCCGGACGGGCAGTACCATCGGGGCCGGTCCACCGGGTACGGGCACCACCGGCTCGTCGCCAGCGCGCAGCACGGCGAGCCGAGCGGGTCGGCCTTGGCCTCCTTCGGCTGGAGGAGGGTGGCCAGCCCGGCGATGATGGCGCCGGCGGCCGTGTAGATTCCGGCGCGGCGTAGCGGGTCCTTGAGCGTGCGGATGGTCTCCGGCTCGGCGTTCTGCATGGTGGTCATGCCACTCCTGCTTGTCTCTCAGGGACGGTGATGAGTTCTGGCGCGGCCAGGAGCGCTTCTAGTTGCCGGAACGACGGGATGGTCTGGGCTGACACGGCCCTCCCGTCCTGGAACACGACGGCCGAGGGCGCCACCGTGATGTCGAGCGCGGTGGCGATCTTGGCCTCCTCGTCGACGATGACCCGGTCGGCGGGCATCCTCGCCGCGACCAGCCACGTCTCGGCGTCCTCGTGCGAACGTGCTTCGATGACGAGCCGCACGCCGTGCGGCACCTCGCCGCGGAGCCGTTTGGCGATGGTCTGGCAGGTGGAGCACATCGTTGACAGGATCAGCACGATCAGGCGATCGTGCCCGTCGAACTCGGCCGGCAGCCCGGCCGCGGACGGCGGCGTCGGCAGTCCCTCGGGAAGGGCGATCGCCTCGGGGGTGTCGTTCAGCCCCAGTTCGGAGCGCACCACTTCGAGCGTGCGGTACTGGTCGACCAGCGCCAGGACGCAGATCAACACGACGATGGTGAGAATGCACACGGCTATGGTGAGCGCGATCACGAAATGTCCTTGTTGACGACAGCCCGGGTGAACACGCGGTTCTCCCGGGCGAGGGGGAAGCCTCGCAGCCCGGCCAGGACGGCGAGGCCCAGTGCCAGGGCTGCCAGAGTCCACAATCCCTGCTCGGCGCGCAGCCCGCTCTGGTCCACCAGCACCAGCACGGCCAGGGCGCCCCACAGGGGCAGGTACGCGATCTGCCTGACGCCCAGCGGCCGCGAAGAACGGCCCAGGCAGGCGCACCCGATGTTCTTGCCGCCGAGCAGCGCGATGGCGCCCGCGCCCGCGAAGGAAAGCCCGAGAACGCCCACCATGAAAGCAGTGAGCATGGGCCATGGCATTGCTGCCAGCATCATCGCGGTCGCGATTTCCAGTAACGGCACGGCGTACGCCAGCGCACCTTTCCCGGGAACCGCCAGAGCGGCCAGGGTAAGACGGAAGTCGCGCGGTTCGGCGAGTTTTCGGGTTCCGGCGTAGAGAAGGAGAGTGGCCGCGGAGAACCGGACCAGGAGGGAGAGAAGTTCCGGCATCAGGCGGTGCTGGGCGATCTGACGTCGAGCACCTGAGCGTCCGGCAGTGTCGTGCCCATGAGCGCGACGAGGACGGAGCTCTGTCCCGCGGCGCTGAGTTGCTGTGAGGGGGCGGCCTTGACGCCGTTGAGGCTCACGACGCCCTTGCTGTCGCGGCTCGGCGTTCCCGTGGTCCAGGAGCACAGGGGAAGGGCTACGAGCCCCAGCTCGGAGACCCGGTCGGTGACGGTGACGAGGTCCCCGACGCGCGGCAGCACGCCCTCGGGAAACCCGGTGTAGGAGACGCTCTTGAAGGTACGGCCGTCGCGCTCGGCCACGGCCGTGACCGTGCCCGCCGCGATTTCGGTCACTCTGGCGGTCTCCTCGACCGTCGTGGCCGACGCGAGCGCCTCGCTCGCCAGAGCCCCGGCGGCCACTGTGGAGACCGTTGCCACGGTGCCGGTTCTGAGAAGGTTCCGTCTGGACAGGAAACGACGCTGCTCACCTGACATAAGGCCTCCGCCGAAAACGAAACATCACCGGGCATTTCACGGGATATCCGGGAAATTTACGACGCCGCCCGGCGCGCGAATTCAGTGTGAGCCGCCTTGATCATGGCTGTCAATATGGTGTCCAAAAAGTCTGACAGCCGACCGAAAGCCCCGTTCCCGGCGCCCTCAGCGCGGGCGGTCGTCCGTACGTGCCGGAGGCTTCGCCGAGCCGTGACGGGCCTGAAAGATCCGCAGGTCGTCGCTGATGCGCCGGGTGACGCCTCGCGCGTCGAGGTGCTCGAGGAGGGCGAGGGCGACGCGGCGGCTGGTCGCCAGGGCGAGCCGCGCGTCCCTGACGGTGAACGGCGAGGCGAGCCGCGCCAGTGTGTCGGCGGCCCGGTCCAGCGCATCGGGCAGGAGCACGACGTTCTTCCCGACCGAGGTCAGCGTGCCGGAGCGGATCGCCGCCGCCAGCGCCTTGCCGGTGAGGCCGAGCTCGGCGAGCCGCTCGGGTGTCGGGGCGTCGAACGGATGCTCGCCGAGGTGGGCGGTCAGTTCGGCCACCGCCTTGACGACGGGCGCGGGCAAGGTGCCGCCGGCCGACACCACGCGGCCCGACCGGAGCGCCAGCGGCGACGCGACCAGCGCTTCCGCGAGCCTGCGGTCCGGCAGTCCGAGCACCTGCGCGGCGGCCTCCAGCGTGATCCCCGGATCGAGCGGGGGCCGGCGCGCGACGTGGTCGGCGAGGCGGCGCCGCAGGGCCGACCAGTGCTCGGGGTCGGCGAACCAGTCACCGGTCACGGGCTCGCCGATCGGCGGGCAGCCCATCGCGGCCAGCTCGGCCCCCGACAGCACGCCATGCCAGCGCAACAGGGTGACGAAGTCGGGCAGGCCGGCCTCGCCGAGCTCGGCGGCCCGCGCGGCGGCGGCCCCCCGGCGCCGCAGCGGAGCCGGGCGCACGTCCAGCACGTGCACGCCGGCGATGATCTCGCGCAGTCCCGGTTCGCGGAGCAAGGCGCGATCGCCCGTCCTGAGCGGCAGGGCCCGGTCGAACGTGAGCCGGGCCGTGCCGGCCCCCAGCGCCCGGACGTGGACGGGCACGGCCGCCGATCCGACATGCAGGGTGGCCGCACCGCGCCGGCCCGCGTCCGGCGCCAGCCGGACGTCGGCGACCTGAGTCCGCAGCCAGGCGTCAGGCGTTACCAGCGCCATGCCGCGGGACAGGTCCGCACGGTCGACGCCGCGAAGGTTCACGGCGACCCGCGCGGTCGCGTGGACCACGTCCGTTTCCTGGTTGAGCGTCTGCAGCCCGCGGACTCTGACCCGGTGGCCGTCGACGTCCAGTTCGTCGCCGGTGCGGAGAGTCCCCTGAGCGAGCGTCCCGGTGACGACGGTCCCCGCGCCCTTGACCGTGAACACCCGGTCGATCCACAGCCGGACCGCTCCCTCGACGTCCGGGCCGGGAAGCCCGGCGACGAGCTCGGCCAGGGCTCTCTCCAGTTCGGGAAGGCCCGCGCCGGTCAGCCCGCTCACTGTCACGATCTCGGCCCCCGCCAGCCCGGTGCCGTCGAGGTGCTCCCGTGCCTGCCGTACCGCGGGCGTGGGGTCGGCCAGGTCGCAGCGGGTGACGACGACGAGGCCGTGCCGCACGCCCAGGGCGTCGAGCGCGGCCAGGTGCTCGGCGGACTGAGCCTGCCAGCCGCCGTCGGCGGCGACGACGAACATCACCGCCGGGACCGGCCCCACCCCGGCCAGCATGTTGGTGACGAACCGCTCATGCCCCGGTACATCGACGAACGCGATCCGCTCACCCCCGGGCAGCGTCCTCCAGGCGAACCCGAGGTCGATCGTCATGCCGCGGCGCCGTTCCTCCGCCCAGCGGTCGGGCTCCATCCCTGTCAGTGCCCTGACCAGCGTCGACTTCCCATGGTCGATGTGGCCGGCGGTGGCGATCACATGCACGCGCGCTCCACGGCCGCGGCGATGATCTCGTCCTGGCCGGGGTCGACCGTGCGCAGGTCGAGGATCAGCCGCCCGCCGGTGACCCGGCCCACCACAGGGGGGTGGCCGGTGCGCAGCCGCACGGCGAGTTTCCCGTCCACGGCGATGCCCGCGCTGGGCAGTTCCACTCCCGGAGCGCCACCACCGCCGACCCTGGCGACGGTCTCGACCGCTTCCGCGCGGTCGCCCAGGCGCGCGGCCAGCCGCCGCGCGCGCTCGGCGAGCTCTTCGGCGGGTACGTGCAGCGCGACCTGCACCGGCGGGCGCGGGCCGCGCAACGTGGCCTCCAGCGCGGCGAGGGTGAGCTTGTCCACCCGCAGCGCCCGGGCGAGGGGGTGACGGCGCAACCGGTCCACCAGTGCCGCGTCGCCCAGCAGCAGACCCGCCTGCGGGCCGCCCAGCAGCTTGTCGCCGCTGGCGGTGACCAGCGCGGCTCCCGCGCGCAGGGTGCCGGCGGCGTCCGGCTCGCCGGGCAGCAGCGGCTCTGCTCGCAGGAGCCCCGAGCCGATGTCGGCGACCACCGGCGGGCCTGCCGTGGCCAGCTCCGCGACGGACACCTCCGAGGTGAAGCCCTCGATGCGGAAGTTGGACGGGTGCACCTTGAGGATGAAGCCGGTCTCCGGACCGCAGGCGTCCAGATAGTCCCGCAGGGACGTCCGGTTGGTGGCGCCGACCTCGCGTAACCTGGCGCCGGTCGACTGGAGGAGCTCGGGGATGCGGAAGCCGTCGCCGATCTCCACCAGCTCGCCGCGGCTGATGACGATCTCCTTGCCCTGGGCCAGGGCGGTCGCGGTCAGCACGAGCGCCGCCGCGTTGTTGTTGACCACATGGACCGCCGCCGCCTCCGGGACCGCCGCCGCCAGCGCCGCCAGCGCCGTACGGCCCCGTCGCGCCCGCCCGCCCTCGGCCAGGTCGAACTCCACGTCGGCGTAGTCGGCGGCGGCCCCGATCGCCGCCACCGCGGCACGGGACAACGGCGCCCGACCCAGGTTGGTGTGCACGATCACGCCGGTGGCGTTGATGACGGAGCCGATGCCACTGGCCGTCGCCGGCAGCAGCGTCAGCACCGCGTCAACCGCCTCGTCCGGCTTGAGGACGCTCTCGCGAACACGCTGCTGCGCCGTCCGCACCGCGGCCTTGACCAGGTCGCGACCGAGTGCCTCCTGGGCGGCGACGAGCCGCGGGTCGGACAGCATGCTGTCGGTTCGCGGCACGCGACTGCGTAGATCCACTGACGGCTTCCCCCGCTGCTCGATGAGCGGAGGCGGACGGGAATCGAACCCGCCGCGCTGAGATCCTCAACGCCACTGGTTTTGAAGACCAGGAGGGCCACCAGGCACCTAAACGCCTCCAGAGGTGATCATAGTTTCATGACAGAGTTCAGACTGACGCAGTACGGCACCGGCGGTGGTTGTAGCTGCAAGATACCCCCCAATGAGCTGGAGACGCTGGTGGCCGGGTTCGCCCGCACCGGCTCCGGCGGATCCCCGGCGGGGGACTTACTCGTGGGCATCGACCACGGGGACGACGCGGCCGTGGTCCAGGTGCCGGGTGACCCGTACGCCATGGTGGCGACAACCGACTTCTTCCCTCCTGTCGTCGACGACGCCTACGACTTCGGCCGGATCGCCGCCACTAACGCGCTGTCCGACGTGTACGCCGTCGGCGGCGAGCCGGTCATGGCGCTCAACCTGCTCGGCTGGCCTCGCGGGGTCCTGCCCCTCGAACTGGCTCGCGAGGTGCTGCGCGGCGGCTTCGCCGTCACCCAGGCCGCCGACTGCCATCTCGCGGGAGGTCACAGCATCGACGACCCGCACCCCAAGTACGGTCTCGCCGTCACCGGCCGCGCCCACCCCGACCGCCTGCTGCGCGTGGACGCCGGCGCGCCGGGTGTCCCGCTCACCCTCACGAAGCCGCTCGGCGTCGGAGTGCTGAACACCCGGCACAAGGCCACCGGTGAGGTGTTCGCCGAGGCGGTCGCCGTGATGACGACGCTCAACCGTGACGCCGCCCGCGCGGCCGTGGCGTCGGGGGCGCGCTGCGCCACCGACGTCACCGGCTTCGGCCTGCTGGGCCACCTGTACAAGCTCGCCCGCGCGAGCGGGGTCACCGCCGTCATCGACAGCGGCGCGATACCGTACGTCGCAGGCGCCCGTGAGGCCGTCCGTGACGGATACGTCAGCGGCGGCTCCCGCAGGAACCTGGACTGGGTGGCGCCCCACTGCGACTTCGGTGACGTTCCAGAAGACGAACGCCTGCTGCTGGCCGATGCGCAGACCTCGGGCGGGCTGCTCGTCGCCGGAGAGATCCCGGGCCACCCGATCATCGGCGAGCTCGTTCCCCGCGCCGAGTCGGTGCTGATCGTGAAATAGACCGGTCCTCCGGGGCGGTGCCGCGGCGTCAGGTCGGACGGCCGAAGCCGGATCGAGCCGGTCGCTCCGGCCTGGCGCCTGCCGCTGAGCTTATTGACGCCCCTGTAAGGTCACCGCCGGGCAGGCGGCAGCCAACCCCGACGATCGCCACGCCCCGCTCTCTGAACATGCTGTCGTACACCGAACCTCCGCCCATCGACTACGGAGAGCAAGATGAAACTACTTTCCGTTTTGACGATGTTGAAGATATCGCTGCCCAGCCATCTGCGCAGGGCGATTGCGGCCGGTGACCCTCGTCCACCGGTTTCCGCGTAGAAGGTTTGGGAACCCCGCTGGTGCAGGAGCAGGCGACGAACAGGTCGAGGCCGCGCTCCCTGACCGCGTTGTCCAGCAATCATCGCCCAGCATGGGCGCCAAAGTGTCAGACAGTTCGACCAGCGGGTGGTGGTGCAAGACCCCGGCGGCGTGCACGACACCGCGCAGCGAAGGCGCCCGCGAACCAGGCGAAACCTTCCACCTTGCGCACGCCCGCGCGGTGCACCCCTCGAACCCCACGCGAACGCGGGCGTCCGTAACCACTTCAGCTGCTGCCTGCACTCCGGTACGCAAGCTGCCGACGCAGCTCCAGGTTCTCGCCATGGGCGCATTCCAGAGCCTCGCGCAGCGCGGCGATCTGCCCCCGGTGAGCACGCTTCAGCCGCGCGATCTCCGCCGTCAGAACGAGCACAACCTGGTCACTGTCCGCCTTCTCGGACGCTGTGCGATCCGTTTCGGAGCCTGCCGCACGCGCAGCTGCTCGATCCGCCGACGCAGGACGGGATGGCCGTACAGAAAGGAATGCGACACCCCGGCTTCCCGCTGCACGGCCTGAAATGTCACCGCGGCGCCGTCCCTGATAAGCCGTTTGATGGCCTCCTCGGCGGCCGCGGATGGTGTCGTGGTCATGGCGTGCTCCTGCGGTGCCGGGTGGTGTCGATGGTGATCGGGACGGGCCCGCCGGTGGGGGCACTGGCACCTTGGACCGCGCGCCCCGGCGCGGCGGCCATCGCGGCCAGGAGCTTGACCAGGGCGTCGCGTTCGGCGCTGCGCTGGCCAAGCCAGACGTTGTCGGCCGGCATCGGCACGCCGTGGCGGACCTCGAACGCGGCCGTTGTACGTTCGATGAGCTCGTTGGTCTCGGCCAGCTGCCTCTGCAGGGAGTCGATATGGCTGTCGTCGGTGACGAAGACGCCGCAGGTGAGGCAGGCGTGCCCTTGTCGCACTGCTGCAGCGGCGGCAGGAGGCAAAAGCCGTTGGGCAGGAAGCGGTCGGCTCGGTTGAACAGGTGCAGGCCATCGTGGTCTTCGCGGGTGAAGGCGATCAGCGTGCCATCGGCCTTGAACTTGCGGGTGGCCACGAAGGCCTGTTCGGCGTCCCGGTGAGCGATGTAGTGCATCGACATGGTGAGGCTGGCGTGGCCGGCATAGCGTTGCAGGACGTGGATGGGTAGACCGAGTTCGGCCAGGCGGGTCGGCCGGGTGTGCCGGAAGCGGTGCGTGTGGCTGAGATGCACGCGCCGTCCGGTGCTGTCGGTGATCTGGGCGAGGTCACTGAAAGCGGCAAGGGCTTGGTTGTAGGAAGCCCCGGGGAAGGCTTTGGTGCCGCCCGCGTTGGCCTTGCGCTGAGGGAAGAGGTAACGGGTTTCGGCACGGAGGTGCCGACGGACCCAGTCCTGCTGCTCCTCGATGAGGGCGACAACCTCGGCGTCGACGAGGATCGTGTCGGGCGCCCGCCCGATCTTGCTCTGCGCGTAGTGGAAGCGCGACCTGCTCTCTCTCGGCTGCCTGCACCGCACGATCCGTGGCCGGCGACAAGCAGGCGAACTCGCAACGCAGGATCTCGCTGGCGCGGCGGCCGGTCAGGATCTGCAGCAGCAGCATCCGCATGACCTGCGGCTCGCCTTGCCCGGCCAGCTCGTACTGCTGTCTGCTGATGGTCACCCTCACCGTCTCGTCGGCGGCGGCGCCCAGCACCGGCAGGTACGCAGTGATGTGGGCCAAGGCGTGATCGTAGTTGCCCTCGTTCAGGACCGGTGGCGTGGTCAATCTGGAGGTGGGCCCAGGTCGCTGGGTGTGCCGGATCGAGGCGGTCCCACGGTGTGGGGCCGAGAATTCTCCGGGACGCTGTCCCAGAGGCGGAAGGCCGCCGCCAGGCGTGCAACCTGGCTCAGATCGGTGGCCGGCGCGGAAGGGTCGGGCAACATCTGTAACCAGTGATCGAGCCGCAGCAGCGCGTGCACACAACAAGCTCCCACTGTCTCCGCAGGGACGAGCAGGGCGGCTACTCGGATGTTCGGCTCCGTCCCGTTGTTCCGGGCCGGAGCACGGCGTATATCCCCTGCGAGCTCTCTCCACATCGCCAGGCAAGAAGCCACTTCGATCTATGTCGGGTCCTCCCCGCCCCGATTTGCTAAATTCCTTGCGCAATGTGGCAAATGTTGCTTAGGGGAGGGCGGATGCGCAGGTGGACTGCCCCATCCGTGATCGGCTGGACGCTCGCGTCAATCGTTGTGCCGGGTGCCGCGCACTTGCGCGCCGGGCGCAAGCGTACCGGTCTGATCATGGTGGGCATCTTCGGTGTGCTGCTGATCGGTGCCGTGGTCGCGCTGGTCAACGCCCAGGCACTGGCTGGTCTGTTGCTCGATCCGACCTGGCTGGGCGTGGTCATAGGCTTGTGCGTGGTGGGCGGGCTGGCCTGGGCCGGGGTCGTGATCAGCTCCTATGTAGTGCTGCGCCCCGGCAGGCTGGGCAGCCGGGGTCAACTCGGCACGGGCGCCGTCGCAGGCGTGCTGGCGGTGGCCGTGGCGCTGCCCTTCGGACTGATCGCCACGACCGCCCACACCTCTGACGACGCGCTCGGCGAGGTCTTCAAGTCCTCGCCGACCCGGCCGATCGATCACAAGGATCCATGGCAGGGGCGCGATCGGCTCAACATCGCGCTGCTGGGCGGCGACGGCGCGGGCTCACGCAAGGGGGTGAGCATCCGTACCGACAGCATCAACGTGGTCAGCATCAATGTCCGCACGGGCGACTCGGTGGTCTTCGCGTTGCCGCGAGAGATGGAGAACGTGCCGTTCCCGCCGGGTTCCGCGCTGGCCAAGCGGTTCCCGCCGCCGAAGAACTTCTGGCTGCCGCCGGGCCAGGGTCGCGGCTCCGCCGACCTGATCAACGGCATCTGGGCCTACGCCGACACGCACCCCGAGGTCGCCGGCCACTCCCCCAGCCGTGCCCCGGAGGCGGTCAAGGGCGCGCTCGGCCAGATCCTCGGCCTCAAGGTCGATTACTACATGCTCGTCAACATGTGGGGCGTGGCGCGCCTGATCGACGCCCTCGGCGGCGTCACCATCCATGTCGAGCAGGACATCTGCTACGGCGTGGGCCGCTCCGACGGCGGCGTGGTCAAGGCCGGCACCCGCACCCTCGACGGCGCCCAGGCTCTCTGGTACGGCCGGGCCCGCGACCATCCGGGCAGCACCTGCGCGGGCGCCGACAACCACACCAGGATGCGCCGCCAGCAGTGCGTGATGAGCGCCATGCTCACCCAACTCAACCCGAGCAACGTGCTGCTGAAGTTCAACGCCCTGGCCAGGGCGGCCAAGCAGACCTTCCGCACCGACATCCCGCGTGACCTGCTGCAGGACCTGGTCCCGCTGGCTCAGCAGGTCAAGACCGCCCGGGTGTCCAAGCTGAACTTCGTTCCGCCCGCCTACAACCCGGCCTACCCGGATTATGTGCGCATCCGTAAGTCGGTGAGGGCGGCCATCGCGCGCTCCCGCGGCTCGGGCAAGGTCGTCCGCGCCGAGGCCGCCTCTCCTTCCCCTGTGAGTACGGCGACCGCCACGCGCTCGCCACGTCCGCTCACCCAGCAATCCGGCCGGCTGGACACGCTGAACTCATCGTGCGTGCCCGCGAAGAAGGGAACCTAGCTACATGCCCTGAAAAAGGCGGTGACCCTTGATCAAATAGCCGTGGATGTCAGTGAAGCGCGGGTGTGGAGGTGCCGCACCTGGCCTCAGGTCCCCGGCGCTCGCCCGCTGATGACCGTCATCCGCTGGAGGCTGTAGGCGAAGATTCCGGGCCCTGCGCCGGTTCGGGCGCCTGCGTGGTGGCAAAACCGGGTGCGGCGCAGTCCGAAGGCGCGCTTGAGATGGTTGAGTGGCGGCGAATCACGACACCCGTCTGCTCCCCAGGACCAGCGCCATGGCGCCCAACGCGCACGATCCGGCCGTGATCGCACGGCCGGAGTTCACGCACGAGCTTCCCGAACAGCTACGCGGCGACGCCGGAGGTAGATCATCAGCACCAGCAGGCCCATGATGTGGGTCATCCCCGGCAGGGCGGTCAGCAGCGCACCCACCACACGCCGCATGCTGGGCACCGCTAACTAAGACCACCAGCGGCGCCCGCGGCGCTGACATAGATCCAGAGACCGAGAGGAGCGTGATCACCACGATGGCGGTGTCGAACCAGTTCCACGGGTGCTGATGAACGCCTGCGGTAGGCATGCAAGCACGCGACGATCTCGACCGTGAAGACCGCCAACGCGATCCGGTCGATCAGGTACGTGCCCGTCTCGCAGCCGATGATGATCGCATTGATGACCGCCCGCTGCGTCACACTGTGCTCCAGGGGCGGCACTAACGCGTTCCTGCTCAGACGAACTCCAGCCCCCGGCCGATGATCGCCAGGTTCGAGCATCGTAGTGCGGGCCATTGGGCTCGAGTTTCCGACAGCCAACCGGTACGCCCCGGTTGGCTACGGTAGGTACGCATCGGCTAGCGTCCATGGCAGCGCGCACGGGCGCGGCCCCCCGCGCCATCCGGTGCCGACCGGGGCACGGCACGACGGGAAGGAACGATGACAGCGAACCCGGGCAAGTCTCGCTGCACACCCAAAGGGGGATCGACCCGGTGAGTGTAGCTCTGGGCCTGCTGGCCATTTTCCTGCTCACCGCGGCCACCGGCTACTTCGTCGCTCAGGAGTTCGCCTACGTCAGCGCCGACCGCCTCGCCCTGTCCGCGCAGGCCACATTGGGCGACAAGAAGGCGGCCAAGGCCGTCAAGGTGATGGAGCGGCTGTCGTTCATGCTGTCCGGGGCGCAGCTCGGCATCACCGTCACCGCACTGGTTGTCGGTTTCATCGCCCGCCCGGCGCTGGCCGAACTGATCGCGCCAGGGCTGACCGCGCTCGGCATGCCGTCGGGCATGGTCGGAGCAGTGGCACTGGCGATCGGCTTCGCGCTGGCCACCGTCATCCAGATGGTGCTGGGCGAGCTCGCCCCCAAGAACCTCGCCCTGGCCAGGCCCGAGCCGCTCGCCCGCGCCCTGGCCGCCTCCACCCTGGTCTACCTGACCGTCGCGGGCCCGATCATCAAGCTGTTCGACGCCGCGGCCAACAAGCTGCTGCGCGCGGTCGGCATCGAGCCGGTCGAGGAGCTCCACCATGGCGCCACCCTGGAGGAGCTCGGCCACATCATCGGCGAGTCCGAAGCCCACGGCCACCTGCCCGGCAGCCACGCCGACGTGCTGGAGCGGGCACTGGCCTTCTCCGACCACACCGCAGAAGAGGTCATGGTCCCCCGCGTCGAGGTGATCGCCATCAGCGGCACCGCCACCGTCACCGACCTGGACCAGCTCATCGCCGCACACGGCCACACCCACTACCCCGTGCTCGGCACCACCCTCGACGACGTGATCGGCCTGGTCAGCCTGCACGACGTGGCCGCCGTCCCGGCCGACAAGGCCCACGAGACCCGCCTCGCCGACCTCGCCCACGACGTGCTCATCGTCCCCTTCTCCCTTTCGCTTCCCGACCTCGTCCAGCAGCTGCACGAGCGCGGCGAGGAGGTGGCGTGCGTCGTCGACGAGCACGGCGGCCTGGCCGGGCTGCTCACCTGGGAGGACGTGGCCGAGGAGCTCGTCGGCGAGATCGCCGACGAGAACGACCGCGCCACCCCCACAGCGGTACGCCGCGACGGCGGATGGGAGCTGGACGCCGACCTGCGCATCGACGAGATCGCCCTCTCCACCGACCTGCAACTGCCCGACGAGGACGAGTACGACACCCTCGCCGGGCTCATCCTGCACCGGCTCGGCCGCTTCGCCGCGCCCGGCGACGTCATCACCGTCGAACTGCCCGCCACCCTCGACCCCGACGCGCCCACCCACGCCCGCGTCGAGGTCCTGACCCTCAACCGGCACGTCCCCGAACGCGTCCGCCTGACCCCCTACCGCGAAGAGGAGCAGTCGTGAGCCTGTCCACCGGCCTCGTGCTGACCCTGCTCCTGCTGCTGGGCAACGGCTTCTTCGTCGCCGCCGAGTTCGCCCTGGTCGCCGCCAAGCGCCACCGCCTGGAGAAGGCCGCCGCCCAGGGCAGCAAGGCCGCGGCAGCCGCCCTGGCGGGCATCAAGGAGCTGTCGCTGATGCTCGCGGGCGCCCAGCTCGGCATCACGCTGTGCTCGCTCGGCCTCGGTGTGGTCTCCGAGCCGCTCATCGCCGGTACGCTCACCCCGCTGTTCAACGCCGTCGGCCTGCCCGAAGCCGCCGCCCACACGGTCGCCTTCGTCATCGCGCTGGCCCTCGTGACCTTCCTCCACATGGTGCTCGGCGAGATGGCGCCCAAGTCCTGGGCCATCGCCCATCCCGAACGCTCGGCCACCATCCTGGCGCTGCCGTTCCGCGGCTTCACCCTGCTGGTCCGCCCGCTGATCAGCGCGCTGAACGCCATCACCAACGGCCTGCTACGGCTGTTCAGAGTCCACCCGCGTGAGGAGGGCGCCAATCCGCGCACCCCCGCACAGCTCCAGCACCTGGTGGAGGAGTCTCGTCGGCTCGGGCTCATCGAGGCCGACGACCACGCCGTGCTCAGCCAGGCCCTGCGTGCCCCGAGCACCGACATCGCCCCGCTGATCATCCCGGTGGAGAAGGTCGTCACCGTGCCCGCCGCAGCGACCCCCCAGCAGGTGATCGACGTGGCCGTGCGCACCAAGCTCTCCCGCCTGATCGTCGGCCCGATCACCGACCCGGTAGGCGTGGTCCACGTACGCGACGCGTACCTGGCCCACAGGCGCAACGCTGCATCGACGGCCAAGCAGCTCGCCTACCGCCTTCCGGTGCTACCGCCCGGCGTCTCGGTCGCCAAGGCGGTGGCCGGGCTACGTGAGGCGCACAGCCAGATAGCCCTGATCCGGACCGAGGCGGGCCACGTCGAGGGCCTCATCGCCCTGGACGACCTCCTGACCACCCTGCTCGTCCCCGCCTGACACCCCACGCCAAGGCGCGCAGATCACCCGCAGGAACTCATAGAGATCCAGCACCCACACCAGCAGCCATAACATGGTGTGCCGCTCGAATATTGAGTTACGTGTCCTGAGCTGCGGTTACGCGGCGTGGCGGTATTCGCTGATCATGCCTGCGACGACGGGTTTCCGGCGGACGGATCGCAGGTCGTTGAGGTCGGTCACGTCGCGGGCGGCCTGCGTTGCGGTGTCCGGGGGCCGTTGGTGCCGGGACTGGTGCGGCCGGTGCCCGTTGTAGGGGATCAGATACTCCTGGAGCACGAGGGCCAGGTGGAGTTCATTGAGGATCAGAATCCGGTCCAGAAGTTCACGGCGCAGGGTGGTGATGGTCCATAGCCCTTCGGCTGTGAAGACCTCCCGAAAAGCGACGGTGAAGAGCGGGTCCCGATCGTGGATCAAGAACCGTAGCCCGGCGATGCACTCCCCCAGGCCCATCACCAGGTTGCGGGCCTGCTGCACCCTCCACGCCCCGGTCGGGTGCGCGCTCACCCCACCAGGTGCAGCCGCCGGGTACCGTGCTCGATGAAGACCAGCACATCCAGCCGTTTGAGCAGCAGTGTCTCGACTACCAGGAAGTCACACACGATGATCGCATGGGCCTGAGCGGTCAGGAACTGCCGCCAGCTCGGCCCAGCCCGGCGGGGCGCCGGATCGATACCGGCCGCGCCCAGGATCTCCCACACCGTGGAGGGGCGATCGGGAACCCCAGCCGGGCCAACTCGCCCTGGATTCTCCTGTGCTCCCAGGTCGGGTGCTCCCGCGCCATCCGAACAATCAGTGCCTTGACCGGCCGGCGGGTGCAGTGCCGCCCCGGGCTCCGCCTCCCGGTGAAGGTCCACTTCCGCGCCACGAGGTTGCGATGCCAGCGCAAGATTGTCGCCGGGGTGACCGGGAACACCTCCGCCCACCGGCGGCGCTGGACCAGCCGCGACAACGCCGCAAGCCAGAGCCCTGGCGGCGTGACCCCGCTGCGGCCGGACACCGAGCTGACGTCGAAGCACCTGGCTCTCGTGACGCAGCACCAGTAGCTCAGCTTCCTTGGACAAATCAGAGCGGACCAGCACCGCCACAAGGCTGCACAAGCACCGAACCACCCTGTAGATCAGCGACAACGACACCCCGCGATGGTGACAGCCGCCGCACTGATCGCGCAGCAGAACCCCAGCTCAGAGCCCGAAACCGTGTTTTCGAGCGGGACACGGTGCATGCGACTACCGTGGCTCCCCGCCGCGGATGAGCTGGTGCGGGGCGGGCGCCGTCGGCCCGGCTCGGTCAGATGTGCTCCAGGACGACCACGGGGATCTGCCTGCGGCTTTTGGCCTCGTAGGTCCGGTAGACCGGCGCGAGCTCGGTCATCATGCGCCAGAGCCGCTCCCGCTCCGGCCCTTCGGCGGTACGCGCTCGGGCGGTGAACCGCTCGCCGAGGATCTGCACTCCGACCTCCGGGTTGGCCACCACGTTGAGGTACCACGCGGGGTGCGTGTGGGTGATGGCCGAGCCGGACGCCACCAGCACGTAGCGGCCGTCGTCCTCACCGAAGAACAGCCCCGTGCGCAGCCACCGGCCCGACTTCCTGCCCTTGACGGTGAGGACGAGGTTGGTCACCCCTCCTTCCAGATAGCCGTCACGGCCGTCCGTGGCCAGGTAGCGGAGGACGTGCTCGGCGACCGAGGGGTCAGGGCTGTCGGCGGCGTCGTCCCACATCAGCGGTCTCCGGCGATGCCTTGGGCGGACCCGGCATCGGCCGCGAGCTCACGCTCGGCCGTGCCGCAGGCGTATCCGGCGTTCGAGACGAGCACGCCAGCCGTGCCATTTGCAGCGGCATGGGCGGTATGACCTGTAAGTGCGCCGGCGCCTATTGCGTGGTCACGTGCAGTTGTACCTGTTGCGTTGAGGTCGAAGCGCGGAGTCGCGTGCCGTTGGGTGGTGCAGGGTCGAGGAGTCATTTGAGTGCCTTTCTGTGCACAGGTTCGAAATCTTCACTGATCTCCGTGAGCTGTTTGAGCTGGTGGAACGCTGGCTAACCGGTGGAGAACCCGGTGCCTGCAGGGTGATGGGAAGGTCTGCGTGCGCCCCTCTGTGAGGAGAACGAACTGGTCCCGGTGTGGCGCCGTTCGAAAGGCGCCAGGGCCGGGCCCGAGACACATGGATTCCTGCCGATCCCACTCAGACCGGCTGTTCATCTCGGCTTGCACCGTCGACCTTGAGGGGGATCGCCTCGGTGGTCTCCGCAGGCTGCGCCGTGGCCGCGTTGGCGGGAGGTACGTGGCAGAGCATGGTGAGGGCGAGGATCGTAAGTGCGGTGACCAGAATCGCTCCGATGAGGGCTACGACGTTGAGGCCGGATGCGAAGGCCTCGCGGGCGGGTGTGATGATCTGGTCGGCCATCGATCCGGGCAGGTCACGGGTGGCGTCCAGGGCCCGGGCGAGGGTGTCTCGGCTGGCGGCAGCCACCCAGGCCGGGGTATCGGCGGGGAGTTCGCCGGCGACGCCGTTGCGATAGACGGTGGTGCCGAGGCTGCCCAGGGATCAGTCCGACGGCGGTGACGTTGCCAGGGCGGATCCGGCGGGCCGCGATCGGGGCGAGCATCGACGAGGCGATCAGGAGCCCCGCGGCGGGCAGCAGCCACAGGCCCGCCTTCAGCGGCGTGAGTCCGGCGACCATCTGCAGGTACTGGGTGACGAAGAGGTAAATGCCGCCCATGGCAACGGCGGCGAAGAGCATCACGCCGAGGGCGACGCTGAAGGCCCGGCTGCGGAACAGGCTCAGGTCCAGCATCGGGTTCTCGAGCCGTAGTTGACGGCGGGTGAAGACGATGCCGAAGGCCAGGCCGACCACCAGGGCGATCAGGGGCGCGCTCTGCACACCGTGCTTGGCGATCTCCTTGACGCCGTAGATGGCGGCCAGAGACAGGACGACGCTGATCAGATCGATCCGGCCTGCGTTCTCGTCCTTGTACTCCGGCAGCAGCAGCGCTCCGGTGATCAGCAGCAGAGCCATCACGGGGACGGCGAGGAGGAAGACCGAACCCCACCAGAACGCCTCCAGCATGGCTCCGCCGACGACCGGGCCGAGCGCGATGCCCACGGAGAAGCTGGCAGCCCAGATCCCGATGGCGGTGCCTCGCTGCTTGGGGTCCTGGAACATGTTGCTGATCAGGGCAAGCGTGGAGGGCATGAGGGTCGCGCCCGCGATGCCGAGCAGAGCCCGGGCGGCGATCAGCATCTCGGGGCTGCCGGCATAGGCGGCGAGCAGCGAGGCGGCGCCGAAGGCCAGCCCACCGCTGAGCAGCAGCTTGCGCCGGCCGATACGGTCGCCCAGGGTACCCGCGGTGACCAGAAACCCGGCGATCATGAAGGCGTAGATATCGATGATCCACAGCATCTGGGTGCTGCTGGGTGCAAGCGCCGCTCCCAGGTGCGGCACCGCCAGATGCAGGAGGGTCACGTCCAGCGACAGCAGGACGCTGGGCAGGGCCAGCATCGCGAGCCCGGTCCACTCCCGCCGGCCGGCTCGTGTACGGCCCACGGCACTACTCGAAGTCATGGGTCTGACCTTTCGGTTCTTCAGATCACAGGCCGCCGCCCCGCACATGGGCCGGGCGGCGGCCGGAAGCGGGGGCTAGCCTCAGTGCGCGCTGCTGAGGCCCTGGGCGAACCCGCCATCGACCGGGAACTCGGCGTTGGTGGTGAAGGTCGCGTCGGCGGCCAGGAAGAGCGCGGCTGCGGCAACCTCCTCGACGGTGCCATTGCGCTTCAGCGGAGTGGTCTCGCTGCCCTGCCGCTCGAACTCGCGGCGTTCTTCCTCGGTCAGCCCGGCGACGCCCATGGTCGGGGTCTTGATGTAGCCGGGGGCGACGGAGTTGACGCGAATCTTGCGAGGCAGGAACTCAGCCGCCAGGACGTGGGAGATCGCGCGCACCGCTTCCTTGGAGCCGGAGTAGGCGCTCAGGCCGGGGAAGATCAGGTCGTTGGCGACGGTGGTGAAGACGATCGCCCCGCCGTCGTTGATCAGCGGTGACAGGCTCTGCACGGTGAAGAAGGCGCCCTTGGCGTTAACGGCGAAATGCCGGTCCCAGGAGTCCTCGGTGACCTCCTCGAGCGTCTGAACCTCGGCGATGCCGTGGTTGACGAAGAGATAGTCGATCCGGCCGAGCCTGTCCTGCACGGTGGCGCCGAGGGCGCGGATGTCGGCCATGCTCGCCGCGTCGGAGCGTACGACGTGCGCGGCGTCGGGCTTCAGCTCCGTGCGCGCCTGCTCGATCGTCGTCTCGTTGCGGCCCGTGAGGACGACCTCGGCCCCGCCGTCCAGGAGCGCCTTGACGATGGCCAGGCCCATTCCGTGGGTACCGCCCGTGACGACGGCCTTCTTGCCTGCGAACTTGCTCATCATTGACTCCCTGGTCATACGGTGTGCGAGGTGCGTGTGGCGCGCCGGTTCCGACCGCCACGCACAGAGAGTGCGGGCCTGGACTCGCGGTTTTCTGTCGGTCTTCTTGCGGTGCGCTGACACGCCGGGCGATGACCACGTGGCCGTACGGTGAGTCCATGCGTTTCGGGGTGTTGGGTCCGCTTGCCGTCTGGTCAGCGGACGGTGAACTCGTGGTGGTGCCGGAGTCGAAGGTGCGCGCGCTGCTCGCGGCGTTGCTGACGGCCCGGGGGCAGGTGGTCTCCGCCGACCGGCTCGTGGACGAACTGTGGGGCGACGCGGCGCCGGCGAATCCCACGGGTGCCCTGCAGACCCTGGTGTCGCGGCTGCGGCGGGTGCTTGCCGGGTCCGGGGAGCAGGGCCTGGTGGTGCACCGGGCCCTCGGCTACGTCCTCGACGTGGCGGACGAGGCCGTGGACGCAGGCCGGTTCACCGCGCTCACCACACAGGCCCGTATCGCCGCCGACCCCCGCGAGCGTGCCGACCTGCTCACCGAGGCGCTGGCGTTGTGGCGCGGCCCCGCCTTCGCCGACTTCATCGACGAGGATTTCGCGCGCGCCGCCATCACGCGCTTGGAGGAGCAGCGCCTGCTGGCCCTCGAGGAACAGGCCGAGGCCCGCCTCGAGCTGGGCGAGCACGGTCTTCTTGCCGGGGAGCTCGGCGACCTGACCGGCCGCCACCCGCTCCGGGAGCGGCTGCGCGCGGCCCATATGCGGTCCCTGTACGGCGCGGGCCGGGCGAGCGAAGCCCTGGACAGCTATCAGGATCTACGCCGCCGTCTGGAGGAGGAACTGGGCCTCGAGCCGGGCCCTGAACTGGCCGCCCTGCAACGGAAGATCCTTCAGCAGGCCCCAGCCCTGCAGACCGTCACGGCGCCCACGTCCACCCCGCGCCGTCACACCAACCTGCCCACCCCGGCCACCGGCCTGATCGGACGGTCGGACTCTTTGAAGGAGGTCCGCGCCCTGATCGCGGCGGGCCGCCTGGTGACGTTGACGGGGCCCGGCGGGGTCGGCAAGACGCGCCTGGCGGTGGAGGTGGCCTCCGGCCTGACCGGTACCTACGCGGACGGTGTCTGGCTGGTGGAGCTGGCCGCGCAGGCCTTCTCGACGGAGTCCGCTGCGGCCACCACGGGCGATGAACTGGCCGAGGTGGTGGCTGCGACGCTGGGAGTCCGGGACGACGCCGGTCCTGGCCCGCTGTCGGGCAGGCGGCCGCGCACACTGCTCGACCGCCTGTCCGACGCGCTTCGCAGCCAGCGCCTGCTGTTGGTCCTGGACAACTGCGAGCATGTCATCGAGGCCGCCGCGGGCCTGGCCCGGGCCCTGCTGCGGGCCGCCCCGGGAGTACGGATTCTCGCCACCAGCCAGGAACCGCTGAGCATCTCGGGCGAGCAGGTGTGGCTGGTGCCCCCACTTGATATGCCTGCGGACTCGGCCGACCAGGCGGTGCTGCGCACGTCGAGCGCGGTGCGGTTGTTCCTCGAGCGTGCTGTCGCGGCCTCGCCCGGCTTCGCCTTGTCCGACGACAACGCCCATGCGGTCGCCTCTGTCTGCCGCCGGCTCGACGGGATTCCGCTGGCCCTGGAGCTGGCATCGACACGGGTACGGGTCCTTGGCGTGCGTGAGCTGGCCAGGCGTCTGGACGACCGGTTCCGGCTGCTCACCGGCGGCCATCGGGGTGCCCCGGCGCGGCAGCAGACCTTGCGCGCGATGATCGACTGGAGCTGGGAACTGCTCACCGCGGCCGAGCAGGCGATGCTGCGCCGGCTCGCCGTCCACTCCGATGGCTGCACCCTGGAGGCCGCCGAGGCCGTCTGCGCCGGTGCCGGTGTGAAGCCCGCCGAGGTCCTGGACTTGCTGACCCGTCTGGTCGACCGTTCCCTCGTGCTGGTCGCCCACGAGGCCGACGGCACCCGGTACCGGCTGCTCGAGTCGGTCTCGGCGTACCTCCTGGAGCGGCTGCGGGAAACCGAGTACGACCGGGTACGGCGCGCCCACGCGCACTACTACGTGGAGTTCGCCGAGCGGGCCGACTCTTTTCTGCGCGGTGCCGATCAGCAGCACTGGCTGCGGCGCCTGGACGCCGAGTCCGCCAACATCCGCAGCACACTCGACAGCGCCGCCGCCGACGGCGACGGTCGGCTGATGCGCCGGCTCGTCCACGCGATGGCCTGGTACTGGTTCCTGCGCGGCCGCCTCACCGAGGCCAAGCGCTACCTCACCCTGGCCCTCGCCCTGCCGCACAATCCTCCCGGATGCGGTGAGGGCGCGGCGGACTCGGCGGCGGGTTCCACGGCCGGCCGGGTGCCGGACCGGTCGGGGACCGTCGCCTGGCAAACCGGGATGAGCCTGCTGTCCGGCGCCCCGGACGGACCGGCGCGCCACAGCCGCGCCGTCCTCGACGTGTACGAGGGCATCCGCGACCCGCACGAGCGGACCAGGGCGGGCTGGCTGCTCGGCTTCGCGGTCACCCGGTTCGGGGACTTCGCGGTAGGCGAGGAACTGCTCAACCGGGTACTGACCGAGTCCCGCGCGCTCGGCGACCGCTGGGCACTCGCCGCGGGGGCTCAGCACCCGGGGCATGCAGACGTACGTGTGCGGCGATCTGAAGGCTTCCCGGCGCGACGGCGAGGAGAGTCTCGATCTCTTCCACCAGGCCGGTGACCGGTGGGGGCAGCTGCAGGCGACGGCCGTGCTCGGGCGGCTCGCGGAGATCGAGGGCGACTATCCGCAGGCCGCTCACCTGCACCGGGAAGGGCTGCGGATAGCCGAGGAGCTGGGGTTGTGGACCGATGCCTCGATGCGCTGGTCCGAGCTCGGCAGGATCACCCTGTTGACCGGCAACTACGCCAGGGCCGAGGAGCTCCACGAGAGGGGCCGACGCCTTGCCGTCGAGCAGGGAGACAAGCCTGCCGAGGAGTTCGCCGAGATCGGGCTCGCCCTGGGGGCGCGCCGGCAGGGTCGGCTCGACCGAGCGGAGTCGTATCTGCGCCGCTGGCTGGAGTGGAACCGGCAGTTCGACGCGGAGTACGGGGCGGCGCTGATCCTGGCCGAGCTCGGCTTCGTCGCGGAGCTGCGCAGGGATGCGAAGACGGCACTGGCGCTGCACCTAGAAGGGCTGGCCGCGGCCCGGGACACCGGGGATCCGCGGGCGATCGCCCTGGCCTTGGAAGGGCTCGCCGGGGCGCGGGCCCTCGCCGGACACCCCGCGCGGGCCGCGCGCCTGCTCGGCGCGGCGTCCGCGGCCCGCGCCTCGGCAGGCGCCCCGCTGCCGGCGGCCGAGAGCGGAGACGTGAACCGGATCACCGCGGCGCTGCAGGCGGCGCTGGGAGAAGCAGGCTTCGAAGCCGAATTCGAACAGGGCACGGCCCTGGACCCGGACACCGACGCAGAGTTGCTCAACGCGTGACGGGGACGCCGGGACACATACCCGGAATCCTGGTGCACGGACGGCTGGACGTGAGCACGGCGCTGGAAACCACATGGCGGTTGTCGCATGCGTGGCCCGGCTGCGAGCTGATCACCCTAGGCGGCGCCGGCCACGGCCCAAGCTCATCGTCGTGCTTGCCCAGGTCGGCTCGTGAGCACGACGATCAGCGCGTTAGCCGCAGCTCGTGCAACGGCTCGGGCCGCTCTTCCAGCCCAGATAGCCGACCACCAACCGCAGATGATCGCTGCGTGTCTGCTCCCGCTGACCGTACTCGGCGAGAACGGCCGGATCCACCCCCAGCCGCTCGGGCAACCGAGCCACGGCCACCGGCGGAGCCGAGCCCACCTCATCCGGCACGAACCCCAGCCAGGGCAACGTGGCGAGCTGCACAGCAAGGCCGAGGCGGTCGGTCGGGCCCCGGCCACGGCCCGGGTCGATGAAGGCGACGTCGGCGGGGGTCAGGGTGAAGTATCGGATCAGATCGTCGCGGCCGATGTCGGGGTATGACCGCAAACCGCTCCAGCTGGTCTTCGGAGAACATCCGGGTCGACATCGACCACCCCCCACACCGCCACCGGCCAGGACCGTACGAACCGTAGCGGAGGTGATCAACAGACGGAACAGGGCCGCATCAGCGCAGGTCGGGCAAATCCGTTGGAAATTTCCTAGGACTACAGCGAGGCCTTCCCCTCGCCTGTGGCCCCCGGACGGATCGGGTGCTCTTGGGCTTTTCCTCTGAGCTCCGCACCCCGCAGTTACCCGCGACGCACGTCAGAGTGGGGACAGATCTTGGACTCTGGTCCGAGCTATGACCACGGCTTCATGCCGGACCTCCTGTCATAGCTGCTCATCGAGTGCGGCCTCATGTCGCACCACGTCAGGCAAGTAGGTGGCGCTGACGTCAGGTGTGGGGGGCCATCTTGATGGCTGAGATCAGCCTGCCGCCGGCGTACTACCCCGCCGTCCTTCCCAGCCGCCGAAGGTCGGCAGCAGCTCCTCCAGCTCCGTCATGGCGTGGGTGATGTTGATGCAGATGAAGCCCCCGCGTGGAGACTGCTTGGACACAGTTGGGACGGACCCGCACCGGAGATTGTGGTGCTCGCCGACGTGGACGCCGACGCGTTCCCGCCCGGTCACTCGGGCCTGATGGCCAGCACGGCGTCGGAGACCGCTGGGAGGGTGGCGATGGGGTCGTCGCCGAGGGGGTAGACGCCGACGTGGTCCGCGCCGGCATCGAGGTGCGCGGTCAGGCCGCGCGCGAGGTCGGCCGGGTCGCCGTAGGCAAGCAGTGCGACGATGACGCGGCCGCTCCCGGTGCCGGAGAGGTCCTCGTCGGTGAAGTCCAGCCGCCGGAGGTTGCTCGCGTAGTTGGTGACCTGCAACGCCTTCCCGGGCGGTGCGTGTGCGGTGCCAAAACTCGTCCATGACATCTGGCCTGGCCTTCTATCCTCGGCACTCGTGTTTCTACGCCTGCTGTATCTGATGATGGTCCGGTTGTTCAGCTGGTTGACGCTACTCGCGCGGGGCGGCACATCCAAGGACGTGGAGATCTTGGTGCTGCGTCATGAGGTCGCCGTCCTGCGTCGTCAGGTCTCCCGTCCACGACCAGACTGGGCCGACCGCGCTCTGCTTGCCGCACTGGCACGACTGCTGCCCACTCGGCTTCGCCTCCACCGGATCGTGACGCCGAGCACCTTGCCGGCCTGGCACCGCCGACTGCTCAGCCGACGCTGGACCTACCCGAACGCGACCGGGCGTCCGCCGATCCCGGATGAACTGCGTGAGCTGGTGATCCGGCCGGCCAGAGAGAACCCACGATGGGGGCACCGGCGGATCCAGGGCGAACTGCTCGGCCTCGGCCATCAGATCGGAGAAGGCACCATCCGCCGCATCCTCACCGCGGCCGCCCTCGACCCAGCACCACGCCAGACCTCACCGACCTGGCGACAGTTCCTCACCTCGCAAGCCTCCGGCATCTTGGCCTGCGACTTCCTGCACATCGACACCGTATTCCTCAAACGCCTGTACCTCTTCTTCGCCATGGAGATCGAGACACGCCGCGTGCACCTGCTGGGCCACACCTCCAACCCGACCGGCGCATGGACCACCCAGCAAGCCCGGAACCTGCTGATAGACCTGGGCGAGCGCGCCGGCACCTTCAGGTGTTCACCGCCGCTGGTGTAAGGGTCATCAAGATGCCCGTCCGATCGCCACGGGCCAACGCGTTCGCTGAACGGTTCGTGGGAACGCTACGCCGCGAGTGCCTCAACCACCTGCTCATCCATGGCCAGCGGCACCTGCGTAAGGCCTAACCGAGTACGAACGCCATTTCAACCATCATCGCCCGCATCAGGGCCGTTCCCTCCGTCCTCCATTGCACGACCCCAGCCAGGTGATCGACATGTCCTCCCGGATTCACCGCCGAAGGACCGTCACAGGACTGATCAACGAGTACCGCAGAGCAGCCTGATCGCTCTACGAACGCCCAGCTCAGGAGCAGTATCCACGTTTTGGCACCGCACAGGGTGATGATCGATCCGGCAAACAGGAGAAGGACGCAGTTCGCAGGCAGTGAGCGTGCAGACTGAGGAGGATCCAGCGCCCTCAGCTCAAGAACTGTTGCTTACCCTGCTCGGTTGCCTGGCGCGGGCAGCCCAGCCGCGCCGCCCCTGGCTGCGGGTGACCGTCTCGCCCTGGTGGGCTCGGGTCCTCCTCGCCGCCGGCACGCCTGGCGCCCGTCTGCACGCTGACCGCCAGCTTTTCCTTCGTGCCTACGATCGGCCCCGGGCCAGGACCTGCGCGGCGCGAACCTGTGACGTGCCACGGTTTATGTCGCTGTTTCGGCCACGCTCTTGTCGTGATTCAGACCAGTCGAGCGGGACACCGCGGCCGAGGCCAGCAACTGCCCGGGTTCCGCCACCGCGTGGATGAGTATCTCGGGGACACGGGCTGACTGGGCCTGGCAAGCTCTGTGGTCGCGCACCAGCGGGCGTGGCGGTTGGCCCAATCAGATTGCCAGGAATCGGCTCTTCTGTAGGGTCAATGCGCTGAGATTGAATGCCGCTGTGCAGATAGACATGTGGTTCGACCCGAAATGCCCTTGGGCGTGGAACGCCTCTCGCTGGCTGCTCGAAGTGGAGCAGGTTCGCGACGTTCAGGCCCGGTTCCATGTGATGAGCTTGGCCATTCTGAACGAGCGTCGCGATGATCTGGAGGACTGGTATCGGGAGTGGCTGGGTGACACCCGCGCTCCTGTGCGGGTTGCGATCGCAGCTGAGCAAACCTTTGGAAACGGCGTGCTCAGTGATCTCTACACGGCACTCGGCAACTTGATCCATCACGTCAAGATGCCTATCGGCCGGGAGCTCTTCACGAAGGCGCTGGTCGCGGTGGGACTGCCCGAACGGCTGGCGGATGCCGCCGACTCCACAGAGTACGACGAGGCGCTCCTCGCCAGTCACCGCGCGGGCCTGGACCCTGTCGGGGAGAACCTCGGCACACCGGTGATCCACGTCCCCACCCCAGACGGGTCGGTGAACGCGTTCTTCGGGCCGGTGGTAACCCCGGCGCCTCGCGGCGAGGCGGCGGGACGGCTGTGGGACGGAATCCTCCTTACTACGGCGACCGACGGGTTCTTCGAGCTCAAGCGCGGTCGTACCCGTTCCCCACAAGTGGGCTGATGAGCCTCCGAGCGCACGCTCGGGCTCGCCGAGTTTGAGCAACTCCATCGGCGACGGCATGTTCTTCGCGACGTCGGCCCTGTACTGCACCGTGATCGTCGGTGTGTCGGTGGCGCGGGTCGATTGTTGTGCGCCAGGTTCCACGGGCCTGGGGAGTGTCCCCGTCTGATCCTCGCGGCGAGGGCCGGTAGGCAGGTAAGGCGCTGGCAGGCGAGGACGAACGCCTGGGCGCCCAAGGCCAGGTGCGCTCAATCCGCAGCTTCCGATGCCGGGCGTCGGAAGCAGAAGCCACGGTCAACACCCCCGACCGCATCCTAAAGCGGGATATGACGGGTGTCGGGCCGTAGTGCATGTGCAGGCTCAGCATCGATCCCCGGCTAGTCTGCTGCACGCCGACGTCGTCGCACAGCTGCTGGATCACCCACAGGCCGTACCCGCTGCTGACGGTGGCATCGATGTGGGCGCGGGCGAGGTGGCCGGCGGTGAGCCGGCCATCGGTGTCGAGGATCTCGACGGTCAGGCCGTGCCGGTGGCTGCGCGCGGTGACCCCGGCCGCCGTGGTCGAAGACGTTCGTGATCGCCTCGTTGACCGCCATCACCAGGTCCTCCAGCCGCTCACCAGTCAGGCCGGTGTTCCTGGCGAAGATGCGGATCAGGTCGCGGATCCATCCGAGATCGGCGCTGACCGGGCACCGCAGTTCGAACTGCGCATTCATCATGGGTGTGGGCCGCGGGCCGGGGGCCGGGAGGTGTAGCGCTGAGATAACCGCGGACTCACCACCGCCGTCACCGCGGTCGGGGTGCCAGGGCGCTCGCCGGGTTGGCCGGGTCCGGGCCGGCGAAGTGTTGCTGGGCGCGCCATTCGACCAGGAGCACGGTGGCGTCGTCTTGGAGGCGGCCGTGCTGGTGGTCCAGGATGGTCTGGATGAGCCGGCGCAGGGTTTCCGGCGCGCTTAGGCCGTCGGCTTCGCGGCGGATGATGAAGTCGGTGAAGCGGTCCAGGCCGAATAGTTGGCCGTCGGGGCTTTGGGCTTCGATGATGCCGTCGCTGTAGAGCAGCAGCCGGTCGCCGGGTTCGAGCTGGTAGCCGGCCGGGGGCTGGTGTGCGCCGAGGTTGAAGCCCATGGGCGGGTCGGGCGGGGCGTCCAGGACGGCCACCACCCGGCCGCGGCGGATGATCAGCGGCGGGTGATGGCCGCGGTTGGCCCAGGTGAGTCGGCCAGTCCGCATGTCGAGCGTGGCCAAGATGGCGGTGGCGTAGCGCATCTGGCCGAACTGCTCGGCGATCACCGCGTCGATGGCCTCGCCCGCCTCCACAAGATCGGCGTCGCGGCGCCGGTGGTTGCGGTAGGCGGCCAGGGCCAGGGTGGCGGTCAGCCCGGCCGCGGTGTCATGGCCCATCGCGTCGAAGATGGCCAGGTGCAGGGTGTCGCCCGCGACGGCGTAGTCGAAGGCGTCCCCGCCGACCACGTAGGCGGGCTCCAGGGCCGCGCTGATGACCACCCGTTCGTTGGCGAAGGCCCGCTGGGGCAGCAGCGACCACAGCACCTCGGCCGACAGCTCCATCGGCCGAGTGCGCACCAGTCGGGCGTAGGTGTCGCTGGCCTGGCGCTTGCTGACCAGGATCACGGCCAGCAGGGCGGCCAGCTGCCGTACCCGTAGCTGGGTGGCCTCGTTCAGGCCGGGGACGGTGATGGCCAGCACGCCGATGCGCTCGGTGCCGTCCAGCAGCGGCACCCAGACCCGCTGCGGCCCTCGCTGCGGCCCGGCGGCGGCCGGCGTCCCGCCGGAGGCCGGGTCCTGAGGGGCCGCGGCGGGCACGAGTTCCACGCTGCGAAAGGCGCGCCCGGCGACGGTGGTGTCGATGCCCAGGGGCAGCAGTTCCTGACCGGAGCCGTCGTGCTGGCCGGGCAGCGGCACCAGGAGCTGCTCTTGCAGGTCGGCCACATAAATCCAGGGATGAAAGAAGCCGGCCCGTGCGCCGCATTCGGCCACCTTCCGGGGCATGTCTTCGAAGGGGACCGTGTGACCGGCCAGAGCCAGCCCGCCCAGCATCTGCTCGGCCTGATCCGTCACCCTGCCCCCGCCTTTCTCTCGACAGATCGGCCGCAGCCGCTGGTCTGTGCCCTACCCGTTTCGCGGCGATCGATCTACACCGCCGCCACTGCTTTGGCCGCGCCTCCGGTGTGAAGGAGGAGGTGGCCCGCTCGTCCTGGCCTGCGAGCGCCTGGCTGGCCGCCGGACGGTGAACGCATCTGCCGGGCTGACGCTGCCGATGTTTCATAAGCGGTCATTACCTGTAGCACCTGAGCTGCTGTCCACGACATCCATGACGAACGACTCTTCCCCAGTGATCCGAGTGTCAATTCACGGTTCCAGGAGGGCTGCGTGATGTTGTCCAGAGCCGATGTTCGGCGCTTGTTTCGAGGCTGGATGGTCCGGTCGTTCAACCACCGCCACACGATGCGCCGACCGGAAACCGTGTGGTCGACGACCTCTTGACGTACGGGAGCCTGCCGTACTCGCCTCAGCCGCGTAACCCCCGAAGGATTTACGAGCGAGACCACTTAGTCGTGGTGGTCCCAGCGGTTGCTGGCGCCGGGGGCACTTGGCCGCAGGCGCTCCCGCCCCCCGCAGGACCGATCGACAGTGACGTTCTCGAACGAGCTCTCCGTGGATGCGTAAAGCCCGACGCCGCCGCTGCGCACAACGGTGTCGCGACCCTTCAGGACCTGAACGCCGTTCAACGTCACGGTGATGCGGTCGCCCTGAATCGCCGCACCCAGTCGCACGGGACCTGTCAACGGGTTGCTGATGGATGCCGTGGCCACTGTGACGGGACCCGACGCGTGAGCCTCGCGGATGATGCTCGCGTACTGGGTTCCGTTGCTCGTCTTGCCGACGTGGATCCGATACCCGTACGCGTCCGTGGTGTCTCGCAGCGAGATTCCTGCGTTACCGACGGATCCGTCGATCGTGACCGTGCTCTCCACGACATAGTCGCACGCCTCGGAGAAGCGCGTCGGCAGTGTCGAGTCGGCCAGTACGTGCGCCCGGCCACCGGCAGGCGGCGTGAGGTGCAACTTGCCCGAGACGACGGACACAGACCCTGTTATTCCTCGCCAACTGGCCTGATCGAGCCCTTCCCTGATCACGATGTTGTCGAAGGTCGCGGCCCGCCGATGCGTAAAGGCGGCGGCACCACCCGTCGGCAGCTGTCCGTCGTCCGCGGAGATCGACGTGTCGCCGACCTTGGCGCTCAGATGCCTCCCGATCGCGGATACGACCAGCTTGTGCGGGGAGTTGGCGCCGATCGGCAGTGCGGTCTCCGCGAGAACCGTGGTCGTCGAGTCGTATATCTTCACGAGCTGCAGCGTCGCTCCCGACGTGGAGTTGAGCACTTCGGCCCGGTAGTAGTTGCGGGAATCGTGGTAGCGGAACGCGAGACCGGTACGGGCGGTCGTCTGGCCGCGTACCCCGGGAACGATGTCCGCGGCCATGACCACGTCATCGGGTACATCCTGCAGCGCCGCGAACGACACCATGTCCGCAGTCGAGGTCTGTGCCAGCTGCGTGTCCGGCTGTGCGCCGGTGAGCGCCCAGGTGCCCTGCACCGGCGTCCAGCCGCCAAAGGATCCGTTGAAGTCATAGACGGTGCGGTCCAGGCTGGCATCGTCGAACTCGTCGTTGAGCACGGGTGCCGGGGCAAAGTGTTCCTCGAGTGACACGGTGGTGAGGTTGCCCGTGCGGGTGAACGCGATCGGGGTGTCGTTCACCGTCACCGCGTTCGCGTTCGGCGCGTTGATGGAGAGCGTGCCGGTGAACGGGTCCCCAAGCGAGATCCGGGCGGTCGTGCCGCGCAGTTCCACACTGATATCGGACACCGGTGCGGATGCGCTGATAACGGTGTTGCCTTGGTCGATCAGCGACGACCCTCTGGTCAGCGCGTACCTGGTAAGCCCGCCGCCCGAAGCACGCTCGAGGTAGGCGGTCTCGGCGTTGGTGGTGGCGGCCCCGAACGCCCTCGACGAGGGAGTCGCCTCGCGCGAAAGGTAGAAGAGTCCGGTCGCGTCTGGCAGGGCGATCTCCATCGCCGTCGCCACGGAGTGACTCACCCCGGGCATGGCGATGCGCTTCGCCGTCACCGAGGGCGCCGGGCCGGCCTCGCCGGGAACCACGACCGTGTCCAGTCCCGTCGGCCCGGTGGAGGACCAGTCGTACGACAGGTAGTCGACGTTGGTGAGTACCTGCTCGCCGACGCGTACGGCGCCATTCTTGTGGACCCTGGGGGTTACCGCGGCGCCGGCCGTCGCCACCGGGATGAGCCGCACGCCGGCAACGGGCGCGGCTCCCGGCACGGTGTCGAACCCGACCGTGGCGACCTTCGTCGTGGGATTGACGGTCACCGGATCCCCGGGGAAGTGCCAGAGCTGCCGGTAGTCGTGCGCGGCGGTGTCGCCGGTGAGGTCGTCGGAGACCACCCAGAAGCCGGGCTTGACGAAGTAGACCGCGCGATCGTGCGCGACCGGCCGGTAGCCCATCGCCGCACCGCGGTAGATGTCGAGGCCCGCGTTCGAGCGCCACAGCGACGTTGTGCGGGGGACGCCGGCGGTCTGCGGGACTCCGTCGACCTCGATGGTGTTGTGCGCCTCGGTTTCACGGCGCATCCAGTCGTTCGTCTGAGTCGCGCTGTAGTCCCCCACCCCGGAGTCGACGATCAGCGGACGCCCGTACGCCGCCATCACCAGGCTGAGGTCGTCCGGATGCCGATGCGAGGCAGTGTAACTGGAATTCTGGTTGTTGATCAGCATGTACCGGGCATCGGCGTCCCACCCGGAACGCTGAACCGCGAAGCTGATCGGAAACACCGTGGACGACAGCGTCGGGGCGGTTCCCTCCGTTCGGCCGGAGGCGACCCAGGTGAAATCGGGCCAGGAGTTGCGTACACCGCTCCTGCGAATGGCCGACGTGCCCGCGTAGTTGTTCGGCGTGTCGCCGATCGCCGCGGGTTCAAGATTCGGCTGACGGGTCGCGAACAGCGAATCCGCGATCCAGTCCGCCCCCTGGACGAGCGAATCAGGAACGGTTCTCCCGTTGGCATCCGCGACCGCTATGACGGAGTTGAGCATATCCGCCACGTATGCCTGATAGTTGAACGCCGGCTCGCGGTACACACCGTCGCCCTTCAAGTACGCGCGCAGGAACCGCTCGGCCGAGCGCACCGCGAACCACTCCCAGCCAGACGATGACGAGAACTCGGGCAGGAACACGGCTGCCGCGTGGACGGAGCGGGCCATCGACATGTACCAGTTGTTTCCGACATGTATCTGCATCACGCCGACGAGGAAGTCCGCCGTGGCGTGCACGCCGGACAGGTACGCCACGAGATCACTCGGGTCGATGCCAGGATCGGTCCGGAACACGGAGAACGCGCTGACCAGCTGGGCGAGCCGCTTGGCCGCCGACAGGTTGCGGCCCTGCGGCCAGCTCTGATTGTCGGCGAAGAAGTCCAGCGAGATGTCCATCCACGCCGCCGCGTACGCCGCACGCTTCGCCGGGTCACTCTCGGACACGTAAGCGAATGTCAGTTTGGGCATGAACGTGAAGTCGCTCATCAAAGTCTGCGCGCTGCCCGGGGTGGTCTGCGTCCCACCCCAAAGGTCCTGCCAGTCGATGTCGATCCGCTGCTCGGCGCTGTTGTAGAAGTTGCGGGTCTCGCCGCCGAACCGGAAGATCCCCGCCGCGAGCTCGTCGGGGCCCGAGTCGCCACCGCCCAGGCCCTCGGCTGGAGCCGGGTAATGGACGTCGGCGCGGCCCGCGTAATACGCCTTGAGCTCGCTCGCGGCGCCCGCTTCATCACCGGCGGCCAGCTCAGCCGCCACCGCGCCGAGCCCCGGGCGCGTCAGGTCGAGCAGCCTACCGAGATCCGACATATCGGCGACGGCGGCACTGCCCGGCGACAGAACCGCCGCCACCAGAGCCAGCACGACCGCCGCACGGGCCCGACCACGCGTGTACCAACGTAACTTGCTCCGTCTCACCACTGTCTTCTCCCTAAGCCCGTGAGAGTGTCAGCTGAGTCCAGCGCGTCAACCACCCGCCTGCTCCTCGTACTCGGCCTTGATCTTGTTGCCCACCCGGTCCATGAACTTCTTGATGGCCGGCTGCCACGCCGAGACGGGCTTGTTCCCCAGCTGGATCTCCAGCAGCACCGCGTCCAGTTCCTGCTGCTCGCTGGCAGCCTTGCTGGCGGCGGTCTCCGAGTACAGCCCGAGGGTCGGGTCCGCGACGGCGAGCGGGACGCCGGCGACCTGGTGGTCGTGCTGGTCCTGTACGGCCTGTCGGTTGCCCGGCTCGTAGATGACGGGCGATGCTTCGGCGAGGTACCGCACCGGCAGGAATACCTGGCTGCGCCCGCCCTCGGTGAGGGTCGGGTCGGAGCCGTTGCGGGTGAACGTCTGGCCCTCGACGCCGTACCGGAGGGCCAGGTACTCGCTGCTGCCGAAGGGTGAGCACAACCAGTCGAGGACCTTGAGGATCTGCTTGATCCGGTCAGCGTTGTCGGTCTTGGTTATAGCGGTGAAGCTGGACAGGGTCGGACCGGGCGTGCGTACCCGCGTCCCTGTGCCGTCGCGGGTGGGCGAGAGCATGCCGGTCAGGCGGAAGCCGGGCACGTCTTTCGCCTGGCCGTAAAACTTGCCCCACCCGGCGTACCCGCCGATGGTGAACGCGGTCGTGCCGGCCAGCATCCACGCGTTGCGCTTCGTGTTGGGCGCGCCCGCGTGGTCGGGATGTATCACCCCCGACTTCACCAGCTCGACGGTGTCCTCGAGGGCCTGCGTGAACTGCGGTGTCGTCCCGGAGTGGGTGAAGACCCCACCTTCGGCCTGCCAGGCGCCGGTGCCGCCGGGCCAGTTGCCGGTGATCCCGTTCATCTCAAGGATCGTGTTGAACGGGATCTGTCCGAACGCCCACCGACCGGCCCGCTCGTCGGTCAGCGCGGCCGCCATCTCCTTGAACTCGGCCCACGAATCGGGCTGGAGGCTGAGTCCTGCCTTGGCCAGCAGGTCGGCCCGGGTGTACAGCACGGTGCCGATCCGTGCCCGCGGCACGGGGATGCCCCAGATCCGCTGGTCGTAGACGGTGCTGCGCCAGGCATCGGTGGGCAGAGCGGCGAGGTTCGGGTAGGCGAGGACCGCGTCCCCGGACAGGTACTCGGTGAGGTCGGTGAATGTCGCCTTCAGCATGGCGGGCATCTGCTGGACAACGCCCTGGATAGCCACCATGTCGGGCAGATCGCCACCGGCGATGGTCGTGGCGACCTTGCTCTTGTAGTCGGTCGAGGGGACGTACGTGATCTTCAGTTCGGTGCCGAGTTGCCTGTTGAGGTTCTGCCAGTAGGGATTCGAGCCGAGCGCGGGGGCGATCGGGTCGTAGGTGTACGTCAGTGCCGTGACGGCTTCGCCCTTCACCGGTTGTGATGCGGCGCTGGAGGAGGTCGGGTAGGTGAAGTATCCCGGCGACACCCCGGCCGGCTCGGCGGCCAGGTCGGGCGTGGCCGCGGTGACGGGCTTGTGGGTGGGCAGCTTGACCGACCCGGTCGAGCTGTTCGGCGAACTCGGGCTGCCGTCACCGCAGGCCCCGAGCAGCGGGGCCAGCCCCGCTGCCGCGCCGAGTGCCAGGACGTCGCGGCGGCTGAAGGTGGGTGCCATGACGTCTCCTTTCCGCATTGCGTGGACGACCGGTCAGCCCTTGACGGCGCCGACCATGAGTCCCTTGGCGAAGTGCTTTTGGATGAAGGGGTAGATGAACAGGATGGGCAGGACGGAGATGACGAGAATCGCCATCTGGACGGAGATTTGTGGTGGCAGGTTCTCCAGGTTCGAGCTGAGCTGGTCGGACCCGATCGGGGTGTTGTTGACGACGTAGGTGCGCAGCACCAGTTGCAGCGGCCACTTCTCCGACGACTGGAGGTACAACATCGCGGAGAAGAAGGCGTTCCAGTACGCCACCGCGTAGAACAGCCCGATCACGGAGACGACCGCCTTCGACAGTGGCAGGACGATCCGCAGCAGGATGCGCATCTCCCCGGCACCGTCTATATAGGCGCTTTCCCGCAGCTCGCCGGGGATTTCCTGGAAGAAGGCGCGCATGACGATGACGTTGAACGCGTTCACCAGCACCGGCAGGATCAATGCCAGGTAGCTGTCCAGCAGGCCGAGCTGTTTGACCGTCAGGTACATCGGGATGATGCCCGGGTTGAACAGCAGGGTGAACACCGTCATCAGCAGGATCGGCTTTTGCAGCAACGAACCTGGCCGCGACAGCGCGTACGCCAGAGCGATCGTGGCGACGAGGCTGAGTGCCGTGCCGACCACGGTGATGCCGGCGCTCACCAACAGCGCACGGGTGACGATTCCTCCGGACAGGACGGCCCGGTAGGAGTCCAGCGTCGGTTCGTTCGTCCACAGCACGAAGCCGCCCGCCCTGTTGACCTCCTCCGGGGAGGCGATGCTGGTCATGAGCACCGCCCAGAACGGCACCAAGACCGCCAGGCAGCCAAGGCCGAGCACGAGTCCCCGCGCACCGACCCCCAGATTGCTGGGCTCGCCCATCCAGACCGGACGCCGGCTGCGGCCCGAGCGTGGCCGCCGCGGCGCCGTGCCCGCGGCGGGGCGCGCCACGGACACCGCAGTCGGCACAGATCGGCTCGTCACTTGGCGTACACCCCCTGCTCGCCCAGGGCGTGGGCCAAGCGGTTGGCGCCGAGCACGAGCGCGACACCGACAATGCCTTTGATCAGCCCCACTGCGGCCGCGGTGCCCCAGTCGCCGCCGACGATCCCGTGGTTGTAGACGTAGGTGTCGAGTACTTCGCCGGCGCCGGCACCGACCTGTGCCTGCTGCAGGATGATCTGCTCGAACCCGACGGACAGCGAGTCACCGAGCCGCAGAATCAGCAGCAGGACGATCACCGGGCGGATGGCGGGCAGGGTCACGTGCCACAGGCGGCGAACTGCCGAGGCGCCGTCCACCACCGCGGCCTCCATCTGCGCCGGATCCACTCTGGACAGTGCGGCGAGGAAGATGATCGTCGACCAGCCGGTGTCCTTCCAGATCACCTGTGATGTGATCATGAGTTTGAACAACTCGGGTACGCCGACGATGTGGAACGTGGACAGGTCGGCCGAGCGCAGCCAGGCGTTGAGCATCCCGCCGTTGCCGAACATCTGCTGGAACAGGGCGACCACGATGACCCAGGACAGGAAGTGCGGCATGTAGAGGATCGACTGGGCGAGGCGTTTGAGCCGTTCGCTGATGGTCGCGTTCAGGATCAACGCGAGGCAGATCGGCAGCGGGAACACGAAGACCACCTGGATCAGCGTGATGATCAGCGTGTTGACGAGTGCGTTGAGGAACACCGGGTCGCCGGTGAGCACCGGCTCGAAGTTGTCCAGCCCGACGTACGGGCTGTGCCAGATTCCGAGGAACGGCTGGAAGTCCTGGAACGCGATGATGTTCCCGCCGAGCGGCAGATAGTGGAACAGCAGCAGCGCCGTGAC
The DNA here is from genome assembly GCF_040675285.1 of Nonomuraea sp. NPDC049625. Lineage (NCBI taxonomy): Bacteria > Bacillati > Actinomycetota > Actinomycetes > Streptosporangiales > Streptosporangiaceae > Nonomuraea > Nonomuraea sp. NPDC049625. Next base: position 20,432 of record NZ_JBFAOQ010000010.1, on the reverse strand, counting down.
CCCGGGAAGCGCCAGCAGCAGCAGGACCCGGTCGCGCCGCCAGCGGTCGCGCAGGCTACGCATCGCCGGTCTCCACCGGTGCAGGCAGGCCGATGGGCCGGCCCGTGACGCAGGCTCGCACCGCCGCCCGCAGCCGGTCGTCGGCATTGGCCGCGGCCCTCCTGCTCCGGGCGACCGCGGGCGCCGGGTCGGTGGCGATGTCGGTGACCGCCGCGACGACCGTCGCCGCGGCACGATGGTCGAGCTCGATCACCAGGTCTGGAGCGCCGAGGTCGGCGAACATCTGAGATTTCGTGGTCTCGGTCGGCTGCCGAAGGTAGACGGTCGGGGTCGCATGTCGTGCGGCCAGGATCGGCGAATGACACTCCATGCTGACCACCAGCGACGAGACGGCGTAGACCCCGGTCGCCTCCTCCAGCGGCCAGTACCGGTCCAGGAGCCGGACCTGATCGAGCGTCTGTGGACTGAGCAGGCTGGGAAGCTGCTCGTGAGCGAGCTCGACGGCATAGCTCATCTCGGGCACCACGACGGCCGGCAGGCCGCTGACGCGTACCCAGGTCTCGATCGCCGCCGCCAGCACCGCCAGGTCGTGCGTCACGGTGGCCCGGTTGACCGCGTCGCGCCGCATCTGCTCGCGGGTCGGTTCCGTGCCGTAGATCTTCGCATAGGGGGCGTAGCGCAGCCGCGGAACGAAGCAGGCGAACCGACCGGGCTGCAGGCCGAAATTCTTCAGCAGGCGAGCGGCGGCGACGGCGTCAGTGTGGTCGAACGCGAACGTGCCATCCGGCCCGAAGGCGAGGTCGGGCCCGGTTATCTTCTGGCTGCGCAGGGTGGCCAGGGTCAGCGTTTCGCGGCAGTACACGAAGTCGGCGCTGTCGAAACGGTCTTTGACGTCGTCCTCGAGATAGGACGGTGGGAGCAGATCGACCATCTGTGCCAGCTCCGGCAGCGTCGCCATGGTCGGTGGGCACAGCGGATCCACGGTGATCCCGAAGTACCCGTACGGGCGGCCCACGTGCTCGCGCCACCAATCGATCTCGGTGCTCTGGAAGGCGTCGGCGCCCGATCCGTGCATCAGGACGTCCGCGCCGTCGATGGCGGCGGCCAACTCCGGGGTGCTCGGCCCGTCCCCGCCGAGAGTGCCATCGACGACGCGCAGGTCGGGAAACGCGTGCCGCAGCATGGATCGTTCGCGCTCCCCCAGCCGCACCGGCCAGAGGATGACCTCGACCTCGGGGGCGAACCGCTGAAACGCCCGCACCACGCCAGGGGAGTGAGCCACGTCGCCGATGTTCACCGTCGCCCAGGAGGACCGCAGGAGGACGGTGCGACGTGTCGATGTCATATGTACTCCTTGTTGACGTAACGTTAAATCAAAATAGGGATGGTGAGACGTTACGTCAAGAACCTAGTAGGCTTCCACCATGGCAACGCAACGTGACGTCGCACGGGCGGCTGGGGTATCACTCGCCGTGGTGTCGGCGGTGGTCAACGGCACGAGCCACACCCGGATGAGGGAATCCACCCGCACCCGGGTGCTCCGGGCGATGCAGGAATTGGGTTACCAGCCGAACCAAACGGCGCGCTCGCTGCGGCTCAACCAAACCGACATGATCGCGATGATCCTCAACAAGATCGACAACCCGGTCTACGGACCGCTGCGGTATGGGGTCTACGAGGCGGCGGCGGAGCACGGCGCAACGGTCCTGCTGGGCGATGCCGAGACGATGCGCTCCGGCAGCCAGTTCCTGACCCGGCTGCTCAGCCAGGGCACGGTCGATGGCATTCTGATCCGCGGCGAAGGGCTGCTGGACGACGACGTGATGGCCGAACTCAGCTCCCACCCCAAGCCGATCCTCATCCTGGAACATGCACTGGACCATCCCTGGATCGACATAGACGATCGCCGCGCAGGCGAGATCGCTACCCGATTCCTGGTCAACCTCCACCACCGCCACATCGTCTTCGTCGGGGGTTCTGGATACATCTCCCAGCAGCGCTACCTGGGCTACCAGCAGGCGATGGCCGCCGCCGGGCTGACACCGGCCCCACACCTGGCCACCGGGTTCGGTGAGCAGGCCGGCGCCGACGGGCTCCGGCAGGCCATGCAGGCGCCAACCGCGCCGACCGCCATCGTCGTCAACAACATCATGAGCGCGGTCGGGGTCCTGGCCGCCGCACGCGACCTCGGCATCACCATCCCCGACCAGCTGTCGGTGGTCGGCATCCACGACGTCGACCTGATGCAACACCTGCGCCCGGCCGTCACCGCAGTCCGGATGCCCATGTACCAACTCGGCCGGGCCGGCGTCGAGGCGCTTTACGACCTGATCGCGGGGCGGCCAAGCGCAGGCGGTGTCATCACCGACCCCGAACCCGAACTGGTGATCCGTGACTCAGCGACTGCTCTGACCCGGATCCGCGATTAGCGTTCGCATGATCGCCCGCGGCTCATATCGATTGTCGTCAGCCTATGTGATGGGGCCCGGGTGGCTATGATCGGTGGCGCCCGTCTAGGCGGCCCGCCGGTACTGGTTGATCAGGCCGTCGAGTACCGGTCGGCGTTGCAGGCGGACCTGATCGAGATCGGTGAGTGTAGCCGGGGCATGTGACGGTTGAGGCGGCCGACGATCTCGTGAGCGATGGGGACGGTGCCGGTTGTAATGCCGTTCGTATGCCTTCAGGGCTCGGCGGAGATGGCCTGCATTGTAGATCAGCAGCCGGTCGGTGCATTCCCTTCGAATAGTGCCGACCCAGCGCTCGGCTATCGCGTTGGCCTGCGGTGCGCGGACCGGTGTTTTGATGACGCGGGCGGCGAGTGAAGTGAGCACCTCGTCGAAGACCGCGGTGAACGTGGCGTCGCGGTCGCGAATGAGGAATCGGATGCCCTCGGCCTGCTCTCCCAGGTTCATGACCATGTTGCGGGCCAGTTGAGCGACCCAGGTTCCGATCGAGCCCGGCTCTTTTGAGGATGTCGCGCACGGTACTGGGCGGTACCCGAAGGCCGACGCCGGCCAGCTCTCCGCTGATGCGCTGATAGCCCCACGGGGGATTCTCACAGGCCAGGCGCAACACCGCCTCCCGGACCTCCGCGCGGGTAGAGGGACGACCCGGGCGCTTGGAGCGGTGGGTCCATTGGCGCTTCACCAGCGTGCGGTGCCAGCGCGGCAACGTCGCGGGGGGGGGGACGAAGAAGACATCCCACGACGAGCAAGGAAGCAGCCGCGCCAAGGCCGCGAGCACGACCCGATCCTCCGGTTGGAGATCGGGCCGGTTCACCTGACGGCGCAATACGGCGACCTGATGGCGAAGCACCATGATCTCGGCCGTCTTGGCCCGAGCATGAGGAAGAGGGAGGACCACGACACCGCCAGCAGGATGCCCGAGCCCTCATCATGCTCGAGCCACGAACCCCCAGGTCAACCTCGGCGGCTGAATTTCCGCACCTCACACGCTCCTCAACGCCGGCGGCGCCCAACCAGTGGAGGGCGAGCCGACGATCCGCCGACCGAGCGGTATCGCGGCGCGGGATCTCAGGGGCCGGTCGCTGCTCTGGACATCATCGACGGCAGCCGGACCCCCCAGCGCTGAACATGGTGCGATCCGGTGTACTGCCGCCGAGATGGATCTTCGGCGACGGCGTCGGGATGTCGCTTGCCAGCGGATCAAGCGCAGCGCTCACCGCGGCGGCGCCCATCTCCTCCAGGGGAGACCGGATTGTGGTGAGCCAGTCGGCCTCGTCGCCGAGCGGGCTGAACATGCGATGGCCGTACCCGGCGACCGCGATGTCGTCGGGCACCACCAGGCCGCTCTCCCGCAAGCGATGAATCGCGCCCCAGGCGACCACGTCCTCCGTGCTGACGATGATCTCGGCATCGGGTCCATCCGCCAGATACGCGGTCGCGGCCTCCATCCCGCCCGCAACGCTGTGCACGGCTCGGTAGACGTGGCTGTCCGGCAGCGCTACGCCGCCGGCGGACAGCCCGACCCGGAAACCGTCGAGCCGATCGCGCTCCGAGGGGACCGCCTCGTCGGCGAGGAAGACGACGAAACGCCGGTAGCCGAGGCCGAGCAGGGCGCCGGCGAGCGCCTTGCCACCGTCGAAGTCCGGCGGCCTGATCGCCAGGACCGGCTCGGAGGCCTCGCCGACGATCACGACCCGGCCGCTCTCGCGCTGGAAGCCGAGCAGTTGCTCCATCAGCCTGGAACCGGCCTTCGCGGTCGTGTCCCGCTTCCTGGCCAGCACCAGCGCCTGGGGGCGCTGCCGGCGCAGATCCTGCACCAGATCGCGCTCCCGTGACTCGTCGCCGTCGGTCGAGAGCAGGTTCAGGATGTACCCGCGCCTGGACGCCTCCCCCATCGCCCCGAAGGCGATCCGGGCGAAAAACTGGTCGCGAATGTCGCCGACCACCAACGCGACCGCGGGATAGCGACCGCGCACCATCGCCTGCGCGGCGAGGTTGGTGGTGTATCCAACCTGCTCCGCCGCGGCCAGCACCCGCTCCCGGTACTCGTCGGCGACCTGCCGGACACTGCCGTTGAGCACGCGGGAGGCCGTGGACGGCGATACACCCGCCGCGCGCGCGACATCGGCCAACCGGGGAGTCCCATTCGGTTCCTTCGACACGATTGTCATGATAACCACCTGGAGCGGGACAGCGCTGTCCGACGCTACATTCCGAGCTTTGCCCAGCTATAGCAGCAAAAAAACCAATCTGATGCTCTTGTCGGGAAAGCGCTAGCCGGGCAGTATGACGACCCAACGCGCTGTCGATCCGGAGGTTCGCCATGCACCATTGCAGAGTCAGCAGCGGACGTCGCAGGCTTCTCACCTTCGTCGCGACCGTGGTGCTGACCGTCACCCAGCTGGTGGCACCGGCATCAGCCGCGGCTGACCCCGAGATCGTCTTCACGAACCCGGTGGCCGCGGACGGGATCACCGCCTGGCCGGGAGACCGGGACAAGACACCCGAGCACGCGGCGTCGAGCCGGCTCGGGGTGCCGTGCTGGCAGACCAGCGACGACCTGAAGGACCAGTACATCTACCTGAACATCGACGCGGCCCGGATCCCGGCCGGCGCCACCGACGCGGTGCTCACGGTGAACTACTTCGACAGCCCGGGCCAGCAGCTCACCGCGCAGTACGACAGCGTCAGCGCGCCCTTCACCCCGCTGCCGTGGTTCTCCTTCCCCGGCTCCGGAGCCTGGGCGACCACGCAGTTACGGATGTCCAACGTCAACTTCCAGAACCGCGCGAACGGCGCCGACATCCGCCTGATGGCGAACGCGCCCGGCGGTGTCATCAGCTCGGTCTGCGTCTCGTCGGTCAGCGTCTCGTTCGCCGACACCACCGGCATCACGGTGACCAACCAGAGCCTGGTCTTCACCCAGGGCGCGGGCAGCGTCACGCTCACCTCGACCGCGTCCTCGGTCGCCTGGAGCATCACCGATGACCAGTACCTTCCCGTGGCCTCGGGTAACGCTGCGATCGCAGCCGGGGCGGGCTCGATCAGCACCAGCGGCCTGAAGCCCGGCTTCTACAACCTCCGCCTCACCGCCGGCCAGACCGTCGTCGGTACGACGCTCGCCGTCATCCCGCCGCTCCCGGCAGGGATCCAATCCCCAGCGGGCAAGTGGGGCGTGAACACGCACATGTCCCACTACTACGACCTCAGCGGCGCCCTGATCCGCACCCTCGCCCTGGCCGGCTTCTCGCACATCCGCGACAGCCTCGAGTGGCCGCGCGTCGAGTCGGGCTCGCCCGGCAACTACGCGGTCGACCCGCGGTTCGACGCGATGATCGCGGACGCGAAAGCGAACGGCATCATCCCGCTGCTGGTCACCGGATACCGCAACCCGCTGTACGACGGCGGCCGGACCCCGAGCACACCCGACGGCCTGGCGGCGTACGGCCGCTACCAGAGCTGGTGGCTCAAGCACTTCGCCGGCACCACCAACGACATCGAGACCTACAACGAGTACTACATGGCCGGCTTCAACGACAGCGCCTGCGGCATCACCGGCGCGTGCTTCCTCCAGCTGATCAAGGCCGCGTACGAGCAGACCCACAAGGACAACCCGAACGCGAACGTCATCGCCGACGTCGGCCCGAACAAAGGCGACACCACCTTCCGCGACCAGCTGTTGTCCCTCGGTGGGCTGGCCTACGTGGACTCGATCAACGCGCACATCTACACGTTCCCCGGCCCGGAAGGAGACCTGGACACCCAGATCCAGAGCCTGCGCACCGCGGCCGACGCGCACGGCGGCGCCGGCAAGCCGATCTGGATCAGCGAGGAGGGCTACCCGACCGCGCCGAGCTTCGGCGGCTCGATGCTCGACCAGGCGCGCAAATCGATCCGCAACGACGTGATCATGATTGCGAACGGCGTCAGCCAGTTCTACTGGTACGACGCCCTGAACGACGGCACCAACCTGGACGACAAGGAGAGCACCTTCGGCCTCCTGCAGGCCCCGGCCGGGCCGATCGCCGGCATGGCCCCGAAGCCGGGCCTGGTCGCGAAGGCGACCACGATCCGCGCCCTCACCGGCCTCGCCTACAGCGGCCGCGACACCCTGCCGTCCCCGCTGTACTCCTACCGCTTCGGCTCCGGCGCCTCGACCACCCGCGTGCTCTGGTCGACCGGCACCGGCACCTCATCCGTCAACCTCACCACCAGCAGCCCGCTCGAAGTGACCGACATGTACGGCCACAAGACCACCCTGACCCCGGTGGGCGGCGTCGTGAACCTGACCGTCGACCAGGATCCGCTCTTCGTCAAGGGACCCGCCACCGCGGTCTCCCAGCAGTCGAAGCCGGAGTTGAAGGTCGCGGCCGCGGATCCGTCCAACTCGATAGAGCCGACCGCGGTCACGGTGACGCTCAAAGGCACGGCCCGCAACCTCGGGCCGCGCGCGGTGACGATCGCGGGCCGGACCAAGCAGGTTCTGGTCACCCCGGGCAAGGACGCCACGGTCACCATCCCGGTCCCCGCGAGCGACACCCTCGGGTCGCGCCACCTGGTGGCGACCGTCGCCCGCAACGGGAGGCCGACCGCCCGCCTGGTCGCGTGGACCAGCGTCGAACCGGCGACCAAGATTCGCATCATCCCCCAGATCGCCCAGGTCTCACCGCTGCAGGCCGGCCTCGGTGTCGAGCTCACCAACACCAGAGCGACCGCGGCGGCGACGATCCAGGACCTGACCTGGACCATCGCGGGGCAGAAGGGCACAGCCGGCGCCGGCCAGTCGATCGCACCGGGACAGAAGGCGACGATCAGCGTCCCGGTCAGTGGCCTCCAGCCCTGGAAGGCCTACGCCTACACGGTCGACCTCACCACCTCCGACGGCAACAAGGTCTCCGCGAAGGGCACCACCGCCTTCAACCCGATCGTGCCCTCGGCGACGACCCCGAGCAGCTCGATCAACCTCACCACCGACGCGGGCTGGATCGCCTTCACCCGCCCCTGGGGCGGGCCCGCCGACCTCTCGGGTGCGGCGAGCCTCCAGTACGACGCGACCGGCCTGACCATCAACGCGGCCGTCACCGACGACGTGTTCTCCCAGACCGGGACCGCTGCCACCCTGTGGCGGGGCGACAGCCTGCAGTTCGCGATCAGCGACGGGCTGCCGGGTGAGAGTCCGTCCGCCACCGAGATCGGTGCCGCCCTTCTGCCGGCCGGGCCGGCCGTATACACCTTCGGCACCTCGGACGGCAGCCCTGCCGGGACCACGCCCGGCGCCACCGCCGCGATCGCGCGCGCTGACGGTGTCACGTCGTACCAGGTCAAGGTGCCCTGGGCGGCGCTCGGGTTCCAGTCCCAGCCGGCCGGACCGGTCGCGATCGCCCTCGCCCTGAACGAGGACGACGGCGCCGGGCGTGCCGGCGCCCTGCAGTGGGCGAGCGGGATCGTCACGGGGAAGACCACCACCTTGTTCCTGCCAGGAACGTTCACCCGCTGAAAGAAGGAGCGAAGAGTGCTGACCACACGATGGAGGGCGGGGGCCGTCACCGCGCTGGCGATCCTGACGGCCACCGCCTGCTCGTCAGGATCCGGAACGGCAGTCAGCGACGACGGCACCGTGACGATCACGGTCGGGCAGAAGCCCACGCCGGACCAGGCGGCGGCGCTGAAGACCTGGACCGACCGGGTCGCGCAGTTCGAGAAGGCGAACCCGAAGATCAAGATCGAGGGCTCGGAATACGGGTACGACGTCCAGACGTTCCAGGCCGACCTGGCCGCCGGGACGCTGCCGACCGTGGTCGCGATCCCGTACACCGACGTTCAGGGGCTGATCGAGCGCAAGCAACTCGCCGACATCACCGACGTGGTGAAGGCGTCGTCGGCGGGAAGCAAGATCAACCCAGAGGTGCTGAAGACCGTCCAGGACTCCAGCGGCCACATCTTCGGCCTGCCGGTGCAGGCGTACACGATGAGCCTCAACTACAACCGCGCGCTTTTCCAGCAGGCCGGGCTCGACCCGGACAAGCCGCCGGCCACGTGGGAGGAGGTCCGGCAGGACGCCAAGGTGATCGCGGACAAGACCGGCAAGGCCGGCTACGCGATGATGACCACCAACAACACCGGCGGCTGGGTCCTCACGGCCATGACCTACACGTACGGCGGATCCATCGAGAAGGTGAACGGCGGCAAGGCCTCGGCCGCCTTCGCCGACACCCCGATGAACGGCGCGCTCACCACGCTCCAGCAGATGCGCTGGACCGACAACGCGATGGGCAGCAACTTCCTGTTCAACCAGAAGCAGCTGCAGCAGGAGTTCGCCGGCGGCAAGGTCGGGATGTACATCGGTACCCCGGGCGACTACCGCGACGCGGTCACCACGATGGGCGCCAAGGGTGAGGACTTCGGCGTCGCGCCGCTGCCGCTCGGCTCGCCGGACGGCGGCACGCTGACCGGCGGCGCCGTGCAGATGTTCAACCCGAAGGCGTCGAAGCAGCAGATCGAGGCCGCGGTCAAGTGGGCCGAGTTCTTCTGGCTGGAGAAGTTCACCGACCGGGACCATGCGGTCACCGACGCCAAGGCCGCGAACGCGGACAAGCAGTACTCCGTCGGACTTCCGATGCTGTGGTTGTTCGACGAGGCGTCGAAGAAGCAGTACGACGAGTGGATCAAGCCGTATGTGAACACGGTCCAGGCTAACTTCACGCCGTACACGTCCAAGGCCGCGTCGCTGAAGCTCATGATCGAACCGCCGGTCGCCGGGCAGAAGGTGTACGCGAACCTCGACTCGGTCGTCCAGACCGTACTGACCCAGAAGGACGCCGACGTCGGCAAGCTGCTCGCGGACGCGTCGAAGGCGGTCGACGGGCTGCTGGCGAACTCGTGATGGCGTCGAAGGCGGTGAGTCTCCCGCTCTCGCCCGAGGACGGCCGGGCCACGCGCGTCATGCGGCGCGTGGCCCGGTGGGTCCGGCGCGGCGGGATCAGCACGCTGGTGTTCCTGATCCCGACGCTGGTGGTCTTCGGGCTGTTCTCGTGGTGGCCGATCGCGCGCGGGCTGGTCCTGGCGTTCCAGCAGACGAACCTCGTCACCGCGGCGGAGTGGGTCGGGCTGGACAACTTCCGCAAGGTCCTGGCCGATCCGCTGCTCGTCACCGCGGCGCGCAACACCGCGTGGTTCGCGTTGCTGGCCTTGGTGTTCGGGTATCCGGCGCCGCTGGCGCTCGCGGTCTTCGTCCGCGAGCTGCGCCGTGGCCGGGCATTGTTCTCGGTGCTGGCGTATCTGCCGGTGGTGCTGCCGCCGGTGGTGGCGATCCTGCTGTGGCGGGTCTTCTACGACGCGAGTGACTCCGGCCTGTTCAACACCCTTGCCCGGGGCATCGGCCTCGGCCCGTTCAAGTGGCTGCAGGACGCGCAGTCCGCGATGCCGAGCATCGTCCTTGAGGCGACCTGGGCCAACGCCGGCTCGACGATGATCATCTACCTGGCCGCGCTGTCCGGCGTCCGCACGGATCTCTACGAGGCGGCCGAGATCGACGGAGCCTCGATCTGGCGGCGGATCGTGCACGTGACGCTGCCGCAGATGCGGACGATCCTGCTCATCACCCTGCTGCTGCAGATCATCGGCACCTTCCAGGTGTTCACCGAACCGTTCCTGTTCACCGGCGGCGGCCCGGCGAACGCGACCACCACGATCCTGATGCTGCTCTACAACTACGCCTTCATCAACGGCGACTACGGCGGGGCGACCGCGCTGTCGGTGCTGCTCGCCGTCTTCCTCGGGCTGCTGTCGCTGCTGTACTTCCGGCTCACGCGGCGCTGGAGCACGACGTGAGCGCCCGGTCCGAGGACCGCGGCCTCATCTCCGCGGCGGATCGACGGCGACCGGTGGTGCGCTGGACCCTCGGCGGCGGCCAGGCGCTGATCCTGATCCTGCTCGCCCTGGCCGGCCTCGGGCCCATCCTGTGGCTGGCCAAGGCGGCGATCTCGCAACCGCACGACATCGCCTCCAACCCACTCGCTCTGTGGTCCGGGCCGCCGCAGTGGCAGAACATCGAGACCGCCTGGTCCAGGCTCCGGGTCGGTCCGGCGCTGATCAACACGGTCCTGATCGCCCTCGGCAACTGGGCCGTGTCGGTGCTGGTGGCGACGACCGGAGGCTACGCGCTGGCGATCCTGCGACCCAGGTATGCCAAGATCATCAACGGCGCGCTGTTGGCGACGATGTTCATCCCCGCCGTGATCTCGCTCGTGCCGCTCTACCTGACCGTGCTGGACGTTCCGATCGTCGGCGGGTCGCTGATCAACAGCTACTGGGCGATCTGGCTGCCCGCCGGCGCCAGCGCCTTCAACGTGATCATCACCGGCCGGTTCTTCGCGCAACTGCCGGCCGAGCTGTTCGAGGCGGCCAAGATCGACGGCGTCGGCAACTTCCGGATGTTCACGTCGCTGGTGCTGCCGCTGTCCGGGCCGATCATCGGCGTCGTGTCGCTGCTGTCCGTCATCGCGGCCTGGCGCGAGTACCTGTGGCCGAAGCTGGTCCTCCCCGACCGCGCCAAACAGCCGTTGTCGGTGATGCTTCCGGCGATCCGCGACAACGTGCAGATCAACCTGTTCATGGCGGGACTGCTGATCTCCGTGGTGCTGCCGATCGTCATCTTCCTGCTCTTCCAGCGCTACTTCATCCGCGGTGCGGGGCTGGCCGACGGGATCAAGGGCTGAAACCGTGCGAGTACGGCCGGAGCCGAGCGAGCCGCCGGGCGACCTCCCCGCGGGCTCACAGCCCGTCGCGATCGTGCCAGTCATCCTGCCAGCGAAGGTCGATGGGCTGGTCGGCGCGTTGGTAGCGGATGTCGGTGGACAGCCGCATGACCCCGTCCGGATCGACGTTGTCGAGTGCGGCGTGAACGATGTGAGCCGTGTGGATGACCATGTCGCCGGCCCGGTAGTCGGCCACCAGCCAGCGAGCGCCGTACTCCGCCGCCAGCGCCGGGAGGTCGGCGGTGATCGATGCCGCGGGACGCTTGAGGGTGCCCTCGGCTTCCGCGCGCATGACCCGCCGGTGGCTGCCTTCCAGGTACGTCAGGCCGCCGCGGGAGACCGGGCAGTCGCCGAGCGGGATCCACGCGGACAGCACGCGGTCCGTTCCCTCGCGGATGTAGACGAGGTCGTAGTGCGCCTGGGTGGCGGTGCCGATCCCGGACTCGCCGGGCGCCGTGTGCCGGATGATCTTACGACGGTGCAGGTGGGTCGTCCCGCCGAGGAACCAGGCGAACCAGTCCCTGATCGCGGGCTGCGTGCAGAAAGCATGGTAGGTGGAGCCCGGAACGATGTCGGTGAACAGGACCCGGCGGAGCGCTGCGGGATCCACCCGCCCGGCCGCGATCCCGTCCCCGGCCGCCGTTCCCGGTGCCGTGAGACCGGCGCCGGCCGCGCTGATCCGCTCGAAGTAGTACCGGCGGAACCCGAGCACGGCGGCCGGATCGAGAGCCTGCCTGAGGAAGAGGTAGCCGTCGCGGCGGATCCGCGTCAGCAGGGCATCGCGATCGTGACGTTCGGCGCCGGGTACGGCCTCGAGCTCGCCCAGCCGGGACTCGTCGAGGGTGTAGCCGTTGGAGGTGAGCATGGAGACGACCTTGCCAACCGCCGATCGGATCCGCCATGCACGGATCGACATGTCGGATGGACTTTCCGGCGGCTAGGGTTGCGGGGCTCCACCCATCTGACGCTGGCTCTCGCGGAACCGGCTCGGCGCGGTCCCGGTCCTGCGCGTGAAGAGGCGGCTGAAGTAACCGGCGTCGTCGTACCCGACGCGCCTGCCGACCGCGGCGACCGGCAGGTCCGTGCTCACCAGCAGTTCCTTCGCGCGGTTGAGCCGCAGCCGGAGCACGTACTCCTTGGGGCTGCAGCCGGCGGCGCGCCATACGGCGTTCCTGAACGCGGTCACCGACATGCCGAGGCGGCCGGCTTGAGCCTCCACGGACACCGGCCGGTACGCATCGCTCCGCAGGGAACGCAGCATCGGGCTCTGGGCCGGCCCCGCCGCGGAGATCGACTTGTAGGCGACGCTGATCAGCTGGTGCATCGCGCCGGCCGCCTCCACGTCGCTGCGCGGATCGTCCGGCCGGCTCGTCCTGGCCAGCGTGCGAAAGGCGGTCTCGAGCGCACCGGTGTCGTACAGGCGCTGCACAGGCTGGTCCAGATCGATGTAACCGAATCGCTCGTACACCTGGGTCGCGTCACCGTCGAAGAGCGCCCACCACTCGCTCCATCCTTGCGGGTCCGGGGCGTAGGCATGCCGTACGCCCGGCGGGAGCCAGAACATGGCCGGCGCGACAATGTCGTGGTGGTGGCCGTCCCACCGCAACCAGCCGCGCCCCCCGGTCACCAGCACGGCGGCGTACGACTCCAGGGCACGGTCGGGCTGCGACACGATCTTTCCCTCGATGGCGCCGACACCGAGGCACACGAGGCCGAGACGGAAGGACTCCGGCGCCGGCGTCAGATATCTGGCCCAGCCGGCAGCCCGCCGCGCTGTCATGACCGGCTGACGATCCATCCACGCAGCTTAGTGAACACCCACGAAGGAAGGATTCAGGGATGAACGTATCGACGGGCGCACACCTGACGTACCCCCACGCCAACGGCTTCCATGCCGGCGGAGAGAGGCTGGTTGTCACCCGCTGGGATCCCGACCGGCTGGCGACCGGGGTCGCCAGCGTGGCGTGGCGGAACCCCGGCGAAGCGGACGTGCGAGAGGTGTGCGGGCTGCCGGACGGGAGCGCGAAGGAGGGGACTGTCTGGTTCGACGTCGCGCGTGCGACGGAACGGCTGGCCGCGATGTGGGACGACGCGCTGCACCTCGTGGACCTCGCCGATCACACCGCCAAGCCCGAGACCGTGTATCGCGCCCCGGCGGGCCGTACCCTGCAGGGGCTGGTCAGCATCAGCGCGTCCGGCGAGCGGGTGCTGTTCTCCGAGGAGTCGCCGGGGGCGTACACGCTGCTCGAGATGGACGTCGACACGGGAGGCGTTCGCGAGCTGCACACCCGCGACTGGTGGGCGAACCACGCCCACTACTGCCCTGCCGACGAGGAGTGGATCGGCTTCTCCCACGAAGGACCCACCGAGACCGTGCCCGATCGCGTGTGGGCGCGGCACTCCGTCGAGATGCCCGAGGGCCGGTGCGTGCTCGAGCAGCCGGAGGGGCTGCACTTCGGGCACGAGCGGTGGGCGCATCACGCGGTGGGTGCGATGGTCGTGGCATACGGGGTCAGCCCGGCCGAGCCGCGCGGCCTGTACTGGACGTCGCCGGACGACCCCTCAGGACGCCTGCTGTCGCGCGGCGACCGCTACTGGCACTGCGACGTCAGCCGGGACGGCACGCTCGCGGTGGTCGACACGACCGGACCTGCGGACCGGCCCGGCAAGGGCTGGGACGGCGCCGACGGTATCGCCGACGTGCTGCTGGTGGACCTGGTGGAGGGCCATACGACGCCGCTCGCCCGCACCCGTGCGACCCGCCACCCCGCCCACCCCCACCCGGTCTTCGCCCCGGACGGCTCAGCAATCCTGTTCAACGATCTCGGCGCGGACGGCACCCTCTCCGTCACCCGCGTCGACCTCCCGTGACCCCACCTCGCCGTCACCGGGTAGGCGCAGTGGCGAAAGAGGAGAGTCTCATCCTGATGGATGAGGTTCTCTGGCGTCCGCTCCCGCAGGCGGTTCGTCCTGGAGGATGGGGTGGCAGGGCGATCGCGTCCCTAGATTCGTGACGTGTCCAAGAGAGCTGTGGTCGCCCGAGCGCTGCGCAGGGTCGCCGCCTGGTGCGCGGCGGTGGTCGTGCTGGTGGCCGTCACCGGGTTCTGCTACGAGTCGGCTCATAATCCGTGGGTCGTGGGTTCAAGTCCCACCCGCCCTACCACGCCGACCTGCGGCTTTACGCGGATCTGTAGTCACGTCGTCTGATCGTGAGTCACAGTGAGCCACATGTGAGTCACATCATCTCCCGGGTCTTGCCGATCTCCCAGTTGGTCGCCCGCACCGCACTCAGCACCAGCCGCGCGGTCGCCTTGGCGCTGTCGTGATACTGCCGCGGCAGCACCGAGACGTAGGTGTCGGCGGTCAACACGATGCCGGCATGCCCCAGCGTGCGCTGCACCACCTTCAACTCCGTCCCCGACGCCAGCGCCAACGTCGCAGCTCCGTGCCGCAAGTCGTGCAACCGCACCGGCGCCAACCCGCTGGCCGCCACCAGCTTGTGGAAACGGTGCGTGAGATAGCTCGGCTGCACCGGCGCTCCGCTCCCCAAGGTGAAGATCGGGCTGGCCGGTGACCACCCCTCCCCCGGCAGCCGGCGTGACCTCGCCACGCCGCAGCCCACGTGCCAATGCACGCCGATCCGTGCCTTCTCGAAGATGACGTCTGGCCACCGCACCCCGCCACAGAGGCCAGCCTCTCGGGGCCGAGCACGCAAAGCACCAACGGGGTGGCGACTCCGCGCCTGCGGGAGCCCGTACGGCTCACTCTCTGCGGCTCAGCCCGGTCCCGGGCGCCGCGCTTCACGCCAACCCGCTGCTCCTTCGAACCGTACTTGGGCTGCGGGCCTTCATGTCGTGGAGCAGCCCCGGCGACGGCTCAGCACCGCTGCAATCGGCAGGGCCGCGGCCAGGCCGCTCAGCAGGACGGCTGCGAGCGCGCCCAGAACGGCCGGCTCGTTGCCGAAGGCGATGCCGACGGCGGCGAGCGTCGGGCCGGCGTTGCGCACGGCCGCGACGCCGCCCATGGTGGTGCGGCGTGGTCATGGCCCAGTGGCCAGGACTGTGCCGAGCACGAAGGCGGCGGTGGCGAAGAGGAAACCCGCCAGCAGGCTGAGTGAGGCGATCAGCGCGACGACGTCGCGCCAGTTGCCCACGAGCATGCCCGCCAGCACGGCGAGGAATGTCACGTTCGACACGGTCGCGGCCACAGGATGCCACGCTCGTGCTGTGGGCGGCGCGTGATGGCGCACGATCAAGCCGACGGCGAACGGAACGAGCTGCAGGACCGCCACGGTCAGCATCAGGGTCGCAACGTCCAGCGAGACCCCGCCACCCACGTTCGCCGCACTGAGGAGAACGTTCGCCGTCGGGCTGAAGGTGATGCTGCCGATGGCGGCCAGCAGGACCTGCATGGCCGCTCCTGCGGCCACGTCACCGTGCTGCACCATGCCGAGCTTGGCGCCGAATGGCCCGCCGGGTGAGGACGCGATCAGCAGCAGCGCGACGAAGGCCGGCGCGGGCAGGCCGAAGAGCGCGGCGACGCCCCAGCCGAGCAGCGGCAGGGCGACCAGGTTGACCAGGAGCACCAGCGCGAGCAGTAGACCGTTGGTGAGGACGGCGCGCAAGTCCGGCAATGTCGTGCCGAGGCCGGCGGCGAACATGGTGGCCGCGATGAAGATGACGGTGACGGCGTTGAACAGCAGGTGCAGGGTGTTCATGAACACCTCCGGTCGTCGAGCCGGAGTGGCGCCATCACACTCAGCCCGTGAGGTCGCCGAGCCAGCGCAGTGCGCTCAGGCTCGGCATGAAGCAGTATTCGCCGCCACGCGTGACGACGAATCGGGGCAGGAAGCACAGGCGCCGCCGTACGGGACGCCGGGGAATGGTGAAATCGCCGGAGCCGTCGGCTGAGCCGGCGATGGGATCCCTGGCCTGGCCCGCGCCGAAGAAGGCGCCGTCGTTCATCCATTCGGTCTGGACGAACTCGAACTGCCGCCCCGAGATGGGCTCCGACGAAGGCGAACATCAGCCCTCGGTCGGCCCCGGTGAAGGTTCTTGGTCACCACACAAGACCACCACTCACCTCCTCAACGAAGGTGGCGGCGCATGGAACCGCTAGGCCGCCGGGCAACACGGACGGTCACCATCGAGCTCCATGGAGCCGACAGCTCGCGATAGTTGAATAGGCGAGAGACCGGTACCCCGGAAGGTGCGCCGTTCGCCGTATCAGGGTGTCTCGCGCTGAAGGTCTTCCTGCGGCGGATCGGCGATCGCGCCCACCAGGAGTGGTCCGTTCAGCAGGTCGGCGGTGACCCTCACGCCGGTGAGGCGGGCCGCCATCGCGAACATCCGCGCGATGCCATGCTCGGACAGGCCGTCGTAGCGCTGGTCCCACTCCTCGTCCGAGCTCTCCTCCAATGGCAGGCCGAACTCGCGCATGAGGCCAGCAAGCCGGTCGGTGTCGGCACCGGAGCGATGCTCGGGAGCGGTCGGGTCGAAAGCGATGATCACGATGCCGTCGACGGCGTAGTGGAAGTAGTCGCAGGCGTGTCATGTCGTAAGACGGACACCGCTCCGACATAGCCACCTCCGTCACCGCCGCCGGTCACCATGGCGAAGTCGGAGACCGCGAGGTCCAGCTCGGCGAAGCTCATCTGCGTGCTCGTGCGGGCGCCGAACCGGCGCAGCACCTCGGCCGGGTCGAGCCCGCGCAGCAAGGTCACGCAGTAGATCTCGCCGAGGAGGTTGCCGCGATCGCCGTACGGCGGTTGCAGCCAGCGGAACGGCGTCAGTGCGTCGATTGTCATGTCGCGATCTTGGCAGGCCCTACCGACATAGTCAGGCCCACTTCACCCTTCCGCGCGCACCTGCTGTTCCAGAGCGGGCCGAGACCCCATCGCACCGCCCCACCTTGCGCCGTTGGCCGTCAGGCGGCCAGAGCCAGCTCAGTGGCGTGGCCGGCCGCCCACTGCGCGAGTGTCCGGCCCTTCCTTCCGGTCACCTGCTCGAACGTGGGCGAGACCGCCGGGGGCTCCTCCGCGTACTCGGCCTGGTAGCCCAGGACGAACTCGGCGGCCTCCACCGGAAGTCCGCCCTCGATGTAGGCCCGGCGAGCCTGCCCGTAGGTCAGCCCCTCGAACGCGGTCGCACGGCCGAGCCCGGCGCCGATCGCCTCCGCCTGCTGCCGGTGGGTGAGCGCCTGCGGTCCGGTCAGGTCCTACGCCCGGCCCGCGTGACCGTCCTGGAGCAGGACGATCGCCGCGGCTGCTCATCCAGCGCTGCCCGCGGCAAGGATGGCCGCTACCGCGCCGGGGCGGAACGTCATCGGTGGCCTCAGCGGCCGGCCGGAGGTCGGCCGGTGTCCGTGCACCCGCCGTGACGCCGGAACTGTGCGGCTGGAGTCGGTCATCGTGTCGCCTTTCGCCGCGGCTGGTTGCCTAAACCGCAGCGGCATCTTGTCATTGTTCTTCAGTGAGTAGGGCAAAATGTCGACCAGCCGAGGTGGGCACATGAGGCCATGATCGGGCTCACCTCTGCCCCCGCTGATCAGCGTCGTCGGGATGTGAACGCTGTGCCTGCTGCTCTGCGCTGGAGGGCGCTGCTGAAGGTCCTGTTCCCTTGCGCTCGGCCGCCTCGAGGTCGGTCTTGGCCACGGCCAGGGCGACCGCGGCGCCGCCGGCTTCCCGCTGGACTGCCGTCAGCTCGCCGCGCACCTCCCTGAGCTCCTCGCGTACGTCCTTAGTCTCCTGCCGGGCTTCCTGGGTGCCTGCCTCCGCCTGCTCGGCCCGGCGCTCCGCTTTTGCCGAGCGCTCGGCCTCGGTCGTCTTCTACGGCCTCGCTGTAGCCCTGGGGAATTTCCAAAGGATTTGCCTGACCTGCGCTGATGCGGGCCTGCCCTTCCTGCGCAACCCGTGAACCGCTGACTTGGGGCGTGGCGGGCGAACGTTTCCGTTCCGCTGTTCCTTCCGGGCCGTACCCCCAACGACACAGCCCTTCAGCGTGAAGCCCGCGACGCTGATCTCGCCGGCCATGAACGGGCCGCACCATCATCATCCACACTGGTCTGG
Organism: Nonomuraea sp. NPDC049625; assembly: GCF_040675285.1. Taxonomy (NCBI): domain Bacteria; kingdom Bacillati; phylum Actinomycetota; class Actinomycetes; order Streptosporangiales; family Streptosporangiaceae; genus Nonomuraea; species Nonomuraea sp. NPDC049625. Next base: position 2,145 of record NZ_JBFAOQ010000010.1, on the reverse strand, counting down.
CCGCCGACACCGACCGCCCCGGAGTTCCGGCCGGTGCCCCGCTGCCGGCCGCTGTCGGCGTCGTACGTCGCTACCGCTCCATCCCCGACGCGCCGTCGGGGACCAGGTGGGCCAGCACGCTCTCGGCTATAGTGCCGAGGGCGTCAAGCTGCCCGGGGGACAGCAGGTCGATGAAATGCCGCCGGACGGACTCCACGTGCAAGGGCGCGGCCTCCTGGATCGTGCGCAGTCCATCCGGGGTCAGTACGACGACGGCGCCCCTGGCGTCGTTCTCGCACTCCTCGCGGGCGACGAGCCCGCGCTGCTCCATCCGGCTGATGTGGCGCGAGAGCCGGCTCTTGGACCAGAGCATCCGGTCGGCCAGCTCGGTGAGCCGTCGCCGGTGCCCCTCTGACGAGGTCAGCGCGGACAGCACGTCGTAGTCAGGCATGGACAGTCCCGAGTCGGCCAGCAGGTCGCGGCCGACTTCGGCGTCCAGCAGCAGTCGCATCCGCCGGTAGCCGATCCAGGCGCGGAACTCGGCGGTGTCCAGCCATCTCGGCTCAGCCATGCCTCCACCCTAGCGGGTTTAGTTGACATGTAACCAACTTCATTGCTTAGGTTTACATGTAAACATCCATGACGAAGGGTCGACGGATATGCGCATGTTCGGGCTGGGCCTGTCTACTTCGGCCGCGCCAGGCGCGGATCCGGTGGGCGACGCCAGAGTGGCTGAGGAACTGGGGTTCGATTTCGTGTCGGCTTCCGACCACCCCTGCGGCGCCGTACCGACGTACGAAGTGTGGACACTGCTGACCTGGGTCGCGGCCGCCACGTCACGCATCCAGGTGGCCACCAGGGTGCTCGGCATGCCGTACCGGCCGCCCGCGATGGTGGCGAAAATGGCCGAGAGCCTGCACCGGCTCTCGGGCGGCAGGCTCATCCTGGGCCTCGGCGGCGGCTATTCCGATGACGAGTTCCGGGCCTTCGGGCTCGGCGTGCCCTCGCCGGTGGAGAAGGTCGACGGCATGGTGGAGGGCATCCAGATCATCCGCGGGCTGTGGTCGGAGCCCACCTTCACCTTCCACGGCAGCCGCTATCACACCGAGTGTGCCGACCTCGAGCCCAAACCCGACCGGCCGATTCCTATCTGGCTCGGGACGTACGGCAAGCGCGCCCTGGAGGCCACCGGGCGGCTCGCCGACGGATGGATCCCGTCGTACGGATTCGCGCCGCCGGAGCAGGCCGCGGCCCTGCGAGCGCGGGTTCTGGCCGCTGCCGAGGCGAGGGGAAGGACGGTGACCTGCGTCTACAACATTCCGGTTCGTGTGGGGGAGTCTCAGGTGTCGGAAGGAGTGGTGTCCGGGAGCGCCGAGGAGGTGGCCGAGCGGCTGCTCACGTTCGCCGGGCTGGGGTTCTCCTCGATGAACCTCATGCCTGTGGGGGACTTCAGGCAGCAGGCGGAGCGGCTGGCGTCGGACGTCGTCCCCATCCTCAGGGCGGCATAGCTCACCAAGTCGGGGCGCTGTCTGGCCGCAGGCCCGCTTCCGCACGTCATGGCGACTGTCCTGCGCTCCTCCACCGCTCTTCGCACTTCGGCGAGGGTCCTGATGAGAGTTAGCGAGCTGCCGTCACAATGTCACAGTGCGCCGAGTTCCCCGGCACACCGACCGGCAATCAGCAGTTCTTAACAGATGCCCAAGCATCAACCACTGATTGCCAGCGTGATCTCGGCTGACCCGGCTGGGACCTTGAACCCCGCGTGCTGTTCAGTACACCGGGGTGCCGTTAACCAACGTGCCACCAACCGCCAAACCTGCTCTGAGCTGGGATAATCAGTGGCCTGCTTCGAGCTCCGCTGCCGACTGACCGATGGCAGGACGGGCCGTCGTCGTGAGCTCGGGGACATACTTGTAGATGGTCGAGCGGCTGACGCCAAGCAGCCGGGCGATGGAGGAGACGGTATTCACCGGACGGGTGAACAGGTCGCGGGCGTGCCGGATCTGCTCGTCGGTCGTCGCCGGCGGCCGCCCAGCGCCTCTCGTGTGGTCCCCAGCCGTCGCTGGTGACGGGAGCAATGCTTGAGATCTGTGGATCACTGGGAAGGGGTGTACCGTCCCGGTGATCATGTGAATCCACAAGCATGACCGACGCGCCAACGTCGGC
>NZ_JBFAOQ010000009.1:336347-503743 GCF_040675285.1 Nonomuraea sp. NPDC049625 | reverse complement strand
CCAAACAAGGACACCATGGTCTGTTCTCGCGCGGGTCAAGCCGGGGCTCGAAGCGGCACACCACCATCCTCACAGTTCTCACGGACGAGCCGAGTCGAAAGCTTGTGCAGGAAGTCACGCCGCCGGTCGGCGATCCGGGCGTACACCTTCGCCACGCGCAGCCGGGCCCTGGCCCGGTTGTTCGATCGCTTCTCCTTACGGGCGAGCGATCGCTGAGCGCGGGCCGGCTTGCGCCGGTCGGCACGTTCGTGACGCGGGTTGACGATCTTCTCGCCGGTCGAGAGCGTGGCCAGCGCCGTGATGCCCGCGTCCACGCCCACCGACGCCTCGACCGGCGGCAGCGGCGAGATCTTCTCCTCGAGGAGGATGGACACGAACCACCGCCCGGCCGCGTCCCTCGACACCGTCACCGTGGACGGCTCGGCCTCCTCGGGCAGCGGACGCGACCACACGATGGTCAGCGGCGCGTCCATCTTCGCCAAGGTGAGCCGGCACTGGCGCCAGCGGAACGCCGAGCAGGTGTACTCCGCGCTCGCGCGCGCCTTCTTCTTGCTCTTGAAGGTCGGGTACTTCGCCCTGCGCGCGAAGAAGTTCGCGAACGCCGCCTGCAGGTGGCGCAGTGCCTGCTGCAACGGCACCGACGACACCTCACCCAGGAACGCCAGCTCGGGCGTCCTCTTCCACGCCGTCAGCGCGGCGGAGGACTCCACATAGGAGACCCGCCTGCCTTCCAGGATGTAGGCACGGGTCCGCTCTTCCAGCGCCTTGTTGTAGACCAGGCGCACGCAACCGAACGTCCGGGCAAGCTCCTCGGCCTGCTCAGGGGTCGGGTGGAAGCGGTACTTGTAGGCCCGCTTCACCAGCTGCGCCACGCCTCACATTTTTGCAGGAAGACCAGCCAAGTGCTGCTCGGTTGTCGTAGACGGGGGTCCGCCTGGCGGCGATTCGCCTGCTCCTGCCCTGCTCCGCAGGAGTCCGATTCCTTCCCCGCCTGAAGGCGGGGGTCTCCTCGGAGGTATCAGATGAACGAACCCCGGCCGGCCGATCCACCGGCGATCACGATCGACGATGGAGTCCGGCACCAGACCATCGACGGGTTCGGGATCTCCATGGCGTTCCGGCGGCACGAACTGGTCAGAGCCCTCCCGGAGGACAGGCAGCGGGAGATCCTCGACCTGTGGTTCAGCCGCGAGAAGGGCGCCGGGCTGAGCATTCTGCGGCTCGGCATCGGCTCGTCCCCGTCGGGCAGCCCGTACGACGAGATGGTGTCGATCCAGCCCGAGGACCCCGGCGGCCCGGACGCCCCGCCCGAGTACGTGTGGGACGGCGACGACAACGGCCAGGTGTGGCTGGCCAAGGCCGCGCAGGCGTACGGCGTCGAGCGCTTCTTCGCCGTCGCCTGGAGCGCGCCCGGCTACATGAAGGACACCGGCGAGGACAGGAACGGCGGCAGGCTGAAGCCGGAGTGGCGGCATGCCTACGCGAATTACCTGGTGCAGTACACGAGGTTCTACGCGCGGGAAGGCATCCGGATCACCGACCTGGGGTTCGCGAACGAGCCCGACTGGACGGCCCCGTACGCCTCCATGCGCTTCACCCCCGAGGAGGCCGCCCAGTTCGTCAAGGTGCTCGGTCCCATCGCCTCGGGCATGCGGGTGGTGTGCTGCGAGTCGGTCGGCTGGACGGAGGCCAGGGCTTACACGGCCGCGATCGAGGCCGACGCCGAGGCCCGTCGCTGGGTGAAGGTCCATACCGGGCACAGCTACGCCACCCCCGTGGACTCCCCGCTGCCGACGGAACGGCCGACGTGGATGTCGGAGTGGCACCCCAACGGCACCAGCTGGAACGAGAGCTGGTACGACGGCAGCGGCTCCGACGGCTTCACGATCGCCCTGGCCGTGCACGACGCGCTCACCCTCGGCCACGTCTCCGGCTACGTGTACTGGCTGGGTGCTTCCGTCGGAAACACCCGGGCGTTGCTGCTGATCGACGAGGCGGCCAAGTCCTACCGGGTCTCCAAGCGGCTGTGGGCGCTGGCCGCCTACAGCCGCTTCGTCAGGCCCGGCGCGGTCAGGCTCGAGACGGCGGTCACGAAGCCCGCCCTGAAGGTGTCCGCGTTCCGCAACCCCGACGGCTCTCGGGTCGTCGAGGTCCTCAACACCGGCATGACCCCTGTGACCTGGGAGGGAGTGGGCGGCGAGGTCGCTGCCTACCTGACGAACGAGGACGAGTCACTCGGACCCGTCCCCGTGACGGACGGGGCGGTCACGCTCCTGCCGCGTGCCCTGACCACGATCGTTCTCGGTTGACCTCGCTCCCCGCGCCGGGCTCGGGCTTCCAGGTTTGGAGGCGTCCGCACATGCCGAACGCCCGGGGCCCCGATCTGGGCGTGGTACGGACGACGGCGGCCTGCCCGAGGTGGGCCGGGTCGCCGTCGGCGATCGCCGCGAGCTGCCTGCGGGTGCGTTCGGTCTCGGCCTCGACGGTCCCGCTCCACAGCTCCGCCCACGACCCGGCCCGTGGGCGGACGAGCGCGGCGGCGAGGCGATGGAAGTCCGCCAGCGCCTGGCCGCCCCGGTCGTCCACGTCCTTCAGGAGCTGCTGGAAGCCGGTGACGGCGAGGTCGCGGCGGGTCCGGGCGGCGGCCGCGCGCTCGGCCTCCGAGCCGTCCGCCGGCAGCGTGGCGGCGGCGAGGTAGGCGTCACGGTCGCGCAGGACGTCGGCGGGGAAGGTGAGGACGGCGTCGCCGGCCTCGGGCAGCCCTGCGTTCTGCATGATCACGACCAGGCGGAGGCCGTCCTCGTTGACCAGGCGATGGATCGTTCCCGGCGAGAACCACAACACCGTGCCCGCTTCGAGCCGGTCCCGGGCGAAGCCCGCGGCGCTGAGGGTGTGCACCTCCCCGCGGCCCGCGGTCACGACGTACGCCTCCGTCGAGACGGTGTGCAGGTGCGGGGTGCCGCCGTGCACGCCGTCGGCGCACTCCCAGTCGTAGACCGCCAGGTCGCTGATCGAGGTGCCGCCGGGGAACAGCGGGGTCACAGTGCGAACTCCGCGCCGAGCTCGTCCAGCTCGGCCCGGTCGCACATGTGGTCGATGAAGACGTAGCGGTGCGTCAGTTCGAGGGTGTCGCCGTCGGCCAGCGCGATCTCCTCGTCGAAGGAGGGGGAGGGGCTGATCACGGCGAACGCCTCCCTGCGGACGAACCACTTGATCGGCACCGACGCGCTGGAGTGCCCGGCGATGGCCAGCACGGTGCCGCCGCCGTCGATCTCGTCGTGCTGCCCGACCATGGCCAGCCACGGGGCCTCGGCGCCCATCATCTCCTCACCGCCCTTCCCGCCGGCGGCGATGATCGTGCCTCCGGTCCAGGACCGGGGGCCGCGCCAGAAGAAGCCCGCGTACCCGGCCAGCGGGCGGCCGTGCGTGGTGGGGCTGCCGAACTCGAGAGTGGCGCCGCGGACGTTGAGCAGCTGCGTGGTGAAGTCCAGCGCCCAGATGCCGCGCTCGGCGTCCACGCCGTGGAAGACCTGGCGGCGCTGTTCGGTGATCCACTGCTCGCCCTGCGCCGAGACCCAGTGCAGGCTCTCCGCGACCGTCACCCGCTCTCCGTCGGAGGAGAGCTCGGCGAAGTCGATGTGGTTCATGTGGCCGAGGTTGTCGCGCCAGTGGTAGTTCCGCTCCACCGAGAACGTCGGGCCGCCCCAGAAGTTCTGCCCGGACAGGTGCGCCCAGGTCATCTGCAGGCCCTTGTGCCAGCGGTGGTCGTGCGGCCGGTAGACCGACATGGGGGCGCCGGACAGGCTGCGGAGGGGATGGAGGTACGGCTTGGGCGATTCGGCGTCGGGCGCGTCCGGGTGGTAGACGTATTGCGCGATGTCCACGTCGCCGGCGGTGACGATCAGGGACTTGTCCTCGTCGCGGACGCTGAGGCTGGGTTCAGGCATGGGTGTTCTCCTGGTGCTGGAGGCGGCTGAGGGCGGTCGGCAGGTCGCCGCCGTTGAGGGAGTGGTAGAAGGGGTTCGTCTCGTCGAGCTCGGCCCGGGTGACGGGCCGCCCCGTGATGGCCGACGGCGTGCACCTCGTGCCAGTCACCGAGCAGGCTGAGCAGGAGATCCATCTGGTGGATGCCAATGGCCCATGGTCGGGCCGCCGCCCTCGGTCTCCCACTTGCCACGCCACGGCACCTCGAAGTAGTCGTGGCCGCGGTACCACAGCGTGTTGCACACGGCGACGAGCGGCGAACCCAGCTCGCCGTCGCCGATGTGCCGGCGCAGCCGCTGGGCCGCGCTGCCGAAGCGGTGCTGGAAGACGTAACTGGCGTACGGGCCGCCGTCCTTCTCGTGGGCGGTGATCTCGTCGTACTCGGCCAGCGACAGCGTCGGCGGCTTCTCGCACCAGACCCACGCGCCGGCGTCCAGGCCGGCGATCACCGCCTCCCGGTGTGCCCCCGGCGCCGACGACGGCGACGCGGACCGGGGACGGAAACGCAGGCATGAACACTCCCTCGGACGACCCAAAAAGTGATCGATCACTTTTTGGCCAACTTAGTTTCGATCACGCCGGGGTGTCAACGCCCGCCTTGTCCCCCGGGTGGGCCTTCAGTCGAGGGGTGACGGCGCGACGGACTCGCGGCTGCGTACGGGCATCGGAACCCGGTGCACTTCGCCCACCCGGTCGCCGTCCGCGCGGTCGCGGTCGATCTCGGTGAACAGCACGTCGACGGCCTTGCGACCCAGCTCGTAATGGGGCAGCGCCACGGTGGTCAGCTTGGGGCGCATCCACGAGGCGATGGGATGGTCGTCGAAGGAGACGACGGAGACGTCGGCGGGCACCTTGAGCCCGAAATCGTCGAGTGCCTGGTAGGCGCCCATGGCGATGCGGTCGTTGAAGCAGATCAGCGCGCGCGGCTGGGCGGTGTGCAGGAGGTCGCGGGTCGCGGCGAGGCCGTATTCGGGCTGCCAGTCGGGGCAGGTGCGGGCACCCGCCACCTCGACCCCCACCTCGCCGAGCGCTTCGCGGATGCCGACGAGCCGTTCCACCGCCGCGACGCTCTCGGCGGGCACGTCGCGCAGACCCGGACCGGCGCCGATCAGGTAGATGCCGTCGCGGTGGCCGGCCTCGAGCAGGATGCGGGCGGCGCGGCGGCCGGCCTCGACCTCGTCGGGAAGGACGGCGGGCAGGGGAGTGGGCTGTTCGGGCAGCGCGTTGAGCAGCACGGCGGGCGTGGCCGTGATGGTCTTGGGCACCTTGATGGTCCTGGTGAACATCGAGGCCAGGACGAGCCCGTCCACCTGCCGGTCATGCATGGCCTGCAGCAGGAGGCTTTCGAGTTCGGCGTCGCCCTCGGTCTCACCGATGAACAGCATGAAGCCGCGGTCGCGGGCGGTCTCGAGCGCTCCCTTGATCATGTCACCGGCCAGCCGCGAGGTGGCGATGGTGTCGGAGATGAAGCCGATCGTCCGGGTGGTGCCCGTACGCAGGCCGACGGAGACGATGTTGGGCCGGTACTGCAACTCGTCGGCCGCTTTCAGCACCCGCTGCTCGACGTCCTGAGAGATGCGCAGCTCACGGCCGCGGCCGGACAGGACGAGCGAAGCGGTCGTGCGGGAGACGCCGGCAGCCTTGGCCACATCCGCCAAGGTGACCCGTCGTGGGCTCACCCAGGACCTCCGATCGTCAAGAGTGGGTTACGGGGGGTTGACATCGTACGACACGCACCGTGAGACTAACGGGCGCTAACCCGATTTAGCAACGGAGTTCGGGACATCAGCCTGCGCCGATTGTCCCAGGCAGCAGAGGAGATGCACATGGCTCGTCGAGGTCGCTCCGGGGCCGCGCTGGTGATCGCCATGGGGACGCTGGCCGCCGCCTGCGCGGCTCCCGGCAGCAACAGCCCGCAGCCCGCGGCTACCAGCGCGTCGGCCCCGTCCGCGGCGCCCACCTGCGGCACGGCGCCGATCACGATGAACGGCTACTTCGAGACCGGTTTCCCGCTGCCCAAGGCGCTGACCACCGAGTTCACCAAGCAGCACCCGAACGTCACGTGGAACATCCGCGAGGACCAGTTCGCCGTGATCACGCAGAACGCCCCCCGCGTGCTGGCGGACAACCCGCCCGACCTGATGCGCCTGCCCCAGGTCTCCGAGCTGGTCAAGGACAACCTGCTGAAGAACCTCGACGGCTACGCGAAGGTGTTCGGCTGGGACACGTGGCCGGCTTCCCAGCTTGAGCAGCTGCGCCTCGGCCCGGGCGGACGGCCGCGCGGCGAGGGCTCGCTGTACGCCCTGGGCCTCAACTCCAGCATGACCGGGATCTTCTACAACAAGAAGCTCGCCGCGAAGATCGGGATGTCCGCGCCGCCCGCCACGCTGGCCGAGCTCGACGCGCTGCTGGACAAGGCCAAGAAGGCGGGCATCACGCCCATCGTGCAGTTCAACGGCGGCGCCACCGGCGGCCTGGCGTTCCCGCTGCAGGACCTCATGGCCTCCTACGGCCCGGCCGCCCCGATCAACGACTGGATCTTCCAGAAGCCCGGCGCCACGATCGACACCCCGTCGAACCTGCAGGCCGTCCAGCACCTGGAACGGTGGATCAAGGCGGGATACTTCCAGAAGGACGTCAACGCGGTCGACTACGCGACGATGATGAGCCGCTTCATCGACGGCCAGGGGCTGTTCATGTTCAACGGCGACTGGGAGTCCGGCAACCTCGACAAGCAGATGCCGGGCGACGTCGGCTTCTCCCTGATGCCGCCGGCGCAGCAGGGCGGCAAGCGGGCCGCCATGTCGGCGCCCCTCACCTTCGGCATCGCCGCGAACGCCAAGAACGCCGACTGCGCCGCCTTCTTCCTCGACTGGGTGGCCACCGACAAGCGGGCCCGCGAGATCGGCGTCGAGGTCGGCGGCTCGCGTCCGATGGGTCCCGCCGACGCGTACATGCCCGAGGTGGCCGCGGACAAGGTCACCGCCGGCACGCTGGCGGCCGGAGCGGACATCTCCAAGGACAACGGCGCGATGGACTTCATCGCCAACGCCACCGGCGCCATCTACGCCAAGAGCTGGACGCCGCAGCTGCAGAAGCTGGTGGCCGGGCAGCAGAAGCCGCAGGAGCTGCTGAAGACGGTCCAGGCCGACTACGCCGGCCAGCTCGAAGGGAACTGAAGCAGGTGGTGACCCGTCCTGCCGGCGCCCGATCCCCGCACCGCCGCCCGGTCGCTGCCAGGCTGCGCGACGCGCGCGGCCTGGTCGGCTGGCTGTTCGTCGCGCCGGCGTTCGCCTTCTACGCGGTCTTCGTCCTGCGTCCGATCGCCCTGACGTTCCAGTACTCGCTGTACGAGTGGGACGGCATCGGCCCGTCCACCTGGGTGGGGCTGGCCAACTTCGGGAAGGTCTTCACCGACCCGGACCTGTACGACTCGCTGATCAACGCCGTCAAGCTCATCGTCTTCTTCAGCGCGATCCCGGTCCTGCTGGGCCTGGCGATCGCCGCCACCATCCGGCGCATCGCCCAAAGCCGGCTGGCCCTCGTGGCGCGGACCGTTCTCTTCCTGCCGCAGGTCATCCCGCTGGTGGCCGCCGGCATCGCCTGGAGCTGGCTGCTGGCCTCCACCGGCGTGATCAACCAGCTGCTCTCGCTCGTCGGCCTCGGCGGGATCACCCGCGCCTGGCTGGGCGATTTCTCCACCGCGCTGCCGGCGGTCGGGATGATCGGCGCATGGGTGCTCCTCGGCCTGTGCACGCTGCTGCTCCTGGCCGGCATGAGCAAGATCGACCCGTCCCTGTACGAGGCCGCCCGGCTGGACGGCGCCGGCCCGTGGCGGGAGTTCGTCTCGATCACCGTCCCCAGCCTGCGGCAGGAGATCGCGGTCTGCGTCACCGTGACCGTGATCGCGGCCCTGGCCAGCTTCGACATCATCTACATCTCCACCCAGGGCGGCCCGGGCAACACGACCATGGTGCCCGGCCTGCAGATCTACTACCTGGCCTTCTCCGAACGCGAGGTCGGCATGGCCTCGGCCCTGGCCCTGGTGCTCATGGTCCTCGTGATCGCCTGCGCCCTTCCCATCCAGTGGTTCACCAAGGAGGGCAACCGATGATCACCTCGTGGCGGGAGTCCTGGACCGGCAGGGTGCTGCTCATCGCCATGATGGCGATCACGATCCTGCCGTTCCTCAGCCTGTTCGTCACCGCCCTGCACCCGTCAGGCACCTACCCGGCCGGGCTGGCCTGGCCGGCCGACCCGCAGTGGGGCAACTTCCTCGCCGCCTTCCGGGCCGCGAACATGGGCGAGCTGCTGAAGTCGAGCGTCCTCATCGTGCTCGGCGTGGTCCCGATCTCCATCGTCCTGGCGACGATGGCCGGCTTCGCCATCGGCCACCTGCGCGTCATCGGCGGTCGCGTGATCTTCCTGCTGTTCGTGCTCGGCCTGACCCTGCCCTTCGAGGGCATCATCACGCCGCTGTACTACCAGATCCGCGACATGGGACTGCTCAACACGCGCTGGGCGATCATCCTGCCGCTCATCGGCCTGTTCATGCCGTTCTCCGTCTTCTGGATGCGCGCGCACTTCGTCAACATGCCCGGCGAGCTGTCCGAGAGCGCGCGGATGGACGGGGCCAACGTCTGGCAGTTGTTCCGGCGCATCCACGTCCCCCTGGCCATGCCGGCGATCTCGTCCCTGGGCATCCTGCTGTTCCTGTGGACCTGGAACCAGTTCCTGCTGGCCATCGTCCTGGTCGACGACCCGACCAAGCGCACCATGTCCGGCGCGCTGGGCGCCTTCCAGGGGCAGTGGGGCACCGACATCCCGCTGCTGTGCGCCGGGTCGCTGCTGATCCTGACCCCCACGCTCGTGATCTTCCTCATCTTCCAGCGGCACTTCGTCAAGGCCCTGCTCCAGGGCTCCCTGAAGGGCTGACGGCGATGAACGCGACATCGCGACCCGCACGATGCCGGCGGCCACACCCCAGGAGACCCTCGCGGGCGCCGTGCGACCACTCGCGAATCACCGGAGCGATCGAACCGGCCCACGCCGCCCTGCTCGACCCGCAGGAGCGCAGGCGCGGATGAAAAGGAAGGTTGTCCGCATGCCCACACAAGGTCGACTGAACGCTGCGCCATATCCGACGGGAGCCGCATGAGTGTCGGCCTACCCGCGCGCTGGACGCGGCGGCACCTGGAGCTGCTCGTCGAAGCCGCCGCGACCACGGCACCCGTCTTCGACCCCGCGGCCCTGCCCCGGATCCTGCCGGACCACGACCTGTGGGACCTGTGGCCCGTCCAGGAGGAAGACGGCTCGACCTGCGTGATCGGCGGCCAGGAGCTGTGGATGGCGCTGTCGGCGCCGCTCCTCGCTCACCCCGAGGAGCGCCACGACCAGGCCCGCATCCGCCTGCTCGCCAAGGACGGCGACAGCTGGACGGACCTGGGGCACGCGTTCGCCGACGGCGCCTCGCCGGGCAGCCGGGAATGGTCGGGATCGGCGGTCCGCCGCCCCGACGACACCGTGTCGGTGTTCTACACGGCCGCCGGACGGCGCGGAGAAACGCCTCCGACGTTCCGGCAGCGCGTCGTCGAGGCCCGCCCCGCCTTGGTCGCCGACGGCCGCCGGATCCTGCTGGACCCGGGCGCCGAGCACCGTGAGCTCCTCCGCTCGGACGGCCGCATGTACCTGCCGGCCGAGGAGGTCACCGGGGCGCCGGGACGTATCAGGGCATTTCGCGATCCCGGCTGGTTCCGCGACCCGGCTGACGGGCGCGATTACCTGCTCGTCGCCACGTCCGTCGCGGAAGGCGACCCTTTCAGCGGTGCGATCGCCCTGGCCGAGACGCGGAACGGCGCCTGGTCCCTGCTGCCGCCTCTCGTCGTGGCCGAGGGCATCAACCATGAGCTGGAACGGCCGCACATCATCGTCCACCGGTCCCGGTACTACCTCTTCTTCTCCACCCAGCGCCACTCCTTCCACCCGGCCGACTCCGCGCCCACCGGGCTCTACGGCTTCGTCTCTCCCAGCCTGACGGGGCCGTACGAGCCGCTCAACGGGTCCGGGCTCGTACTCCGGAATCCCAGCGCCGAACCGGACCAGGCCTACGCCTGGCTGGTGCTGCCGGACCTCCACGTGGTCAGCTTCGCCAACTACCGATCGTCCCCGGGCGTGGATCTCCGATCCGCGCGGGCCGCGCAGGCACGAGCGGCATTCGGCGGAACCATCGCACCGATCCTCAAGCTCACCTTGAACGGGATGGCGACCTCCGTCGTCCCGGCCGAGGCAGGTGTGCGGCACAGCGCGGCCAACCCCTGAGGCGCAAGCGGACGGCCCCCTCGCCGAGGGAGCCGTCAAGTAGGCTCTGGACCATGGGAGTTACCGGTCACACGCCGCCGAACGACACTCCTCCCGGCCGGTCCGCGAGCATCTGGGACGTCGCCCGAGTGGCCGGCGTCTCCCAGCAGACCGTCTCCCGCGTCATCAACGGCAAGACCCGCGTGAGCGAGTCGACCCGGGCCAAGGTGATGCAGGTCATCGCCGAGCTCGGCTACCGCCCCAACCGGCTCGCCCGGACGCTGGCCGGTGGGCCGGCGAGCTCGGTCACCGTGCTGACCTCCGACACCGCCCTGTTCGGCGCGGCGGCCACGCTGCGCGGCATGGAGGAGGCGGCCAGGGCGGCCGGCTTCTCGGTGGGCATCAGCGTGCTGGAGCCGGGCGCGAACGGTACGGACGTCGCCCTGCGCCTCAACCGGCCCCAGGAGCCTGTCATGGTGATCGCCTACGACGACCCCGGCGAGCGGGCGCTCCGCGAGCTGCCGCCGGACGTGCCGGTGACGGCCGCCGTCGAACGTCCCGACGACGGCTCGGGCGACAACCCGTGGCAGCTCTGGCTGGACGACCGGGCCGCGGCGGCGCACGCGACGCGCCACCTGCTGAGCCTGGGGCACCAGACCGTCCACTACATGGCCATCCCGTCCTCCACCAGCGCGCTTCCGCAGCGGACCCGTGGCTGGCAGGACGCGCTGCGGGCCGCCGGCCGCCCCTTGCCCGACCCTCTGCGCGGCGGCTGGACTCCCCGCTCCGGATACCTCGCGGTGCGCTCCCTGCTGGCGGACCGCTCGGTGACCGCCATCCTGTGCGGCAACGACGACCTGGCCCTGGGCGTCATGCGGGCCGCGCGCGAGGCCGGACGGGACATCCCCGGCGATCTCAGCGTGGTCGGCTTCGACGACACGCCGGCGTCGGCCTACCTCCACCCCTCGCTCACCACCGTACGGCTCGACTTCGAGGGTCTCGGCCGCGCGTGCTTCGGCCTGCTGCTGCGCAGGCTGCAGCCGGAGGCCGCACTGTCCCTTCCGACCTGGAACGAGCCGGAGCTCATCGTGCGGGAGAGCAGCGGCCCGCCGCCGGCTACTCCAGGAACGCCGCGACGGTGGACCTGAACCGGGCGGCGTCGTCGAGCCACGGGAAGTGTCCGGCTCGGGCCTGAATGACGAGTTCGGCGTTCGGGAACAGCCCGGCGAACTCGGCCATGGCCGGAGGAGGCGCTCCCAGATCGACCTCTCCGGCGAGCAACAGTACGGGCGATGCGAACCGGGCCAGCGCGGCGCGGGTGGCGTCCGGGTCGAAGGCGCCTTCGGCACCGAAGGCCGTCATGACCTCCGGGTCCTGCCGCTCCGCATCAGCCGCGTGATGGGCCTGCGCCACCCCGTCCCACCGGCCATAGGAGAACGGCGCGACGGCCTGCCAACTGTCGTTCGTGGCCCGGCCCGCCACGATCGCCTCCAGGGCCGCGAACGCCTCGGGGAACCACGGCTCGTCCCGGCGCAGCCGAGCCGTCTCGCGCCGGAGGTCACCTGAGATCGCGATGCCGACGGCGCGGACGCTCGGGGTGATCAGCGCAAGCCTGCCGACGCGCCGCGGGTGGCGGGCCGCGTACTGCGCGGCCAGATTCGCACCGGCGCAGTGCGCGAGCAGGTCCATCCGGTCCAGGCCCAGGTGCGCGCGCAGGGCCTCCACGTCGGCGACGAGCCGGTCACAGCGGTAGGACGCGGTGTCCTGGGGTTTCGCGGACCGGCCGGTGCCGCGCGGGTCCAGCATGATCAGCTGCCGGTGCGCGGACAGGCCGCCGAGGTCGCCGAGATAGGTGGCGGCCGTCGGCCCGCCGGGCAGGCAGACCACCGGCGCACCGTCCCCGGCCACGTGGTAGCTCAGCTTGGTGCCGTCGTACGAGGTGAAGAACTCCATGCCCCGCAGCCTGAGGGGTGCCGGCGGCGGTGGCTATCGTTTAGCCACAGCTACATGATGGGTGGGACGGATGGCGGTCGAGATCAGGTTCACCGCGGCGTCGGTGGCCAGGGTGCGGTTCGCCGTCTCGCCGCTGGGGGAGACGGTGCTCGCACTCCGGATCCTGCTGGGCACGGGCGGGCACGCGGTGCACCGGCCCTGGGTGCGCGGGGCACGTCCGCTGATCGCGGATGAGCGCGAGCTGCCGCTGCTGCGGGCGCTCGTCGCGGGACCCATGCCGTCGTTCCTGTTTCCGGTGCCGCAGGAGCGGCTGCCGTCGATGGCCAGGGAGCTGGAGCTGCTGCGGGCCACGGAGGAGCTCTTCTTCCGGCGCGAGTACGGAGCGGTGATGGGCATGCCGGCCGAGGAGGCCCCCGAGCCGGCAACGGTGCTGCCGCGGCTGGCGCAGGCGCTCCACCGGTGCCACGAGCTGGTGATCGCTCCGCAGTGGGGCCGGATGCAGGCGGTGCTGGAAGCCGACGTCGCCAGGCGGGCGCTCACCCTGGTGGACGGCGGGGTACAGGCGCTGTTCGCCGAGCTGCACCGGGACATCGCCTGGGACGGAGGCCAGCTGGTGGTGCACGGCCGGCGCACCTCGCATGCCGTCTACACGGTGGACACCGGTGGGCAGGGCCTGGTCCTGCTGCCCAGCGTCTTCAACTGGCCGAACGTGGGCGTCGACAAGTCGCCCGTCGCCGCCGCGTCGATCCGCTATCCGGCGGTGGGCGTCGGCCTGCTCTGGGAGCCGCCCCCGCCGGCGCTGGCGGGCCTGGCCCCGGTGCTGGGGCACACGAGGACGGCGCTGCTCGCCGCCCTGGCCGAACCCCGGACGACCGCGGCCCTGGCCGCCCGCCTGGGCATCACCCCCAGCGCCGTGTCGCAACACCTGGGCGCGCTGCGAGGGGCGGGTCTCGTCTCGACGCAGCGCAAGGGCCGAACCGCGCTTCACCTGCGCACGGAACGGGCGGATCACCTGTTGGGCAGCTCAGCCCCGTAAGGCTGCTCGGGACGCGGGCCGCCCTTCACCCAGAAGAGGGAACCCGGTCTGCGGGCCTCGCGACGGATCCTCTTCACCGCGAAGTTGCAGGTCACCTCCTTGATCGTCGCGCCCATGCGGCCGCCGACGTAGAGGTTCACCGCGGTGTCGTCCTTGCGGGCGAGCTGCCGGATGCCGGTGTGCCGGCCGAGGCTGACACACGCGCCCGAGAAGGCCAGGCTGATCACCGCCGGTTCGGTCCCGGCGATGCGGCTCAGCACGGTGTCGGCGGCCTGCGCCCCGAGCGGGCCGGCGGCGTAGCAGCTCATCCGCAGCGGCCGGCCGGACGGCGCGGCGGCGTCGCCGGTCGCCACGATGCGGTCGTCGTCGACGCTGGTCAGCGTCTCGTCGGTGAGCAGCCGGCCGAGCGCGTCGGTGCGCAGCCCGCTCGCGGCCGCCAACCGCGGCACGCCGAAACCGCCCGCCCAGATGGTCAGCGCGCTCGCGCGTACCCCACCGTCGGTGAAGACGACCGCGTCCGGGCGGACCTCGCGCACCATGCCGTCCTCGAGCACCGCGACGCGGTGCCGGGACAGCCACGTGGCCACGGCCCGGCGCGCGGGCGCGCCGAAGGACGGCGCCAGGGCCCGGCCGCACACCAGCGTGACCGCGCGTCCTTGTTCGGCCAGCTCGGCGGCCGTCTCGATGCCGGTCAACCCGCCGCCGACCACGGTGATCGGAGCATCGAGGGGCGACTCCTCCAGCCGGGCACGCAGCCGCTGCGCGGGCTCGTACTCGGCGATGTCGAACGCGAACTCGGCCGCCCCGGGCACCGAGGACGGTATCGCCCCGGTGCTGCCGATGGCGTAGATGACGTAGTCGTAGTCCAGCGCGCCGCCCGACTCCAGCCGCACTGTACGGGTGGTGGTGTCGATGCGTGCGGCGCTGTCGACGACCAACCGGATGCCGTCGCCGAGCAGCGTGCCGTAGTCCACCGTGGCCTCCCTGGTGCCGGCCACGAACTGGTGCAGCCGGACCCGTTCGACGAACTCCGGGCGGGGATTGACCACGGTGATGCCGACGTCGGCGCGTATCCGCAGATGGTTGGCCGCCAGCGTTCCGGCGTAACCGCCGCCGATGACGATGACCTTGGTGAGAGTGGGGTGCGTGGACATGGCGAGGTTTCCCTTCTCGATCTCACCGAACCGACAACACAACCCCTCGGAATGTGAGGCGACGCGCCAACCTCACAGTTCACCGCGCTGTCTTGTCGGACCGGTGAGAGCGGAACGCGACCGAGGGAGCCGGCGACACCATGACCATCCAGTCCGAGCCAGGAGGCGGCCGGCTCGACCCGGGCCTGAGCGCGATCATGAGCGAGCGGCGCCAGCTGATCAATCTGGCGTACCGGCTGCTCGGCTCCCTGGCCGATGCCGAGGACGTCGTCCAGGAGACCTACGCCCGCTGGTACGCCATGACCCGCCAGGAGCAGGACGCCATCGCGGTGCCCGGCGCCTGGTTGACCAAGGTCGCCAGCCGCGTCTGCCTCAACGTGCTCTCCTCGGCACGGGCCCGGCGCGAGACCTACGTGGGCGAATGGATCCCCGAGCCGCTACCCGAACCCACGGAGTGGATCACCGGGCGATCGGACGGCATCACCGTCGACCCGGCCGACCGCGTCACCCTCGACGAGTCGGTCAACATGGCCTTCCTGGTCGTGCTGGAGTCGATGACCCCGGCCGAGCGCGTCACGTTCATCCTGCACGACGTCTTCCGCTACTCCTTCGCCGAAGTGGCCGAGATCGTCGGCCGTACCCCGGCGGCCTGCCGCCAGCTCGCCTCCTCGGCCCGCCGCCGCATCGGCGCCTCGCAGGCTCCCGCGACGCCGGCGTCCCGGCAGGCCGGCATCGTCAGGAACTTCAAGCAGGCGTGGGAGGCCAAGGACATCAAAGCGCTCATCGACCTCCTCGACCCCGACGCCACCGCCATCGCCGACGGCGGCGGCATCGTCAGCGCCGTGCTGCGCCCGGTCCAAGGCGCGGAGCAGATCGTACGCCCGCTGGTCCATTTCACCGGCAGGCTCCGCAACCTGACGATCCTGGAGCGCACGGTCAACGGCCGGCCCGGCCTGATCGCCCTGCAGGACGGCGCCATCATGGCGGTGATGGCGTTCGACATCGCGGACGACCGGATCAAACGCATCTGGGCGGTACGCAACCCCGACAAGCTCCGGTCGTGGATGACGGGACCTTCAGGAGGGTGTTCCCGGGGACGCCCACTCGCCGGCGATCAGGGCGGCGCGCAGCCGTTCGTACGTCGGAGCCAAGCGGCGCAGGCCGGCCGCGAGCGCCACGTCGTCGCCCGACACGACCGGACCCTGCAGCCCTCCGACGATGCGGGCCTGCACCCCGGCGACGGCCGCGGCCGCGTCGAGACCGAGGGATGACAGGCAGGCGGCCAGGTCGTTGAGGCGCCGGGCGCCCACCCGTACCGCGAACGCCTGCCACAACTGCCTGATCTCGGGATCCAGCCCTTCCTCGATCAGCCGGGCGGTGCGCTCGGCGGCCTCCGCCTGCCCCAGCGTGCCGGGAGGGACCTCCACGTCCGTCCGCCCGGCCAGCCAGGCCGCCCCGGCGGGCAGCGAGCGGCGCAGCGCCTCCTCTGGGGTGACCACCTCCCGCCGGGTGAACCCGTACCGCATCCGGAACGGCCGATTCAGGTAGCGGATCAGCTCCCCGCGCCACGCCTCGGCGAAGGCGTCGGCGTGCAGCGTGGCGTACGGGTAGCCCTCCGGGTCGTGCATGAGCACGGTGTCGCCGTCCACCTCCAGCACCACCACGTAGTGGTCGGCGCCGATCGCCTTGCCCGACCCCGGCTGGAACGACAGCAGACCGAGCTCGAGCGGCCCGGCCAGCACCGGGCCGTCCTGGCACGCCCGGCGCAGCCGGTCGAGCGCCGCCGCGGCCGTTCCCCCGTCCACGCGCTGGCACTCCCAGCCGA
This sequence comes from Nonomuraea sp. NPDC049625, assembly GCF_040675285.1. Lineage (NCBI taxonomy): Bacteria > Bacillati > Actinomycetota > Actinomycetes > Streptosporangiales > Streptosporangiaceae > Nonomuraea > Nonomuraea sp. NPDC049625. The sequence goes on along the minus strand of NZ_JBFAOQ010000009.1, from coordinate 487,494 downwards.
GCAGGCCGATCGCGTCGTCGAGCCCGATCTCGGGGTCCCAGCCGAACGGGTCGAACAGCGGAAGGCGCCCGCCGATCAGCTCCATTCCGTAGGGGGAGCCCGTCAGGACCTCGATCACGGCCGGAGGCGGCGCCTCGTCACCGAGGAGCATCGCGAGGGAGTTGGAGTAGCAGTACGGCCCGGAGCCGATATAGGTGACAGACATGGCCATACCGTTCCGCCTCACACGATGTCAGGGTCAAGCCCGGCGGCCACCGGCGCGTTCGCCGAGAGCGAGATCAAGAACCGGCCGGCTCGTTGACGCATCTGTACCGTCATCACGGATCACGCAACCGCGGAAGGACTCTCGATGACGCGTTCACGCCTGTTCGGCGCCGTCATGGCGGCACTGGCGCTCACGGCCGGACTCATGGCGGCAGGCGGCGTGCCCGCGCAGGCCGCCGTCCCGGCGCGGACCATCAAGATCATGACGTGGAACGTGTGCGGCAACAACGGCGACTGCCAGTACTACGAGGACCCGGACGGGCTGATCGCGGCCGTCAGATGGCACATGCTCGGTCACGGCGCCCCCATGGACGCGGCCATCATCCAGGAGTTCTGCAGCTCCTTCGCCAAGCCGCTCGAACGCGAGCTCGAGGAGCACTACGGCAGCGGATGGGACGTGCGCTTCGCGCCCATCAAGATCAAGCGGGGCGCCGACCCGGCGGCCGCGCCCGACAAGCAGTGCGTCCGCGGCCGCGGCGACTACGGCATCGCGATCGCCGTGCCCGAGGAGAACACCTGGTACGGGATCACGTACCTGCCCTCCGTCGAGGGCACCGAATGGCGGGTGGCCATGTGCGCCACCGTCGAGTCCTGGCAGGTGAAGCTCTGCAACGCGCACTTCAGCAACGGCGGTGAGGACCCCACCGGCAGCATCCGCGCCCAGCAGGTCACGGCCTACCAGGAGTTCGTCTGGCCGTCCCGATTCCGGGTGATCTTCGGCGGGGACCTCAACAGGACACCGCCCGCAAGCGCCGCCTCCGGCGGTCTCACGCCTCTCTACGACGCGTTCGTCGAGTGCGCGCAGGCCGACCAGTCCTCCCCGCGTACCGGTCCCGGGACGTACTACACGACCACCCCGCACGACAACGACGCGACCGTGAAGCTGGACTACCTGTTCACCCAGCCGGGCATCGCGCACACCTGCGGAGTGCCGGGATCTCCGGTCGCGTCCTCCGATCACCGGCCCATGTGGATGACCGTCAACCTGCCCGCGACGTGAGCCCGGGGCTCTGACTGGGAAGCCGGGTGGGGCGCGAGCAGATAACCGAGTTCCTGTGGGCGGGGCGGGCGCCCTCCAGCAAGAGCGCGCCCGCCGAGGCCCGCGCCTCCCGTCGCTGGACCTCGCGGCGTGACCATTACGGCCGCACGCTGTCGGGGAACCCGGTCCAGCGCAGGCCGGGCGGGAGGTGGCTCATGTCGTTGAACATCACGATCGTGGGGGGCAGGCCGTCGCGGTACTCGATGACCGTCAGCGCGGTGTTGGCGCTGTTCAGCCCGAGCCACCGGGACGGCGGCGCGTCCAGCGCGTGCCGGACCAGCCACGCGATCGGGTAGGCGTGCGTCACCAGGACCTCGTGGGTGTCGGGCCGGGGCCCGTGGTCGGGGACCTTCGCGAACCGGGCGACCAGGGCCTCGGCGAGCCTGTGGCCGGAGGCCGCCTCGGCCTCGTCGTAGCCGTCGAAGAAGCCCGCCCAGGACCGGGGTGTTTCGGCCGCGCCGGGAACGTAGGGCACGTGGTCGATGAGCTCGGCGGCCTCGGTCACGGGGACGTCCGGCAGATGCCGGGCGAGTTCGTGCGCGCTCGCCGTGGCGCGCGGCAGCGGGGAGTGCCACACGGCGTCGACCGGGATGCCGGCGAGCCGTTCGCCCAGCAGGCTCGCCTGCCGGTGCCCGACGTCGGTGAGCTTCCCGAACGCGTCGGCCGCGCCGTGGCGTGCCAGGTAGAGGTGTCGCGTTGCCATGAGTGGTGAGGGCGCGGTGCCCGTACGGGCCCGTTTCCCCGTCTCCTTTCGATGAGGTGAACGGTCACGCGTTCGTGGCCGTGACGGCCCCGGTGCTGCCGTCGATGGTGACGACGGTGCCGTCGTGGAGCCTGCCCGTCGCGTCCGGGACGCCGAGGACGGCGGGGATGCCGAGCTCGCGGGCGACGATCGCGGCGTGCGAGAGCACGCCCCCGGTCTCGGTGACGACGCCTGCGGCGATGCGCAGCAGCGGCGTCCACGCCGGGTCGGTGAAGGGGCAGACGAGGATGTCGCCCGGGTGGACGCGCGCGAAGTCGCCGGGACCCCGGACGATCCTCGCGGTGCCGGTCACGGTCCCGCGGCTGCCCGGCGTTCCGGTGAGGGCGCCGGCCGGGGTGTCCGAGGTGCCGGAAGGCGGTGGGGGAGCGGCGGTGACCGGCCGTGCCTGCAGGACCCAGATGCGGCCGTCGGCGATCGCCCACTCGATGTCCTGCGGTCCACCGCGTAGGGCGGCGATCTCTTTGCCCAGCCGGGCGAGTCGCGTGGCGGTCGCGTCGTCGATCGCCGGCCGGTCCCGGGCTGGGGCGGGCACGTCGCTGACGACGAGCTGCCGGCCGCGTCGGTCAAGGCGGGTCCGTTTGTCGGCGATGGTACGGGTGACCGACCCGTCCTCGGCGACGCGGTAGGCGTCGGGGGTGACCGTGCCCCCGACGACGCTGGGGCCGAGGCCCCAGGACGCCTCGATCTCGGTCGCGCCGTACGGGTCCGCGGGGGTGAACATGACCCCGGACACCTCGGCATCCAGATGGCGCTGGACGATGACGGCCATTGCCAGATCGTCCGACGGCCGGTCGTCGCGGCGGTCGTCACGGCGGTCGTCACGGCGGTCGTCGCGGCGGTCGTCACGGCGGTCGTCGCGCCGGTTGTCGCGTCGGTAGTCGATGGCTCGTGGCGAGAAGAGCGAGGCCCAGCAGGCACGTACGGCATCGGCGACCTCGCCGGCCCCGCGCACGGCGAGGAAGCTCTCGTGCTGGCCGGCCGCCGAGGCCTGGCCGGTGTCCTCGTTCGCCGCCGACGATCTCACCGCCACGGGCGGATCGCCGAGCCCGTCGAGCGCGCGTCCCAGCGCGTCGATCACGGAGGCTTGGACCGGGCGGGCCTCGATCGCCGGCCGCATCGCGTCAGGATCGTCCGGCCCGCCGAGGTCCAGGTCGCGGACGGCGGCGAGGTAAGCGTCGTACGAGACGACGAAGCCGTCAGGAACCGGCAGACCCGCGCGGAGCAACGCGCCGAGCGCGCCTGCCTTGCCCCCGCACGTGCCGGAGACAGCCTCCACCAAGGGTACGATCACCCGTTCCACCCTTCAACGAATTATTGACAACGTTTCGTTGATTCTGCATCATAGGTCGCATGGCACGCAAGGACGACATCGCTCACACCGGGGACGCCGACCACGTCCAGGCCCGACGTGAGCAGGACGCGAGTGAGCGTCTTCTGAGCTTGGGCGCGGACGCGCTCGACGCCCGCCCGTGGCGGCCCCCGCCCGCCCCGCCGTCGGCGGTCGACCTCGTGCAGTTCGCCGTCTGGCGGCACGCCGACCTGGGCCCGGAGGACGTGCTGAGCGCGCTCGCCCTCCTGCCCGCCGCACGCGCCGAGGTCGAAGGACTCGAGTCCGGTCTGCTGTTCATGGCCCGGAGCGCGGGGCTGACCTGGGCGCAGATGGCGCACGCGATGGGGTTCAACTCGCCGCAGGCGTGCCAGCAGCACTACAACCGCCTGACGGCCCGGCAGGAGGACGGCTCGTGACGCGGGACTCCTCGCTCGGCCTCCTGGCCCTGCACTCCGTGCGCATCACCGGGTACGCGGACACCCCGGTGATCGCTCGCCGGTACGGGCTCGACGCGGCCGAGACAAAAGAGATGCTGTACGACGCCGAGGCGCGTGGCTGGGTTCAGCACACCGCCTTCGCGGGCTCCGGAGGCTGGTCATTGACGGAATCGGGCCGGGCCGAGAACGAGCGCCAGCTCGCGGCCGAGCTCGCCGGCGTCGGCGGCGCCGACGAGGTTCATGACGTCTACCGCGAGTTCCTCCCGCTGAACGCCCTCCTGCTGCGGGCCTGCACCGACTGGCAGCTCAGGCCCACCGCCGGCGATCGGCTCGCCCCCAACGACCACTCCGATTTCGCCTGGGACGCCCGGATCCTCTACGAGCTCGGCGGCATCGACCGCGCACTCGCGCCGCTCGCGGACCGGCTCGGGAGCGTCCTGACCCGGTTCCGCGGATACGACACCCGGTTCACCGCGGCCCTGGCGCGCGCCCGAGCCGGGGAGGGCGCCTGGGTCGACCGCACCGACGTCGACTCCTGCCATCGGGTCTGGTTCGAGCTCCACGAAGATCTCATCGCCACTCTCGGCATCGACCGGGGCGCGGAAGCCTGACACGCCGGCGCTCCGCGGGCCGGTGGCCGACCCTGACACGGCGGCTCGGCCACTCGCTCCGCGGGCGGGTGGCCGACTCGGACATGCAGGCTCGGCCGCTCGCTCCGCGGGCGGGTGGCCGACCCTGAGACGCGGGCTCGCCCACCTCGCTCGCGGGCGGGTGGCCGACTCGGACGCGCAGGCTCGGCCGCTCGCTCCGGGGGCGGGTGGCCGACCCTGAGACGCGGGCTCGGCCACCTCGCTCGCGGGCGGGTGGCCGAGCCGACACTCGGCTACATCCGCTTCCACGTGCCGTCGATCAACCGCTGCGCGAGCGCGCGGTGAGCGTGGCCGAAGATCTCGACGTGCCGCTGGACCCCGGACCTACCCATGATCATCGGGTTGGGCGCCGCGGGGTTCGCCTTGAGGGCGCGTAGGTGGCCGAAGATGCCGCCCTGGTAGGCGTGGGTGTTGATGAAGGTGTCCGCGCCCTCCAGACCGGCCAGGCCCTGGACGTAGTCGGCGGAGACGGCGTACTGGGCGGCGACGTCGGCGTTGTCGTTGCCGCTCCAGACCAGGAGCTTGTGGGTCTCGCCCTGGTGGACGACGGGGACGATGACGTGCATCTGCCCTTCGGTGTGGCCGGGGGCGAGGATGGCGACGGCCTCCGTGCGCCGGCCGATCCGGATGCGTCTCATCCCGACGGTGTGACCGGGAGTGGCCTCGACCGTGATGTCGATCCGGCTGGGGATGCGCGCCAGGCGGGCCCGGTACTCCTCCTCGGTGTACTCGTGGCGGTGCGCCCGCAGCTCGGCCAGGTCCTTCGCGACGGCGTCGGCATCCGGCCGCCCCATGACGAACTTGGCCCGGCGCGCGTGGTCGTCGCGGAGCAGGTTCGCGCCGCCGATGTGGTCGCCGTGGCGGTGGCCGAGGAAGACGTAGCGGATGTCCCTGGGGTCGAGGCCGGCGGCGGCGGCCTGGTCGAGGAACTGGCTCTGCATGTCCTGCGGAGTGGTGAGGGCGTCGAGCATGATCAGCCCGTCCGGGGTGCGGACGATCACCAGGCCGGTGTGGTCGGTGCCGAAATACCAGGCGTTGTCCATGAACTGCACGCCGCCGGCGGGCATCGGCTTGGAGTACTCCGAGTACAGGAAGCCCGTCGGGGAGACGAGGTCCTTGGCCGGATCGACGGGCCGGTCGACGGGCTGGCCGGTGCCCGCGTCCCTCGGGCTGCGGTAGCCGGTCTGGCACCACACCCGGTACTGCCAGCGGATGACCGGATTGTCGTCCACCTCCGCCAGGGCCCTGGCCGCTGTGTCATAGGCCTTGGCCAGCGGCAGGTCGGGAGCGAGCGGACCGCCCCAGGGCACGGTCAGCGCGACCTGGGCCGCGGCGGGGGCGGGTGGGATCAGGGTGGCGGCCAGGCCGCCGATGGCGAGCATGCCGAACGCCCGCCGGGAAGGCGTCATGGTCGGGCGGAGCTCAGGCACGGATTCATTCATCGCAGTCCTGCCTTGTCGGGGGGATGGTTATAACCTATACGTCACCGTGAAGCGGGCGGTCAACAGCCAATTTCTCTTCGACGGTGGAGGCTTGACGGGCGAGGTTATAACGGTGCACAGTGTGCGGGATCGCAAGTGAGGCCGCGTGCTGGACCGTCATGCGCCCCCGTCCGCCCGTAGCGATGCGGCCGGGCGGGGCGATATCCGGATACCGGTCGTGGTGCGGCCGGGCGGGGCGATATCTGGATACCGGTCGTGGTGCGGGGGCCGCGCACGCGAGCCTGGAAGGGGCCATGATGGCGCAACGACCTGACGGCGGTGACTGGGGCGCGCTGCTGGTGGCGGAGTCAACCGACTCATCTGGCTCGCCGGACTCGCTGGATTCGCCGGACGAGGTGCGGGACCTGTACGCCTGGTTGCGCCGGGAGCCCGAGCTGCGCGCCGCGCTCCGGCTGGTCGAGAAGCCGCCTCCCGACGGGGCGCTGGGGCCGGTGGCCGAGGCGGTGCAGGTGCTGGCCGACGCGCCGGAGGTGGTGGCGGCCGTGGCGAGCATGGTGATCGCCTGGCTGCGGTACCGCAGGACCGACGTGAAGATCACCGTGAAGCAGCGCAAGGACGGGCCCGAGGTGCAGGTGACCGCCACCGGCCTGAGGGCGCTGAGCCCGGCACAGACGCTCGCCCTGGCCCGGCAGATCGAGTCGGCGTTGCGGGACGGCCGCAAGCCTCCGGAGCTCCCGGGCAGCTGAGCCCGCCGCCGAACCACCCTGATTGCCGGCTGGACCGGAGGTCCGGTCCCTGCCGACCGCGAACGGCGGGCGCATCCCGGGGGTCCGGCCCCTGGTGGTCGCGATCGGCGGGCACACCCCGGAGCGCGGGCCCTGTCGGCCGTGAACGGCGGGCGCATCCCGGGAGCGCGGGCCCTGGTGGTCGCGAACGGCGGGCACGCCCTGGGGCCGCTCCCCGTTTCCCGTTCCCCGCTCGGCGGTCACTAGGGGCCGGGCTACCAGCCGGTCTTCAGTCCCGACGGGCGCACGCCGGCGAGCGGGGCGGGCAAGGGCACGACCGTGATGCCGTGGGATGTCGGCTTCCTGGCTGATCGCTCCCCGTTCGCGTCGATGTGCGGCGAAGCTCTCGGACGCCGATCACCGTCCTGCACATCCCAGATGCATGTGCATTTGCGAATTTCAGCAAATTGCCGGGGAGGGTTGGGGACCGGCGACGGCGCATCGTACGCTGTGCGATCACGGCGGAATGTTTGTCCGTTGGCGGCGGGGGCAAGGATCTTTCTCTCGTGCGCCATGGGTGAACGGCACGCAAAGGCCCCAGGACAAGTCGCCACTTTTGTGGACAAGAAGCCCGCGATCTTGCTAAACCGGGCATCTGGTCTCGGGTGGCGACCTAGCCTGGGGCCTGCATCACCGGTGCATCAAGTGGTTACTTGATCAGGAACCACGCCGCGGCGGCAACCGCGATGACGATGCACAGGCGGATGGTCCGGGGGGTACTGTCAACTACATCCCGGACCATCCGCGCCACCTCCCCGATCCAGGTGGAGGGTGGTGGCGGCTCGGGGCTCGCCGGCTCGGGCTCGCGGCCCGAGCCAGATGCGGGGGGCGTTTCCGGCATCGTTCTCCTTTCAACCTTTTCGTCAGACGATTTCGTCTGATAACGAGAAAAGGCCCGCTTCGGACATTCCGCCTCATTTGTGATGCATGGGACGGTATCCAGCAGCGAGCCGTGACATGTCTCCTTTCGGTTACCCCGACCGTCGCGCAGAAGTGGTGGCCGGTTGCCACCCCTTTCCAGGTCCGGGTCGCCGTTCCGGAGTCTGTCGAGTCACACCTAACCCCGCAGTCCCAACATTCGCAACCAAATCGCCACAGTCCGAAGCGTCTCACCTTGAGTGACCGTTGAGCTACCAGATGCCCGAGTTTCCCCATTGCTCGGCATCGATAGGCCCACCTGCGGAAACCGGCTTCATGCGAAGGATTCGCGGGGATCTCTCGCCCCCGGTGCGGTCAAGTCGCAGTTGCCGTGACCTTCGGCCGGTGCGGGCCAGGTCGGGGCTGCGTGCGAGGCCGGTGACGCCGGCGCGTCACAGGCCGCGCGACCGCCGTAAGGCGAGATGGGTGATGTTCACCATCCCATGCTCGACGCCCGTCACCGTCGTGACGATCAGGAAGACCGGAACAGACCGATTCGGAACGAGCTGATATCGGAAAGCCCTTTCCTATCACATGGGGCACAGGCGACCGGAAAGGGATCGTTCCGGATCGTTTCGGACCACGGCCTCTCTTGGGGCTCGCGCGCCGTTCCACATCGTTCCGGATCGTTCCGGAACACCTCTGTCGCGAGGTCGACGCCACGATAAACGCCCAGGTTAAGACCGTTCCGAGATGATCCGGTGCTTGACGGGGGAAACGCGTAGGGCATTCGGCTCTGCGCCGATACGGAAGAATCGGAGCCGCACTTCCTCCTTCAATGGCGATCAGGATTGGCGGTGCAGATCGCCCATGCGTGAAATCCCTCCGGCCGCGACGCCGGCGGCCCGTTGCGTGGCGGCGCTGGTCGCACTTCGACAAAAGGCCGGAAATCCGTCATATGGTGAGATTGTCAGACTGTCAGGGCGGCGGCTGAGCAAAACCGCCGTGCAAAACGTCCTGACCGGCGCGCGCAAGAACCCGCCCCGCTGGAGGTGGGCGGCGGAGTTCTTCACCGCGTGCCGGCGGTACGTGGAGAACACCGGCCTGGACCCCGAGGTCGTGCTCGGCAGCAAAATGGCGTGGCACCAGCACTATTCGGCCCTGCTGGAGGCACCGGAGGCACCGGAGGCACCGGAGACACCGGCGGCCCGCGATCAGCCCGAACCCGTTCCCGGCCCGGGCAGCCCTTCCCACCCCGGCCCGGGCAGCCCTTCCAGCCCCAGCCGTCCCGCCGCCGTCCCGCCTGCGCAGCCCCCGCCGAAGACCCGTGACGGCGACAGCGCCGACGGCGGCGCGGTGATGGTGTCGGTCCCGGTGTCCCCGCTGGAGAGCCTGACCGTGCCGGCACCCGGCTCCTCGCCGGACTCACTGGCCGACCTGTTCGTCGACCAGGTCATGAAGCAATGGGACGGCCGCACGCCCGACCTCGTCCCGGACAACTGGCCGGCTGCGGAGAGCCGGCCCCGCGAGCCGACCGAGACCCTCCCCGCTCGCCCGCAGCCGCTGCTGGAACTGCCGCAGCCGGTGGAGCAAGAGGCCACCTACGCGGCGCTGACCGCCATCGGCGAGAAGAAGAGCCTCACCCACGAGCGCATGCGCGACTGGTTCGGCCCTCGCGGCGCGGCGCTGTGGGAGGCCGCGGACGCGCTCTGTGTCGCGGGTCCCTGCGCCGACCGGTACGCCCGGGCCAACCTGCAGCTGGGCATCCTGCTGGTGAACCGGAACGCCCTCCATGAGGGCAATCAGCTCCTGCAGCGGGTCCGGCAGGTTCTGCCCGAGATCGCCATCGGGCCGGTTCCCTGTCACGGCGACTACTTCTTCGGCGCCATCCCGGCGGACATCTGCCGGCGAGTGGCCCGCGACTACCGCGCCGCCGGACGTACCGACAAGGCTGAGGAGTGGCTGCGATACGGCAGCGCTCTCGTCGCACCTCTGTCCATCAGTCTGGCCATCTCGGCCCGCGGGAAGCACGTCCGCCAGGCCGGAACGTTCCAGCATCACCCGCTGACCAACGCCGCGGAGATCCACCGCCTCTTCTGGCAGGCGGAGCCGCGCACCGGGGAAGGGCGCACCACCTTCCCCCTTGCCTCGTCCGGCCATTAGCACCACCCGGCGCCGGGCTCACGGACGTTAATCCCGGGCGAGTCCGGGCATGCGCGAGCCATGCCAGAACGACCGGACAGTACGCCACCCGCACAGAAACAGCCATACCCGGGACACACCGAACGCATGGAGCCCGAGCCACGTGACGAGATGCGTCACTACACCGGCAGCGGACTGCTGGAAGGCAAGCGCGCCCTGATCACCGGAGGCGATTCCGGGATCGGCCGGGCGGTGGCCGTGGCCTTCGCCAAGGAGGGCGCCGACGTCGCGATCGCGTACCTGAGCGAGCACGAGGACGCCGCGCACACGCTGAAACTGGTCGAGGCGGAGGACCGGCGATGTGTGCTGATCCCGGGCGACCTCGCCGACCGCGACCACTGCGCCTCCGTCGTCGAACGGGCGGTCTCGGACCTCGGCGGCCTGGACATCGTGGTGAACAACGTCGCCTACCAGCAGCCCGTCGAATCGCTGGAAGTGCTGTCGGAGGAGCAGTGGCAGCACACCTTCGACGTCAACATCCACAGCTACTTCCGCATCACCAAAGCGGCGCTGCCGCACCTGCGCGAGGGCTCGGCGATCATCAACACGTCATCGGTGAACGGGCTGCGCGGCAACAAGGCGCTCATCGACTACGCCACCACCAAGGGTGCGATCAACGCTTTCACCTATTCGATGGCGCAGAGCCTCGTGGAGCGCGGCATCAGGGTCAACGCGGTGGCTCCGGGCCCCGTCTGGACTCCTCTCATCCCGGCGACCATGCCGGAGGAGAAGGTGGAGCAGTTCGGCCGGCAGGTCCCGATGCGGCGGGCCGCCGACCCCGACGAGATCGCCCCGTCGTACGTGTTCTTCGCTGCCGGGCGCCTCTCGTCGTACTACACGGGCGAGGTCCTGGCCCCCATCGGCGGGGAGACCCTGCCCGGCTGAGCGGGTTACCGGGTCTGACGGAGGGCAGGCGAAGGGTGAGTCGTCGACCGAAGGAGGGCCGTCATGGTCGTCGAGCCCACCAAGAGAGAGTCCGCCAAGAGCGAGCCCATCAAGACGGAGCACGGCAGGCGGATCGCCTTGCCTGTGGTAGGTACGGTGCCCATGCCGGGGCCCCAGCACCTCGTCTTCTACGCGGTCCTGGTCTCTCTGGGGATATTGGAGATCGTGGAGTGGCCCGTCGTGGGCATCGTCGCCATCGGCCATCTGCTGGCCAGCCAGCACCGCCACCCCAGCCTGCAGCAAGTCGGAGAGGCCGCGGAAGCGGCGTAAACCGTGGTCACCAGGTCCACATCCCCACCCGTACCGGCACTCCAGGGGAGGCATGCAGGACGGGAGGCTCCTCGCGGGTGGGTAGCCCCGCGGCCTGGATCAGGTCCTGGTCCAGGCCGATGAGGTCAGAGTGGTGCAGCGGCCACGGCGGATGCTCCACCTGCGCGGTGGCTGGCCGACCCGCCACGACGGTGAACAGGCGGTAGCGGGCGGTCAGGAAGTGCGCGAGTTCGTCGCGTTCGTGTTCCGCCAGGGGCGCCCCTCGCTCCGCCTCCGCGTCGCACCGCGCGCCGGCCGGGCCGGGCCGGCGCCGGCGGCAGCGGTAGCGGGTGCGGCCGTCCCCGGTGTCCACCGACATGTCCGACCAGAAGTAGGGCAGCCCGTAGCCGCCGCGGCCACCGAGGGCCGCGAGCAGGCGTCCGGCGTCCAAGGACAGGAACCAGATCCCGGTACGGCCACGAGGGTCGCGGACGTACGTGCGCAGGTTCGTCTCGGGGAAGGTGGACAGCCACGGGAGGGCGGGCAGGCCGGGAAACCGGACGCCTCGCATGAGAAAGGGCGTGAGCCCGACCCACGCCGCCCCGTCGAAGGTCTCCACCGTGAGGCCGCCCGGCACCAGAGCCTGCACGCACGCGGGCGGATAGCGCCAGTGGATGAAGGTGATCTCCGACCAACGGTGGTACATCACCGGCCAATGGACGCGGGGCGACGGTGGAGCTCGCACCCTGGACCTCTGCCCTCGTCGTGCGGGCGGGAACAGGCTGTCAGGCGCGCGCGCCCGGGGCGAGCGGCCGGACGTCGATCCGCCCGGAGTCGCACGCCATCGCCGTGAACGGGATCTCCAGGTGGGCCACCTCGTCCGGAGGGATGATCATCAGGCGGGCCGAGGTCGGGCATCGCTTCTCGGCTCCGGTCTGCACCATCACCCAGTGCAGCCGGGCGTGGGCGGAGGCCTTCGGCTTCAGCACCACCCGTTGGGGCCGGACGTTCTCCCTGCGCACCCGTGTACGCATGGCGTCGCCGTTGCCGTCGAACATGACCAGCCCGACGAAGCCGTACACCCAGCAGGTCTGGGCGGAGGTGTTGGTCAGCACCAGCGGCGCGTACACGTTTCCCGCCCCCGGATCCTGCCGCCCGAGGTGCGCCGAGAGGGCTTCGGTACGGCAGCGCCCCGGCGCCGACCCTTCTCCGCGGGCGGAGGCCGCCGCGAGGCCGACGTTCGTGGTCGCCGGGCCCTGCGCACTGACCGCGGTGGCCTCACCGGATGCCGGGAGGCCGCAGACGGCCAAGGTCAGCAGTGCGCTCGCCGTCATCGCCGATCCGGCACGTTTGAATCGCTGCATGCTCTGTTGGATGAGCCTCACGCGTGTTTTGTTGGCACGCCGTCACGGTGGTCGCTTGGAGCTTTCCTTAGCACCGCCAACGCCTCGGGCTACGACCTGGTGTACCTGAGCTTCACCGACCGGTCGCAGGCCGGCTCGGCGACCCACTGCTACCTGGACCGCACCCCGATCGGCACCGGCTACCGGGCCGCGCCGCAGAACCTGTGGTATCTCGTCTGCCCAGCTCCACCTGCTGACCCCACTGGGGAAGGAGGCCCGCGGTGCGGCGCGACCCGCCGCGCCGCACCCCCGGCCGGCCCACGTCGATGTCCTAAACTACGGCCATGATCGCCACCGGGGAGTCGTCCGGCGCACAGCCGCTGACATTGGCGGAGCTGGCCCGGCTCGCCGGTGTGTCCGCCGCGACCGTCTCCAAAGTGGTCAACGGCCGCTCCGCGGTGGCGCCCGAGACGCGCGCGCTGGTCGAGGGCCTCATCCGCGAGCACGGCTACCGCAGGCAGCGGCGGCGCGTCGACCCGGCCGCCGCGGTGGAGCTGGTCTTCCACGAACTCGCGGGCGAATACCCGACGGAGATCATCAGGGGAGTCGGGCAGGTGGCGCGCGAGCACCAGCTGACCGTGTCGGTCTCCGAGCTGCAGGGCAGCCACATCCCCGAGAGCGACTGGCTCGAAGGCGTGCTCAGCCACCGACCGACCGGCGTCATCGCGGTCTTCTCCGGCCTGACCGAGCTCCAGCGGGAGCGGCTGGCCCGCCGCGAGATCCCCCTCGTCCTCCTCGATCCGACCGGCGACCCCGGTCACCGGGTGCCGTCCGTGGGCGCGGGCAACTGGACCGGTGGGCTCTCGGCCACCCGGCACTTACTGGAGCTCGGACACCGCCGGATCGCCGTCATCACCGGTCCCGACCACGCCCTGTCGAGCCGGGCGCGGCTCGACGGCTACCGCGCCGCCCTGGACACCGAGCGCGTGCCCGTGGACCCGGAGCTGATCTGCCGGGGCGACTTCCAGATCGAGGACGGCCTGGCCTGCACCCATCGGCTGCTGCGCCTGCCCGACCCGCCCACCGCCATCTTCACCTGCAACGACGGCGAGGCCTTGGGCGTCTACCGCGCGGCTCACGAGCTCGGGCTGCGCATCCCGGACGACCTCAGCGTCGTGGGCTTCGACGACCTGCCCTCCATCCGCTGGGCCGTCCCGCCGCTGACCACGATCCGCCAGCCGCTCACCGAGATGGCGATCGCTGCCACCAGAATGGTCGTGGCACTCGCCCAGGGCACATCGCTGCCGCAGCACCGGGTCGAATTCGCCACCGAGCTCATCGTCCGCGGCAGCACCGCTCCGCCGAAGCGTCGGTGACGGTCGGCGCGGGGTGAAGGTCTTCAAGGTGGGCCACGGCCGCCGTCGCCGCGCTGCTGGCCGCGGCGGGCACCCAGGTACTGGGGGAGCTGTCACCGTGAAGCGGTTCGAACCGGCGACACCGTGAGGCGCCGCCCCCAGGTCGGCCTCGGTCGGCCTGGGGACGGCGCGCCCGTTCGCTCAGCCCTTCGACCGGCCCTGGAGGTCGGCGCCGGCGCTGGTGGCGGCGCGCTTGGTGGTGGCCGCCGCGCGGGTGTCGGGGCCGGGCAGGTCGGAGGTGAAGCCGTAGACGACGGTCGCCGTGGCGATGGCGCCGGTGTTCAGCGCGAGCGCCTTGTCGTTGATGTTGGCGATGGTGTCGCAGGCCTGGTGGTAGCAGGGGTCGTACGGTTCGCCGGCGGTGCCGCCGAACAGCGCGGCCTCTTCGGCGGTCTTGATGCCCTCGGCGCCGGTGAACAGGCCACCCGCCGGGATGCCGGTCGCGATGAACGGTCCGTAGTCGGAGCGGCCGTCGAAGTCGGTCCCGTTGTGGCCCTGGCGCAGCGTGTCGAAGTACTTCTCGAAGAGCTTCTCGATCTCGTCGGATCCGGGCGGGCCGGCGGGGGAGCCGACGGCGTCGCTGTTGTCACCGTCATAGATCTTGAACGCGTAGTTGGTGGAGGCGATCATGTCGTAGTTGAGGTACAGCTTGATCTTGGCCAGGTCGGCGGCCGGCAGGGTGTCCACGTAGTCGGTGGAGCCGAGCAGGCCCAGCTCTTCGGCGCTCCACCAGGCGAAGCGCAGCTTGTTGCGGGTGGGGACCTTGCCGAGCGCCTCGGCCACCGCGAGCGTCGCGGCGCTGCCGGAGCCGTCGTCGTTGATGCCCGGCCCGGCCGGTACGGAGTCGAGGTGGGCGCCGGACATGACGACCTTGTTCGGGTCGCCCCACTTGGAGTCGGCGATCACGTTGTGGGTGGTACGGATCTCGCTGATGGTGTCGGTCTTGAGATGCACCACGCTGGTGGCCGAGGCCAGTTCCTGGCCGACGGCGAAGCTGGCGCCCAGGACGGGGATCGACACGGGTTCGCCGAGGTTGCCGAGCAGGGTGTCGGTACGGCCGGGCTGGCCCTCGTTGAAGATGATCGCGGCGGCGGCTCCGGCGGCCTGGGCGTTCTGCGCCTTGACGACGAAGTTGCAGGTGCCGCGCTGGAGCAGGGCGATGTTGCCGGGCGTGAAGCCGGCGAAGTCGGAGGCCTCGCAGCCGGAGCTCGAGCTGCTGGGCGTCGGGCCGGGCGGCAGGACCAGGTCGACGTTCTGCAGGGTCCCGGTCACCTCACCGGAGCCGGAGTAGCTCATGGTGGCGAACTCGCCGACGGAGGAGCCGTCAGGCGGGGTCGGGGCGAAGACCCGCGGGTTGGGGGAGGTCCGCTCCAGCAGGGCGGTCGACTTCTCCTCGAAGAAGGCGAAGTCGAACGGCTGCACCGTCACGGTGTAGCCGGCCTTCTTGAGCTTGCTGACGACGTAGTCGCGCGAGGCCGCGTGCCCGCTCGTGCCGGCCGCCCGGTTGCCGCCGTTGGCGTTGGCGATCGTCTGCAGGGCCTGCAGGTGCTTCTTGACGGCGGGCGCGGTGATGGAGTCGATCAGCTTCTTCTGCGCCGCGTTCGGTCCCGGGTCCGCCTGCGCCGCGGCGGGGACGAGCGAGAGGGGTAAGGCGAGCGCCGCTGCCATGGTGAGGACGCGGTACGCACCTCGGCGCGAGGTGATGCGCATATGAGCTCCTTTGACTCGCAGGAATCGGTGCATTCTGCCCGAATCGGCGGCATAGGAGAACGTAGACCGCCAAACCCGCCCTCGGGAAGACCCGAATCGCACAGCCGCCGGTCTCCGACTGTTCTTCTCGAGGCCGGGGATCCGTTGATGGCGCGTCACGTGTGATGGATGGACTCGTGCGGACATATAGCGCCCTTTTGAGAGGAACTATCCTCGATGTCCGCTTCTCCAGAGAACGAGCTCGTGACACGACGGCGGTTGCTCGCCGTCACCGGCGGACTGGTCGGCGCGGTCGCCGTCGGCGGCCTGACCGGTCCGGCCTGGGCCGACGACCGGCGCCCCGGCGGGAGCCGCCGGCGCTGGCTGCCCGGCGACCACCATGTGCACAGCGAGTTCAGCGTGGGGTACGACAACTCCACCACCCCGCCCAAGCCGATCATCGGCGGGGACGCCATCTACCCGTTGTCGGTCAACGCCACGCACGCGCAGCAGTTCGGGCTCGCCTGGATCGTGTCGACCGACCACGGTGGCCCGCTGCACTCCAAGCTGGACGCGGAGCAGAGGTACCCGAGCCTCCTGGAGGCGCGCCGGTCCGTGCCGCGGGTGCTGCAGTTCTACGGCATGGAGCTGGACACGCCCGCGGCCGACCACTCCAGCCTGATCATCCCGAAGGTGTCCTCCGAGCGCGACATCCTGTTCCAGCTGGAGAGCCGCTTCTCCAAGCGTGACCCGTTCCCCGCGGACCCGACGTTCGACACCGAGCAGAAGATGCTGGAGGCGCTGCGCGTGATGCGGCAGCTCCCGCACAAGCCGCTGCTGTTCGCGAACCACCCCGCCCGCTCCGCCTCCGGGCTGGGCGTCTACGGCCAGGACACCCCGGCGGAGTTCCGCAACTGGAACGACACCGCGCCGGAGATCGCGCACGGCTTCGAGGGCGCCCCCGGCCACCAGGCCGGCACGCTCAGGAAGGACGGCAGCATCGACCCGGACGGCGAGCGCGGCGGCTACGGCAACTACCCCACGATGGGTGGTTTCGACCAGATGACCGCCCGGCTCGGCGGCCTGTGGGACTCGCTGCTCGGCGAGGGGCGCCGCTGGTGGATCACCTCCACGTCCGATTCCCACCGGCACTACAGCGACGGCGGCAGCGACTTCTGGCCGGGCGAGTACTCCAAGACGTACGTGCACGCGGGCTGGGACTACGCCGACATCCTCGACGGTCTGCGCAGCGGCCGGATCTTCGTCGTCATCGGCGACCTGATCGACCAGCTCGACCTCACGGTCTCCCGCGCCGGCCAGGCGCAGGGCCAGGCCGAGGGCAACACCGTCAGCGTCGGCGAGACCCTCACGCTGCGCGGCAACGACCGTGACGCCGAGGTCGAGGTCCGCTTCCGCGTGCCGCGTACCGCCAACGCCAAGGGCGAGCGCCCGCAGGTGAAGCGGGTCGACATCATCACCGGCCGGGTCACCGGCCCGGCCAAGGACCGCTCCTCCGACACCAACCCCACCACCAAGGTCGAGGCCCGCTACGGCGCCGGCCAGTGGCGGCGCGACGGTGACGAGATCGTCGTCCGTCACACGGTGCGCGACATCGACGGCCCCATGTACGTCCGCGTCCGCGGCACCAACACCGACGAGCTCGAGCCCCAGCCCGACCCGAAGGGTTCCGACCCGTGGGCCGACCTGTGGTTCTACTCCAACCCGGTGTTCATCGAGCGCTGACGCCAAGCTGGGATGACCGGGCGCGGCGCGGCGCCCGGTCATCCCGCCACCGTCCTCGACCCCCGTCGTCAGAGGGTGACGCAGACCGGAGGCGCGACCAGTCAGACGATCACGGCGCGGATCCGTCCCGCTCGCCCAGCGCCTCCCGCAAGGCGGCGGCCACCTCCGGCGTCACCGTGCCGACGAAGCGCTGCACGGCCGCCGAGACGTCGCCCGCCTCGTCCAGCGCGGCCCGCATGGCCTCGGCGACGAACGCGTCCTTGCCGGCGGTGGCCTTGTAGAGGTGCGCCCGGCCGACGCGCTCGCGGGAGACCATGCCCTTGTGGGAAAGCCGCATCAGGACGGTCAGCACCGTCGTGGTGGCCGGCCGCGACGGCAGGCGGGCCGCGAGGACGTGGGCGAACATGCCGTCCGGATGCTCCCACAGAGCTTCCATGACCGATCGCTCCAGGTTGCCCAGCCGCACCGTCGCCCCCTGCCGTGTCCTGCGCCGGCTAGCAGATTACCGCCCCTATGCCGCCTGTGGCCGGTCGCCGAGCACGGCGGTCCGGCCGCCGGGGGAGAGCCGGCCGCGCCGGTCCAGCCGCCGGACGGCCGCGGCGGAGGCCAGCCCCGCGATGGCCAGGAGCAGCCACGGCAGGCCGGCCCACCCCGTGGAGCGGGCCGTGTCGACCAGAGCGCCGGCCACGAGGTTGCCGGCCAGGATCCCCAGCCCGGACAGCAGGTTGTACAGCCCGTAATAGGTGCCGATCAGCCGATCTCCCGCCATGTCGGCGATGGTGGCCATCTCGAACGGGAAGGCGACCAGCGTGCCCAGGGTGAGCAGGAGCACGCACATCACGACGGGCACCATCGCCCACACCGGCGCGAGAGCCGGCTGGGCGAGCGCCGCGGGCGGCAGGAAGGCGACCCCCATGAGCGCCAGGCCGCGGCTGATCGCCTGGCCGCGCGTCCACCGGGCCGAGCTCCAGGCGGTCAGGCGGACCTGGCCGGCGATGCCGAGCAGCGCCGAGAGGGCGTACAGGGCCATCACCCCCGCCTCGCCGCCGCCGAGGCGCTGCACCTCGAGCGGCAGGGCCAGATACATCTGGTACGACAGCGCGTACGAGGCGATCATCGCCGCGGCGAAGGACACGAACGCCCGGTCTCCGAACGCCCGCCGCCACTCCCGCAGCACCGGCTGCCGCTCCTCCGGCACGGGAGCACGCCGGGCCGGAAGGCACAGCCCTTGAAGGACGGTCAGCACCGCGAAGATCGCCGCGGCGGACAGGCACACGGCGGTGAACCCCGTGTGCAGCAGGGCGAGGCCGGCCAGCGGGCCCAGCAGGATGCCGCCCTGGTAGAAGACGTTGAACACGGCGAAGGCGGCGACCTTGCGCTCCCCGGCCGCGCAGGCCAGATAGGCCCGTGCGGCCGGGTTGAACAGCGCGCCCGCGAAGCCCGTCACGGCGGCGGCCAGGACCAGCAGGGGCAGCGAGGTGGTCAGCCCGAACAGGGCGAATCCGACGGTCCGCAGCGCGCACCCGAGCATGATCATCGGCTTGTGGCCGAGCCGGTCGGCCAGGGTGCCGCCGATCAGGAACATGCCTTGCTGGCTCATGTTCCGCAGGCCCAGGATCAGCCCGATCGTCCAGGCGGCCAGGCCGGCGCCGGCCGAGAGGTGCTGGGCGAGGTAGGGCATGAGCATGTAGAAGCCGAGGTTGATGCCCGCCTGGTTGATCTGCAGGAGCTGGACCGGCCGGTCGAAGGAGCGGAACTGCCGCAGCGTGTCCCTCATCGCCGGCCTGCCAGGGGGTCCGTCACGGTGGCGCAGCGCGTCCAGCGGTGCACCTCCCGCTCGGCCGGCTCGCGCAGGAGGTCGGGCTCCTCGGCCGGGACCGTGTCGAGCAGGCCGTTGACGTGGCAGTAGTCGTCGTCGAAGATGCTGTTCCAGTAGCGCCACGGCCCGTCGGGGAAGACCGCCACGACGGTCTGGTCAGGCGCGGTGCGGGCCAGCCAGCGGGCCACCAGGGTGACCGCGCCCGTGCTCCAGCCGCCCGAGACGTAGTGACCGGCGGCCAGGGCTCGGCAGGCCCAGACCGCTTCGGCCGGGCTGACCCAGTGCACCTCGCTGAAGGCGTCGTAGGCGACGTTGCGGGGATGGATGCTGGAGCCGAGCCCGCGCATCAGGCGGGGCCGGGCGGGCTGGCCGAAGATGGTCGAGCCGACGGTGTCGACGCCGACCAGCTTCAGCCGGGGGAAATGGCGGCGGAGCACGCCGTGGATGCCGGCGCTGTGCCCGCCGGTGCCGACGGAGCACACCAGCGTGTCGATGTGCGGCAACCGGCCCAGCAACTCGTGGGCGAGCCCCGCGTAGGCGTCGGCGTTGTCCGGGTTGTTGTACTGGTCGGGGCAGTAGGAGCCGGCAATGTCGGCCAGCAGGCGCCGCACCCGTTCCCGGCGGGCCTCCTGCCAGCCGCCGGCCGGGTGCGGCTCGCGGACGATCTCGAGGCGTACGCCGTAGGAGGAGAGCAGCCGGCACATGAGCGGCTCCATGCCGGGGTCGCCCACCAGCACGACCGGATGGCCGAAGACGATCCCGGCCAGGGCCAGGCCGAGCCCCAGGGTGCCGCTGGTGGACTCGATGATCGTGGCCCCCGGCCGGAGGTCCCCTCGGGCCCTGGCCTGGCGCACCATGTGCAGGGCCGGCCGGTCCTTGATGCCGCCCGGATTGAACCCTTCCAGCTTGGCCCAGAACCCTCCTCCCGGTACGAACGGCTCGGAGATGAATGCCAGCGGCGTATTGCCGACGGCGAGGGAAAGCGACGAGAAACCGGTGGGCGGCGTCTTCTGCGGACGCGCAAAAGTAGCTTGTGATGACATTGGTGAAATCCCCGAAGTGAATGGCGCAATTCGCGGCATGACCGAATGGCCGCGAATCCGGACGGACATGGACGGCTGATGGACGTCGCGGTCCTATATGCGCATCACGCTGAGATTTTCCAGATACGGCGCGGCGGTCCCGGCGGCGCGCGCCGGGACCGCCGTGGCCGCCGCGGCGGCCTGCGCCGACGGGACGGACGAGGCCGTGGACATCGCCGCGAAGATCGGCGTGTCGGCCGGGTTGGTCGCCGAGCAGTCCTGCTCGGTGCCGTGCTGGTGGCGCGGCGGCAGCTCGCGGTGCAGGCATCGCGCGCTGTAGACGGCGGTGTTCTTCAGATCGACGCTGTGGGCGACCGGCTCCGACAGCTCCACGGCCGCGCACGCGCCGCCATGGGCGAACACCACGCCGATGAGCAGCACGAGCGCGAGCACCGCATGCGCCGCCGGCCGGCCGGGCGGACGGCGGGAACGGGTGGTCCGTGTCGTGAGCATCACCGGTGATAATGCCCGCGAGGCCGCCGGCCGCGCCCGGAGAATTCAAAGATTCCGGTAAAGCCGTAAGGCGCTTTATGGAGAGTGCGGGACAATCCGCCGCACCTGCTGCCGACACGGGGAAATGAACCCGCAGTTTGCCGCGACCGACGCCACACTGGGGATTCGCGTGTCCCATTGATGCCAGGTGGTGAAGCCGTCCATGACCGTGTCGAGACGCCGGGTCGTCGCCGGACTCGGTGCGCTGGCCGCCGCTCCGGTCGCCGCCGGACCGCCGGCCGTCCGGCGCGGCGTCACCGCCGAGCGGCTGGCCCGGGACGAGGATTTCTGGGCCGCCGTCGCCCGCCGGTTCCGGGTGAGCCCGGACTTCGTCAACCTGGAGAACGGCTACTACGGCGTCATGCCGGAGCCCGTACGGCAGGCGTACCACCGCAACGTGGACCTGCTCAACGAGCAGAACTCGCACCTGCTGCGCACCACGTACAAGGCCGGCGCCGACAAGATCCGCGATCGCCTCGCGGGCATGCTCGGCGTCACCAGGGACGAGATCGCGCTCACCCGGGGCGGCACCGAGGCCCTGCAGAACCTGATCTCCGGCTACCGCCTCCTGCGTCCCGGAGATCAGGTGATGTACGCCGACCTGGACTATCACAGCGGCCAGTACGCCATGAACTGGCTGAAGGACCGGCGTGGAGCCGAGGTCGCGCGGATCGTCATGCCCGAGCCCGCGACCTGCCAGGCGGTGCTGGACACCTACGAGCGCGCCCTGCGCGAGCACCCGAAGACGAAGCTGCTCCTGCTCAGCCACATGAACAACCGCACCGGCCTGGTCACGCCGGTGCGCCGGATCGTCTCCATGGCTCGCGACCGGGGCGTCGACGTGATCGTGGACGCCGCGCACTCCTGGGGGCAGCTCGACTTCACCCTCCCCGACCTCGACGCCGACTTCGCCGTCTTCTCGCTGCACAAGTGGATGGGCGCGCCGCTGGGCGCCGGGTTCCTCTACGTCCGCGAGCAGCGCCTGGGCGACATCGACCCGCTCTACGCCGACGAGACCTACACCGCCGCCGACATCCGCTCGCGCGTCCACTCCGGCACCATGAACGTCGCGCCCTTCCTCACCGTCGACGCCGCCCTGGACTTCCACGACGCCCTCGGGGCGCAGGTGAAGCAGGCCCGGCTGCGGTTCCTGCGCGACCGCTGGGTGCGCCCGCTCCGCGACGTCCCGAACGTGGAGATCCTCACCCCGGACGAGCCCGGCATGTACGGCGCCATCACCGCCTTCCGCCTGCGCGGGCTCACCACGGAGGCCGGCAACATCGCCATCGCCGACCGCCTGATGCGCGACCATCGGATCTTCACCGTCGCCCGGACGGGCATGGCGGGCGGTGGCGGCGTCCGCGTCACGCCTGCCCTGTTCACGTCTGCGGCTGACATCGACCGGCTCGCGGCCGCACTGCGCGACCTCCGCGCACCCTGACCTGCCGGCCCGCCTGTCCGATCCGAACCGGCTCGCCGGACGGCGGCCTGTGCGACGGCCGGAGGCGTCGGACGCGCCGTTTCGAGGACGCGCCGTTACGAGGACCCGCCGTTTCGAGGGCTCGCCGTTACGAGGACCCGCCGTTTCGAGGGCTCGCCGTTACGAGGAGCGGCCTGACGGCTTCCGCCGGCCCTGGGCGAGGATCAGGCCGGCCACGCCGGCGGGGTCGTCGGACATGGGGACATGCCCGCTGCCGGCCAGCCTGACGTGGCGGGCGGCGGGGAGCAGCCTCCGCGCCCGGCGGGCCTGGCCGCCGATGAGCAGCAGGTCCCGGGTGCCCCAGGCGATCGTGATCGCCTCCTGATCGATGCCGCGGCCGCTGCCGAAGAGGTAGTGCCTGCTGTACGGCAGGATCGCCCGCACCCCCGGGGCGTCGGCGAAGGCGCGCATGGTGCGCAGGGTCTCGTCCGCGCTGAGCCGGAGCGGGTGGGCGAAGTACAGGCCCATCATCGTGGCGCGTACCACGCTGCGGCGCACCAGCGCGGGCAGCAGCGGGGCGAGCAGGCGGGCCAGGCCACGGGAGCCGCGCAACGCCGCCACGACGTAGGCGACCTCCAGGCGCGACCAGAAGCCGATCGGCGCCAGCGCGACCACGCCTCGGGCCCGGCCCCGGCGCGCCAGTTCCAGCGCGATCGCGCCGCCCAGGGAATTGCCGGCGATCAGCGGGGAATCGAGGTGGAGCTCGTCCAGCAGGCGTTCCACGCGATCGGTCAGCTCGATGACCCCGAGGGGGCCGCCGCCGTGGGAAAGCGGCGAGCCGCCGTGGCCGGGAAGGTCGGCCAGCACGAGCTCATGGTGAGGCGTCAGCCGATCCGTCACCGGATCCCAGCCGTGGCGGTCGTGCCCGATGCCGTGCAACAGCACCACCGGCGGCCCTTCCCCTCGCCGTTCGAAGGCGAGCTGTCCCGCGTGGCCGGTCGTCATGGCGCCCTCCTGGAATATGTTCGGCACCGTTCGAGGATCATAACCTGAACATTGATGTTCAAGTTAGCGTGCGGGCTGCCGGGAAGGGTAGCCGGATACGGATCCTCGTCCTGAACCGGGCACGACAAGATAGAAAGGCGACCTCATGGCCGACAACCTCACCGTGAGCGTTCTGGGCACCGGGATCATGGGGGCCGCGATGGCCCGCAACCTCGCCCGCGCGGGCCACGCCGTCCGCGCCTGGAATCGCTCCAAGGACAAGGCCGAACCGCTGGCCGCCGAGGGGGTGCACGTCGCCGGCACCCCCGCCGACGCCGTGCGCGACGCCGACGTCGTCCTCACCATGCTCTACGACGGTGCCGCCGTGCTGGAGGTGATGCGGCAGGCCGCGCCCGCCCTGCGCCCCGGCGCCGCCTGGGTGCAGTCGACCACCGCGGGCCTCGACGCCATCGGCGAGATGGCCGCCTTCGCCCGCGAGCACGGGCTGGTCTTCTACGACGCGCCCGTCCTCGGCACCCGCCAGCCCGCGGAGGCCGGGCAGCTGCTCGTCCTGGCGGCGGGACCCGGTGAGGGCCGGCAGAGCGTGACACCGGTGTTCGACGCCGTCGGCGCCCGCACCGTGTGGACCGGCGAGGACGGCGCGGCCGCCGGCGCCACCCGGCTCAAGCTCGTGGCCAACAGCTGGGTCCTCGCCGCCACCAACGCGGCCGGCGAGGTCCTGGCCCTGGCCAAGGCGCTCGGCGTGGACCCGCAGAGCTTCTTCGACGCCATCGAGGGCGGCCCTCTGGACATGGGTTACCTGCGCGTCAAGACCGGCCTGGTGCTGGAGGGCCGCCTCACGCCGCCCAGCTTCGCGGTCACCACCGCCGCCAAGGACGCCCACCTGATCGTCGAGGCGGGGGAGCAGCACGGCGTCCGCCTCGACGTCGCCGCCGCGGGGGCCGCGCGCTTCGACCGCGCCGCCGCCCAGGGCCACGGCGACGAGGACATGGCCGCCGCCTACTACGCCAGCTTCGACGACGATTCCGCTACCGCCTGAGCGTCCCCGACCACCGGGCCCGTGCGTTCCCGCGGCGGCGGCCGGGCGCTTCGCCACCGTCGGCGACAGCCTGGCGGCGGGCACCGGCGACCCGAGCCCCGGATGCGCCGGCCTGGGGTGGCCCGATCGCGTCGCGGACGTGCTGCGCCGGATCCATCCCGATCTGGCCTACCTGAAGGCCGCCGAAGTCGGCGCGACCGCCTCGCGGACGGTGCGGACGCAGCTGGACCGGCTCGGCGAGTTCGGCCCCGACCTGGTCCACGTGTCCTGCGGGGCGAACGACCTGTTCAGGCCCGACCCCGACTACGCGGCCGTCGAGACCTCGACGGGGCGGGCGTTCGAGCCGGGCAGGCGGTGCTGGCCGCCGAGATCGTCAAGGGCCTCGCCCGCCTGCTCGGAGCGCAGGCGCCGTTCCTCAGAGCCTGGCGCTGATGATCGGCGCCAGGCGATCGGCGATGACCACGTGGCCGCTGTCGTTCGGGTGGACGTTGTCGGACATGTTGGCGCTGGTCAGCCAGCCCTCGGTGGGGACGTAGTAGACCTTGGCGTCGCCCGCGGAGTTGCGGGCGGTGACCGCGGCCCGGGTCTGCGTGGCGTACCGCTTCGTGAAGGTCTCCAGCGCGAAGATCGCCGCCCCGGGGTAGGCCGCCCGCACCTCCTGCAGCAGGTGGGTGTAGGACGCCTGGAAAGTGGTGGTGCTCACGCCGTGCCCCACGTCGTTGGTGCCCAAGTTGATCACGACCGCGTTGGCCTGGTAGCGGGAGAAGTTCCAGTCCGGGGTGGCGGCGTTGGGGTTGAGCTTGGGGAAGCGCGCCTCCAGGCCGACGCAGCCGTCCGCGGTCGCCACCAGGCAGGCGCCGCCCTGGGCGATCTGGGTGTGCCGGGCCCCGAGGCGCTCGCCGATGAGCCAGCCGTACGCGGTCAGGGCGTTCTTGGAGGTGGTCGTGCCGACGGTGATGGAGTCGCCGACGAACTCGATCAGCTTGGACGGGGGCGCGATCGCGTACGTCGTGGCCCCGGGGTCGAGCACGAGGCCCTGGAAGACGGCGTCACCGTGGTAGGACCCGGCGACGACCCGGTAGGAGACGCGTAAGGTGTGGTTCCCCGCGGCCAGGGGCGTGGGGGTGAGGTTGACCGAGCCGCGTACGTTCTGGATGTAGACCCACGCGCCGCCGTCGACGCTGTAGTACAGGTCGATGGTGTTGCGCTGGTTCAGCCTGACCGTTCTGCCGGTGAAACCGGTGGTGAGGTAGGCGCCCGCCCAGTACGGCACGTACGCGGTGGAGGCGGTGGTGTCCCACCGCCCGGTGAAGGAGATGTTGGCGTCGGTGGGGGAGCCGTCGCCCGTCGCCGCCTCGGCCCGCGGCGTGACCGCTGTGACCAGGGCGATGACGAGCGTGCTGAGCAGCAGCCGTGTCCTCATCGGAGTCCGATCCTGGGGGCGACGATGGGTGCGAGCCGGTCGGCGACCGTGATGGCCGGCAGAGGGCTTGCGCACCAGTGGACTCTCGGTCATGAACGACCGTCAACGAGATCGTTCGCGCGGCGCGTTTCCGGGCAGGTCAGTGGCGCGTACCCGGTGAAAGGTTCATGCCTTCAGAGAGGCTGGCAGACCGGGCACCAGACGGTCGTACGGCCGGCGATCCGGCAGCGGGACAGGGGTGTGCCGCAGCGCGGGCAGGGACCGCCGGGCTCGTCGCGCGCGCCGGTCAGCCAGGTGTCACGTGCGGGCACGCATCCGGCCTTGATCGACACGCGCAGGACCCGGCGCATCGCCCCGTACAAGGCGGCGCGTGCGGCCTCGTCCAGAGCTGCCACGGCACGCCGGGGATCGACGCCGGCGTGCCAGCAGATCTCGTCGGCGAGCAGGTTGCCCAGGCCGGCGAGGAACGTTTGGTCGATCAGCGCCGGCTTGAGCCGTCCCCGGCGACCCGACAGCAGCCTGGCGAAACACGCGTACGACACCTCGCGCGCGTCCGGGCCGAGGCCGCCGAGCACCCGCTCGGCCTGGGCCTCGTCGGCGGCGAGGCGGATGCCCTGGAGTTTGCGCATGTCCCGGTAGCGCAGCTCCCCGTCGTCGAACTGCCAGACGACCCGGTCATGCCGGTGCCACGGCTCCTCGGGGGAGTGCCAGGACAGCGAGCCGGTCATGCCGAAGTGCAGCATCAGCACCGGCCCGCCGGCGGGCGCGATCAGCCACTTGCCGTGCCGCCGCGGCCGCTCGAACCGGTGTCCGCGCAGCGCGGCGGCCAGCCGCCGGGCGCCGATGCCGCGCAGGACCCCCGGGTCGCGAACGCGCACGGCCCTGATCGGCTCGCCGGTGTGCTCCGACAGCACCTGGCGGAAGCCCTCCACGTCGGGGAGTTCCGGCATGGGGAAACCCTGCCCACCAGGGCCGCCTACTTGCTCAGATCGTGACGGCGAGCTTGCCGACGGTGCCGGCGGTGAAGTCGGAGACCGCGCGCGGCGCCTCGGCCAGCGGGTAGGCGCGGGCCACCGGCACGCGCAGGCGTCCCTCGGCCGCGTCGGCGGCGAGCCGGGCCAGGGTGTCCGGGTTCGGGTCGGCCATCACCGCCGTGGCCTTGAGGTCGCGGCCGGGTTCGTCGGGCACGTAGTGCAGGGTGGAGGCCAGCCGCCCGCCGTCGGCCAGCAGGGCGGCGACCGCCGGGCCGTCGCCCGCCAGGTGCAGCGCGGCGTCGACCCCGCCCGGCGCGATCGCGCCCACCTGCGCGGGCAGATCGGCGTGGTCGACGGCCCAGGTGGCGCCCAGTCCCGTGACGAAGGCGGCTTCGGCTCCGGGCCTGGCGGTGGCGATCACCCTGGCGCCGCGCGCGGCGGCCAGCTGGATGGCGAACGCGCCAACGCCGCCGGTCGCGCCCGAGATCAGGACGGTCTCGCCCGGTGCCGGGGCGACGGCGTCGACGGCGTCGATCGCGGCGGTCCCGGCCAGCCCCAGCACGCCCGCGCGGGTGTGGCCGAGCCCTTCGGGGATCCTGGCCAGGCCGTACTGCTCGCTCACCACCACGTATTCGGCGAAGCCGCCCTGGCCCAGAGTCGGGCGCATGACCACGCCGAACACGTCCGCACCCGGCGTCAGGCCGGTCACGCCCTCCCCGACGGCCGCCACGGTGCCGGCGAAGTCCTTGCCGAGCACGACCGGGAACTCGTAGTCGTACACGCCCTTGAGATAGCCGCCCAGCACGCCCAGGTCGAAACCGTTGACCGAGGAGGCCAGCACCCGGACCAGCACCTCGCCGGGACCCGGTTCCGGCACGGGCAGGTCGGCGGCGGCCAGGTCGGCGCCGAAGCCGGTGAAAGCCATGGCACGCATGATGATCACTCCGTTTCCGTGGAAGCTGTGGTGGCCTGCCGCCAGGAGGCGCGCAGGACGGCGCGGGCGACGGCCAGTTCGGCCTCGTCGCGCGGGGCGTAAAGCATCACGATCGTGTCGGGCCACTCGGGGCGCCGGCTGATCGGATGCGGCTCGATCCACCCGGCCCGTTCGAGCGGATCGATGAGCGGCGCGGGCACCGTGAGGTGCAGGAAACCCGAGCGGTGGATGTGGCCGAACTCGTCACGGCTGGGGTGCAGGAACGCCGCCCACGGCCCGGCGGGCTCGCGCAGCCGCAGCGCGAGTGAAGCGGGCTCGGACACCTGGCTGGGGCCGGTGAACACGCCCGCCAGCGCCTGCGCCTCCGCCACCAGGGCGGCCCTGATACGCGGCGGGGAGAACTGGTCGAGCTGGTCGTGCGGGATCTCCAGACCCGTGGTCCGCGGACGAGGGCCGGGCCGGAGTGGGGGATCGGTCAAGTCGATGCTCATCACAACAGCACTTTCTGTGCGCTGGTTACTTCTTGTGCGCGCATCGAGTCTGATTCAGAATGCCGTCATGACGGAAGAAGGCACTTTGACCCGCGTTAGGCACACCGATGTGCGTGAGACGGTCGGCGAGCACCACCCGTCCTGCCAGTTGCGCGACATCCTCGACCGCGTCGGGGACAAATGGAGCGTGCTGGTGATGGACCTGCTCGGCGGCGGCCCCAAGCGCTACTCCGAGCTGCAGCGCGCCATCGAGGGCATCTCCCAGCGCATGCTCACCCTCACCCTGCGCAGCCTGGAGCGGGACGGGCTGGTGGAGCGCACCGTCACCCCCACCTCACCGCCCCGGGTGGACTACGACCTGACCCCGGTCGGCCGGACGCTGTCGTCCCAGGTGGCCGGGCTCATCGAATGGGCCGAGCGGCACCGCGAGTACGTGGCCGCCGCCCGCGTGCGCTACGACGCGTCCTGACCGGGCCCTGCGCCGCGCGCTGACGGGTGCCGCGGCCGGACCGCCGGGTCACCTGATGGCAGCGATCGCTCATCCGCGTTATCATCGCCATATGGCGATTGATTACGACGGTGGCCGCTGTGTCAGTACCGACATCGCCGCCGGGGTCCCTCCGGCGGCGGCGCTGTTCCACTCGCTGGCCGACGAGACCCGGCTGCGCATCGTGCAGCGCCTGGCCAGGGGCGAGGCGCGAGTGGTGGACCTGACGGCCGAGCTCGGGCTGGCCCAGTCCACGGTCTCCAAGCACCTGGCCTGCCTGCGCGACTGCGACCTGGTGGACTACCGGGCCGAAGGCCGCCAGTCGTTCTACTCCCTGACCCGGCCCGAGCTGATGGACCTGCTGGCCTCCGCCGAGCAGCTGCTGGCCGCCACGGGCCACGCGGTCACCCTGCGCCCCGCCCCGGTGGGGGAGGCCGGGTCGTGACCGCACAGAACCTGGGCCCGGCGCCGGCCCGGCGCGCCGTGCTCCGGCGCCGGATCCGGCTGCTGGTCGCCGCCACCATCACCTACAACGTGATCGAGGCCGTCGTCGCCATCACCGCGGGGACCATCGCCTCCTCCACGGCGCTCATCGGTTTCGGGCTGGACTCGGTCGTCGAGGTCGCCTCCGCCGCCGCGGTGGCCTGGCAGTTCTCCGCCGCCGACCACGAACGCCGCGAGCGGGCCGCGCTGCGCGTCATCGCGATCTCCTTCTTCGCCCTGGCCGCCTACGTCACCGTCGACGCCGTACGCGCCCTGCTCGGCGCGGGGGAGGCCGGACACTCCACCCCGGGTCTGATCCTGGCCGCCCTGTCCCTGGCCGTCATGCCGTTCCTGTCGTACGCCCAGCGCCGCGCCGGTCGTGAGCTGGGCTCGGCCTCGGCGGTGGCCGACTCCAAGCAGACCCTGCTGTGCACCTACCTGTCGGGGGTGCTCCTGGCCGGGCTCGCGCTCAACAGCGCCTTCGGCTGGTCCTGGGCCGACCCGATCGCCGCCCTGGTCATCGCCGCGGTCGCGGTCAAGGAAGGGCGCGACGCCTGGCGCGGAGACGCCTGCTGCGCCGTGCCCGCCGGCGCCGAGCCGGACGGCTGCGCCGACGGTTGCTGCTCGCCGTCATAGGCGCGGCAAGCGATTTGGAGAAATGTTGACCCTGGTGGGCGCGTTGGCGTGACCGTGGGGGAAGGGGTTACGTATTCAAACCTCCACGCGGTATGGGGAAGGTGGTGTGGGACATGGCTGATAGTCCACTCCATCCGAAACTCGACATGGGTCAGCACCCGGACATAGCGGCCCTGCGAGCTCAATACGACATGGCTGCGCAGAGCCCGTCGGGGCAGTCCGTCAGCGGACTGACATTCCTGAGCGGTCTCTATCTCGCCATCTCGCCATGGGTGGTGGGATTCTTCGGGCGCTCGACCCTGACCGTCAACAATCTGATCACCGGTATCGCCCTGGCGCTGCTGGCGGCCGGGATAGCCTCGGCGTACGGCAGGATCCACGGGCTGGCATTTGTCGTACCGGTCATCGGAGTGTGGACGATCATCGCCCCGTGGGTGCTGCCGCCGCACACAGCCAGCGCCGGCACGATCATCAACAACGTCATCACGGGGATCGTCATCGTCGCATGCGGCCTGGCCTGCGTCATGCTGGGCTCGATGTCCCTACGTCGGCGTTGACGCCTCCGGGCGGACCGCCGGTCCGTACCGAGAAGCGGCACGCCGCCGACTGCGTCCCGTCTCCTGGAGGAGAAGGGGACGCAGTCGACTGTCCGGCACCTGTGAGTTATCCGAAAAGTGTGGATCCGACGCTTGAGCATGATCCATCCTTGGCCGTACCGTAAGGCAAGGGAGTTTCATGGCCAACCGATATCGGACGTTATTGGGGGCGGCGGCGGGCGTCGCCATGCTGGCGACAGCCGCTGTGGCCCCCGCGCAGGCGTCCGCCGTCGCCCCCGTCAGCGTGACGTTCGCCGCGGCGGAGGACGTGTTCGTCAGCCAGGCCGAGCCGGCCAAGAGCTTCGCGACCGCGACCTGGGTGAGCGTCTGCGGCACCGCGTGCGGCGGCGCCACCGCGGGGCAGCGCGCCGCCCTGACCCGCTTCAAGGTGACCGGCATCCCGCAGGACGCCGAGGACGTCAAGGTCACGCTGGACGTGGTCTCGGCCAGAACGACCGACACCACCGTCTCCGTCCGTCCGGTGACGGGCGCCTGGACGGAGGCCGCCACCACCTGGAACACCCGTCCGGCGCTGAGCGCGCCGGTCATCGGCTCGCACACCGGCTTCACCGCCGGCGCGACGGCCAAGCTGGACGTCTCGTCGGCCGTCAAGGGCGACGGCACGTACGCGTTCGCCCTCACCGGGACCGATGCCACCACGACCGTCCTGATGTCCTCGCGCGAGAGCGGGGACCGGGGGCCGAAACTCACGGTCACCTATACGGAGGGCACCGGGGGAGAGCAGACCGGCGGGCCGCTGCCCTTCACCCTGGCGGGCACCGCGGCGCTGCGGGCCTCGGCCAAGAAGGTGTTCGCGCACTACTTCAGCCCCTATCCGATCTCCCTCGACAACCAGGCTCCGGCCGGCGACTACTACGCCAGGAACTACCTCAAGCCGGACGGCGAGAGCGGCAAGCACGCCGCCTACGGTGGGTTGCTGCGCGACCGGCCGCTGGGACGCGACCCGATCACGGGCGACTACGCGCTGGCCGACCTCAAGACCGAGGTGCGGCAGGCCATCGCCGCGGGCCTGGACGGCTTCACCGTCGACATCCTCTCCGTGACCAGCGCGCAGTGGACGCGGGTGCAGAACCTCGTCAAGGCGGCCGAGGCCGTGGACCCCGGCTTCAAGATCGTGCTCATGCCGGACATGAACGGCCTGTCCTCGGTGGACAGCGCCGCCTTCGCCACCGCCATGGCCAAGCTGGCCGCCTCGAAGTCGGTCTACCGGCTCGCCGACGACCGCCTCGTCGTCGCGCCGTTCAAGGCCGAAGGCCGCACCGCCGCCTGGTGGTCGGACTGGATGAAGACCATGGAGACGCAGCACGGCATCAAGGTCGCCCTGGTGCCCACGTTCGTCGACTTCAACAAGCACCGCGACGCCTTCGCCTCCATCAGCTACGGCTTCTCGAACTGGGGCAGCCGCAGCCCCGCGGCCAACGCCGCTCTGACGACGAACATCGACCGCGCGCACGGCATGGGCAAGATCTGGATGCAGCCGGTGTCCGTCCAGGACGAGCGTCCCAACCAGAGCATCTTCGACGAGGCGGGCAACACCGAGAACCTGCGGGCCACCTGGAAGGGGGCCATCGACGGCAAGGCGGAGTGGGTGCAGCTCACCACCTGGAACGACTACTCGGAGAACACCCAGTTCGCCCCTTCCAGGAACGCCGGCTGGACTTATCTCGACATCAGCGCCTATTACCTGACCTGCTACAAGCTCGGCTGCCCGAAGATCACCAACGACACGGCGTACCTGACCCACCGGGTCCAGCCGGTCGCGGCCGATCCGTCGTACGCGCAGACCAAGCTCATGAAGCTGCGTGACGGCAGCACCGCGGCCCGCGACACCGTCGAGGTGCTCACCATGCTGACCGCGGCGGGCAAGGTGTCGGTCACGATCGGCGGCACGACGCAGACCTACGACGCGCCCGCCGGGGTGTCCGCCAAGACGTTCCCGCTGAAGGCGGGCACCGCTTCGGCCTCGGTCACCAGGAGCTCGGCCGTGGTGGCGAAGGTGGTCTCGCCGTACGCGATCAGCGCGACGCCGTACGTGCAGGACCTGCACTACCGCGCGGCCTCCAGCGAACGCTGACGCGGCGCGCCGGATCCCCGGGCCGGGTGCCCGGGGATCCGGCGGTTCCACGGCCGGCGCCTCTCTCAGGCGCGCAGCCTCTCCAGGCGGAGCGTGTCGCGCAGCAGCGGGCGGGCCGCCAGGGCCACGAGCACCGCGGTGAGAACCCCGATGCCCGCCATGGCCACGGCCCTGCCGACCGCCCAGCCGAGCCACCCCACCTGGTAGTAGTCGGCGAGGGGCAGGATCACCACCACGGTTCCCCCGACCGCCGCCACGACGCAGATCGGCAGCGCGGCGATGACCGCCTGCCGTACGAGGACCCCGCCCAGCGCCCGCTCCGGCACCCCGGAGGCGGCCAGCGCGGCGAACGAGCGGCGATGATCGAGCAGCTCCTCGGCCTGGTGCACCACGAGGGCGGCCGCCGACGTCACCAGGGCCACCAGGAGCGCGGCGTCGACGAGCGCATGGGCGTGGTGGTAGCCGATGCCCGCCTGCTGGGCCCCGGCGGCCGCGCCGAAGAACACCGTCAGGCCCACCACGGACAGGGCTCTGGCCCGGGCCCTCGGGTCCGCCTCGACCAGCCGCGCGGCCAGCAGCATCTCGGGCGAGCCGGCCCGCCGGGCGGCGCGGCGCGCGTACACCCTGATCACCCAGGTCGTGGCCAGCGTCACCCCGAACAGCATGAGCACCATCCCGGCCGTGATGGCCACGGTCGCCCCGTACACCCCACCGGGCAGGGAGCGCCCTTTCGTCACGTATCCGAGAAAGAAGAGGCAGGAACCGGCCACGAAGCGGTACAGGTCCGCCGCTCTCGGCCCCCGCAGGCGTGAACGGCGGACCAGGCCCAGCGGTGAGGCGATGACGTTCCGGCCGGCGCGCGCCCCTGACAGGGCTCCGCCCAGTGCCATCACGGCCACGACCACCGGCACCTGGGTCAGCGGCCCGGAGAGATGGGTGACCACGTAGACCGCGGCTCCGGCCAGGGAGCCGGTCAGCGCCTGCCCGCCGCCTTCCAGAGCGCCGAGCAGGCGCACGTCGTCCGGCGTGGCGCCGGCCAGCCGCAGGCCGGCCAGCCGTCGTTCCCTGGTGGCCGTGCCCAGCCGGTTGGACTGGTGCACCAGGCCGGCGACCGGCAGGGCCAGCAGGGCCAGGGCCAGCCCGATCAGCGAGCCGCCGTCGTCCTGGAAATCGGCCAGGCTGACGGCCGTGCAGACCAGGAACGTCGCCAGCCCCGTGCCGGCGGCGACCAGCCAGGCGCGGGCCCGCTCGGCTCGCGACCGTCCCCTGTTCAGCATGCGCAGGACGGTGATCATTGGCTGATCTCCGTCAGCAGGGCCCCGTCGCGCAGGGCGAGCTCGCGGTCGGCGTAGGCCGCCACCCGGTTGTCGTGGGTGACCAGGACCACGGCGGTGCCGCCGGCGCGGGCCGCGCCCAGCAGCGCGCTCATCACCTGCTCTCCGCCGAGGGTGTCCAGCGCTCCGGTGGGTTCGTCGGCGAAGACCACGCGCGGGCCGGTCACCAGCGCCCGCGCGACGGCCACCCGTTGCAGCTGGCCCCCGGACAGCTCGCCGGGCCGCTGGTCGGCGCAGCCGGACACCTCCAGCCGGGCCAGCAGGTCGGCCGCGGCGGTCATCGACTCCTGCCGGCCGTGCCGGTTGAACAGCATCGGTAACGCGACGTTCTCCGCCGCCGTGAGCTCGGGCACCAGCTCCCCGAACTGGAAGACCACGCCGAAGCTCTCGCGGCGCAGCTTGGTCAGCGCCGCCTCGGCCAGCGTGTCGATCCGCCTGCCGTCCAGGACGACCTCGCCGGACTCCGGGCGGATGATCCCGGCCAGGCAGTGCAGCAGGGTCGACTTGCCCGATCCGCTCGGCCCGGTGACCGCGAGGATCTCGCCCTCCGCGAGCCGGAGGGAGACGCCTGTCAGCGCCCTGGTCCTGCCGTACGACTTCACCAGGCCTCTGGCCTCAAGCATCGTTGTCCCCCTTCAGCCGCGACAGTGCGGTCTCGATCCAGCGCAGGTCGGCGTCGAGGTGCTGGAGCGCGAAGTCGGCCGCCAGCACCTGGGCGGGCGGGCCGGCCGCCTTCTCGGCGGTCAGCTCCCGCATGCGGGCCAGATGCGCCTCGCGCTGCCGCAGCAGATAGCCGTCGGCGTCTCGTCCCGCGACGGCGACCCGGGCGAACAGCGAGCTGGCGACATACGGCGCCGGCGGCTCCACGGTGTTCAGCCACCGGGCCAGCTCCTCCCGGCCGCTGCCGGTGATCGCGTACATGGTCCGCTCGGGGCCGCCCTCCTGCTGCGTCTCCGCCACCTCGGCGAAGCCGTCGCGTTCCAGCCGCTGCAACGTGGCGTAGACCTGCCCGTAGGCCAGCGGCCTGGCGCCGGCCAGGCGATGATCGTGCTCCTTCTTGAGCTCGTAGCCGTGTTTCGGGCGCTCCGCGAGCAGCCCGAGCATCACATGAGCCGTGGACATGATCGCAACTATACATTCAATGAATAGTCGGGCGCGCGGCGGACTTCGAAGAGGCGGACGGCTCAGCCCGCGAGGCCGTCGAGCAGGTCGTCCAAGGCGGACTTCACCCGCTCCACGCCCGTCTCCCCGAGCCGGTGGGCCAGCAGCGGGGCGGCGAGGGGCGCGAGGAGGGCGTCGGCGAGGCAGTGGGCGTCCGCGCCGGGGCGGAACTGGCCGATCAGCATCGACAGGTGACCGTGGTAGGCGTCGTACGCGCCGCCGAAGCGGGCCAGCGGGCTCGCCGTCTCGGCCATGAGCAGCAGGTCGAGCTGCTCGGCCGTCCTGTCCGCCAGCGCCCGCAGGAACGCCTTGGCGCGCGCGGCCGGCTCCGCGCCGGGGCCGAGCGGCGGCGGCCCCTCGATGAACGCCGCCTGGAACTCCCGCTCCCGCCGGTCGATCAGCGCGTACGCCAGCCCGGACCGGTCGCCGAAGCGCCGGTACAGCGTGCCGACGCCGACCCCGGCGGCCGCGGCCACGTCCGCCATCTGCAGGCCCTGCACGCCGCGGGTGGCCACGATGCCCTCGGCGGCGGCGAGGATCTTCGCGCGATTGCGGGCCGCGTCGGTGCGCTCGCGTGTCACGGCTCCCATCCTGGCACCTCTTGTCAACCGGAACTGATTCCGGTTACGTTGAAGCGGAATTGATTCCGCTTCAACGGGATGGAGGACGCATGGCACGGAAGGCAGCCCTGGTCACCGGGGGCAGCAGGGGGATCGGCGCGGCCGTCGCGCGGCGGCTGGCGGGTGACGGGTTCGACGTGGCTCTCACATACCGGAGCGCGGGCGACCGGGCGGCGGCGATCGTCAAGGAGGTCGAGGCGGCCGGCGCGCGGGCGCTCGGGCTGCGGGCGGAGGCCGCCGACGCCGGGACGCTGGTCGCGGCCGTGGAGCGGACGGTCCGCGAGCTGGGCCGGCTGGACGTCCTGGTCAGCAACGCGGGCATCGCGCCGTACGGGGCTCTGGAGGAGGTGACGCTGGAGGAGGTCGACCGGCTGCTGGCCGTGCACCCCAGGGCCTCGTTCGTGCTGGCGCAGGCGGCGGCGCGGCACATGCGGGACGGCGGCAGGATCGTCCTCATCGGCAGCAGCCTGGCCGAACGCGTGCCCTACCCCGGCTGGACGGCGTACGCGATGAGCAAGTCGGCGCTGACCGGGCTCGCCAAGGGGCTGGCCAGGGACCTCGGGCCGCGCGGCATCACCGCGAACGTGGTCCACCCCGGATCCACCGACACCGAGATGAACCCGGCGGACGGGCCGGACGCGGACGAGGAGCGGCGCCACACGGCGCTCGGCCGCTACTGCTCGCCCGACGACATCGCTGCCACCGTCGCCCACCTGGCGGGGGACGGGGGCCGCGCCATCACGGGCGCGGCCATCTCCGTCGATGCGGGTGTCACCGCCTGAGGCGTTACGTCACCTTCCGGTCATCGCCGGAAACCTCCGCGTAACCCTTGACATGTCCGCACGCCTCCCAGCACGCTTGTCATGAAATGGAAAGACTTTTCACTGTGTGAAAAGACTGGAAGGCGGCTACACCCCCATGAGCCATGAACAGGCGTTCGCCGAGCATGCCCCCGCCCCCGACGACCAGGCCGCGGCCGCGGCGGCGAAGGCTTCCGACGCGAGGCTGAGAGCGGGCGCGCAAGTGGTTCTTGTCGCGCTCGCGTTCTACATCGCCGTCGAATCCCTGGGGCTCGGCCTGTGGACCTCGTTCGGTCCCGGGCCGGGGTTCTTCCCGTTCGTGCTGGCCATCGCGCTCGGGCTGCTCGCGCTGGCCTGGGTCGCCCAGACGAGGCGGGCCCGTGCGGACGAGGACGGCCCGGCCGAGCGCACCGACGTGGGCCACGCCGCCGCCGTGCTCGGCAGCCTGGTGGTGCTCGCGGCCGCGATGGACCTGGCCGGCTACCAGATCAGCGTGTTCGCGTTCCTCATGTTCCACCTCAAGTGGCGCGCGGGCCGGAGCTGGGCGCTGTCGCTCGTGCTCTCCCTCGCCGGCAGCGTGGGCATCTACCACGGCTTCGACCAGGGCCTGATGGTGCAGCTGCCGCCGTCGGCGATCCCGCTCCTGGCCGGCTGGGGCCTGTGATGGACGTCCTGGCCGACCTGCTCGGCGGGCTCGCCACGGCCCTGTCGCCGCAGAACCTCCTGTACGCGTTCATCGGCTGCCTGCTCGGCACCCTGATCGGGGTGCTGCCGGGCATCGGGCCCGTCGCCGGGGTGGCGCTGCTCATCCCGCTCACCCTCAACCTGGACCCGACCAGCGCCATCATCATGCTGGCCGCCATCTTCTACGGCACCCAGTACGGCGGCACCATCACCAGCGTCCTGCTCAACACCCCGGGCGAGGCCGCCTCCGCGATCACCACGATCGACGGCTACGCCATGACCAAGCAGGGCCGCGCGGGGGTGGCGCTCACCATCGCGGCGGTCGGGTCGTTCGTCGGCGGCACCGTCGCCACCGTCGGGCTCGTCGTCGCCGCCAAGCCGCTCGGCGACCTGGGCCTGCGGATCGGGCCGCCGGAGTTCTTCGCGCTCATGGTGCTCGGCATCTCCCTGCTCGTCGCGCTCGCCGGCCGCTCGATGACCAAGGCGCTCATCTCCGGCGTCCTCGGCCTGCTGATCTCGATGGTCGGCATCGACCCGGTGGCCGGGGCGCCGAGGTTCACCTTCGGCAGCGAACGCCTGCTCGACGGCATCAGCTTCGTCGCCGTCATCATCGGGCTCTTCGGCCTGTCGGAGATCCTCGTGGCGGCCAGGGGCGGCACCGCCCAGGCGGTGGCCCCAGGGCTGCGGGCGCTCCTGCCGGGCCGTGCCGACCTGCGGCGCAGCGTTCCGGCGATCGCCAGGGGCACCGGGATCGGGTTCGCGCTCGGGCTCGTCCCCGGGATGACCGGCTCGGTCTCCTCGCTGCTCGCCTACGGCGCGGAGCGCAGGTTCAGCAGGCACCGCGCCGAGCTGGGGTCGGGCGCGGTGGAGGGCGTCGCGGGGCCGGAGACGGCCAACAACGCGCACGCGAACGGCGCGCTCGTGCCCCTGTTCACCCTCGGCATCCCGGCCTCCCCGACGATCGCCGTGCTCATGGGCGCGTTCCTGCAGCAGGGGCTGACGCCGGGGCCGACCCTGTTCGCCGAGCACGCCGACGTCGCCTGGGGGATCATCGCCAGCCTGTTCGTCGGCAACGTCATCCTGCTGGTGCTCAACGTTCCGCTGGTCCGGGTGTGGACGTCGATCCTGCGCATCCCGTACCCGGTGCTGACCGCGCTGATCCTCACGTTCATGGTCGTGGGCGCGTACACGATCAACTTCTCCGTCTTCGACGTGTTCGTCATGGTCGCCTTCGGGCTGCTCGGCCTCGTGCTGCGCCGCCTGGACATCCCCCTGGCGCCCCTGGTGCTCACCCTCGTGCTCGGGCCCCTCATGGAGCGTTCCCTGCGCGAGTCGCTGGAGCTGTCGCAAGGCGACCTCACCGTCTTCCTGACCCGTCCGATCTGCGTCGTCCTGCTGGTGATCGCGCTCGCCATCGCCGTGAGCCCGCTGCTGAGCCGGCTGCTGGGGCTGCGCAAACCCGCCGTCCTGGCCGAGGACCCCGAGGCCTGAGGCCACCACCCCCCAGAAGGAGCCATCGTGAAAGTCAAGATCGCAGCCAGGGCCACCGTCACAGTCGTGGCCGTGGCGACGGCGCTCGCCGCGTGCGGCGCCCAGCAGTCCGGCGGCGCCGCGGGCGCCTGGCCGCGCAAGGGGAAGCCGGTCACGCTGATCGTCTCGTTCGCGCCCGGGGCGGCCGTCGACGCGGCGGCCCGCGTGGTCGCACCCGTCCTGGAGAAGGAGCTGGGTACGAACGTCGAAGTGCTCAACAAGCCGGGCGCCGGGGGACAGATCGGCTACACCGCGCTCGCCAAGGCCAAGCCCGACGGCTACACCATCGGCGCCACCGGCTCGCCGTCCGTCGTCGTCTCGCCCCTCGACCCGAGCCGGGGCGCCACCTACACCCGGCAGAGCTTCCTGCCGCTGGGCATGCAGGTGCTCGACCCGATGCTGGTGGGGGTCGCGCCCGGCAGCCCGTACAAGGACCTGAAAGCCCTGATCGAGGCCGTCAAGGCCAAGCCGAAGAGCGTCACCGCGACCACGACCGGGGTGCAGACCGGCGAGCACTTCGCCCTGGCCGACATCCAGCAGAAGACCGGGGCGGAGTTCGCGCCCGTGCACTTCTCGGAGGGTGCGTCGTCGGCGATCGCCGCCTTCCTCGGCAAGCACGTCGAGGCGTACGTCGGCAACGTCAGCGACGTCAAGGACCTCGTCGCCCAGGGCAAGATCCAGGTGCTCGGCGTCATGTCGGCCGAGCGGAGCCCGTTCCTGCCGGACGCGCCCACCTTCGCCGAGCAGGGCTACCAGGTCGAGGGGGCGACCGCCCGCGGCTACTCGGCGCCCGCCGGGCTGCCGGACGAGGTCCGCGTCAAGCTCGAAGGAGCCCTGAAGAAGGCGATCGAGGACCCGGCGGTCGTCGCCAAGATGAAGGACCTCGGCCTGGCCACCGCGTACAAGTCCGGCCAGGACTACAGCACGTACTGGGCCGACCAGGAGACCACGGTCAAGCAGGCCCTCCCCCTCGTCCGCAACACCAAGAGCTGAAAGGCGCCTTCAATGAGCGAGACCTCCCAGGACGCGCTGGCCCGGCTGGCCGCCCTGCCCACCGCCAACATCGGCGACGCCATGGACCGCCTCGGCGTCCTCGACTCCCGGATCCGCCCCATCTGGCCGGGCGCCCGCGTGGCCGGGCGCGCCTTCACCATC
This sequence comes from Nonomuraea sp. NPDC049625, assembly GCF_040675285.1. Taxonomy (NCBI): domain Bacteria; kingdom Bacillati; phylum Actinomycetota; class Actinomycetes; order Streptosporangiales; family Streptosporangiaceae; genus Nonomuraea; species Nonomuraea sp. NPDC049625. The sequence continues at coordinate 448,080 of NZ_JBFAOQ010000009.1, read as the reverse complement.
TGGACCCGATCGGGTGACAACGCGCTCATCCACCAGGCGCTCGACGTCGTCGAACCCGGCGACGTCATCGTGGTCAACGGCGGCGGCGACGAGTCCCGGGCGCTGATCGGTGAGCTGATCGGGCAGCGCGCCAAGAACAAGGGCGTGGCCGGGTTCGTCATCGACGGGGCCGTCAGGGACGCCGACGGGCTCGGGGAGATGGGCATGCCTGTCTTCGCCCGCGCGGTGACGCCCGCGGGGCCGTACAAGAACGGGCCCGGCCACCTCGGCCGCACCGTCGCGGTCGGCGGCGTCGCCGTCGCGCCGGGCGACCTGATCCTCGGTGACGCCGACGGCGTGGTCGTCGTCCCGCTCGCCGAGGCCGAGCGGGTCGCGCAGGCGGCCGAGGCCGTCTTCGTGACCGAGGAGGGCAAACGGGCTGCCATCCTTGAATCCGCGTGACGACAGGTTCATCCGCGTGCGAGAAAGGGTTCCGCCGATGACCGCCGGACAGCCGCAGCCGTCCATGCGCTCGGTCGAGCGCGCGTTCGACGTGATCGAGGTGCTGGAGCGCAGCGACAAGCCGCTTCGGCTGTCGGAGGTCGCGCGGCGGGCCGGGCTGTCCCCGGCCACGACGCTGCGCCTGCTCGGGGTGCTGCAGCGGCGCGGGTTCGTGGTCGCCGGGCAGCAGGCCTACCACCTCGGCCCGGCCGCCCTCGCCATCGCCCACGGCTTCCTCGTCACCGACGGCCTCAGCCGCGCGGCCACCCCCGTGCTCCAGGAGCTGGCCGCCACCACCGGCCTGACCACGACGCTGCACATCAGGTCGGGCCTGGAGCGCATCGTCATCGCCCGCGTCGACGGCGCCGACCCGCTGCGCTACCAGCTCCCCATCGGCCGCCGGCTGCCGCTGCACCTGGGCGCGGGCAAGGTGCTCGCGGCGGCCATGCCGGACGACGAGCTCGACGCCCTGATGGCCGCGGTCCGCGACCTGGGCACCGCGGGCGGCAAGCCGGTCAGCGAGGCCGACCTGCGGGCCGAGCTGGAGCAGATCAGGGAACGCGGCTACCACTTCTCCATGAACGAACGCGTGCTCGGGAGCTCGGGCATCAGCGCGCCCGTGCCGGCCCCGGACGGCCACTCCATGGCGTCCGTGGGCATCTCCGGCCCCGCCGAGCGCCACCCCGAGAGCGAGATGCTCGGCTGGGTGCCCGAGCTGCGCCGCGCCGCCGCCGCGCTCGGCCGGGCGCGCGACCTTTAGCCATGGTTCACATATAAGAGGACTGAAGAGATTGATCATGCGTTGCGCCGTCATCGGACTGGGCGAGGCGGGCGGCGTCTATGCCGCCGCGCTCGCCGCCGCCGGGCACGAAGTGCTCGGGTACGACCCCGGCGACACCCCCACCCCCGAAGGCGTCACCAGGACGGCGACCCTGCGGGAGGCCGTCGAACAGGCCGCGTACGTGCTCGTCCTGACGGGGGCCGCCGCGGCTCCCTCCGTGGCCGAGCAGTGCCTGCCCCACCTGGCGCGGGGCGCCTGCTACGCCGACTTCACCTCGGCCTCCCCGGAGGTCATGGAGCGGCTCGGCCGGATGGTCGGCGAGCGCGCCGACTTCGCCGACGTGGCGATCCTGGGCCCGGTGCCGTTGCACGGGCACCTGGTCCCGCTGCTGGCCAGCGGGCCGGGGGCGGGCGCGATCGCCCGGCTCGTCCGCCCGCTCGGCGGCCCGCGCGAGGTCTCCGTGGAGGTCCTCGACGGGCCTCCCGGGGCGGCCATGGGCCGCAAGCTGCTGCGCAGCGTGTTCATGAAGGGGCTGGCCTCCGTGGTCTGCGAGGCCGTCGCGGCGGGGCAGGCGGCCGGGGACGAGGACTGGATCAGGGTCGAGATCGCCAAGCAGCTCGCGGGTGACGGCCAGGCCGTCATCGACCGGTTCCTGACGGGCACCCGTACGCATGCCGTACGGCGGGCCATGGAGATGCGCGACACCGGCGCCTACCTGGACGTCCTCGGCGTGCCCGCCGAGATGACCCGCGCGGCCGAGCAGACCCTCCGCCGCCTGTCCACCGGCTGACGCGGCTTCTTGTCGGTGGGCGATGACATGATCCGGCCATGACGACCTTCGCGCCACCGCCCGGCACCGCGGCCTGGCGGCACCTCGACGCGCGCACCGGCTTCGAGGTGGTCTACTTCCGGCCGCTGCCGGACGGGCACCGCGTCGAGGGGTGCACGACCGCGGTCGAGGAGGGCCGCACCTGGGTCGTCGACTATGTCGTCGAGCTCGACGCGAGCTGGGCCACCCGCTCGGCCCGGCTCGCGAGCCGTTCCGCCGAGGGCAGGCGCCAGATCCTCCTGGAGACCGACGGCGCGGGCCGCTGGCGGGTGGACGGCGCGCCGGCGTCCTGGCTGGACGGCTGCCTCGACGTCGACCTCGAGTCGTCGGCCCTGACCAACGCGTTCCCCGTGCACCGGATGCGCCTCGGCGTGGGCGCCGTCTCACCGGCTCCGGCGGCCTTCGTCCGGGCCGCCGACCTGGCCGTCGAGCGGCTCGAGCAGCGCTATGCCCGGCTGGCCGACGAGGAGGGGCGGCAGCGCTACGACTACGCGGCGCCGGTCTTCGACGTCGCCTGCCACCTGGTCTACGACGGGTCCGGCCTCGTCCTCGACTACCCGGGCCTCGCCGTCCGAGCCGCCTGAGCCGCCTGCTTCGGCTCACCCTTCGGGCTTCGGCTCACCCTTCGGGCGGACCGGCTGAATGGCGGCGACGGGGTGGCGGTCTGACGGTGGCGGTCTACGGCGGCGACGGGGTGGCGCTCTAACGGCGGCGACGGGCTGCGCGCTCTTCTCGGCCGCGACCGGCCCCGCTGACTCCTCCCGCGCCGGCGAGCCCTGCGCGCCGCGGTCGAAGAAGCGCAGCACCTCCACCGGCAGCGGCATCACCAGCGTGGACGTCTTCTCGGCCGCCACCTCGACGACCGTCTGCAGGAGCCGCAGCTGCAGGGCGCTCGGCGTCTGAGCCATGATCGCGGAGGCGTCGGCGAGCTTCTGGGCGGCCTGGAACTCCCCGTCCGCGGTGATCACGCGGGCGCGGCGCTCCCGCTCGGCCTCGGCCTGGCGGGCCACGGAGCGCTTCATGGACTCGGGCAGCTGCACGTCCTTGATCTCCACCCGGTCGATGTGGATGCCCCAGCCGAGCGCCGGGCTGTCGATCATGAGTGCGAGGCCCTTGTTCAGCTCCTCGCGGTTGGAGAGCAGATCGTCCAGCTCGCTCTTGCCGATGATGGAGCGCAGCGACGTCTGCGCCACCTGCTCCACCGCGAACAGGTAGTTCTGCACCTCGACGGCCGCCCGCAGCGGGTCCTGCACCCGGAAGTAGGCGACGGCGTCGACCTGGACCGACACGTTGTCACGGGTGATGCCCTCCTGCGTGGGCACCGGCATCGTGACGATCTGTACGTTCACCTTCTTCAACCGGTCAACTCCCGGGATGAGAAAGGCGACTCCCGGCCGGCGGATCTCCTTCTGCGCCCGGCCGAAGCGGAACACGATGCCGCGCTCGACCTGATTGACGATCCTGACGCCCCCGAACCCGGTCAATATGGCGATGGCCGCGAGGAAACCCAGGATGATCTCGGTAACCATAATGGCCTCCCTCCCATACTTCGAGAGTAGGTCTGCTCGAACGGAAGAGCGTACCGAGCCGTCCGGACCTCCCCGGGCGCCGGGGTCCGCCGCTTCCGGCGCAACGGCCACGGTGCCGTCAACCGTCAACCGCGATCGTGCGGGGCGCGGTGGCCGGAAACAGTTGGAAATCTACTTTGTAAAGGGCGGATCCTGCTGAGCCGGCGGATGCGTATCTGGTAAACGTCAGTGCGGTGCGTCAGGATCGAGTTGCGGTTCTTGGCCAATACCTGATATGGCTCGGCAAACCTTTGAATCGAACTTCAACATAGCGGATTCATAGCTATTGACCGCGGGGCGCACGCACTTGCGACTAGGTTGCTGACAGCGGAGCCGGGGCGCAGGATCGGCGCGGGTGCGGGCGGTCCGGGGCAAGGGCGTCCCGCGCTCGTGAGGGCGCGCTGCGCGCGAGAGGAGGCGGGAGGGCGGCCGTGGTCTTGCCATGCCGGGGATGTCGCCGGTTGTTGATGGCTTATCACTGGTGAGAAGGGCAGAAGGGATCTCGTGCAGGTCTTTGGGCGAGCCTCGCGCAGGTCGGGTCCCGGTATGTTCCCCGCCCGGCCATGGGACGGGGCGGCGTCGATGAATGCCGGGCACGAGAAGCGCGAAAACCGCGTCACAACAGCGAAAGGCGTTGTAGTGCGAGACGCGATCGTGAAGTTCGATTGTGTCAGCACGGCGCCGCAAGGAGGTGCGTGATCTGCTGAAGGGGGCTACAGTACCTGCAACCATAACGTAATCGGAGCAGCATCATGGCGAAACGCATTGTTGAGTCCTTTGTCGATGACATCGACGGCAGTGACGCCGAGGGGACCACAAGGTTCGCTCTCGACGGCACCAGCTACGAGATCGACCTGTCGGGCTCTAACCGGGAGAAGCTGGAGAAGGCTCTCGCTCCCTTTATCACCAAGGCTCGCGCGGTCCGCGCCGAGCGGGGTGTTCGCGGCCGACGCGGTGGCGCCGGCACTTCGCGGGCCGTCACCCGTGAGAAGTCCACTGAGATCAGGCGGTGGGCGAAGGCCCAGGGGCTGCCGGTGAGCGAGCGTGGCCGCATCGCCGCCACTGTCGTGGAGCAGTACGAGGCGGCCCACTGAGGGAGCGATCCGGCTTCCGGTAGGTCTTTTCAGGACAAGAGCACGGGCGGTCGGGTCCTGGCCGGCCGCCCGGCTCGGTCATCGAATGTCGTCCAGGGCCGCGTACAGTGCCTCGACCAGGGAGCGGACGCGGAAGTCGCCGCCTTCCAGCAGTTCGGAGCCGCGGTTGGGGACGTAGCCGAAGGCGAGGCCGCGGTCCGGGTCGGCGAAGGCGAACGAGCCGGTGGCGCCGCCCTGGCCGAACAGCCCGGTGAGGTGCCCGGGCGCGGGCCAGAAGGGGCCGCCGGGCACGGCGAAGCCGATGCCCCAGGCGGTGTGCACCCGCAGGGTCCGGTCGATCCCGTCGGCCTGCGGGGTGCGGATCCGGTCGACGAGTTCGGGCCCGAGCAGGCGGATGCCGTCGACCTCGCCGCTCAGGGCGGCGAAATAGCGGGCCAGGGAGTGGGCGGAGGCGACGCCGTCCATCGACGGGCTCTCCACCTGGTACGTACGGGGATCGTTGGTGCTGTCCCAGCCGATGGCGACGCTGCCGTAGAAGGCGCGGTAGGACAGGGTGGCGGGGTCGTTGAGCGCTTCGGCGAAGTCGGCGAGTTCGGGGACCTCCATGCCGAGCCGCATGGTCTCGGCGACGGGGACGACCATGGTGGCCATGCGCGGCATGGCGCTGTCGGGGACGCGGACGTGGCAGTCGAGGCCGAGCGGGCCGGTGATCTCGCGTTCCAGGAATTCGCTCAGCGTGAGCCCGGAGACGCGGCGGACGATCTCCCCGGCGAGGTGGCCGATGCTGACGCCGTGGTAGCCGTGCGCGGTGCCCGGGGGCCATTCGGGGGTGGCGGCCGCGAGGGCGTCGGTGATGGGGGTCCAGTCGCGCAGGTCCTCCCAGGTGATGGGGTGGGTGTCCAGGGTGGGCAGGCCGGCGCGGTGGCCGAGCAGCGTCCGTACGGTGATCTCGCCCTTGCCGTTCTGGGCGAACTCGGGCCAGTAGCGGGCCACGGGGGCCTCCAGGTCCACCTCGCCGCGTCCGGCCAGCACCAGCGCGGCGCCCGTGGCGAACGTCTTGCAGGTGGAGGCGATGGGGGCGATGGTGTCGCGCCGCCAGGGCCGGCGTGTCTCCGGGTCGGCGTGGCCGCCCCATAGGTCCACGATCGGGGTGCCGTGCCGGTAGACGGTGAGCCCGGCGCCGACCTCGCCTCCGTGTGTGAAGTTCCGTTCGAACGACTCGCGCACCGCCTGGAATCCGTCGGCGGTGGTTCCTTCGATCCGTGCCATTGTCGCGCTCCTCGCGTCAGAGCCGACCTACCGGTCGGTCGGGCGACTGGGACGCTAGCCTACCGACCGGACGGTTGGCAACCGGGGTATGCTTTCAGCCTGAACCGAGAGAGGGACGGCGATTGGCACCGAACGAAACCTCCGACACCCGGCTGCGCATCATCGAGGCGGCGCGGGAGCTGTTCACCGCACAGACCTACCGTGCGGCCAGCATGCGGGACGTCGCCGAACGGGTCGGCATCAGCAAGCCCTCCCTCTACCACCACTTCCGCAGCAAGGGCGAGATACTCGACTGCCTGGTGCGGCCCCCGATCGACCGGCTCGACGCGACGATCCGGGACGCCGCCGCCGCGCCCACCCTCGCCGAGGTGCGGCAGCGCGTGCTCGGCGGCTGCGTCGACGTCATGCTCGGCCACCGCGAGACCATGGTGCTGATGCTGCGCGACGCCTCCGTCTACGGCGACGAGACCACCGAGCTCATGTCGCGCGTGGTGGGCATCACCAGCCGGGCCGTCGAGCTGCTGGCCGGCCCCGATCCTGACTGGCGCCGGCGCGTGCGGGCCGCCCAGGCCTTCGCCGCGGCCACCGACCCGATCAGCCATCTTCCGGACGTTCCGGACGACGAACTCCGCGACGAGCTGCTGCGTGGCGCGAGCGCGATCCTGTCGCCGTGACGGCAGCGGCGGCCCTGCGGCGTCCGTCTCCGATCGGCCCTGCTACGGCCGCTCGCCCGGCTTGTCGACGATCCCGGCCTCCAGGTGCGCGGTCCATCCGACGGGGGTGCCCGCCTTGACCTCGCGCGGCTGCCCGGCCGTGTAGATACGGGTGGCGACGGTCTCGCTGTACGTCCCCAGGAAGCGGTAGCCCTCCGAGCTCAGGATGATCTCGAAGCGCTCCCAGGGGCCGGTGTAGACCAGCGCGATCCCGTGGCGGCCGGCCGCGTCTAAGGGAGCAGGGAGCGTCCCAGGTCGACGACGAACCGGGCGAGCCGGGCCCGCTTGCGGAACAGGTCGTGCAGCTCGGGGGTGGGCTCCTGGCCCAGGCGTTCGAAGGGGATCGCGGTCCAGGCGCTGCGCAGCACGAGGGTGGCGGCGTAGCCGAAGGAGACCTCGGCGGGGTCCGCGAGGCCGGCCACCGCGGCGGTGTACGCGGCCTCGATCGTCTCGTGGACGGCGGGCAGGTCCGCGGGGTCGAGTTCGCCGGTGTGGGCCCGGCCGACGAGGAGCTGGCCGAGGTCGAAGCCGACGGCCGCCGGGTACGGCCAGCTCCAGTCGATGGCCACGAAGTCCGCCGAGCCGTCGGCCGGGATCAGCAGGTTCGAGGGGCTGGCGTCGCCGTGGACGAGGGTGTGGGGGAGGTGGTCGAGGGTGTCCAGCAGCGGGTCGATGTGGTCGGCGAGGGCCAGCAGGTCGGTCTGCAGCAGGGGGTCGGCGTTCGCGGCGATCAGCGGGTGCCGCCACGTGGCAGGGTCGCGCAGGGTGGGCAGGAACAGGTTGGCGAGCGGGCCTTCGCAGTAGTAGCGCAGGCCGTGGTTGAGCGGTTCGCGCGGCGCGGACGTCCGGCCCGCGACGGGCTGTGTCGTGGCCAGGTCGCCGAGCCGGCGGGCGGCGGCGCGGTAGCGGTCCAGGTCCCAGGCGGCGGGCGCGACCCGCACGTCCTCCAGCCACATGACGAGCCGGTCGTCGCCGAGGTCGTCCAGCCGGTACATCCGGGGCAGCCGCAGCCCGCCGGGGAGCCGGGGGCGGGCCAGGTAGACGTCCGCGTCGGCCCGCCAGGGGAAGTGCGCGAGCGCGGTGGCGCGCAGCGGTTCGGGGATCTCCGCGTACCAGGGTGAGTGCCGGATCTCGTGGATCGCCTTGACGAAGAACGACCAGGTCACGCCGCCGGTCGTGGTGCCGCGCACGCGGTGCAGCGAGGTCGTCGACAACGCCCCCGGGCCGGAGTCGAGGAGGTCGATGTGCTGGTCCGCGATCTCGGCGAGGGGGTCGCCGAGGCTCTCCCGTACGAGGTCTGTCAGGCCGGTGGTCAGCGCCATGGTCATGGGCCCCAGCATGGCGGGCGGGACAACTCGCTCGCATGAGCATGGCCTACTCAAATACGCTTTCGCCGTGGCAGGCTCCTGGCCGTTCATCGGGCGTGTGACGCAATTGTCGGAGATCAGGTCCGCCTCCAGGGGCGTGGTCGTGGCCGGTCCGCCGGGTACGGGCAAGAGCCGGCTGGCGGCGCAGGCCGTGCACGGTCTCGACGGGGTCGCCTGGGCGCGGGCCACGGCGGCCGCCGCGGAGGTCCCGCTGGGCGCCTTCGCCCCGCTGCTCCCCGCCACGCCGCCCGCCGGCAACCCGCTGGGCTGGGCGGCCGCCGCGGTGCGCGTGCCGGTGCTGGTGGTGGACGACGCCCACCTGCTCGATCCGGTCTCGGCCGCGCTCGTCCACCACCTGGTGACGCGGGACGGCACCCGGGTGATCGCGACGCTGCGCAGCCGGACGCCCGTGCCGGACGCGGTGCTCGCGCTGTGGAAGGACGACCTGGTGCCGCGGCTGGAGCTGGAGCCGTTCTCCCTGGAGGAGACGGCGGCCGTCCTGGAGGCCGCGCTGGGCGGCCGGGTGGAGTCGGCGACCGTGGCCCGGCTGTGGCGCGTCAGCCAGGGCAACGCCCTCTACCTGCGCGAACTCGTGCTGTCCGGCATGCTCGCCGCCGACGGTGGCGTGTGGCGGTGGAGCGGGCCGCTGACGATCACGCCCACGCTGCGCGAGACCATCGCGGGCCGCATCGGCGAGGTGACCGCGCGGGAGCGGGAGGCGCTGGAGCTGCTGGCGTACGGCGAGCCGCTCGGCGCCGACCTGCTGGCCGCCTTCGGGTCGCTCGACGCCGTCCAGCAGCTGGAGGACCGGCAGCTCGTCACGGTGCAGCCGGACGGCCGGCGGCTCCAGGTGCGGCTCGCGCACCCCCTGTACGGCGAGGTCATCAGGGACGGCTGCGGCGTGCTGCGCGCCCGCACGATGGTGCGCCGGCTGGCGCAGGCGGTCTCGGAGGCCGGGCTGCGGCGGCACGAGGACGTGCTCAGGGTGGCGGTCTGGCGGCTGGACGGCGGCCTGACCGGCGATCCCGGGCTGCTGCTGGCCGGCTGCGAGCGCGCCAGGGTCATCCGGGACCTGGAGCTGGCCGTACGGCTGGGGCGCGCGGCCGTGGCCGCGGGCGGCGGGGCTCCCGCGCTGGCCGCGCTGGGCACGGTGCTGTTCTACACCGACCGGTACGCCGAGGCCGAGGAGGTGTTCGCCACGGCCTGGGCGGCGGAGATGGGCGAGGCGGCCCGGACCGACCTCGGCGTGCAGCGGGCCATGAACCTGGCCGTCGGGCTCGGGGACGTCGCACGGGCGCGAGCCGTCCTGGAGGAGACCGGCGGGCTCGTCCACGAGGTTCAGCCGCGGCAGGCGACGCTCATCATGCGGGCCGTCCTGGCCGCCCTGACCGGTGACATCGCCGTCGCCGAGGACCTGATGGCGCGGGCGCGGGAGATGGGCCCGTTCAGCCCGCACGGCGCGCGGATGATCAGCGGGGCCGAGGCGGCCGTCCTGGTGGCGCAGGGGCGGGCCGCGGAATGCCTGGCCCACGTGGCGGAGATCGGCGCGGGCCTGGCAAAGGAGCCGGTCGCCATGCGCAGCCTTTCGGCCGCCTTGGCCGGCCATGCCACGCACGCCGCGCTGCTGCTCGGCGATCTGGACACCGCCGAGCGGTTCGCCGGGCAGGGGTACGGCCTGGAGGGGCCCTTCCACACCTGGACGCGGGCGAACCTGGAGTTCGGCACGTGGACGGCCCGCGTGCTGCGGCTGCGCGGCCGGCTCGCCGACGCTCTCGCGTGGGCCCGCGACACCGCCGCGCGGCTGCCCGATCGCAGCGTGCTGGCGGGGTCGTGCCTGGGTGAGCTGGCGCACGCGTACGCGCTGCTCGGCGAGGTCGCGGCGGCCGAGCAGGCGGTGGAGCGGGCGGAGGCGACGGGGACGCCGATCGGCCCGTCCGTCGTCGTGCCGCTGCGCCTGGCCCGGGCGTGGACGCTGGCCGGTCGCGGCGACGCGGCCGGGGCCGTCGAGCTCTGCCTGGAGACCGCCGAGGACGCGCTGCCGTGCGACGTGCCGTTCCTGCTGCACGACGTCGTCCGGCTGGGCCGCGCCGACCTGGTGTCCGCGCGGCTGGCCGCGCTCGACGTGGAGGGCCCGCTGGTGGCGCTGTTCGCGCGGCACGCCGCCGCCCGCGACGGCGCGGAGCTCGACGCGGTCTCGGAGGGCTTCGAGCGGCTCGGCCTGCTGCTGTACGCGGCCGAGGCGGCGGCCCGGGCGGCGGCCCGCTACCGCGAGTCCGGGCTGGTACGCGGGGCGCGGGCGGCGCAGACCCGGGCCTGGCGGCTCTCGCAGCGCTGCCAGGGCGCCCGTACGCTCGCGCTGATGGACCTCGACGTGCCCAGCCTGACGCCGAGGCAGCGCGAGATCGCGGTGCTGGCCGCGCAGGGGCTGACCAACCGCGAGATCGCCGCGCGGCTCGTCGTGTCCGTCCGCACCGTGGCCAACACCCTGTACGCCGTCTACGACAAGACCGGCGTCAACGACCGCGCCGCCCTGGCCGCGCTCCTGAACCGGCTGGCCGGTTGACCGGTGGTCAGCGCAGGATCGTCGTCACGACCTGGAGGACGAGCACGACCAGCAGCACCGCGGCCAGGACGAGCCAGCGGGGATCGAGCCAGGCGGATCTGACGGCCTCGGCGGGGGCGTCGGGGTCCAGCAGGTCGCGCAGGATCGGGTTGACCTCGTCGTCGGGCAGCAGCCGTTCCAGCTCGGGCACCAGTGCGTGCAGCCGGGAGCGTACGTCGGCCGGCGGGCGCGTCCGCGCCCAGGCGTGGACGTCCCTCAGGATGCCCCGGGCCGCGCCTTCGGTGGTCGCCTCTGCCAGCTCCGTCAGGAAGTAGTCGAAGGCGTCGCGCACCGCGACGGGCTGCGGGTCGGGGCGGGCCTGCGGTGTGACCGGTGCGCGGGGCTCCGGCGCGGGCGTGGGGCGGGGCCGTTCCGCGGGCACCCGCCGCCGCGGGCCCGATGTCATCGCGGGCGCCGGTTCTGGAGGCTCTGAAGGCTTGGGAGGCTCCGGCGGAGGAGGCGTCCGGGGCTCGTCCGGTACGGGCTTCGGCGGCTCGCGCAGCGCGGCCCCGAGCAGCTCGACCCGCTCCTCCAGCGCCATCCCGTCGTTGATCCGCAGCCGCTTGACCAGCTCCGGCAGCCGCCGGCCCGCGTACGCGTCGACGACCATGGCCGCGATCTCGCCGTACAGGTCGCTCTGGTCGGGCGCCCGCAGATCCACGCGCCGCCGGTGCGAGGCCCGCGACGACGGCCCCGGCCACTGCTGCAGGAAGATGACCTCGGCCCCCTGCTTGAGGTCGTCGCTCTCGTAGGTGGAGAACGTCTCCGGATAGCGCCCCAACACCAGGTCCAGGATGTCCACCAGCCCCCACAGCCGCACGACGGCCTCCCCCTGGGCCACCACCGAGAGCGACTCCCGGTGCCCGCGCAGCGCTTCCGAGACGATCGGCGCGAGCGTCGCCGCCTCGGCGCGGGCCCGCCGGTCGAGTGCCGCGCTCGCGTCGGCATAGGGGCGCAGCAGCACGGCCAGGTCGAGCGGCTCCGGGTCGGCGGGCAGCAGCGAGCTCCAGCCGGGCGCGAGCGCGAGTGCCTGGCGGACGTTCGGCATCGCCGAGGCGTTGGCGGCCGAGCCGCCCAGGTATGCCTGGACCCGGATGGTCCGCCTGCTGTCCGAGCCGCCGGTGCGCGTGCGCGAGAGCACGACGACGCGACCGTCCACCATGAGCCGGCAGACGCTGACCCCGGGCGCGGGACCGGGGTCGAGCCAGGGGCCGAGCTGGTGGTACCAGCCCCGGGTGTCCTCCAGGGAGGAGCGCACGGGGCCGAGGCCGGTGCGGCGCTCGTCCCACTCGAACAGGATCCAGTCGACGCTGGAGTAACGCCCCATCAGATCCCCACCTCCGGATAGCCGCGCAGGACACCGGTCATCGCGAGGAGCGAGATCAGGGGCGCCAGGACGCGTCGCGGCCGCACGCCCCTGGGGAAGCGCCCGTCGGTCGGGGCGCAGCCCGTCGCCGAGACGAAATGCAGGGTGCACTTGCGGCATTTGTCGTAGGGGCTGAGCCACGCCTGCGCGCCGCGCCCGTGCAGGAAGGCGTAGACGTCGCGGCTCTCCCGCAGGACGTCCACCTGGTCCAGCCGGTCGGGCTTGTCGTACAGCCAGCTGTCGACCGGCGCCTCGAAGCGCACCGAGTCGCTCTTGGTGACCGCGATGACGGCGGGGATGTCCAGCCGCCCGCCGCTCTTGGGCAGCCGGTCGAGCACGGCGCGGAAGGACTCGTCGCCCATCCTGGCCGACCTCGTGGCGGCGTCGATCACGAAGAGCAGCCCGCCGACGGCCGGCACGAACCTGGTCGCCTCGTGGGTGGAGCTGCGCAGCAACTCGCCGGCGATGTCGAAGAACGCCACCGCGGTGGTGTGCCGGCCGTCGTTGACGAGCAGCGCGTCGGCCGGCTCGGCGGTGGCCCGGTGGGTGGTGCGCGAGAGCGCGGTCCGCTCCACCATCAGCGGATGCACGTACGTGTTGACGTACTCGGCGTGCCGCTCGATGTCCACCGCGTCCGCGGTCAGCCCGTACGGCCGCAGGCCGCCCTGCTCGATGGCGCCGATCATCGAGGCCAGCAGGTGGGTCTTGCCCGTCTCCGGCCCGCCGACCAGCCCGATCACCAGCGGGCGGCCGTGCCGTACGTAGGTGTAGGGCAGGTGGTGTTCGAGGCTCGGGTCCGCCACCGGCGCCGGGCAGCGGACGTGGGCGGCGCGCAGCAGGTCCTCGCGGCGGGCCCCGGTCGCGTTCTCCAGGGAGAGCGGCTGGTAGTGGCCCGCGGGGGTGCGTTCGTAGAGCTCGTCCTCGCTCCAGGCGAACTCGTGCAGGCAGATCGGGCAGAGGATCACCGGATCACCATCCAGACGACCACGACGAGGGCGGCCAGCACGGCCAGCGGAAGCCAGCGGGCCCACCACTTCTGCGGCTGCTCCTGCTGCACCTGCTCGATCCGGGTGACGGGCGGAGGTTGTTCCACCTCCTGCTCACGTTTGGCTTCGTGGGCCCGGTCGAAGGCGACGCGGCCCTCCTCGAGCCGGAGGTCCGGTTCGGCGGGGATGGACCGCATGGGGTCCGGCTCCCGCAGCCGGTCGAGCACCTCCAGCGCCGACGGCGGCTGACCGGAGAAGACGTCGTGGATCGGCTGCAGCGCCGGGGCGGCGGTGAGGTCGGGGCGGTCGGCGACCTCGCGGGCGGTGACCGTGCGGTAGATCACCATGCCGGCGCTCCAGAGGTCGTCGGCGGTGGAGGCGCGGCCGGTGCCCGCGCGCTGATCCGGGGCGGCGTAGGGGGCCTCACCCAGCCGCAGCCGGCGGCTGCCGGCCAGCGTGGCGTGGCTGAGGTCGGTGAGCTGTACGGCGGTGCCGTCCCAGCGCACGGTGCCCGGGTCGATGCGCCGGTGGACGATGTCGCAGGCCGACAGGATGCGTACGGCGCGGAAGAGGCTCGCCTGCAGCGCCCGCTGCTCGGCGATCAGCAACGAGCCGGCGAAGCGGGTGACCGGCTCGCCCCGGTGGTCGGAGAGCAGCACGAACGGCTCCTCCTCGTCCAGGCTGTAGCCCATCAGCCGGGGCAGCTCGACGGGGTAGGCCCGCCGCAGCCGGGTGAGCAGCCGGGCGCCCATCCGGGCCTCGTTCTCCAGCAGCTCGTAGAGGTGGTCGCGGTCGCGCCCCTCCGCGCGGGGCACCCGCCGCTGCACGATCTTGGTGCCCGGGACGACGAGGGTCAGCCGGCGCTCGAAGGGGTCGTGGTCCGGCTCCGCCTCCACCTCCCAGGTCACGAGGTCGCCGTCGGGAGTGAAGAAGGTCAGCGGCTCAGGTTCCATCCTCGCTCCAGTTCTCCTCGACCGTCCCGGGGCGCAGCGGCACCAGGCGCAGGGTGCCGGCGTACTGTCCTGACCGGGTCCACACGACGTCGGGCGGGTTGCCCTGCCCCCGCACGGCCCTGGGCGCGAAGCGCACCGCGTACGCCTGCCGCAGCAGCATCGCCAGGTCACGGTCGCCGCACAGTTGCAGCATCTGGCCGTTCGCCTGGGCCCGCAGCGCGCGCACGACCTGCTGGGACTGCCGCCAGACCGCGTCGACGAGCTCCTGGCGGCCCGTGTCGCCGGTGCCGAAGTCGGGGCGTTCCTGGACGCCCCGGTGGGTCAGGTGGTAGCGGTACTGCCGCAGCGTCTCGTCGACCCGGCGGTCCAGCCCGACCTGCGCGTCCCGGTAGGCGCCCTGTTCGAGGGAGGTCCAGGCGGGCTCCAGCCAGCTCGTGACCGCGTCGACGAGGTCGCCGGTGATGACCTCGCGCAGCTGGCCGCCGCGGTCGCGCAGCCGTACGGTGACCTCCTCGTCGAGCGCCGGGCTCGCGGCGGCCTGGCCGGTCTCGGCCTTGCTCCAGTCGGTCAGCGTCCAGGACACCTGCGCGCAGATCTCGTTCAGCGCCGCCGCCAGCGTGCGGGACGCGTCGGAGGTGTGCATGCGGGCCTGGCCGAGCATCCACTCGCTGGCCGCGACCCGTTCGAGCATCGAGCGCAGGTCGTCGAGGGCGGTCCTGGCCGGTCCGAGCGAGAGCTGCTCGCGCCACCACGCCCGCGAGCGCCGCCAGAAGACGAAGCGGGGCAGGAACGTGGCGGGGAACTCGGCGGGCGCGTGCAGCGCGTTGAGCAGCTCGTCCGGGCAGGCCCGCCAGAGGTCGCCGACGAAGGCGCGGCTGCCGATGGGCGCGCTGTGGTCGGCCAGCAGGCGGTAGCGCGAGACCATCCGCTGCATGCTCTTGCGCTCGGCCAGGGCCGCCTCCAGGTCGGCGCGCAGCTCGCCGACGATCTGGGCGTGGCCCATGTCGGCGGGGACGGCGAACCTGATCCCGTGCGCGGCCAGCCGCTCGGCGGCGTTGTCGTCGGCGTGGTCGATCTCCTCGAAGAGCCGCGCGACGGTGTCGCGGAACTCGGCGAGCGCCCGCCCGGCGGCGATCACCTTGTCGACGACCGCGGCCCGGGCGCGGGTGTTGTGGACGTAGCCGAGGTCGTCCAGGGCGCGGACCGCCTGGTCGATGCGCTCGGCGGCGCTCCGGTGGAGCCGGTGCAGCGGGCCCTCCGGGACGAGCGCGTCGAGGAGGTCGGAGGGCAGGTCGACGGTGCCGCTGAGCACGGGCAGCGCGGTGGCCAGCGGCGAGCTGAAGGTGGCCGAGTCCTGCTGGACGGGCCCGTCGAAGCGTTCGGCCACCTCGCGGAAGGCCTGGCCGAGCACCTCGGGGTCGATCCGGCCGGCCACGATGCGCCAGCCGGGCGAGGCGGTGCCGTACGGGATGTCGCCCAGGCTGTTGACCACCTCGTCGAAGACCTCCGGCTGGGTGAGCAGGTCGATCAGGATGGCCTCCGCGCTCACCCCGGGCCCGTGGGCCGCCTCGCCGGTGTCGGCGTTCCACAGGATGCCGCAGGGGTCGCTCACCCAGAGCACCCTGCGGCTCTCCCCGTCCAGGGCGGGGGGCAGGCGCAGGTCGGGTCCCACCGCCAGGACGAGCACCGACCTGACCAGGCGCGAGCTGAAGACGTCCTGGAGCACCCGCTGGGCGCCGGCCAGGCGCTCGGTGTCGGCCACCACCAGGACCTGGGCGCCGAGCCGCTCCAGCTCACCCTTGCGCAGGTCGAGCACGACGACCATGCTCACTCCCCGAGGAGCGCGTCCAGGTCGCGCAGGTTGTAGGCGACCGCCTCGGCGACCCGCTCGAACGGCAGGTCCAGGGCGGCGGGCAGGGTGTGCGCCCAGAAGGCGATCAGCTGGTCGGCCCGGTTGCGCGCGCCCGACGGCAGCTTGGGCACCATGATCTCCAGCAGGCCGAGCTGGTCGGCGGACATGCCGGTGACGAGGTGGTAGAGCGGGTCCGGCACGGTGGGGGCGCCCGCCAGGCCCTTCGGGGTGGCGTTCATGAGCTGCTCGCTGACCAGGCTGCGGAACTCCTCGTCGCCGCCGATCACCCACTGCTCGTAGGCCCGCAGCATGCTCGGCCAGGAGGAGGCCTTGCCGTACCCGGTCAGCGGGAGCGTCATCGAGCCGCCCTCGACGTCGATCCGGATCCGCGCCGGCGAGCTCAGCTCGCCCTCCACCACGCTGACCCGGCCGTTCCAGAGCAGGCAGAGCAGCCGGTGCAGGATCCGGACCCGGTGCTCCTCGGTCGTGGCCAGGTAGCCGAAGTCGTAGCCGAGCCGCTGGCGCCACTTCAGGTGGTCCTGCGGCCGTTCGTCGCGCAGCGCGTCGGCCCAGCTGTGCAGCACTTCGCGCAGCTCGCGGACCTGGGTGACGCTCATCGAGGTACGCAGTTGCACCACGGTCACCGAGTCGGCGTCGATGTTGCGGTAGTCGGGCACGCCCGGCAGGTCGATCCGGTCCTTGAGGAACCGTTCGAGGGCCGGATCCTTGGCCGGCGCCGGATAGGAGACCAGCACCTTCAGGTCGCCGGTGCCGTCGGGGGTGAAGCCGCCCGGCACCAGGTCGGCCAGCTTGAGCTGGAACTGCCGCACGTGCGGGTCGTCGCCGCCGCCCGAGGCGGCCTGGGCGAGGATGTCGGCCAGGGAGGGCAGCAGCGGCTGTTCGCCCAGCGCGGCGGCCTCGTCCTGGTCCTTGAAGAGCTTCTTCACCTCCAGCTTGATCCGGTCGCGCACCCAGGTGAGCGCGTCGGCCGGCTTGCCCGTGCGCCAGGCCAGGTCGTAGGCGTGCCGCCAGCCGTCCGGGCCGATCAGCGCGTTGGCCACGGCGGCCTCCCCGTCGGTGGGGCGCAGCAGCTGCCGGGAGACGAAGACGTCGACGAAACGGCGGACGACCGCGTCGTAGAAGGACTCCGCGCCCGCGGGCGGCAGCAGGTGGTAGACGCCCACGCGGGTCTCGTAGAGCTCGCCGGCCCGGCGCGCGAAGCGCTCGGCGTCGGCCTCGGCGTGCTCGACGAAGACCTGCGTGAACTCGCGCACCTCGCGGATGAGCTGCTTGCGGCGCGGCTCCCAGCGGGGCATCTGGTCGGCCCACGCCCGGTGCCAGAGCCCCTGGCTGCGCCACAGGTACCAGGCGTCCTGGTCGGCGATCGAGGCCTGGACCTCGGGGTCGGTCCACTGCACCTTGCGCAGCAGCCGGTCGCGCATCGGCCGGGGCTGCGGCGGGGCCTCGGTCATGTTGTCGTACGGCTTGCGCGGCTGCGCCCTGCGGTGGTCCAGGAGCCCGGCGAAGCCCAGCCGGTCGGCCTCGTGCACGTCGCCGGGCAGGCCGACCACCACCCGCCGCAGCCGGAACGGGTCGACCTGGCCGAGCGCTTCGAGCGCGCCGCGGCGCACGTCCAGCTCCTGGGCCAGGGTCGGCACGATGCGGTTGAGCTGCCGTTCGAGCGAGGCCAGGTTGTCCTCCATCGCCCGCATCCGGTTGGCCAGCGACTTCTGGATCTCGGCCGCGCCGGTGGCGGGGCGCACGTCCGGCAGCGGCAGCGGCTCGCGGGTGTTGAGCGGCTCGAGGTTGGTGGTGGTGAACATGCGCCGGATCTCGTCGATGTTGCTCTCGGCGGCGCCCGGCGGCACGGCCTCGAGCTGCGTCACCGCGCGGGCCAGCAGCCGGGAGCTGACCAGGTCGGCCAGCTCCTCCACGGGGACGGTCATGGAGGAGACGAAGGCCGTCGAGACGCCCCGGTTGCCGATGCCGGAGGCCGCCGCCACCTCGCGTTCCACGGCCCGGTTGATGAAGTCGTCGGCGAAGGAGGACTCGCCGCGGTCCTCCATGCCGCCGCCGTCGCCCGTGGCGTGCGGCTGGGTGCCGGCCAGCGAGACGATCAGGGAGGCGATCGAGCGGTGCAGGTCGTCCCGCTCGACGCCGGGCGGCATGGTGAACAGGAACGCCGTCTGCACGGTGCCGGTGGCCAGCCGCACCTCGCCCCTGCCCGGGTAGCGCACGCCGAGTTCGCCGGCGATGCCCTGCTCGTCGATCTGCGTGCCGGCGTGCGGCGCGTTCTGGTCGTCGACCAGCCGGAACAGGTCCAGCAGGCCGGCGCCGGCGTTCAGGCGGGCCCGGCGGCCGCCGCCCTTGCCCTCGGCGAAGGCCGACGGCATGACGACCAGCGGGTAGATCCGCGCCCTGATCTGGTTGCGGGCGAAGGCGTCGCCGATCAGGTGCAGATAGTCGTAGAAGATGCCGCTGCCGGTGCCGCCCGCCACCGAGTAGGCCACGAAGACGTCGCAGGTGCGTCGGAGCCGGCCGCCCAGCCCGGCGAGTTCGCCGCCCGAGTTGCTGATCGCGCCGATGGCGTCGTCGATGCCCTGCACCACCGGCCCGGGGCCGTGCCGCATCCGCTCGAACAGCGCCGCCCTGGCCACGGTGGGCAGCTGCCCGGCGCCGCGCATCAGCGGGGCGACCAGCGGCTCCTGCTCACGCGGCGGCAGCCAGTCCTTGACGTGGTCGCTCAACGTCGCCCGCAGGCTGCGGGCCACCTCCGGGTAGGAGTCGAACTTCGGCACCACGTCGTGGATCAGGTGCGCGGTCCGGGCGGCCGCCGGGAACTCCCGCTCGGTCGGCACCACCCGGCGCCGGGTGCGGGTCAGCTCGGCCTCGTTGAGGTCGACGTAGACGAACTGCAGGCAGGAGGGCAATTCGTAGGGTTGGTAGTTCTGCCAGCTGAAGTTTCTGATCAGGTCCATGCCGTCCGGACCGCACAGCTCGTCCCGCAGCCGCCGCTCCAGTTCCACTCCGACCCGGCAGCCGGTGCCGCCGAGCCCCACGAACATCATCGGATCGAAGATCCTCATGCGCCCCTCAAATCAGGTCGTCGCCTGGCATCGGTCTGTGGGTCCCGCTCTGGGACGGCTCCCGCGAGCCGTACACGTGTTCCCCGGTCTTGCCCCGGGCGTCGTCGACGCCGAGGAACACGCCGCCGGTCAGCGGGATCGGGCGTCCCGGGCGCAGCGGCTCCAGCTCCTGCCCGGACGGGTCGCGGACCAGGACGGTCTGGCCGCCGCCCCGGCGGGCCGTGTAGCCGGTGCCGAACGTGCGCACCAGGCGGCCGGCGGAGATCTTGAAGGTGAACTCGGGCCCCTCGCCGAGCGGCGCCTGCATCTTGCTGACGTACGGCTCGCCCGGCCGTTCGAAGAGGTAGAAGGTCAGCTCGCTCGGATCGGCCGCCCGCATCCGCGCGCGCCTCCTGAGGAGCAGCAGCGGCAGGGCCACCGCCAGGATCAGCAGGAGGACCAGGAGGGCCTGGAGCAGCCGCTGCCACAGCGGCGTGGGCGGCTGCACGTCGACGTCGACGAACTCCTCGGCCACCACCTGCCCGGCCGCGTCGACGACCTGGACCGAGCCGCCGACCGGGCCCTTGGGCGCCTCCGCGCCGATCCGCAGCTTGACGGCGTGCTCGGAGGCGCCCGCCGGCGCCTGGAGCCGCTGGACGGACAGGCTCACCGTGCCCGGGACGTCGACGAGCCGCAGGGCGAGCTGGGCGGGCTCGGCGTCGTTGGTCACGCGTACGGTGCCGGCGACCTCCCCGCCCGGCTCGACGGTGGCCGCGTCGAGCTGCACCTGGGCGCGGAGCCGGTCGGCGGGCCCGGCGACGCGGGTCGCGTAGGGGCGCTCGTCGCCGGCCACGCCCGGGCCGGTGACCTTGCCCAGGAAGGACAGGGCGCCGGTGGCCGTGGCCGGGATGGTGACCTGGCCGGAGTATTCGCCGTCGCTCTGGGCACGGTCGGGGCCGTCGCCCGTGTCACGCAGGTCGACGGGGAGCTCCTGGAAGCCGTCGCCGGACATCCGGGCGGTGAAGCGCAGGCCCTCCAGCGCCGCCGGGTCGGTGATCGTGCCGGTCCTGGTCTGCAGGCGCAGCCGGACGGCCACCTGCTCGCCGGGGCGCGGCCGGGGGTTGCTCAGGGAGATCGAGGCGCGCAGCGCGCCCTGCCAGACGACGGTCGCGCTGACGTCCTGGCGGCTGACACCCGGCGGCGAGGTCAGCTGGACCCGCCACTTGCCGGGCAGCGGGTTGCGGATGCGCAGCGACTCGACCGGGCCGGCCTCGCCGGCGACCTGGAAGGTCGAGTCGTTCTGCTCGCCCTGCTTGGGCACCTGGTTGCCGTCGGGGTCGAAGTAGGTCGCCCGGATGCGCCGGTCGCGCTTGACCACCACGATCGAGCCGTCCGTCGCGATGATCGGGATGTTGACCTGGAGGTCGACGGTGGCGCCCGGCTCGAGGGAGTCGGTGACCGACTGCTCGATGCCCGCGCACCGGGCGTAGGCGAACGCCTCCAGCAGCGACCGCTCCACGTCCGCCGAGGTAGCGACCACCCTCGCGCGGGGCGTGGCCGTCTCCTGGTCGCCGCAGGGCTGCCGCCAGCCGCCCGCGGCGAAGGCGTCGAGGCTCGTCTTGTCGGCCGAGCCGAAGCCCAGCGGCCAGATCTGCACGCGCGCCTTCTCGGCGTCCCGCAGGCTCCGGTCGATCTGCGCCCGGGCGTTGCGGTTGCGCGCCTGGGCGTCGGCGCCGTACTGCGGGCTGTTCCTGACGTCGAGGACGCCGTCGGTCAGCAAGAAAACGATCTTCGCCCGCTGCTGGTCGTCGGGCGCGTTCATGATGTCGAGCGCCTGCTCCAGGGCGGCGGCGTGGTCGGTGTCGCCGCCTTCGTCGCTGTTACGGCGGCGCAGCTTCTCCACGCACCGGCTCAGCGACTCGCGGTCCTGGGCCGTCTCCACGCCGGTCAGCGGGCAGGCGATGTCCACGGCCGCCTGGCCCGGGCCGTTGGAGCTGCCGAAGCCGACCACGGCCACCTGCGACTGCGGTGAGAGCTCGCTGAGGGCGATGAGCTGGGAGGCGGCCCGTTCACGGGCGACGTCCTGGCCGGACAGGCTGCCCGACTCGTCGACCAGGAGGACCACGCGGACGGGTTTGACGTCGGAGGGCTGTGAAGCGCTCGCGGCCGTAGGTAAGAGCGCCACAGCAGCGGTCACGGCCAGGGCGAGAAGGGACCTGAGGGATGAAGTGACGCGCACATTTCCTCACAGTTGCCGTTTTACCTATCCGCAGAACGGAGAGAGGCCACCAGAAGTTTCTGCCGCAGTTATGGACGCAATGGAAGTCTGATTAATGGGGTCCGAAATTTAGCCTCGACGCAGACATATGGCAATCCTAAGGGGAGAAATGGCGGGTCAGGCGGCAGATGAGCGATCTGCGAATCCGCTGGTCACATTAGCCACATTAGTCATTTGACTCACAAAGCCGACATAAGGGGCATTTCCTGTCAGGGGCGATGGGCGCGGATGATGAGGTCGGCGGCGTCGGCGGCGATGGCGTGCCGCCGTTCGGGCCGCAGCGGCAGCATTCCGTACGCCGTCTCGACCCGTCCCTCGGTGATCACCAGGTACGAGAACTGGCGCGCAGCTCTGGCCGGGTCCGGGACCCGCAGCCGGCCGTCGGCGTCGCAGTCGCGCAGGTAGTCGACCACCGTACGGTCCGCCGACGCCGAGCTCCCTCGCCAGGTGCGCTGGAGCTCCGGATGGTGCGCCACCTCCGCGATGGTCAGCCGGTGCAGCGCGGACACGCGGGGTGAGAGCGCGATGTCGAGGATCCGCCCGCCGAGCGCGGTGAGGTCCTCGCGCGGATCCCCGCTCAGGACGATGTCCGCCGTGCCGTCCGCGTCGCCTGCGCTCACCGCCGACCTGGCCTCCTGGATCGCGGCCAGGAACAGCTGCTCCTTGTCCCCGAAATGGCCGTACACCGTCTGCTTGCCCACCCCCGCCACCGCGGCGATGGCGTCCACGCTCGCCCGGGCGTACCCCTGGTCGGTGAACACCTTGATCGCGGCGTCGAGGATGGCCCGGCGCTTGGCCGGGGAGCGTCGCGGGCCGTGCTCGGTCATGGTCTGTACCCACTTTCTCCGGATGGGGGCTAGTCTACGAGACGAGACGGTCTAGTCTAGTTTGGGGAGTGACGATGGACGCCGACGTCATCGTGGTCGGAGCCGGGCCCGTGGGGCTGCTGCTCGCCGCCGAGTTACGGCTCGCCGGAGCCAGGCCGCTGGTGCTGGAACGGCTCGCCGAGCCGAGCGCCGAGCCCAAGGCGCGGGGGATCGGCCCGCTGGCCGCCGAGGCGCTGCGCCGCCGGGGGCTGGGCGGGGCTCTGGAGGCGTACCGGGAGCAGGGGCTCGCCGACAAGGCGCGCGACCACGGCAGCGAGAAGGGGCACTTCGCGCAGATCTTCAAGATCGATCCCGCGCTGCAGGAGGAGCCGGACCGGGTCGGCGCGCCGATCTGGCAACGGGACCTCGAACGGGTCCTCGCTTCGCTCGTTGGAGACGAGGGTGTCGTGATGCGTGAATGTGAGGTCGTCTCCCTGGCCCAGGACGACTCCGGCGTCACCGTCACCGTCGCCACCCCGGCCGGGGAGCGGCGGTTCTCCGCGCCGTACCTGGTCGGCTGCGACGGGGGACGCTCGACGGTGCGCAAGCGGGCCGGGTTCGACTTCCCCGGCACCGAGCCCACGAGCGTCGTACGGCGGGTCCTGACCGACGCCCCCGGCCTCGACCGCCTCCCCGCGTCGGGCTGGACCTCCACGGGCAGGCTGATGCGGGCGCCCGGGATGGTGGCCACGATCGAGTTCGACGGGTTCCCCGAGGATCGCGGGCTGCCGCTGACCGCCGAGGAGATGCGCCGGAGCCTGCTCAGGGTGACGGGAGTGGACGTCGAGATCGCGCGGGTGCGCGGCCCGCTGCGGTTCACCGACGGCGCGCGCCAGGCGGCCACGTACCGGATCGGCCGGGTCCTGCTGGCCGGCGACGCCGCCCACGTCCACTCGCCGAACGGCGGCCAGGGGCTCAACCTCGGCCTCATGGACGCCGTCAACCTGGGCTGGAAGCTCGCCGCCACCGTCGCCGGGCGCGCCCCCGAGGGGCTGCTCGACACCTACACGGCGGAACGCCACCCCGTCGGCGCCGCCGTCCTGCACAACACGCGCGCCCAGTCCGCGCTGTCGCTGCCGGGAGAGCACGTGGCGGCGATGCGCGACATCGTGTCGGACCTGCTCGACCTCCCGGACGTCAACCGCTACTTCGGCCGGATGCTGAACGGGCTCGGCACCCGGTACGCGTTCCCGTACCCGGCCACGCACCCGCTGACCGGCCGCGCCTGCCCGGACCTGCGGCTGGTGACGACTCCGGGGGAGACCCGCACGATCTCGGAGCTGTGCGGGGGCGGACGGGCGCTGCTCGTCCACGCGCCGTCGCAGCCGGAGGTCGAGCGGGCGGCGGAGCCGTGGCGCGGGGCGCTGGACGTGGTCGAGGCGACCGTGAAGGATCGCGACGATCTGGCGGCGGCGCTCGTCCGGCCGGACGGAGCGGTCGCGTGGGCGTCCGGCCCCGGTCCCGCCGACACGGTCACGCTGACGGCCGCCCTCGGCACGTGGCTGAGGCCCTGACCGCCACCGCGGCCTTGACTGGGCGTGTCTGGTGGTTTTGAGGTTGATGTCAAGAATGCCCTAGTTTCTCTAGTTTGCTCCCTGTCACTACGATTTCTGCGTGCCTCCTGAGCAACAGAACACGACAGCCGTCTTCGTCAACCAGAGCGGACGGCGTCGAAGGCTGATCATGATCGGCTCGATCGCCGCGAGCGTCCTGGCTCTCGCGCTGCTCGCCGTCGTGCTCGCCGGAATGTTCTCCAGCACCACGCTCTCGGTGAACGGCTGGCCGGGCGACCGCTCAGGAGCCGCGGACGGCACGGCTTCGCCGGATCGCACGCCGACGCCTTCGCCGAAGCGGTCCGAGCGGCCGACCCCCTCCGCCACCCGCCCGGAGACGACACGCCCGCCGTCGCGCCGGCCGACCCCCAGAGCCACCGGCCAGGTCCGGCCGTCGGCGACGTCCGGGCAGTCGTCGCCGCAGCAGGCGCGGCCCACGCCACGGGCCAGCACGGATCCGGCGCCGAGCAGCGACCCCGCCACGGATCCCGCGCCCGATCCCACAGCCGATCCCACGGACAACGAGGCGCCCGGCCAGACCAGGACGCCGCCGGGACTCGATCCGGACCGGACGAAGGGCCCGAAGAAGTGAACGGCCCACCCCAGCGCGACAAGCTGGTCTGGCCGGCCGCGCCGCTCCCCGCCTGGCAGGACCACACCGCCCGGCAAGGCGACGACCGGCCGCACGACCCGCCCGCGCCGACCGCGAGACCCCCGGCCGACCCCAAGGGCCACTGGTTCCCGCTCGCCGTCTGCATGTTGCTGGCCGCCGCCGCGCTGGTGCTCAACGGGTACGTGACCAACGTCAGCGGTGAGACCCAGGCGCCCCCGCCCTCCACGGACTCCCCGACGCCGGAGCTGGAGAAGGCACGGCGCGGCGGCCCCGTCCTCAACATCACGGCGAACGGGCCCGCCAGCGCCCGCCTGCCGGCCAGGACCATCGCGCTGACGTTCGACGACGGCCCCGACCCGGCGTGGACCCCGCAGGTGCTCGACATGCTGAAGAAGTACGGCGCCAAGGCCACCTTCTTCACCGTCGGCTCCAAGGTGGCGCAATACCCCGAGCTGGCGCGGCGCATCGTCGCAGAGGGGCACGAGCTGGGCAACCACACCTACTCGCACGCCGACCTCGCGGTGCTGCCCGCCTGGCGGCTCAAGCTGGAGCTGTCGCTGACGCAGCGGGCGCTGGCCGGGGCGACCGGGCTGCACACGACGCTGGCCCGCCCGCCGTACTCCTCGACCCCCGCGGCGATCTCCGGGCCGCAGTGGGCCGGCATGAAGGCCCTGGCGGCCGAGGGCTACCTCGTCACGCTGACGGACCTCGACACCAAGGACTGGAGCCGCCCCGGGACGGCGAGCATCGTGGCGTCCTCGCTGCCGGCCAGAGGCCGGGGCGCCGTCGTCATGATGCACGACTCGGGTGGTGACCGGCGGCAGACCGTCGAGGCCGTCGGGGCCGTCCTGCGGGAGCTGACCGGCAAGGGCTACCGCGCCGTCACGGTGACCAAGGCGCTCGGCATGCCCTCGGCGCACCAGCCGGCCGGCGGCGCGGAACGGTTCGCCGGCTCCGCGCTCAACCTGGCCCAGCGGGCTTCGGAGGCGTTCGCCGGCGTGCTGGCATGGGTGCTGCTGGCCGCGGGAGCGCTCACGGTGGGGCGGCTCGGCTTCTTCGCCGTGCTCGCCTGGGTGCACGCGGCCCGCAACAGGGGCGGCAGGCGGCGCAAGGGCCGCGCGCCCGTGTGGTCCGCGCCCCCGCCGGTGACCGTGATCGTGCCCGCCTACAACGAGGCGGCCGGGATCCAGGCGACGGTGCGGTCCCTGGTCGAGACCACCTACCAGGGCCCGCTCGAGATCCTCGTCGTCGACGACGGCTCGACCGACGGCACCGCCGAGCTGGCGCAGGCGCTGGGGCTGCCCGGCGTACGGGTGATCCGCCGGCCCAACGGCGGCAAGCCGGCCGCGCTCAACACCGGCATCGCCCAGGCCGCCCATGAGCTGCTCGTCATGGTGGACGGCGACACCGTCTTCGAACCCGCCACGATCGGCCACCTGGTCCGCCAGCTCGCCGACCCCGCGGTCGGCGCGGTGAGCGGCAACACCAAGGTCGGCAACCGGCGCGGCATGATCGGGCGCTGGCAGCACATCGAGTACGTCATCGGCTTCAACCTCGATCGGCGCGCCTTCGAGCTGCTCGACTGCATGGCCACCGTGCCCGGCGCGATCGGGGCGTTCCGGCGTTCGGCGCTCGTGGCCCTGGGCGGGGTGAGCACGGACACGCTGGCGGAGGACACCGACCTCACGATGGCACTGTGCCGGGCCGGATGGCGCGTGGTCTACGAGGAGAAGGCCCTGGCCTGGACCGAGGCCCCGACCTCGCTCGGCCAGCTGTGGAAGCAGCGCTACCGCTGGTGCTACGGCACCTTGCAGGCGATGTGGAAGCATCGGCGCGCCGTCCTCGGGCCCGGCCCGTTCGGCCGCCGCTGCCTCGGCTACCTGACGCTGTTCCAGGTGCTGCTGCCCCTGCTGGCCCCCGTCGTGGACCTCATGGCGATCTACAACACGGTTCTGGGCGATCCGCTCCCGGTCGTCGCGGTATGGGCCGGTTTCGTGGTGGTGCAGGCGCTGACGGGCTGGTACGCGCTCCGCCTGGACGGCGAACGCGCCTCCGCGCTCTGGGTGCTGCCGCTCCAGCAGTTCGTCTACCGCCAGCTCATGTACCTCGTGGTCATCCAGTCCCTGGCGACGGCCCTGCTGGGCGTGCGGCTGCGCTGGCACACCGTACGGCGGGAGGGCACGTTCAGCGACTCCGGGCCCGCGGCACCGGCCCCGCACGGGATCGACGGCGCCGAGCGGTTCGCGGACGCGAGGTGAGACGCGTCAGGCGGTGTGCGGCAGGGGTTCGAGCATGCGGTGCGGACGCCGTAGGGCGCGGCTGACGGGGTCGTCCCGGAGGAGGTCGGCGTCGGGGCCGGGGCGTACCTCGATCTCGGTCAGCTCGGGACGGACGCCGCAGGCCGGGCACATGCCGTAGCCGTCGATCCTGGTGTCGCAGGGCACGTGGCAGAAGATCCGCCGCGGCTTGCCCGACAGGTGGCGTTCGCCCCAGCTGCTCAGGGCGAGGGCGGCCGGCCAGAGCTCCTGCCCCATCTCGGTCAGGACGTACTCCTCGCGCGGCGGCGACTCCTGGTAGCGGTGGCGGCGCAGGACCCCGGCGTCCACGAGCGTGGCGAGGCGCTGGGACAGCACGGCCCGCGGGATGTCCAGGTGGGCCAGGAAGTCGCCGTAGCGGCGCACGCCGTACAGGGCGTCGCGGACGACGAGCATCGTCCAGCGCTCGCCGACCAGCTCCAGAGAGCGGGCGAGCGAGCAGTCCTGGCCGTCGTAGTTCTTGCCGAGCGCCATGACCCCCAGGGTAATTCATTCATTGAACCTTGGCGTGTTAGCGTGTGCCTGCATAGTTCAATGAATGAACCAAGGAGACGCCGTGACACTCACCCGATCGGCTCCCGCCCCGACGACCCCGCACGCGGCGGGCACGGTGGCCGTGGCGGCCTGCGCCGCCGCGCTGCTCGCATTGGTCAACTACACGGTGCCGATGGTCACGCTGTCCCAGGCCGCCGCCGACCTCGGCTCGGGCCCCACCGGTCCCGCCTGGATGCTGAACTCGATCTCGCTCGGCCTGTCCGCGCTCCTGCTGGTCGCGGGCGGGCTCGCCGACGACCACGGGCGCAGGCGCGCCTACGTCGCCGGCACCTGGGCGCTGGCCGCCGGAGCCCTGCTGGCGGCGCTCTCCGTGAACACCGCGATGTTCGTCGTGGCCAGGCTGGTGCAGGGCGGGGCGAGCGCGGCCATGCTGGCGGGCAGCCTGGGCATGCTCGGCCACGCCTACCCGGGCGGCCCGGACCGCGTCCGGGTGACCGGCCGCTACGGCGCGATGCTGGGGCTGGGCATCGCCCTGGGGCCGCTGCTGTCCGGCTCGATCGCCGCCGCCTGGAGCTGGCGCGGCGTGCACGTCCTGATCGCCGTCGCCGGCGCGGTCCTGGCCGTGGCGGCAGGCCGGGTGCTGCCGGAGTCGCGCAGCGACCGCCGCCGCCCGCACGACCTGCCCGGCGCGATCACCCTGGCGCTCGGCACCGCCGCGCTGCTCGCCGGGGTCACCGAGGGCCGGCTGGGCTGGAACCGGCCCGTCGTGTACGCGTCGTTCGCCGCCGCGGTCGTGCTGCTGGCCGCGTTCACGCTGATCGAGAACCGCCGCCGCGAGCCCCTCATCGAGCTCGGCCTGCTGCGCCGCCCGCTCTTCCTGGTGGCCACCTCGGGCGCGTTCGTCACCGGGATCGCCGTCATCGGGATGATGAGCTACCTGCCGACCGTGCTCCAGGTGACCCGCTCGCTCACCCCGCTCACCAGCGCCGTGCTGTTCTCGCTGTGGTCGGGCATGTCGTTCCTGGCCTCCCTGCTGGCCCGGCACCTGCGCGTCCACTCGGGCGTCCGCCTCGCGCTCGGCCTGCTCCTGTCCGCCGCCGGAGCCCTGCTCACGCTCGGGGTCGCGGACGCCGCCCCCTGGACGCGGGTCGTCGCCGGCCTGGTGGTGGGCGGCGTCGGCAGCGGGCTCATCAACGCCTCGCTGACCCATCTGGCCATCGAGAGCGTGCCGCTTGCCCGGGCGAGCATGGGGTCGGGCGCCAACAACACCGCCCGGTACGTCGGCTCCTCCCTGGGCGTGGCCGCCATGGCCACCACGATCGGCTCGCTCGGCTGGCAGCACGGCACCGACGTCACCACGATCGCCTACGCCGCCATCGCCGCCCTCGCCGCCGTCCTCACCCTCACCCTCGGCCGCTCCCGCACATGAGCGCGTCGCGCCGTCGGACCGTGGCGGGCTCAGGGGAGGTCGCGGCGTCGGATCGTGGCGGGCTCAGAGGAGGTCGCGCTGTCGGACCGTGGCGGACTCAGGGGACGAGGACCAGGCGGCCGCGCAGGCCGCCCTTGGCCAGGCGGCGGTGGGCGGCGGCGACCTGGTCCAGGGGCAGCGCCTCGGCCACGCGGAGGGTGAGGGAGCCGGCCTCGACCAGCGCGACCAGGTCCGCGAGGCGGGCGCCGTCGGCGCGGATCCAGTGGTCGAACACCTGGGTGCCGCGCAACGGCAGCGGCGCCCCGCCCGCGACCAGCGCGGCGAAGACGCCGCCCGAGCGGACGGCGTCCAGGGCCGCCGCCCCGGTCACCGCGGCGTCCAGCGCCCCGTCCACGCCGCCCGGCACGAGAGCGCGTACGGCCTCGCCCAGCCGCGCCGTACGCGGCACGAACCACTCGGCGCCGAGCCCGCGCACCAGCGGCTCGTCCTCGGCGCCGGCCACCGCGACCACCCGCAGCCCGCGCGCGGCGGCCAGCTGCACGGCGAACCCGCCCACGGCCCCGGCCGCGCCGGTGACCAGCAGCGTCCGCCCGGCGGCCGGCTCCAGCCGGTCGAGCGCCTGCACCGCGGTGAGCCCGTTGAGCGGCAGCGTCGCGGCCTCCACCGGCGAACGGCCCGACGGCGCGCGGGTGACCGCGTCCGCGTCGAGGACGACGTACTCGGCCTGGGTGCCGAGCGGCACGTCGAGGCGGTCCGACAGGCCGATCACCCGCTCGCCCGGCACGACACCGGTCACGCCGGGGCCCACCGCGTCCACGATTCCGGCCACGTCCCAGCCGATGCCGATCACGTCCCGGGCCGGCAGCAGGCCCGCCTCGCTGAGCGCCCCGGACCGGGTGGCCAGGTCGACGGGATTGACCGTCGCCGCCTCGACCCGGACGCGGACCTGCCGCTCCCGGACCGCGGGCACCGGCACGTCCGCGACCTCCAGCACCTCGGGCCCGCCGAAAGCGTGAATGACGACTGCTCGCATCGATAACTCCCTCATCAGGTTTCGCTGCGACAAACCTACGGAGAGCTGCTCTCCATCGGGAAGTACGCACTTCGAGGTGCGTACCGCACGCGGACGAGCGCGGCTCGGATGGCACTTACAGCCGAACCGGCACCCTCCAGCACCCGCTGATCATGGTCTGTCCCGGACGCGGCGCGCGATGGCCGGTCACCGCTGAACACGGAGAGTATTCGCCAGCGACCCGGTACCCCTATATCCGCAGATCAGCCATCATGTTGCTAAGGGGGTACGCGGGTGAGCGTCACTCGTGGTGATACGGGGAGGCCGGAATGAGATGGTGAAACGGCTGTTTCCACGCTCGATCCGGGCGCGGCTGACCACGGTCGCGACACTGGCGGCGGCGGTCGTCTTCACCATCACGGCCGCCATCACGCTCGCCACCGCGCCCGCCAATCTGCGCGGGGCCGTGCAGACCAGACTGGAGCTGGCCGTCCGCCGGGTGGCCGGCGAGCTGGAGTCGGGAGAGTTCCACACGGTGCTGCAGACCCCGTCGCGGGTCCAGCTCCTGCAGGTGGTCTCGGCCCGCGGCAACGTGATCGCGACCAGTCCCGGCGCGAGTAACATCCCGACCCTGATGAGGTTCCGGGCGGACCAGCCCGAAAAGATCTACACGACCGAGCTCACGCTGTCCCCCCATCTCACCGAGCCCGAGGCCCACTACCTGGTCATGGCCCTGAAGGTGAGCTCGCCGATCGGCGTCACCACGGTGTACGGGGCGGCCTCGCTGACCGACGTGGACAAGGCCCTCAAGTGGGTGGAAGTCCTGATGTTCCTCGGCATCCCGCTCATCCTGCTGAGCGTGGCCGGCATCGCGTGGGCCGTGGTCGGGGCCGCCCTGCGCCCGGTCGAACGCGTACGGGCCGAGATGGCCGAGATCACCGGCCAGGACCTCAGCAGGCGCGTGCCCGTGCCCGACACCGGCGACGAGATCACCGACCTGGCCACCACCACCAATCACACCCTCGACCGCCTCGAACGCACGGTCGAGACCCAGCGCCGCTTCGTCGCCGACGCCTCCCACGAGCTCCGCAGCCCCATCTCGGCCCTGCGCGCCCAGCTGGAGGTGGCCAGCGCCTATCCCGACGAGACGGACTGGAGGGCCACCGGTGAGCAGGCGCTGGCCGCCGCCGACCGCCTGACCGGCATCATCGACGAGCTGCTGATGCTGGCCCGGCTGGACGCCGGCGCGGTCGGCGAGCGCCGCGTGGTGGACCTGGTCCGCGTGGCCGAGGAGCAGGTCAACCGCCGCGCGGGCGGCCGGGTGCCGATCGTCGCCGACCTGTGCGTCTCGGCGCCGGTCTACGGCTCGCCCCTGCAGCTCGACCGCCTGCTGACGAACCTGCTCGACAACGCCACCCGCCACGCCGCCACCCGGATCGACCTGGAGGTGGCCGTGGACGGCGACAAGGTGACCGTCACGGTGACCGACGACGGTGACGGCATCCCGCCACAGGACCGGGAGCGGGTCTTCGAACGCTTCACCCGCCTGGCCCCCGCCAGGGCCAAGGACAAGGGCGGCAGCGGCCTCGGCCTGGCCCTGTGCCGCGACATCGCCGCGGCCCACGACGGCACCCTCAGCCTCGCCGACCACTCACCCGGCGCCCGCTTCGTGGCCGTCTTCCCGGTGCCCGAGCGCTCCTGACACCGCTGTTCGGAACTTTTCGGAACACGGCGTATTCCTTGTTGGGCCCGGGCACCCGGGCCAAGGTGAAGGTCATCCAGGTTCCCGTACCTCCAGCCATCCGTGCAGAGCACAGGGAAGGAATCACCCCGATGACCGCGACGATCGCAAGACTCGCCGACAACCTGCTCCAGCGCCTGGTCCCGCGCGCCGAGGCCGCGGCGGCCTGCCCCGGGTGCGGCTCCGACTGCCAGACCCGCTGCTGCACCACGGGGGCGCGCGTCATGTACATCACGTGCTGCCCGAGGATCGGCAGCACCGGCTGCAACTGCTACTCCCGAGGCGACTGCTGACCGACGAGGGCGACGGCCGTCACCCGTGCCCGGCACGCGGTGACGGTCGGGTGAGCCCCGGGCGCGCCGGCTCGCCATGATCGTCTCCCGTCTCGACGAGCTCGTGGAGCTCTTCTCGCCCACCCACAACGAAGGGGAACAGCATGACCGTGCTCGTCGTCGCTGTGGTCCTCGTGGCAGCGCTCTGCCTGCTGGATCTGCTGCTGACGTTCGGGGTGATCAGACGGCTCAAACAGCACACCGTCCACCTCGAGGACCTGCTGCAGCGCCGCTACCTCGGCCAGGACATCCTGCCGGTCGGCTCGCGGATCGGTGAGTTCGAGGCGGTGACGGCCGACGGGCGGATCGTGTCCGGCGGCACGCTGACCGGCAACACCGTGGTGGCGTTCTTCTCGACGGAGTGCGGGCCGTGCAAGGAGGCGCTGCCGGGCTTCGTGGAGGCGGCACGGGAGACGCCGGGGCAGGTCCTCGCCGTCGTCGCCGGTGACGCGGAGCGCGCGGCCGAGATGGTCGAGCGGCTGGCGGCCGTGTCGCTGGTGGTGGTGGAGGAGATGGGCGGGCCGGTCAGCCGGGCGTTCGAGGCCAACGCCTTCCCCGGGTACTGCGTCGTGGACGCCGAGGGGTACGTGATCGCGACCGGCCCGACATCATGCGGTCGCCGGTCGTGGCGATCGGGTGAGGTCGACCGCCGGACAGGCCCTGGCGCTGGTGTGGCGGGCCGCCTCCGGCACCCTCCTCGCCTACCTGGCGAGCGTGCTGCTCGCCTCGGCCGTACCCGTGGTCATGGCGTGGCTGACCAAGCTGATCCTGGACGGCCTCGTCACGGGCGGCGTACTCCTGCCGCTCGCGGCGGGCCTGGCCGCGAGCGGGCTGGCGGGGGCTGGCCAGGTTCGAGGACCCGGCCATGCTCGACCGGCTGCGGCTGGCCGAGCAGAGCGCCGCCGTGCCGGGCCGCGTGGTGGACGCGCTGTTCGGCCTCGGGCGCGGGGCTGTGACGCTGGCCGGGTTCGTCGGCTCGCTCCTGGTGATCAGTCCCGCGTTCACCGCCGTCGTGATCGGCTCGGCGCTGCCCGCGCTCGTCGCGGAGCTGCGCCTGGCGCGGGGGAGGGCGCGGGTGCAGTGGGAGATCGGCCCGGCCGAACGCCGCGAGCTGTTCTACGGCACCCTGCTCGGCAGCGTGGACGCCGCCAAGGAGATCCGCCTGTTCGGCCTCGGTGGCTTCCTGCGCGGCCGGATGATCGCCGAGCGGCGGTCGGTGGACGCCGCCAAACGCGGCCTGGACCGGCGGGAGCTGGCCGTGCAGAGCGCGCTCGCGGCGCTGTCCACGCTCACCGCCGGAGGAGGGCTGATCTGGGCGAGCTCGGCGATGACCTGGCGGGCCGCGGCCTCGGTGATCGGGTCGGGGGTCCTGCTCGCCGCCGCCACGATGAGCCGGTAGCCGAGGACGGCCAGCTCCTCTCCCAGCGGCCAGACCGGGTCGTCGGGCCGTGAGGTGGCCGGGGTGCGTACGGACCGGGCGGCGACGCGGCGGTGCGCGTCGAGCCAGGCCGCCGTCTCCTCCGCACGGCAGCCGCAGGCCCTGGTGAAGGCCACGACCAGCTCCCGGCGGGGCAGCCGGTTACGGCCGAACGCCGAGGCCAGCGTGCTGTACGGCAGGAAGTCCCCGGCGGCCGCCGCACGGGCTTCGAGCTGCCGGTACGTCAGCCCCGACCACGCCTTGAGGCTGCGCAGCCCCGCGACGAACTCGGCGGGCGTACGTAATCCGATGGACGGGATGGCGGCGGCATGGTCGGTCACGGGTGAAAGAGTCGATCAAGGAATGTTGAGCCCGCCTTGAGCATGCGTCGAGCACCCTCAGTCCGGCCGGTAGTCGTGCATGTAGCGGGAGACCTTCTCGGTGTAGTCGCGCCACCGTTCGGGGATGCCGCCCGCCCGCTTCAGCGGGTCGACGCCGCTGCGGTAGAGGGCGGCGAGCTTCAGCGCCGGGTCGCCGGGCAGGTCCGCGACCCTGGGGCCCAGCGTGCACAGGAACCGTCCCATCGACAGGATCGACAGCTCCGGGCTGAACGGCGGCGCGGGCTTCGGGCTCTGCAGGCCGCCCGGCTGCCAGTACCACAGCACCGACGGGGTCCACCTGGAGATGCCGTACTCGTCCTTCACCGGATCGGACAGGCCGGGGTCGTAGCCGGACTCCGCCTTGAGCATCGCGGCGATCAGGGCCGGGCTGAGCCCGGGCTCCTGGCAGTACGTGCCCGCCTGCACGATCAGCTCGCGGTACCGGCTGGGGATGTCGGAGCCGTCCCGCAGCCACCGGCTGGTCGAGCCGCTCGCGGGCGGCGTGCTCGCGGCCGCGCGGGTGCCGCCGGGCTGGTCCGGGCTCCGGGCGAGGTTGACGGCCACGACGGTGACGGCGGCCGCGGCCACGACGGCCGCCGCACCCCCGGCGATCGCCCTGCGCCGGCCCGTTTCGGACGGCCGCATATGCGCTTCCCCACCCGACAGCCGTACCTGCGCTTCCCCGCCGGGCGACCGTACCTGTGCTTCCCCGCCCGGCGGCCGTACCTGCGGTTTCCAGCCCGACGGCGGCACGGCGGTGGACGATGACAGGGCCGCGGCGTAGGCGGCGGCGTCGGGCCAGCGGGCCTCTCTGCCGGGATCAAGGGCGCGCATCACGGCGGCGTCGACCGCCTCCGGCACCTCGGGACGCAGCGCGCTCGGCGGCACCCGCTGCTCCGGCTTGGCGGGCACCCTGCCGGTGAGCATGTGGTAGGTCAGCGCGCCCAGGCCGTGGACGTCGGCGCGCGCGTCCGGCGCGCCGTCGAAGTAGAGCTGCTCGGGAGCCTGGTAGCCGGGCGAACCCGCGGGCAGCGTCAGCCCGCTCAGGTGGTCGGTGGACCGCGCGATGCCGAGGTCGGCCACCATCACCCGCTCACCGCCCTCGGGACGCGAGCAGAACAGCACGTTCGACGGCTTCAGGTCGCGGTGGACGACCCCGATGCTGTGCAGCACGGACATGCCCTGGCAGATGTCGCGCATCAGGCCGAGCGCCTCGTCGACGGTGAGCGCCCCGCCGGACAGGCGGTCCTCCAGCGTGCCGCGGTCGGCGTAGGTCATCACGAAGTACGGGCGGCCGTCGTCGAGCTCGCCCACGTCGAAGACCTGTACGAGCAGGTGGGAGTCGGCCCTGCGCAGCAGCCGCGCCTCCTGGAGGAAGCGCCCGCGCACGTCGGGCCGGCGGGCCCAGTTGTCGGCGAGGATCTTGACGGCCACCGGCGAGCGCAACTCGTCGTCATGGGCCAGATAGACGGAGGCGAACCCCCCGACACCGATGAGCTGCTCGATCCGGTAGCGACCTGCTTGGGACGGAGCCGTCATTCAGCTCATCATCGCCGATCATCGTGGATCCGTCCACGCGCCCTGGTAGCTACCAGGTTACGGAATGGCCCCGCGCCCCGCAGGATCGACGCGGATACCGACATCGGGAGGAAAAGCATGATGAGTATCCGACGGGCCGCGCTCGCCGCGGCCTTCGGGCTGGCGATCGCGGGGGTCGCGGGCCCAGTTGCGGGGACCGCCACGGCCGCCGCGGGCGACGCCAGCCCGTGCGGGAAGCCGTTCCGGCACGGTGACGACACGGTCCAGAACTGTCCCGACTGGTCGCCGAGCGGGAGCATCCCGGTCTACGAGTCGCCGGCCAAGGGCAAGATCGTCGGCTACATCGATCCGGCGGGGGACGACTGGTACCTGTGCGAGAAGGCCGGGGCGAGCTACACGCTGGGCTCGTACCGGAACTACTGGTGGGCGGCCACCATGGCTGACAACGACAGGTGGGGGTACGTCAGCGAGGTCTACTTCCGCGGGGGCGGCAACGACGAGTCCGACGGCGGCCTGCGGGAGTGCAGGCGCCCGGGTGGCAAGCCGTTGCCCGTATGACCTGGACACCTTCACCGGCACGCGAGTAGGGTCCCGCGGATGCACAGCACCATCTTGATCCAGATGGCGGCGGCGCCGACCGACGACCGGCCGTACTCGCTGGAGCTCGCGCCCGGGGAGCAGGCGCTCTTCGGGCGCGGGGCTCCCGGCTCTCCCGTGGATCTCCGGCTGGACGACGCCGCGGTCTCCCGGCGCGCCGGCGAGATCGTCGCGGTGGGGGACTACTGGCTGCTGTCCAACCTCAGCACGTCGAAGACGTACGTCGTGGAGAACCCGGAAGGGGGCGGGGAGTTCGTCAAGGTGCCGCCGGGGCGGATGGGGGCGCCGATCCCGTTCGAGTTCTCCAGGGTGAGCCTGCCGGCGGTCGACGGCACGGTCTCGTTCCTGGTGTTCGCGCCGCAGCACGTACATGTGCCGCCGCACCGCGCCGACGAGGGCGCGGCCACGCAGGTCGCCTACCCGCTCGACCAGAACGCCAAGTACTTCCGCATCCTGGTGGCGTTGTGCGAGCCGCGCCTGCGCGACCCCTCGACGTCGCGCATACCGACGATCCCCGAGATCGCCGAGAGGCTCCCCGAGCTGGAGCTGAGCCGTACCGCCATCGGCTTCCACATCGGCTACCTGGCCGAGAAGAAGCTGCACGTCAAAAGCCCGCAGGGCGGTGAGGGCAAGGCCGACTGGCAGCGTCACGCGCTGGTGTCGCTGGCGCTGAGGTTCGACCTCGTGACCAGCGAGCACCTGGCCCTGCTGCCGGTGCCCGGCCGCTGAGCGTCAGCCCGGCCGGAACGCCCTGACGGCCAGGACGGACGGTACGGGGCGCTCCTGCGGCTCGTACACGCGCCCGACGGCCAGCCCGGCGTCGACGAAGGCGTTCATCAGGTCGGACAGCGGTACGTGGCTCATCCCGACCCGGTCCCGGACCCCGCCCTTGCGCCACCACGGCGAGCGCTTGTGCCACCCCTTGATCCGGTACGTGGGATGGATGATCACCGCGCCGTCCTCGCGGGATTCGATGTGGGGGCCGTTGAAGCACGGGTGCACCCCGTAGAACAGCAACTGGCCGCCCGGGCGCAGGACCCTGGCCGCCTCCCGCAGCAGCCCGGCGAAGTCGGGGATGTCGGTCGAGACCCAGATCGCGGTGACGGTGCCGAACGTGCCCGTGGCGAACGGCAGGGCCGTGGCGTCGCCCTGGAGGAGGGGCGCGGGGTCCCGGCGGCGGGCCAGTCGCAGCTGGTCGGCGGAGCGGTCGAGGCCGATGACGGTCCGGCCGGTGGAGCGGATGGCGTCGAGATAGAGGCCGGTGCCGCAGCCGACGTCCAGGCACGGCCCCTCGCCGGGGCCGAGGAGGTCGACGATGTCCTGCGTGGTGACGTGGGCGCTGGAGCCGATGTACTCGTCGTACCAGTCGGCCTGGCCGTCATAACGCGCGGTCATGATCTATTCATACCTGCCGTGGCGGGGCATCGAGGGGCGTCCTTGCAAGGGCGGTCAAGGAAAATTACTCGCCAAAGCTATACAAATCGGACTTAAGGCCATAATCTCGACATGCCCCAGCCCGGGGAGCTGGCTGGGGCACCAAAACCTCATGGCGCGTCACCGGTAAGCCGAGCGGGTCGAGCGGATCGCCCGCACCATCGCCTCGGAACACCGGCAAGCGGAGGCCATCGCCTCGATCGCCTCGATCGCCGAGGTCGCCGTCCCATCCCGGCGCCTGTTCGCCGAGGTGGCGTCGCACCTCCTCGTGAACCGCGGTCAGAAGGTGGCGATCGGGTTGACCGGACTGCCGGACGTGCCGGCGAAACGGACCGGCGCGACCGCGAGGTGGAAGTCCCACTGGCCGAGCTCGGCGGCCGTCGTCGCGCACGCCTCCAGGTCGCAGTTGTCGAGCATCCACAGACCCATCGCGACGAGGCTCACGGCGTGAACCGGCATCAACACGTCTTCGTACCCCGACGGCTGAACGTCCTGGGGGGTGTCAGCGCCGATCAGCGCGACCTCCCGTTCCTGCAGCCACGGCAGGCAGGACGCGTGCCAGCCGGCCTGCGTGAAACCGCTGACCGCACCGCTCTCGTGCCGGGCGCGGCCATAGCCGGTCCGCAGGAGTACCGCATCGCCGGATCGCACCCGCACACCCTGGCGACGCTCGGCCTCCTCGAGGTCGTCGGGAAACACACCCTGCCCGGGCTCCAACCACGGCACATCCCGCACGCTCGCAATGTCCAGCAGGACACCACGCGTGATGATCCCGTTCGCCGCCGCCGTGACGGACGCCCACGCCGATCCGGTTGCGGCGTCGACCAGCGAGTGCGACCGCCCGTTGTACATCGTGCCGTCCCAGAAGATGTGGCACGGCGAGTCGATGTGGGTGAGGGTGTTGCCGTGGAACGTGATGCCGAGCCGCTCGGACGAAAAGCCCCAGCGCCGGTCGTTGTGGAATGCGGCCACCGGCATGTTCTCGGCACCCGGCATGTCGGCGGCGCACGGGCACGTCGTCGTCGACCGCTCCATGTCTTCCGGTACGGCGACCTCCCATGCGCACGACACGCTCCTGCCGTGGCGCACGGCCCGCGCCGCCGCCAGGCGGACGTCGTCGGTGATGTGGTTCAGAGTGCCGAGCTCGTCGTCGTCGCCCCACCGTCCCCAGTTCGACAGCGTGTCGAAGTACCCGAGCACGTCGTCCTGTGTGGGCATCGGTCGCCCTGCCGTCATCCCAGCATCGACTCCTCCGGTCACGTGGTTCGAGGCACCGCAGGCAGGCTATCCCGCCCTCTCCTTTGATATGACCTCTTTGATATGACCTCGCCGGGGCCGGAGAGACGGTGTGACCTCGATTCGCGTCTGAGGGCGACCCCGACCTCCGAAAGAACCCGGCAGGAAAGATCATCCAGGCCATCGCCGTGACCTTCTCCGCCATGGTGCTCGGCGTCGCCCTCCTCGCGGGTCCGGGCTTCTTACCTTGCCGGAGCGGCTGGCAGTCGCTGTGAAGACGGCCAGAAGCCCCCACCACCCCCGCCCGTCTCAGCACGGAGAGTCCACATCTCCGGCTGAAGATCGGCGCTCAGCGGATAGAGCTGGATGAACCCTGACATCTCACCGCTCAGCCGCCAGGTGCTGGGGGGACATGACGGCGATGTCGTCACCGAACGCGACGACCAGCCGGCCGCCCGACGCGACGGCGACATGCGACACCGCGCCGGGCAGATCCGCCCGTCGCAGCCGGCGCCCGCTGTCCAGATCCCACATCCGGACGGTTCGATCCGCGCCGCCGGTCACCACGGCGGGGCGGCCGTCCAGTTCGGTCACGGCCACGGCCATAACCGGTGCCGTGTGCCCGATCAGGGGGTCTCTGACCAGTTTTCCGCTGTTCAGGTCCCACACCCGGACTGTCTGATCCGCACCGGCGGTCACCGCGACCGGGGCGCCGTCCAGGTCACTGATCGCGACGGCGTTCACGGCTCCGCTGTGACCTGTCTCCGCCTGACAGACCGGGCGGCCGCTGGACAGCCACCACACCCGGATCTCGGGCGTGTCGGATCCGTGTCCGGCGGTGACCGCCACGGCGCGGCCTCGAAGCGAGCCGACGGCTGCGGCGGTGACATGGGTGTACCCGCCGCCGCGCCCGGCGACGGCCGTACACATGGAGCCGCTGTCCAGGTACCACACGCGCGCCTGGTTGTGCCGTCCGCCGGTCACCACCACGGGGCGGTCGGTCAGCCGGCCGGTGGCGAGCGCGGTGATCCGGCCGTTGTGGTCATGCCGGTAGTCCGAGGTGGTGAACGTGATGTCCAGCTCCTGACCCTCAGGCAATCGCAGCAGCCGCGGCACGAATCGCTGATTACAGGTGATCACCGCTACGGGGCCCCCGTGGAAGTCGGCCAGGGCGAGCTGTGTCCGTCCTTCTCCGGTGGGGATGGCGGGGGTCACCGCAGTGCCGTCGGCCAGGTCGGTGACGCACACGTATCCCTCGCCCCATCTGGGGTCGTCGGCGGGGCCGTCGTGGTGGGCCGTGACGATGACCTCGCGGCCGTCGACCTCGCAGACCGTCAGGGCGGTGATGTCGCCCGGCAGGCCGCGCGGCGCTCCGGCGGCTGGGGCGGCGCACGCGGCGGTCAGGTCCCACGCCTGCACCACGGACGAGAGCATGCCGCTGGTGACGGCGATCGGACGGCCGCCGGCCTCGGCCACGCGGATCGCATCAGGTTTTCCGCGCCCCGGAGGCAGGGGAGCGCACAGTGGCTCGCCTGTGGCGAGGTCCAGCACTCGTACGCGCCCGTCGCGGTCGAGGGCGACCACGATCGAGCGGCCGTCGAGTTCGGCGGCGGCGAGCGAACTGCTGCCACGCGCCAGCACGTCCTCGGGCAGCAGTTCGCGAACGAGAGTCCCCTCGCGCAGATCCCGCACTTCGACCGGGCCGTCGTAGCCGCCGGTGACCACGACGGGGCGGCCGTCGAGAGACAGAGCGAGCAGGCTTTCAGGCCGGCCGGAAGTCTCTGTCGGCGCTGCGACCTCCGTCCCGTCGAGGGGATCCCACACCCGCACGAAGCCGTCGTAGTCACCGGTGACCGCGACCGCGCGGCCGTCCAGGGTCGTCGTGGCGATCGAGACCACCCTCGTGTCGCCGTGCGCCTTGTACGGCGTGCCCAGAGGGCGCTGCGCGAGCAGCTCCCAGACTTTCACCGCCGATCCGCCGGAGATCACCACCGGACGGCCCGCCACCGTGGTGACGGCCAGCGGATCGCTTACGTGACCTTCGGTGACGAACGGCGGACCGACGCGCTCCCCGGAGCCGACGTCCATCACCCACACGCTCGCCCGTACGAGGTCGTCGACGATGCTGTACCCACTGACGACCAGCGATCGACGACCGTCGAGCACCACGCTCTCCAGGGCTTCGACGCCTCCGTCGCCGAACATGGGCCTGCCGACACAACTGCCCGACGCCAGGTCCCAGGTCCAGCCGTCACGGCCGAAGGCCGCGACCGTCACCACGGCTTGGCCCGGCGACCCGCCGGCCGCCATCGCCCAGACTGCGGCCGGCCCGAGCCTTTCGTGGTCCGGCAGATCGGCCGACCACAGCAGCGCGCCCTTCAGCGACGTGCCCGTCGCCCACTCCACCCGGTACGGGGCGGCCGCGCCGTGCTCGTCCGGCGCCTCGGCGAGCCGTCGCCCCAGATCATCGGCTTGCCACCGGGCGGCGTCCACGGTCAGGACCTGACGGCGCGCGGCGGGAGGCAGGTCACGATGCCGGCCGGCGGACGTGCGGTAGACCGCCGCGGCCAGCCGCGCCTCGGCGCCGTCTGCTCGCGACGCGAGCGCCATCACCTCGTCGGGGTCGGCGTGGATCAGGAAACGCGGATCGCCCAGCGTCTCGTCGGCCGACGCCCGGCCCGAGGCGTGTGACTGGCCGGGGCCGGGTAAGTCATGATCGCCAGTAGACACGACGAGCAGGCTAACACCGGCCCGTGCCGGTGGTGCCCGGATGCGGCAACCACCCCTCGTCCACGACCTCGACGATCGACTCGCCCGGCACCGCGCGCAGCCGGATCACGTTCCCTTGCCCTTGCCCGTGGCGCGCTTACACCCTCAAGGCCCCCTGCGCCCGTGCTGTGTGAGCCGGTCAGTGCGCCTTACGCGCCTGAAAAGATCGTCTCGCTTTGACCTGCAAGGAAGTCGTGTCCTCATCAAGGCCGCCGACCCAAGCCGCGACACCCGCTGTACGGCGGTGCCGGAGAACCTCAGCGAGATGATCAAAGCCTGCGCCTGCAAGGGGCAGCAATGCCGCGACGAAATCATCTCGCGCTGACGCCGACCGATGCCGGGTGAAGGCTGCCCCCGAGAGTGAGGGTCAGCCCGCTATGCCCTCCTCCTCACCCGTGGGCTCGGTGCCCGTCATGAGCCCGGCGTTCGTGGTGCCGAACTCGTACAGATAGACCGGCTTCTCCTCGCGCAGCAACTGCAGGATCCCGGTGAGCTGCGACAGGTTGAGATGGATGAAGATCTGGCCCGCGGCCGCGTCGATCACCGGCGGCGCCAGCGGGGTGCCGTCGGGGTAGAAGTAGGCGTAACCGCGGTAGGCACCGCCCTCGTACAGGTAGATCCCGGTGACGGCGACGCCGGGGCTGAGGTTCGTGGTCGGCCTGGAGGACCAGACTCGCACGCTGTAGCTGTCGATCGTGTAAGTGGCCATCGTCTCGCTCCTTTCCGCTCCTTAGGAGGGACACCCACGACGGCTGATACGTGATGCGTGTCCGCATGCGGCCAGGACACGCGGCGCTGGACATCTGTGGCGGCAGCGGCGGCGCGGCACAGGGCGACCTCGGAGATGCCGACCGCGGTGACCTGCCAACCGCGGTGGGCCAGCCACGGTGGGCCAGCCAGGTGGGCCAACCACGGCGGGCAGGCTGTGGTGGGCCGGCCACGGCGGGCAGGCTGTGGCGGGCCGGCCACGGTAGGCAGGCTGTGGTGGGGCGGCCACGGTGGGTCGGCTCCAGTGGGTTGAGTGCGGTGGGTTGAGTGCGGTGGGTTGGCTGCGGTGGGCCGCCCGGAGCGCGTCGACGCCCTCGCCGCATCCCACGTCGAGTGCCTGGCACGGCGGCAAGATCCTCGGCCCTGGCTACGAGCACGTCGTTGGGTTGGCACTGAATACCTGGTCACGGCTGCGGTGCATCGTGTCCGAGGGCTGGGTGCTCATGTCGCGTGGACCTTGCGTGGGACGTCGGGGGTGCTCGCGTGTTGTGCCCGCTACCGCCCCGACGACCCTCGCTCCCTCTGAACTGCCCCGCAGACGCCTGCGACAAGAGAGAGCCCCGAGCCTTGGACGTCTCCCCGCCGAGCGCCTGCTGGAGGACTTCCTTGGGCCTGCTTCCCTGGACACAACCGCCCCGTACTTCCGCGCCGGTACCGCCGAACAGGCCGCCGTCGCCGACCGCATCTTCGGGCAGCGACAGCCTTTCGGGCCGCGACAGCCCCTCGGGCCGTACCGCCAATTCCTGCGCGGTTCCTCCTCGATCCCGAGCCAGGTCACAGCCGATATGTCAACGTCCCCGGCAGGTGCGGAGCATGTTGAGCAGAGCCTTCTTCTCCTTTCTTGTCACGAAGAGCCGGTAGTGGTGCTTCACAGTGATCCATGAGGTCGCGTAGCGGCACCAATAGGCGCGGCGCGCCGGACGCCAGCTCTGCGGCCCCTGGCCACCCTTGGCGATGTTGGCGGAGTGGCTGACGACGATCAGTTCGGGTCGGGTGAGGTCATTCGCGAAGGCGCGCCTGCGTGCCTGGCTCCATCTGCTGGCGCCGGAACGCCAGGCGTACGACAGCGGCACGACGTGGTCGACGTCCACATGCTTCTCGCTCTTCAG
This sequence comes from Nonomuraea sp. NPDC049625, assembly GCF_040675285.1. Classification (NCBI taxonomy): domain Bacteria; kingdom Bacillati; phylum Actinomycetota; class Actinomycetes; order Streptosporangiales; family Streptosporangiaceae; genus Nonomuraea; species Nonomuraea sp. NPDC049625. The sequence goes on along the minus strand of NZ_JBFAOQ010000009.1, from coordinate 405,272 downwards.
CCACTTGCCGTCGTACGGGCTGTACCAGAGGCCCTTGACGGGGTAACACGTGGCGTTCTTGCGCACGCGTCGCGCGTCGCGGGCCAGCACCGTCTCCCGGGTGTCGCACTTACCCCTGTGGTGCGCCCATCGGGGCAGGAAGCGCCGGTGGGCATAGCCGCGGATCGATAACGCCCTGGCGACCTTCAACTGGGACAACATACGGCGGGCGAGCGCGGCGCCGGCTTCGGCCTGCGGCCGCTTGCGGGTGTCGGCCGCCGCCGGCGGGATGGCGATGATCGGGAGGACTAAGAGGGCGAGCACGGTCACGTGGATTGTCCGCCTCAAAAGGATCATGGTTCCATCCATACCCGGTAACTCCCCGTTGCGGGCGGCGCTACTCAGTGCGTCACGTTCCTGTGGCGCGGCGGCACACTGTGCCCTGCGAGGCTGATCAGTACGGCCCGGTGAAGATGGCCCCAGGACACCTGCGCAGCCCCCATCCCCGCTGAGCGCCCGACTTTCCGGCCGCCGCCCGCCAACCCGTGCCCAGCACCCCCACGCCGCCCCAAGCGCTCCAGCCGAGGAAGTGCCGGTAGCGCATTAGCCTGGCACGGCGGCTCGTCGAGATCACCAAAGTTCATGTCCATCGGGCACTTCTGCGTTGACGGGCGCAAGATAGGCAACCGGATTCGGGGCGGCCCAGATGGGGTTCCACGGGGTGTGCCCCCGGTGAGGGCGACGCCGACGCTCCAGCTCGCCCCGCCGAGGACCGGGCTGCGCTGTGTGCTCATCCAGTCAGTCGTAGCCGCGGCGCGAAGAGCCGGACGGTCCTCGAGCCGGCCAGCCGGGACACCGCGTCCCGGCGTGGCGCCAGGGTGCTCACAGGAAGGCGCTGACCTGGGTGGCGAACTCCTCCGGATCGACGATCCGCACGCCCAGGCTCTCGGCCTTGGCCCGCTTGGACCCGGCCTTGTCGCCGGCCACCAGCAGTGATGTCTTGGCCGACACGCTGGAGGACGCCTTGCCGCCCGCGCGCTCGATCAGCTCGTTCATCTGGTTGCGGCTCAGCGCCTCCAGCGCTCCGCTCATCGCACCGGTCACCACGACGGACATCCCAGCCAGCGGCAGCTCGGACGCGCCGTCGGCCTCCGCGGCACCAGGCTCGGCGGGTGGTGTCCAGCCCGGCTCCGCCATGGAGACGCCGGCCTTGACCAGCTTGTCGATCAGCGGGGCCAGCTCGATCAGCTCGGCCACCACGACCGGGGCCTTCTCCGGACCGATGCCCTCGACCGCCTGGATCGCCTCGGCGTCGGCGGCGCGGATGGCCTGCATGCTGCCGAAGTGGCGGGCGATGCGGCGGCTCATGGACCGGCCGGTGCCACGCACGCCGAGCGCGCAGAACACCCGGCTGAGCGGCTGGCCCTTGGCCCGATCGAAGGCGGCCAGCAGGTTGTCGGTGCTGGTCTCGCCCATGCGCTCCAGGCCGAGCAACTGATCGCGGGTCAGGAAGAACAGGTCGGCGAAATCGGCGATGAGGCCCGCGTCCAGCATCTGCTTGATGCGGTTCTCGGCCAGGCCCTCGATGTCGAGCTGGTCGCGGCCCACGGCGTAGACGATGGAGGCGATTGCGCGGCACTGGCGCCCGCGCACGCACCGCCACCGCTCTTGCGAGTTGTCGATGGCGTCGCCACAGGAGGGGCAGGCCACCGGGATCTCGATCGGCTGCTCCTCACCCGTGCGCAGATGCACGACCGGCGCTTCGACCCTCGGGATGACGTCGCCCGCCTTGTAGACGGTCACGCTGTCGCCGAGCATCAGCCCGCGCCGGGCGATGTCGGCCGGATTGTGCAGGGTGGCGTAGGTGACGATGCTGCCGTCGAGCTCCACCGGCTCCAGCACGGCGCGCGGGGCGATGATGCCGGTGCGGCCGGTGTTCCACTCCACGGCGAGCAGTTTGGTGATCTTCTCGGTGGCGGGCAGCTTGTAGGCGATGGCCCAGCGGGGCGCCCGCGAGCTGAACCCGGCCTCGGCCTGGTCGGCGGCCAGGTCGCACTTGATCACGATGCCGTCGATGCCGAACGGCAGCTCGGCGCGGACCGCCGCGATCTCCCCCACCCGCTCCTGCACGCGCTCAACGCTGTCGGCCACGATCCCGGCGACCGGCGTGACGGCGGTGGTCTGCACACCCTGCGCGGCCACCCAGTCCATGATCTGGCTGTGCGGCAGCTCCCGCAGCCGTACCGCCAGTTCAGAGCCGTCGTCAGAAGGTGGCAACACCCCATAAGCGAAGAATGTCAGCTCGCAGACGTACGGCCTGTCCTGGGCACGCAGCGTGCCCGCCGCCGCGCTGCGCGGGTTGGCGAACGTGGTGCCGTCGTGGGCTTGCCGCTTGGCGCAGGCCTCCTCGAACTGGGAGGCGGTCATCATGACCTCGCCGCGCAGCTCCACCGTGACCGGCTCGGCCAGCCGATCGGGCAGGCCGACGATGGTGCCGATGGCGTGCGAGACATCCTCGCCCGCGCTGCCGTCGCCCCGCGTGACCAGCTGCGCGAGCCGCCCGTGCCGGTAGCGGGCCGAGATCGCCAGCCCGTCGAGCTTGGGCTCCACGCTCCACGCCGTCACCGGACGGCCCAGCCGGCGCTCCAGCGAGGCCGCCCAGTCGGCAAGCTGCTCGGCGCCGAACACGTTGTCCAGGCTCAGCATCGGCACCGTGTGCGGCACGTCGCCCACCACGGCCCCGCCGGCCACCTTGCCCGTCGGCGAGGACGGCAGCACCGCCTCGGGGTGGGCCTCTTCGTACGCCTGGATGCCCCGCACCAGCCGGTCGTAGGCGTCGTCGTCAAGCGTGGAGGTGCCGTCGGCGTAGTAGGCGGCGGCGGAGTCAACGGCGAGCTGAACGGCCTCGGCGTAGGCCGTGTCATCGGCGAGGACGGTGAAGGGCGGCGTCTCGGTCATGGCACCACCATGCCGGTAGCCACCGACAATTCCGAGACCCAGATCCCTTCCAAACCGGCGATCGGACTGCGGCGCCTCGGACGCTGCCTCGACACGGATCGGCGGTCATGACGACGCAGCGGCCGCCAGGCTACCCCGCCCCCTACGCCAGCCCGAAAAGTCTCCTCATGCGCCATGGTGACACGGCGCGAGGTCCATCGGTGCTGCGTGGCCACAGGTTCGCGCCCGCCTTGATCGTCGGTTCCATCGACTCACCGACATGGTGATGGTGAACGTGCCGACAACTCCGCAACCAGCAGTGAAAGCCAGTAAGAGGAAGAGGGATAAAGCGGTTGTACGTACGCGAATCACCGGGGCATTGTCCCGAACGGTGAGCCCCGCGAGGGCCATGCCACGGCCACGCCTGCCGAACCGCATGGTGGCTGGCTCACTGACCGCGAAAACCCACAGCAACCTGGCCGTGGCCAAGCTCAACGCCCGTGACCGCGCCCAATTTGCGGTTTTCGCATTCAACGCCTGATATCCGGGGCACGGCTCGGCAGACCCGCGCGGCACGACAGCGAACGGGTCGGCTGTGACGGCGGCCTCGTGGTGCTCGGCCGCAGGTACCGGGGCGCAGGGCGACGGCGGTGATCAAGCCGGTCACGAACTCCACGGCTGGGCGGGCTGCTCGGGACCGTGCAGGAGCCTGCCACCGACAGGATCGACCAGCCTGTATCTGGTGCTCGAGTGCGACCTGCCGATGAAGGACTTCGCGTTCACCAGGTCGTGATCAAGGAACGGCAGAATCTGCGATCTCCATGGAAAGGAACCTCATGAATCGGATGATCGTGGGCGCCGTCGTGTCGGCCATGACCATGCTCATAGCCGCCACCCCCGCCCAGGCCGCCGCGGCGGACCCGGTCAAGACGTTGCAGGGCAAGCTGAAAGCGGGCAAGGGGGTGAAGTTCACCGACGTCACGTCCTTACTGCAGGACTCGGAGAAGATCACGTTCCTTCGGCGGTCCGGGAAGTGGCAGTTCGGCAAGAAAGGCATCGCCGCGTCCGACATCACCACCGACTACAACAAGCACACCGGCGGCATCTTCGACTACATGTACTCCCTGAGCGGCGGGCGTACGATCTGGGTCGGCGGCAAGAGCTGGACCACGCACCCGATGCACGGCGAGGTGCCCAATGGCAAGAAGTACCTCGTGGACCCCCTGCGCATGACAGGCAGCTACATCGGCACCTTTTCCCAGCTCGTGAACCCGGCCGAGCCCGCCACGCTGAAGGTCCTGCTCAGGGGCAAGAAGCAGGGCCGTACGTACTCCGGCAAACTCACCTACGCGGCACTGGCGAAGGCGTCACCCTGGTTCCGAGCGTCATCGCCGCTCAGCGAGGGCGACAAGACCGTAGTGGAGTACAAGCTCACGCTCGGCCCTGACAATCTCCCTCGCAAGCTCCTCACCTCGCACCTGGCCTCCACCCACGTCGCCGACGGCGTCGAGGTAGGGGACGGGCGCTTCAGCACCGAGACCAGCTACTCGGGATGGGGCTCGAAGGTCAGCGTCTCCGCGCCACCGAAAAGCCAAGTCGCCGGCTGAGCCCGGAACCGGCTTCGCTACTTCCGGGCATCACTAAAGGCCGCTTACCAGTACGAATCCCGGAGAACGTCGGCCACAACGCCGCGCCGGGAGATCGCGCCTGCTCGGCCTGGCGTCCACGCGTGCGGCCCGGCCACGCCGAGCTCAGCCGGCTCGGCGTGGCCCGGTTCGCTGCGCGACCGCGACGAGTCCACCCTCAGGGTCCGTCACTCCTACAGCAACGGTCGGCCGCCGCTGAGCCGATCGTCTGGGAAGGCGGCCCTCGTCCAGGCGGCACTGCGTGGGGGACGGTTGGCGGGGTGGTACCCGGCAGCGATGCGGGCTGAGGCCTCCTCACCCAAGCGCATGTACCGGCCGAGACCGGTCAGCCACTGGTCGTGGCTTGCAGACCGGCTCAGGTGTTCACCGCGCAGGGCCGTCTGGATGCCGGCGGCCGGGTCGCCGCGTCGGCGGGCGCGCTCGAGCACCGCGTTGATCTGGGCGAGCAACAGCCGGGCGGTCGCGGCCGGATCTCATCCTCGAGGTGCTCGACGGTCGCGCCGAGATGCTCAGCGAGCATCGCATACGGCCGGGACTTGCCCGCCACATTGGTCTGAACCGTCCTGGTAGCAATGCTGCGACCGACCCCAAGGCATCACTGGTGATCGAGCTTCGTCGACACTGCACAGACGTTGCGAAACTCCTGGTTGGCCGGCACGTATTGGGCCCATTCCTCACGCGTCAGCGCGCGATTCGCCACAGCGCAGGCGGCTCCGACGAGATCAGAAGGCAATGCCACGTCCCACAGCCGTATCGTGTTGTCGAAGCCGACGGTGGTGAGGGTGCGGCCATCCGAACTGAAGGCCATCGCGAGGATTGATTGGGTGTGGCCGGTAAGTGGGGCGCCAAGCTGGTGACGGGTGGCGATGTCCCATAACCACACCTCGCCATCGTCACTGCCGGTAGCGAGGGTGCGGCCGTCCGGGCTGAAAACCATCGAGGAGATTCCCCCGACGGCGCCAGTGAACGGTGCGCCGAGCTGGCGGCGAGTGGCCGTGTCCCACAGCCGTATCGTGTGGTCGTCGGTGGTGGCGAGAGTGTGGCCGTCGGGGCTGAAGGCTACCGAGAAGACCTGCGTGGTGTTCCCCGTGAAGATACCCCGGTACGGTCGGCTGAGAGCCGTGATGAGGCTGGCACGGGCGTCGCTGGTGGGGGCAATGTGCCAGGCCGCGGCAGCAAGGAGGGCCGAGGTTGCGGGGTCGCTGCTCAGCAGTTCGCTTCGCGCGGCGAGCTGCCGGGAGATGGCGAGGTCTCGTTCGTGGCTGGTGTTCTGCTGGGCTCGGATGGCAATGGTGGACGCGACGAGGGAAACGACGAAGGCTCCGATGAGCGTGGCCAGAACGGTCCTGCGACGCCGTTTCGCGCGCGTTGCGGCCTTGGTGCTGGCGTTGAGGAAATCCTCCTCGGTCCGGCTGAGAGGAGGGTAGCGGTCGAGCGCCGTGTGCCAGTGCTGTCGGGTCTTGAGGGTCGCGGTGAGACGTTCGGCTCGGTACAGGTAGGAAGCGGGACGGCCGTTGTGGGCCCAAGCAGCGGCGTCATCGACGAGCTGGCTGTAGAGGGCACGGTTGGCCGGGTCGTCCTCCAGCCAGCCACGCAGGCGCCCCCAGGCGTGCAGCAAAGTGTCGTGGGTGATCTGCGCTGTTTCCCCGTCCACGACAATCAGCCGCTGCGCGGCGAAGGCCTCGACCACATCCTCGATCCCGAAGGCTGACTCAACGCACCGGCCCCCGGCCGCAGTAGGTGCCTCGGGCCGGTCAAGGGCGTCGAGCTCCGGGTTGGGACGGCGGCGGTAGGGGATCGGCCGGCGGACGGCCCGCCCATCGCGGGTGACAGTGGTCATGCGGTGAAACACCTGGCGGGCGATGGCCTGCCGGCCGGGGGTCAGGGCGGTGTAGACGGCTTCGGCGCTGGTCTGGACGGCACGGGCGACTCCACCGGAAAGCTCATAGCCGTGGCTGGTGAGCTGGTCGCCTTCGCGGTGCTGCCAGGTCACCCGCATCGCCTCCGACAACAACGGCAACGCCCCCACCTCGTACCCGCCGTCAGATGCCGAGGCCGGCAGATCCGCCAGGATGGCGTCGATCAGGGCGGGGGCGATGTGCAGGCCCGCCTGCTCGGCGGGCCCGGTAATGGTCAGCCGTAGCTGCGGCGCGCTCATCGGCCCGACCAGGAACACCCCGTCCCTGGCCGCGTCGGCCAGTTGGGGATAGGCCGCGCAGGAGGACAGGAAATCGCTGCGGATCACCGCGATCACCAGCGCGGCCGGCTCCCCGTCAGGGCCGCACGGATGGGCAGCTGCCGCGTGCAGGGCCGTGATGAAGTCGGCGCGTTGCCGTTCGGCCGGGCTGTTCAGGCCAGGGTGGACGTCATCGGGAAGGGTGAAGATCTGCTCGAACTGGTCGATCACCAGGATCAGTCGCTCCCCGGTGCTGGCGACGACCGTGCCCGGTGCGGCGTGTGCGTCCACAACGTCGCGCACCACCGTGTGCGCCTGGTCGGGGGTGGCTTCCAGCAGTGTGCGGATGGCCGCAGGGTCTCTGCCCGCGACCCTGGCCAGCGCCCGCGCCAGCTCATCGCGTGGCTGGGTGGTCGGACGCACCACCGCCACCGGCCAGCGGGCCGACTCAGCGCTCAGTCCTCCGGTGGCCAGTGCCGGCAGCAGGCCCGCGTGCACCAGGGAGGACTTGCCCGCTCCCGACGCCCCGCTCACCACCAGAATCCCGGGCTTATCCAGCCGGTCGGCCAGGGCGTCCACCAGCTGCGCGGTCAGCTTCTCTCGCCCGTAGAACACCTCTGCCTGGCTCTGCCCGAATGGCGCCAACCCCAGATAGGGGCACCTGCTCGCCCACCGGTTGGCGACAGCAGCCGGATCGGCGTGTCCTGCCGGCCGCGCTGTGTCGACGGGATCGGGCGGGGATTCGCGGGCGGAGCGCAACCAGCGCCGCCACTGCTCCTCATCCAGCAGACCTGCGCTGACCCGACTATGAAGCACCCGGCGGCCACGGCAGTGCTCGATCAACACCCGGATCAAGACGAGGAAGGCCGCTTCCGATTCGGGCGGATGCCGACCGCGCTTCCAGTCGCTGACCCGGCGATCTGACACCGGGCGACCTCGCCCGCCGGGACGGCGCCGGTTGGCCTGGGTGATCGCGCTCTTGAGAGGAAGGTCGGCGGTCAGCTCCAGCAGTTCGGCCAGCCGGTCGGCGAACAACTGCCGCGGTGTCGTCTCCGTCTCGCTCATCACCACCCCAGCCGCTGGGCCCTGCCTCCGGACCGGACCGGACCGGGAAGACCACCGTAAAGCCGCTGCCAGCGGCAATACACCCGCCGTGACTCAACCGGTATGACCCGTCACGTAGTGGGGTGCGTCAATCGGCGGTGACCGGCACTCACGTCCGCGACCACCCACCTGCCGACAGGAGCACCCTGTGTCCACGACCATCCTCAACCTGATCGGCGGCATCGCCGCCGCCCTCGCCGCTGCGGCCTGTCTTCCCCGCGCCGCCACCCACCTCATCAAGGCCTGCGTCCCGCTCGTCGCCGCACTCACCGAACTGCGCGCCGCGATCATCCACGCGACCCGCCAGGACGCTTCCACCGCCTCCAACAGCCGGGCCGACCTGCTGGCCGGCGGCAAGCCTCAAGGCCCCAAGGCGTGAACGTCTGCTCACCCGGGCTCGTCAGCCCGCAACGCCACCTCGAGAGCCTGGCCTCCCGCCGGTCCATAGCGGCCACCACAGGTCGGCGTCACACGGCTTACGCACGAGTCTCGACGCATGACCAGAACCCACAGCTCCAACTCGACGCTCCGCGACGAACTCAGGCGTGCGGTATCACGGCGGAGGGCTTGCCATGCGCTGTCCCCGGATCGCACTCTGTAGCAATGACGTCGCCCTCTGAAGACGAGCCTCCGGCCGACAACCCGTCCAGCGGCCAGCCCGGCGCTTCTGCCGAGAAAGCGCAGGCCGGGTCTGCGGCTGATGACGACACCAAAGTCGGCCTCTGGCTTGTGGGCGGCCTCATCGCATGGGTGGTGGTGGGCACGCCGTTCGTCATCGGCCTGGTCGGGTCGCTGGCAGGCGTTGACATGGAGAAACCGGCGGGGCAGGCGCTGCTCGACAGGTTCTACTGGTGGGTCGCGCTCGGCGTGCCAGGAGCGATCGCCGCGGTCGGCGGTTCCTTCTGGGGGGTGACCACGCTGCTGGCCCGTCGCCGGGAACGGGTGGCGCGGCGGGAACTTATCCTGACCGAGCGCGTCAAAAGGCTGCAGGACATGGTCAAAGAGGCGCAGGCGGTCTCGCGCGAGCTCGAGCGCTACCTGCAGGAGCGGCTGGTCGCGCTTCAGCAGCTCAGCGCGCAGGTGGACAGTACCGAACGGCTGGCGGCGCTGACGCCCGAACAGGTCAAGGCGCTCGACGACGTCTTGCGACGCCAGTTCACCGGACAGAACCGCAGGGGATTCGTCACTCAAATCGTCTTCTTCCTCTTGGGCATCCTGGTCGCATTCGTCGTCAATTGGCTGTCCAACCCGATGCTCGCCCTCGTGCGAAACTGGCTGTCCTGAGCAGCTGGTGCAGGCGTGGCGCCGCGAGCCGACCAGGTATGCGGGTGGGTTCCGCGCTGTTCGGGCTGCAGATCGCCGATGCATGCGGCGCGTTGCCGCGCGGCCGCGACATGCCTTGAAGGCCGGTCCACGTGCGTGACCTGCGAGAAGGGGCCTCGAACCCGAGGAGGAGCAGCTGAGCCGAGCTGCCCACTTTGTGCGTTGGAGACCTCTACAATGCCGCGGGTGGATCGTGACCAGATTCTCCTGACTCATCCCGGTGCCTCGAAGCCCAAGTACCTGGAACTCCGGATCGACGGGGCCGAGCTGCACCGGAACTGGTGGGCCGGCACTGGGAAGCCTCAGGGACGCACGAAGTCGTTCGATCACGGAGACGCGGCGCGCGAGGCTCTGGAGAAGGTCGTCACCGAGAAGATGCGTGACGGGTACGCCCTCCTCCGCGACGTCGCGGCAAGCGAACCGGGCGACGTCGTCGTACAGTGCGCGACACAGGCGAAGAACGGCGTCGTGGCGATCGCTCTGCACCCGGACGGCCACACCGCCGCGGTCGCCCGCGGCATCCCCGACCGGATCGGGGCGGCCGGCTCCGATGTGCAGACAGTCGACCTACGGACCGGCGCGCGCCAGGTGGTGTACACCGATGCGTACCAGTACTCACTGATCCATACCGTGATGTTCGAACCGGACGGATCGCACCTGACGTTCACCGTCCGCGACACGATCTCCATGGCGGAGGTGAGCTACACGGTGGCGCTCGCCACCGGTCATGTCCAACGCCTGCCCCACACCCGGCCAGGGTGGGATGCCGCCCGCCGGCGGATGCTGGTGGTCGACAACGATCACGCGCTGCGAGTGCTGGGCCCGGACGGCGATTCGTGCCTCGATCTTCCGGCAGGCAAGCGCTTCCAGACCACCGCCGCGCTGTCGCCGTCGGGCCGGCTCCTCGGCCTCGCCCACGACCCGGACAACCGCGATACGGAGTACGACCTCGAGATCTGGGATGTCGACGCAGGTCAGCGAGTGCTCGCCGCCCCGTTCCCCTTCCCGGCGGGATTCCAGGGGATCAGCCACCGGTTCGACAAGCTGGCGTTCGACGGGGCCGAGCAGATCCTTGTCGCGAGCGGCGCGACGTCAGGATGCTTTGGCGTCTCGGTGGAATCCGGTGCCTTGTGCTGGGCGATCGAGGACGAGTGGGAGGGGTGCGAGCGGTTGGGTGACTTCGCGCTGTCACCCAACGGCACCCTGCTCGCAGGCGTTCTCCACCGCGGCCCGGTGGTCGTTTATGACGTTGCGACCGGACAACCGCTGGAGCCGCACTTCGCCGTACCCGGCGAGCGGTCGGGCTGGTACCAGGAGGTTGGTTTCTCCGCCGACGGCCGACTTCTGGCGGTCAGCGACTACCCCGGTCGCACCACGGTGTTCCGGTTCGACGGTGTGGAGTTCACCAAGCCCGGCGGCTGATCGCCGGCACCCGGGCGACTGCGGTCGTAACCGCATCCGTTGACTGTGCGGTTGCCGTTTTTGGCGAGCGGTGGGCGATCTGCTTGCCTGCGAACGGACCATCGCCAGGTGCTCGATGGGCTGCTTGGGGGTCGGTGACTCGGATTCACCGGTGCTGTGCAGCTCGGAAAAGTGGCCGGGGAGCCGGTCGAGAATGACCGTGCTATTGGCAGCCCAGACGGCCCATGAGAGCGGATGGATGTGCCAGTCGACGCAGAGCGGTAGCCCGTCGACCTGGCCTTCCATGACGACCGGCGGCTTCTCCCCGCGGCGAACCGGATACCCGCCGACGTACGCCGAGACGATCCGCCGCCGCTGTTGCCGTACCACCGCTTCAGTCCCGACTGGCAGGTGTTCCGCGACACGCTTGTGCGACTGCCGGCGGTTCGCCGGCCGTGGTTACGCGCGATCTATGACCGGGCGGCGGCCCTCTGATTCGAGCACCCGCTCTCCTGGCCCATCTCGGAGACGAAGAGGGGTCGCAGCAGGAGGCGAACATACGGCCGAGGGTACGTTGGCAGGCGATCCCACGGCGGAGCCTTACGCAGCGGGCGCGACCGGGCCGGTCATCCGGCCCGGTCGCGGAGGCAGATCAGCCGGGCGGCACGACTCCGTTCTTGGAGACGGGGACGGCCAGTTGCGCGGCGCCGGTGAGCCTGAGCTCCTCGGGGGGCAGGTTCCCCAGCACCGGGTTCAGGTGTCTCAGGGTCAGCGGCACCGGGGAGATGGCCGGGCTGCCGACGTCGAACTTCTCCAGGTCGATCCAGCGTACGACGTTGAGCACGTCCGCCGGGATATCGTCGCGGGCCTTCTGCACCGGGACGCAGAGTTGGCGGGCGGCGGTGACCTGGACGGTCTGGGTGGGGATCTGGTTGACCAGCACGGGGTTGAGCTGGGTGAGGGTCAGGGGCAGGTTCATGGACGGGTTCGGCTGGTGCGCGTAACACAGCAGGTCGATGTGCGAGATGACCCGCAGGATGTCCGGGGCGGGCACCACGCCGTTCTTGGCGACCGGCACGCACAGATGCTGGGGCACGTTCAGCGTGACACTGATGCCCGGTACGTTCTGCAGGACCGGGTTCAGGTGGCGCAACCCCAGATTCTGGTTGATCGAGGGCCCGGTCACCCGGTAGCACGACAGGTCGACGAACCTGACGTAGTCGAGGACATTCGGCGGTGGGATGACGTTGTTCTTGGCCACCGGGACGCAGAGCTGCTCGCGCTGGCCCAGCGTGACCTGCACGGTCGGCAGGTTACCGAGCACGGGGTTGAGGTGGCGCAGCACCAATGTGGTGGCCGGCGGCTGGTACGTGGTGGTCTTGAAGCACTCCAGGTCGAGATTCGACACGAATTCCTTCGGCGTCGGCAGGGCCAGGGCCGCTGCGGGCGGCGCGACGAGGAAGGCGGCAGCGAATATCGCGAGGCCAGCGGATAAGAGACGTCTTATTGCGATTCTGCCGCGGGGATTTGGTGCGCCCTTTTTGTTCATGTACCCTCCAGGGCCGGATTGTTTGCTTTGACTGTGCGCTTGTGAATCCGGCTTGACAAGGCTCGTGTCCGCAATGTGCCACGGGTTTGTAAGCATGCATATCCGGCAATTTAGAGTGACCTAAAATTTCAGCCGTCCACTTCCCTCAATCCCTCATTTCGCCTGCCATTGTTTACTGCTCGGACATGGCAGTCGCGGCCCGGCTGAACCCGACCGCCGCCGGGGAGACCCGGCGCCTGCCAGAGGAAATCGGTGCAGGACGGCGCCGGGGCAGGGAGATCGCGGCGCTCCACGGGAGTCGTGCTCGCCCTCTGGGGGCAGTTCGATGGCACGACGGGGTGGGCCAGAGTGCCACCCGCGGGCCGGCCGTCGGCTGTCACGAAGCGGCCGGAAATCCACCCGAGCACCACGGTGGCCGGAGTCAGAGCCACACAGGCACGGTGCGGCGCGCGTGACCGGTCGCAGCCGAGCAGGACGGGCGGCCCAGAGAGGCGAACACACCGATCAGACGTCCGGTGATTCGGGCCTGACCGGCTCGGGTCGGCCCGACACGATCGAAGCAGCCGCGTCCATCAAGCGCCGCGCGGGCCGGGCACGCCGGGCTACCGCTGCCGGATCGGCAGGATCTCGATCGGAGGCGTTGTACGGGCTACTCGCCGATGGACTGGTCTTCATCGACCACAATCAGCAGCCTTCGCCCGCCAACTGAAGCGGCGGCTCGTGGGAGCAATTAGGCGCGCCAATCCATTATGGCTGGTAGTTGTCGTCGATGGTCGGCTCCTTGCACAGCCTGACTCCACTGTATGCGTCGGCTGTCATCGCCCAGTTTCCCGGGGAGGCGACTCCGGCAATCAGAGCCACTGTATGAAGCGAGTTTGCGAGGACGCCTTTTTCGAAGTCGATGCCACTCGCGGTTGCTGCCATTACCAGGTCATGCTGATCCATCACGGTCGGCCCACCTTCGAGGTAAGCGCTGCCGCAGGCGGCCAGCGTGCGCGACGGTGAGGCTGCTGAGGGTCGGGTTGTTGATGGTGATGGTGGCGCACAGGTGCACCGTACGGAAACCGGATTACTGCGTGCCGTAGGTCGGAAATGCGGTGGTATGAGACATTGCCAAGGCCGACAATGATCGTATGCCTGACGCTGCCATCGCTGAGCGCAAACCTCGGCTTGCGGTCCTCACGGGAGCCGGGATCTCCGCCCCCTCGGGGCTGCCCGTGTACCGAGGTGGCAACGGCATGTGGGATCGCAACCCTGACATCGCGAAGCTCACGACCGCCTCCCGCTGGCACGGCAAGGCCCAGCAGGCATGGGAGCACTGGAACGAACTACGCCGCGCCGCATCCATCGCCCGACCAAACCCGGCGCACGAGGCGTTGGTCGCCGCCGAATCCCACTTCGACGTGCACATCGCCACCCAGAACATCGACGGGCTCCACACCCGGGCCGGATCCGCGAACGTCACCGAACTCCACGGCAACGCATTCGCCACCCGCTGCTCCCGGAAGGCATGCCACGCTCGCAACGGCGCCTGGTTCGACGACGACATCCACGAAACCGTGCCCACCTGCCCGCACTGCGGACGCATCGCGCGCCTCGACGTCGTCCTTTTCGGAGAGCAACTCCCCGCCAAGAAGATGCGTGCCTCGATCGAGGCTTCCCGCCGCGCCGACGTGTGGATCGCCATCGGCACTTCCGGCACGGTGTTCCCTGCCGCCGGGCTCATCGAGTTCTGCCGACCCGGCACGGTCCGGGTGCTCGTCAACGCCCAGCCATGGAGCGACAGCGCTTCGACGTTCGAGAAGGAAGTGCTCGGCGACGCCGCCGCCGTTCTCGGTGATGTGCTCCGCGAACTGCACGTCGCAGCCCTGAGGTGACTGGCTGGTCGGCGTGCGCCCGCTCCCGGCGCCGAGCCGGTGCGGCGGTCGGCGGACCGGGGCCCGCCACAACAGCGAACAGCGGGGAACCTCGCCGATCAGGAAGCCGGCGTGTCCCGGTCGATCGCGGAGCGCAGCACTCCGACCATGGCGGCGAGCTCGGCCAGCAGGCCCGACACGGTGGTCCGGTCGCTGCCGTTGATCGACACCATGCGCAGCTCCTCCGGCTTGGGGAGTTGCGCCATGATCTCGGGCAGCAAGCCGATCAGCTTGGCCTGAAGGCTGGCCGGAGACTGCTGGTTGTCGATGTCGGCCCGCATCCGCAGCCGTTCCACGTCCAGCAGCGCCCGCTCATGGTCGGCCAGCGCCCGGGAACGCGCCAGCTCCAGCTCGCCGGCGAGCTCCAGGCTCTTGAGCTCCTGTTCCCGCTCGATCCGGAGCCTGCCGGTCTCGGCCTCCTCGGTGTGCCGTTCGCGCTCCATCCGCAGCGCGTGCAGGGTCGTCTGGGTCTCCAACTCCGCCACCGCCCTGGAGTCGTCGTGCCGGCGCTGGGTGCGCCGCAGCCGCTCGGCCACCTCGGTGTCGAACTGCCACGCCTCGTTACGGGCCCGCAGCCCGGCGAGCTCCCGCTCGTTCTCCAGGCGCTGGGTCTCCTTGAGGCGGTCGGCCGCCATCTCGCGCTGGGTGATCGCCTCTTCGGACTGCAGCTCGGCCAGGCGGGCGAGCTGCCCCTGCTCGGCCCGGTAGGGCTTCTGTAAGTTCTCCCAGAGCCGCGACGAGCTGACCACGGCCTCCTTGATCTGGACGGTGACGATGCGCAGGCCGAGCCCCTGGTCGCTGTCGTCCTCGCCCTCGGCCACCGCGCGCAGGCGGGCGGTCAGCTCCTCGATGATGGGCTGCTTGTCGCTGAGCACGTCGCGCACGCCCATGGTCGCGACCTTGTCCTTGATGGCCGCCTCCGCCTGCTCCCGCAGCTGGAGGTTGACCAGCCGCATCGGGTCCTGCGGATCGCTGAAGTCCAGCTTGCGGTACGCGACGGGGAAGGTCTGGATGATCCACTGCACGTACCCCTGCACCAGCACACCCTGGAGCTCGCGGCAGACGCAGTAGGCGTTGATCAGGATGGTCTGGGTGGCCCCCGGCACGACCAGGAAAGAGTCGGTGGACGGGTTGAAGCGGAACGACACGCCCAGGCCGACGTGCAGGGGCTTCTCGCGGCCACGCCGGGTGTGCACCACGAAGGCGTTGGGCGGGACGAGCACGTTCTTCCAGCGCCAGAACCCGGTGATCCGTACGTCCACCGGGCCCGCGGCCGCCGTGTCGGGCGCCGCCCCGCCGATGGCCCGCTCGCGCTTGGCCAGCGGCCCCGCCGGCGGCGCCGGCTCGCCGGGGGCGGCGCGGCGTGCCCTGAGGTCGTCCTCGAGCACCGCCTGCTGCGCGACGACCCGTTCCAGATAGGCGTTGCCCTTGTCAGCGGTGCTCATCGTCCCCTCCGCCCACCTCACGACTGCCGCCGAGTCTTGCCTACGCCGCCGAACCACCGCAACCCGCGATCCGCTCGCGATGCCCTACGCCGTTGCGGGCGGTGTGAGACCCGAGGGCCGCGCGGACGCGGCGACGGCCGTGATCAGCTGGGCCGGTTGCCCGTCGGAATCACGATCTTGGTCTGTGCCCCCTTGGTGAGGTAGTACGTGGTCCACTTCTTGACCGCCTCGTCGAGGAGCCAGGCGGCGGCGGGCACCAGCGGCAGCCCGATCAGACCCTCCCGGAACTGCACCAGCAGCGGCCAGGCGGTCTTGACCACCGGGTCCCACAGCGGCTCGCGTCGGATGCCGTTCCAGTCGGCCACCTGGTTGCCGGTGAGGTACCTGGAGAACGCGTTGACGAGAGGCTTGTCGACGCCGCCGGGGCTGGTCAGCTCCGCGAGCATGTCCCGCAGGATGGCGTTGAGTTCCACCCCCTCGGTGGTCGGCCCCATGTTCCTGGGCAGGACCAGGTCCGACTGGGTGTAGGAGGTGTCCCAGGTGGCGGGGAGGAACTCGTCCCTGATACCGAGCATGTGCCCCAGCATCTGCACCGAGTGCAGGTACCCCGCGGCCTCGGTGGAGGAGATGCGCACCTTCCACTCCCGCATCCCGCGCATGGAGTACGTCGCCAGGGTGTGCCACGTGACGAGCATGTCCTCCTGGCTGATCGGGATAGGGCCGGACCAGTGGGGAGACGACTTCAGCAGGTGCCGCACCGCCGCGTGCACCAGCCGGGTCTTCACGGCCTCGACCACGGCCGTGCCGCCGGCGCCCCAGGCGTTCTGGGGTCTGACCGCGTACGCCAGGATGTTCGTCTTGGCGATCCGGTCCTTCAGATCCGCACCACCCGCGGAGTAATAGACGGCGCGTGCCTCCTTGGGGATGGCGGTGGCCAGCATCCCGGCGCCGACGATGGTGAGGACGACGATGTAGTTCCCCTTGAGCGCGTGGAACCGCGCCCCGGCATCCAGCAGGGCGGGGTCGGCCCACGACGGCAGCTGACGCGCCTGCTCGATGAAGGCCCGCAGATCCTCCGGCAGTCCCGCGGGCAGGGGCTGGTCGTTGCGGTTCCAGTCGTACAGCAGCCGGTTGACCTCGGGTATGACGCCGCGGTCGAACAGTGAGGCGAGGAGCGGATCGGCCACGTCGTCCCACACCCATCGGGGGTCGGCGCCGCTGCCGGAGCCCGCGATCGAACCACTGGCCGGCCAGGTCCAGTCGCCGGCCAGGGAGGCCGCCTGGGCCGGGGAGATCATCCCTAACGCGCCGAGCGCTCCCATGGCGGTGCCCGAGATCAGCACCTTGCGCCTGCTCAACTCTGCCATGCTCTGCACTCCTTCGAGGTGGGGGGTTCCGCTCCGGGCATGCGAGAAATGGATGATACTGAGAAACAAATCATGAGTCTGTGTATCATCATCAGAGCACAGTGTGACGAGCATCACAAGACCCGCGTTTGAGGCAGAATCCCTACAGGAGGGGATCGTGGAATCGATGCTGTCCGGATTCATGGCGCTGTCGGACTCGGATTCGTTGCTCCAGCGCGCCTATGTCGATGCCGTCGAGCGCGTCGACGACAGCGACGAGCTACGGACGCGCATCCTTGACGCGGCGTACGAGCAGTTCTGCCGGATGGGCATCAGGCGCTCCACCATGGAGGACGTCGCCCGGCTGGCGAAGGTGTCGCGGATCACGGTCTACCGGCGGTTCGACACAAAGGACACGCTGATCGAACACGTGGTGCGCCGGGAGTTCCGCCGCTATTTCGACCAGTTTCTCATCGACATCGAACAAGCCGGCACCGCTGCCGACAGGGTGGTGCTGGGCTTCGTGAGCTCGTTGCGGGCAATTCGCGGCAACCCGCTGATCGGCGGACTCATCGCCACGGAACCGGACCTACTCGTCCCCTCCATGACGGCTGACGGGGGCCAGACCCTCGCCACCGTGCGGCATTTCGTCGCCGGCCAGCTCCGCAGCGAGCAACGCGCGGGTAACGTGTCGAGCGGTCTCGACGTCGACCTCGTGGCCGAGATGATGGTGCGGATCTCCACCTCTTTCCTGACGATCCCCAGTGCCGTCATCAACCTGGATGACGACGAGCAACTGGCCGCGGTGGCCCGGCGGTTCCTCGTCCCCATGCTGGAGCCATCAGCCTGAGCTTCAGTCCCGCGCCGGCTTCGACGCGACGGCTGGTCCGACGCGGCTGAACGGCCCGCCCGTCGGGCATCTGCCACAAACGTTCGCAGGTTTGAGGTCGTCGTGTCGATCGGGCAGGGGGTCGTTCGTGTAGAGGGCAGGAAAGCCGGGCTGCGGTCGGTGCAGTCGGGCGAAGTGAGGAGGCGTCATGTCCAAGCCGAAGGTTCTGCTGACGGGCCTGGGGATTCCCGAGTCGCCGCGGTGGCACGAGGACCGGCTGTGGTTCTGCAACTGGATCGACAGGGAAGTCGTGGCCGTCGACCTTGACGGCAAGTCGGAGGTCGCCTCCGTACGGGGCCCGGTGCCGATGGGGTACTCCATCGACTGGCTGCCCGACGGCAGGCTGCTGATGACCGGGGACAAGTTGCGCCGCCAGGAGCCGGACGGGTCGACGGTCACCGTCGCCGAACAGGGTGGCAACGAGATCGTCGTGGACGGGCGCGGCAACATCTACATCAATGGGGCGGACTTCGACTTCGCCGGTGGCGGCGCGCCCAAGCCCGGCTACATCAAGCTCGTCACGCCAGACGGCGAACTGCGCCAGGTCGCCGGCGACATCCAGTTTCCCAACGGCATGGTCATCACGCCCGACGGCCGGACGCTGATCGTTTCCGAGTCGTTCGCCGGGCGGCTCACCGCGTTCGACATCGATGCGGACGGAGGTCTGTCCAACCGGCGGATCTTCGCCGACGGCGTCGCCCCGGACGGCATCTGCCTGGACGCCGAAGGCGCGGTGTGGGTCTCCGCCGGCGGGTCCTCGATCGCCCGCGTCGCCGAGGGCGGCCACATCCTCGAGCGCATCGAACTGCCGGAGGAGCGGGCACCGTTCGCGTTGATGCTCGGCGGTCCGGACCGGCGTACGTTGTTCGTCCTGACCGCCGAGTGGCGCCAGTCCGATGGCGTCACGGACAACCTCCAGCGGCTGACCACCGGACCTCGTACCGGACAGATCCTGACCTTCTCCGTTTCTGTGCCTGGCGTCGGCAGGCCCTGATCAAGATCACGGAACGGCTCGAAGCAGCCGGTCTTCGGGTTGTGGTGGGCCGTAACGCCCGCGTTGGCACGCTCAAAGTCGAAGGACGCTGACGGAGCAGCACCGATCGCGCTGGGTCCGGACGGGAGGTAGCTACTCTCTCGCCGGACTCCGGTCCTCGCTCAAGGTGCTCTCCCGGCGTCACACGCGACACCGTCTGCGTTTCCCGCCTTACCGATCATCCCAGCAGGTGCCACGGCAGGACGATCGGCGAGGCCGGGAGGTCCCCGACCGCGAGCCGCGCCACCAGAGGGCCCAGATCCCGGGGCACGACCTCCTCTCCATCCGGGGGCGGCCCGGCCAGCTCGGCCTGGGGCCACCAGTGGAATCGGTCGGTCACCGCCCGCTCCTCCTCATCCATGCCGGAGGTATCCACCTCCAGCCCATTCACGCGCAGCACAAAGTAGAAGTCGCGGGAGAAGAAGCGCCTCCTGCCCTCGGACCACGGGCCCTCGCTCGTCGCCACCACCGGGCCGAGTGCTTCCGGGGCCACGACATGCCCGAGTTCCTCTCGCAGTTCCCTGGCGGCGGCCTGCTGCGCGCTCTCGCCAGGATCCACGCCTCCTCCTGGCGTGAACCAGGCGTAGCGTAGGCCCTCTACCTGCAGAAACCTGCCCCGGTAGAGCAGGATCCGGCCGGCAGGGTCGATCAGCAGAACCCGGGCTGACGCCCGAGAGATCACTTCGCTCATCGCGTCATCTCCATACGGATGCTCAGGATGGTGATATGAGGGAGAGAGAAGACCTCGGTCAGGGTGGGGATCAGCGCATTGCGCTCATGGCGCGTTCGATCTTCTCACTCGGGTACGGCGTTGTCCTGCGGGTGCCGTACAGGTCCCAGTAGAAGTCGTTCATGGCCGCCGCCACGGGTGCGTACCGGCGGATCACTGCGGCTACAGCCGGCGGGGCACCAGCGGGGTCCGTGCCGTCCGCGCACGCGCGGATGTATTCGTTACGTTCTGCCGGTATGCCGTTCTGCGGCACCTTCACCCCGCAGATATTGGTGACGAGCCAGTTGACCAGCCGCATCAGCGCGTAACCGATGTCGTGGGTACGGTTGCGTTCCAGGAACTCGATCTCCTGCGCGGACAGGTCGAACCGAGGGGAGGTCGCCAGCCCGAGGTCGGCGATGTACAGGCGTTCACCGTCGGTGAGGATGTTGCCGAAGTGGCCGTCGAAGTGCATCAACTCCTGGCCGAGTTCCCGACGCCGACCTTGCTGAGATGGTTTCGGGCCGGCGACGCCGGGCTGGTGCCAGGACAGCAGGGGTTGGGATGTCGAAGGTGATCATTACCATCGATAAGGGCGGAGCGACATCCAGCCGAGTCCGTGCTGTCAGAACTCTCCAGCCCTCAAGTATGAGGATCCGTACCGACACGCAATTGAATGGAAGACTGTGGACTACGAAACTCTTCAGGCCGTCCGCTTTTTCATCAAGGATCGCTATTTCCACACGCTTGATAACAACTTACCGGACGCCGGAAGACTGTTCAGGGAGAGCACTGTTATAACCTTTGATGGTGGGACGTTCGTAGGCGAAGACGCTCTCCCGGATTACCTGGCCAGCCTCGCCGAATCCAACTCGGGCTATTCCGCCCGCACTGTGGCCGTCGACGCGCATCTCCTGGCGGACGGCACCATACTCGCTTTGGCGAGAGGACGCTGCATGCAGAATGGCGAGATGGGGCATTTCGTTCAGACGTTCATCCTCGTACAGGATGGCGACTCATACTACGTCGCCCATGGCATCTACCAAGATATTGGTGATGAGTAACGGTGAAACCTGTGGGTCGGCCGGGAAAGAGTGCACCTTCCCGGATCATCCGATGACACTTTCGACATGAGGCGGATCTTGCGGCGTCCGCCTGCTCTTCGCTGATCAATCAGATCGTCGGTGAGGGCGCCCCAGGAAGTGCGTCGACCGCTACCGCGCCGGGTTCTGACTCCGCGACTCCATCCAGTACTACACCGGCGTAGCCGAGGCATACGCACTCTGGGGCAAGACCGACCGCGCAATACGAGCCTTGCTCATCGCCAAAAAATAGCGCCTTCTGAAGTACGACGCTCCGGTACCCGCCAGGTCATCACCGAGCTACTTCGCCGGGATCCCCACAGCAAGCTATCCGGCCTGCGAGGACTCGCCCGGCGCGTCGGCGCGGCGTCACCCTCTAAATTACTCCGGTGACACTTCGCGATCATAGCTCGGACCTGCGCTGGTAGCGGCAGAGCGCGGCCCTTCGCCTTGGGAGGGTTGCACCTTCATCAAGAAGAGTCGCTGGGTCATCGATTGAGCACTCCGTGCGATCCTCGATCAGACTGGACACGATCATGTAAGCCCTTGGGCATAAGAGAGAATGGCTCTTGCCGTTCGCGGAGCCTGGGGTTGGCTTCATCGGCATCGTCAGGCCTGTCTGGCACGGTCCAACGCCAGATGGGCCACTGGATGCCGACCGTAGGACGCGCTTCAGACGATTTCCTGATAGGAGAAACTCATGGCAGAGTCGAACGACCGGCAGAAACGTGTCACCATCACGCTGGAATACGTGGCCACCGAGGACACCGATTACGACTATGGCAGCGCGTTCTACGTTGCGGGCGGAGCGGCCACCGGCCCCCGGTCCGGCTCCAAGCGTAAGGCACTTCTGACCTGTCCGGTCACGCTTGACGACGTCGGTCGTGACACTGCGGGTTCTGGCCGTTTCGAAGGTGGAGATTGTATAATATTCGACGACGACGTATATGTCGATGACTTCGTCGAATTTGGCCTCCAATTCCGCACGTACACCACCGACTTTGGCGACGAAGACACGCTCCAGTCATTGGCTTCTACGCTTACTGCACACATCGAAACTGCGGTCGAATCCCTGACCTCCGTCGCCAACGGCGCGTTTGCCGGGGCTATTCTTGCCGCCACGCCACCGGCGCTGGCCATTCGGTCGACCCTCGGTGAGGGTGACACCATCTTTGGGACGGTGCAAAAGAGAGTGAACGTAGCCGACTGGCCGGATGGGGACAACGAATATATGTGGACGCTCGCAGATCAGAGTTGGAAGCACGATAAAGAAAGAGGGGAATTCGCGAGCCGTCAGTGGACCTACCACATCACCTACAAAGTCGATGTGCAACCTGTGCTGACGTGAGCCTCTGGCCCACTGGACTCGTCGTAGCCCTATGCAGACCATTAGGACCCGCCTCCGGGATGGCCATGATCGCTTAGTGCAGGTAGCCAAGTGGGTGCGGTGGGACCGCCTTCCCGTCAGCCATCACCCAGGGCTCAGCCAACCATGTCATGGCCAGGGGGAAAGATCGTTGTTCCAGTAGGGAGCTCCATCTCTCCCCCTGCCATGACATGCTTCCTTACCGTGGGCGACGACAGACGGGAAGGCTGGGAGGCGAACCCTTGTCGCCGGGAATCCCCTCCACACCACCCGAATAGCTTGGCCCGTGTATGGTCACCGACAGTGAGCGTCCGTGAGACTCTACGGGACACCCTGATTCCGCCTTTCCCGTCTTTTCCCAGTTCAGAGCCGCAACGCTCTCTTTCCAGCGTCCACAGACGACCTATGTTCTTCTGTGGACACGCTTACTTTGCGACATGTCCAGCCGTGTGTCTTGCAGGTCCAATGGCAGGCACCCTTCGTGATCAACTTCGCGTGTCAGACGCTATACCCGTCGGGATGGGCCTTCCGGATTCATTCCGCGGCGATCTTGAGTGGCCGGGATCCGCTTGAGTTTCCGGTACGTCTTCGGGCCGTCACCAGGCGGACGGGTTGACCTTCACGTATGGGTCAACCCCTACCGTCGTCGGCATGGACGCACCTTCGAAAAGCACGACATTCTCCCGCACCGGACTGGAGGTCCGGCTTGTCGCACGCCCGGAGGGCCTGCCCGATCCCGGCGACTTCGAGATCGCCGAGGTCGCTGTCCCTGATCCCGCAGTGGGTCAGGTACTGGTCCGCAATCTGTTCATGTCGCTCGAGCCCGGCATGCTCATGTTGATCGCGGGGATCTGGGCCAGGCGGTCAGCGGCCGCAAGCCGTACACCTTTCTCGCGCCGGCGGACGACGCCGCCCAAGCCTTCCCCGCCGACACCCTGGCCCGGCTGCGCGAGATCAAGCGCCGGCGCGATCCCTACGGCGTCTTCCGCGCCAACTTCCCCGTCCTGGACTGAAAAGAGCACCAACATGCTGAAAATCGCGACTGCCGCCGCGCTGGTGGCCGCCCTGGCGGCGGCACCGGCACCCGCCGACGCGGCGACCGGCAGGTGGGCGGCGGCCTGGGCGACCGGCGTCCAGCAGCCGTCGGCCGACGTCTGGTATCCCACCTGGGCGGAGAAGGGCTTCGCCGACCACTCCGTACGGCAGGCGGTCCGGGTCACCGCCGGCGGCTCGGCGGTCCGGATCCGGCTCTCCAACGCCTACGGCACCGCCCCGCTCCGGCTCACCGGCGCCAGCGTGGGCAAGGCCGGCGCGGGCGCCGCCGTACAGGCGGGCACGCTGCGCCCGCTGACCTTCGCGCACGCCGCCTCCGTCGCCGTCCCCACCGGCGGGCAGGCCGCCAGCGATCCCGTCCGGCTCGCGGTCGAGCCGGGAGAGCGGCTGACCGTGACGCTGTACTTCCGGGGCGCCACAGGACCGGCCACCTACCACAACCTGGCCATGGCCACCTCCTACCGGGCCTCCGGCGACCACACCCGCGACCTCGGCCCGGCCGCCTTCGGCGAGACCAACAGCTCCTGGTTCTACCTGTCCGGAGTGGACGTGTACGGCGGCGCGGCCGCGGTGGCGACCTTCGGCGACTCCATCACCGACGGATACGCCGCCACCCAGGACGCCGACGACCGCTACCCGGACGCGTTGGCCCGCAGGCTGAACGGCCGGCGGCCGGTGCTCAACCTCGGCATCGCCGGCAACCGCCTGCTCAACGACTCGGCATGCCTGGGCGAGCGCGGGCTGACGCGCTTCCGCTGGGACGTTCTGGGCCAACCTCGCGTCAAGACCGTGATCGTGCTGGAGGGCGTCAACGACATCCTCCTGGGCATGCAGGACCCCACCCCCTGCACCACCCCCGCGGTCAAGGTCAGCGCCGCCGACCTGATCGACGGCTACCGGCGGCTCATCCGCACCGCCCACGCGCGAGGCGTCCGGATCGTCGGCGGCACCCTCCTGCCGGCCGGTCTCCCCGGCGAGGCCGAGGCCGTCCGCGACGCGGTCAACGCGTGGATCCGGACCGGCGGCGAATTCGACGCGGTCGCCGACTTCGAGCGCGCGGTCGCCGACCCCGCCGACCCCGATCGGATTCGGCCGGCCTTCGACAGCGGAGACCACCTCCACCCGAACCCCGCCGGCTACCGGGCCATGGCCGACGCCGTCGACCTGCACATCCTTTGAGGGCTGGGTGATCAGCGCCGGGGATAATGCGCCTTGGCGTAGTCGTCCCGCGCCTTTTCGCACGCCTCGACCTCCGCCGCCGGTCGGCAGTCGATGTAGGCGGCCGTCACCGGCCGGCACATGTCGCTGCCCGAGCCGATGCTGTGCGCGTGCCGGCATCTCTGGTACTGGATGTCGCCTTCGATGCAGAAGCGACGAGCGATCTTCGCGCCGGCGACGCTCCGCGTCTGGCAGGCGCGGTAGACCGGGGCGGCATCGGCGCAGATTTTCCCGCCGCCCCGATAGAGGCAGGCGGCATACCTCGCGGATCTGTCGCACCGGAGCGCCGACCTGCCCAGGAACCGGCAGTACCGGTAGGCCTCCCCGACAGGCTCCGCGCCCTCGGCGCACGTGTGCGGCAACGGCCGGATCACGTCGGCACGGCTGCAGTCGGCCAGGAAAGCCTGCTGGTCGCGGTGGAGGGCGTCGCTGTCGCGGCACCGGCGGCCGGCGAAGCCGGACGCCGCGCAGCGCTCGTACGTCGCCTCTTCCTTCTCGCATCTCTTCTCGTCGGGGGCGTCCTCGCAGGACTTCACCAGCTCCGGGTCCTTGGTCTCCCGGGCGCTCGCGACCACGGGCGCCGCCGTGGTCCGGGACTCGCGTTCCGGGCTCACCACGTCCGTGCCGTGGCTGAGATATACGGAAGCCGTGGCCACTGCCATTACCGCGAGGACGCTGTATAAGCGGGCCCGCCTGCGACGGCTTTCGATTGTCATCGTCACGCTTTTTTCTGGATAGCCCGCTCGATTCCTTTGCAGATCATGCCATAAACGTTGCAGTGAGACCGAGCCCCTGGTTTCGGGCGGCCGAAAACAGGAGCCGGTAAACGGAAATAGACCAGGTCCGATCCCGAACATAAGGTGGACGCCTGCCATTCCGCGCGCGAAAGGGTGACGATGATCGAGACATTGTTCGATGAGGACTATTTCCGTGACCCGCATCCCGTATTCGCGCGGCTCCGCGAAGGGCGCCCCGTCTATCGCACCGCGACCCCGCAGGGCGTACGGGTCTGGGTGGTGAGCCGGTACGAGGACGTCAAGGCGGCCTGCACCGACCCGCGCCTCAGCAAGGACTTCACGAACAACCCGGACATGATCAAGTCGAACGAGCTGGAGGGCGGCGACAGCAGCGGCTACGAGGCCGTGGTGCCCCACAACATGCTCTTCGTCGACCCGCCCGACCACGCCCGCCTGCGGCGGCTGGTGGGCAAGGTGTTCACGGCGGGCCGCGTCCAGGCGTTGCGGCCCCGTGTCGAGCAGATCAGCGCGAGCCTCCTGGACAAGGTGGGCCCGGAGTTCGACCTGCTGCACGACTACGCCGTACCCCTGCCCGCCATGGTGATCGGGGAGCTGCTCGGCATCCCCGAGAACGACTGGCCGCAGCTCATCAAGTGGTCCAACACCACCATCGAGGGCGCCGTACTGGATCCGCAGGTGGTCGTGCGGGCCGCCACCGAGTTCATCACCTACCTCGGCGAGCTCTGCGAGGCCAGGCGGGCCGCGCCGGCCGATGACCTGTTCAGCGCGATGGTGCAGGCCCAGGACGAGGAGGGCGCGCTGAGCGGGCGGGAGCTCGTCGACACCGCGTTCCTGCTCACGGTCGCCGGCCACGAGACGACCGTGCACCTGATCTGCAACGGGGCGCTCGCGCTCCTGCGCCACCCCGACCAGCTCGCCAAGCTCCGCGCGGACCCCGGGCTGCTGCCGGCGGCGGTCGAGGAGTTCCTCCGTTACGACGGGCCGGTCAGCACGTCCACCCTCAGGTTCACCAAGGAGCCGGTCACCATCGGCGGCACGGAGATCCCGGCGGGACAGCTCGTGCTGGTGTCCTTCCTGTCGGCCAACCGGGACGCGGCGCAGTTCGCCGACGCCGACCGCCTCGACGTCACCCGCGCTCCGGGCCAGCACGTCGCGTTCGGCCACGGCATCCACTACTGCCTCGGCGCCCCGCTGGCCAGGACCGAAGGCGCGGTGGCCTTCCGCCACCTGCTGGAGCGTTTCCCCGGCCTGCGGCTCGCCGTCCCCGAGGAGCGGCTGGCCTGGCGTCCGGGGCTGCTCATGCACGGCCTGACCAGCCTCCCCGTACGGAGCTCATGAGGCGGGGTGAAGCACGCCGCATTCGACGCTTGTGTCCGGGTCGTGGATCATGGAGGGCCGAGTGGCTGAAAGGTGCTGTGCATGCGTTACCGTCTGCTGGGCCGGACCGGGCTCAGGGTCTCCGAGCTGTTCCTCGGCGCGATGACCTACCGCGAGGTGTCGCCGGAGGCGCGGCGCATCCTCGACCTGTACGCCGAGTCCGGCGGCAACGTCGTCGACACGGCCTCCATGTACGGTGAGAGCGAGAACGTCGTCGGCGAGCTGCTCCAAGGACGCCGTGACCGTTTCGTCCTGGCCACCAAGTACACCGGCACCCGCGACCGCACCGACCCCAACGCCGCCGGCAACCACCGCAAGAACCTCGTGCTGTCGCTGGAGCAGAGCCTGCGCCGGCTGCGTACCGACTACGTCGACCTCTTCTGGGTGCACGTCTGGGACCGGCACACCCCGATCGAGGAGACGATGCGCGCGCTGGACGACGCCGTCCGCGCCGGGAAGATCCTTTACGCCGGCATCTCGGACGCCCCGGCCTGGCTGGCCAGCCGGGCCAACACGCTGGCGGAGTGGCGCGGGTGGACGCCGTTCGCGGGGTTGCAGGTGCCGTACAGCCTGCTGCGGCGGGACGCGGAGCGGGAGCTGCTGCCGATGGCGCAGGCGTACGGGATGAGCGTGACGGCGTGGGGGACCCTCGAGCGCGGCGTGCTGTCGGGCAGGTACAACGAGCCCGGCGCGCCGGCCTCCCGCGTGTCGCCCGACTCCCTGAGCGAGCGGGACCGGACCGCGGCGCGCGCGGTCGTCGAGGTGGCCGGCGAGCTGGGTGTCACGGCCTCGCAGGTGGCGCTGGCCTGGGTGCTCGGGCGTGGGGTGCATCCGATCGTCGGGGCGAGCAGCGTGGACCAGCTCAAGGACAACCTGGGGGCCTCGGGGCTGGTGCTGCCTGAGGAGGCGGTGCGGCGGCTGGAGTCGGCGGTGGAGTTCGAGCTCGGCTTCCCGCGGGACTTCGTCGAGGAGGTGGATCGGAGCCCGGCCATCTACGGCGATGCCGTCCACCTGCTGGACGGCCGCTGACCGCCAGGCCCCCATGGCTCAGGGCGTCGGGGTGACGGTGGGGAGCAGGGTGCGGGCCAGGCGGTAGGCCTCGGTGAGGTCGTCGCCGCGGTAGTCCAGAGCGGCGAGGTCGGCGAGGTGGTGGTCGGCGTTGACGGCGACGGTGTGCGGCAGGTGGCGGAACAGCGGCGCGTCCGACATCGAGTCGCCGTAGGCCAGGCACTGCTCGCGGCCGAGCCCGAGCCGGGCGCGGGTGCTGTCGGCGATGCGGACCTTGTCGGCGGGCGTCAGGACGCCGCCGGGGTCCAGGGGCGCGGTGAAGGGCAGGGGCGGGAAACTGGAGGCGGCGACCTCGTCGAAGCCCAGCTCCAGCAGGTGGCGGGCGAAGAAGTCCGGGCCATGGTGATGACCAGGGAGTGTTCGCCGCGGGCCCGGATGTCGGCGCAGACCTCGGCGATGCCGCCGAGCCAGGGGGCGGCGGCATAGGCGGCGGCCACGACCTGAGGGGTGAGGTCGGCCCAGAGGCCGGGGAGGGCGGCGGAGAAGCCCCGGGTGTCGAGCTCGCCGGCGGCGAAGCGGGCCTCCATCTCGAGGAGCCGCGGCGTGGTGCCGGTGTGGCGGGCGATCTCGAGACTGGCGGTGGATCCGGCCAGGAGGGTGCCGTCCATGTCGAAGATATGCAGGATGCCCATGGTTGTCCGATTATGTCAGGGCACCCCGCTCGGAGATCAGACGGTGTTCAGCTTGCGGAGGGCTCGGCCACGCTTCGAGCTCGAGCGGGGTGAAGACGTCGGCAGACAACATGAGCGGCCCCGGAAGATCATGCTCCACCCGCGTGGAGAACTCCGGCCGATCCACAGCATCACCCCTCACTTGAAAGGTTGCCTGGTAAGTTGCCAGCCAGACTTTCTTGCCAAATCGAGTGTGTCAAGAGAGGGAAATGTAAATTACGTCGCACATGTCCTGTCGGACGTGCCGGAAACATGTCGGGCAACCTGACTTCACGCCGCCGCACGCGAGCACGACGAAGACCCGCCTGTCGCCAAGGCGGGTGCGGACGCGGGTCAGCCGTCGGTGGCGGCGGCCCTCAGGATCTCGTTGCGGTAGGTCAGAAGGTGCCGGCGCCACACCTCCGCCGCCTCGGCGGCATTGCCCTCCCGGATGTGCCTGATGACCGTGCGCGACTCCTCGACGTGGCCGTCGCGGGCACTGGCCTCGGCCGGCGCGCGGCGTCGCAGCTCCTGCCACAACGGCCCCGCGACATGCCGCAGCGCCTCTTCGAGGGCCTGTTCGAGCAGGGGGTTGCGGGCGGCGCGGGCGATGGCCCGGTGCACGGGCAGGTCGCTCGCGTAGGCGCCGGTCTCGGCGTACTCGGCCTCCAGCTTGGCCAGCGTGGTCTCGAGCAGCTCCAGGTCCTCCGGGTGGCGCTTCTCCGCGGCCAGCGCGGCCAGGGCGGGCTCGATCGCGAGCCTGGCCTCGAACACCTGCGGCGGCAGCACCTCCACGCCCCAGGTCGCCACGGTGGCCGCGGTGCCGGTGATCACCGTGCCCCTGCCCTTGTGGGACTTGGCCAGCCCGGCGAGCTCCAGGGCGGCGAGCGCCTCCCTGATGGTGGGCCTGCTCACCGCGAAGTTCTGCGCCAGCTCGCGCTCGGAAGGCAGCTTGTCACCGGGTTTGAGCTGCTCGTCGCGGATCGCCGCGACGAGCTGGTCGGCGACTTGGACGGCCGCGCTCCTCTTGACCACCGGAGTCACCGAGAACCCCGCGCTGCCACCTGTCACTACTCGATGCTCCTCATTTGTGACCATTTGTGCGCTCGTTGGCATCATATCAAGCGGCCAGGCAACCTGACATGCTGACCAGCGACCACTGTCATACGGAGCTCAGCACGGCGTCTCGCCAAGGTCAACCACCGTGGCCGTGGTCGGCATCCTGCCCAAGGACGCTTGGGACGGCTATGACCGGCCCGATCGCGGCTGGCACAGGGTTTGCGTCCGCACTGCCATGACGTTGCCCGCCACGGGTAGCAATAAGCCGAGGCCTGCGAGGGCGCGCACGGGTGACGAGGTTTGTGGAAGCTATGGGGGCGATGGCGCGGTCACGTGCGGGGAATCTGCCACTGGAGCTCACGAGCTTCGTCGGTCGCAGGAACGAGATCGCCGAAGGCAAGCGCCTGCTCACCTCCGGCCGGTTCCTGACGCTCACCGGAGTCGGCGGGGTGGGCAAGACGCGGCTGGCACGGCGGATCGCCGCCGAGATGTCACGCGAGTACGGCGACGGGGTCTGGCTGGTCGACCTGGCCCCGCTGGTGGCGGGTGCGCTGCTCACCGAGACGGTCGCCGACGCCGTCGGATGCCCCCGGCAGGATCCGGCCTCCCTCGCCGAGTACCTGCACGACAAACGGCTGCTGCTGGTGCTGGACAACTGCGAGCACCTGCTGCCCCAGGTCGCCGCGCTGGCCGGCGACCTGCTGGCGATGGCCCCCGAGCTGCGCGTCCTGGCCACCAGCCGGCAGGCGTTGCACGTCCCGGGGGAGCTGATCCTCGAGGTCCCGCCGCTGAACGTGCCGGGGACGGCCGAGATGTCGATGGACGGCGCCCTGGAGAACGAGGCGGTGCGCCTGTTCGAGGACCGGGCCGCCTCGGCCGTGCACGAGTTCAGGGTCACCGACGCCAACAGCGCGGCGGTGGCGCGGCTGTGCCGGCGGCTGGACGGCATCCCCCTGGCCATCGAGCTCGCGGCGGTGAGGGTGCTGGTCCTGTCCGTGGAGCAGATCCTGGAGCGCCTCGACGACCGGTTCCGGCTGCTGACGACCGGGCCCACCACCGCGCCGCCGCGCCAGAAGACGCTCCGGGCGCTGGTGGACTGGAGCTATGACCTCTGCTCCGAGGAGGAGCGGACGCTGTGGGAGCGGCTGTCGGTCTTCTCCGGCGGCTGCGGCCTGGACGCGATCGAGCACGTGTGCTCGGAGGGCGGGATCGCCCCGGAAAGCCTCATGGACCTGCTGACCCAGCTGGTGGACAAGTCGATCGTGCAGCGCCGCGGGCAGGCCTCCGACGTGCGCTTCGAGATGCTCGACACGCTGCGCCAGTACGGATGGAAGCGGCTCGTCGCCTCCGGCCAGGACCAGGCCCTGCGGCTGCGCCACCGCGACTGGTGCCGCCGGCTGGCGGCGCGGGCCGAGGACGAGTGGTTCGGCGAGCACCAGATGGACTGGCTCGGGCGCCTCATCCAGGAGCAGGGGAACGTGCGCTCCGCGCTGGAGTTCTGCCTGGGCGCGCCGGGCGAGGCGTGGGCCGCGCTCGAGATCGCCGCCGCGATGTGGAGCCACCGGCTCTCGTGGAGCTCCCCGAGCGAGGGCCACCACTGGCTGGAACGGGCGCTGGCGCAGGAGTCCGGCGCCAGCGCCGGGCGGGCCAAGGCCCTGTGGGTCGACGCGTGGCTCGTCCTGCTGCGGGGCGACCCGCAGGCCGCCAAGCCGCTGCTGGAGGAGTGCCAGGCGCTGGCGGAGCGGCTTCGGGACGAGGCCCAGCTCGCCGGCGCACTGCACATCACCGGGTTCGCCGCGTTGCTGGCCGGCGACTTCTCCCGGGCCATGAAGCTCCTCGACGAGGCGCTGACCCGCCGCCGCGCCCTCGGTCACCGGGGGCACGCGTGGGTGGCCCTCTTCCAGCTGGCCATGACCGCCGTCCTCATGGACGACCCGCGGTCCACGGCGCTCTGCGAGGAGGTGCTGGAGACGGCCGAGCGCGCGAACGCCGAATGGTCGATCTCGTACGCGCTGTGGGTAGCGGCCCTCGACCGGCGGCGCCAGGGCGCGCTCCGGGAGGCCGTGACCATGATGCGGGACGCCGTGCGGCTCAAGGTCCGCTGCAACGACCACCTCGGCCTGGCCCAGTGCCTGGAGGGGCTGGCCTGGATCCTGGCCGACGACGAGCGGTACGAGCAGGCCGCCCAGATGCTGGGCGCCGCCCACATGGTCTGGCAGTCGATCGGGACGTCGCTGCCCGGCCTCGGGCACCTGGTCGGCGCCCACGACCGGTGCGAGTCCGGCCTCCGGCGGAATCTCACGGAGCGGGCGTTCAAGGCGGCCTTCGACCGCGGCGCGGCGTTCACCCCCGAGCAGGCCGCCGCGTACGCGCTGGACGAGAAGCCCGCGCGGCGCGCGGAGAGCGCCCAGCCCGAGTCCGACGCCACGTCCCTCCTGACCCGCAGGGAGCGGGAGATCGCCGACCTGGTCGCGAAGGGCCTGAGCAACAAGCAGATCGCCGAGACGCTGGTCATCGCCCAGCGCACCGCGGAGTGCCACGTCGAGAACGTCCTGCGCAAGCTGAACTTCTCGTCCAGGTCGCAGATCGTCAAGGCGTGGGAATCGCGCCGCCCCGATGGCGAGTGACCCGCGTCCCCGGCCGGGATCGGCGGCGGACCCGGATCCGCTCGTCCGGATCCGGGGGCTGCGCAAGAGCTTCGGCGGCATCCACGCGCTGTGCGGAGTGGATCTCGACCTCCGCCGCGGCGACGTCCTCGCCCTGCTCGGCGCCAACGGCGCGGGCAAGTCGACGCTGATCAAGATCCTGGCCGGCGTCCACCACGCCGACGGGGGAGAGGTCGTCGTGGCCGGCCACCCCCTGGGCAGCCAGGCCGCCTCCGCCGGAATGGCGTTCATCCATCAGGACCTCGGCCTCGTGGAGTGGATGACCGTCGCGGAGAACATCGCCCTCGGCAGGGGATACGCCCGGCGCGGCGGCCTCATCTCCTGGCGCGCGGTACGCCGCAGCTGCGTGGACGCCCTCCGGATCGTCGCCGCCCGCCTCGACCCGGACGAGCCGATCGCCCACCTGACGCGGGCGGAGCGCTCGCTGGTCGCCATCGCCCGCGCGCTGGCCACGCACGCGCGGATCATCGTCCTGGACGAGCCGACCGCCTCCCTGCCCGCCGCCGAGTGCGAGCGCCTCTTCGACGTCCTGCGCACGCTCCGCGATCGGGGTCACGGGATCCTGTACGTCAGCCACCGGCTGGACGAGGTCTACCGGATCGCCGACCGGGTCGCCGTCCTGCGCGACGGACACCTCGTCAGCCAGGGGCCGCTCGCCGGTCGCGACCCGGCCGATCTGGTGCGCGAGATCGTGGGGCGCGAGGAAAGGGCCCGGCGGCGCCGGGTCCGCCGGCTGGGAGAGGTCCTGCTGAGCCTGGACGGCGTGCGCGCCGGCCGGGCGGGGCCGGTGGGGTTCGACCTGCGGTCCGGCGAGGCGCTCGGCCTGGTCGGGCTCACGGGAGCCGGGCACGTGGACCTCGGCCGCGCGCTGGCCGGCGCGTATCCCATGGCGGCGGGCCGCGTGCTGCTCGGCGGCGGCCCGTACCGGCCGGCCTCGGTCGCGGCGGCCGTCGGCGCGGGGGTCGGTTTCGTGTCCGGCGACCGGCACGAGGAAGGGGCCGCCGCCGACCTGAGCGTGCGGGAGAACCTGCTGGCCAACCCCGGCGTGCGCGGCCGATCGCCGCTGAGCCCGCTGAGCCCGCGCCGCGAGCGCGCCGAGACGGCGGCGATCGTCGAACGCCTGCGCGTCCGCCCGGCCGACCCGGAGACGCCGTTCGCCGCCCTGTCCGGCGGGAACCAGCAAAAGGTGCTGATCGGCCGCTGGCTCGGGGCCCGCCGCCGGCTCCTGATCCTGGAGGAGCCCACGGCCGGCGTCGACGTCGGCGCCAAACCCGAGATCCTCCGGCTGCTCGACGAGGCACTGGCGGCCGGGTCCGCCGCGCTCCTGGTCTCCGCCGACTTCGAGGAGGTCGCGAACCTGTGCGACCGGGCGCTCGTGTTCGCGCGCGGGGCGGTGACCGCCGAGCTGAGCGGCGACGCCCTCACCGTCGCCGCGCTCACCCGGGCGGCCACGGCCACCCCAGGGACGGGCCGTTGCTGACGGACGACCGCACGCCCCGGAGATGGCCCTCCGCCGGCAGGCTGATCGGCGGTTACGGGCTGCTCGCGCTGGCCGTCATCCTGTTCGCCGCGTTCGCGTTCGCCCTGCCGGACACGTTCCCCACCATGGCCAACCTGACCGCGATCGTCTCCGCCTACTCGATCATCGCGGTCCTGGCGCTGGGCTCGATGATCCCCATCATCACCGGGAACTTCGACCTGTCCCTCGGCTACGGCCTGGGCCTGTGGCACGTCATGACGCTGCTGCTGATCGTGAACGCCGGCTGGCCGTGGCCCGCGGCCTGCCTGGCCGTGCTCGCCGGCGCGCCGGCGGTCGGCGCGGTCAACGGCCTGCTGGTGGAGTTCGCGCGCATCGACTCGTTCATCGCGACCCTCGGCACCGGCAGCATCCTGTACGCCGTCACGGGCTGGGTGACCCACGGCGCCCGGATCTTCCCCGGCCCGCAGGGCCTGCCCGAGGGCCTGACCGGCCTGTACGACTCGACGCTCCTCGGCCTGCCGGCGCCCGCGTTCTACGTGCTCGCCCTGGCCGCCGCGCTGTGGCTCGTGCTGGAGCGGCTCGCCGTGGGCCGCTACCTCTACGTCATCGGCTCGAACCCGCGGGCGGCGGAGCTGGTCGGGATCCCGGTCCGCCGGTACGTCGTCCTCGCCTTCGCCGGATCCGGCCTGGTGACCGGCTTCGCGGGCGTGCTCCTCGCGGCCCAGCAGCAGATCGGCAACCCGAGCGTCGGGCTGGACTACCTGCTGCCGGCGTTCGTGGCCGCGCTGCTCGGCTCCACCACGATCAAGCCCGGACGGGCCAACCCCTGGGGCACGGTCGTCGCCATCGCGGTCCTGGCCATCGGGCTGTCGGGCATCAGCCAGCTCGGGGCGGACTTCTGGGTCACCCCGCTGTTCAACGGCGCCACCCTGCTCGTCGCCGTCGGGCTGGCCGGCTACTCCGCGCGGCGCCGGGCGCACGCCGGCCGGGTGCGGAGCCTTCCATGAACCTCGCTCGCCTCGTGGCGCTCGTCCTGGTCGCCGGCGGCTGCTCGCTCGGCACCCCGCCACCCGCCCCCGGAGGGGGGTGCCACGACGTGGTGCACACCGCCAGGCGGGCGGTCGCCCGCGCCGAGGCGACGGACGTGCCCTGGGGCGGTCCCACGAGCGGGCCGCGCGCCGTCCCCGGCAAGAGCATCGTCTTCGTGGCCTCGACCATGACCAACCCCGGTGTGGCCGGCACCGCCGACGCCGTACGGGCGGCCGCCCGGTCCGTACGGTGGAGCTTCCGCGTGATCGACGGCCAGGGCACCCCCGCCGGGATCCGGGTGGCCCTGGGCGAGGCGGTCGCGCTCCGGCCGTCGGGCATCGTCATCGGCGGGTTCGACCCGGGGTCCGTGGCGCAGCAGGTCAAGCAGGCCAACGCCGCCGGGATCCAGCTCGTGGGATGGCACGCGACCAAGTCGCCGGGCCCCAGCGCGAACCCCCGCCTCTTCACCAACGTCACCAGCCGGGTGGAGGACGTCGCGCGGATCAGCGCGTACTGGATCATCGCCCGGTCGAACGGCCGGGCGGGCGTGGTGATCTTCACCGACTCCTCGATCCCGTTCGCCGAGAACAAGTCCCGGCTCATCGAGCAGACCCTGGCGACCTGCTCCGGCGTCCGGCTCCTGTCCTACGAGAACATCCCGCTCCCCGACGCGGGCACCCGCACGCCGCAGGAGGTCTCGTCCCTGCTGTCCCGCTTCAGGGACCTGTGGACGTACTCGGTCGCCATCAACGACGTCTACTTCGCCGACGCCGCTCCCGCGTTGCGCGCCGCCGGCAAGCCCGGGGAGGGGCCTCCCTACTCCATCGGCGCCGGGGACGGGGACCCGTCGGCGTTCCAGCGGATCCGCGCCCGGCAGTTCCAGCACGCGACCGTCCCGGAGCCGCTGAACGCGCAGGGCAGCCAGATCGTCGACGAGCTCAACCGCGCGTTCGCCGGGCACCCGCCGAGCGGGTACGTGACGCCGGTGCACCTGACCACGACGGCGAACGTCGGCGATGCCACGTCCTGGGACCCGCGCGGCTACCGCGACGCCTACCTGCGGATCTGGCGCGGGTAGGCCCTACCAGCCCCGGGACCGCAGGAAGGCGGCGCAGCGGCCGGTCCAGTCGCCCACGACGGGATCGGCCTCGGCCAGTCCCAGCCCGTGCCGGCCGCTGGGATAGACGTGCACCTCCAGGGGGATCCGGTGGCGGGCGAGCGACCGGGCCACCTGGAAGGTGTTCTCGACGGGGACCGCCTCGTCGTCGGCCGTGTGCCACAGGAACATGGGCGGCGTGGCCGGGCCGACGCGGTCGCCGAGCGACAGCTCGGAGCGTACGGACTCGGGCGCGTCCGGGCCGAGCAGGTTGGCGGCCGAGCCCTGGTGGGCGGCCGGTCCGGTGAGCGCGGCGACGGGATAGCAGAGCACGGCGAGCCCGGGGCGGGGATCGGCCCGGTCGACGGCGTCGTGCGGGCCTTCCGGCAGCATGGAGCCCGCCTCGGTGGCGAGCAGCCCGGCCAGGTGGCCGCCCGCCGAGAAGCCGAGCACCCCCACGCGGGCCGGGTCCACGCCGGTCGAGGCGGCGTGGTGCCGCACCCAGCGCACCGCCCTGGCGGCGTCGAGCAGGGGCAGCGGGTGGCGGTGCGGCGCGATCCGGTAGCGCACGACGAACGCCGCGATGCCCAGCGAGTTGAGCCAGCGCGCGACCGGCGCGCCCTCGTGGTCGGCGAGGTGGTGGTAGGCGCCGCCCGGGAGGACCACGACGGCCGGGCTGGGGCCGTCGTGCCGTACGGGGAAGGCGGTGATGGTCGCCTCGCCGGTCGTGGGCCACAGGGGGTGCTCGCTCATGCCGTGCCTTTCTGGGTTGTCCGAGACGGATGTTAGCGAGGGCCCGATGTGAGCGGTTCGGTTAGGTTGGTCGGGTGCGTGATCGGGACCACCCGTTGAGCAAGGATGCCGCGCGGCCGCTGAGCGGGCTGCGGATCGTCGAGCTCTCCAGCTACGTGGCCACGCCGCTGTGCGGGATGACGCTGGCGCAGCTGGGCGCCGACGTGATCAGGGTCGAGCCGATCGGCGGGGCTCCCGACCGTACGCGCTGGCCGCTGGCCGAGAGCGGGACGAGCCTGTACTGGTCGGGCCTCAACAAGGGCAAACGCGCCGTCGAGGTGGACCTGTCCGCCGAGGACGGGCGCCGGCTCGTCGCCGACCTGGTCGTCGGCGGGGGACGGCGCGGCGGGATCGTGATCAGCAACGCCGACCGGCACCCGGAGCTGACCTTCGAGGCGCTGCGGGCCCGCCGCCCCGACGTGATCCACGTGCTGCTCACCGGCCGCCGCGACGGCGGGACCGCGGTGGACTACACGGTCCAGGCGGCGACCGGGTTCCCGCTGCTGACCGGCCCGGAGGACGCCGGGCGGCCGGTGAACGGCGTGGTGCCCGCCTGGGACCTGGCCGCCGGCCTCTACCTGGCGGTCGGGCTGCTGGCCGCGGAGCGGCACCGCGTACTCACGGGGGAGGGGCAGCAGGTGCGGGTGGCGCTGGAGGACGTCGCCCTGGCGGTCGCCGGAAGCCTCGGCTACCTCGCCGAGGCGCAGCTGAACGGCACCTCGCGCGAGCGGGTCGGCAACCACGTCTACGGCACCTTCGGCCGGGACTTCGCCACCGCCGACGGCGGGCGGCTGATGGTCGTGGCGCTCACCGACCGGCACTGGCGCGACCTCCTCGCCGCCACCGGCCTCACCGGCGTGGTCTCCGCGCTGGCCGCCGCCCTCGGGGTGGACTTCGGCGCGGAGTCCGAGCGCTACCGGCACCGCAGGGTGCTCGGCGACCTGATCGCGAGCTGGTTCGAGACCCGTACGCTCGCCGAGGCGTGCGAGGCGCTGCGGGCCACCCGCGTGCTGTGGTCGACGTACCGGAGCTTCACGGAGCTGGCCGCGACGCTGCCCGGGAACCCGCTGATGGGGAAGATCGCCCAGCCCGGGGTCGGCGAGCACTGGGCGCCGGGCTCGCCGCTGGTGATGGACGGCGAGCAGGCCCCTCCTGAGGCGTCGCCCGAGGTCGGCGGGCACACCGAGGAGGTGCTGCGGGCCGAGCTCGGCCTGTCGGGTGCGGAGCTGGCGGCGCTGCGGAGCAACGGCGTCATCCGGACGAGGCGGGGAAGGTCCACGTGAGCTGGGAACCGCACACCCTCACCACCCGGGAGACGGTGGACCCTGGCCCGGTCGCCGCGCTGTCGGCGCTGTTCGACGACGGCACGCCCGTGGTCGGCCCGGGAGACGCGCTGCCGCCGCTGTGGCACTGGCTCGCCCTGGCCCGCTGGCCCGTCTCGTCCGTGCTCGGCGCGGACGGCCATCCGGCGCGCGGGTCGTTCCTGCCCCCGGTGGAGCTGCCGCGGCGGATGTTCGCGGGCGGCGAGGTCGCCTTCCACGCCCCGCTCGCGGTGGGGAGCACGGTACGCCGCGAGGCGCGCGTGGAGTCGGTCACCGAGAAGCCGGGGCGCTCGGGCCGGCTGGTCGTCGTGGTCGTCACCATCCGGCTGTACGACGAGCACGACCGGCTCGCCGTCGAGGAACGGCAGGACCTCATCTACCGGGAGGCCGGGGCCGTCCCGGAAGAGGCCGCTCCGGCCGGGCCCGCGGCGGCCCTGGCGCCCGCCGGCGCGCCTTTCGCCCGGGAGGGGGAGGGTTCCTGGCGGTTCGCCACGGACCCGACGCTGCTGATGCGGTTCAGCGCGGCGACGTCCAACCCTCACCGGATCCACTACGACTGGCCGTACGCCACCTGCGTCGAGGGGTACCCCGGCCTGGTGGTGCACGGGCCCCTGATGACGCTCGCCCTGGCGGAGGTCCTGCGCCTGGAGGGGCACGGCGCGCCCGTGGCGCGCATGCGGCACCGGAACCGCAAGCCCCTGTTCTGCGGCCGGCCGGCGCTGCTGCGGCGGATCGACGCGGCCACGCTGGGCGTGTTCGGCCAGGACGAGGAGCCCCACAGCACCTTGGCGATCGAGTTCGGGGGAGGCGCCGGCCGTGCGTGAGATGACCGAGCCCGGCCGCGCGCGTGCCGTCGTGGAGGCGCTGCGGGGCGTCGTCGGCAGGGCCGCCGCCCACGTCGCCTCCGCGGACCGGGACCAGGCCGTGGCCTACGACGTGGCGTCCATGTCGGCGGCGGTCGCGGCGGCCGGGGCACTCCTCGACCACGTCGCGGACCCCGACGCGGGCTCCGGCGCAGGCCCTGGAGCCGGCCACGGCGCAGACTCCCGCCCTGGCCACGGCGCGGACCTGGCGCTGCTTTATGCCGCCGACGTCGCCGCCGACCTGGCCGGTCGCCTGACCGGCAGGGAGTCGCTGTGGGGCGTGGACGGGACGGCCCTGGACGGCGTCGCCGCCCACGTCGCCGCGGGACGCGACCCGGCGTTCCTGGAACGCGTCGCCGAACGCGTGCTGGCCACCCGCGAAGCGGGGCCCCGGCACCTGTCCGCCGAGCTGCAGCTGGTCCGCGCCGCCTTCCGCGAGTTCGCCGCCGACCGCATCGCCCCCGTCGCCGACCGGATCCACCGCGAGGACGAGGACATCCCCGCCGACATCATCGACGGGCTCGCCGGCATGGGCTGCTTCGGGCTGTCGATCCCGGCCGAGTACGGCGGCGCCGCCGAGGGCGACGAACTGGCCGCCATGGTGGTCGTGACCGAGGAACTGTCCCGGGCCTCGCTGGGGGCCGCCGGCTCGCTCATCACACGTCCCGAGATCATCGCCACCGCGATCGCCCGCGGCGGCACCGAGGAGCAGAAACGGCGCTGGCTGCCGATGATCGCCTCGGGGGAGCGGCTGTGCGCCGTGGCGGTCACCGAGCCCGACTTCGGCTCCGACGTCGCCCGGATCACCACGAGCGCGACCCGCGACGGCGACGAATGGGTGCTGAACGGCGTCAAGACCTGGTGCACCTTCGCCGGCCGCGCCCACTACCTCCTCGTCCTGGCCCGCACCGACCCGGCCGGGCATCGGGGCCTTTCGCTCTTCGTGGTGGACAAGCCCTCCTTCACCGGCCATGAATGGCGCCTCACCCAGGAGGGCGGCGGGTCCGTCGAGGGGCGTGCCATCCGTACGCTCGGCTATCGGGGCATGCACTCGTTCGAGGTGCGCTTCGACGGCTGGCGCGTCCCCGCGGCCGACCTGATCGGCGGGGAGGGCGGTCTCGGGCGCGGGTTCTACCTGCAGATGCAGGCGTTCGCGAACGCGCGGCTGCAGACCGCGGCCAGGGCCGTCGGGGTCATGCAGTCGGCGCTGGAGCTGGCCGTGGACTACGCGGGGCAGCGGTCGGTCTTCGGCCGGCCGCTCGCGGACTACCAGCTGACCCGCGCCAAGATCGCCAGGATGGCCGGGATGATCGCCGCGTGCCGGGCTTTCACGTTTGCCGCAGCCCGGGCCGTGACGGCCGGGGACGGCCAGCTGGAGGCCGCGCAGGTGAAGCAGCTCGCCTGCCGGGCGGCCGAATGGGTCACCAGGGAGGCCCAGCAGCTGCACGGCGGCTACGGGTACGCGGAGGAGTACGGCATCTCGCGGCTGTTCGTGGACGCGCGCGTGCTGTCCATCTTCGAGGGCGCCGACGAGGTCCTCGCCCTGCGGGTGATCGCCCGCAGGCTGATGAAGCCCTGACGACGAAATCGGTTGGCGGAGGCCGCGGATCGGCCGAGATCATGGCCCTCATGTCGATCCGTACGGCCCGTGAAGCCGATCTGCCCGCCCTGCTCGCCCTCGCCGTCGCCTTCTACGAGGAGGACGGCTTCACCACGCCGGAAGGCGACCTCGGCGCCAACCTCACCACCTTGGTCACCTCGCCCGCGGCCCGGGTCGCGGTGCGCGAGGAGCACGGCCGGATCATCGCGTTCGCGATCACCACGACCTCGTTCGGGCTCGAGTCCGGCCTGATCGCCGAGCTCGAAGATCTCTACGTCGCCCCGGAGGCGCGCAGGCGCGGCGAGGCCAACGGGCTGATCGAGGACAGCCGGAGCTGGGCCGCGGAGCTGGGATGTTCCCTCCTGGAGATCGTGATCGCCCCCAACGGCAACGACGTGAGCCATCTCTTCGACTTCTACGGCAAGCGTGGATTCCAGGACGAGGGGCGCCGCCTGCTCAGCCAACCGCTGTCCAGGACGTGATCACGCTCTGGTGGCGACCTGGAGAGGCCGGCGGACACCGGTGGCGGCGGCGCGGTCGCGCCACCAGTGCAGGCCGGCGGCGTCGGCCTGCTGTTCGAGGGTGGTGAGGTGGGCGGTGGCGGTGTCGTGATGGCCGGTGGCGGTGGCGAGCAGGGCGAGGTACCAGTCGACGGGGCCCAGGCAGAGCACGGCTGACAGGGCAGAGATGCGGCCGCTGTAGGGGAGCAGGGCGGTGTAGGCCGTACGGCATTCGTGGGTGCGGCCGAGCGCGGCGACGGCGGCGGCGCGCAGGCAGGTGGCCGACAGCCAGGACCAGTCCCGGGGAGGGGCTTGACGGGGGCCGCCGTTGAGGCGCCGCGCGTGGTCGAGGTGGCCCTGGGCGCACAGGTGCAGGGTGGTGGCGTCGTGGTGCAGGGTGGGATGGACGCCGTGGACGGCGGCGATGAGGGGCGCGGCGTCGGCGATGGCGCCGCGGTGGTAGCTGAGCGCGACGCGGCCGGTGGCGACGGTCTGGCGGGCGTGCCAGAGGTTGAGGTGGCGGGCCTGGTCGCCGGCGTCGTCGTAGAGGCGGCCGGCCTCGTCGAAGCGGCCGTCGAGGGTGAGCCGGTTGGCGTGCCAGAGGGTGTGCTGGAAGCGGGGCCAGGGCAGCGGGTGGAGTTCCAGGAGGGCATCGCAGCGGGCGGCGGCCCGGTCGGCGCCGGCCACGTCGAACGCCTCCAGGCGGCCACAGGCGTCCACCATGCCGGCGAGCAGCTCGACCTGAGGGTTGTCGGTGTGTTCCGCCAGGTCGTGTAACTCGCCGGTGAGGTCCGTCAACCCGGTGAGGGCCCGGGGCCGGGGCACGGTGAGACGGCGGTCGTCGCGAGCGCGGGTGCGGGTGAGCGGGCGGGGGTCGTCCACCGGGTGCCGGCCCACCTGGTGCTGGCCCACGTGGTGCTGGCCCGCCGGGTGCTGGCCTGCCGGGTGTCGGCCCGTCAGGGGCCGGCTCGCTTGGTACGGGTCGCGTAGCAGCGACAGGGAGGGCTTGCCGAGCGCGGTGAGGGCGCGTACCACCAGGCCGGCGCCCGCGTCGGCGCGGTCGGCGGCGCGCAGGGCGGCGGCTCCGGCGCGGCGGGCGGCGTCCCGGTCGCCGGCCGCCTCCAGGGCCTGGACGTGGTGGAGGAGCAGCTCCACGTGCTGGGCGGGGTCGCCGCCCGAGGCGTCGTGGGCGGCCACCGCATGGCCCCACCACCTGGCCGCCTCCGCGTACGCCAGGCGCAGGCCGGCCTGCTCAGCGGCGGCCACGGCCCAGCGCACGGCCTCGCCGTGCGAGCCCGCCTGGACGGCGTGCCAGGCGATGGCGGCCACGTCGGCGGACGGGCGGGCGGCCAGGGCGGCGGCCAGGTCCCGGTGGACGGCGGCCCTGCGCCGTGGCGGCAGGCCCCCGGCCAGCGCCTCCCGCACCAGATCGTGCACGAACACCAGCCGCCCATCCCCGGCGACGGCCGGCTCCACGCGAAACGCGCGCCCGCCCCCGACGGGCAACCCCGCGCCGACGGCCCGACCGGGCACATCCTGCGCACTGGGCAGCCCCATATCGGTGGGGAGGTCGAATGCGTCGCCGGAGACGGGTAGTGCCGCGTCGGTGGTGAGGTCGAGCGCGTCGCCGGAGAGGGGCAGTCCCGTGCCGGTCGCGAGGTCGAGGGCGGTGTTCGGGACGGGCAGTCCCGTGCGGGCCGTTAGGTCGGCGCTGGGGGCGAGCAGGCCCGCGTGGGTTGCGCGGTCGAGCAGGTCGGCCGCCTCGGGGCCCGCGACCTGCGTCACGATCGCCGGGTCGAACTCCCTGCCGAGCACCGCCGCGACCGCCAGCACGTCCGCGACCTCGGCATCGAGCTGCGACCGCACCAGCCCGGCGACCGTCTCCGGGACGGCGTCCACGGCGTGGCCGCCGGCCCGCAGCCGGAGGCATTCCCGCACGAAGAAGGGGTTGCCGCCGGTCCGGTCGGCCAGCCGCGCCGCGGCCTCGGCGTCGAGCTCAACGCCCATGCCGGCCGCCATGGACCGTACGGCCTCCGGCGCCAGGCCGCGGACGCGCAGGCGGACGAGGTCGTAGCGGGCCAGCCGGCTCAGCGGGTCGTCGAAACCCGGGCGGAACGCGGCGACCAGCGTGACGGCGGCGCCGTCCAGCCGCATGACCAGGTCCCTGAGCAGCTCCAGCGACGCGGAGTCGGCCCGCTGCAGGTCGTCCAGGACGATCACCAGCGGCCGGACGCGCGCGGCCGCGGTCAGCCACCGCGCGACGGCGTGCGCGTCGGCCGGGCGGTCCGCGTCGAGCAGGCCGGCCAGGGTCTGCCGGTCGCCGGGCGGGCAGTGCTGTTCGAGCGTCCGCAGCACCTGGACCCACGGCCACAGCGGCGGCAACCCTTCGGCGTCGTGGCAGCGCCCCCAGAGCACGAGCTGCCCGAGCGCGGCCGAGCAGTGCTCGCCGAACTCCTCCAGCAGGAACGTCTTGCCGATCCCCGCCTCGCCGCTCACCGCCGCCAGCCGCAGGCCGGTGCGGGCGGCCCGCTCGGGCAGCGCCAGCAGCTCGGCGAGCCGGTCGTCCCGGCGAGCCGGCCGGGGCTGGGTCGGCACGACCAGGGTGGCCGGGGCCGGCTCCAGAGAGTCGGCCTGGCGGAGGATGTCCTGTTCGAGGGAGCGCAGCTCGGGGCCGGGGTCGAGGCCGAGCTGGTCGGCCAGCTGCCGGGCCGCGCGGCGCAGTACGGCCAGCGCCTCCGCCTGCCGCCCGGTGCGGTACAGGGACAGGGCGAGCAGGCACCACAGCCGCTCGCGCAGCGGGTTCTCGGCCGTCTCCGCCTCCAGGTCCGTGATCACGGCCTGCGGGCGGCCCAGGTCGAGCAGCGCCCGGGCGCGCCGCTCGAGCGCGACCAGGCGCAGCTCGCGCAGCCGGCTCACCTCGGTGAGGGCCCAGGTCTCGTCCCCGAACTCCCCGTACGGCACGCCCCGCCACAGCCCGAACGCGGCGTCCAGACAGGTCAGCGCCTCCCCCGGCGACTGGAACTCCGACCGGCCCACCAGCTCCTCGAACCGCGACGCGTCCACGTCATCGGCGGCCAGCAGGTAGCCGGGCGGCCGG
Source organism: Nonomuraea sp. NPDC049625 (assembly GCF_040675285.1). Taxonomy (NCBI): domain Bacteria; kingdom Bacillati; phylum Actinomycetota; class Actinomycetes; order Streptosporangiales; family Streptosporangiaceae; genus Nonomuraea; species Nonomuraea sp. NPDC049625. Next base: position 361,743 of record NZ_JBFAOQ010000009.1, on the reverse strand, counting down.
CCGATCAGCACCTTGGGCTTGGCCCACGGGCCGCGGTCCGGCTCGATCGCCCGGCGCAGGTTCGACACGTACGAGTGCAGCGACGACAGCGCGCTGGGCGGCGGCGTGTCCCCGTACATGTCATGGATCAGGGTGTCGGTGGAGACCACGACCCCCCGTGCGATGAGGAGCCGGGCCAGCACCGCGCGCGGGCGGGCCCCGCCCAGGCCGACGGGCTCCCCGCCGTCGGCACGGACCTCGAGAGGTCCCAGAACTCGAAATTCCACAGCACGTCCGGTTCGCTCAGGCGGATCTGGAGAAGTCAGGCGGATCTGGAGAAGAGGGTGGCCGCGGGCCGCAGGGCCATCAGCAGGCCGAGCGCGGCGTACCCGATGACCAGGTGGGTGCCGCCGACCCAGCGGGCCAGCTGCTCGCCGACCAGCAGGTAGCAGGGGACGGTCACGACCGCCCAGCTCTCCGCGATGAGCGGCCACCAGCGCAGCACCCCGCGCCACCGCGCGGTGACGGCGAGCTTGACGCTGATCGCGGCCATGCCCAGCATCGACAGCGGCCAGCAGATGTCGAGGAAGGCCAGCCAGGTCTCGTCCTTGACGCCGTCCGGCAGGACGCCGTGCAGCAGCGACCAGACGCCGGCGAGGCCGAGCACCGCGGCCTCGAGCTTGAGCGCCACCGCGGCGCCTCGCGAGGCGCCGATCGCCCGCGTCTTCATCTGCACCCAGAGCAGGCAGAAGATGCCGAGCTGGAACACCAGCCCGGTCAGGTCGATGATCCGCTCGCCCACGCCGACGCCTTGCGTGCCGTGGATGTAGATGGCCGTCGCCCAGGTCAGCGAGCCGACCATCAGCCCGATCCCGGCGCGGCGGACGGCGTTCTCGCTCACGGCCGGGGCGGCGCCGGTGTAGGGGGTGGAGTTGAGCACCTGGGTGTCCGTACGGGCCCGGGCGGGCTCGTTGCGGATGTGGGCGTCCATGGGGTTCCTTCCGGTTTGTTGCGATGCCCCCAACGATGTCCGCCCGCTGTCCCGGGCCGGCAGAGCCGCCCGTCCCTGATCCGGTCCCGAGGCGCCCCGCCGTGTCCCGGGACAGGCTGTCCCGGGACAACGGGACACATATCCGGCGACAATGCTCAGGTGACAAAAGCCAGCCGCCTGTCCGCGGTCCCGGCGGCGCTCGCGGTCGTGCTCACGGTCGGCACGGTGCTGCTGGACGTCCGCAACTCCGGGATCTCGTTGCCGCCCGGCGCGGGCCTCGAAGCCGTGAGCTGGCCGGCCGCGGTGTCGGGCCTGGCCCAGGCGGTGCCCGGCGCGCTGCTGCTGCGGCGGCTGCCCCGGCATCCCGTCGCCTGGGTGCTGACCCTGTCGGGCGTGCACTGGGCGCTGAACGGCTTCTCCGGCGCCTGGTCGGTGTACGCGATCTACACCTCGCCCGGGGCCTTCGCGGCCGCGCCGGCCTACTGGTTCTACGCCCGGTTCGGCGCGGCGCTGCTGGTCGGGCTGCCGCTGCTGATCCTGCTCTTCCCCGACGGGCGGCTGCCCGCCGCCAAGGGCTGGCGGCGGCTGTCGATCGCCGGACTGGGGCTGGCCGGCTACCTGCCGCTGGTGTGGATATTCGTGCCGGCGTCCGCGATGATGCGGTTCGAGAACGCCCCGTTGCCCCCGGAGATCCTGCGGCTCGGCCTCGACGCCGTCAGCCTGGAGCTGCCGTACGAGGCGTGGGCGGCCCTGCTCGGCCTCGCCCGAGCGGGGGCGGCGGTGAGCCTGATCATCCCCTGCGCGGTCATGGTGCACCGCTACCGGCGGGCGGACGCGGAGCGGCGCGCCCAGATCCGCTGGCTGACCTGGGCCGCGCTGGCCGACATGTTCGTGCTCCTGGTGCCCCTGGAGCAGCTGTCGTCGGTGCTCATGTGCGTCGGGATCGCGCTCACCTCCGCCGCGGTGCTGATCGCGGTGACCGAATACCGCCTGTACGACATCGACCGGCTGCTGCCGGCGACCTTCCTGTACGGGATGCTCGCGGTCCTGGTGGTCGCGATCGACGTGGCCGTGTTCACCGTCGCGGGCAGCGTGCTGGGCGAGCGCGACTCCGCGCTGGCCGCGATCGCGATCGTCTCGGTGGCCTACGCGCCGCTGCGGACGTGGTTGTGGCGGGCGGCGCGGCGGCTGGTGCGCGGCGCGCGCGACGACCCGTACGCGATGGTCTCGACGCTCGCCGAGCGGCTCGAGGTCACCACCGAGCCCGACGCGCAGCTCGCCGCGCTGGCCCACACGGTGTCCGAGGCGTTCCGGCTGCCGTACGTACGGGTGGAGATCGAGCGGCCGGGCGGCGTGCGTACGGTGGTCGAGCACGGCGCCCCGGACGGGCCGCAGCTGTCGCTGCCGGTCGCCTACCGCGACGAGGCCGTGGGCCGGCTGGTCCTGTGCCGGGCCGACCTGACCGAGCGCGACCAGCGGCTGCTCGGCGACCTCGTCCGGCAGGCCGCGCAGGCGGCGCGGGCCAGCGAGCTCAGCGCCGACCTGCAGCGCATCCGTGCCAGGCTCGTGACCGCGCGCGAGGAGGAGCGCCGCCGGATCCGCCGCGACCTGCACGACGGCCTCGGGCCCAGCCTCGGCGCCGTCGCGCTGCGCATAGAGACCGCCCGCAACCTGGCCGCCACCGCGCCCGCCGAGTCCGATCGCATCCTGGAGCAGACCGCGGCCGAGGTCTCCGTCGTGCTGGCCGACGTCCGCCGCCTGGTGCACGACCTGCGCCCGCCGGCGCTCGACGAGCTCGGCGTGCTCCGGGCCGTGGAGCAGCAGGCCGACCGGGTCCGCTCCGGCGGCCTGCAGGTCGCCGTGACCGGCGACGACGCGCTCGGCTCGCTGCCCGCCGCGGTGGAGGTGGCCGCGTACCGCATCGTGTCGGAGGCGCTGGCCAACGTGGTGCGGCACGCCGCGGCGACGCACTGCGAGATCATGCTCGGTGTGCGCGGGCGGACCCTGGAGATCACGGTACGCGACGACGGCCGCGGCATCGGCCGCGATGTCGAGGCCGGGGTCGGTATGTTGTCCCTGCGCGAGCGGGCGGCCGAGCTCGGCGGGGAGTGCCAGGTCACCTGCCCGCCCGGCGGCGGGACGCTCGTCCGCGCGCGACTTCCCCTCGAACAGACCACGGAGGTGGCCGGTGTCCGATGAGACGATCCGAGTGCTGCTCGCCGACGACCATCCGGTCTACCGCGACGGGCTGGCGGCGCTGCTGGCCTCCCTGCCCGGCATCGACGTCGTGGGCACCGCCGCGGACGGCCGGCAGGCCGTCGCGCTGGCCGCCGACCTGCAGCCGGACATCGTGGTCATGGACGTCAGCATGCCGGAGCTGGACGGCATCGAGGCCACCCGCCGGGTCGTCGCCGACAGCCCGCACATCGGGGTGGTCATGCTGACCATGTCGGAGCAGGACGCCACCCTGTTCGCGGCGATGCGCGCCGGAGCCCGCGGCTACCTGCTCAAAGGCGCGAACCAGGCCGAGATCGTCCGCGCCATCCAGGCCGTCGCCCACGGCGAGGCCATCTTCGGGCCGTCGATCGCCCGGCGGGTGACCGAGTTCTTCACCGCGCCGCCCACCGAGGACTCGGCGTTCCCGCAGCTCACGCCCCGCGAGCTGGAGATCCTCACGCTCATCGCGGCCGGCCGGTCGAATCCGCAGATCGCCTCGGAGCTGTTCCTGTCGCCCAAGACCGTGCGCAACAACGTGTCCAACATCTTCGCCAAGCTGCACGTGGCCGACCGCACCGAGGCCATCATCCGCGCCCGCGACGCGGGCCTCGCCCGCTGAGCCCCTTCGAAAAGAGGGGGTTGTCAGGGGTTGCGTTTCTACGTGGACGACTCCAGGTGCTGCTGGATGACGGCCATGACGTCCTGGGGCGAGGCCGCGCGGCTGAAGGTGGCGACGACGATCTGGTCGCCCTTGTCCTGCGGCTGCTCCAGGTGGCGGAAGGTGGCGATCACGTACCGGAGCGCGTGGTCGAGGGGGCCGGACGGGTCGTACGTGCCGCCCGCGCGCAGCCATCCCCGCAGCACCTGGTTGTGCGCGGCCACCACGGAGGCGGCCATGAGCTCGGCGCGCAGGCCGGCGTCGGGGGAGTCGCCCAGCCACTCGCCGACGAACTCGCGGAACAGCCGCTGGTAGCGGGCCACGCTGGCGATCTCCCTGTCGCGTAGCGCCGGCACGCGGCGGACCAGGCGATATCGGCGCAGCGACACCTCGGCGTCGTCGACGTAGTGGGCGAGCACGATGCGCACCGCGTCGGTGATGGCCACGATCGCGGTGTCCGCGGTCGAGGCCCGCAGCCGCGCGGCGATCCTGTCCAGCAGGGTGTCGTGGTCGGGGAAGATCGCGTCTTCCTTGGAGCGGTAGTAGCGGAAGAACGTGCTGCGGCTCACGCCTGCTCGCGCGGCGATGTCGTCGACGGTGGTCTCGTCGTAGCCGCGCTCGTCGAACAGCGCCACGGCGGCTTCGGCGAGGCGCTGGCTGATGGGCGGTTTCGGCACGTGGTCATTCTCCCGAAAGTTAGGGGTATCCAAGCGTGCGAAACTGAGTATCGTCAATATGAAACTGAGTCTTATCGTGGGTCTTATCGGCGGTGGTGCATGTCAGCGCAAGGCACAGCGGGCAGCCTGGCCCGCCTCAAGGAGCGGTTGGATGAGGCAGTTCACGTGGGCGAGGCCCGGGCGGCGGCCAAGCAGCACGCGAAGGGCAGGCTGACCGCGCGGGAGCGGATCGAGCGGCTGCTGGACGCGGGCTCTTTCGTCGAGCTGGACGCGCTGGCCCGCGGCGGGCTCGTGTACGGCGACGGCGTGGTGACCGGTTACGGGACGGTCGACGGCCGCCAGGTGTGCGTCTTCTCGCAGGATTTCACGGTGTCCGGCGGCAGCCTGGGGGAGGTGTACGGGCAGAAGATCTGCAAGGTCATGGACCTGGCCATGAAGAACGGCGTGCCGATCATCGGCATCAACGAGGGCGCCGGGGCGCGCATCCAGGAGGGCGTCGTCTCGCTCGGCCTCTACGGCGAGATCTTCCGCCGCAACATCCGGGCCTCCGGCGTGATCCCGCAGATCTCCCTGATCATGGGCGCCTGCGCGGGCGGCCACGTCTACTCGCCGGCTCTCACGGATTTCACGATCATGGTGGACGAGTCGTCGCACATGTTCGTGACGGGCCCGGACGTCATCAAGACCGTCACCGGTGAGGACGTCACCTTCGAGGAGCTGGGCGGCGGCCGGGTGCACAACAGCCGCAGCGGCATCGCCCACTACCTGGCCCATGACGAGGACGACGCGCTCGACTACGCCCGGGCGCTGCTGTCGTACCTGCCGCAGAACAACCTGGACGACGCGCCGCACCCCGAGTTCGAGGCCGACCTGGAGCTCGGCGCCGACGACCTGGCGCTGGACGAGCTGGTGCCGGACTCGCCGAACCAGCCGTACGACATGCACGAGGTCATCGCGGCCCTGCTGGACGACGGCGAGTTCCTGGAGGTGCAGCCGCTGTTCGCGCCGAACATCGTGGTCGGCTTCGGGCGCGTGGAGGGCCGGTCGGTGGGTGTGGTGGCCAACCAGCCGATGCGGCTGGCGGGCACGCTCGACATCGACGCCTCCGAGAAGGCCGCCCGGTTCGTGCGCACGTGTGACGCGTTCAGCGTCCCGGTGCTCACGCTCGTGGACGTGCCCGGCTTCCTGCCCGGCACCGAGCAGGAGTGGAACGGCATCATCCGGCGCGGCGCCAAGCTCCTGTACGCCTACGGCGAGGCCACGGTCCCGCTGGTCACGGTGATCACCCGCAAGGCGTACGGCGGGGCGTACGACGTGATGGGCTCCAAGCACCTGGGCGCGGACGTGAACCTGGCCTGGTCGACCGCGCAGATCGCGGTGATGGGCGCCCAGGGCGCGGTCAACATCCTGCACCGCAAGCGGCTGGCCGCCGCCGACGACCCGGACGCGCTGCGGGCCGAGCTGGTGCGCGAGTACGAGGACACCCTCGCCACCCCCTACCTGGCGGCCGAGCGCGGCTACGTGGACGCGGTGATCGCGCCGAGCGAGACCCGGCGCGAGGTCACCCGCGCGCTGCGGCTGCTGCGCGGCAAGCGCGACGCTCTGCCGCCCAAGAAGCACGGGAACATCCCGCTATGAACGTGATCAAGGGCGATCCTTCGCCGGAAGAGCTGGCCGCGCTGGTCGTGGCGCTGCGCGCTCTCGCAGATGACGACGTTCCCGAGCCGCCACGGCCTCCCCGCCGCCGTGTGCTGCGCCGCCCGTTGGTGACCGGCCCCCGCGGATGGCGGGAGTCGAGCTGGAGTCTTGGAGGATCCCTGTGAGCACGACCTTGCGCAAGGTGCTCGTCGCCAACCGCGGCGAGATCGCCGTCCGGATCGTCCGGGCCTGCCGCGACGCGGGGATCGCCTGCGTGGCGGTCTACGCCGACCAGGACCGCGACGCGCTCTTCGTCCGGATGGCCGACGAGGCGTACGCGCTGGGCGGCGCCACGCCGGGGGAGACGTACCTGTCGATCGAGAAGGTCATCGAGGTGGCCGCGCGGTCGGGCGCCGACGCGGTGCACCCCGGGTACGGCTTCCTGGCCGAGAACTCCGGCTTCGCCCAGGCGGTCATCGACGCCGGGCTGGTGTGGATCGGGCCGCCGCCCGCGGCGATCACCGCGCTCGGCGACAAGGTGCAGGCCCGGCACATCGCCCAGAAGGTCGGCGCGCCCCTGGTGGCCGGGACCCCCGACCCGGTGTCCGGCGTGGACGAGGTCCTGCGCTTCGCCGAGCAGCACGGCCTGCCGATCGCGATCAAGGCGGCCTTCGGCGGCGGCGGGCGCGGGCTCAAGGTCGCCCGCACCCTGGAGGAGATCCCCGACCTGTACGACAGCGCCGTGCGCGAGGCCGTGACCGCGTTCGGGCGGGGCGAGTGCTTCGTGGAGCGCTACCTGGACCGGCCCCGCCACGTGGAGACCCAGTGCCTGGCCGACGCGTACGGCAACGTGGTCGTGGTCTCCACCCGCGACTGCTCGCTGCAGCGCCGCCACCAGAAGCTCGTCGAGGAGGCGCCCGCCCCGTTCCTCACCGGAGAGCAGGAGGCCCTGCTGCGCCGGAGCTCCAAGGCGATCCTCCGCGAGGCCGGCTACGTCGGCGCCGGGACGTGCGAGTTCCTCGTCGGCCAGGACGGCACGATCTCCTTCCTGGAGGTCAACACCCGCCTTCAGGTGGAGCACCCGGTCACCGAGGAGGTCACCGGCATCGACCTGGTGCGCGAGATGTTCCGGATCGCGGCGGGGGAGGAGCTCGGCTACGACGATCCCGAGCCGCGCGGCCACTCGATCGAGTTCCGGATCAACGCCGAGGACGCCGGGCGCAACTTCCTGCCCGCCCCCGGCACCATCACCGGCTGGCGGGCCCCCTCCGGCCCTGGCGTGCGTCTCGACGCCGGGTACGAGCAGGGCGAGACCGTGCCGGGCGCCTTCGACTCGCTGATCGCCAAGCTGGTCGTCACCGGCGCCACCCGCGAGCAGGCCCTCCAGCGGGCCGGCCGGGCGCTGGCGGAGTTCGGGATCGACGGCATGCCGACCGTGCTGCCGTTCCACCGGGCCGTGGTGGCGGAGGAGGCGTTCACCGCCGTCCCCTTCACCGTGCACACCAGGTGGATCGAGACCGAGTTCGACAACCTGATCGCTCCCTACGACGGCGTGCCCGGCGAGGCCCCGGAGCAGGGCGAGCGCGAGCGGATCACCGTCGAGGTGGCGGGCAAGCGGCTGGAGGTCGTGCTTCCCGCCGGCACCGCGAAGCCGCGCGCGGCCGCCAAGGCCGCTCCCCGGCGCGAGAAGAGAGGCGCGGCCAAGGCCGCAGCCGGTGGGAACGCCCTGGTCAGCCCGATGCAGGGCACCATCGTCAAGGTGATGGCCACCGACGGCGACGACGTGACCGCCGGGGCCACCATCGTGGTGCTGGAGGCCATGAAGATGGAGCAGCCGCTCACCGCCCACAAGGCCGGGACCATCGTCGGGATGTCCGCCCAGGTCGGAGCCACGGTGGCGGCCGGGACCGTGATCTGCGAGATCAAGGACCCGGCCTGACGCCGAGGCGGACCCGGCCGGTCAGCGCTTGAGGCGCAGGCCGCGCAGGAAGCCCCACAACCCGCCGGACCGGGACGAGTCCGGCCCGGCCTGGGCCTCGCCCGCCGCGGACGGCTGCGTCGCGGGCGCGTCGGCGCCGTCGCCGGCGCGCTCGCCCGCCGGTACGTAGCCCTCGGCGAGCTCGAACTGGACCGGCAGGGACCGCAGGGCGCGCATGAAGGGTGAGGGGCGCCAGGGCAGCTGGTCGGCCGGGAGCGCGAGCTTGATCTTGGTGAGCCGGCTGAACAGCCGTCGCACGGCGATCGTCGTCATCTGGGTCGCCAGCCGGTGCCCCAGGCAGCTGTGCGGCCCCGCCCCCCACGCCAGGTGCGCGCGGGTGCTGCGGATGGCCTCGTGGTCGAGCGCCCCGGCGAAGCGCGGATCGGCGTGGGCGCCCGCGACGGAGAGCATCACCGGGTCGCCGGCGGCGATCGTGTAGTGGCCCATCTTCACGTCGGTCTTGGGGAAGCGGAAGGTCAGGTTGGCCATCGGCGGGTTGAGCAGCGCGACCCGGTTGACCGTCTCGTCGATCGCGCCCACCGACAGGCTCGCCCGCACGTCCCGGTTGGAGACGACCTCGACGACGACGTTGCAGACGAGGCTGGCGGTGAAGTCGAGCAGGCCGGGCAGCATGAGCAGCTCGCGGGCCAGCTCGTCCAGCGTGAGGTCCGGAGCGGCCGCGATCATGTAGGAGGGCAGGTCCTCGCCGGGCCGCTCCCGCTTGGCGGCCGCGAGCTCCGTCATGGCCGCGTACAGCCGCTCGAACGCCGCGGCCGCGTCGGGCCCGGCGTCGATCATCCGCCAGATGTCCATCACGACCTCTTCGCCGCGTGCCGCGGAGAAGCCGAGCATGCGGTTGGCGACCATGAGCGGGAGCGGCCGGGCGTACTGGGCGGCCAGGTCGGCCCACCCCGTGGAGCCGCCCTCGGCCAGCACGCCGATGAGGTCGTCGGCGTACTGCACGACGGCCTGTTCGAGCAGCTGGGCCTGCGGCTGGGTGTGGTCCTGGAACGGCGCCAGCGCCTGCGTCCACGCGTTGCGGAACCGGCGCTGCGCGGCGCCCTCGGAGAAGGCCGAGTTGTTGATCTGGAAGACGGGCAGCAGCGGCCAGTCCGCGGGGATCCGGCCCTCGACGTTCATCCGCCATCTGTCCACGCTCTTGGTCCAGATGCCGCCCGAGTTCTGCAGGACGCGGAGCACCTCCTCGTAGCCGAGGACGAACCAGACCGGCACGCCGAGGACGTCGACCGGAGCGACCGGGCCGTACCTCTTGCGCAGGCGTTCGTGGACGAAGGCGGGGTCCGCGTCGTAGTCCCTGGTCAGCAGCGGTTCTACGGACATCGACAGCAAGGGTTCTGCGGGCTGCTGGGCCCATGGGCCGTGGGTCACGGGGATGAACTACCTCTCTGGGAGCTTTGGGCCGGTTCGCTCAAGAGATCTGAAAGCATCACGCAAAGCGCCCGTCATGGCAAGAGGAAAGTGTACGGCCTGTCTTGAATCATGGACGCAGCGTGGTCTCCGGCGGTCTTTCAAGCGATCTGCTATCGAATGTCATGCATCGACGATCACAATCCTCTGGTGAGCCCTGAACCCCAGCAAATAGGCCCATACACCATCATCCGCCCCTTGGGTCAGGGCGGTATGGGGGTCGTCTACCTGGCCCGGGACCAGGGATCCCGGCTCGTCGCGCTGAAGAGGCTGCGCGAGGGACCGGCCGGCGACGCGGGCTTCCGCCGCCGGTTCACCAGGGAGGTCGAGGCGGCGCGCAGCGTGGCCCGCTTCTGCACGGCGCCGGTGCTGGACGCGGGCATCGACGGCGAGAGCGCGTACATCGTCACCGAGTACGTGGACGGCCCCGACCTGGCCACCGCCATCAGGAAACGCGGTCCGATGGCCGGGGCCGACCTGGAGGCCCTGTCCGTCGGCGTGGCGACCGCGCTCACCGCCATCCACCAGGCCGGGGTCGTGCACCGCGACCTGAAGCCGCAGAACATCCTGCTCAGCCCCGTCGGCCCGCGGGTGATCGACTTCGGCATCGCGCAGCTCGTGGAGCCGGACGCGAGCCGGTCCACCGGGATCGTGGGGACTCCCGCGTACATGTCGCCGGAGCAGGCCACCGAAGGCCGGATCACGGCCGCGAGCGACGTGTTCGCCTGGGGCGGCGTCGTGGCGTACGCGGCGACCGGCCGGCCGCCGTTCGGGTCGGGCGGCGCGCCCGAGGTGCTGTTCAGGGTGGTGCACTACGCGCCCGAGCTGACGGGCCTGGACGAGCGGCTCAGGCCCCTGGTGGAGCAGGCGCTGGACAAGGACCCGGCGCGGCGGCCCACGGCCCAGCAGCTCCTCGACCGCCTGCTCGGCCGGGAGTCGGTGTCGGTGGACACCGGGGTCCGCAAGGTGAGCAACTCGTGGGCGGCCTCGCCGGCCCGCCGCCGGGACCCGCGCCCCCCGGGCCGCTGGAAGGCCCCCGTGGCGATCGCCACCGCGCTCCTGGTGACCGGGGCCACGGTCGCGGCGACCTGGCGCCCCTGGGAGACGCCGGCGCGGTCCCAGGTCACCGGCACGACGCCGCGGCAGAGCGGCCCCGTGCTGGCCCAGCGGAGCGGGTACGTGTACAACCTGGACAACGAGTACATGCCCGTCCACGTCGCGATCGAGAAGCTCTACCGCGTGGGGGACCACGTGCGGCTCGAGTGGACGGTCAGGAACGACGCCGGACATGGCGAGGCCGCGGACCTGCCCATGATCCTCGGTACGGATGCCACCGACGCCTCGGGCATCACCCTGAACTACAAGGGAGCGCCCCGGCCACTCAACCCCCACATCGAGGAGAACGGCTCCTGCTCGTGCTCCGGCTGGGGCTATCACAGCCTCGCCCCGTCCGGATCCATCCGCCTCAACGCGGAGTTCAGCGGTGTGCCAGGGAAAACGTCGAAGGCCGACGTCAACCTGCTGGGGCTGGGCTTCTTCAGGGACCTCCCCATCACCTGATCCGGGCAGCATAGTGGAGCCTTGGCGGGATATGTCCTACTCTGGGGCTGCGAGGGGAGTACTTCCCAAGTGCCGATCCGGTCAGTACGGACGTACCATGCGTCCCCGGACGGCCGCCCGCTACCCCCGGGTGAAGGAGACCTCGAACGGCTGAGCACGTTCGAGGAGGTTTCATGTCCGCGGGGACATTTCTGGCTGCGCCCGAACAGGGCAGCATCGCGTCCGTCACCCTGTGGGCGGTCACTGTGGCCGCCCTGGTCCTGCTGTTGGTGATCGACATCCTGCTGACCCGGCGCCCGCACGAGGTCCACATGCGCGAGGCCCTGGCTTGGTCCGCGTTCTACCTGGTGCTCCCGCTGGGCTTCGGCGCGTACCTGTGGGGCTCCTTCGGCACCGGGGTGGCCGTGGAGTTCTTCACCGGGTACGTGGTGGAGAAGTCGTTGTCGGTCGACAACCTGTTCGTGTTCATGCTGCTGCTGACGGCCTTCGCCGTGCCGAACGAGCTGACCCAGCGAGTGCTGCTGTACGGCATCATCGGGGCGCTCGTGCTGCGCGTGATCTTCATCGCGCTGGGAGCGGCCGCGCTGCAGAGCGGCACGTGGGCGTTCCTGCTGTTCGGGGCGGTCCTGATCGTCACCGCGGGCAAGGTGCTCAAGGAGGCGCTGAAGGGGGACGAGCAGCACGTCGACGTCTCCTCCATGCGCAGCGTCCGGCTGCTGCGCCGGTTCGTCCAGGTCACCCCCGACTACCGCGGCTTCCGCCTGATGGTGCGCGAGCACGGCCGCCTGGCGATCACCCCGCTGGCCCTGGCCACCGTGGCGGTGTTCGCCACCGACATCGTCTTCGCCGTCGACTCGGTGCCCGCCGTCTACGGGGTGACCGAGGACCCCTTCCTCGTCTTCGCCACCAACGCCTTCGCGCTGCTGGGCCTGCGGGCGCTGTACTTCGTGCTGCGGGACGCGCTGGCCAAGCTGCGGCACCTCAACCACGGCCTGGCCGTCATCCTGGCCTTCATCGGCGTCAAGCTGGTCCTGCACTGGGCGCACGGCATCTGGGCGTGGGTGCCCGAGATCCCCACCCTAGCCTCGCTCGGCGTCATCGTCGCGGTCCTGGTCACCGTCACGCTCACCAGCCTGTACGCCGGCCGGCGCGCCGATTCGGCGCCCGAGCCCGGCGAGGACGCCGAGCGCCCCAAGGCGCTGCAGCACGACCCGATGGACCCGTGAGATCGGTCGTCAGGGGGAGGCGGCGAGGCCGTCCAGGGTGACGGTGATGTGGCGGTCGGCGGCGGCGGGCGACACCTGCTCGTGGAGCCAGGCGGCGGCGGACGTGAGGGCGGTCACGTCCGCGCCGGTCGCGTCGGCGCGCAGGGCGCCCGATTCGCGCCCCCGCGCGACGAGCCGCTCGCCGATCTCGGCCATGCGCACGCACGAGGCGTGCAGCTCCGACGCCTCGTCGTCCAGGCCGCCGGCGATCAACGCGGCCAGCCCGCGATAGGTGGCGGCGTGCGCCGTGGCCGCGCGGACCCAGGCGGCGAGCGCGTCCGGCGCCGGGCCGGTCAGGAGCCGCTCGCCGAGCTCGAACAGGGCCGCGTTGCGGTCCCTGAGCAGCGCGCCGATCAGGGCGCGGCGGCTGGGGAAGTGGCCGTAGAGCGTGCCGATGGCCACCCCGGCGCGCCGGGCGATGCCTTCCAGGCTGGACTCCACGCCCTGCTCCTTGAAGGCGGCGTCGGCCTCGGCGAGCAGGCGCTCGTAGTTGCGGCGGGCGTCGGCGCGGGGCCGTCGGGTCGTGGTCATGCGGGCTTCCCTAGTAATTCGAGGCTGCCTCGATATAGCCTTAGTCGAGGTTGCCTCAGTTTAGCGGAAGGCTTGTCATGATCTTGGTTACCGGAGCCACCGGATCCATCGGCACGCACCTCGTGCGGCTCCTGGGGGAGAAGGGGGTGGCGTTCAGGGCGCTTGTCCGCGACGAGGACAAGGGGCAGGCCCTGGGCTGCGACGTCGTGATCGGGGACTTCGACGACCCCGGCTCGCTCACCGCCGCCATGGAGGGCGTCGACCGGCTCTTCCTCAACGCCGGCGGCGCCCAGCCGGTGGACGGCGAGCAGCCGATGGTCCGCCAGCAGAGGGCGGCCATTGACGCGGCGCGGGCCGCCGGGGTGTCGAGCGTGGTGAAGGTGTCGGTCTCAGGAGCCCAGCGGGGCGGCCGCCTGGCCCAGGGCGCGCACTGGGAGATCGAGGAGTACCTCAAGGCGTCGGGGCTCGGCTGGTCGATGCTGCGGCCCGGCGGATTCATGCAGAACTTCATCACCGGGACGGCGGCCTTCACCGCCGACGGCAAGCTCCTCGACGTTTACGGAGGCGCGCCGGTCTCGTACATCGACTGCCACGACATCGCCGCCTGCGCCGCCGCCCTGCTCACCGGATCGGGCGGCCTCGGCGAGACGTACGAGCTCACGGGCCCCCGGGCGCTCACCTACGCCGAGCTCGCGCAGGAGTTCTCGGCCGCGCTGGGCCGGAGGGTCGAGCACGCCGAGCTGTCCCCGGACGAGCTGGCCGCCGGGGTGCGCGCGCAGGGGCTGCCCGTGCGGTTCGCCGACGACCTGGCCGAGCTCTGCCGGCAGGTGGCGGGCGGCTCGCTGGCCGCCACGACGACCGCGGTCAGGGACCTGACGGGTCGCGAGCCCCGGACGTTCGGGGAGTTCCTGGCGGCCAACGCGGAGGCACTGCGAACCACGGTGGGCTGAGCCGCGGTTGTACGCCAGGTTGACGCGAGCATTGACACCTCGTAGGCGATAAGTGGAACAATGCGCGTTTTGTGTTATCGGAACGGTGACACTCCTGTCTCCTGATCGGAGCAGCGGAGGCTCCGGATCGAGGTGCTGGATGTACGCGCGGCCGACGTACGAGGTCGAAACGGTGCTCGCCGCCATGGCGGGCGACCGTGACGCGATCGACGAACTGGTCAGGAGCCACCTGCCGCTCGTGTACAACATCGTGGGCCGCGCCATGAACGGCCACGCGGACGTGGACGACGTCGTTCAGGAGACGATGGCCAGGGTCGTGACCGGCGTGTCCGGGCTGCGCGACCCGGGCAGCTTCCGCTCCTGGCTCGTCGCCATCGCCCTGAACCAGGTACGCGAGTGGCGGCAGGCGCCGGGCGCCGCGCTCGCCGCCATCGACGAGGCGATGGGCCTGGCCGACGCGGCCTCCGACTTCGCCGCGCTCACCGTCACCCGGCTCGGCCTGTCCGGGCAGCGCAAGGAGGCCACCGAGGCGGCCCGCTGGCTCGACGCCGACGACCGCGAGGTGCTCGCGCTGTGGTGGATGGAGGTGGCCGGCGAGCTGGCCAGGACCGAGCTGGCCGCCGCGCTGGGGACGAACGAGCAGCACGCCGCCGTACGCGTCCAGCGCACCAAAGGCCGCCTGGAGACCGCCCGCGCGGTGGTGCGCGCGCTGGCCGCCCGCCCGCCCTGCCCCGAGCTGGCCGCCGTGGCGCAGACCTGGAACGGCGCCCCGTCCGACCTGTGGCGCAAGCGGCTGTCCCGGCACGTGCGCGACTGCCCGGTCTGCGGCGGGCACGTCTCCGACCTGGTGCCGGCCGAGCGGCTGCTGGCCGGGCTCGGCCTGGTGGCCGTCCCCGCCGGCATCGCCGCCGGTCTGCTGGAGATCGCGCGTACGGCCGCCGCGCCGGTCGTCAAGGGCGGCCTGCTGGCCAAGGGCAAGGCGGCGGCGGGCTCGGCGCTGGCCGCCAAGCCGATCGCGGTCACCGCGGCCGGCGTCACGCTGATCGCCGGGGGAGCGGTGGTCGTCCAGACCCTCCTGCCCGAGCCCGCGCCGCCCCGGCGGGCCACACCGGTGGTGGTGTCGTCCTCGCCCGCCTCTTCGCGCCGTCCGGTGAGGCCCGCGCGGAGCCCGTACGGACTGACGGTCGACACCGTGGACCAGGCCCCGCCGAAGAACCGGCCGCCCGCCCCGCTGCCCCGGCGCCCCGCCGGCACGGTCGCCATCGGCGGCAAGCACGGATACTCCAGGTACGGCGGAGCCCCGTCGATCACCCACAGGGGCGACTACGTCACCGTCACCGGCCGCGGCTACGTCCAGGTCCGCTGGGGCATCCTCTACCGCAACCGCGTCGGCCCCTTCCCGCCCGCGACCTGGACCGGGCTCAAGGGCAAGCTGTTCCACGTCGCGTCGGGCGGCGGCCGGCGGATGGACGACGAGCAGGCGCCCGGCGTCACCTGGATGGGCTCGCCCGAGACCGGCTTCGCCCGGCTGCCGCGCGGCCAGCAGCAGATGTGGCAGAACGAGTTCTACTACCTCGACGGCCGCGTCACCTTCCACAACAACGAGAGCGGCACGGACATCGACCTCACCGTCGCGCCCAAGTCCTGGCAGGAGGTCTGGGCCGACCTCTCGGCCAGGCCCGACCCGGCCAAGGGCATCGTCCGGTACGGCCTGACCCGCGACACCGGCGACGACCGCGCCCCCGTCCCCCAGTACGTCACCAGGGCCGCGAACCCGGAGCGGGTCCCGCAGCGAAGCCGGGTCTGAGATTTGTGTTATCCGGGCCGAGCCCGGGGGTCTCCTGTGACGAGAGTGACCCCTGAGGAAGGATTCACATGACCACGCAGCCCTCCCGCCGGAGCGTGCTGAAGGCGGCCGCGACCGCGGGCGCCGCCGCCGCACTGCCCGCCGCGCTCCCCATCGGGCCCGCGGCCGCGGCGGCCTTCAAGCACCCCGGCCTGCTGCACACGCAGGCCGACTTCGACCGGATGCGGGCCCAGGTGAACGCCGGCGCCCAGCCCTGGAAGGCCGGCTGGGACAAGCTGACGGCCAACGGCCGCTCCAGGAGCACCTGGAAGCCGCGCCCGCTTGAGACGGTGGTCAGGGGCGGCACGGGCGCGAACCACGTCCAGCTCGCCATCGACGTGGCCGCCGCCTACCAGAACGCGCTGCGCTGGAAGATCAGCGGGGAGAAGGCGCACGGCGACGCCGCCCGCGACATCCTCAATGCCTGGTCGGCCGCGCTCAAGGCGGTGACCGGCAACGCCGACCGCTACCTGGCGGCCGGGATCCTGGGCTGGCAGCTCGCCAACGTCGCCGAGATCATGCGCGGCTACCCCGGCTTCGACTTCGAGCGCTTCACGAAGATGATGCTGACGGTCTTCTACCCGATGAACGACCGGTTCCTGAAGGAGCACAACGGTGCCTGCATCACCAACTACTGGGCCAACTGGGACCTGTGCGCCATGGCCTCCGTGCTCGCCATCGGCGTCCTGTGCGACGACCGCGCCAAGGTCGACCAGGCCGTCGACTACTTCAAACACGGCAAGGGCAACGGCTCCATCATGAACGCGGTGCCGTTCCTGCATCCCGGCGGGCTCGGGCAGTGGCAGGAGAGCGGCCGCGACCAGGGACACACCAGCGTCGGCGTCGGGTGGATGGGCGTGCTCTGCGAGATGGCCTGGAACCAGGGCATCGACCTGTACGGCTACGCGGACGACCGGTTCATGAAGGGCGCCGAGTACGTGGCCAAGTACAACCTGGGCGAATCGGTGCCGTTCACGACGTACAAGTGGGGACAGGGCACGACCTGCGTCCAGCGGCAGCAGACCGAGATCTCCGCCGCCGGGCGCGGGGCCGCCGACCCGATCTGGGCGCTGCTCCTCAACCACTACGGCGTGCGGCGGGGGCTGGCGGTGCCGTACATCGAGGCGTACGGCAAGCGCGTCGCGCCGGAAGGGGGCGGCGGGGACTACGGCGGCTCCAAGTACGACCACCTCGGCTTCGGCACCCTGACCTTCACCCGCGCCACGGCCGGGAGTGGTGGCGGGCTGCTCGCGACGGGGGTGTCGAGGGTGTTCCGGCCGGTCAACCGCCCGGGGACGTACCTCCAGGCCACGGGCCGGATCGGGGCGGAGCCGGTCACCCTCCGCGTCGTGCCCGGTCTGGACGACGCGAAGGCCTACTCCTTCGTCGACCCTGAGGGGCGTTACCTGCGGCATCGCGACTTCCTGATCCGGTTCGAGACCAACGACGGGACCGCCCTGTTCCGGCGCGACGCCACCTTCCACGCCCGGCCCGGCACGGCCGAGGGCTCGGTCCGCCTGGAGTCCCTCAACTACCCGGGCCGCTTCGTCCGCCACCGCGCCGAGCTGCTGCGCCTGGACAAGACCGACAACACACCCCTGTTCCGCGCCGACTCCTCCTTCCACCCCACCCCACCCGCCTAACCCCCACCCACCAGCACGCACGCGTTCCACCGCCCGGCCCGGCCCGCCGTCCGTCCCCCCGAGGGACCTCAGCCGAAGTGCGGCCTGTACTTCGGCTGGGGTCCTTTAGGGGAGCCGCCCGGTGGTCTCGGCGGCCGCCCGAAGGGCCGGGGGTCAGTCGGCGTGGGCGTATTGGGCGGCCTGGAGGCGGTACATCGCCGCGTAGGAGCCGCCCACGCGCATCAGGCTCTCGTGGGTGCCCTGTTCCACGACCTTCCCGGCCTCGAACACGTAGATGCGGTCCGCGCGCGTCACCGATGTGAGGCGGTGGGTGATGAGGATGACCGTGCGCCCGACGGCGGCCAGTCCCGCGACCTTGTCGAAGATCTCGATCTCCGCCCTGGGGTCGAGCGCCGAGGTGGGTTCGTCGAAGACCAGTACGGACGCGTCCCGGAACCACGCCCGGCCCAGCCCGATGCGCTGCCACTGCCCTCCCGACAGCTCGGTCCCGCCCATGAACTCCCGGGCCAGCAGCGTCTCCCAGCCGTCGGGGAGGGACGCCACCACGGTGTCCGCGCCGCTGGCCGCCCCGGCCCGCCTCAGTCGTTCGCGGTCATCGGCCCGGTCGGCGCGGCCGAGGGCCAGGTTGACGCGGGCCGTGGCGGGCCAGCGGGCGAAGTCCTGGGCGACGAGGGCGATCCGGTCGAAGACGCTGCGGCGGTTCAGGAGCTCGATGGGCACGCCGCCCCAGCTGACGCTGCCGCCGGTCGGCAGGTAGAGGCCGGCCAGCAGCTTGGCCAGGGTGCTCTTGCCGGAGCCGTTGGCGCCGACGAGGGCCACGATCTCGCCGGGCAGGATCCGGACGCTGACGCCGTCGAGCGCGGGCCGGGTCTGCCCGGAGTAGGTGAAGGTGAGGTTGTCGGCCCGGATCTCGACGGGGTGCGGCGGAAGGGGGATGGGTCCGCTGCGCAGGCGCTGCCTGGCGGCCTCCGCGCAGGCCCGTTCCCATTCCAGGACGAACAGGCCCTGCTCGTACACCTGGTTGATCGACAGCACCAGGCTGGTCAGCCCGGCCTTCGCGGTGCGGATGGCGATGACGGCGGCACCGGCGGCGGCGAGCGGGATGGCGTCGGTGATCAGCAGCCCCGCGAGGGTGGCGTACGTGATCGCGGTCGCGACGCCGGAGACGGCGTCCCCGGCCAGCGCGAGGCGGGCCTCGTCCTGGCCCAGCCGGGCCTGTTCGCCCTCGGCCAGCGAGGAGAGCCGGCCGTAATGCCCGAGCAGGAACGGGCCTGCGCCGTGGGCGCGGATCTCCGGCGCGACGTCGGGACGGGTGAGCAGCCCGCTGAGCACGTCGAGCTGCCGGGTGAGCTCCAGTTGCCGCTTGACGGAGGCGAAGCGGGCGCGGGCCGAGCGTACGGCGCTCCAGCCCTTCGGGACGACCGTGGCCAGCAGGAGCGGCAGGAGCAGCGGATGGAGCACCCCGAGCACGCTTCCGACGGCGAGCAGGGTGGTGAGCCCGGCGAGCAGCTGGGCCGCCTCCGTGATCACGATGCGCGCCGAGCGGGTGCCCTGCCGGGCGGCTTCCAGGAGGTTGTGGAACCCCGCCTCCTCCAGCGCCCCCAGCTCCGCGCCTGCGGCCCCCTCCAGCAGGCGCGTGTAGGCCAGGCGCTCGATCCTGGGCCCCAGGCGGCTGACCGCCGCCTTGCTGATCGCCCGCATGACGCTGCCGGTCGCGGCCGCGCCGGCCATCGCGGCGAGCGCGGGGATGCCCGTCGCGATCCGCTCCGCCGTCGGGCCGCCGGTCATGAGGGGTACGAGCACCCGGTACGTGGCCAGCAGCGTGACCACCGTCGCCACCCCGCCGAGGAACTCCGCGACCAGCACGGCGACGAGGGCTCTCGGCGCCGCCTGCCGCGCCAGCCGCACCGAGACGGAGATCAGGCCGGGCAGCTCGCGCAGCATCGACAAGAAGCCGGTACGCAGTCCCGCCCCTTCGTGCCTGAGCTGGCCGAACGACAGGCGGATGCCCCGGCCGAACAGCGGGTCGCGCCCGGGGACCCCGCGGACCGAGGCGTCGTGCGCGCCCGCGCGATGCCGCCCCATCAAGCCGCCAGGAACATGGACGCGGCCTCCAGGTCATCCGTCACGGCCAGCAGTGCCAGGGCGATCCCCGCCGCGCCGTTGAGCAGTCCGGGCCCGGATACGTCGAAGCCGAGCGGCAGGCGGCTGTCGTAGGCGGCGCACAGCCGATCGAACAGCCCCTCCACCGCCGACCCGAATTCGGCGCCCGCGAAGGTCGCCGTCATCAGCATCAGCCCGGCGAGCCCGTGGCACACGCCCAGCGAGTCCAGCCCCCACCCGTCCGGGGCTTCGAGGAGCCCGGCCATCGCGTCGCGGGCGGCGCGGCGGTAACGGGGCTCGTCCAGCGCCTCCCCGGCCAGCCACAGCGCCCGCGCCACGGCGAGCGGCCCGGCGACCCCGTGGGCCAGGCCGCAGTCGGCGTATCCGTCCCCGACGGACCAGCCCGGCGGGATCCGGCGAATGGGGAACGGCGGGCACGCCGAGGCGCCCCGCACGAGCTCGCGGGCCACGGCCTCCAGGCCGGGGGACGGAGGTCTCATGAGCAGGTACACAGCGGCGCCCGCCGTCCCGTCGATGAGATCGTGGCCCGCCACGGGCCCCACCGCCGCGTCCAGCCGCCCGAGCACCTTCCCGTAACGGCCCGCGCGCCGCCCCATCAGAGCGGCCGCGACCCCGAATCCGGGTCGCGCGGCGGCTGGCCGACCCCGTGGAGGTGGCCCGGGTCGCCTCGGCCAACAAGGACCGGCTCGCCGACGGCCGGCAGCCACTGGTCTGGCACGCGATGTCGCTGAACGAGGGCTATCTAGGCGTCGCGCTCCTGCACAGCGAGCTCGGCCGCCGCGAGAGCGCCCACGCGTTCCTCGCCGCGGCCGCCAGGTCCCAGGCGGGGCGGCACGGGCTGATCGACGGGCTGCCGGCGCTGCTGTTCGCGATCAGGGCGGCGGTCACCCGGCCGGGCGACTACGCCGGGCTGCTGGCCCGTGCGGAGCCGGCCGTGCGGGAGCTGATCAAGCGGCGCGCCGAGGAGGAGACGAGCCGGGGCGAGGTGAGCTTCAGCGCGTACGACGTCATCGAAGGGCTCACCGGCCTGGGCCGCCTGGCGCTGTCGTACGGCGACACGGAGCCGCTGGCGTACCTCATCGCGCTGACCGAGCCGCGCTCGGAGCACGTCCCCGGCTGGCTGGTGCCGCATGCCTCCGTCAGGGGCGCGCCCGCCGGCGAGGGCCACTTCAACCTCGGGCTCGCCCACGGGATCCCCGGCCCGCTGGCCCTGCTCTCCATCGCCCAGCGCGACGGCTTCCGGCTGCCGGGCCACGAGGAGGCGATGGAACGCATCGCGACCTGGCTGCTCGAATGGGAACACGACGGCTCCTGGCCGCCCACCGTCCCCCTGCGGCACCAGCTCGAACGGGCCGTCCCCGCCGGGCCGCCCATCCGGCCCGCATGGTGCTACGGCGCCGCGGGCGTCGCCCGGGCCCTCTTCCTGGCGGGACAGGCGCTCGACCGGCCGGAGTGGCGGGAGGCCGCCCTGCGCGGGCTCCGTACGGCGCTCGCCCGACCCTGGGACGACTGGGGCATGGTCGACGCGGGCCTGTGCCACGGCTGGGCCGGGATGCTCCACGTCACCTGCCGCGTGGCGCGGGAGACCGGCGACGAGGCGCTGCTCGAAGCGGCCGACGGGCTGGCCGCGCGGGTCGCCGGCGAGTTCCGCCCCGAGGCTCCGTTCGGCTTCCGGTACTCCGCGACGGGAGGCACCGAGGTGGCTCCGGACCGCGTGGGACTGCTCGAAGGAGCGGCCGGGATCGCGCTCGCGCTGCACCACTACGCGACCGGCCGGCCACCCGCGACGGGCTGGGACGCCGCCCTGCTGCTCGACTGACATTTGAGGAGATGGACCATGCTGAGCCTCGCGGACCTCGTGGGCGACGAATTCCCGGCCAGGCGGGCGGTCTTCCGTCCGGGCGCGGTGCCGGATCCCGGCGAGATCGCCTCCGTGGCGGACATCGACCGCGTCCTGACCGGCAGCGGCCTGCGGGCGCCCGGGATCCGCGTGGTCAAGGACGGGTCCGTCCTCCCGTCGGCCCACTACACCTCGCCGTCCACCTTCGGCTACGCCGGTCTCGACGACGTGGTCGATCCCGGCAAGGTGGTCGGGCTCTACCGCGAGGGCGCGACCCTGGTCCTGGGCACCGTGAACCTCCTGCTCCCGCGCCTGCACGAGCTCTGCAAGACCGTCGAGCGGGACGTCGGGCACCCCGTGGACGCCAACGTCTACGTCGCGCCGCCGGGCGCGCGGGCGTTCGACGTCCACTGCGACGCCCAGGACATCATCGTGATCCAGGCGCACGGCGCCAAGCAGTGGACGTTGTTCGACGGCATCGTGCCGAACCCCGGCGGCGGGAAGCTCGTCGCCCCCGAGGGGGACGGCTCCACCTACGAGCTGTGCGCGGGCGACGTGCTCCACGTCCCCCGCGGGATGCCGCACCTGGTGCGGACGGCCGCCTCCGCCTCCGCCCACGTCACGATCAGCGTCAACACCCTGACCTGGGCGGACCTGCTGAAGGGGTTCGTCACCGACCTGCTGCGCTCCGACGAGTACGCCGCGGCGCTGCCCATGGGCGCCGGCCTCGCCGAGCGCGTCCAGCCCATGGTCAGGCAGTACGCCGACCGCCTCGCGGCGGCGCTGACCGAGGCCGCCACCGCGCCCGCAGTCCACGAGATGATCTACAGCCGGACCGCCTTCGGGGAGGCGCACCAGGGCGGGCTCTTCAGCCAGGTGCTGCTCGGTGCCCCGATCGGGCCCTCCGACCGGATCTCGCTGCGTCCCGGCACGTGGCCGCTGGTCGGCGAGGCGCGGATCAAGGCCGGCCACCGGACCTTCCGCGTGCCCGGCGCGGTCGCGGTGGCCTGCGAACTCCTCATGAGTGGCCCGGTGAAGGTCGGCGAGTTCTCCGGGGACCCCGGCGAGGCCGTCAAGATCGCTCAGGCTCTGGTCGAGCTCGGCCTGTGCGCGCCGCCCGCCCCCTGAGCGCTCTCCCGGCGCTGGACAGCGGGCGGCGTGGGTGTCAGCTTGGGTGCAAGCGATGAGGAGTGCCGCGATGGCCGAGTCTCATGCACCACCTGTGTTCCCGCTCGCCACCGGGCCAGGGCGGCCATGAGCGATCCCGAGGCGCGGTCCTACCCGCTCGGCCCGCCGGACCGGCTGGAGCTCGACGCCGGGTACGCCTGGCTGCGCGAGCACGAGCCGCTGGCCAGGATCGCCATGCCGTACGGCGAACCCGCCTGGCTGGTGACCCGTTACGAGGACGTCCGCACGGTCCTCGGCGACTCCCGCTTCGGCCGCGCGGCCGCGGCCACGCGGGACCCGCCGCGCATGTACCCCGAGCCGGTGCCCGGCGGGATCACCGACCTCGACCCGCCCGAGCACACCAGGATGCGGCGGCTGATCGGCACGGCCTTCACCGCCCGCCGGGTGGAGCTGCTGCGCCCGCGGGCCGAGGGGATCGCCGACGAGCTCCTGGACCGGATGGTGCGCGAGGGGCCGCCCGCCGACCTCGTCGAGGCGTACGCCGTGCCGCTGCCCGCCGTCATCATCTGCGAGCTGCTCGGCGTTCCGTACGAGGACCGCCCGACGTTCCAGACCTGGGCCGACGCGTACATGACGACGACGGCGATCCCCCTGAAGGAGAAGACGGCGCGGCTGGGCGAGCTCGGCGCCTACTTCGCCGGGCTGGTGGCGCGGCGGCGCGAGACCCCGTCGGACGACCTGATCAGCGCGCTGACGCAGGCGCGCGACGAGCGGGACGGCCTGTCGGAGGAGGAGCTGATCGGGTTCCTGATGACGCTGCTCGCGGCCGGGTACGAGACGACCGCCGGCCAGATCGCCAACTTCGCCTACGCGCTGGTGTCCGACCTCGCCCAGCTTCTGCTGGTCAGGGGTGGGAAGGTGGACGTGGCGGGGGCGGTGGAGGAGCTGTTGCGATACGTCCCGGTGATGGCGACCGGATCGACGTTCATCCCCCGGTACGCGACGGAGGATGTCGAGCTGAGCGGCGGGACCGTGCGGGCCGGGGAGCCGGTGTTCGCCGCGTTCTACGCCGCCAACCGGGATCCGCGCGTGTACGCCGACCCGGAGCGGCTCGACCTGACCCGCCCGCCTCGGCCCCACCTCTCCTTCGGCCACGGAGCGCACTTCTGCGCCGGTGCCGCGCTGGCACGGATGGAGCTCCAGGTGGCGCTCGCCGCCCTGCTACGGCGTCTCCCCGGGTTGCGGGCGGCGGTCCCGGACGAGGAACTGGTCTGGAAGAGCGGGATGGTCGTACGGGGGCCGGTGGCGCTGCCGGTGACCTGGGAGCTCTCCATGTGAGCTGTCGCCGCAGGACGCATCGGTGCCGGGGATAATCCGTGGAGCCGTCCGGAGCCGGGTCGTTATCGTCGGGCGGTGACCTATCTGAGCCCGTTGGGCTACCTGCTGGGCCTGGAGGGTGTGGCCTTGCTGCGGGCCTTCAGGGAGGGCCGCTCGGACCGCGCGTTCGTGCGGGCCCGGATCGCCGAGGTCCGCGCGCTGCTCGACGCGCCCGCCCTGGCCGACGCGGACGGGGTGACGGCCGAGGTCGGCGCGATCGGTTCGCGGGAGGTGTACCGGACGTGGGCGCCGCACTATGACGCGGGCGGCAACCAGATGATCGACTCCGAGCAGCCCGTCGTCCGCCGCATCCTCGACGGCCTCCCGGTCGGCATCGCGCTGGACGCCGCCTGCGGCACCGGCAGGCACGCCGCGTACCTGGCCGAGCTCGGCCACCGCGTCATCGGCGTCGACACCTCACCCGAGATGCTCGCCCAGGCCCGGCGGCGCCCGGAAGCGGATGTTTCGCCCGCGCGGAGCCGGTGGGGCCCGGAAGCGGATGTTTCGCCCGCGCGGAGCCGGTGGGGCTCGGAAGCGGACATTTCGGCTGAGCGGTCGGGTCAGGTCGTGCGCGGCCTGCCCGCCGTGGGGCTGGCCATGGGTGATCTGCATCGGCTGCCGTTGCCCGACGACGCGGTCGACACCGTCGTGTGCGCCCTCGCGCTGGTGCACGTGCCGGATCTGGCGCCGGTGCTGGCGGAGTTCGCGCGGGTGCTGCGTACGGGCGGTCACCTGATCATCACCGACCCGCACCCGATGGCGACCTACCTGGCCCCGGCCGCGCCCAGCCCGGGTCCGGACGGCAGCCCCGCGCTGCCGGCCGACCGGCCCCGCTCGCTCAGCGACTACCTCGCCGCCGCGCTCCCGCTCGGCTTCCAGGTGCGCCACTGCGAGGAGCCGCGCCGCCCGCCCCTGCCGCTGGTCCCCGGCACCCGCCCGCCGGACCCGCTCCCGCCGCAGGGCTCCTACGAGATCATGTACTGGTGCCCGGAGGCCGCGGACGCGGCCATGAGCGGCATGCCGGTCGCGGTCGTCTGGCACTTCCAGCTCAGCCCTCGTCCTTGACCCGGTGACGCCTTTCCTGGGCTAGGTTGAGGCTCGAGGAGAAGGAGGCGACATGCGCACGACACTGCCTGCCGCGTTGCTTCTTCTCCTGTCGTGGTTCCTGCCGGCCTCCGCCCATGCCCAGGTCGCCTCGCACGTCGTGGCGGTGCACGCCAGGGTCCAGGAACAGCCGGGGCTCCAGCGGGAGCCGTACCGGGAGACTGTGGGCCAGGCCCGGCACGGCCTGCTCGGCACCGCCCCGCCCGCGGGGCCGGCCGTGCTGCCGTCGGTCCTGCCGCAGCCGCGGCGGGGCTGGGCGGCCGTGGTCGCGAGCCCGGCCGCCGACGTCCCCGCCGACCGCCGGCCGGCGGCGGCCCCCCCCCCGGGGGGCCCCACCCCACCCCGCCACTCGGCTTGACCCCCCCCCCCCCGCCTTGACGGGGACCCCCCGTTCCGCCCGCGTCAATGGTGACCGTGGTGACCACCAGCCCACCCTGCACGGCGAAGCGCCCCGTGAGCTCC
>NZ_JBFAOQ010000009.1:0-336337 GCF_040675285.1 Nonomuraea sp. NPDC049625 | reverse complement strand
CCGGCCGCCGACGTCCCCGCCGCCCGCCGGCCGGCGGCGGCCCCCGCGCGGGGGCCTCCCTCCACAGGGTGCTGAAGATCCCCCTTTCGCACATCTGAGCCTGTGGAGGCTTTCATGTTCCGTGCGCCTGTTTGGCGTGCGGTGACGGCCCTTGCCGTCATCGCGATCTCCTTGATCCTGGCCCTGGTCAGCGCCCCGCGCCTGGGCCTGGATCTACGCGGTGGCACCCAGCTCGTCTTCGAGACGAGGGACTCGCCCACCGTCAAGGCCGACTCGGCCGCCACCGACCGCGCCCTCGACGTGCTCCGCCAGCGGGCGGACGCGCTCGGCGTGGTCGATCCCACCCTGGTCCGCTCCGGCGAGCGGCGGATCATCGTCGAGCTGCCCGGCGTGCTCGACCCGCGGCAGGCGGCCGAGGTCATCGGCCGTACCGCGCAGCTCGCCTTCCACCCCGTCCTCGGCAACGAGGGTGACGTACGTGACGAGAACGGCGGGAAGTTGCGGCTCGGGCCCGCCGCCATCACCGGCGACGGCATCGCCGACGCCGTCCAGCAGAGCGACCCCCAGCGCGGCCCCGGCTGGTGGGTGAGCATCGACTTCCGCGACGCCGGCGCCTGGCAGCGGATGAGCGGCGCGGCGGCGTGCGAGCCGGTGGGCGATCCCAAGCGCCGGATCGCGATCGTGCTCGACAACGAGGTCATCTCCTCGCCGCCGCTCGACCCGTCGATCCCCTGCCGTACCGGCATCTCCGGCGGGAGCGCCGACATCACGGGCTCGTTCACCCACGACGAGGCCCGCGACCTGGCCGTGCTGATCAAGGGTGGCGCGCTGCCCGTGCCGCTCACCATCGTCGAGCAGCGTACGGTCGGCCCGACGCTCGGCGCGGCGGCCATCGACGCGAGCGCCAAGGCGGCGATCGCCGGGCTGGTCCTGACGGCCGCCTTCATCGTCGCGGTCTACCGGATGTCCGGGCTGCTCTCGACGCTCGCGCTCGCCTGCTACGGCCTGATCTCGTACGCGGCGCTGGTGGCGATGGGGGCGACGTTCACGCTGCCCGGGCTGGCCGGGTTCGTGCTGGCGATCGGCATGGCCATCGACGCCAACGTGCTGGTCTTCGAGCGCGCCAGGGAGGAGTACGACCAGGGGCGCGGCCGCCGCGGGCTGAAGGCGGCCCTGGACCGGGGGTTCAGGAACGCCTGGAGCGCCATCGCCGACTCCAACGTCACCACCCTCATCGCCGCGGGCCTGCTGTTCTGGCTGGCCTCGGGGCCGGTCAAGGGCTTCGGCGTGACGCTGGCCGTCGGCGTGCTGGCCTCGCTGGTCTCGGCCATGCTGATCACCCGCGTGCTCGCCCACGCCGTCATCGGCCGGGTCGGGCCGCGCCTGTCGGGCCTGGGCTCGCCGGGAGCCGTACGGACCTGGCTGACGCGCAGGAACCCCCAGCTCATGAAGGCCAGAAGGCTGTGGCTGGCGGTCGCGGGCACGCTGGTGGCGGCGGCCGTCGCCGGGCTGCTCGCCCGCGGGCTGAACTTCGGCGTGGAGTTCACCGGCGGGCGGCTCGTCGAGTTCGCCACCGCCAAGCCCCTGTCGGCCGACGCGGCGGGGCAGGCCGTCTCGCGTGCCGGGTTCCCCTCGGCGGTCGTGCAGGCCAGTGGTGACGGCGTCACCGTACGCGCCGGGCGGCTCGGCCTGGACGACGTGGCCAGGATCGAGCAGGAGCTGGAGCGGCAGGCGGGGGAGGTGACCAAGCGGAGCGAGGAGTTCGTCGGCCCGAGCCTGGGCGAGGAGCTGCGCCGCAACGCCCTCGTCGCGCTCGGCGTGGCCGTGTCCATGCAGCTGGCCTACCTGGCGATCCGGTTCAGGTGGACGTTCGGCGCGGCGGCGGTGCTGGCGCTGCTGGTGGACGTGACCGTGGTGGCGGGTATGTTCGCGTGGCTCGGCAAGCCGGTCGACGGGATCTTCCTGGCCGCGATGCTGACCATCGTCGGCTACTCGGTCAACGACAAGGTCGTGGTCTTCGACCGGGTACGCGAGCTGTGGTCGCCCCGCAGCCCGTTCGTCACGGCGGTGAACTCGGCCATCCTGCAGACCATGCCGCGCACGGTCAACACCGGCCTCGGCGCGCTGTTCATCCTGCTCGCGCTCATGGCCTTCGGCGGGGACTCCCTGCGGGACTTCGCGCTGGCGCTGGTGACCGGGATCGTGACGGGCACGCTGTCGTCCGCCTTCGTGGCCGGGCCGCTGGCCGTCTGGCTGGCCCGGTACGACCGCAAGCCGCCTCCGGGGCCGCCCGTCAAGCGCCGGCGCGTCTCCGGAGCCGTGGTTTAAGTCCTTATTTGGGGACTTGAAAGTCCTCGTATGGGGATATAGCGTGATCCGCATGTATGCGATAGTCAGGCACTACAGCGCGGACGCGAGCGCGATCACCGAGATGGTGAAGCACGTGGACCGGGAGTTCGCCGACCGCGTCCCCGAGCAGGTGGGGTCGGTCCTCTACACCGCCGTCGACACCGGCGGGGGGACCGTGATGACGATCACGATGTTCGGGGACGCGGAGGCGGCCTCCCGCGCCGAGAGCGCGGTGATCGGGGTTCAGGAGAGCCTCGGGGCCCGGTTCGGGGTGCGGGAGACCGCCGTCGAGCGGGGGGAGGTGATGGTCAGCCGCGCCACGCCGTCCGTCGTCGGACGGGTCAGGTTCGAGCCGTAGGCGCCGCTGCGACGACGGGGTCAGCGGGCTGTCCGGCTCCGTCACGATCACGCCGGCCATTCACGCTGCTTATTGCCGCATTCGGCAGGAGCCTCTGGCCGGGCCGTCGGCACTCGCCTAACCTTGCTGGTCAATCATCGAGCGGGAGAGGGCCACGAGGTGAATCGGATGAAGAGGGCAGGTTCCGAAGGGCGGGCCGATCCTCTCGTGCGGCTGTCGCTCGAACAGCTACGCGAGCGCACGAGCATGAAGTGGCGCGCGCACCCCGATGACGTGCTCCCGCTCTGGGTGGCGGAGATGGACGTGCCGCTGGCCCGTCCCATCGCCGACGCGCTGCACCGAGCGATCGACCTCGGCGACACCGGATACCCGTACGGGACCGCCTACGCCGAGGCTCTCGCGGAGTTCGCCCGCCGGCGATGGCGGTGGGACGGCCTGCGCATCGAGCACACGGCCGTCGTGCCCGACGTCATGATGGGCATCGTCGAGGTCCTCCGCCTGATCACCGGCCCCGGGGACGCGGTCGTCGTGTGCTCGCCGGTCTATCCGCCCTTCTACGCGTTCGTCACGCACGACGCGAGGAAGATCGTCGAGGCGCGGCTCGGCCCGGATCTGCGGGTCGACCTCGACACCCTGGAAGAGGCGTTCGTCCGCGCGCGGAGCCAGGGCCGTCGCGCGGCGTTCCTGATGAGCAACCCGCACAACCCGACCGGCGTCGTCCACACCCGTGATGAGTTGCAGGCGATCGCCCAGCTCGCCCGAAAGCACGGCGTCCGGGTGATATCCGATGAGATCCACGCCCCGCTCGTGTTGCCCGGAGCCACTTTCGTCCCGTTTCTCGGCATCGAAGGATCCGAGAACGGCTTCGCGCTGGCCTCCGCGTCCAAGGCCTGGAACCTCGCCGGTCTCAAAGCGGCCCTGGTCATCGCGGGCGCGGACGCCGCCGACGACCTCCGGCGCATGCCCGAGGAAGTCGGTCACGGCCCCAGCCACCTGGGCGTCATCGCGCACACCGCGGCGTTCCGCGCGGGCGGAACCTGGCTCGACGAGCTGATACTCGGCCTCGACGCGAATCGCACCCTCCTGGGTCAACTCATCGCGGAACACCTCCCTGAGGCGCGTTATCGACCGCCCGAGGGCACCTACCTCGCCTGGCTCGACTGCACCTGGCTCGGCCTGCACGAGGAGGGGCAGAGCGACGAGCTCGGCGTCGTCAGCGACGTCGCAGGACCGGCGAAGCTGTTCCTCGACCGCGCCCGCGTCGCCGTGAGCTCAGGGCACGTCTTCGGCTCCGGCGGGGCCGGCTGCGTGCGGCTCAACTTCGCCACGTCGCCGGACATCCTGCGCCAGGCGCTGTCCAGGATGGGTCGCGCCGTGCGCGAACTCTGAAGGCCGGCGCCTCACGTCCTGCAGAGGAGCACCGCGATGTCGTCCATGCGCTGCTCGGCCGTGGCCTGCTTGATGAGCGACTCGGCCAGGTCGTGCAGGGGCTGGCCGGGCGAGGGCGTGAAGCGCTCGGCCAGGTCGTCGATGGCCTCGCCGATGCTGCGGCCCGGCTCCTCGATGAGGCCGTCGGTGTAGAGGGCCAGGACGGAGCCGGGCGGCATCGGCACCTCCGTGGTGGCGTACTCGGAGTCGGGGTCCACACCGAGCAGCAGCCCGGGGGAGGAGTCGATGGCCTCGGTACGCCACCCGGGCCGGCCGAACAGCGGCGGCAGGTGCCCCGCGCTGGCCAGGCAGGCGATGCGCTTGCGCAGGTCGATGTTGACGTACAGGCAGCTGGTGAACCGGTCGGGGGACAGCTCGCTGAGCAGCCGGTTGGTGCGCGCGAGCACCTCGCCCGGGCTGGCCCCGGAGGTGGCGTGGGCGTGGATGGCGGTGCGCACCTGGCCCATGAGGGCGGCCGCGGTCACGTCGTGGCCCTGCACGTCGCCGATGACCGCCGCGGCCATGGTGTCGGTCAGGCGGATGAGGTCGTAGAAGTCCCCGCCGATGTCCATTCCCGGGGTGGCGGGCAGGTAGTGGGCGGCCAGTTCGAGGCCGGAGATCTCGGGCAGCCTGCGCGGCAGCAGGCTCTTCTGCAGGCATTGGGCGAGCTGGTGCTTGACGTCGTACAGCCGGGCCCGCTCGTACGCCTGCGCGATCAGCCCCGCGAGCGCGGTCAGCGTGGCCCGCTCGCTGGTGCAGAACTGGTGCGGCCGGTTGTAGGCGAGGACGCACGTGCCGATCGGATGGCCCGAGATGACCAGCGGCAGGAAGGCCCAGGCGGACATGTCGTCCGAGCGGACGGCACCCGGGTACGCCTTGCGCAGCTCGTCCCAGGTGGAGAAGAACGTCGGCTGGCCGGCGTCGAAGGAGTGGTTGGCCGGGTCCGGCGGGATCACGGGACGGCCGTCGAACTCCTGGATGGCCTGCGGGCTGTAGCCGCGCGAGGCGTCCACGCGCAGCCGGCCGCCCTTCGAGGTCAGGATGGCCAGGGCCTGGACGTTGTAGACGGGCATGACGTGGTCGGCCACCAGGTCGACCACCTCCTGCGCGGTCACCGCCCGCGAGAGCTTGGTCGCCAGGTACAGGACCTCGTGCAGCGCGACGTTCTGGGCCGGCCGCTCGGCTCCGGCCGCCAGGTGACCCGGGCCGCGGGCGCCGACGGCCGGCGTGATGCGCACGGTGATCCCGGACAGGCCGGGGAAGAACCGGAGCGACAGCTGGCGCCCGGCGGGGTTGCGTATCGTGAAGTGGGTGACCTGGCGGCCGACGACCGCGGCGCGGTAGGCGTCCTCGTACGCGGGGTCGTTCATCCACGGCAGCGCCTGGTCCAGGCGTTTGCCGAGCAGCTCGGACGCGGAGCTGAGCAGCAGGTCGGCGGCCGGGGCGCTGAGGAGGGTCACGCGCCCGTTCACGTCCAGCGCGCCGTGGCCCTCGGGCAGCCGGTTCAGGCAGTCGAGCGCGATCAGGTCGGGTCGCGGGTCGGCCTTGCGCTTCGGGTCCAGCACCCGGGGCCGCGGCCCCGGCTTGATCGGCTGCCCCTGCTCGGCGGCCTCCTGGAGCACCTCGGCCATCTGGCCGCTGATGTCCTCGATCCGGTCGAGCTGGCGCTGGGTCAGCCGGCTCACCCGCCCCGCCGGCCACAACAGCACGAAGCCGCCCCAGACGGTGCCGTCGGAGATGAGGGGGTGCGCAGCGGACGCGAAGTCGTACGGCACGGACAGCGCCGCCGACGGGAACTCGCGCGCCAGGCCCTCCCTGTCGGGGACCCAGACCAGCCGCTGCTCGCACACCGACGTGGCGATCGGCGCGCGGTCGTTCGTCCTGACCCTGGCCCACGCCTTGGCGATCATGGGGGGAAGCCCCAGCTGACTGTCCATCTTCAGGACGTCGCCGTCCTCGTCCAGGAGGTAGAGGTTGCCGATGTGCGCCCGTGTGCTGACGACGGCTTCGACCAGCAGCTCGTCCAGGAGGGACGAACCGGTCGTCAGGGCGCCGTTCCCCCGCACCGCCTCAGCCCGTCTCGCTCACGACGTGCGAGCGCCCGAATTGTCTGAAACCTCGCATATGGGCAGAATACACGCACGCATGTAGCAGATTGCTTACGGTGTGCCAGGGTGTAGATCTAGCGGAGGGGCGCCGCGGAAGATCTCGCTTGACGTGTTCGCGAAATGTTCGTCATGAAGCGGCCCTCCCGTTCGGAGATTCTTGAAGCCCTCTCCGCGGGGCGGCGACGATCACGCGGACAGCTTGAGCGCCCGGTCGAGCAGCTGATGCATGTGCGCGCGGAAGCGCCGCAACGTGCGGGGATCGTCGGTGTTGCGGCGCTGCCCGGTCCCGTCGAGCACCCCGCTCAGCGTGAACCCGTGGATGCACCAGATCATCGTGTACGTGGTGAACTGCGCGTCGGCGTCCGCGGGCTTGGCGATCGCGTCGATGCTGTCGATGGCGCGCTGGGTCAGCGGCTGGGCGTTGAGCGGCTCCAGATCGATGTCGCTGGCGTCGGACAGCCAGCGGTGCATCCACAGCGCGGGCACCTCCGGATGCTCGGCGCACAGGTCGATGTACCCGTCCACGAACCGGTGCAGCGCCTCCGGCCGCCGCTCGGGCGGCGTGTCCCGCAGCTCGTCGGCCCTGGCCACGATGACCTCGGACAGCACCCGGTGGGCCTCCTCCATGACCGTGAGGTAGAGCCCCCGTTTGGTGGGGAAATGCGCGCTGAGGGCCGCCGTGTCCAGCCCCGCGGCCTCCGCGATCTGCTCGGTGGAGGTGCCGTCGTAGCCGAGCGCGGCGAACAGCCTGGTCGCCGTCCGCAGGATCAACTCCCGCTCGCCGCCTTCTGGAGAGCCCATGGACGCGACCCTAGATCCGGAGCGGCATGCTGCCCGTTAATCGATCGACAAGCGGAGGTAAAAGTAGTCCCTCGAACACCCTTGCCGGGCCCCGGCGGCCCGGGCCCGGCGGGGGCGCCCGGGGTCACACCTGGATGTAGTCCGTTTCCAGCAGGTGGGCCAGGGCCTTGAGCTCGGCGCCGCGGTGGCCGGTGCCGAGGGCCCAGTGGTGGGACATGCCGGTCGCGCTCCAGTCGTCGGTCCACTCGCCGGGGTCCCGGCCGAAGTCCACGCGGGACGTCGTGTTCCCGATCTGCAGGTGCGGCCCGTCCACGGTCTCGCCCTCCGAGGCCACCAGGGCGAAGCGGCCGTCGCGGCGCTGGATGATCCCGAACGCCGTCACCGGCCCGTGCTTGACGTCGAACTCCACGGAGACGCCCCAGCCCCGCTTCCCGTGGTACACGCCGAGCCCGCGCAGCAGCGGCCTGCGGGCGCTGATGGCCAGGTGGGCGGGGCCGTCGTGGCCCATCTCGACGTGGCCCCGGTGGAAGTCCAGCGCCTGGAGCTCGGTGAACGACCCGCCCGCGCCCATCCGGTCCATGATCAGCATGGCCAGGCTGGTGCGCAGCTCGAACTCGCCGGCCGCCGGGATGCCGCGCGCGGTGAGCAGGGACGCGCCCAGGATCATCCCGGCCCCCAGCCGCTCGTGCGTCTCCCCGTCCAGGCCGCGGTGATAGTACGCCAGGCTGTCCAGCGAGAAGTCCTCCACCAGCCGGTCCAGGCCGACGGAGACGCGGCAGGCCCACTCGAGGTCGACGGCGTTGACGCTGTCGGCCAGCTCGAAGATCTTCTCGGTCTCGGCGCGCTTGGCGGCGACCTCGGCGTCGGTGACCTTCTCCACGCGTACCCGCAGGTCGTCGAACTCCAGCACCTCGACGTGCCCGCCGAAGTTCGCCGAGACGAGCGTGAGGTCGGTGGAGACGTCCAGCATGCCGGGGTAGAGGTGCCCCATCAGGCCGTGCCGGCCGTGCCGCAGGGCCGCGCGGGCCCCGGCGGCCCGCACCCAGCTCGTGATGCGGGCCCAGGCGCGCTCGTCCTCCAGGTAGCCCGACACCGACCGGAACGGGATGCCGCACCGCTGGAAGGCGTTGGCCATCTCGGGCAGCGGGCAGGCGCCGCAGTAGGCGAGCCACTGGCCGGTGTCGAACGTGGCGTGCTCCATCGACTCGGTCGGCTGCAGGTTGATCAGCAGCACGGGCGCGCCGCTGCGCTGTGCGATGGGCACGAGCATGGTGGCCGTCATGTACGTGGTGAGGAACCCGACGATGAGGTCGCAGTCCGCGGCCCGCAGCTTCTCGGCCGCGACCGCGCCCTCCTGGGCGTCGGAGATGAACCCGACGTCCACGATCTCCGCGTCCAGCTCCCGCATCCGTTCGGAGACCCGGTCGGCCGATCGCTGGAGCTGGGGGAGCAGGTCGGGGAACTGCGGCCAATATGCGCCCAGCCCGCCGGCGACCAGTCCGACACGGGTCTTCGTCTTGCTTGCCACGGTGATGCCCTCCTGAGGGGTGAAGGGTGGGTGCCGGGAGAGTTTCGGACAAAAGTATAGATCTTTTCCGAAACCTCACCATAGGGCATCAAGAGTGGAGCGTGCGGTCCAGGAAGTCCACGACCGTGCGGGCCAGGGTCAGCCGGTGATCGGACAAGGCGTGGTCGGTGGGGAAGAGGTGGTGCTCCAGCCGCGGCACCGGATACGCCTCGTAGGCCCGGACCAGCGGATGGTGGTGCGTCTCGGCGGGCGTGACGGGGTCGCGTCCCGTCCCGACGAGCAGCACGGGCCGGTCGGCCAGGCGCGGCGCGAGCGTCGCCAGGCTCCACTCCTGCCCCGCCTCCTCCATCTCGGCGACCAGCGCCGCGGCGCTGGTGCCCTGGAGCGGCAGCAGCTCGCCCTCCCAGTCCCGGAGGAACCCCTCCCGCGCCGCCGGGTCCGCCAGGCAGGCCGCCGCGCCCGCGCCCACGTCGAACGCCGCCACCGAGGCGACCGCGCGGACCGCGGGGTCGGCGGCGGCCGTCATCAACGCCGCGAACCCGCCCATGCTGTGCCCCACCACGCCCAGCCGCGCCGGATCCAGCCGGGCGTCCAGGCGTACCGACTCCACCACGCGGGCCGCGTCCTCCAGAAGGTGGTGCCATGAGTAGGTCCCGCCCACGCCCCACGACCCCCGGTAGTGGAAGACCAGCGCCGCGTAGCCGGCCCGGCGCAGCGCCTGGGCCAGGTCGAAGTTGCGCTCGTTGCCCGGGAACCCGTGCAGCAGCACCACGATCGGATGGGGTCCGGGCCCGGCCGGGAGGTGCAGGACGCCGAGCAGCCGGTGGCCGCCGCTCTCGAACGTGACCGCGGGCGTGCTGGCCGGCGGCTCGAGGGTGGCGGGAGGGTCGTACACGTCGGTCACGCGGGTCTCCGTACGTCATCGAACCGGTCGTTTCGATGTGAAACTTAGCAGAGACTTGGAACCGGCCGGTACCATCTGACGCATGCCCGTACCCAAAGGCGCGTCCCTCGACCCCGTCCAGACCCGGGCGACCATCCTGCGCGCCGCCACCGGCCTGCTGTACGAGCGCGGCCTCGACGGCATCGGCGTGGCCGAGCTGTGCGCGACCGTCGGCGCGTCCAAGGAGACCCTCTACCGGCACTTCGGCTCGAAGGACGGGCTGGTCGAGGCCGTGCTGGAGGCCCGCAGCGACCACGTCGTACGCTGGCTGCGCGAGGCCGCGGAGGCGGCCGGCGACGACCCGGCCGCTCAGCTCGCCGCGGTCTTCGACGCGCTCGCCGGCTGGTACGCCGAGCCCGCCTTCCGCGGCTGCGCGATCGTCAACGCGTCCGCCCAGTGGCACGACGGCGTCCCGCGCACCGTCGCCGCCCGGCACCTCGACCGCCACCTCGACCTGCTGACGGGAATCGCCCGCCGGGCCGGGGCCCGGCAGCCGGAGGTCCTGGGCAGGCAGTTGCTGATGCTGGTGGAGGGCGCCACCGTGCTGGCCGACCACCACGGCGAGCGCGACGCCGCCGCCACGGCCAAGCAGGCGGCCCTCGCCCTGCTGCGAGGGCAGGGCGAGGGCAGCGCCGGATAGCCGTCAGCGCGGCGGCGGGAGGGTGTGGAGGTTGCGCGGCGTGACCGAGCGGGCCAGCCGGTACGCGGCCTCCGCGTTCACGAGCCCGGACCCGGTCGGCCCGTCGTAACCGTCGGTGGCTACCTCGCCCATCGCGCTCTTGCCGTCGACCACGTCCCGCGCCGACGCCTTGAGCACGGCCTTGACCAGGCTCGGCGACAGCCCCGGCTGCGCCTGCTTGAGCAGCGCGCACACCCCGGCGATCTGCGGTGAGGCCGCGCTGGTGCCGCTGATCACGGCCCAGCCGTCGTCCTTGCCCGTGCCGTCCTTGTTCGGGTAGCCGGGTCCGGCCAGGCTCGTGTCGATCTCGTCGCCCGGCTCGACGGGCAGCATGATGTAGATGGCCCGCGGCTGCTTGCCGACCAGGCCGCACACGTCGGGCACGTGCCGCCCGGCGTAGATGAGGCTGTCGAAGCTGCTGGCGTAGTCGGAGGCCTCCATCCTGAACTCGCCGTTGGCCATCGTCTCGTCCACGAAGACGCCGCCGACCGCGATGACGTCCGGCATCATCGCCGGGAAGGCGACGTGGCCGTTGCCCGCCGAGAAGCAGACGACGATGCCGCGCTCGCGTACCGCCTCGATGACCGCCAGCTCCAGCGGGCGCAGCGCGTTCGGCAGGGAGGTGACGCCGGGCAGGTGGAAGCCCCAGCTGTTGGTCATGACCGCCGGCGACAGGTCGGAGGCCGTCTTGAAGGCGAGCGTGGGGTTGGCCCCCATCTTGACGCCGACGAAGTCGATGTCGCGGGCGCTGGCGAAGATGTTCGCGGCCTCGGCGGTGCCGTGCCCGTACTCGTCGTGCTGCACCGCGGTGGCGTCGGGAGCGAGCGTGGCGTTGTAGTTGTAGCCGTGGTGGTCGTAGAAGGGGTGCCGGTAGAAGCCCGTGTCGGGCATCGCGACCAGCACGCCGCGGCCCGTCACCCCGCGGTCGTGCACCTGGTGCGCGCGCAGGAGGAGCGCCACGTCGTCGGGCACCCGCAGGTGGTGGTAGCCGACGCGGGGCGGGATGGGGGAGGGCCCGAAGAAGCGCGGCGGGGCCTGCGGGTAGGCCCGCTCGATGTACGGCTCCAGGTCCGGCGGGATCGAGAACGGCTCGCCGCTCACGTGCGACAGATAGGACACCTGGGCGCCGGTCGTGGAGGTCACGTCCGGCGGCCGGCCGGTCAGCTCGGCCTGGCGCACCTCGACGTGGGTGCCGAACGTGCTCTCCCACAGCGACCGGGGTCCCTCGCCGCTGATGGAGTACGTGCCGACGTGCCGTACCGTGAAGCCCTTGGCCTGCAGCGCGTTCGCGGTGCGCTCGGCGAGGCCGGGGGCCGGCTTGAGCTGGTCGAGGCTCGCGGTCTGCGCCGCCGAGGATTCGGCGAACATCGAGGCGCCGCTCTCCGGCCGCAGGGCCGCTTCGAAGTAGACGGTGTCCTCACGTCGCTCGGTCATCGTGGTCATGTCGCTCCTTTGCGAGATGAGACCGGTGGACGGGTCGTCAGAGGGCGTGGAAATCGGGCGGCTCCACCCGGTGCACGGCGACCACGTCTCCGCTCAGCTCGGCGGGCACCGCCGGCTGAGGCAGGCCGAACACCCGCTCCCACACGTCCCTGGGCGCGCTGACGCTGATCGTCGTCCCGATGTGGAGCACCTTGAGGCCGAGCCGCGCCAGAGCGGCAGCCGCCTGGCGCTGCCGGCCGGGCGCCGCTTCGACCTCGGCCGAGACGATGTCACCCTCAGCGGCCATGCCCTCAGGCTCCGCCCGCGGGGCACGCCGCGACACAGGGGACGGCCCAGGGATTACCCTGGGGTTGCGACCCTCAGCGGCCGGTCCACTTGATCTCGTACGCCTTGAGCGCGTACTCCTTGCCGTCCACGGTCGTGGTCACGTCGGAGTCCGCGGTGTTGACCAGCAGCAGCTGCTGCGGCTGCGCCAGCACCCTGACCTTGGCGTCCGACGAGGTGACCTGGTCCAGCTCGGCCCCGGCGGGGAACCACTTGACGAAGTTCGCCAGCAGCCGACCGGTGTCCGTCTCGGCGCCGCTGCGCGTGTCCCACAGGCACGGCCGGCAGTCGCGGTCCTTGGCCTGCGGGTTCCAGTACAGGGCCGTGGCGGCGCCGCTGCGCGCGAACTCGATCATCGAGGCGGCCTGCACCGCGAGCCGCTTGTTCTCGGGCCAGGTGGTGCCGTCCTCGGGCACGAAGTACCACTCCGACCACCAGACCGGCAGGTCGCCGACCTTGTCCCGCAGCCACTTGGTGACCGCGCCGAACTTCGCCAGCGCCCCGAACTCGTCGGGCAGCAGCTCGTGCGCGTCCGTGGGCGAGGCGCCGTCGACCACGACGAAGTCGGCGCCCTTCTTGTTCTCGAACCAGTAGTTGAAGGCGTCCAGGACGTTCTGGTTGACGACCCCCCAGTCGCCGCGCAGCTCGGAGTCGCCGCGCTCGTTGCTGTCGAAGCCGAGGTACGGGCCGCCGACCTTGGCGTCGGGCCGGGCCCGCTTCACCGCGGCGTACACCTTGTTGTACAGCTCGGTGTAGCCCTTGTAGTCCGCGGGCTTGGAGTGGTCGCGCCAGAAGCCCTTGAACTCGTTCCAGACCATGAAGTACTTGACGTCCTTGTACCGCGTGGCCACGGCCGCCGCCAGCTTGGCGAAGTCGTCGAAGTGTTCGGGGTAGGGGGCGTCCTCCAGGTGCTCCCTCCAGGCCGACTCCTCGGTGGGGCCCTGGGGGCCGCCCTTCATCCAGTCGGGGGCGCAGCAGAGCGTGAGGACGGGGACGCCGCCGGACTCCCTCATCAGGTTGATCCGGCTGTCGAGGTCCTCCCAGAAATACTGCCCCGGGTAGGGCTCGGGGTTGAGCGCCCCGAACCCCATGATGTGCTGGTTCTGCAGCATCGGGGTCTGCGAGAGCCGTCCGGCGACGTCGCGTTCGAACTGGGGGTTGATGTTGTTGGCGCTGACACCCGTATGGGTGAAGCCCCAGCGCGGCCAGCCGTCGTCCACCTTTGGCGGCGCCTCGGGCGCCGGCTGGGACGAGGCGGGAGCCTGCTGCTGCTCCTGCTGGGCGCCCGTGGTCCCCTTCTCCGCGGGCCCGGCGGTGGAACAGCCGGTCATGGCCAGTGCCATCACGGCCGCTAAGACGCTCGCTCTGCCGAGCCTCCGCAAGATCGATCCCCCGCTAGTCGATGCCACCCGGTTCTCACCTGATCCTCGCCACTGGTATACCGTCTGTAGCGTTCCATGGGTGGCCCAAAAGGGGCACATCGGGAGCGGGGTTCACAGCTAATCGTTATCCGCGAAGAGACCGGCGTGGTCCCGCGCCCACTCGGCGAACGTCCGCGCGGGGCGGCCGAGGATCTTCGTCACCTCCTCCGTCACGGGATGGGGCCGGGAGCCGCCCCTGGCGTACCTGTCCATGAGGGCCCGTACGAACGGCTGCGGCAGGCCGTTCCCGACCATGGCCCGCTCGGCCGCCTCCGGCGGGATCTCCTGGAAGCGCAGCGGCCGGCCGATCGCCTCGCCGATGACCCGCACCATCTCCTCGTGGGTCAGCGACCGCGGGCCGGTCAGCTCGACCCGGCGCCCGGCCAGGTCGCCGGTGAGCAGCGCGCGGGCGGCCACCTCGACCAGGTCCCGGTCGTCGAGCGGCGCCTCCTGGAACGACGCGTGCACGTACCGGACGGTGTCGCCGGCGCGGATCTGGGCGCTCCAGGAGTTGACCGCGTTGGACGCGAACGATCCGGCCCGCAGGCTGGTCCAGCTCAGCCCGCTGCCGGCGGCGGCGGTCTCGGCCTCCTTGTTCCGGTCGCCGCGGTAGCGGGAGGGCTGCTGGTCGAGCGGGTCGTCGATGTTCATCGCCGACAGGGCGGCCACGCGCGTCGCGCCGCGCTCCTTGGCCAGGGCGAGCAGCTCGCCGGCCGCGTCGCCGATGGCGCGCGAGTGCAGGAAGACGGCGGTGACGCCGTCCAGGTGCCGGGCCAGAGTGCCCGGCCTGGCCGGGTCGCCCTCGACGACCTCCGCCCCGGCCGGGAGCCGCGCCCCGTGCGGGGCGCGGCTGACGGCCCGGACCTCGGCGCCTTCGGCGAGAAGCAGCTCGACCAGGGGGCGCCCGATGGCGCCGGTCGCGCCGGTCACCAGGATCGTGTTCTGTGTCATGCCCCCTGAGAGGCGGCCCGGCGTCCGGAGTGTGACATCGGATCCGGTCAGAATCCGGGCGGCGGGGTGGCCGACGGGCCCGGCACCACGTGCAGGACGATCGCGCCGTCGTTGTAGGATTCCGCCTCCGCCACCCGCCAGCCGGGATCGATGCGGGAGGCGGGCACGTCGGCCTCGAAACGAACGCCCTTTTCGTCGTTCGGCAGCGGCCAGTCGAGCTCGTAGGCCACCTTCAGGTGGTGCTCGCGCACGACGCCTGCCGCCTCGGCCGCCGAGCTTCCCCGGAGGTTCACCCCGGCCAGCGCCTCGCCCGGCCAACTGGCGTCGACGGGGAAGTCGTACTTCTCCCCGGGCTTCGCCGGGCGGCCCAGCCTGACCTCCGCGGGCCCCTTGATGTCCGCGGTGACACGGAAGGCCGTAATGCAGTCTTCGACCCGCTCAGGGCAGCTGTCCCCGGCGAACGTCGCTATTGCGTCGGGGTCGGACTTCTCGAATCCGAAGACGGAGCCTGCCGGCATTCGCGGCGAAACGGGGAACAACGTCACCGTGAGGTTGTCCAGGCCGACCTTGTGGAAGGCCTTCTCCAACTCGGCGGGATCAGGATCCCCTTCGGTGAAGTAGAAGGCGTACTCGTCGCCGACGCGGTCGATCGTCACGGCCTGGCTGGCGTACACCTGCTCGGACCGTCCGATCAGGGACGGCCCGATGACGACGGCTCCCGCCAGGGCGGCGGCCACGGCCAGGCCGAGCAGGGCGCGGCGCGGGGAGGGCATGAACCGGCGCCGGGCCTGAGCGGGTTCCAGCGCGGGTTCCAGCGCGACGATCCGGGCCAGCAGCGCGTCCGCCCCCGCGGTGGACGCCCGGCCGGTCAGGTTCTCGTCCAGCACCCTCGCCCGGCTCCTGAAGATCTGGTCGTTGTTCACCGTGCCTCCTTCTCGACGAGCGGTTGCGATGCGAAACGGGCCGGCGGCCGGGCCTGCTCCAGCGCCTTGGCGAAGCGTTTGCGGGCCCGGTGCAGGCGGATGCGGGCGGCGTTGCGGGAGCAGTCCAGCACCTGGGCGATCTCGCCGGGGTCGAGCCCCTCCCACAGGGCCAGGGCGAGCAGCTCGCGATCGGCGTCGGAGAGCATGCTCATGGCCTCGTCCACGCCGTCGTGCCCGCTCTCGGGGGAAGGAGCGGCGTAGAGGTATTCGATCTCTTCCGTGAGTTCGGTGTGCCGGGTGAGGCGGCGCCGCTCGCCGCGGCGGTGGTTGGCCAGGACCCGCCGGGCCACGCCGTACAGCCATAACCTGCCGGACTCGCCGTCCGGGAGTTCGGCGATCCGCCGCCAGGCGATCACATAGGTCTCGGCCACGACGTCGGCGGCGTCCTCCGGAGAGGAGCACCGCCGTACGGCGTAGCCGAGGATCTGCTCGTGAGTTCGCCGGTAGACCGCCTCGAACCGGGACCGGTCATCTTGTTCATTCACGCGTCGTCCTCGTCAGAGCGGGGGTTTCAATTCCTACGTGTCCGCGGCCGACGGGAGAATTTCAGCGACCGCGTCCACGCCTCCGGCGGCCTCACCCCGCGTTCCGAAGGGGTGGCTTTGGGGTAAAGCGGGGCAAAGCACCCAGAGAAGCCGGGCTCCGGAACTCCAGGGACAGCGTTGATCGTTGTGGCCAGCGGCAGACAACCCAACCCGATCTTCAACAGGGAGAACAGAGCCGTGGTCTTCAAACGGATGCTGGGAGCGTTCGGCGTCGGCGCGCCTTCGGTGGACACCGTGCTGTCCACCCCGCGGACCCAGCCGGGCGGCACGCTGCGAGGAGAGGTACGGCTCAAGGGCGGCGACTTCGACGCCGAGATCGAGCACGTCACCCTCGGCCTGGTGGCGAGGGTCGAGATCGAGCACGGCGACGGCGAGCACGGCGGGCTCGGCGAGTTCGCCAGTTCGCGGGTCTCCGGGCCGTTCACGCTGCGCAAGGGGGAGGATCGCGTCATCGGGTTCGAGCTGCCGGTGCCGTGGGAGGCGCCGATCAGCGAGATCGGCGGGCAGCCGCTGACCGGGATGGCGGTCGGCGTTCGTACGGAGCTGGCCATCGCCAAGGCCGTCGACAAGGGCGACCTCGACATGATCGCGATCGAGCCGCTGCCGTCGCAGCTGCGCATCCTGGAGGCGTTCCTGGGGCTCGGGTTCGGGTTCAGGTCGGCCGACCTGGAGGCGGGTCACCTGTACGGGGTGCACCAGCAGCTGCCGTTCTACCAGGAGATCGAGTTCTACCCGACCGGCCACTACGCCGGCCAGGTGGGCGAGGTCGAGGTGACGTTCGTGGCCGACCCCGCGGGGCTCGAGGTGGTGCTGGAGGCGGACAAGCGCGCCGGCCGCTTCTCGTCGAACGACGCCATCGGCCGCTTCCACGTCAGCCACGACGACGCGCTGCGTACCGACTGGGCGGGGGAGCTGGGCCGCTGGCTGGACGGCCTGTCGCAGTACGGGCCGGCCCATCACGGCGGGCACTACGACCCGCACCACGGCGGACACTACGACCCGCACCACCATGGCGGGCACCATGGCGGGCACCACGACGAGCACCGCGGCGGTCCGGGCTGGGGCACGGTGGCCGCCGCCGGTGCCGCGGGCGTCGTGGGTG
The DNA here is from genome assembly GCF_040675285.1 of Nonomuraea sp. NPDC049625. Taxonomy (NCBI): domain Bacteria; kingdom Bacillati; phylum Actinomycetota; class Actinomycetes; order Streptosporangiales; family Streptosporangiaceae; genus Nonomuraea; species Nonomuraea sp. NPDC049625. The sequence goes on along the minus strand of NZ_JBFAOQ010000009.1, from coordinate 319,374 downwards.
GCCTCGTCGCGGGCGAGATCGTCGAGGAGATCTTCGAGGGGGACGACGACGAGGGCGGCGACTGGTGACCCCTTAGCGCGGCTCCTGCGGCGACCGGCACCCCCGGTCGTCGCAGGCCGCGCCGGGTGTCCAAGGCGAAGCGCTCCGTGATCGTAACCGTGCAACCGGGTTGTAAGTGGGACGAAAGCCTCGACGATAGGTTGAAGATCGTTACCCGATCGATTCCGATCTGAAGGAGCCGACGTAATCAGCACCACTATGTGGAGCGAACTGCGCATCACCTCCGCGCCGCAGCTGTCGATCTCGATCTCGCCTCACCTGACCGCGCTCGCCATGATCGCCGACGCTCTCGCGGGCCGCCGCCGCGGCCTGCCGGAGCTCTGGCGCAAGGCGATCAGCTCACGAGTCAGCCCGCAGGGGCACCAGGCGGTACGCCCACTCGCCGCCCCCGGCTACTCCGTGGTCCCCGACAGCATCGTGCCGCGTACCCCCATCGGCGGGGACATCTCCGTGCAGGCCCAGATCGGCGCCCTGCGCGACCTTCCACCCGACAACCTGATCAAGGACCTGGAGCAGGCGTTCGGCCAGGGACCGCTGCCCGCGCACTGGCGCTCGGCGGCCGAGCGGCCCGACCGCTGGATGCACGGCTACACCGCCGCCCTCGGCTCCGTCTGGAACACCACCGAGCCCGTGTGGAGGCGGGCCCGCGCGCTGCTGGACAGGGAGGTCCGGCGGGTCGGCGTCGCCGCCGTCCGCGGCGGCCCCGAACTGCTGCTCGGCGCCCTCAACAGCCGCATCATGTACGGCGAGCGCGGGCTGCTCATCGCCGACGTGGAGTCGAGCACGTTCGAGCTGGGCAATCGCAGGATCGTCCTGGTGCCGATGCTGGCGGGCAAGGACGCGGTCATCGTCAGCCTGGACCACGACGAGGCCGTCTGGATCGCCTACCCGGTGCCCGGAGCGGAGACGCTGTGGCAGCGGCCCGTCGCACCGGCGCTCGACGACTTGTCGGCGCTGGTCGGGCCGGTGCGCGCGGACCTGCTCGCCGCGATCGGGCAGCCCATGACCATGAGCATGCTGGCGGCCGGCATGCAGGTCGCGCCGAGCAGCATCACGTACCACTGCGACCGGTTGAGCGCCGCCCAGCTGATCACCAGGGAGCGGCGCGGGCGCGAGGTGTGGATCACCCGCACGCAGCGCGCGGAGGAACTGCTGGAGGTGTTCCGCCGCTGAGCCGGAGGCGCGCCGGGCCACCCGCCCGGCGCGCCCGGCCGGTAGGCGGTTGACACCGCCACACCTTCACCACGAAACTCTCCCGAAACACCGCAAGGTGCGTACTGTAAACGTTTACGGGAGCGGTTGATGCGCAAACCCCGCTGGCTCGCCGTGTTCGCCGTCCTGGCGTCACTGACCTTCCTGGCCGCTCCGGGCGAGACGGAGGTACGGGCGGGCGGCACGCTGGCCGCCGGCTCCGCCCCGTCGCGGGCACTGGGCGAGAACATCGCCTTCAACGTCTACCTGCCCACCGGCTACGACCGCGGCACCGACCGCCACCCCGTGCTCTACCTGCTCCACGGCCGGGGCGACACCATGCAGGCGTGGACCCGGGTCAAGACCCTGCTCGACGACATGATCCGTACCAGGCGCATCCCGCCCGTCATCGCCGTCATGCCGGACGCCCCCTGGAGCGAGCGTGGCAGCTGGTACGCCGACTCGCGCTACACCGGCGCCGACCTGCCGGGAAGGCCGGTCGAGACGGCCCTGACCAGGGACCTGGTGGCGTACGTGGACGCGACGTACCGTACGGCGCCCATCAGGGAGGCCCGCCTGGTCGGCGGGTACTCGATGGGCGGCGCGGGCGCGCTGCGGTTCGCGCTCGCGCACCAGGACCTGTTCAGCGCCGCCGCCGTGCTCAGCCCGGCCGTCTACACGCCGCTGCCGCCGTCCGACTCCTCCGCCCGCGACTACGGGGCGTTCGGCAAGGACGGCGAGAAGTTCTCCGACGAGGTCTACCGGGAGCTCAACTACCCGGCCCTGCTGCCGAAGCTGGATCCCGACCTGCCGGTGCGGCTGTTCGTGGCGGTCGGCGACGACGAGTACGCCAACCCGGACCCCGCCGACGCCCGCCACGACCTGGACTTCGAGTCCGCCGCCCTCTACAACGCCGCCCGGCGCTCGCCCGCGCTCTCCGCGCAGCTGCGCGTCCTGGACGGCGGCCACGACTGGACGGTGTGGGAGCCCGCCTTCGAGCAGGCCATGGCCGAGCTCGGCCCGGGCCTCAGCGTCACGCCGCCGACCGGCCTGCCCGCCCCGCTGTACGGAACGGCCGGCCCCGACTGGGCCGGGGGAGTGGCGGCCCACGCGGACGGCTCCCTGACCATCGGGTACGCGGCCGGCGGGAACGCGGTCCTCACCCGCGTCGGCGGCTGGACCAAGCAGCTCGGCACCGCGGCCGACGAGCGGTTGTACGGCGTGGCGGCCCTGCCGGACGGCGGCGTGCTGGCGGCCGGCTACACCAAGGGCGACCTGGACGGGCGGCACGCGGGCAACACCACGGACGACGCGTTCGTGGCCAGCCTCGACGCCGCCGGGGCCGTCCGCTGGATCACGCAGTTCGGCGTGCCGGGCGTGGCCGACCGCCTCTACGGCCTGGCCGCCGCGCCCGACGGCGGCGCGTACGTCGTGGGCTACACCAAGGGTGCGCTGGACGGCGCCAACGCCGGCGACAAGGACGCCATCCTCGCCCGCCTCACTCCTGGCGGCGAGGTGTCCTGGATCAGCCAGTACGGCGGCGCGGGAGAGGACAAGGCCTACGGCGTCGCCGCGGACGCCTCGAACGTCTACGTGACCGGCGGGGCCGGTGCCGCTCTACCGGGCACGACCACGCCCGGCGGCTGGCTGGCCGCGTTCGCGACGGACGGCACCAGGAAGTGGGCCGCCACTGCGGGCGGCACCGCGAGCGACCGGCTGAACGCGGTGGCCGTCACCACGACGGGCCTGGCCGTGGCCACGGGCGGCGTCGGCGGGGACGCGTACACCGCCGCCTACACCAGCCAGGGCAAGCAGCGCTGGCAGCACACCCTCGCCACCCCTCTTGCCGAGGCCGGCGCCGCCGTGGTCCCGCTCGCGGGCGGCGAGGTCGAGGTCGCCGGGTACACCCGGGGCCGGGTGAGCGTACAGGCGGGCGGCGCCGACGTCCTGACGCTGCGCCTGGACGGCAGGGGCCGGCAGCGCGCCGCGGCCCAGCTCGGCACCGCCAGGGACGACGGCGTGGACGCCTTCGCCGAGCCCAACCTGTACGCGACCGCCACCCCGTCGGGCGAGATGGCGATCACGGGCCTGACCTACGGCGTCCCGAAGGGCGGCGACGCGCCGGGCAACGGCGACGTCTTCCTCGTCAGAACGTCACCAGCGGATCCCCGATGAAGTCGGCGATGAAGTTCACGAAGAAGAAGCCGAAGAACAGGAAGTTGAGCACGAGGATGACGTAGTGCCACGGGCGCGGGCGGGCCGGGCGCGGCAGCTTGCTGTTCAGGTACATGAGCAGGAACGGATAGATCAGCGCGCCCAGGTTCGACATGTTGGCCGACCACTCCACCAGGCCGACCGGCAGCGACTGGAAGATGATGATCGAGATGAGGACCAGCAGCAGGATCATGAACGGGTAGTAGAACCAGCGCGGGTCCCCCGCGATCAGGGCGCGCAGGCGCGGGCTGGTGGCGTTCGCCGCGTCGGTCGCCACCCGTACCATCGCCTCGAAGATGCCGAGCTGGGTGGAGAAGAGGATCAGCACGCCGATCACGAGCGCGGCGTAGAAGCTCACCGGCCCGTACTGGTCGCCGAGCGCGCTGGCCACGAACGTCGGCACGTTCGCCCGGGTGGGCTTCTCTCCGGCCATCGTGACGGCCTGCGCCATGAGGATCGTGGGTAACAGCATGCCGAGGATGGCTCCGACGAAGAACACGCCCCACATGTCGGTCAGCAGCAGCCGGTACCACCTGCGCCACAGCCCCCGGTTGAGCTCGTCGTCGGGGAACGTCACGCCGCTGGCCAGGATCTCGCGCCGCTCGCCGCGCAGGCCGGAGATGTAGCCGACGCGGTAGCCCATGCCGTAGCCCTTGTCGCGGTAGTGGCCCATGACGTACCAGTTCAGGCCCGAGGCCAGCGCGGTGAACCCGGCCAGGGCGCCGAGCTGCGTCGCCGTGATCCCGGCGGGCGGGGCGGCCGGGGTGAGGAAGCCGCGGATGCCCTCCCACCACTGGCTGAACGGCACCACGAGCAGGTCGACGGCCAGGAGGGCGAGGAGGATGGTGCCGACCATCAGCCAGTTCGCCAGCTCGAGCGCGCGGCTGACGCGCTTGGCCCCCGCGGTGATCAGGAACACCAGCACGAGCAGGCCGATGGCCCACCAGCGCGGCTCGAGGTCGTCGGCCGCGGGTGGGACGCCGTGGACCAGCGCGTACACACCCTGACCCGCCGACGCGGCCCATCCGCCCGCGATGAACGCGAAGATCACGATGAGCACGGACAGCGGCACCCAGAGCGGCCACCCCGGCGGCACCCGCCCCCAGCCGACCACCGGCGTCTCGCCGGTGGCGAGGACGTACCGCGAGCACTCGACGTTGTAGAACGTCTGCAGCAGCGCCGACACGACGATGACCCAGCCGACGCCGACGAATCCGTACTGGCCCACGTTCAGGGGGCCGAGCAGCCATTCACCGCTGCCGATGGAGATGCCGAGCGCGATCAGGCTCGGACCTATGGCGTACTTGAACAGTTCCTTGGTGCCGATCTTGGAGACCTTGAAGACCTCTTCCGGCGTGGGTAGGTCGGTGACTTCGAGATCCGGTCGGCTTACTCCGAGTGGGTGCGACATCTCACTGCCTCCTGCCGCCAGGGTGATCCTCAACTTGGTCGTCTACAAGACCCAAATGCATACAGAATGCGGAATGCCGAACCACGGGGCCATCAGGGTTGTGGGGTTACCGGTCGCTGACCCCTGACCCACAAGCCCTGGTTCCTGGCCTCCAAGCCTTTGCTCTCGAAGCCCGGAGCCATAAGCCCTGGGTTCTGCTCTGAACCCCGGGGCTTGCGGTCAGGCGTACTGCAGATCGGCCCGGACGATGCGTCCGTCGGAGACCGTGAAGTCGTAGTGCGCCCGCCACCCGCCGGATCCCGCGGGGGCCCAGTGGACCAGGAGCTTCTGCCCGTTCGACCGCCGCTCGGCGATGGAGACCACCTTCAGGGTGCCGCCGATCACCTCGGCCCGCGCCCACTCGCGGATGGCGTCGTGCCCGCGGATGGGACGGGTGACGTCGACGACCACGCCGTCCGAGGCGAAGGCGGCGACCAGGGCGTCCAGGTCACGAGCGTTCACGGCGTCCACGTAGGCCCGCACCTCCCGCGCCACCCCCGCATGCCCGCCAGTGGCAGCGCTCGGCAACGCGCCCCGACCCCTGGAAGGGCTTCCGGCGTCGCCGTTGCCGGGGTCGGCCTCCGAGCCGCTCGCGGGGCAGGTAGCGGAGCCCGGCGATATGGACTCCTCGGCGGCGGGGCTCTGCGATGTGGATCGGCCGGTGGCGGGGCTGGTGGCGGGGCTGGTGGCGGGGCCGGCCGTGCGGCAGGTGCTGGGAGCGGCGGCGGGGGTGGTGGCGGGGGTGGTCCCGCAGGCGCTTGCCAGTAGTGCGCAGGCGGCGAGTGACGTCGCCACCGTCCACCGCCCGCGCAGAAGTCGCGTCGTCATGGTGGCGATGATGTGGTGCCCGAGCCCCGCAGGTCCAAGACCTGGGGCCATAACCAAAAGCTATCGCCTTTGGGAACGATCTTCCCAAGATCGACATCACCGCTCAACTGGCCGCATGTGTCGTCAGCTGAGGACATACCCGAGCGATCTTGGTTGAGGACGTCGACAAAGTGACGAGAGGTTCCGGGCGTGCCGTTACGCCGCGTTACGGTGATAACTACTTAGAGTGACAAAGTCACCACGTGATAACGGGGGGAGATCATGAAAGGTAACTTCATAGCAGCCGGAGCCGGTGGTGCGTTGATCGTCGCTGCCGCGCTTGTCGGGCTGGCCGGCCCGGCCAGTGCCGCCCAGGGCGACCTTTGCGTATCCGATGCCTGGAGCACGCTGAAGATCGACAAGTGGGGCGTGTACGCCGGTCGTCGCAATGCAGACGCCTGTGACAAGCACGACGGTTCGTCCCGTAAGCAGAAGGACGACGAGAAGCAGCACGACTTCGGTCGGGACGAGAAGGACTTCGACTCGCACGACCAGGAGAAGAAGGACTACGACTCGTACGAGCAGGACGATTCCTACGAGCAGGATGACTCCTACGAGAGCGACGAGAAGAAGGACGACTTCGACCGGTACGAGAAGGACTACGACCGGGACGAGAAGAAGGTCGACGACGAGAAGTTCGACAAGAAGAAGCACGACGAGAAGTCCTACGACTCCGACGAGTCCGAGCAGTCGTACGACTACGACCGGGACGAGCAGTCGTACGACAACGACTGGTCCGAGAAGAAGGTCGACGACCAGAAGAAGCGCGACAAGAAGTTCGACTACGCCGATTACGACGAGAAGGCGTACGACAGCGACCGGTACGAGAAGGATTACGACTCCTACGACCGGGACGAGAAGGACTACGACAGCGACCGGTACGAGAAGGACTACGACTCCTACGACCGGGACGAGAAGAAGTTCGACGACGAGAAGAAGTTCGACAACGACCGGCAGGAGTGGGACTCCGACTCCTACGACCGGGACGAGAAGGACTACGACAGCGACCGGTACGAGCAGGACTACGACCGGGACGAGAAGAAGTTCGACGACAAGAAGAAGCACGACGAGAAGTCCTACGACTCCGACGAGTCCGAGCAGTCGTACGACTACGACCGCGACGAGCAGAACTACGACGATTCCTACGAATCCTCGCGTGACGAGAAGCAGCGCAACGACGGGTTCGAGAAGAAGAAGAACGACTACGACGACGAGAAGTACGACTCCTACGACAACGAGAAGAAGTACGACTCTTACGACGACGAGAAGTACGAGTCCGACGACGACGAGAAGTCTTACGACTCCTACGACGACGACCGGAACGAGAAGAAGCACGGCAAGAGGCACGACGACAACGACGACGACCACAAGCATCACCACCACTGGGGTTGGCCCTACAAGTGGGACAACACCCACGGTTGGTGGCCTTGGAACGGTGACTGGGGCTACTACTGGCCTTGGGGCGCTCGCTACTGACGGACAGTTTGATTCGGGCTCTCGGGGACGCGTCGCGGCGCGCCCCGGGACCCCACCCCGCCGCACATCCCCACCCCTGTGAACCGATCTCCGCAGCCGGGTGCCAGATCTTCGCACTCAGCGCTTGATGGGAATGTGCGCCCCTCCTCACACTTGTCCGCGCCACTGCTCGCGCAGTCGGACGTGGCAACCCTCCCCCCTGCACGGCCAGGCAAAGGGCGCTGCTCGCGCTGCCGGATGTGGCGCCTTCCGACCCCTGTACGGTTTGGGCAAGTGCATTCAGATGCCGTTTCCTCCGACGCCTGTGCGGCCAGGCGAAGAACGCTGCTCGCGCGGTCGGACGTGACGTCTTCCGCCCTCTGCGCGCTGAGTGAAGTGCAGCCAGGTGCTACGCCCTTCGGCGTTTCTGTGGCCGTGGGAAGGGTGCTGCTGCCCGTGTATTCGGATGTGACGTCTTCCGGCCTCGTGCGGCGGGCGACGTGCATTCGGGCGCCATATCTTCCGATCCCTGGTGCGTCCGGGCAGGGAGGGCTCTGTGCGGGCGGGGCGGAGGGTTGGGTGGGGCCAGCGTCCTGCGCGGGCGGGCGGATGGAGGGTCGGGTGGGAGTGCCCTGTGCGGGCGGGCGCGGGGAGGGTCTCCTGTGAAGCGGGGAGGGTCCTGTGGGCGGGCGGAGGTGTCGTGTGGGCGGGGTGGAGGGTGAGGTTATGTGGTTTGGTGGTGGGCTGTGGCGGCTTGTTCGCCGCGGCGGCCGTACCAGGCGCTCCATACCGCCACCAGCGTCAGCGTGCCGATCAGCAGGGCCGACGACAGGCCCGCCATGATGTCCACCGGGAGCAGGTAGATCAGCGGGATCCGCACCACCGACTCGGTCACCAGGGCCGCGGCCCAGGTCAGCGTCATGACCATGTACACGCGCCGGAACTTCGGGTCCGCCTGGTAGAGCACGTCCCAGCGGGCCGCGGTGGCCGCGTCGTCGGCGCCGAAGCGTTTGGCCATCCCGTACGCCGCCGGGTGGCCCGCCACGCAGGTGGCCACCAGGACGACCGCCATCACGCCGGTGGTGACGGACTTGACGGCGAGCATGAAGCGTTCGTCGCCGGTGAGGAAGGCGAGTGCGAGCCCGAGGCCGAAGATCAGGCACATGAAGGCGGCGAAGCCGTCCAGTCGGCGTTCCCGGATCCCGACGTGGGCGGCGCGCACGAAGCCGGTCAGGGAGGCGCCCAGCAGGGCGAGGTGCTCGTTCACGCCGAGGGCGCGTAAGGCGTAGTACGCGGCGACCGGAGGCAGGACGTCCCACAGGGCGACCTTGATCAGAGAACGGTTCACGTGCGGCTCCTTTCGTCGGAGCGCCGGCGGATGTGTCCGCTCGCCCCCTTAACGCGAAGAATTTCACTTCAAGGTAAACACGGTGGAAGTCCTAATGCAAGAGGTCTCGCGTTAAGGTGGGTGCATGCAACCCGCACGACGGCCCGGTGGCCGCAGCGCGAAGGTCCGCGCGGCCGTCCATGACGCGGTCATCGACCTGTTGCGCGAGGAGGACTGGGACACGCTGAGCATCGCCCGGGTGGCCGAGCGATCAGGGGTTCACCAGGCGACGATCTACCGCCGCTGGGGGACGCTGCCCGCGCTGGTCGACGACGCGGTGACCGAGCAGCTCGCGAAGGGCTCGCCGGTGCCCGACACGGGCTCGCTGCGCGGCGACCTGGAGGCGTACGCGATGCAGGCGGCGGCCGATGTGGCCGGTCCGCTGGGCCACCTGTACGTGCGGGCGGCCCAGGTCAGCACGCGCAGTGAGGACTACCAGACGTTCATGGCGGAGCGGGCTGTGCAGCTCGAGGCGATGCTGACGCGGGCGCGGGAGCGTGGCGAAGATCCGCCTGGACTGCTGGAGCTCATGGAGGTGGTGCTCGCCCCGATCTACTACCACGCGATCTTCTTCAACCGGCCGATCGGGCCCGAGCACGCCAGGACGTACGTGGACCGGTTGCTCAGACTGCGGGCCGGTTAGGTGGGCGACTGCCAAGGCTGCGGGCTGGGTGGGCGCTCAGGTGGTCAGGTGGTGGGCTGGATGGGCGTGCGTAGGCTGGCTGCTCGGCCCGTGGGTCGGCTAAGACTGCGGGTCGGGTCGCAGGCTGCTTGGGCTGTGGGCTGCTTGGGCGCGCGTGACCGGCCGGCGTAGGTTGCCGGCCGGGTGGTGTGCGTGGGGTGGCTCGGGTGTGGGCCGGGTGGTCAGCGGTCGACGATCTCGTTCTTGCCGATCACCACAACCCCTCCCCTGGTCAGGGCGAACCGGGTGCGGTCGTAGTCGAGGTCGAAGCCGATCCTGGCGCCGTCGGGGATCACGACGTTCTTGTCGATGATCGCCTTGCGGATGACGGCGCCCCGGCCGACCTTGACGTTCTCCATCAGTACGGAGTCCTCCACCAGCGAGTGCGAGTGGAGCACGACCTTGGGCGACAGGATGGACCGGATCGCCGTGCCGCCGGAGACGATCACGCCGGGCGACACCAGCGAGTCGATGGCCCGCCCCACCCGGTCTCCGTCGTTGTGCACGAACTTGGCCGGGGGCAGCGGATCGTGGCCGGTGAAGATCGGCCACTTGTCGTTGTAGAGATTGAAGACGGGATGCGCCGAGATGAGGTCCATGTGGGCCTCGTAGTACGCGTCGAGCGTCCCCACGTCGCGCCAGTAGCCGCGGTCGCGCTCGCTGGAGCCCGGCACGATGTTGTTCTTGAAGTCGTAGACGTCGGCCCCGCCCGACTTGACGAGCATCGGGATGATGTTGCCGCCCAGGTCGTGCTTGCTGGTCGGGTCGAGCGCGTCCTCCCGCAGCGCGTCGATCATCGACTGGGTCTTGAACACGTAGTTGCCCATCGACGCGTACACCTCGTCGGGGGAGTCCGCCAGCCCCACCGCGTCCTTCGGCTTCTCCCTGAACGCCACGATCCTGCGCCCCTGCGGATCGGTCTCGATCACGCCGAACTGGTCGGCCAGCGACAGCGGCTGCCTGATCGCCGCCACCGTCACGTCGGCGCCCGAGTCCTCGTGCTGCTCGACCATCTGACGCGGATCCATCCGGTAGATGTGGTCCGCCCCGAACACGATCACGTGCTCGGGCATCTCGTCATAGATCAGGTTCAGGTTCTGGAACAGCGCGTCCGCGGACCCCGAGAACCACCGCGGGCCGAGCCGCTGCTGCGCGGGCACGGGCGTCACGTAGTTGCCGAGCATCGCCGACAGCCGCCAGGTGCGCGAGACGTGCCGGTCAAGACTGTGGTTCTTGTACTGGGTCAGTACGACGATCTTCAAGAAGCCGCCGTTCGCCAGGTTGGACAGGACGAAATCGACGAGCCTGTATATCCCCCCGAACGGCACCGCCGGTTTCGCCCGATCCGCCGTGAGCGGCATGAGCCTCTTGCCCTCTCCACCTGCCAGCACAACCGCAAGCACCCTCCGGGACCTCATGCCCAGGACGCTACCCTCAAATGGCCGATCTATCGACGAATCCCGGCATGGAGACCTCCCTTCGTGTCCAGATTTGTTGCGCAATGGACGTCGGGAGATCGTCGAGCCGCTCAGGTTGACCTCTGGCGCGAAACTCGCTGCTTGTGGTGGCCCGCCGGCCGCGGCCCACCATAAGGTCGTCTCATGCGTGTTGATCTGCTCAGCCGGGAGTACCCGCCCGAGGTGTACGGCGGGGCCGGGGTGCACATGGAATACCTGGCCAGGGAGCTGCGGAAGCTGGCCGACGTACGCGTGCGCTGCTTCGGAGCCGACCGCACCGAGTCCGGCGTCTCGGCCTACCGGGTGCCCGAGGGACTGGCGGCCGCCAACGCCGCGCTGCAGGTGCTCGGCGTGGACCTGGAGATGGCCGCCGCGTGCGAGGGCGCGGACGTCGTCCACTCGCACACCTGGTACGCCAACTTCGCCGGGCATGTCGCGAAGATGCTGCACGGCATCCCGCACGTGATCACCACGCACAGCCTGGAGCCGCTGCGGCCGTGGAAGGCCGAGCAGCTCGGCGGCGGCTACACGATCTCGTCGTGGGCCGAGCGCACCGCCCTGGCGAGCGCGGACGCGGTCATCGCGGTGTCGGAGGGGATGCGCCGCGACGTGCTGTCGGCCTACCCCGAGATCCCGCCGGACAGGGTCAGCGTCATCCACAACGGCATCGACACCGCCGAGTACGCCCCCGATCGCGACCTCGACGTGCTGGAGAAGCACGGGGTGGACCCGCACCGCCCGTACGTCGTCTTCGTGGGCCGCATCACCCGGCAGAAGGGCCTGGTCCACCTCCTGCGCGCGGCGCGGTCCTTCGACCGGGACGCCCAGCTCGTGCTGTGCGCGGGCGCGCCGGACACGCCGGAGATCGCGGCGGAGGTCACCGAGCTGGTACGCGGCCTCGACCGCGGCGGGGTGTTCTGGATCCAGGAGATGCTGCCCAAGCCCGAGGTCATCCAGCTGCTGACGCACGCGACGGTGTTCGTGTGCCCGTCGGTGTACGAGCCCATGGGGATCGTGAACCTGGAGGCGATGGCCTGCGAGACGGCCGTGGTGGCGACGGCCACCGGCGGCATCCCCGAGGTGGTGGCCGACGGGGAGACGGGCCTGCTCGTCCCGATCTCCCAGGGGCCTGACGGCACGCCGTACGATCCCGACCGGTTCGCCGCCGACCTGGCCGAGCGCGTCAACGCGCTGCTGCGGGACCCGGCGCGGGCCAAGGCGCTCGGGGTGGCGGGGCGGGCCAGGGCCGTCGAGCACTTCTCCTGGGAACGCATCGCCCACCGCACCATGGATCTTTACGCGACCCTCCGGCCCTGAGGCCCCACGAGGGTTCTGGTGGGGTTGCGGCCGTGGGTTGCTACGTCACGCCGGCCGGCCGGGATGAGGGGAGCGGGACGCGCCGCCCCTGATCTCACACCAGGCCGCGGCGGCTGGCCTGGGCGCCGGCTTGGAAGCGGGTCTCCGCGTTGAGCTCGTCCAGGAGATGACGCAGCCGGCGGCGTAGGGTGCGGGGGCTGGTGCCGAGCTGGCGGGCGATGGCGTCGTCCTTGAGCCCGGCCGCGAGCAGCGCCAGGAGCCTGCGGTCCTCCAGGCTGAGTGCACCGGCCGCAGGGCTGAGGGCACCGGCCGCAGGACTGAGCGTCCCCGCGGCAGGGCCGGGCGCACCCGCAGTACGGCCGAGCGCCCCCTGCGCAGGACTGGGCGCCCCCTGCGCAGGACTGGGCGTTCCCTCCGCAGGGCTGAGCGGTCCGGCCTCAGGGTCGAGGTCGGCGACCGGTGATCCGGGATCGGTCATCTCCAGCCGCGAATCACCGAGCTCCTGCCACAGCTCCGGCCGTACCGGAAGCGCCTCCCGCCACATCCGCTCGAACAGCTCCACCAACGCCATCACCATGGTGGACCCCGTGATCAGCACGCCGCGCGTCAACGGCGAGTCCATCTGCAGAGGCATGACCGCCCGCCACCGGTCGACGATCGCCATCTTGAACGGCAGCTCCGGCAGGACCCGCGCCTCCTCACCAGCCTTGATGAGGTTGCCCACCTCGTCGAGCGCCCCCGTGTGGTCGAAGGCCTCCGGCACGTAGATGGTCCGGTAGCGGACGCCGCTGCGGAGCAGGCCGGTCTGGAGCGGGTTGTGGTAGTCCAGCACGTACGGGGGCCGGTCGAAGGTCAGCACCTCCTCCTTGGCCTCCTGCTGCAACCGTACGTACCACCGGGCCTGCTCCTCGGGCCCGGCCAGGACCTCCAGCTGACCGCCCTCATCCGTCCCCTGGCCGACCGTGCGGAAGGCGGCCTCCAGCTCGTCGGCGGTGTCGGTGAGCCGGTCGAGCTCGCCCTGCATGCCGCGCACCAGCGAGCGGATCGCGGCGCCCGGGTTCGTCGCCGTCCAGCGGGGCGAGCGTCCCCACAGGCGGCTGACCATCCCCTTGGCGCGCAGCCGGCTCAGGGACGACTGGATGCGCCCCGCGCTCTCGCCGCTGCGCCTGACCAGCTCCTGCACGGTGATGCCGGGACTGGCCAGCACCCCGCGATAGACCCGCTCGTCGAAGGCGCTGATGCCCACGACCTCCAGCGCCCGCCCCTCCTCAAGCATGCCCACGATCTTGGCCAATTCCGGCAGTTGCCGCAATAGGCCACACCAACCACCTTGTCAGCAAATTTCACTGACAATTAGAAATCGGGATGTGCTTCAAAGAACCGCCCTTCTGGGCGTCGTGGTAACGGCCCTGATCGCCGCCGCCACGCCGGCCCAGGCGGCCCCCACCCCCGCCCCCTCCGCCAAGGCGACCGCCCAGCCGGACAAGCCGTCCGGACCGCCCAAGACGATCACCCTCATCACCGGCGACAAGGTCACCCTCCGCGAGCTCCCCGACAAGCAGACCCAGCTCGACGTCAAGCCCGGCCCCGGCAGGGAGAAGGTCACGTTCGTGCACCGTCGGGGCAAGGACGGGCTCAGCATCGTCCCCACGGACGCGATGCCCCTTCTGGCCGCCGGCCGCCTCGACCCCCGGCTGTTCAACGTCACCCGGCTCGCCGCGCTCGGCTACGACGACGCCGCCAGCCCGGCGCTCCCGCTGATCACGACGTACCCGGACCAGGCCGGCGCCGCCACGCTGCGCGCCGCGGGCGGGCGCCCGCTGCCCGCGATCAACGGCGTGGCGCAGAGCGAGCCCCGCACCGGCGCGGGCACGCTGTGGAAGTCCCTGACCGGGCAGGCCAGGACGGCCGCGGCCGTGCCCGAGAAGATCTGGCTGGACGGCAAGGCCAAGCTCTCCCTCGACGTCAGCGTCCCGCACATCGGCGCGCCCCAGGCCTGGGCGGCCGGCCACACCGGCAAGGACGTGCCCGTCGCGGTCCTCGACTCCGGGTACGACCCCGGCCACCCCGACCTCCAGGGCCTGGTCACCAAGACCCAGAACTTCACCGACGAGCCCGACGTCCGCGACCTCAACGGCCACGGCACCCACGTCGCCGCCACCATCGCCGGCTCCGGCGCCGCCTCGGGCGGCAGGTACAAGGGCGTCGCCCCCGGCGCCAAGCTGCTCATCGGCAAGGTCTGCGTGCAGAGCGGCTTCTGCCCCGACTCGGCCATCATCGAGGCCATGACCTGGGCGGCCGAGAACGGCGCCCGCGTCGCCAACCTCAGCCTCGGCGAGGCCGACTCCATCGGCGTGGACCCCGTGGAGCAGGCCGTCAACAGCCTGTCGGAGAAGTACGGCACGCTGTTCGTCATCGCCTCGGGCAACGACGGCCCCCAGACGGTCGGCTCCCCGAGCACCGCGGACCGCGCGCTCTCCGTCGGCGCCTCCTACCGCGACGACGACACGGTCGCCCAGTTCAGCAGCACGGGCCCGCGCGTGGGCGACGCCGCGGTCAAGCCCGACCTGATCGCGCCGGGCGTGGCGATCGTCGCCGCGCGCGCCGCGGGCACGGGCCTGGGCTCGCCGATCGACGACTCGTACACCGAGCTGAGCGGCACCTCCATGGCCACCCCGCACGTGGCCGGAGCCGCCGCGATCGTCGCCGGGCAGCACCCCGACTGGAAGGCCGACCGGATCAAGTCGGCGCTCATGGCCTCCACCGCGCCCGGTGACGAGCTGGGCGCCTACGTCCAGGGCTCCGGCCGCGTGGACGTCGCCCGCGCCGTCACCCAGCAGATCACCGCCGAGCCCGCCAGCCTGAACCTGGGCGAGATCGAGCTGCCCAGCCCCGCGCCCCGGGAGCAGACGCTCACCTACCGCAACGACGGCGACGCCGCCGTCCGGCTGGACCTCAGCGTGATCGCCAAGGACGGCGAGGGCGCGACGGTGACGCCGTTCAAGCTCGGCGCCCCGGCCGTGGAGGTGCCCGCGCACGGCACCGCCCAGGTCAAGGTGACCGCCCAGCCGGGCCCGATCGGCATGTTCAGCGGCACGGTCATCGCCAGGAACGCCGACGTCACCGTCCGCACCGGCATCGGCATGCGGGTCGAGCCGGAGAAGCGCTCGCTCAAGCTGACCTTCACCGGCACCGACGGGCGGCCCGCGCAGGCCGCGTTCGCCGGCGTGATCGACCTCGAGGCCAAGGAACAGGTCAACTACGACATCGCCGGCGGCACGCTGGACCTCAGGCTCCAGAAGGGCCACCGCTACACCGTCGTCACCCTCATGATGGACAGCGACGGCACCATGGTGATGGCCGCCGACCCGGAGTTCACGCTCGACGCCGACCGCACCGTCGCCGCCGAGGCCCGCAAGGCCCGCCCGGTGACCGTCCGCACGGAGGAGCCCACCGCGCGGCTGGCCGTCGGCATGCTCGGCATGCTCCAGCTCGCCGAGGGCGTGCAGGCCATGGGCGTGGACGTCGACCTGGCCGGCATGTGGGGCGCGGAGCGCGTCGAGGGCATCAAGGCCATCCCGACGGCCCGCACCGTGAGCAAGAACTTCGCCTTCTACCGGTGGACGCAGTGGGCCAAGCCGAAGGCCGACGGCAGCTATGACGACAGCCCGTACTTCTACCACCTGATGAAGGCCGAGCCGCGCATCCCCGCCGACCCCGGCTACCAGCCGCGCCGCCGTGACCTCGCCGAGGTCACCTCCACGTACGCCACGCAGCAGGACGCCAAGTTCGGCGAGCGCTTCGCCCTGCCGGTGCTGTACGGCAAGGAGCTGGCCTGGATGCCGTACGGCCAGGTCTCGCGCTTCTCGCTGCCGTTCCGCAGGACCGAGTACTACACGCCCGCCGACACCGGCTGGTACCCGTCCTTCATCCAGTACCAGACGCCGCCGGACGGCTGGGACGACGTCGACCAGTTCTTCTTCGGCGACATCACCTCCTACCGGGCCGGCACGAAGACCACCGACCGCTGGAACGCCGGTGTCTTCGCGGCCGCGCTCAACCCCGACGGCGACTACAACTGGCGTGACGAGAACCTGATGCAGTTCTCGGCCGGGCTGTTCGAGGACAGCACGCCGGACCACGTCTCCTACGGCGACTACATCGCCCCGCAGGCCAAGGTCTACCGCGACGGCAAGGAGATCTACGCCGCCGACTACCTGCCGGGCTCGGTCGACGTGCCCGCCGAGACGAAGGCGAGCGAATACCGGCTGACCATGACCGCCGACCGCGAGGCGAAGCAGACCAAGGTGTCCACGCGGGTCAGCGCCGAGTGGCGGTTCAGGTCGAAGTCGGCCGAGCCGGGCAAGCGCCAGGTGCTGCCGCTGCTGACCGTCAAGATCGCCCCTGAGCTGGACGATCGCAACCGGGCGGCGGTGGGTCTCATGAGCATCCCGCTGAGCGTCCAGCGCCAGGACGGCTCGCCCGACCTGCCGCTCCGCAAGCTCACGGTGGACATCTCCTACGACGACGGCCGCACCTGGCTGCCCACGCTCGTGCACCCGGCGGGCAACGGCACGTGGGCCGCGCAGACGTGGCACCCGGTCAGCGCGCGCGGCGGGTTCGCATCGCTGCGCGTCAACGCCGCCGACACCGGCGGCAACGGCTTCACCGAGACCGTCATCAGGGCCTACCAGCTCAGATGACGTGATGGAAGCCCCGTCGCGCCCCGACCGGGTGCGGCGGGGCACCCGTCATTTGACGCGTTCGAGCACGACGACCGGGATGTCGCGGTCGGTCTTCTTCTGGTATTCGTCGTAGTCCGGCCAGGTGCGGGCCATCAGCTCCCAGAGCTCCGGCTTCTCCTCCTTCGAGGCCGTACGGGCTCGGGCCGTGAACTTGTCGCCCTTGACCTGCACCTCCACCTCAGGGTTGGCCAGGATGTTCTTGTACCACTCGGGGTGGTCGGGATCCCCGCCCTTGGACGCGACGACCACATAGTCGTCGCCGTGCTTCTGATAGATGAGTGGCGTCGTGTAGGAGCGTCCGGACCTGCGGCCCTTCGTGGTGAGGAGGAGGACTGTCGTGTTGTTCCAGTCGTGTCCCTCCTCGCCGTTGGTCTCCTGATAACGCTGTACGTGTTCCTTGCCGTAGAGCATGATCCACGACTACCCATCGAGGGCGTGACCTCACCGTTACTCGCCGGGGTCTGTACGAGAAGTTAACAACCCTGGCAGGATGCATGTGTGTAAGCGCTTACAGTCCATAGTGGAAGCGCTTACACAACAGGGAGACGCTCGATGGACGTGACCATCTACGAGGTGGCCCAGCGGGCCGGCGTGTCGATCGCGACCGTGTCCCGGGCGCTGCGCGGCACCGGCCCGGTCGCGGCCAGGACGCGCGAGAAGGTGCTCAAGGCGGTCGAGGAGCTCAACTTCACGCCCAGCCGCCTCGGGGTGAGCCTGGCCGAGGGCCGCCACGCCGCCAACGGCATCGTCTTCCCCGACCTCGCGGGCCCCTACTACACCGAGGTCCTGCTCGGCTACGAGGAGGTCGCCTCCGAGCTGGGGCGCTCCGTCGTCATCCTGTCCACCAAGGGGCGCACGCGGGTCAACGACCTGGTCAAGGACCTCGCCGGGCGGGTCGACGGCATGCTGATCTTCGGTCACACCGTCCCCGAGCCGCTGGTCGCCGAGCTGGTGCGGCTCGGCATGCGGCTGGTGTTCATCTCGCGCGACCCGCTGACCGGCGCCGACACGCTGCGCAGCGAGAACCGGGCCTCGGCGGGAGAGCTGGCCGCCCACCTGGCCGGGCACGGCTACGAGCGCTTCGCCTTCCTCGGCGCGCCCATGGCCAGCCAGGACGACGTGGACGAGCGCTGGCAGGGCGTGCGGGCGGTGCTCGGCGGCGCGATCGAGGCCGTGGACACGCGCCACTACACCGTCGAGTGCGGCTTCGAGGCCGCCAGGGACCTGCTCAAAGGCAAGGGCAGGCCCGAGGCGATCATCTGCTCCGACGACGAGGTGGCGCTGGGCGCGCTGCTGGCCGCCGAGGAGCTGGGCCTGAGCGTGCCCGGCGACCTGGCCGTGACCGGCTGGGACGACATCATGGCCGCCCGCCACGCCCGCCCGGCGCTGACCACCGTACGCCAGCCCATGCGCGAGCTCGGCGCCCGCGCCGCCCGCGCGCTCGACGAGCTGATCACCCGCGCCCGCGACCTGCCCCGCCACCAGAGCCTGCCCACCGAGCTGGTGGTCCGCTCCAGCTGCGGCGACCACCCCGAGACGTCACCGAGCCCTGACCGCCGAGCCGGAGATCCGTTCCGGCCGCGGTGACCAACCCCCAGGAGGTAGTCCGTGAACACCACCACCCGGCGCGCCGCGGGAGGCGTGCTGGCCCTCGCGATCCTGGCGGCCGGCTGCGGCCGCAGCGCAGACAGAACTCCTGAGCAGGCACAGAACGTCACGACCGGCAAGATCACGGGGGAGGTCACGGTCTGGGCGATGGGCGAGGAGGGCAAGGCGCTCGGCGCGTTCGTCAAGGACTTCGAGGCCGCCAACCCGGGCGTGAAGGTCAACGTCACGGCCATCGGCTGGGACGTGGCGCACGACAAGATCACCGCGGCCATCGCGGGCAGCGCCACGCCGGACGTGAGCATGGTCGGCTCCACCTGGTCGGGCGAGCTGGCCAAGACCGGCGCGCTGGAGCCGACCCCCGGCAATCTGGTCGACAAGTCCGTGTTCTTCCCCGGCGCCTGGCAGACGGTCGACGTCAACGGCACGGCGTACGGGGTGCCGTGGTACGTCGAGACCCGCGTCCTCTACTACCGCACCGACCAGGCGAAGAAGGCCGGCGTGGAGCCGCCGAAGACGTGGGAGGAGTTCACCGCGTTCGCCAAGGCGCTCAAGGAGAAGGGCGGTGCCAAGAACGGCTTCAACCAGAGCTACACGCAGGGCGCCTCCTGGCAGGAGGTGCTGCCGCTCATCTGGCAGGCGGGCGGCGAGATCGTCAAGGACGGCAAGTACACGTTCGACACCCCCGAGGCGCTCACGGCGCTCAAGCAGTACGCGTCGCTGTTCACCCAGAAGCTCGCCCCCAACAACACCCCGGAGGGCGCCTTCCCGCAGAGCTTCATCAAGGGCGAGGTCGGCGGCTTCTTCTCCGGCCCGTGGATGGTCGGCGTGCTGAACAACGACGGCGGTCCCGGCTTCAAGGACCAGTTCGACGTCGCGCCCTACCCCAAGGGGCCGGTCTCGGCGACCAGCTTCCTCGGCGGGTCCGACATGGTGGTCTTCAAGAAGGCCAAGAACCGCGACGCGGCCTGGAAGTTCATCCAGTGGCTGAGCGAGCCGAAGGTCCAGGCCAAGTGGTACACGACGGTGAAGTCACTGCCCGCGGTCGCGGCGGCCTGGCAGGAGCCGGAGCTGACCGCCGACAAGCAGCTCGCGGTCTTCGGCGAGCAGCTCAAGGACGCCAAGACGCCGCCGCCGTTCCCGACGTGGGAGCAGGTGGCCAGGGTGCTGGAGACCGAGCTGGAGAAGCTGGCCCGGGGCGCGCAGACGCCCGAGCAGACGCTCAAGGCGATCCAGTCGCAGGCCGACACGATCGGCACCGGTCTGTGAACAGGAGGGAGGGCCCATGAGCGTGGCGGTCCCCGCTCGCCGGGTGGCGCCGATCAGGCTCAGGGGCACGTTACGCCAGACCGGCATCGGCTGGATCTTCATCCTGCCGTTCGTGGTGCTGTTCGCGGTCTTCTACCTGGGCCCGCTGCTGGTCGGCATCGGCATGAGCTTCACCGACATGCGCAGCACCGACGTGAGCGACCCGCTCGCCGTCAACGTGGTCGGGGTCGACAACTACCTGCGGCTCATGAACGACGGCGCCATGCGCAAGGCGGCGCTCAACACCGTGGTCTTCGTGGTCACCGCGCTGCCGCTGACCATCGGGCTCGGGCTGGCCGCGGCCGTGCTGCTCAACTCGGGGATCGCCCGGCTGCCGGCCGCGTTCTTCCGGCTCGGCTACTACCTGCCGAACATCACCAGCATCATCGGCATCGCCGTGGCCTGGAAGTTCCTGCTGGAGCCGGAGGCCGGGCTGGTCAACCGGCTGCTGGAGCTGGTGGGCGTCCAGGGCCCCAACTGGCTGCAGAGCACGTCCACCGCCCTGCCGTCGATCATCGTGATGACGGCCTGGCGCAGCTTCGGCTTCAACATGGTCGTGCTGCTGGCCGCGCTGCAGAGCATCCCGAGGGAGCTGTACGAGGCCGCCGAGGTGGACGGCGCCGGACGCTGGGCCCGCTTCCGCGCGGTCACCGTCCCCTCCCTGCGGCCCGTGCTGCTCTTCTGCACCGTCTACAGCTCGGTCGGCTTCATGCAGTTTCTCGAAGAGCCGCTGGTCATGACCAGGGGAGGCCCGCTCGACTCCACGCTGTCGGCCTCGCTGGCCATCTTCGGCCAGTTCGGGGTCGGCAACTACGGCTACGCGGGGGCCGCCTCGTCCGTGCTGTTCGTGGTGATCGTGGCGCTGGCCGTACTGCAACTGAGGCTGGGGAGGCGCAGATGAGCCGGACCCGCCGCCAGCGCGCGGTCGTCTACCTGGGGCTGAGCCTGGGGCTGGCGCTGGTCGCCGGGCCGTTCCTGTGGACGGCGCTCAGCGCGGTCAAGCCGGAGCGGGAGATCAGGCGCGACCCGCCGACGTTCTGGCCGGAGACGTTCACGCTGGACAACTTCGCGGAGCTGTTCCAGCGGGTGAACATCGGCAACGCCTTCGCCAACAGCATGCTCATCGCGCTCGCGCTGGTCGCCACCAACCTGCTGTTCTGCTCCATGGTCGGGTACGCCTTCGCCAAGCTGTCCTTCCGCGGCAAGAACCTCGCCTTCGGCCTGGTGCTGGTGCAGCTCGCGATCCCGGCGATCGTGCTCGTGGTGCCGCAGTTCGTGCTGATCGCGAAGCTCGGCATGGTCAACACGTTCATCGGGATCATCCTGCCGACCGTGGTGACGCCGCTCGGCGTGTTCATGATGCGGCAGTTCATCGCCGACCTGCCGGACGAGCTGATCCACGCGGCCAGGGTGGACGGCGCGGGAGAGTTCCGGATCTTCTTCACGATCATCCTGCCGCTGTGCGGGCCGCCGCTGGCCACGCTGGGGCTGATCACGTTCCTCGGCTCGTGGAACAACTTCCTGTGGCCGGCCGTGGTCGCACAGAGCGAGAACATGTACACCCTCCCGGTCGCGCTCAACATCCTGAACGGGCACGAGGCCACCCACTACAACCTGCTGGTCGCCGGGTCGGTCGTGGTGATCGCGCCGATCCTGTTCCTGTTCGTCTTCCTGCAGCGCTTCTTCATCCAGGGCATCGCCACCACCGGCCTCAAGTAGAGGAGCCCCCCATGCGCAAGACAGTCCTGTCCGGTGTGTTCGTGCTGGCCCTGACGGTGCCGGCCACCCCCGCCCTCGCCGACGCCTCCGCGAACGCCACCCTGCTCCGTTACGCCAAGGACACCTGGCGGTCGATGGCCGCCATGGTGGAGCCGGCCACCGGCCTGCCCGCCGACAAGGTGACCGGCGACCTCGCGACCAGGGCGAAGGTCACCTCGCCCACCAACATCGGCACGTACCTGTGGAGCACCCTCGCCGCCCGCGACCTGCGCCTGATCAGCGGTGGGGACGCCGTCGCCAGGATCGGCCGGGTGATCAAGGCGCTGGAGGGACTTGAGCGGAACACGCCCACCGGCCAGTTCTACAACTGGTACGATCCCGGCACCCTCCAGTTGATCCACACCTGGCCGGAGACCGGCGATCCGGTGCGCCTGTTCGCCTCCAGCGTGGACAACGGCTGGCTGGCCGCGGCCCTGATGATGGTCCGCAACGCGACCCCGCAATACTCCGCCCGCGCCAACCGTCTGCTGACCTCCATGAACTTCGCCTCCTACTACGACCCCGCCGCCCGCCCCGACGCGGGCACCGGCCTGATCCGCGGGGGCTTCTGGCCCGAGCCGCCCGACGGCTGCCACGTCGCGAGCGACTACGCCGGCACCGGCACGACCGTCTACTCGACCTGCCACCACTACGGCGCGCCCGCCGAGACCCGCATCGGCCAGTACGTGGGCATCGCGCTCGGCCAGCTCCCGCGCGAGAGCTACTTCGGCCCGTACCGCACCTTCCCCGACAACGGCTGCGACTTCGGCTGGCAGGACCAGAAGCCGGTCGGCTCGTGGAAGAAGTACCTGGGCGTGAACGTCTGGGAGGGCACGTACGCCTACCGAGGCATGCGCTACGTCCCCAACTGGGGCGGCTCCATGTTCGAGGCCCTCATGCCGGACCTCGTGGTCCCCGAGGCGAAGTGGGCGCCCAAGAGCTGGGGCCGCAACCACCCGGTGTTCGTGCGCGCCCAGATCGAGCACGGCATGAACGAGGCCAAGTACGGCTACTGGGGCTTCTCGCCGTCCAACGACCCGCACGGCGGCTACCGCGAGTACGGCGTGGACCCGCTCGGCATGGACGAGCCCGGCTACACCACCGACCGCGAGCGCACCAGCACCGACCCCGGCTACGAGGGCTGCCGCCCGGCCAAGCCGGAGCCCACGGCCTACGGCGACGGCGTCGTGACGCCGCACGCCAGCTTCCTGGCGCTGCCGTACGCGAAGGACGCGGCCATCGACAACCTGGACAAGCTCCGCCGGAACTTCGACGCCTACGGCCCCGGCGGCTTCTACGACGCCGTCGCCGTCCGCTCGGGGGCCGTGTCCAAGTGGTACCTGGCACTCGACCAGGGCATGGTGATGGCCGCCCTGGGCAACGTGCTCACCGGCGGCGACCTGCACCGCTATTTCGCGGGCTCGGGCGTGGAGGCCAAGCTGCGCCCGGTAATGGAAATCGAGGAATGGAACGTCACTTCATGAACATGGCTGCCCACCGCGACTGGCAGGAGCGCATCGGCCAGGAGTCCGGTGCGATCACCCCGGCCTCCCGGCCCGAGCTGCCGGCCCCGACGGGCCTGTCGGCGGTCCCGGGAGCGGGCCAGGTGACGCTGACCTGGGACGCCGTGCCCGGGGCCATCGGCTACGTGGTGCACCGGGACGGGTCGCCGGCCACGCCGCCGGACGTGGACGTGCCCGCCGTCCCGTCCTGCCGGTACGTGGACACCGGACACGGAGCGGCGTCCTACCAGGTGGCCGCCGTCGCCGCCGTGGACCACGCCGGCCCGCTGTCCGAGCCCGTCCAGGCCGCTCCGCTCGAAGGGCCGGCCGGGCTGTCGGTCCACGTGGACGCGGGGCGGGTGACCCGCGAGCTGCCGCGCCCGTGGGCGTACATGGTGGGGTCGGAGCACCTGTCGCACCTGCTGAGCACCGACGAGAGCGGCGGCCGGCCCATCGGCGAGGAGCTGGCCGAGGCGCTGCGCGTCATGCGTGACGAGCTCGGCGTCCAGACGGTCAGGGCCCACGCCATCCTCTGCGACGACCTGGGCGTCTACCGCGAGGTCGACGGTCAGGCGGTCTACGACTTCAGCCGCGTGGACGAGGTCTACGACAAGGTCGTGGCGCTGGGCCTGCGGCCGATCGTGGAGCTCAGCTACATGCCGCGCGACCTGGCCGCCGACCCCTCCAGGACCGTCTTCGGCTACGACGCCGTCGTCTCGCCGCCGAAGGACTTCGAGGCGTGGAGCGACCTGGTCAGGGCGCTCGTGGAGCACCTGGCCGAGCGGTACGGGATCCACGAGCTGATCGACCACTGGGCCTTCGAGGTCTGGAACGAGCCGAACCTGGCCGTCTTCTGGACCGGCACGCCCGAGGAGTACTTCCTGCTCTACGACGTCACCGCCGCGGCCGTGAAGAACGTGCACCCGGACCTGCGCGTCGGCGGCCCCGCCTCGGCGGCCGACGGCTGGGTGGAGGAGCTGCTCGCGCACGTCGAGGAGTCGGGCGCGGCGCTCGACTTCGTCTCCAGCCACACCTACGGCAACGCGCCGCTCGACTGGCGTCCCGTCCTGGCCAGGTACGGCGTGGACGTCCCCGTCTGGTGGACCGAATGGGGGCCCACGCCCACCCACTTCCACGGCATCGGCGACGGGCCGTTCGGGGCGGCGTTCCTGCTGCACGGCATGAAGTCGGCCGCCGGCCGGATCGCCGCGCTGTCGCACTGGGTGGCCTCCGACCACTTCGAGGAGCTGGGCCGGCCGCCGCGGCTGTTCCACGGCGGGTTCGGCCTGCTGACGGTCGGCAACCTGCGCAAGCCCCGCTTCCACGCGCTCACCCTGGCCTCCCGGCTGGGCGACGCGGAGCTGGCCGCCACGCTCGACGGCGACGTGGCCGGCGTCGAGGCGTGGGCGGCCCGGCACGAGGACGGCAGGATCGGCGTGCTGGTCTGGAACGGCACCCTCAACCACGCCCAGGCCGACGGCGCCCCCGAGCTCACCCGTACGGTGTCCCTGACCGTCGACGGGCTCGCCGGCAGGGAGTACACGGTCACCCACCACCGCATCGACCGCGACCACTCCAACGTGCAGGCGGCCTGGCAGGCGATGGGCGGCGGCGACTGGCCGGCGGACGAGCAGTGGGACAAACTTCGCGCCGCCAACACCCTGGACGAGCTGACCTCTCCGGCCACGGTCGCCGGGAGCACGGTCACCCTCGAGTTCGATCTGCCCATGCCGGGCGTGTCCTTCATCGAGCTGACACCGTAAAGAGCGATACCGTACGGGGCGATGTGGAGGTCTGAGGCACGGTTCTGTACGGGCGCGCACGCCGGTGAGAGCCTGTGCCCATGACCGAACCGGCTCGGGCGCTGGCCGCCCGCATCGAGCGGTTCGAGCAGGCCGCGGATCCCGGCCTGATCTGGGATCCCGCGGCGCTGGTCGAGGCCGAGCAGGCGATGCGGGCGTGCGCCGGCGACCGGACCGACGCCGTCACCTGGCGCCTGATCGGCATGCTCCACCTGGCCCGCTACCGGCTGGACCAGCGGTTCACGCAGGACGCGGCGGTGGCGGGCACGTACTTCGCCGCCGTCGCCGTGGTCGATCCGGCGCGGCTCCCGGAGCGGCTGCGCGGCTCGAACGTGCCCCCCGGCGACTCGGCCGACACGTGGGCGGGGCTCGTCGAAGAGGTGTTCCAGCACGTGGACCCGTCGGCGTACCCGCACGTGGGGCTGCTGATCCACGCCCTCGTGCGGCGCGCCATGGCGCGGCCCACGCCGGAGGTGGCCGATCGGCTCGGCGAGCTGCTGTTGCGGCAGTCGACGGGCTCGCCCGACCCCGCGTGGGCGCCCGGCGCGCTGGCGCTGCTCGGTGACGGGCTGGTACGGCTGTTCGGGGCCACGGGGGAGCTGGAGGTCGTCGACGACGCCGTGCACGTGCTGTTCAGGGCGGCGCTGGCCGAGCCGGCGTACGTGGACGAGCTGGGCACGGCGCTCGGGCTGGCGGCGTTCGGCGACGAGGAGCTGGCCGGGGCGTACGTGGCGGCCGCGCAGGCGCCGCCGGCCGGCCAGGACCGGTCGCAGGCGCTGCTGGCGCTGGTGGAGCTCACCTGGGCACGCTCGACCGGGTCGTACGCCGACCGCGACCTGCTGGCGTTCATCCGGGTCGGGCAGTGCGCGCTGGACTTCTGGCACGAGAAGTGGGCCCATCCCGGCGTGCTGGCGCCGTACGCGGCCGGGCTGGTCGAGTGGTTCGTCGTCACGGGGGACGAGCGCTCGCTCGAGGCCGGGACGGAGATGCTGGAGGCCCTGCACATCACGCCCGGCGAGACGGCGCGCGGGCTCGGCGCCGACCCCGTCGTGCGGCTCGGGCTGCTGGGAGACCGCCGCTGGAACCGGTACGGCGTCACCGGCGACTCCGACGACCTGGAGACCGCCATCGAGGTCATGCGCGAGGCGGCCGGCCAGGCTCCGCGCGGGCACCCCGACCGCGCCAGGCTGCTCGCCAACCTGGCGAACGCGCTGCTCAGGCGGGCCGTCGTGACCTGCGGGGACCCCGCGGAGCCGATCGCGGCCGCGCGCGCCGCGCTCGCGGCCCACGGGGAGCGGGACCCGGCCAGGCCCAGGGTCCTGATGCTGCTGGGCCAGGCGCTCAAGCTCGACCTCGACGCCGGGCACGCCGACGAGGCGATCGCCGCGTTACGCGAGGCGCTGGCGGCCGGTGAGCGATTGTCGCCGCGGGCGGAGGCGTACGGGCTCGTCTCGGAGGTGCTGCGCTGGCGGGCCGCGCACTCGGGACGGGTGGAGGACCTGAACGAGGCGGTGGCGTCCGCGCGCCAGGGTCTGGAGGTGGCCGTGAAGTCCGCCCAGGACCCGGCGCCCGCGCAGCGGGTGCTGTGCGGGGCGCTGCTGGCGCGCTTCTCGGCGCAGGGCGACCCGGGGGACCTGGGGGAGGTGCTCGAACTCGCCAGGGAAGGGGACCCGGAGCTGCTGTCGCAGCTCGGCGCGGCCCTCGACGGGACGCCGGTGCCGGACGAGCGGCTCGCGGGGGTCGCGACCGAGCTGGCGCTGGCCACGCGGAACGACGAGGTCACGGTCGAGCTGCTGCGTTACGCCGAGCGGCAGGCCGAATCGCCCGGCGAGTTCCTGCTGGAGTCCGGGCTGCGGCTGGCCTCGCTCGGGCGGCTGCGGGTGGCCTGCGCCGTGCTGGGGCGTTCGGCGGAGGCGTTCGGCTCCGGCTTCGAGGAGGGGGCTCGGACGGCGTACGCGCTGGCCGAGCAGGGGCGCGCGTACCAGGAGCTGGGCGAGCTGGGCTCGGCGCTGGAGTCGTTCGCGCGGTCGGCGGCCGGCTACGGCTTGCTGGGCGAGGTCCGGGCCGAGGCGCTCCAGCTCGGCAGCATGGGCGTCGTGCTGCTCAGAGCCGGCGACCCCGTCCGCGCGCTCGAACACCACCACCGCGCCATCGCCCTGTGCGAGAGCGCCGGGCTGGCGGCGGAGGAGGCGGCCCAGCAGGGGCACGCGGCCGAGGCGTTCCTGGCCGCCGGCGACCCGGACGGCGCCGTGGCCTGCGCGGTCCAGGCCCGTGAGCTCTATCGGGAGCTGGGCGAGACCGTGCCGGCCGCCATGGCGCTCGTCCACGCCGCCCGGGCGGCCGTCGACCAGGACGACCTCACCGCGGCCGCGGAACGCATGGCCGCCTGCGCCATCGAGCTGGAGGCCGCCGGGGCGTGGGAGGACGCGTGCCGGGCGCTCGACGCGCATGCCGTCCTGCTGGTGGAGCGCGGTCACCCCGGGCAGGCCGCCGCCTGCGAGACCCGGCTGGTGGAGATCGTGCGGCGCAGGGGCGAGCGGCGCGAGCCCGCCGACGAGTGGTACCGCATCGCGGGGCGCCGCCGGGGCCGTGGTGACTCCGACGGTGCCCGGACGGCCTTCGGGCTGGCCGAGCGCGAGTACGAGTCGCTCGGCCACTACGACGGGGCCGCCTCGGCGCGCTACAACCTGGGCGCGCTCTCGTACGCGGAAGGGGATCCAGAGCGGGCGCTGGAGGAGTTCGGGGCGGCGGCGGAGGCGTTCGCCAGGCTGCGTGCCCCGGTCAAGGAGGCGTCCGCGCTGACCATGCGCGCCTCCTGCCTGACCGCGCTCGACCGCTACGACGACGCGCCGGCCGCTCTGGAGCGGGCGCTGGAGCTGGCCGCCACCGAGGGGGACGCGGGGGCCGTCCTCGTCGCCGTGCTGGGGCGGGTGGCGCTGGACCTGCGGCTCGGCTCGTGGGACGAGGCGGCGGAACGGCTGAACTCGGCCCTGGGGCTGTCGGCCGGGGACCCGCTCAAGGAGGCGGTCGTCCGCGACCGGCTGGCCGCGCTGGCGGCCCGTACCGGGGACCTGGACGCGCAGGTGGAGGCGCTGGAGTTGGCGGTGGCCGGATTCCACGCCGGCGACCAGCCCCGGCTGGCGGCGCTCACCTCGATCAAGCTCGGCTTCGCGCTGGAGGAACGCGGCGAGTTCCGCCGCGCCCGAGCCGCCCTCGAAGCCGGCCTCGCCACCCTCACCCCACCACCCGCGCCTCCCGACCGACCCGCGCTTTTCGACCGGCCCGCATCCTTCGACCCGCCCACACCCCTGGGCCCGGCGTCGTCCGGCGGCTCGGGGGAGCGCGGCGGCTCCGCGCAGTCCGGCGGAGCGTTTGAGCTCATCGCGGTCATGGGCGGGGGCCTGGACGCGGAGCTGCTGTCGCGCCTGGCCCGCATCCAGCTCACGCTCGGCGAGGCGACCCGCGGCCACGCGACCCTGAACCAGGCGATCAGAGCGGCGGACGGCGACCGGGCCGAACGGCTGGAGACCTGGCTCCGCATCGAGGAGGCGGAGGCCGCCGGCGACCTGGAGACCGCCCGAGCCCTCGCCGAGCAGACGCTCGCCGCGAACCCCGTCAACGGCCGCCCCCTCGCCTCCGACTACCACTCGTTCCTGCTGGTCAAGCTCTCCTCCTTCTGCCGGGCGCTGGGGGACCTGGAGGCCGCCCGCGCGTACGCCGCCCGCGGCTACGAGCTGCGCGACGCCCTCGTGATCGACCACCTGCGCAACCTCGGCGCGGCGGCCCGGGACCTGGGCCGCCTGGACGAGGCCGCCGGCCACCTCACCGAGGCGGTCGCCCTGGCCCGCGACTCGGACGCCGCGCTCCCCGCGGACCTCGTCCAGGCGCTCGACCTGCTCGGTCGCGTCCGCGCCGATCAGGCCCGCTGGGCGGAGGCCGCACGCGCCTTCGACGAGGGGCTGGAGCTGCTGTCCTCGCCGGTCTGGCGCGCGCTGCGGGCCCCGTTGCTGGCCGGACGGGGCGCGCTCCACCTCAAGCTGGGCGAGCTGGCGGAGGCCGAGGCCCTCTACCGGCAGTCCATCGCGATCGTGGAGGAAGCGGGTTCCCGTACGGACCTCGCCGACAGCTACGCCGACCTGAGCCTGGTGTGCGCGCTGCGGGACTCGACGGACCAGGCCAGGCTCTTCGCCGAGAGGGCCCTGGACATCGAGCACGCCCGCGGCCGGACCCGTGGCGTGGTTCTGGCGCTCATCCTGCTCGCCCGCCTCGAGGACTCCTCCCGCGCCGAGGTCGACCTGGCGGAGGCCGCGGCCCTGGCCCAGGAGATCGGATATCCGGCAGGAGAGGCGCTCGCCCTCGGCCGGCTCGGTGCGCTGTACGTGGCCACCACCTCGTACGCCCGCGCCCACCGGCACCTGTCGGAGGCGATCGGGCTGCTGGAGGAGCTCGGACACGAGCTGGAGCTGGGGATCGCCCTGCACAACCGCTCCGTCGCCGCCGAGCATCTGGGGGACCTGCCGAGCGCGCTCGCCGACGCCGAACGGGCCTGCGACCTGGGCCACGCCTCCGGTCGCGACCGCGCGATCCGGCTCGCGGTACGCCTGGGCCGCGGCCTGGCCGCCTGGCGGCACCTGGAGCACGCCAAGGCCCACACCCTGACCACCCACCTCGGCCACCGCCGCTGGCCAGGGCAGGCGGGGCGTTGGTCCGAGCCCGTGGGGGATGGTGATGACGACCGGTTCGGCGCGGTGAGGGGTGGTGGCGAGCGCTGGTCCGAGCCGGCGCGTCAGGGTGAGGAGTCCTGGCCCTGGACGGTCGAGGACCGGCCGACCGCCGCCGACCTCAGCCATCGGCGCTGGCCCGTGCCCGACGGCGTGCCCCCGGAGCTCGTGGAGGCGGAGCGGCGCGGACTCGACACCACGCGGACGCTCAGGTCGGCCGCTGGGAACACCCGGGACCCGTCGGAAGCCGCGACGCTGCTCGGACGCGCCCGCACCGCCGAGGCCGAGGTGGAGGCGCTGTGGCGGCGGATGGAACCCCTCGCCCCTGGCTACGTCGCCCTGCACCGGGACCCGCCGCTCGACCAGCTCCACCTCGACGCCCTCGTCACCCCAGAAGGCAGCCCGGGCAGCGGGATCGCCGTGGTCGGCTTCCACGTCGGCGAGGAGAGCGTGACGGTGCTCGCGCACCGCACCGGCTGGTCCGAGCCGCGCGCCTTCCCCACCACCGTCGGCCACGACCTGCTGGCCGACTTCACCGCCACCACCGTCGGCCGCCGTCCCGGGCTGCTGGACATCGAGGCGCGCCGCCACCGCGCGGCCGTCTGGCGCCGCCTGGCCGACCTCCTGCTGTCAGACGTCCTCGACGCGCTCGGCGACGACCTGGACCACCTGTACCTGGTCCCGCACGCCGAGCTGCACCGGGTCCCGCTCCACGCGCTGGCCCCGGACGGCCGCTCGCTCCTCGAACGCGCCCTCGTGACCTACGCCCCCTCCGTCGCCGCCCTGACCCGCCTCACCCGGCGGGGCCCCGCGACGGGCACCCGGTCACTGGTGCTCGGGTACACCCCGGATCCCGAACCCGAGGCCCGCGGCGCGCTCGAAGCGGCGGCGCGGGACGCCGGCGCCCTGCTGGACGTCCCGCCCCACACCGGTCCGGCCGCCACCGCGACCCGGCTCCCCGGCACCTGGGACGTGGTGCAGCTGTCGTGCCCGGGCGTGTTCGACCCGGACGACCCGTTCGGCTCGGGCATCGGGCTCGCCGACGGCCTCCTGACCGGCAGGCGGCTCATGAGCATGGCCGTGGACGCCCGGCTCGTCGTCCTCGGCTCCCACGAACGCGACCCCACGCCGGGTGGCGGCGACGACGTGGCCGCCCTGGCCCACGCGTTCCTCCAGGCGGGCGCCAGGTCCGTGCTCCTCCCGCTCTGGCCGGTCTCCGACGAGGTCACCAGGGCCCTGATGCGCGACGTCCACACCAGGCTGCGCTCCGGCATGGGCCCGGCACGGGCGCTGCGGGAGGCCGTACTGGAGCTGCGCGACCTCTACGGCCCCGCCGAGCCCGACCTGTGGGCCCCGTACGTCCTGGTGGGCCTGCCCTCCTGACGAGCGGGCGAGCAGCCTCTACGGTGGGACGCAGCAGAACGCGAGGGGGACGATGGACAGCCGGCGGCCGATGCGTGCCGACGCGCGGCGCAACAGGGAGCGGATCCTCCAGACCGCCCGGGAGGCCTTCGCCACCGAGGGCCTGGCCGTGTCGCTCGACGAGATCGCGCGCCGGACCGGGGTCGGCCCCGGCACCGTCCACCGCCACTTCCCGGCCAAGGAGGCGCTGGTCGAGGCGGTGCTCGCCGACCGCCTCGGCGGGCTCGCCGAGCAGGCCCGCCAGGCCGTCCAGGCGGATCAGGGCGGGTCGGCGTTCTTCCCGTTCCTGCTCGGCCTGATCGGTGAGGCCCGCGCCAAGCAGGACCTCGCCGACGCGCTCGCCAGGGCGGAGGTCGATCTGTCGGAGCTCACCCAGCGACTCGCGCTGGACCTGCGCCGGGCCTTCGCCGAGTTGCTCGCGCGGGCCCAGGAGGCCGGCACCGTCCGGGCGGACGTGGACGCCGAGGACGTGCAGGCCGTCGTCGTCGCGGCGATCACCGCCGAGCGGCATCGCGCCGACCCCGAACGGCCGGGGCGTATCGCCGCTGTGGTGCTCGACTGCCTGCTGGTCGCGTAGGACCGGCTCAGTCGCCCAGCCATTTCGAGTCCGGCATGAGCGTGGCCGCGACCAGGTAGCCGAAGAAGCCGATGGCCAGGCCCACCGCGTACGCTCCGAAGACCTCGGGGGTGCCCACCAGCGCGGTCACCGCCCCACCGCCCACAGCGGCCAGCACTGGAGCCAGCACCGCCGCGAGGTCGGACAGGCCTGCCGCGCCCTGCCTGCGGCGCAGCGTCCCGTACGTGATCCAGCCGATCACCAGCCCGAAGCAGATCGCGCCGAGCACGGCCATGCGAGGACCTCCTCGTGGTCAGCCGCAACCGTGTCGCGCGGCGGCGGCCCGTGGGTCTGATAGCCGTTCACGATCGCACGAGGCGCGCCCGCCTGGCTAGAGGTAGCTCCTGGTCGCGCTCACCAGATCGGGGGTGGCGTCGCGGGTGTCGAAGTAGAGGGCGGAATCGGGGGTGCGCTCGCGGACGTCCTGGTCGCGGATCGCGAACACGGCCGGGACCACCCCCACGTCGCCGTAGCGGCCGGTGACGGCCTCGCCGATCGCCCGGCGTACGTCGCCGACCACGTCACGCGAGGTGTGGCCGGGACCGGAGGCGGCGAGATAGCCCAGCATGCCCGCGAAGCGCAGCTCCGCCTCGGCCGCCGGGCGCTGCTCGGGCAGCACGGGACGGTCCAGCCAGAACACCTTGCCCGCGAGGAACGCCTCGTAGTCGTCGCCCTCGTGGCGGAGCACGCGCGCCGTCTCGGCGAGCAACTCCCCGAACTCGGCCAGCTCCGACTCGGGCGGCAGATCCGTGGTGACGAACAGGGGCACGATCAGCGCGTCGAGCATTGGACTATCCCTCCGTGAGGAGGCTCATCGTAGGACCCGCGACCGACAATCCCGGGTCACGCCACTCTCCGTGGCGGTCTAGCGTTCGGTCCACTCGTCCTGTAACGCCGAGTGCACGATCGAGTCGCGCCACCCGTTCGGCGTGTGCACGTGGTGCCGGATGCGGCCTTCCTCGACCATCCCGGCGGTCAGCATGGCGAGCTGGGCGGGTAAGTTCGCCGGGGAGCGGGCGCCCCAGACGCGGTGCAGCCCGAGCTGCTTGAAGCCGAACGACAGTAACAAGCGCACGAGGTCCGTGCCGACCCCGCGTCCCCACTGGTCGGGGTGGAGGCCGAAGCCGATCTCGGCGCTGTGCGGGTGGTCGGCCTCGATGTGCAGGCGGGCCACCCCGATCACGTCGCGGCGGGCCGTGTCGATCACGGCCAGCACGTACAGGCGGCGTGGTTCGGTCGCGGCCGCCTCCTGGGCCTGGGCGACGAGCCCCGCCACCTCGGCCAGGCTGCGGGGCGCGAACGGCATGTGCTGCGTGGCCGTGGTGTCGCCGTAGACCGCGTGCAGCGCGGTCACGTCGGCCTCCGCGACGTCACGGAGGCCGAGCCGTTCGCCGTTGTACACCACCCGCCGCATTTGCAGACGGTAACGCGATTCCTGTGATCTCTACAAGCCCATGTCAAGTGGCGAGTTGACTCCCGTAAGCCCGCGCCACAAGCTCGGCGACGGCGCTGTGCGCGCCGAGCGGCTCCGCGTGCCCGGCATTGATCGAGGCGGCGGCCTGCTCGACGATCCCCGTGGAGGCCTCGTGGCCGATCATGCAGGGAGCGATGGCCAGGCGCTCGGCGCCCGCCGCGCGCAGCCGCTGGGCCGCCATCGCGATGCCCGGCTCGCTGTCGAGCGAGGCCGAGACGACCGGCAGCGTGAGCCTGGAGGCCAGGAGCACCGCCGTGGCCTGCACCGCGTGCACCGCGCGCTCCCCGCCCACCGTGGCCATGATGACGGCGTCCACGGGGCTGGAGACGTTCAGCAGCCGTACGCGGTCGGCCCTGGCCAGGCCGCGCTCGGCGAGCCTGATGTGCAGGGCCTCGGCCAGCAGCGGGTGCGGGCCGAGCGCCTCGGTGACGACGGCGCCGCTGCCGCCGGCCGCGACCGCCTTGCCGATCTCAGCCAGGACGACCGGATCGTCCCAGGTGAGCAGCGGCACGATGACGGCGTCGCGGCCGGAGGGCAGGGAGTCCGCCAGGTCGGTGACGCTCGTCAGCCGCACCTCGATCTGCGGGTGGTCGAGGCGGACCACGGCCGCGATCTCTTCGGCCACGCCGGCCGCCGCGCCGGGGGTGGCGAGCACGAGCATGGGGGCGTCCGGCGGCAGGGACGTGGGCACGGGACGGCGGTGGCGACCGCCGCCCGGCCGGGGGGAACGTTCACGTACAGGCAGGCTCACAGCCGCGCAGTTTATGCGTATTAGGTGGAGGTTGCTCTGTGAATAGGTGGCGATTCCGTCACAACCCAGACGCTGCGCGCAAAAAGAGTCAACCACATCTTGACTACCGCGACGGAACCACGACCGACTGGGGATTCCCGGGGGCGTACACCGTGATGCCCTGCGGCAGCGATTTGAGCTTCTCGATCTCCGCGCACGCCGGGCACTTGTCGTAACCGTCCTGCCTTGCCCGGTTCGCGTCCGCCTCCGCCTTGGCCTGGGCGACCTTCGCCTGCGCCTCGGAGACGGCCGCCGAGGCGGCCAGCGAGCGGTCCACGGCCTGCTGCACCTCGCCCGGCAGCGTCACCTTGGCCAGCGTGAAGCGCAGCCCGGTGAGGAAGTCGCCGCCGAGCGTGGCCGGCAGGTCGCGGGTCAGCGAGGCGTCGACCGCGTTCTGGACCTTGACGATGTTGGCGTTGCTGTCCTGCGGCTTGAGCGTGGAGCTCTCCAGCAGCGAGCAGGACGGCACGAGCTCGGCGCAGCGCATGGCGCCGATCTGGCCGCGCAGCGCGTTGTCGATCACGGGGCGGACCGCCTGGCCGAAGAACGCCGACCAGCCCTCGTCGCCGTCCCACGCGTAGAGCGAGCGGTCGTCCTGGGCGCGGAAGGTGCGGGTGCCGTACTTGTCGTCGAACGTCTTCAGCGTCTGATGGTCCAGGTTGAGCGTGAAGTAGAGGGTGCCTTCGATGCCGAGGTTCACCCCGTCGCTGCTGGGCACCGTCACCACGTCCACGCCGAGCGTCGTGGCCCGCTTGGGGTCGGCGGTGATCGTGTAGAAGCGCTGCTGCGCCGGGTAGAGGTGGGTGGACGACCACATGCCGGTCCAGGTCAGGCCGGAGCCGGGGTTGATCACCTGGCGTACCTGGTTGTCGTCGAGCGGGCCGCCGTCGCGGATGACGGCCACCTCGCCGCCGCCGGTGCTCTCCAGGCCCCCCAGGCCCCCGATGAGCAGGGGGACGGCGATGAGCGCGGCGATGACGATCAGGGCGATTCTCATCAGTACCCCTTCCGCGCGGGCGGCGTTGGCAGCCGCCGCCCGCGGCTTCTCGCGGCGTTTTCCGGCTGAGCTCAGAGCTTCCGGCTCAGGCGAAGGGTCCCACCTGGCCGGGCAGGGAGGCTTTGGCCTTGGAGCCGGGGTCGGGCTGCGCGGCCAGGTCGAGATCGCGGGTCTCCGGGGCGATGGCCAGGCCCAGGGTCGTGACCGCCAGGGCGACCACCACGTAGATCGACACCGCGACCGTGGTCTGGTACGTGTCGAACAAGCTGAGGGCGATGATCGGGGCCAGGGCGCCGCCGACGATGCCCGCCACCTGATAGCCCATGGAGGCGCCGCTGTAGCGCAGCCGCGTGCTGAACAGCTCGGCGATGAAGGCCGCCTGCGGCCCGTACATGGCGGCGTGGGTGACGAGCGCGACCACGGCGGCCAGCGCGATCAGCGGGAACGATCTGGTGTCGAGCAGCGGGAAGAACGCGAACGCCCACACCGCCGCGCCCACCACGCCCGCGAAGTACACCGGCCGCCGCCCGAACCGGTCCGACAGCGCGCCGGCCAGCGGGATCAGCACGAGCTGCAGCGCCGACCCGATCAGCACCGCGTTGAGCGCGTACGAACGCGGCAGCTTCAGCACCGTGGTGAGGTAGACGATGATGTACGCGGTGAACGTGTAGAAGGCCACGTCCACCCCGATCCGCGCGGTGAAGGCGGACAGCAGGGCCCGCGGGTGCGTACGCAGCACCTCCAGCAGCGGCATCTCCGCCTTGGCGCCCTGCTCCTTGACCTGGGCGAACAGCGGCGACTCGGTCACCCGCAGCCGCACCCACAGGCCCACGAACACCAGCACGCCCGACAGCAGGAACGGCACCCGCCAGCCCCACGACAGGAACGCCGCGTCGGACAGCGTGAACGACAGGAGCGTCAGCAGCCCGGTGGCCAGCACGTATCCGGCGGGCACGCCGACCTGCGGCCAGCTCGCGTTGAAGCCGCGCCGCCGCCCGTCGCCGTGCTCCAGCGACATGATCACCGCGCCGCCCCACTCGCCGCCGAGCCCCAGGCCCTGCACGAACCGGAGCGCCGCCAGCAGGATCGGCGCGAGCACGCCCGCGCTCGCGTAGCCGGGCAGCACGCCGATGAGGAACGTCGAGACGCCCATCACCAGGAGCGTCACCACCAGCACGGTCTTGCGCCCCGCCCGGTCGCCGAAGTGGCCGAACACGACGCCGCCGAGCGGCCGGGCGACGAACGCCACGGCGTTGGTGGTCAGCGACGCCAGCGTCGCGTTGAACGGGTCGAGCGCGGGGAAGAACAGCTTGGGGAAGACCAGGGTCGCCGCGGTGGTGTAGAGGAAGAAGTCGTACCACTCCAGCGACGTTCCGATCAGGCTGGCGAGGATCACCCGCCGGGTCTGTTGCGCGGAGCCTGTCATTCGATCGCTCCTTGTTCGTCTAGGGGGTCCTCTTCAACATAAGAATCGTTGAACAATTCGACAAGAGGTTTGCTCCATGATTCGCTGTCAAATGTGGATAACGTGGTTGCCGATCTCGCTCAGGACCGCCCCAGGCTGGGCCGCAGCAGCACCGCGGAACGGGTGGCCGACATCCTGCGCGACCGCATCAGCGAGGGCTTCTTCCGTCCTGGGCAGCGGCTGTCGGAGGAGTCGATCTCGGAAGGGCTCGGCGTGTCGCGCAACACGCTGCGCGAGGCGTTCCGGCTGCTCGGCCACGAGCGGCTGCTCGACCACAAGCTCAACAGGGGCGTGTTCGTCCGGCTCCCGTCCGCCGAGGACGTCGCCGACCTCTACCGCGTGCGCCGCGTGCTCGAAGGGGCGGCCGTACGGCGCGGCCCGGCCCCCGAGGCGCTGGCCGTGATCAAGGAGGCCGTGCTCGACGCCGAGCGCGCCGCCGAACAGGACGACTGGCAGGGCGTCGGCACCGCCAACATCCGCTTCCACCAGGCGCTCGTCTCGCTGAACGAGAGCCCCAGGATCGACGAGGCCATGCGCCAGCTCCTGGCCGAGCTGCGGCTGGTCTTCCACGTGATGGAGAACCCGCGGGCCTTCCACGAGCCGTTCGTCGACCGCAACCGGACCCTGCTCGGGCTCCTCGAGTCGGGGCGGCCCAAGAAGGCCGCCGCGTACCTCGACGACTATCTCGACCACGCCGAACGGCTGCTCATCGAGGCGTACACGCCGTAACGTCTGTGGCATGGACCGGATCTTCACCCTTGACGAGGCCCGCGAGCTGCTTCCCGGCGTCATGCGTGACGCCCGCGAGGTGATCGCCGCCCGCGCCGACCTGGCCGAGATCGACTTCGACCGGCGGGCCACGGGGAGCTCCCCGCTCGGCGGGCTGCCCGAGATCAAGGGGCTGCAGGCCCGCATCGAGGAGATCCTCAGCGGGTGGAACGAGCGGGGCATCGAGGTTAAGGGCATCGCGCCGGTGCTGGTCGACTTTCCCGCCGTGATCGACGGGGTGTCGGTGCGGCTGTGCTGGATCGAGGGCGAGCCGGAGCTCGCCTGGTACCACCGTACGGAGCTCGGCTTCGCGGGCCGCCGCCCGCTGGACCCCCGGAGGGAGTGAGCCGCAGCCGTGGCCGATCTGTGACCAACCGGTCACGTCAAGCGGGTGTCTAACGGGGTGAGCGAAAGGATCACACCGATGAGGCACCCCTCAGCGACC
This sequence comes from Nonomuraea sp. NPDC049625, assembly GCF_040675285.1. Taxonomy (NCBI): domain Bacteria; kingdom Bacillati; phylum Actinomycetota; class Actinomycetes; order Streptosporangiales; family Streptosporangiaceae; genus Nonomuraea; species Nonomuraea sp. NPDC049625. Next base: position 281,876 of record NZ_JBFAOQ010000009.1, on the reverse strand, counting down.
GCGGCCCTGCTGGCGTCGGCGGTCATCGGCGGACTGGGGCTCTCGCCCGGCGCCGCCCACGCCCAGTCGAAGTCCCCGGAGGCCCGCGCCGCCTGGGTCAAGACCTGCACCCACAAGAAGGACGACCTCGACTACCCCTGCGGTCACTGGCAGCTGATCATGCGCGACGGCCGCAAGGTCGCCGTGCCCGGCGCGGCCACCTCACAGATCGATGCCAAGGGCAACGAGGTCCACGACACCGTCACGTTCGCCATCAGCGCCGACGGCCGCGTGATGGCGTACGAGCGCAAGAGCGACCACCGCCTGGTCGTCCAGCCGATCGCCGGCGGCCCGGCCAGGACGCTGCCCAAGGCCGCGGTCCCCAAGGGCGTCGGCACCTCCGACATCGGCGTCTACCTGTCGCCCAAGGGCGACACGGTCGTGATCGACTACGGCGACGAGCCCGTCCGCCTGCCCGCCAAGGTCATCACGGTCGCGACCGGCAAGATCACGACACTGCCCCTCGGAGAGGGCATGGGCGGGTTCAGCGGCGACGGCGACGAGGTGCTGACCAAGCGCTATCTGAGCGACAACACGCTCCGCCTGACCGCGCGCCGGCTCGGCGGCGCCTCGGTCAAGGCGACCCCGCCCCAGCTCGTCGCGAACGCCCCCACGCTCGCCCTGGCCCCCGACGGCCGGACGGTGGCCGTGTTCACCTCGGGCAACGCCGACACGAAGAAGCCGCCGAGGGTGCGGACCTACGACCTGGCGACCGGGCAGCTGTCCGGCGGCGCCGACCTGCCGCTCTCGCCCGGCGTGCCGCCGGACCTCGCCTGGTGGGGGCCGGACGGCCTGCTCCACGCGGTGGTGGAGAGCGGTGACGTCGGGGAGACGGCGGTGATACGGGAGCTCACCGTCGATCCCGACTCCGGGGCGCTCAACCGGACCGGCCGATACACGATCAGCAAGACCAGGTACGCCTATGTGAAGGCGGGGGAGTGAACGACATGAAAGCCAAGATCTTCGCGGTCCTCGCGGCCGCCGTCGTCGCGGTGCCGGGGGGCGTCGCGTACGCGGAGCCGCACGCGCACGCGCAGGCACATCGGGGGCACGACAGCGTCCGGTACGCCGCCATCAAGAGCTGCGGCAAGGACGGGGACGCCAAGCCGTGCGGCGACTGGCGGCTCGTCATGCACGACGGCAGCCAGAGCATGCTGCACGACGCCCAGACGGTCGCGCTCGACGTGAAGGGCAAGAAGCTCGTCTACGCCTCGGCGCCCATCGCGGTCAGCGGCAACGGCCAGCGGATCGCGTACCTCACCAAGACCGGCAAACTGGCGGTGCGCACGCTCGGGGGCGGCGTCAAGCTGTTCGCCAAGGGCGCGCTGCCCCGGGTGGACCAGAACAACATCACCCTGCGCCTGTCCGACGACGGCGCCCGGCTGGCCGCCGTCATCTCCGGCGAGAAGGTCCAGAGCACGCGCGTGTTCGACACCGCCACCGGCGGCCGGCTCGGCTCCGTGCCGGGCAACCTGACCGTGCTGGGCTTCAGCGGCGACGGGGACGAGGTGCTCACCAGCGCCGACGGCGACGAGGGCGTCACCGACCTGGCCGTCTACAGCGACACCGGCGAGCAGCTCGTACGCGGCACGCCGCCGCAGGTCGTGTCGTCCAACTCGCCGCAGGCGCTGTCCGCCGACGGCCGCACGGTCGCGGCCCTCGTGGCGGGGAACAAGCCGCAGCTCGTCCTGTACGACATGCAGAGCGACCAGGTCGTCGGCCGTAAGAAGCTCAACCTGCCGGCCGGGGACGTCGACATGGTCGACTGGACCGGGGACACCCAGGTGACCGTCCACCTGGTCCAGTACCAGGAGAGCGGCAACAAGATGACCATCGTCCAGATCGACACCGAGACGGGCGCGGTCAAGGTCCGGGACCGGTATCGGATGCTGAAGGGCATGTTCGTCTTCGCGGCGTGCGGCGGCTGACGCGGCGCGGGGCCCGGGGAGGCGGCGGGGATTCCCCGGGCCCGCACTGGCATAACCTTCTCGAGGTGGAGGTTCACTCGACCAAGGCGATGGCCGCCAGGGCCGTCGACCTGTGCGTCGCACTGCTGCACGAACGGCCGTCCGTCGAGTCGGTGTCGCGGGTCCTGCGCGACCACGGGGAGAGCGGGGACCTCGACCTCGGCGAGGCCGACGTGACGGCGATGCGGGCGGCGGCGGCGCGGCTGCGCGAGGTCCTGGGCGCGGCCACCGTGAGCGAGGCGGCCGACCTGCTCAACCGGCTGCTCGCCGGATCGGCCCGAGCGCCCAGACTCACCAGCCACGGGGGCACGACGAGCTGGCACGTGCACGTCGACAGCGGGGACGACGCGCCGTGGGGGGAGTGGTTCCTGGCGTCGTCGGCGATGGCGCTGGCGGTGCTGCTGGCCGACCATCAGCGCATTCCGGGCGGGCTGTGCGCCTCTCGGGGGTGCGGGCGGCCGTACCTGGACCTCAGGGGCGGCAGCCCGCGACGCTACTGCAGCACCCGCTGCGCCACCCGCGAACGCGTCGCCGCCCACCGCTCCCGCACCTCACCGCCCGCCTCGGGCTGAGCGCGACGCTTCTCCCGGGGATCCCTTGTCGCGGCGCCCGGCCGTGAGTACGGCCACGGCGACGGCCTGCAGCACAGCCCCCGCCACCAGGGTCGAGCTCGCCGAGTACGCCGCCAGCGGTCCGGCCAGCGCGGACCCGATCGCGAACGAGGTGATCTTCAGGCTGGCCCCCGTGGTGAACACCTGGCTGCGCAGGCGGGCCGGCGCCTCGCGGTGCCGTACCGAGAACAACGCGGTGAGCTGCGGCCCCTCGCCCGCTCCCGCCACCGCCGCGGCGACCACCGCAGCCCAGAACGTCCCGGCCCCGGCCGCCAGCGCCATCCCCGCGCCGAGCACCGCCGTCCCCCGGACCAGGACGCGGTCCCACCGCCGCACCCGGCCCCACGCGGCGATCACCGCGTTCGCGGCCAGCCCGGACGCGGCGGTGACGGCCAGCAGCAGCGCGCCGTGGCCGCTCTCACCGGTGAGCTCGGCGCCGCGGACGGGAGCGGACACGACCAGCATGGCCAGGCCGCAGCACGAGACCGCGGACCCGGCCGTCGCCCGGCGCAACGTCGCGTTCCGCCAGATGACGGCGAACCCCTCGATCAGCTCCACCCGAATCGCCCGCCCGCGACCGGCCGCGCCACCGTCGCCGGGCGAGCCGGGCGAGCCGGGTGCGGCGGGTGCGGCGGGTGCGGCGGGGTGAGCGCACACGGTGGCGGGCGAGGCGGGTACGGCGGCGGGTGCGGCCGAACGGGCCCGTACGGGAGGCAGGCTCCAGGCGGCCGGCAGCGCGGCGACGAGCAGTCCGGCGCACACCAGGACCGTCGCGGTGCCTCCGCCCGCGCTCGCCACCAGCCCCACCACGGCGGGACCGGCCAGCCCGGCCACGTTGTAACTCATGGAGTCGAGCGCGTTGGCCCTGCTCAGGCGTTCGGGACCGGCCACCCGGGGCAGCTGCGCCGTCCAGCCGCCGGTCAGCGCGGGCCCCAGCAGCCCGGCCACGACCGCCACGCCGATCAGGGCCGCGTCCGGCACCCGGCCCAGCCCGTACAGGACCAGCAGGAGCCCGGTCGCGTACCCGAGGAGGCAGCACGCGAGCAGCCGCCCCGGCCGCCGTGCCCGGTCGAGCAGCACCCCGAGCAGCGGCCCTCCGAACGCGGCCGAGACGGTCAGCCCCGCCAGCAGCCAGGACGCCGTCAGGGGAGACCCGGTGACGGCCAGCCCGGCGACCAGGAGCGCGGGCCCGGACATCTCGTCCCCGGTGCGCGCGGCCACCGCACCGGCCATGTAACGGTATAACACGGTGAAGACGTTACAGGACGGCGAGCGCGAGGCGGCCCGGCCCGTGCGCCGCGCGGACCGGGCCTGTGGCCGGGGTCAGGCCGAGCTGGTGATGACCGCGAAGCGGGCGCCGTAGGGGTCGGCGAGGAAGGCCATGCGCCCGACTTCCTCCACGTCCGTCGCGGGAGCCCGCAGCGTGCCGCCGAGCTGCTGCGCCAGCGCCGCCGTGGCGTCGCAGTCGGGCACCTCGAAGTACGGCAGCCAGTGCGGGCTGTCACCGGGCTGGAGCTGGACGATCCCGGCCATCGCCGAGGCCTCACCGCCGTCGGCGGGTGAGATGACGGGGTAGGAGATGTCGCCCATCGGCAGGTCCTCGACGCGCCAGCCGAAGACCGACTGGTAGAAGGCCCGGATGCCGGCGGGGTCGGGGGTGTAGAGCTCGATCCAGCCGAGCGAGCCAGGCTTGGTGACCATGCCGAGCCCCTTCGTCCGGCCCGGCTGCCACACCGCGAACGCGGCCCCCGTGGGGTCGGCGAAGACCGCCATGCGGCCCTGGCCCTCGACGTCGCTCGGCGGGAAGAGCACCGTGCCGCCCGCCTGCTCGATCGTCTTGGCGATCACGTCGACGTCGGGCACCTGGAAGTACGTCAGCCACGCCGGGGTCCAGCCCTCCTGCGTCACCTCGCTGATCCCGGCGACCGTCTTGCCGTCGACCTGGCAGAAGCGATACTGCATGTACTCGGGGCCCAGCGTGACGGACTCCCAGCCGAACAGCCCCGTGTAGAAGACGTTCGCCGCCTCCGCGTCGGGGGTGTTGACCTCGATCCAGCAGGGGGCTCCCGGCAGGTAATCGGTGGTGAGCATGGCCTGCTCCTTCGTGTGACGAAGCGATGGGTGGCCTCTTCGCCTCACGGTGCGGGCTGAGGGCGGCGATGCCACTCGTATCCGGCGATTGCCAGCCTCGCACGACCCCTCGGCAAAGGCGAGCCGACACCCCAGTCGAATGCGTGTTTGAACAAAGGCATACACTTGATCGCATGACAGCCTCGTTCCAAGCATCTCTGCTCGGCCTCGACGAGGAGCTCGGGGTCGGGCCGCTCGGCGTCACGGTCCGCAGGACACACCTCGACCACGGCGCCTGGATCGACCTGCGGCCGGGCTGGCTCACGGGGGCCGACACGCTGTTCGAGCGGCTGGCCGGGACGGTGCCGTGGCGGGCGGAGCGGCGGCGCATGTACGACCGGGTGGTGGACGTGCCGCGGCTGCTGAAGTTCTACGACGAGGACGAGACCCTGCCGGATCCGGTGCTCGAGGACTGCCGCCGGGCCCTCGACGATCACTACGGTGCGGAGCTGGGGGAGCCGTTCCGTACGGCGGGGCTCTGCTTCTACCGCGATGGCCGCGACAGCGTGGCCTGGCACGGCGACACGATCGGGCGGGGGAGCACCGAGGACACCATGGTGGCGATCATCTCGGTCGGCACCCCCCGCCCGCTCCTGCTCCGGCCCCGTGGCGGAGGGCCGTCCATCCGGCGGGATCTGGGGCACGGGGATCTGATCGTGATGGGCGGGAGTTGCCAGCGCACGTGGGAGCACGCGATCCCGAAGACCTCCCGCCCGGCGGGGCCGCGCATCAGCATCCAGTTCCGCCCCCGCGGCGTACGCTGACACCGCCTACGCGGTTATCGGAGGGTCAGACGGGCGAGGCGGCCCTGGTCGCCGGAGGCCCAGCAGGAGAGGTCGCGGGTGCAGGACACCGTGTCGAACGATCCGTTGTCGAAGGTCTCCCAGGCGCGCCCGCCCGACCACGTCACGTCGCTGCCCGAAGGCCCCACCGCGATGGCGGCGAACGGCAGGTGGGGGAGCCACGCCACGCCGGAGCGGTAGGCGGGCGGCGGGGTGGTGGCGGGTTGCCAGGTGGTGGCGCCGTCCCGGGTGAGGGCGGCGGCGCTGGGGGAAGGCTGGTCGGGGCGGTAGTCGCCGCCGACCGCGAGGCCGTGGTGACGGTCGCGGAAGGCCAGGCCGAAGACGCCGCGGGCCGGGTCGCCCGCGGGGATCGGGGTGTCGGAGACCGTCCAGGTGCGTCCGCGGTCGCCCGAGTGGAACACCCGTGACCGCTCCGCCCCGCCGCTGGCCAGCCAGGCGTCCCGGCCGCCCGCGGTGACCAGGCACTGGCCGCTCGCCGCGAACCCCGCCTCGCCCGTCAGCGCCTGCGGCATCCCGTCGGCCGGCAGCACCCGCCAGCTCCGCCCGCCGTCGTCCGTGGCCAGGATCCGGAACCTGCCGTCCACCGGGTCGCTCATGGCCAGCCCGTGCCGCCGGTCGAAGAAGGCCAGGCAGTCGTAGAAGGCCCGGGGCTCGTCGTTCCTGAACGTCTCCGTCCACGTGCGCCCGCCGTCCTCCGTCCGGTAGACGCGCGAGTCCGTACCCTCCCCGATCGACAGCGCCACGGCCCTGCGCTCGTCGAACGCCTCGATGTCGCGGAACTGGAGCGCGGAGGTGTCGGGCGGGGAGACGTTCTGCCAGCTCCGCCCGCCGTCGACGGTCCTCAGCACGGTGCCGCCCGAGCCCGAGGCCCACACCACGTCCCGGCTGACGGGCGACAGGCCGCGCAGGCGCGCGGTCACCCCGGTCTCCTTGAGCTCCCAGCCGAGCTTGGGGGTTCCGGCGTGGGCGGCGGGGACCGGGGCGGCGAGTACGGCGGCGGCGGCTGACAGCGCACTCAACGCGATTCGAAGCTTCATGTCGGGCAAACTAGTCCAAAGGATCAACACCGTCCATGGTGTCCGCCCGGGCTTCGGTCAGGCGGACTCGCGGGCCGCACCCCAGGACAGCAGCGCCTCCGCCGTGTCGAAGCGGCGGCTGGAGTCCGACTCGCCGAGCAGCACGCCCACCAGCGTGTGGCCGCGCTTCTCGCCCGCGAACGCCAGCGTGAACCCGGCCGCCCGGGTGAACCCGGTCTTCAGCCCGATCGCGCCCGGTGTCCCGAGCATCTTGTTGGTGTTGCGCCAGCTGTACGAGCGGTGCTCGGAGGTGGCGTCCAGCGAGTGGTACCGGGTCCCGGCCACTTCCTTGATCAGCGGCACCTGCACGGCCTTGGCCGCCAGCATGCTCTGGTCGCGGGCGGTGGAGTAGCCGTCCCCGCCGCGCTTGGGCAGGCCGTCGGCGTTGACGTACTCGGTGTCGTTCATGCCCAGCTCGCGGGCCGTGGCGTTCATCTTGCCGACGAAGCCGCCGACGCCGGGGCCGTAGGTGCGGGCGAGCGCGTGGGCGGCGTCCGCGCCGGAGGGGAGCATGAGGCCGTACAGGAGCTCGCCGACGGTGAGGCGGTCGCCGGGCCGCAGGTCGGCGGTGGTGCCGCCGCCGTCCTCCGCGTACTGGACGTCCTCCCGCTTGACCTGCACCACGTCCGTGGGCTTGGCGGTCTTCAGGACGACGTACGCGGTCATCATCTTGGTGACGCTGGCGATCGGGAGGCGGTCGTCGGCGTTCTTGCTGAACAGTTCCTTGCCGGACGAGACGTCCATCAGGTAGGCGGCGCTGCCGTACACCGAGGGCGCGTCCTGCTGGACGGCGTGGACGGGTCCAGCGGCGGGCGCGGCGGCGGGGGCGCTGGCGTGTGCGGGTGCGGTGAGCCCCGTGACCAGGGCAAGGGCACCTGCCGCAGCGGCCAGGTGGGCTTTCCGGATACGCATCGCTCCAGATTGCCGCGCCCTTTGAGATGCTTTTGCCGAAATGGGTGATATTTCGTGACAAAGGGCGCGGAAAGCCCGGCCATGTCGAAGGAATCGGTCAGGTAAATCTTTTCCCGGACGTCCAGAAGTTGTCGGCCACGCGCTCACCCGCCAGCAACTCCGAGAACAAATCCTCCCACAATGGCATCACCAATTCAGGCGCGTACGCACGCGACGCTTTGTGCGCCGCCTTCCCCATCCGCACCCGCAGTTCCCGGTCACCCATGACCCGGCTCAGCGCGGCGGCCAGCGCGTCCACGTCCCGCGGCGGCACGAGCACGCCGTCCACCCCGTCCGTCAGCACGTCCCGGGGCCCGGTCGGGCAGTCGAAGGCGACCACGGGCAGCGCGTGCGTCATGGCCTCGATCATCACCATCGGCAGGCCCTCGAACCGGGAGCTCAGCGCGTACACGGAGGACTCCGCCAGCTCCCTGTCCAGCCGGTCGGTGCGCCCGGCCAGCGACACGTGCTCGCCCAGCCCGAACCCGTCGATGAGCCCCTGCAACTGGCCCTTGCGCGGCCCGGTGCCGAAGATGCGCAACCGCCATTCCGGATGCTCCCGCACCACCTGCGCGAAGGCCGTGATGAGCAGGTCGAACCCCTTCTGCGGCACCAGCCGCCCGGCCGCGACCACGACGGGATTGACCTGCTGGGAACGTTCCTGGTCGGCCTGATGGACCGCGTTCGGGATCTGCACGATGGGGGTCGAGGGCAGCAGGCGCTGGTACTCGAGGCGGTTGGTGCGCGTCAGCACGGTGACCGCGTCGAACCGGCCGTAGTGGCGGGCGATCTCCCTGCGGATGGTGTCGGGGTACGCTGACAGGTTCATGTGCTCCTGGGCGACCCTGACGACGTCCTTGGCGGCGCGGCGGGCGGCGATCAGGTTCAGGGCGGGCCTGGTGGTCACGAGGACGCCGTCGCGCAGGCCGGAGACGTACTCCATCGCCGCCCACTCCACCCGCTCGGTGAAGTAGTCGGCCGCGAACTCGCCCCTCGGCACGATCTTGCCGCGTACCTTTCGCCAGGCCCGGCGCCCGAACGAGTCCGGCGCCCTGCCGCCGCGCTGGTCCACCAGCGCGGTGATCCCGACCCGCGGGTCGAGCGCGAACTGGGGGGTGTCGCGCCGCCGCACCAGGCTGACCAGCTCGACGTCGTGGCCCGCGGCGGCCATCGCGTTGGCCTGGTTGACGACGGTGCGGATGGTGCCGCCCATGCCGTACGCGTGCAGCATGAGGTAGCGGATCTTCACGTGAGGTACCCCCAGGTCCGGCACATGGGTTTCAGCGCGTCCGGGACCTGGTCCGCGGAGGGGAGCTCCCGCGCGGGCTGCACGGCGCCGGAGCGGATCTTGTCGCGCCAGTCCCCGAGGCCCTTCTCCAGGACGGACTGCTTCCCGTAGGCGAGCATCCCCGCTTCCCACTCCAGGCCCAGGAAGTCGCAGATCTCGCGGGTCACCTTCTCCGGGTCGGCGCTCAGCTCCTCGTACCTGACGGTCAGGCCGGGCAGGGCTGACCTGGCCCGTTGCACGGCCTTCATGTACCGCAGCGCGTCCAGCGCGGCCTCCTCGGGGGTGCGCCTGTCGGGGCTGGCCTCGTGCCAGGACGCGGCGATCGAGGCGGGGTGGCGGAGCAGGAAGACGAAGCGCGCGTCGGGCCAGCAGGCGGCGATGCGCTGGTAGGCGAAGGCGTTCGCGGGGGTCTTGTCCACGATGAACCGTTTGCCGCTGCGTACCAGCTCCCGGTGCAGGACGCGGTCCCACAGCAGATGCTCCAGATCGGCCTGGTTGTGCCCGAGGGCCGCCATCGCCTTGGCCGCCAGGCTCGTGTCGAACTGCACGCGGAGGCGGCGTACGTGCAGCTCGTGAGGGGCGTGCAGGGCGGAGTGGGCGTTCAGAATCGCGCGCAGGAGCGTCGAACCGGACCGCACGGGGGACAGGAGGAACACGGGGGAGTCGAGCAACCGGTCGGTCGCCGGATCCGCGGGCGGTCTGATCTCGGGAACGGGCTGGGGAGGAGCCGCTTTTCCTACACGTTCGATCTGGAATCCGGTGAACCTGACCAGCGCTTTGTTCATTTTGCGCTGCCAGTTCATGCCGAGGGAGACTACCCATCGTTCCTGGCAATTCCCTGGCAACGGTAAACGGCGGACGTAATCTGATATTTACCGATACGCTCGCGCGCGTGGACGATCTCGATCGCGTTTCCTGGGGCAAGCTGAAGCACGCCTACGGCCGGGCCACGGACGTGCCCGGCCAGATTCGGGCGCTCGCGTCCGCCGACGAAGGCGAGCGCCAGAAAGCCATGTCGGCGCTCTACGGCAACATTTTCCACCAGGGCACGCGCTTCCCGGCCACCCCGCACGCGGTGCCGTTCCTGGCCCGCCTGGCCGCCGACCCCGCCACGCCCGACCGCGAGCTGATCCTCCATCTGCTCGCCTCCCTGGCCCTCGGCTACGAGGAGGGCCACCTGCCGGAAGGCGTCGGCATCGCGCGCTGGCGCGAGGAGAGCGCGGGCGTGCAGTCCAGGAGCAAGGAGGAGGCCGACGCCCACCTCGAGCAGTGGGTGGCCGAGGCGCCGAACGACGCCGTCCGCAGGGACCGGGCCTACGTCCGGCAGACGTACGACCACAAGCTGGAGCGCATGTTCGACGCCGCCATGCTGGCCTCCTACGACGCCGTCAGGGAGAACCTGCCGATCTCCCTCCTGGCCGACGGGGATCCGCACGTCAGGACGGCCGCGGCGTACCTCGTGAGCTGGTTCCCGGAGGAGGCGGACACCACCGGGCCCGCGCTCGCCGGCCTCGTCGAGGCCGACGCCGAGCCGGTCACGGTCGCGACGGCGATGTTCGCGCTCTCCCTGCTGCCCTGGCCGACAGAGGCGTCGGCAGGGGCGCCGGCAGGGGCGCCGGCAGGGGCGATCGAGCCCGGGCTCGGCCACGCCGACGGCCTCGTGCGCGACGCCGCCGCGCTGGCGCTGGTCAACCTGTACGGCGAGGACGCGCCCCCGAAAGCTCGCGACGCCGTCGTCAGGCTGCTCACCGCCACCGGCGACACCCCGCTCCCGTACGCCGAGGGCGACCTGGCCACGCTGGCCGCCCGCGTCAGCAAGCGACGCCTGCCCGGTGAGGCGCCCGCCAGGGCCCAGGCCCTCATCGCCCGCCTGGCGGCCGCCAAGCCCGTGGACGCCTTCCCGATCGCGGGCGACCTCCTGGAGACCGTCGCGGACGCGCCGGAGCTACGGCGCGCCGCCCTCACGGCCATCGCCGACCTGAGTGACGACGCGTGGAGCTGGATCAACCTCCAGGAGGTGCTGCGCGCCCACGGCGTCCCGGACGACCGGGACGCCCTGCGGGAGCACCTGCGGGATCACTGACCGGCCAGGCCGGTGTGGGCGACGCCGCGTACGATCTGCCGCTGGAAGAGCACGAACACCACCAGCAGCGGCAGCCCGGCCAGCACGACCGAGGCCATGATCTGCGCGTACCGCAGCCCGAACGTCCCCTGCACCACGTTGGCCAGCCCGACGGGCAGCGTCATCGTGTTCGGGTCGGTGGAGACCAGGAACGGCCAGAGGAAGTTGTTCCAGGTCGTGATGAACGTGAAGATCGACACGGCGGCCAGCACCGGGCGCGACAGCGGCAGCACGATCGTGAAGAACACCCGCCACCGCCCGGCCCCGTCCACGAAGGCCGCCTGTTCCAGCTCCGGCGGCACGTCCTGGAAGAACTTGAACAGCACGTACACGATCAGCGGCGCCGCCACCTGCGGCAGGATGATCGCCCACCAGGTGTCGACCAGCCCGAGCGCCACCATCTCCGCGAACAGCGGCGCGATCAGCACGTGCGGCGGCACCATGATCCCGGCCAGGATCACCGCGAGCAGCACCCGCTGCCCCTTGAACTGCGTGCGCGCGAACCCGTAGGCCGCCATCGCCGAGAACAGCACGGTCAGGAACGTGACGATCACCGCGGTGACGGTCGAGTTGATCGCCCACTTGACGATGCCGCCGGTGCCCAGGACCAGCCGGTACGAGTCCAGCGTGATCTCGCTGCCGAACCACTGCAGCGGGACCTTCGTGGTCTCGGTCTCCGGCTTGAGCGAGGTGGCGATCGCCCAGGCGATGGGCGCGAGCCAGACGACCGCCAGGGCCAGGGCGACCACCAGCAGGACGAACTGGCTGAAGCTGAACCGCTTGGTCATGACGAGACCTCCGTCCGCTTGCGGAACAGCCGCAGCTGCGCCAGGGAGACGATGACGATCAGGACGAACAGGATGTACGAGACGGCCGAGGCGTAGCCGGTGCGGTAGCCGGTGAAGCCGACGTCGTAGGCGTACTCGATGATCGGCCTGGTGGAGTCCTGCGGCCCGCCGGCGGTCATCAGGTAGATCTGGTCGAACACCTTCAGCGACGCCAGCAGTTGCAGCACCACGATGAGCGCGGTCGTGCGGCCGAGCAGCGGCAGGGTGATCGAGCGCAGCCTGTCCCAGGCCGAGGCTCCGTCGATGGCGGCGGCCTCGTACAGGTGCTGCGGGATCGACTGCAGCGCGGCCAGGTAGAGCAGGAAGTTGAAGCCGACCGTCCACCAGACCGTGGTCAGCACCATCGACCACATGGCGACCGACGGGTCGCCCAGCCACAGCGTGTCGGTGCCGAGCGTGCCGTTGAGCAGGCCGTAGTCGGGCGGGTAGATCATCTGCAGCCACAGCAGCGACACGACGGCGGACGGCAGCAGGAACGGCCCGAAGAACGACAGCCGCCACAGCCACTGCACGAACCGCAGGTGGTGCACCAGCAGCGCGAACCCGAGGCCGAGCAGCACCAGCGGGACCGTGCTCAGCACGGTGAACACCAGCGTGTTCCACAGCGAGTGCCACATGCGCGGGTCGGCGAACGCCTCGGCGTAGTTGGCGAACCCGACCAGGTGGTTGTTGCCGCCCGCGATGTTCACGCTCGACAGGCTCATCCGGAAGCCGAGCACCGTCGGCCAAACCAGGAAGGCCAGGTAGATCAGCAGGAACGGCGCCACGAACAGCAGCCCGTGCTGCGTCCAGCCACGCCGGACCTTCGCCTGGGCGACGGGGGCGGCGGTCGCGCGGGCCGCGACGGTGGTCATGCGCCCTCCTTCGTCGGTCGCACGACCAAGGTGCCGTGTTCATTGGTGACCTCGACAAACCCGGTCATTGGCGCTCCTCGGCGGGGAAGGGGTTCGGGGCGGACAGCAGCCGGTCGAGCGCCGCCTTGGCCGCGGCCAGGCCCTCCTCCGGCGTGTGGTCCCCGGTGATGACCGGGGAGAAGGCCTGCCCGAACTCGAGCCACAGCCGCGACGCCGACCCGGTGAACCACACCTGCGGGTCGAGCGCGACGTCGGTGATGACCGAGCGGTACTCCGACTGCGGCTGGAGAGACAGGTACTCGGGCTCCTCCAGCGCCGGCAGGTACGCGGGCACGTGCCCGGCGACCGCCCAGTCCGCGCTGTTCTTGACCAGGTAGGCGATGAACCGGTACGTGGCCCGCTCCACCTCGGGGTCCCGGTTGCGCTGGTGCGGCAGCACGAACGAGTGGCAGTCGGCCTGCGCCGCCCCCGAGCCGAACACGTTGGGGAACCGGGTCATGCTGAACGGCGTCTTGCGCTCCTTGAGGCCGGTGGTCTCCCAGTCGCCGTTCCACAGGAACGCGGCCTGGCCGTTGGTGAAGTTGGCCACCGAAGCCCCGTAGTCGGTGCGCCGGTCGCACAGCCCCTCCTCCCCGAGCCGGCGCATGAACCGCAGCACCTCGAGCGCCTTGGCGTCGTCGATGGCGATCTTGGTGCCGTCGTCCGACAGCAGCGTGCCGCCGCTCTGCGGGTAGAGCGAGTACCACACGCGCCAGGGGCCCACGGTGCCGATGCCGAGCGCGTCGTAGGCCAGCGGGGGCTTGCCGCCCATCACCTCCTTGGCCTTGTTGAGCGCCGCGACCAGCTCGTCCACGCCCGTCGTGGGCTTCAGCTTGCCGTCGGGGCCGAGCAGCCCGGCCTTCCCGCAGATGTCGGTGTTGTAGTACTGCACCATCGGGTGGGCGTCGAACGGGATCGCGTACAGCACCCCGTCGAGGTGGGCACGCTCCCAGATGGGCGGGCTGAAATCGGCGGCCCGCAGGCCGGCCTCCTCCAGCAGCTTCACGTTGATGGGGTCGAGGATCTGCCCCGCGCCGATCCCGGCCAGGCGGGCCAGGTGGAAGGTGGCCAGATCGGGGGAACGGCCGCCGGAGCCGGCCATCGCGATCTTCGTGTAGTACGGCTCGCCCCAGGCGAGCACGTTCTCCTCGACGAAGACGTCCGGGTTGTCCTTGGCGAACGCCTGGACCATCTTGTTCATGATGATCCCGTCGCTCGCGCCGAGGAAGTGCCAGTACTGGACCCGGGTCTGGGACGAGCCGAGCCCGACGGGGATGGCGCATCCGGCGGCGGCGGCGCCGGCGAGTGCGAGGCTTCCGCCGAGAAGCAGGCGGCGGGAGATGTGAGGGGGATCTTGCACGGTGGCCTCTCCTGCGAGCTGTCGCTTTCCGCTGAGGTCGGGGGCCGTTTGTTTCGTTGGGGTTACCCGAGTGTTAGCGGTAACAACCGGCGTGTCAAGTCCCCTCCCTGACCAGCGCCACCTGGTGGTGCACCCCTTGACCGGCCTCCTTGTTATCGCTAACAATCTGGATCACGTAACGCCCGCGAAACCCAGGAGATCTCTCCGTGCACCAGGCAAAACTCACGCTCGATCCCGCGTTCAAGGTCGCCCCGGTCCGGCGGCGCACCTTCGGCACGTTCGTCGAACACCTCGGGCGCTGCGTCTACACCGGCATCTACGAGCCGGGCCACCCGTCGGCCGACGAGGACGGCTTCCGCGGCGACGTGCTCGACCTGACCAGGGAGCTGGGGGTGTCGACGGTCCGCTACCCGGGCGGCAACTTCGTCTCCGGCTACCGCTGGGAGGACGGCGTCGGCCCCGTCGATCGGCGCCCCCGCCGGCTGGACCTGGCCTGGCACAGCACCGAGACGAACGAGGTCGGCGTGGACGAGTTCGTCCGCTGGTGCCGCAAGGCCGGCGTCGAGCCCATGATGGCGCTCAACCTCGGCACCCGCGGCATCGAGGCGGCCCTCGACCTGCTGGAGTACTGCAACCACCCGTCCGGCACCGCGCTGTCCGACCAGCGCATCGCCAACGGCTCCAAGGAGCCGCACGGGATCAGGATGTGGTGCCTGGGCAACGAGATGGACGGCCCCTGGCAGACCGGGCACAAGACCGCCCACGAGTACGGCCGGCTCGCCGCCGAGACCGCCCGCGCCATGCGCATGGTGGACCCGTCCCTGGAACTGGTCGCCTGCGGCAGCTCCAGCTCCAGCATGCCGACCTTCGGCGCGTGGGAGGCCACGGTGCTGGAGGAGGCGTACGACGTGGTGGACTACATCTCCTGCCACGCGTACTACGAGGAGAAGGACGGCGACCTGGGCAGCTTCCTGGCCTGCTCGACCGACATGGAGTACTTCATCCGCTCGGTCGTGGCCACCGCCGACTCCGTCGGCGCCAGGCTGAAGTCGCGCAAGCGGATCGACCTCTCCTTCGACGAGTGGAACGTCTGGTACCTGTCGCGCTTCCAGAACGCCGCGCCGCCCGCCGACTGGCCGATCGCGCCGAGGCTGCTGGAGGACCACTACCACCTGGCCGACGCCGTCGCCTTCGGCGGCCTGCTGATCACCCTGCTGCGCAACAGCGACCGGGTCACGGCCGCGTCGCTGGCCCAGCTCGTCAACGTCATCGCACCCATCGTGACCGAGCCCGGCGGGCGGGCGTGGCGCCAGACCACCTTCCACCCGTTCGCGCAGGCGTCCCGGCTCGCGGCCGGCGACGTGCTGCGGGTGGAGCCGGTGTCGCCGTCGTACGAGACGGCGCAGTTCGGCGAGGTGCCGCTGCTGCACGCGGTGGCCACGCACTCGGAGGAGGGCACGACGCTGTTCGCCGTCAACCGCTCCACCGACGGGCCGCTCTCCCTGGAGATCGACACCCGGGCGCTCGGCGGCGCCCGCATCGTCGAGGCCACGACCCTGACGGACCCGGACGTCTACGCCCGCAACACGGCCGACGACCCGGACCGGATCGCGCCCCGGGCCAACCCGGACGTGGAGCAGGACCCGGCCCGCGTGCTCCTGCCCCCGGTCTCCTGGAACGTGATCCGCCTGGCCCGCCCGTAACCACCACGCCACCGGGCTGACCACTGGCGCTCAGCCCGGCACCTTCGCGGGGCTGACCGCTCATGCTCGGCCCCGCACCTTCCCGAGGCTGACCGCCGATGCTCGGCCCGGCACCTGCGCCGGGCTGAGCACGGGACCACGCCGCAGACTTCACCGGCGGACCCTCGCCTCGGACGCCTCCGGTCCTTGCCGCCTCCTACGCCTCCGGGGCCGGGGCGGTGCTCTCCCTCACGACCAGCTCGGGCTCCACCAGCCGCCGCGCGTCGACCGACGCTCCCGCCATCCGGTCCAGCAGCAGGTGGAAGGCGTGCCGGCCCACCTCGTGGAAGTCCTGGCGTACGGTCGTCAGCGGCGGCCAGAAGTAGGCCGACTCGGGGATGTCGTCGAACCCGACCACGCTCACGTCCTCCGGCACCCGCCGCCCGGCCTCACGCAGGGCGCGCAGCACGCCGAGCGCCATCTGGTCGTTGGCCGCGAACACGGCGGTGACCTCCGGATTCGGGGCCAGCTGCTGCCCGAGCTGGTAGCCGGAACGCGAGCTCCAATCACCCCGCAGCACGTCGGGCACCGGCCGGTCGGCGGACTCCAGCACGCCCTGCCACCCCTCGATGCGCCCGTTCGCGTCGAGCCAGTCGGCGGGCCCGGCCACGTGCCACACCGTGCGATGGCCGAGGCTGAGCAGGTGCCGGGTGGCCCTGGCGGCGCCCGTACGCTGATCGACCTTGGCCACGGGCACGGGGATGTCGTCCCCGGCGTCGACCGCGACCACGGGCATCTCGGCCGGCAGATGCCGCAGCCCGTCGGCGGCCGACTCGTGCGGCGCGACGATGATCACGCCGTCCACGGCCTGGTCGCGCAGCCGTTCCACGCCCTCCTCCATCGACTTACGGCTGAGCGAGGGCAGGCTGGCGATGCTCACGTTGAACCCGGCGTTCCTGGCGGCCTGCTCGATGCAGTAGAGCGTGGAGGCGGGCCCGTACAGGGTGGTGTCGATGCTCACCACCCCGAGCACCCCGGACCGCCCGGTGACGAGCTGGCGCGCGGCCTGGTTGGGCCGGTAGTCGAGCTCCTGTACGGCGGCGAGCACGCGCGCCCTGGTCTCGGCCCGCACCCGATCCGGCGCGTTGAGCACGCGCGACACGGTCATGGCC
Source organism: Nonomuraea sp. NPDC049625 (assembly GCF_040675285.1). NCBI lineage: Bacteria > Bacillati > Actinomycetota > Actinomycetes > Streptosporangiales > Streptosporangiaceae > Nonomuraea > Nonomuraea sp. NPDC049625. The sequence continues at coordinate 264,934 of NZ_JBFAOQ010000009.1, read as the reverse complement.
GAGACTCCGGCGAGCACGGCTACGTCCATGAGCACCGCAGGCCTGCCGTCCCTGGATCTCACGGAGGCTCACCCCCTTGCCGATAACGCTAACAGCCGCCGACCCCGAACGCGCGGACCATTATCACCGCCCGACCCGCCTCCAGAAAAGCACGGCCTTCCACGACGGGGCCGCTCCGCACCCGGGATTCCAGCCAGCGCCTCCCAGGGGGCCTGCCGCCCCCTCCGACCCCCGAAAACCTCCGCTCGTCGGGCCCCCGATACGTGGGTGCCGAGCGGGCCTGCTGGAGCCCGCCCGGATACCCCGCTCGCCACCCCCGTGGGAGCGCGTCCCGATCCCGACGGAGATTGCGCTGAGCACCACTCAGGGACGGCGCTGTTTCAGGCGCCTTCGACGATGTTCCACAGCATGCTGTGGAACTTGGCATGCTCGGAAGCCGGGATGGCGGCGAGGCGTTCGCTGATGGCCGCGTCGCGGGCCACGGCGACCTGGTTCTTCACCTCGACGCCCCTCGGCGTGGCCGCCGGAATGCGGACGCGCCGGTCGCGTTCGGAGACGTTGCGGATGATCAGGCCGTCCTTCTCCAAGCGGTCGATGATGGCCACCAGCGTCGTCTTGTCGATGTCGAGCTCGCGGGCGATCTCGAGCTGAGTGCGTTGCGAGCCGTCGCTGACCAGGGCGAGGACGAGCCAGTCCCGCAGGTCGGCGAGGCCGGCCGCGCGCGACACCCTGTTGAAGGCCTCCTTGAGCGCCTCGGCGGCGCGATGGGCCAGCCAGGTCAGGTCTTCGGCCGGCACGGAGCGGTCACTGTCTCGGGGCACGAGCGGATACTATCGCATGCTCCTCGGATAGTCCTGTCTCATATCGTCTTGCTTCGGATAATCCATCACCGTATGGTTGAGCACTCGGAGACCGCCCTCAACGGCTGGGAGAACGCGCATGGCCACCGACCTCGGAGCCCGGATCCGCCGGCTCGAAGACCGCGTCGAGATCGTCGAGCAGGTCACCAAGTACGCGATCAGCGTCGATCGCCGTGACTGGGAGCTGTTCGCCGCCTGTTTCACCGACCCCGTGTACACCGACTACTCCGAACTGGGCAGCCCGGCCGGAAGCTTCGCCCGCGACGAGGTCGTCCGCCGCATCAGCGAGGCCCTCGACGGGTTCACCGCCACGCAGCACATCAGCCCGAACCATGTCGTCGAATTCGACCCGGACGATCCCGACCGGGCGATCTGCCACTCCGCCATGTACGCGCAGCACCTCCTCGAAGGGGCCGAGGGCGGCGACTTCTACCTGCTGCGCGGCTCGTACACCAACCACATGCTCCGCACCCCGGACGGCTGGCGCATCGAGCGCATCGTCCAGCACGTCGGCTGGGCCGACGGCAACCGCGGCGCGGTCGCGGAAGCCGTGGCCCGGACCCGGGCGAAGAGGAGCAGGGGATAGCCGTGGCCCGGTCCCGAGCGAAAGGGACCAGGGATAGCCGGCGCCCAGCGGGTGCTATGGTGTGAAACGCTCGTGATCAGAAGCTAGGAGACCAGACGTGGCAGGTGACGACGACATCTCCGGGTGATACCGGAGATTGACCGGCCCCGGCAGGCGCACATGACCGCCGCCGATGTGGCCCTCGTCGTCATTCCCGAACCCCTGTCCCCTTTACCGGGCGGCTTCGGCGCGCCCGCGTTCTCTCACGAGGTCTTCTCGCATGTCCGACGCGTTCATCATCTGCTCCAGCCTGTCCTTCTCCTGGCCTGACGACACGCCCGTCTTCAGCGACCTGTCCTTCACCGTGGGCGGCGGCCGTACGGGCCTCGTCGCCCCCAACGGCGCGGGCAAGAGCACGCTGCTCAAGCTGATCGCCGGCGAGTACCGGCCCGGAGGCGGGAGCGTGTCCGTCAGCGGGCTGCTCGGTTACCTGCCGCAGAGCCTGCCCCTCACCGGCGACCTGACCGTGGCCGAGGTTCTCGGCATCGCCCCGGTGATCGCCGCGCTGGACGCCATCGAGTCGGGCGACGCCAGTGAGGAGCACTTCACCACGATCGGCAACGACTGGGACATCGAGGAGCGCACCCGCGCCCAGCTCGACCGGCTCGGGCTCGGCGATCTCGTGTTCGACCGCACGTTGCGGACGCTGAGCGGCGGCCAGGTCGTCTCGCTCGGCCTGGCCGCGCAGCTGCTCAGGCGGCCCGACGTCCTGCTGCTCGACGAGCCGACGAACAACCTCGACCTCGCCGCCCGCCGCCGGCTCTACGACGTGCTCGGCGACTGGAACGGCTGCCTGCTCGTGGTCAGCCACGACCGGGCCCTGCTCGACCGGATGGACCGCATCGCCGAGCTCGACCGGGGCGAGGTGCGCTTCTACGGCGGCGACTTCACCGCGTACGAGGAGGCCGTACGCGGTGAGCAGGAGGCCGCCGAGCGGAACGTGCGCAGCGCCGAGCAGGAGCTCAAGCGCGAGAAGCGGGAGATGCAACAGGCCCGCGAGCGCGCCGACCGCCGGGCGAGCAACGCCGCCCGCAACCTCAAGAGCGCCGGGCTGCCGCGCATCTTCGCCGGGAACATGAAGCGGGGCGCCCAGGAGTCGGCCGGGCGGGCGGGCCAGATGCACGCCGCCCGCGTCAGCGACGCCAAGGCCAGGCTCGACGAGGCCGGGCGGGCGCTGCGCGACGACCAGAAGATCACGCTGGAGCTGCCGGGCACGAACGTGCCCGCCGGGCGCACGGTGTTCCACGGCGAGCACCTGCAGGCCCGTGGCCTGTTCGCCGAGCCGGGTGTCGACCTGACGGTCCGCGGGCCCGAGCGCATCGCGCTGACCGGCCCCAACGGCGCGGGCAAGTCGACCCTGCTACGCCTGATCAGCGGCGACCTGGCGCCCGACGGCGGCACGACCAGGCGGGCCGACGGCCGGGTCGCCTACCTGTCGCAGCGGCTCGACCTGCTCGACGTCGAGCGCACCGTGGCCGAGAACCTGGCCGCGTTCGCCCCCCGCATGCCGGAGGCGGAGCGGATGAACCTGCTCGCCCGCTTCCTGTTCCGCGGTGCCCGCGCCCACCTGCCGGTGGGCGTGCTGTCGGGCGGCGAACGGCTGCGCGCCACGCTGGCCTGCGTGCTCTGCGCCGATCCGGCTCCGCAACTCCTGCTGCTCGACGAGCCCACCAACAACCTCGACCTGGTCAGCGTGGGGCAGCTGGAAAGCGCGCTCGGCTCGTACGAGGGGGCGTTCGTGGTGGTCAGCCACGACGAGCGGTTCCTGGCGGAGATCGGGGTGGAGCGCCGGCTGGAGCTGTCCGGCGGCCGGCTGCTGGAGACCGGAGGGCCCATCGGTGAGTGACGCGCTGCTCGCCCGCGACCTCGTACGGACGCTGGGCACGCGGCGCGTGCTCGACGGCGTCACCCTCACCGCCGCCCCCGGCCGCCGGATCGGGCTGATCGGCGAGAACGGCGCGGGCAAGTCCACCTTGCTGCGGCTGCTGGCGGGGGTGGACCAGCCCGACTCCGGCGCCGTCGTCCGCCCCGCCGACCTCGGCTTCCTGCACCAGGAGCTGCCGTTCGACGGCGATGCCACGGTCGCCGACGTGCTCGACGACGCCCTGCGCGAGGCGCGCGCCGACCTGGCCGAGCTCGACCGGCTCACCCGGGCGCTCGCCGGGGCCCCGGACGACGCCGCTCTGCTCGAAGCGTACGGGGCCCGGCTCGACCAGGCGCAACAGCGCGAGTCCTGGGACGCCGACCGACGCGCGGAGATCGTCCTCGACCGGCTCGGCCTGGGTGGCGTGCCGCGTTCCCGTTCGCTCGCGTCCCTGTCGGGCGGGCAGCGCGGGCGGCTGGCCCTGGCGGCGCTGCTCATCAGGCGGCCCGCGGCACTCCTGCTGGACGAGCCCACCAACCACCTGGACGACGCCGCCGCGGTGTTCGTGGAGGAGCAGCTGCGCGGCATGTCCGGGGTCGTGGTCGTGGCCAGCCACGACCGGGCATTCCTGGACGCGGTCTGCACGGACCTGATCGACCTCGACCCCGCGGTGGACGGGCCCGTCCGGTACGGGGGCGGGTACGGCGCGTACCTGGCCGAGAAGCGGGCCGAGCGGGAGCGTTGGGAGCAGCGGCACGTGGAGGAGCAGGCCGAGCTCGGCGAGCTGCGCCGGTCCGTCGCGGTGACGGCGCGGCGGGTGGCGCTGGACGGGCTGCGGCGCGACAACGAGAAGATGGGGTACGGGCACCGTGGTGGGCGCGTGCAGAGCCAGATCTCGCGCAGGGTACGCAACGCCGCCCGGCGGCTGGCCGAGCTGGAACGCGACCAGGTCCCCGCCCCACCGCCGCCACTCCGTTTCCACCCTCCGGCCCTGGCCTCCCACGCGCCGGACGACGCCACTCCCGCCCTGAGCACCTCGGCGCCCGAGGACGCCACTCCCGCCCTGAGCACCCCCGCGCCCGAGGACGCCGCACCCGACGTGCCGGAGAACGTCGCTCCCCACGCGCCCCTGCTGTCGTTGCGGGACGTGCGGGTGTCGGGACGGCTCGCGATCGACCGGCTCGACGTGTCGCCAGGGGAGCGCCTGCTGGTCACCGGGCCGAACGGTGCGGGCAAGTCGACGCTCCTGGCAGTACTGGCCGGCCGGCTCGACGCGGAGGGCGAGGTGCGGCGGCGGCGCGGCCTGACCGTCGGGCTGCTGGCCCAGGACACCGTGTTCGAGCGGCCGGACCGCACGGTGCGGGAGACGTACGAGCTGGCACTGGGAGCGGAGCGCGCCGAGGCCGTGACGCTGCGCTCCCTCGGCCTGATCGGCCGGCGGGACGTGGACCTGCGGGTGGGCGAGCTGTCCGTCGGCCAGCGCCGGCGGCTCGCGCTGGCGCTGCTGGTGGCGGACCCGCCGGAGGTGCTCCTGCTCGACGAGCCCACGAACCACCTCTCGCCCCGCCTCTCCGACGAACTGGAGGAGGCGATGGGCTCGGCGGGACCCGGCGCGATAGTGATCGCCAGCCACGACCGGTGGTTGCGGGCACGCTGGCAGGGCCGCCACGTCCGGCTTCACCACCGTGACAGGTGACGCCGGCACCGGCCTGGAGGCGCGAATGACAAAGGCCTCAGCCCACGTGCGGCGGCCCCGCCTTGACGCGCTCCACGAGTTGCTCCATGGAGCCCCGATATCCGTGGAGGTGCTCCAGCCACCAGGTGGCGCCCGCGTCGGCGTAAGCCTTCACCGAGGAGCCAGGCTCGCTGACCCCGATGATCGCCACGTCGAAACCCGAGGCTGAAGGCCGGTGCCGGAGCACCTCTCCGACCTGAACGGCGAGCGAGTCCGGCGACAGCGTCATGCGGCACTCCTGGTCGTCGCCGCCGACGATCCACCCGTCCCAGCGAGCGGCCCGGCGAAGAGCGCCCGGAGCCGAGCCGCCGACCCACACCGGGACCCGGGGGCGCTGGAGGGGCAGCGGCGACAGGCGTACCCCGTCGATCGTGTAGTGGGCGCCCCGGTGGTGCACCTCGGCGCCGGACCAGAGCGAGGAGATGACCTCCAGCGCCTCGTCGAGCACGTGCCCACCGGGCCGGGACGAGCCGAATGCGGTGAACTCGGCGGTCACTCCGCCCAGCCCGGCACCCAGGATCGCCCGGCCGCCGCTCAGCCGATCGAAAGTGGCCACGGTGTGAGCCAGCGTTTCCGGACGGTGCCGGGCCACGGCGGTCACCGCGGTGCCCAACCGGACACGGGAGGTTTCCTGGGCCGCGGCGGCCAGCACCACCCACGGGTCGGCCGATGGCGTCCCCCAGGCGAAGGCAAGGTGATCCCACACCACCACGGCATCCCATCCGGCGGCCTCGGCCTCCCGAGCCAGATGAACCAAGCGCGATGGCTCTGCGAGCTCACCGAGGATCGCGATGTCGATGCCGTAACGCATAGGCCCACCCAAGCACGCGGCACCGACGTTTCAGGACGACGTCGAGGGCGGGATTCCGTTGCCGAGGAGGCTCGGCAGGGCTGGCCGATCACGTCGACCTGAGCTGCGACGTCAGGTGTAACCGGCTCGGGAGGGCTGTTCTTGGCGCTCACCGCCTCAACGGTGAACTCGTCGTAGTCCATGGGACGGATGGGCGGAAGCGTTCGCGGCTGGGCTGATCTGATCAGGGAGGTATCGAAGCCGTCGGGCCATGCGTTACCTCCTCATGGCGCTTCGGAGCACTTGCTCAGTTCGGAGCGGACGGTTAGTGTTTTTTGGCGAAGCGATCCAGAGTGATGTGCTGCGGGGATGGTCACTCAGGGCCGACGAAGCGGCTGGATCATCCGCGATGCCCGTGCTGGCGGACACGCGGTCATGGGGGGAAGACGCGCAAGCGTCTGGGAAGTGACCCAACGGACCGTGGACCGGGATCGCAGATGATCGTTCTAAACGCAACCTGGCAGCGAGTGGCGCTCGGCGCGCTCTTGGTTCTTCTCCTCATCCCGCTTGTCACCATAATGGCGCCGGCGTTGCCCATCCTGATCTGGCGGTCGGAGGGGCGTGAGTTCGTTCTTGCCCTGTTCGACAAGGTCACGGAACTTGCACGGGCGCTCGTCCCACGGGATGACGGCAACGACGAAGCCGTCGAAGGTGAGGGCCTCAAGGTCGCTCCGGCCGATCAAAAGAGCGTCGAGCCGACAGCGAGCTGAGCGTGATGGAGCGGTCGTAGTGGATGAAGCTGGGCCAGACGTCAGCACCGGTGCTGACGGCAACCATGATCAACCGAGGACAACAAGAAGCCCCAGACTCTCGGCATGTGCCGTGAGCTGGGGCTTAACTCTTGAACTGGTGGACGATACTGGGATTGAACCAGTGACCTCTTCCGTGTCAGGGAAGCGCTCTCCCGCTGAGCTAATCGTCCGTGGAGGTGGCGACGGGATTTGAACCCGTGTGGACGGCTTTGCAGGCCGCTGCCTCGCCTCTCGGCCACGCCACCGAGTCGAATCTCTCCGAGCGGAAGACGGGATTCGAACCCGCGACCCTCACCTTGGCAAGGTGATGCTCTACCACTGAGCCACTTCCGCGTTGCTGCCTCGACAACTCTAGCGCGTTCGCCGACCGGATGGTTACGCGTAGCGGTGGAGTGCGCCTATTTGCGGAGCTGGCGGGCCACGCTCCGCTCGGTGGCGGGCAGGCTGAGGAAGATCTCCAGGATGCGGGTGAGCCGGTGGACCTCGATGCGGTGGAAGGCGGGGCCTTCCGAGCGGGCCAGGAGGAGGGAGAGGGCCAGAGGCGGCAGCGGGGCGTGGATGACGTGCAGCCCCTCCTCCAGGGTGACGGCCGTCGGGCGGGACGGGGTCTCCTCCGGGACGATCAGGTCTTTCGGGGCGCGCCAGCTGGCGTACAGGACGCGCCGCTCGGCGGTCGTGGCGGCCCAGTCGGCGCTGAACAGGACCGGGAGCGAGTCGACGAGCGTGGTGAGCGCGCGGTCACCCGCCGTGGTGATGTACTTGAGAATCTCCAGCTCAGGGTACGTGCCTGGAGCCTCCCGCGTGGTCCAGATGCCCTCGACCGCCACGCCCTCCACCGTCTCCAGGCTCTTGACCAGCGACTGCCTGGGCGTGCTCTCCGCGCAGAAGACCGTGATGTCGTCAACGGCCTGGCCGGCGCCCCGGTCGAGCACGGTCACCTGCGTGATGTCGGCCCCCGACGCCCCCAGGACCTTGGTCACCTGTGCGAGCGAACCCGGCTTGTCGGGCAGCGCCACCCGTACGCGAAGAAGCATCCGTCCTCTCTCCGCTCAAGATGCGAATAACAACGTCTCTGATCAGCTTAGCCATCCTGCGTCAGGCATACCCGGCTGGGATCGTTGCCCACCTGGGCGGGGAGGCGTGGGCGCTCACCCTGAGTGACCATGAGATTACCAGGCTTTGGCCTGTGCGGGTAGAACGTGTGAGCGATGCGCGGGTGGCAACGTGACGTTTACGAATACCGGTTACGACCTGACCTGCGCTACAACTGACGGAGTGAAGATTGGGCCGATTGGGGTTTGGCCGCCCGTGGTGCTGGCGCCGATGGCGGGCATCACGAACGCGCCGTTCCGGGTGCTGTGCAGGGAGCAGGGCGCGGGCCTGTTCGTCTGCGAGATGATCACGACGCGCGCGCTGGTCGAGCGTAACCCGAAGACGCTGCGGATGATCAGGTTCGCGGAGTCGGAGCGGCCCAGGAGCATCCAGCTGTACGGGGTGGATCCCGACATCGTGGGGCGGGCGGTCAAGATGATCGCCGAGGAGGACCTGGCCGATCACGTCGACCTGAACTTCGGCTGCCCGGTGCCCAAGGTGACCAGGCGCGGGGGCGGGTCCGCGCTGCCGTACAAGAGGAATCTGCTGCGGCGGATCCTGCGGGAGGCGGTGGCCAACGCGGGGTCGTTGCCCGTCACGATGAAGATGCGCAAGGGGATCGACGACGATCACCTGACGTATCTCGACGCGGGGCGGATCGCGGCCGAGGAGGGCGTCGCGGCGATCGCGCTGCACGCCCGCACGGCCAAGCAGCATTACGGGGGAGTGGCCGACTGGGAGGCCATCGCCCGGCTGAAGGAGGCCGTGCCGGAGATTCCCGTGCTGGGCAACGGCGACATCTGGTGCGCCGACGACGCCCTGCGCATGGTGGCGCGCACCGGGTGCGACGGCGTGGTGGTCGGGCGGGGCTGCCTGGGGCGGCCGTGGCTGTTCAAGGACCTGGAGAACGCGTTCAACGGCAGCCCCGAGCGGGCCCGGCCCACGCTCGGCGAGGTCGCCGAGGTGATGGCCAGGCACGCCGAAGGGCTGACCGAGTGCTTCGACATCGAGCGGTACGCGGTCGCCGACTTCCGCAAGCACGTCGGGTGGTATCTGAAGGGGTTCACGGTCGGGAGCGAGCTGCGACGGGAGCTGGCCACGGCCGAGTCGCTCGACGGGCTGCGCGAGGGGCTGGCGAAGCTGGAGCACGACCAGCCGTGGCCGCCGAACACCGACACGCCTCGCGGGAAGTCGGGTGAGCGGACCAAGGTGCTGCTGCCGGACGGGTGGCTGGACGACCCCTGGGACTGCGTGATCCCCGAAGGCGACGCGGAGTCCGACATCTCCGGCGGTTGACCTCTTCCGCGGGTACGCGGCTTAGTGGGGGCCGGTGATCTCGGTGCCGCAGGGGCCGCCGCCCACGGACGTCTCCAGCCGGACGGGTTCGCCCGACATCGTGAGCGTCGGGTAGTACTCGGCGATCCGCTCGGCCGAGCGGCCCACGTAATGGCAGATGAAGCTGCGCCTGAAGCGGTCGGCCGTGCTGTTCGGCTCCGAGCCGTGCACCAGGCTGCCGTTGAAGAACAGCACGTCCCCGGGCTCCATGTCCACCGGCACCTTCGTCAGGCCGGGCGGCGGCGGCACGTACTCCCTGGTGAAGGAGATGTCCTGGTCCGCCTCCTCCGGGCAGAACAGGTCCATGAGGTGCGTCCCCGGCACGACCTCGAGGCCGCCGTTGGCCCGGTCCACCTTGTCGAGCGCCACCCATGCGGCCACGCACGTGCCCGGCTCGACCCGGAGGTAGAAGTTGTCCTGGTGCAACGCCTGGCCCCTGGCGCCCGGCGGCTTGAAGTAGAACATGCTCTGGGCTGCTATCGGCTCCTCTCCTAGGATGTCGCGGAGAATCGCGGCGATGCGCGTGTCGAGCAGATACCGCAGGGCCAGGTCGTTCACCTGGTGAGGGTGCATGATCCGCGGGTAGTCACGGAGGATGTCGTACGGCCGGCCGGGTTCCTGCGGCTGCGGCGCGAAGTGACCCGGGATCGGCCCCTTGGCGTGCAGCGCCATGAACGCGTCGCGCAGCTCGGCCACCTCTTCCGGGGCGAGGAGACCGGGCACCAGCAAGTACCCCTGATCGTGGAAGTCGTTGAGCCTCATGTTTCCCACGCTAGAGACCGGGATCGTGGAACGGTATGCCTGTGACCGCTGAGGACATGTCTGTTCCTGCTGCCGAGCTGACGATCGTCGGCCACTACGACAATGCGCCCGGGTACGCCACCCGCCGTCCCGCCGGGTCGCCGAGCTGGCTGCTGCTGTGGACGGAGGCGGGGGCGGGGTTCGTGGCGCAGGGCGGCGCGTCGTTCGAGGTCCGGGCGGGGGACCTGGCGGTGCTCGGGTCCGGGGTGTCGCAGTACTACCGGGTGCTGCCGGGCGCGGGGCGGTGGCGGTTCTGGTGGGTGCACTTCCAGCCCCGGCCCTCGTGGGCGGCCTGGCTGGGGCCGTTCGCCCGGGGCGACGGGTGCCATCTGGTCGGGGGCGTGCCGGTGGGCGTGCGCGGGCGGATGGGGCTGGCGTTCGAGCGCGCGCTCCAGGACGCCCGGTGGGTGCCGGCCGCGCCCCTGCCCGACGTGTACCCGCCCGTGGCGGCTTCCGCCGAGGCGCGGCTGCCCGCCGTCGTCCTGTCGGGGCCGGTGCGTGAGCTGGTGCTGGGGGCCGTCGAGGAGGCGATCGTCCTGGCCACCGCTTCCGCCCGGCCCGAGGGGGCGCGGCGGCCGGACGAGGGCGACGAGCGGGTACGCCGGGCGCTCGCGCTCATCGCCGCCGAGCCCGGAGCGGCGCACTCGGTCGCCTCGCTGGCGCGTGCCGTCGCGCTCTCGCCGTCCCGCTTCGCCCACCTGTTCGCCGCCGAGACCGGGCGCAGCCCGATGCGGGCGGTCCGCGAGGCGCGGGTACGGCACGCCGCGAGCCTGCTGGAGGTGACGGACCTGGACGTGGGGCAGGTGGCGGCGGCGTCCGGCTTCGTCAGCCCGTTCCACTTCAGCCGGGCCTTCAGCCGCGAGTACGGCCTGCCACCCCGCGACTACCGCGCCCGCCGCCGCCCGCCCTCCTGACCCAAGGGCGTCAGCGGGTGAACGGGAGGGGGCCTCTGTCGGGGGTGAAGAGCTGGTCGTCGAGGTGGTCGACCGCGTAGTCGATGGCCCCCACCACCACGCACTCGTCCCCCAGCGTCGACGCCCGCACCTCCGGCATCCGCATGCACGTACGCTCCAACCGCTCCCGCAGCCGCCCCAGCAGCACGTCGGAGGAGCGGGAGAAGCCGCCGCCCAGCACCACCATCTGCGGGTCCAGGATGAGCACCATCGCGGCCGTGCCCACCGCGAGGTCGTCCACGTACCGCTCGACGGCGGCGAGCGCCACCGGGTCCCCGTTGCGGGCGGCGGCCAGCGTCCAGCCGGCCGCGTCCTCGGGCGGCGTGCCCTCGGGGAGGGACGGGCAGGTGTTGAGGTGCTCGGCGGGGTCGTACCAGCGGGCCTCGGGCAGCATGGAGATCTCCCCGGCCGCCGCCCCGAACCCCCTGTGCACCTTCCCGCCGATGATCAACCCGGCTCCCATGCGCCGGCCGACGTGCATGAACACCACGTCCCTGGCGCCCTTGGCCACCCCGCGCCGGGTCTCGGCCATGGCGGCCAGGCGGCTGTCGTTCTCGATGAGGATCTGGCAGGGGAACATCTCGCGCAGCTTGCCCGCGAGGTCGAGGTCGCGCCAGGCGGGCACGGCGGCCGAGTAGATGACGCGCCCCTCGACGTCGATCACGCCGACCGTGCCGACCGAGATCATCCACAGGTCGGAGACCGACGTACGGCTGAGCGCCAGGCAGCCGGAGACGGCGCGTTCGATCGCCGCCAGGCGCTCCTCGATCGGGTCGTCGGGCAGCACCGGCTGCCGGGTCTCGGCGAGGATCTCGCCGTCCAGGTCGGACAGGGCGGCGCGGATGTTGTGACCCCCTATGTCCACCCCGACCAGGTAGCCGCTGTCGGCGCGGAAGCGGTAGCGGCGGGCCGGCCGGCCCATCGTGCCGGGGCTCGGCGGCACCTCCTCCACCCAGCCCAGGCCCATGAGCTCGTCGGTGACCTCCTTCATGGACGGCCGGGACAGGCCGGTGCGCTCGGCGAGCGCCGACAGGGTGAGCGGCCCCGCCCTGCGCAGCTCCCGGATGGCCGTCAGCGAGTTGAGCTGCCGCAGCCGGGACAGGTCGCCGCCGCGAACGTCCGCCATCGCCGTCCTTAAGTAGGTCTCCTCTGTAACCAGAGATTATGCCAGCGATTGACGGCTGTACGCGCCGCCTCCACCTCCTGTTATTGCGGCAAAAATCCGTCATTGACCCCGCCGGAGCGCCGGTGCTACTAATGAAGCGCTCCTTCGTAAGTCGAGAGGATTGAGGATGTCGTTCGAAGACATCGGCGAGATCAGGTGCGGCCCTGGCGAGGCGCGGGTGTTCGAGCACGGCTGGCAGTCGTGGAGCCCCACCGGCGCGTACCGCCTGACGGACGCTCCGCCCCGGCCCGCCGACGAGACCATCCAGATCCTCGCCTACCGCCCCGAGACCCCCATCCCCCGGGGGGTGTTCCAGGGCGAAGGGCTGCTGGCCGTCGAGCCGGGCGACGGCTCCGTCGAGCTCTGGTCCGCGCCGAGCCCCCTCCAGGTGCCCTCGATCAGGGCGCGTGAAGAGGGCGGCCGTCTGGTGATCTCCGCCGACGGCCCGGTACGCCACCACCGCGCCGAAGGCGGCCTGGACCAGGCCCTGCGCGACTGGGCGGACACCATGACGGAGAAGCGGACGTTCCCAGCCGTCCCGCCCATGTGGTGCACCTGGTACGGCTACTGGGACAAGGTCACCGACGCCGACGTCATCGAGAACCTCCAGCGCTCCGAACGCCTCGGCCTGGGCGCCGACATGTTCCTCGTCGACGACGGCTACGAGGCCGAGATCGGCGACTGGCTGGAGGGACGGCCGGAGTTCGGCTCGCTGGCGCGGGCCGTGGACGCCGTCACGGGCGCCGGGCGGCGGGCCGGGATCTGGACCGCGCCGTTCCTTGTCGGCCACCGCAGCCGGATCTTCCGCGAGCACCCCGACTGGCTGGTCAGGGACGCGTACGCCGGGCGCATGTGGGACCAGGAGCTGGCCGTGCTCGACGTCACCAACCCGGAGGCGGCCGAGCATCTCGTGAACGTCTTCCGCACGTTCAGCGCCATGGGCATCAGCCACTTCAAGCTCGACTTCATCTACGCGGGAGCCCTCGCGGGCGGGCGGCACGAGGACCTCGACCCGATCGCCGCGTACCGGCGGGGCCTGGAGCTGATCCGCCGGGGCGCGGGCGCGGACGCCACCCTGCACGGGTGCGGCGCGCCCATGCTGCCCAGCATCGGCCTGGTCGACGTCATGCGGGTCAGCCCGGACATCGCGCCGACCCTGCAGCCCAAGTCCGGTGACATCAGCCAGCCGTCCCAGCTCGGCGCCCGGCTCACCGGCGCGGCCCGCGAGTTCCTGCACGCCCGCTGGTGGGTGAACGACCCCGACTGCATCATCCTGCGCCCCGAGGTGGAGGCGCGGGAGGAGTGGGCCGCGCACATCGCCGGCACGGGCGGCCTGCGCGGGTCGAGCGACCCGATCGCGGCGCTGGACGACTGGGGCCTGGAGACGACCAGGCGCCTCATGGTCCCGACGGCGACGGACCCCTCGTGACCACCCACATCGCGCGGAGCAGCCTGGTGGCGGACGTCAAGGTGGCCAAGAGGCGGGGGAGCGGCTGGCACGCCTACCTCTTCGTCGCCCCCAGCCTCTTCGGGGTGATCGCGTTCCTCCTGCTGCCGATGCTCATCGTGCTCGTTCTCAGCCTCTTCGACTGGGAGCTGCTCTCGTCCCCCGAGTTCGTCGGGCTGGACAACTACCGCCGCCTGGCGGGGGACGGGCAGGCGTGGCACTCGCTCGGGGTGACGGTCGCGTACGTGCTGCTGTGCATCCCGCTCCAGACCGTGCTCGCCCTGGCCCTCGCCATGCTGCTCAACCAGCGTGTCAAGGGCGTCAGGTTCTACCGCTCGCTCTTCGTGGTCCCCTGGATGGCCACGCCCATCGTCCTCGCCCTGATCTGGAACTGGATCTTCGACCCCCGCGAGGGCGCCATCAACAGCGCGCTCGCGCTCGTCGGCGTCACCGGCCCCGACTGGCTGTCCGACCCCGCGTGGGCGCTGCCCGCCGTCGCGCTGGTCAGCGTCTGGCAGTACACCGGCTACAACATGCTGTTCTTCCTGGCCGGCCTGCAGGGCATCCCGAAGGAGCTGCACGACGCGGCCGAGACCGACGGCGCGACCCCGGCCCAGCGGTTCTGGCGGGTCACGCTGCCGCTGCTCAACCCCACGATGTTCTTCGTCAGCGTGACGAACCTGATCGGCGCCTTCCAGGTGTTCGACACGGTGTTCGCGATGACGGACGGCGGCCCCAGCCACACCACCGAGGTGCTGAACTTCCGGATCTACCAGACCGCGTTCAAGGAGTTCGACTTCGGCTACGCGGCCACGCTGTCGACGCTGCTCTTCCTGATCATCTTCCTGGTGACGATGGCGCAGGTCAGGTTCTTCGGCAAGCGCACCACCTACGACCTGAGCTGAGAGACTCGTGGCCAAGCGAATTTTCCTGTACGCCGTGCTCGCCATCGGTGCGTTCGTCTCCGTCTTCCCATACCTGCTCGTGGTCCTGACCGCGTTCAAGACGCAGGGGCAGCTCAGCGAGACGGCCCCGTGGCTGCCGGGGCTGCCGCCGACCACGGACAACCTGACGAAGATGCTGGCCGGCGACTTCCCCCGCTACCTGCTCAACACGGCCGTGATGACGGCGCTGCTGACGGCCGGGCAGCTGGTGTTCACCACGTTCGCCGCGTACGCGTTCGCCCGGCTCCGGTTCAGGGGCAGGGACGCGCTGTTCTGGCTGTTCGTGGCCACGATGATGGTGCCCAGCGCCGTCACCATGATCCCGCTGTTCCTGATCATGCGGCAGCTGGACCTGGTCAACACCTGGTACGGCCTGCTCGCCCCGTACGTGCTCGGCACCCCGTACGGGATCTTCCTGATGCGGCAGTTCTTCAAGACCCTGCCCGCCGGCCTGGAGGAGGCGGCGCGGATCGACGGGGCGGGCCCGCTGACGATCCTGCTGCGCGTCATGCTCCCGCTCTGCCGTCCGGCGCTCGGCACGCTGGCGATCATCACCGTGATCTCGTCCTGGAACAGCTTCCTCTGGCCGCTGATCATCACCAGCGGCGACGACACCAAGGTCATCACGGTGGCCATCGCCACGCTCAAGCAGGGCATCGGCGTCGACTACAACCTCATGATGGCCGGCAGCCTGATCGCGCTGGTCCCGATGGTGGCCATCTTCATCTTCTTCCAGAAGCACATCGTCAGATCCGTGGTCCTCACAGGTCTCAAGTAAGAAGAGGTCAGCGAATGTTGCGCAACCCCCCGATTCGCTGGGCGCTGCTCGGCGCCGCCCTGCTCGCCCTCACCTCCTGCGGCTCGGGCGGCGGAGGCGGGTCCGATCAGGTCACGTTGACGTACCGGCTCTGGGACGACCAGCAGAAGGTCGGCTACGAGAAAGTCATGGCGGCCTTCGAGAAGGCCAACCCCGGCATCCACGTCAACATCGAGCTGCTGCCGTACGACCAGTACTGGACGAAGCTCACCGCCGACGTCGTCGCGGGCACCGCGCCGGACGTCTTCTGGATGACCCCCACCCAGTTCCCCGAGTACGTCACCAAGGGCGTCCTGTCGCCGGTCCAGGTCGACGCGTCGAAGTACCACCAGACCGTCGTCGGCTCCTTCACCTACGAGAACAAGCTCTACGGCGTCCCGAAGGACTGGGGCATCGTCGGCCTGCTCTACAACAAGGACCTGTTCAAGCAGGCCGGCGTCGAGATGCCCGACAAGCTGACCTGGGCCAAGGACGGCACCGGCACCCTGCTCGACACCGCGCGCAAGCTCACCGTGGACGAGGCCGGCAAGCACCCCGGCGACGCGGGCTTCGACCCCGCCAAGGTCAAGACGTACGGCTTCGCCTCCTGGAACCACTACCAGACGCAGTGGATGAACTGGGTCAGCTCCAACGGCGGCAAGCTCGTCGACAAGCCCTTCGGCAAGTACGCCTTCAACGACCCGGCGTCGGTCGAGGCGCTGCAGTTCGGCGTGGACCTGGTCAACAAGCACCACGTCGCCCCGCCCGCCACCCAGACGAACCCGCCCACCGGCAAGATCACCGACATGTTCAAGGCGGGCAAGGTCGCGATGTTCCCCGCCAACAACGCGCTGCTGCCGTTCGTGGCGCCGGAGGCCACGTTCGAGATGGGCATCGCGGCCATGCCCGAGGGGCCGCAGGGCCGCTCCGTCAACCTGAACGGCCTGGCCGAGGCCGTCTACGCCAAGAGCAAGCACCCCAAGGAGGCCATGAAGCTGGCCGAATACCTCGGCACCCAGGAGCCGCAGAAGATGATGGCCGACGGCGGCTACGTCTTCCCCGCGCTCAACGGCCTCAGCCAGGGCTACGTCGACTACTGGAAGGCCAAGAAGATCGACGTCGCGCCCTTCGAGCAGGAATCCACGGGCTCGACCTTCCCGCTGCCGGTCACCACCGGCTTCACCGGCTTCGAGACCAAGCTCAACCAGATCTTCAACGAGATGTACCTCGGCAAGCTCACCCCCAAGGCCGCCGCCGACCAGGCCGTGGCCGAAGGCAACGCCACCGTCAAGTAAGGACCCCCATGATCACCCGGCGTTCACTGTTCGCCGGGGGCGCGAGCCTGGGCATTTCCGCCGCACTGGGTGCCGAACCCGTGCGCGCGGCCGTCCGGCGCGCCCCTCTCTCCGACCCCTTCCAGCTCGGCGTCGCCTCCGGCGAGCCCACGCCCGGCGGCGTGGTCCTGTGGACCCGGCTCGCCATGAACCCGGTCGCCCTCGACGGCCTCGGCGGCATGCCGGCCCGCCCGGTGCCGGTCCAGTGGCAGCTCGCCAAGGACGAGAACTTCCGGCACGTCGTACGGAGCGGCGCCGAGGTGGCCCGCACCGACGCGGCCCACAGCGTGCACGTCGAGCTCGACGGCCTCCAGCCGGGCGCCGAGTACTTCTACCGCTTCAAGGCCGAGGGCGAGCTCAGCCCCGTCGGCCGCACCCTCACCGCCCCCGCCCCCGGCACCCGCAGCCGCGCCCTGAACCTGTCGTTCACCTCCTGCGCCGACTACCAGGTGGGCTGGTTCACGCCGTACCGCAGGATGGCCGAGGACCAGCCCGACCTGATCGCCTTCCTCGGCGACTACATCTACGAGTACGGCGACTACAAGTACCCGGTCCGCGACCAGGCCGGCGGCGAGTGCTTCGACCTGGCCGGATACCGGTTACGCCACGCCCAGCACAAGGCCGACCCCGAGTCGCAGCTGGCCCACGCCATCGCCCCCTGGGTCGTGGTGTGGGACGACCACGACATCGAGAACGCCTGGGCCGGCGACGTGCCCGAGCAGCCCGACCCGCCGTTCCTCGCCCGCCGGGCCGCCGCCTTCCAGGCGTACTACGAGAACATGCCGCTGCGCCGGGCCCAGAAGCCGAACGGGTCGGCGCTCAAGCTCTACCGCAGCATCCGCTGGGGCGCGGTGGCCAACCTGCACCTGCTCGACACCCGCCAGTACCGCGACCTGTACGCGTGCACCGGCAAGAGCGGCACCGTCGGCCCCGACTGCCTCGACCGCCTGGAGCCGAACCGCACGATCCTGGGCCGCGACCAGGAGGCCTGGCTGGACGGCGAGCTGAAGGGCTCGCGCGCCACCTGGGACCTGCTCGGCCAGCAGGTCTTCCTCATGGAGATGGACTGGACGAACGGCGAGGGCAAGGGCTACTCGAACGAGGGCTGGGACGGTTACGTCGCCTCCCGCAACCGTCTGACGGCCGCCATCGACACCTACAAGCGCAACGCCGTCGTGCTCACCGGGGACGTGCACAGCCACTGGGCCGGCGAGGTCAAGCGGGACTACCAGGACCCGGAGTCGAAGTCCGTGGCCGTCGAGCTGGTCACCACGTCGGTGACGAGCGCCGGCAACGGCCTGGACGAATACCCCAACACGCAGGTGCTGCTCAACGAGAACCCGCACGTGAAGTTCTTCAACGGCCGCCGGGGCTACGTGCGCGCCAAGCTCACCCAGCAGGAGATGAAGGTCGACTTCCGGTCGCTGTCACGCGTCACCGAGCCGTACGCCCCCGCCTACACCTCCGGCTCCTTCGCCATCGAGCCGGGCGCCGCCAGACTCAACCCCGCCTGACAGGACTCCCATGCGCATCCTCACGGCCGCCGCCACGGCGGCCCTCCTCGCCATGCCCTTCGTGCCGTTAGCCGGCACCTTGGCCGGCACCGCCGAAGCGGCGGCCGGCCCGCCGATGGGCTGGAGCAGCCGCTCGCTCGGCTGCTCGGTCTCCGAGTCGTCGGTACGCAAGGCCGCCGACGCCCTCGTGCCCCTCGTCCCGCTCGGCTACCGGTA
Organism: Nonomuraea sp. NPDC049625; assembly: GCF_040675285.1. Lineage (NCBI taxonomy): Bacteria > Bacillati > Actinomycetota > Actinomycetes > Streptosporangiales > Streptosporangiaceae > Nonomuraea > Nonomuraea sp. NPDC049625. Next base: position 246,651 of record NZ_JBFAOQ010000009.1, on the reverse strand, counting down.
CGTCATCGTCGACGACTGCTGGCTGGCCGCGCAGCGCGCGGGCGGCGCCCTCGCCCCCGATGCCACCCGCTTCCCCGGCGGCGTCAAGGCCCTGGCCGACTACGTCCACGGCAAGGGCATGAAGCTGGGGCTCAGCCTGTCGGCCGGCACCAAGGCGTGCTCCGGCGGCGGCCCCGGCTCGTACAAGAGCGAGGCCGCCGACGCCGAGCAGCTCAAGGGCTGGGGCGTCGACTACGTCAAGTACGACTGGTGCAACATCCCGGCCGCCGACTTCCCCGGCCAGAACGTGCAGCAGATCGCCCAGATCCTCTACCCCCGCATGCGCCAGGCCCTCGGCGCGGACGTCGTGTTCGCCATGAACAACGAGGACGGCAGCACCGTGCCATGGCTCTGGGGCAAGGGCGCGGGCGCCACCACCTGGCGGACGAACGTCTACAACCGCCCCATCCCCGACACCTACGCCACGATGGTGGACATCTGGGAGACCAACCAGCTCAGGGCCGAGTACGCGGGCCCGGGCAGCTGGGCCGACCCCGACCTGATCCAGGCCGGGCGCGGCGGGATGACCGAGGCCGAGTACCGCGCCCAGTTCACCCTCTGGGCCGTCGGCGCCGCGCCGCTGATCCTGCAGGCCGACCCGGCCGCCGCGCCGCCCTCGGTCGTGGCCAACCCCAAGGTCGTCGCCGTCGACCAGGACTCGCTGGGCGTCCACGGCACGTTCGTCAAGACCGACGGCTGGTACCACGTGCTGTCCAAGCCGCTGGCCAACGGCGACCGGGCCATCGCGCTGTTCAACGAGAGCGACCGGGCGGCCACCATCGCGACCCGGCTCGGCGGCTCGCGCTACCGGGTCGAGGAGCTGTGGAGCGGCGCGGTCGCCTCGTCCAAGGGCGAGCTGTCGGCCCAGGTCCCCGCGCACGGAGCGCTGCTCTACCGGGTGAGCGAGAGCCGCGAGCAGGCGCCGCCGCTCGTGACGTTCGAGGCCGACCCGGCCGCGTTCCTCGGCGACGACCGGCCCTCGGTGCTGGAGCCGGGCAAGGCCGGCGAGATCGTCACCCGGGTCACCAACACCGGGGCCACCGCGCGGCTGCGTGACGTCGAGGTCGCGGCCCGCGTACCGGACGGGTGGCAGGTCGCCGCGCGCACGCCCGCCAGGGCGAGCCGGCTCGACGGCGGCGAGACGCTCACCGTGAAGTGGGCCGTCACCCCGCCCGCCGGCGCGACACCGGGGAACTACGAGCTCACCTTCACCCAGGGCGCCCAGACCGCCGTGGCCGTCGTGACGGTCGCGACGCCGCCGGGCCCGGGGCGGACCTCCCTCAGCGACGTGGCCTGGACCAGCGCCAAGAACTACTTCGGCCCGGTCGAGAAGGACACCAGCAACGGTGACAAGGCGGCCGGCGACGGCAAGCCGATCACCATCGAGGGCGTCACCTACGCCAAGGGCCTCGGCGCCCACGCGCCCGCCGAGATCGAGTACTACCTCGCCGGGCGCTGCTCCACCGTCGAGTTCCAGGCCGGGATCGACGACGAGGTCGGCGCGGCGGGCTCGGCCGACTTCGAGGTCTGGGCCGACGGCGGCCGGGTCGCCCACTCGGGCGTGCTCACCGGCGCCATGCCCGCCCGCAAGGTCACCGCGTCCGTCGAGGGCGCCAGATATGTCCGGCTGGTCGCGACCAACGGAGGCGACAACGCGACCTCCGACCACGCCGACTTCGCCGACGCCGCCATCACCTGTAAGTAAGGAGTCTACCTTTGTTGATCGTTCCCAAGCCCGTCAAGCACGAGCCCAGGCCAGGGGCGTTCGTTCTCGACCGCGAGACCTCGCTCGCCGCCGACCCGGCGCTCGGCGAGGTGGCCGCCTGGCTGCGCGGCGAGCTCGCCCCCGTCACCGGTGGCGAGCTGCTGCCGGGGGGCTCGGGAACGATCACCCTGGCGCTCGGCGACCTGCCGCCGGAGGCGTACCGGCTGACCGTCGGCGCCACGGTGGAGATCGTCGCGGGCGGCCCCGCCGGGGCCTTCTACGGGGCGCAGACGTTCAGGCAGTTGCTGCCGCCCGCCACCTACAGGAAGGCCGGGGGCGGCCCCTTCGAGGTGCCCGGCGCGTACGTCGAGGACGCGCCCAGGTTCGGATGGCGCGGGGCCCTCCTCGACGTCGCCCGGCACTTCATGGTCAAGCGGGACGTGCTCCGCTTCATCGACCTGCTGGCCCTGCACAAGCTGAACGTCCTGCACCTGCACCTCACCGACGACCAGGGCTGGCGGGTCGAGATCCGCCGCTACCCGAGGCTGACCGAGGCCGGCTCCTGGCGCAAGGAGAGCCAGACCGGCTGGGACGGCCCGATGGACGGCCGCCCGCACGGCGGCCACTACACCCAGGACGACATCAGGGAGATCGTCGCCTATGCGGCCGCGCGGCACGTGACGGTGGTCCCCGAGATCGACCTGCCCGGCCACACCCAGGCCGCCATCGCCGCCTACCCGGAGCTGGGCAACCTGGACGCTCCCCTGGAGGTGCGCACCACCTGGGGCGTCGGCCACAACGTGGTCAACGTCGAGGACAGCACGATCAAGTTCTTCCAGAACGTGCTGGACGAGGTGCTCGACCTGTTCCCCAGCCCGTACATCGTGCTGGGCGGCGACGAGTGCCGCAAGGACCAGTGGCGGGCCAGCCCCGCGGCGCAGCGGCGCATCGCCGAGCTGGGGCTGCGGGACGAGGAGGAGCTGCAGAGCTGGTTCATCCACCAGTTCGACGCCTACCTGACGGCGCGCGGCCGCAGGCTCGTCGGCTGGGACGAGATCCTGGAGGGCGGCCTCGCGCCCGGTGCGGTGGTCGCGTCCTGGCGCGGCGAGCTGGGCGCGGTGACCGCCGCCAGAAGGGGCCACGACGTGATCAACTGCTCGAACACGAGCCTCTACCTGGACTACCGGCAGGGGCCGGGGGAGGAGGAGCCGGTCCCGTTCGGGACGGTGCTGGCGCTGGAGGACGTCTACGCCTTCGAGCCCGTGCCCGCCGACCTGCGCGGCGAACCGGCGGCCGACCGCGTGCTGGGCGCGCAGTGCTGCCTGTGGACGGAGCTGATCGACTCCGCCCGGCACGCGGACTACATGGCCTTCCCCCGGCTCACGGCCTTCTCCGAGACGGTGTGGAGCTCTCCCGAGCGCGACCTGGCCGACTTCCGCACGCGGCTGGCGGCGCACCTGCCCCGCCTGGAGGCGATCGGCGTGGAGTACCGGCACGAGGAGGGGCCGCTGCCCTGGCAGACCCGGCCCGGCGTGCCGGGCCGGCCGGAGGACCCGGAGCGCTGGCAGGCCAAACTCGACGCCTGGACCAGCAACCTGCGCCGCTAGACCTCTGCTGTCAGACCTCTACGGTGCCGATGTCCACGTGCCCGCCGCTGCGCCAGTAGACGTTGCCCTCCCTGGAGAGCAGCCCCTCGTCCACCAGGTAGCGGCGCAGCGCCGCGTAGTCGTCGTGGAAGGCCCGCAACGTCACGTTGACGTCCTTCTCCGGGTAGCGCACGCCCGGCTCGAACAGCGTGGCGATGTAGCGCAGCACCACGAGCCGCTTGTCGCGGCGCATCCCCATGGTCGTCAGCCGCCCGTCCACCAGGAACGTGCGCAGCACCCGCTCATCGGCGCTCAGCGCCTGCGCCGGCTCGGCCCGCGCCCGCAGCAGCTCCCTGAACCGCTCGGGCGCGGCCCGCCACTTGCCGCTCTCGTCACACGTCGCCAGGCCGCCGCCGGCGAGCTTGTGCAGTGCCTTGGGGGACAGGCCATCGGTCTCGCCCAGCACCAGGGAGGCGAAGGTCCGTAACGTGTCGTCCTGATAGAGCAGCCCGAGCACGCGCCTGAGTTCTTCGTCGTTCACCCCTACCATTTTGTCGCATGATCCCAGCGCTGTTAGTCGCGGTCTCGCTCGCCATCCCGAACAACTTCCTGCTGTACGAGAAGGCCGCCGCCACGAAGGACGACAACCCCGAGACGAGCTGGACGGCCAGCGGCAAGAGGTCCGCCGCCCTGGTCGTCAACCCGTGCCAGAAGGCCAAGCTCGCCCAGTCGGGCCGCGCCCAGGCCAGGACGCTCACCTACACCGCAGTGCCCGATTACTCCAAGTCCGAGCAGGTGATCCTCTACGTGACGGCCGAGGGCGCGGGCAAGGCGCTGCGCGACCTGGAGGCCGCCGTACGCGCCTGCTCCAGGTCCGGCTACCGCTACTCCGCCACCGCGATGGACCTCGGCGACGAGGGGCTGAAGGTCACCGGCCAGGCCTACCAGGGCAAGAAGGCCGCCGTCGGCGGCGAGCGGGCCATCGTGACCCGCCGCGGGAACGCCTTGATCCTCTACACCGTGGCCGGCGAATGGGGCAAGCCCGCAAAGGCCGACTTCAAGCAGCAGGCCAGCGACACCAAGCGCATGCTCGCCAAGGTCTGCACCATCGCCGACTGTTGATTGCGAGAAATGTCTCGATCTTGGGACATTGTCATGACACGACCCCGACGTTCCACCGAGGACACTTGATCCGACAGGCGTGTGCCGGGGCGCCCTTGCCAGTCCGTTCCGGCACACGGCTTGTCATTTTCTGGGGCTGCATTGGGCTTCGGGGGCAGCCCCAGCGCAGCTTCCCGGCTTGTTCAGAGCCGGTTGAGGCCGAGTCCGCCTCAGAGCCGGTTGAGGCCGAGCCCGCCTCAGAGCCGGTTGAGGCCGAGTCCGCCTCAGAGCCGGGTGAGGCCGGTCACGTGCAGGACCGCGCGGCCCTCCTCGTCGGAGGCCGCCAGATCCACCTGGGCGTCGATGCCCCAGTCACCGTCGCCGGCCGGATCCTTGATCGTCTGCCGGACCTTCCAGAGCCCGCTCTCCTCCTCGATCCGCAGCAGCGCGGGCCCGCGCGCGTCGGCGTCGGTGAAGATCTCCTCGTGGTCGGCATAGTACGCGTCCAGCGCCGCGCCCCAGTCGACGTCGGGAGCCAGCTCCTCCAGCTCCTCCTCCTTCTCGATGGCGCACAGCTCCACCAGCCGGAACATCGCGTTGCGCACCAGCACGCGGAAGGCCCGCGGGTTGGCCGTGACCGGCCGCACCTTGGCCTCCAGCTGGTCCTTCTGCTCCAGCGCCTCGGCCGGGTTGGTGAGCTTCTCCCACTCGTCGATCAGCGAGGAGTCGACCTGGCGGACCAGCTCGCCGAGCCACTCGATCAGATCGACCAGATCGTCGGTCTTGAGGTGCTCGGGCACCGTACGCGACAGCGTCCGGTAGGCGTCGGCCAGATAGCGCAGCACCGTGCCCTCGGACCTGGTCAGCTCGTAGAACTGGATGTAGTCGCTGAACGTCATCGCCCGCTCGAACATGTCGCGGATGACGGACTTGGGGCTGACCGTGTAGTCGCCCACCCACGGATGCCCGCGCCGGTAGGTCTCGTAGGCCCCGAGCAGCAGGTCCTCCAGCGGCATCGGGTACATGACCTCGGCCAGCTGCTCCATGCGCTCTTCGTACTCGATGCCGTCGGCCTTCATCTGCGCGACCGCCTCGCCGCGCGCCTTCTTCAGCTGCGCCGACAGGATCTGCCGCGGGTCGTCGAGGATCGACTCCACGATCGAGACGATGTCCAGCGCGTACGACGGCGACTCGCGGTCGAGCAGGTCGAACGCGGCCAGCGCGAACGTGGACAGCGCCTGGTTGAGCGCGAAGTCCTCCTGCAGGTCGATCGTCAGCCTGGCCCGGCGGCCCTGCTCGTCAGGCTCGGCGAACTGCTCCACGATGCCGCCCGCCAGCAGCGACCGGTAGATCGCGATGGCCTGGCTGATGTGCCGCCGCTGCCACTTGCGGTCCTCGTGGTTGTCGGTCAGCAGGTGCTTCATCGCCTGGAAGCAGTCGCCCGGCCGGTTGATGACCGCGAGCAGCATCGCGTTGCTGACCTTGAAGCGGGAGTTGAGCGGCTCCGGCTCGGCCTCCTGGAGCTTCTGGAACGTCTCCTCGCTCCAGCCCACGAACCCCTCCGGCGGCTTCTTGCGCGCGTAGCCGCGCCGCCGCTTGGGGTCGTCGCCGATCTTGGCCAGGGCCTTGGCGTTCTCGATGTCGTGCTCGGGGGCCTGGCAGGCGACGTAGCCGATGGTGTCGAACCCGGCCCGGCCCGCCCGGCCCGCGATCTGGTGGAACTCGCGGGCGCGCAGCCGCCGCACCTTGTTGCCGTCGTACTTGGACAGCGCCGTGAACAGCACCGTCCTGATCGGCACGTTGACGCCGACGCCGAGGGTGTCGGTGCCGCAGATGACCTTCAGCAGCCCCGCCTGGGCCAGCCGCTCCACCAGGCGCCGGTACTTCGGCAGCATCCCCGCGTGGTGCACGCCGATGCCGTGGCGCACCAGCCGGGACAGCGCCCGCCCGAACCGCGTCGTGAAGCGGAAGCCCCCGATCATCGTGGCGATGGCCTCCTTCTCGGCCTTCGTCGCCATGTTGATGGACATCAGGGCCTGCGCCCGCTCCATCGCCGCCGCCTGCGTGAAGTGCACGACGTAGACCGGCGCCTGCCCGGTCTTGAGCATCTCCTCCAGGGTCTCGTGCAGGGGCGTCATCCGGTAGGAGTAGATCAGCGGCACCGGGCGCTCGGCGTGCTTGACCACGGACGTCGGCCGGCCGGTGCGCCTGGTCAGGTCGCGCTCGAACATCGAGACGTCGCCGAGCGTGGCCGACATGAGGATGAACTGCACGTTGGGCAGCTCCAGAATCGGCACCTGCCACGCCCACCCGCGGTCGGGCTCGGCGTAGAAGTGGAACTCGTCCATGACGACCTGGCCGATGTCGGCCCCGGCGCCGTCGCGCAGGGCCACGTTCGCCAGGATCTCGGCCGTGCAGCAGATGATCGGCGCGCCCGGGTTGACGCTGGCGTCGCCGGTCATCATGCCGACGTTCTCGGTGCCGAAGATCGCGCACAGGTCGAAGAACTTCTCCGACACCAGCGCCTTGATCGGTGCGGTGTAGAAGGTGCGCTGGTCGCGCGTCAGCGCCGCGAAGTGGGCGCCCGCGGCCACCAGCGACTTGCCCGACCCGGTCGGGGTGGCCAGGATCAGGTTGCTGCCGGAGACGACCTCGATGAGCGCCTCCTCCTGAGCGGGATAGAGAGTGAGCCCCCGCTCGGAGTTCCACTGGACGAACGCGTCGAAGATCGCGTCCGGGTCGGCGTCGATGTCTTCGGGCAGGCGGTCAACGAGTAGGCTCACGCTCTCTATCCTGCCGAAGTTTGCCGTGTGGTCGAACCGGCAGGGGCCCTTTATCGCAAGTCGAGCTGAAGCAGCACGGTGTCGATCCAGCGTCCGTGCTTGAATCCGACCGCCCGCAGCCGCCCGGCCTCCTCGAATCCGAACGCCTTGTGCAGCCGGGCCGACGCCGGGTCGCCCGAGTCCGCGATCACCGCGATCATCTGGCGGGCGGGGGTCTCGCCGGTCTTCTTGATCAGCTCGGCGAGGAGCAGCTTCCCGAGCCCCCGTCCGGTGAAGGCGGGCGCCAGGTAGATCGTGTCCTCGACCGTGTGCCGGTAGGCCGGCTTGGGGCGGTACTGGGCGACGTAGGCGTACCCGGCGACCGCGCCGTCCACCTCGGCCACCAGGAACGGCAGCCCCGCGCCCGCGATGCCGTCGGCCTTGGCCCGCCACTGGCCGATGTCGAGCGGCGTCTCGTCGAACGTGGCCACGCCGCCGGTCACGTAGTGGGCGTAGATGTCGGCGACGGCGGGCAGATCGGCTTCGGCAAGGGCGCGGATACTCGTCATGGCTCACATTCTGCGCAACGGCGTGTGACGGCGGTGTTTCGCGATCCTCACCCGTGCCCTGACGCCCGTGCCTTCAGGTCCGTGCCCGCGGCGCCGTCAGCAGCAGCCCGCCGAGCAGGGCGAGCACCGCGAGGAACGGCCCGCCGCCGGGCGCGAACCCGCCCACCGTCAGCGTCAGCACCCCGCCGCCGATCAGCACGACCGAGGCGAGCGTGCCGCCCCATCCGCCCTTCCCGTACGGCAGCGCGGGCGGCGTCTCGAACCTGTGGAACCCCTTCAGCAGCGGCCACATGACCAGGCACAGCAGCCCGAACCAGATCGGCCACCCGGCCAGCCAGAACGCGCTTCCGGGCCGCGGCGTGTCGATCCCCAGCAGGACCACCACCACGCCGGTCACCGCGAACAGGGCCGGCATGTGCCAGAGGTACACGGTCATGATCCTGGGGCTAGCCCAGGCCAGCAGGCGGCCGGTGCGCAGCCGGAGCAGCCACGGCCGCAGCAGGGTGACCAGGCCGATCTGGCCGATCCCGACGGCCAGCATGGCCAGGGTGGGCGGGGCCATGTTCGACACCTCGGCGCCCGGCAGGCCGATCATGCTGCCCGGGTAGGGGCCGTAGGCCACCAGCAGGGCCGCGGCCCCGTATCCGCCGATCGCCAGCGCCCACGGGCGCCGCAGCCGGCCCTCGGCGTAGAAGAAGCCGAGCTGGTGCACCGCCAGCCAGACGAACACGATGTTCAGGTAGCCCAGCGACTCGAACCCGGTCGAGAAGCGCACCACGTCCGTCAGCACCGCCCCGGCCGCCAGCGCCGCGGGGACGCGCAGGCCGTACCGCTCGTGCAGGCGCAGCGCGTACGGGGTGGCCGTGACGGCGATCAGGTAGACGGCCAGGAACCACAGGAGCTGGCCGGTCAGCCGCGCGCCCGTCTCCAGCGGCTGCGGCGGCACCCCCAGCGTGAGCAGCACGTGGGGGAGCGGGATCCACACCGCCGCCAGCGGCAGCAGCGGCCAGGCCAGCCGGCGCAGCCTCGTGGCCAGCCACCGCTGCGCGCCCTTGTCCGCCCGGGCGAAGCTGATCGCGTTCGCCGCGCCGCCCGCGAAGAACACCAGCGGCATGACCTGGCTGATCCACGTCACCACCCACACGCCGGGCGTCGAGAGCGCGTTCCCCGTGGTCAGCCGGCCGCCGTCATAGGTCAGCACCGGGATCGTCCAGTGCTGGAACACGATGAGCGCCATGCCGAAGACACGCAGCAGGTCGATGAACGGGTCCCGCACCGCCGTGCGGGTGCCCGCGCGGGACGGCGCCGCGGGAGCGGCGGTGGGGCGGTCCAGCAGGACGGTCATGGGGGAGCCTCGATTCGCACGGAGCGGTGAGCCTGGGGCGGAGAGCGGTAGCTTGCGTGACCAGCGGAGCCCCGTGCGAGCGCGACCAACAGGCACGAGGAGATGAATCAAGGCTCCCGTCGGGGGCGTCCGCGCACATTGCCGCTCACCACCGTCTTGCGGTGGAGATCACGTGACCCTCCGGGGTAGGGCTGGCCCTACCCTCAGACACCCGTACACCCGCTCGTGCCGGTGACCGCCACGCCATACGGTGATTCCATGCGCTCCCGGATGAGGCGTGTCCTTCTCGACACCCGTTACACGCTCGTCGGCTTCCCCACGGCCGTCATCGGCTTCGTGATCATGCTCGCCGGCTTCGCGGCCGGCCTGGGCACGGCGATCGTGTGGCTGGGCGTGCCGCTGCTGGCCGGCACGCTGCTGGCCGCCCGGGGCTTCGCCGACGCGGAGCGCGGCTGGCTGGCCGACGTGCTGGACCGCCCGCCCGTACGGCCCCGCTACAAGCCCGCGCCGCCCGGAGCGGGCCGCTTCCGCCGGGCCGTCAACCCGCTGACCAGCGGGCAGTCCTGGCTGGACCTGCTGCACGGCATCATCAACCTGCCGTTCGCCATCCTGTCGTTCGTGCTCACCGTGGTGTTCTGGGCGCTCCCGCTGGCGGGCCTGACCTACCCGGTGTACGGCATCATCACCTCGCGCATCCCCGGCAACGTGGAGCTGCCCGAGCTGCTCGGCCTGGGCGACGGCTACGGCGTCAACTCGATCTTCTACGTCTCCCTCGGCCTGGTCTTCGCCCTGATCATGCCGTTCGCCGTGCGCGGCTCCGCGCTGCTGCGTGCCGGGCTCGGCCGGGCCCTGCTGACCGGCGTGGCCGAGCTGCAGGAGCGCATCGACGACCTGGCCCAGGGCCGCGCCGCCGCCGTCTCCGCCGAGGCCAACGCGCTGCGCAAGCTGGAGCGCGACATCCACGACGGCCCGCAGCAGCGGCTGGTCTCGCTGGCCATGGAGCTGTCCAGGGCGCAGCGGCAGATGGCCAAGGACCCCGAGGCGGCGCAGGCCACGATCAAGTCGGCCATCTCCGCCACCCGCGAGACGCTCGACGAGCTGCGCGCGCTCTCGCGCGGCATCGCGCCGCCCATCCTGTCCGACCGCGGCCTCGCGCCCGCGCTGGCGGCCCTGGCCGGGCGCTGCACGGTCCCCGTCGATCTCGACGTGCAGACCGCCGAGCGCTACCAGGCGGCGGTGGAGAACGCCCTCTACTTCGTCTGCGCCGAGACCCTCACCAACGTGGCCAAACACAGCCGCGCCACCAGTTGCGCGATCCAGCTGGTCCGCATCGGCGACATCCTCATGCTCACGATCGGGGATGATGGGGTCGGCGGCGCGCACGTCGCCAAGGGACACGGTCTCGCCGGGCTGGCCGACCGGCTCCGCGCCGTCGACGGGGAGCTGAGCGTGCAGTCGCCGGACGGCGGGCCGACAGTGATCGTGGCGGAGGTGCCGTGCGGGTAGTCGTGGCCGATGACGCGGTTCTGATCAGGGAGGGCCTGGTCAGGTTGCTGGAGGAGTTCGGCTGCGAGGTGGTCGCGACCGTCGGTGACGGCGACGCCCTCGTGCTGGCGATCGCCGAGCACAGGCCGGACGTGTCGGTGGTCGACGTGCGCATGCCGCCGTCGTTCACCGACGAAGGGCTCAAGGCGGCCGTGGAGGCGCGGCGCAGGGTGCCCGGGGCGCCCGTGCTGATCCTTTCGCAGTACGTCGAGGTCTCCTACGCCGACGACCTGCTCGCCGACGCCAGGGGCGCGGTGGGTTACCTGCTGAAGGACCGGGTCGTCGACGTGGACGAGTTCCTGGAGGGCCTGCGGCGGGTGGCCGCGGGCGGGACGGTGTTCGATCCGCAGGTGGTGTCCCAGTTGATGGTGCGCAGACGTAAGGACGATCCGCTGGCGCAGCTGACGCCGCGGGAGCGCGAGGTGCTCGGGCTGATGGCCGAGGGGAAGTCCAATCCGGCCATCGGACGGCAGCTCGTGATCAGTGACGGGGCCGTGGAGAAGCACATCAGGAGCATCTTCAACAAGCTCGGCCTCTACGCGGAGGACAGCGACCAGCATCGCCGGGTGCTCGCCGTCCTGACCTACCTGCGTTCCTGATCGTCCCACCGGTCGAGAGCCGGTCCGGGGGAGGGGGCGAGGGGGGTGTCGAGGGGTGGTGGCCGGTCCGCGCGGCGTCGCGCGCGGACCTGGCCGCTCGGGGGATTAGCCGAGCGCGTCGACCAGCTTCTTGCGCTGCTGGGCGCCCAGGCCGCCGAGGCGACGCTTCTCGTCGACGCCCGCCTCCTCCATCAGCGCGGTGGCCTTGGCCGGGCCGACGCCCTTGACGGCGCGCAGGGCCTGCGACACCTTGATCTTCTTCGCGATGTCGTCGTCGCGCTCGAGCAGCTGGGCGAACGTCAGCTCGCCGGCCTTGACCTTGGCGAGCAGGGCGGTGCGGGCCGCACGCGCCTCGGCGGCCTTGGCCAGAGCCGCCTGACGCTGCTCGGGGGTGAGAGTGGGAAGTGCCATCTCGGTTCTCTCCTCGGGGAGTTTACGTTCGGGCTTCTGTTACCCGTGGTGCAGTGGCTAATCATGGCGGATACCAGCGGTTCGTGTTGCGAAAAGCGCCGCTCAACGTGTCCGCCAGACCTCCGCGGCCGCTTCCGCGCACACCACGTCCTGCGTGATCGTGCCTCCGCTGACGCCTAAGCCGCCGACCACGCGTGCTCCCCCACCGTAGTCCGCCCAGAGCGGGATGCCGCCTCCGACGCAGACGTAATCATGCCTGGGCAGGCCGTACAGGTCGCCTCCCGGAGCCGTCCGCACGGCCAGCTCCGCGGTGGGTCTGCGCAGGGCCACCGAGGTGTACGCCTTGCCCTGCGCGAGACCAGGCCCCGCGATCTCCGCACCCTCCATACGCTGGAAAGACACCAGATGTCCGCCCTCGTCGACGACCGCCACGGAGATCACCGCGCCTTCGCGGATCGCCCGCCTGACGGCGGCCTCGGTCATGCGGAGCGCGAGCTCGAGATTCACGCGTGCTTCCCTCGGATCGCCGGGGTCATGATGGGTCTTCCTCTCATGCGTACAGTCCTTGGCCGGGCGCGGCAAGATCGCTGGCATGGCTCGGAAGGGGGGAGGGAGCCGGAGGGGCTTCATCCCTTCAGCGTGGAATTCATCACATTCTGCCGCTCGGGCGTGTCGCGACCCTGGTCAGGCCGGTTTTCCCGCCACATTTCGACACACTCCGGCGTGAGGAACGCGTCGAACACCGACTCCATCGCCCCCACCAGCGCCCCGCGCCAGCCCAGCGCCGAGCCCTCGATCCTGGGCGGGTGGTCGCGACGGATGGCCATGAGGCGGGGCTCGCAGGCCGCGAGGAGCGCCTTCCCGGCGCGCTCGCGCAGCTCCACGCCGTGGCCCGAGAGGGTCACGACCTCGGGGTCGTGGGCGTTGACGAGTGCCGCGATGCCGCGTCCGAGCGCTCTGGCGTTGGCCGCGACCGCCTCCTCGCTGGTGGCCAGCACCCGCTCGGCCTGGGCGCGCCCCTTGCCGCCGCCGTGGGCGAGGCCGACGTGGCGGAGCAGGGCGTTCGTGCCGACGTCCATGCTCCAGCAGCCGATCGCGCCACATGGGCAGGGGCGGTCGCCGCCGGTCAGCGGCATGTGACCGAACTCGGCCCCCGCGCCGCTCGCCCCGCCCAGCGGCCGCCCGTCCACGACGAGCACGCCGCCGAGGTCGAAGTCCACGTGCAGGTGCAGGCCCACCTGGACGCCCCGCAGCCGCCCCCTGCGCGCCTCGGCCAGCGCCGCGAACGCGGTGTCGTTGCCCACGACGGGCGCCGGGACGTCCGGGCCGAGCAGGCGAGGGACGTCGACCGACCGCCAGCCCAGGTGGGCGATGTCCACCAGGCCGCCGTGCCGGACCGGACCCGCGAAGGCCACCCCGAGGCCCACCACCCGGTGCCCGAGGCGGCGCCGGTGGGCGGCGACGGCCTCGCCCAGGGGTCTCAGGACGCCTTCGGGGGTGCCGTCGTGCGGGCGCAGGTCAAGCGTCTCCGTCCGGCCGCCGAGCTCGCAGGCCGCCAGCTCCCAGGCGTCCTCCCGTACGTCGACGGCCAGGGCGAGCGGGCCGCGCGGATGCGACCCCGGCACCTGCGTCGGGCGTCCCCGGGCGTGCTCCCTGGCGGGCTCCTCGTGCAGCAGTTCGTCCTCGGCGAGCCCGGCCACCAGCACCGACGCCGTCCCTCGCGCCAGGCGCAGGTCGCGGGTCAGCTGCGACCTGGTGCGGGTGGCCCCGCAGTCGTGTACGGCGCGCAGCAGCCGGACCCGGTTGTGCGCGCGAAGCTCGCCACTCGTCGTAGCACCGATCACGGACCACAGTTTATGCTCTAGCCGTGAACAAAAGCCTCATTGACGCCAGACGTGCTCGTGCCGGAGTGTTCGGATTCTTCTTCCTCGCCGGGTTCGTGATGGGTTTGTGGGCCGCCGGGCTCCCGTCCCTGAACGACCGGCTCGGCCTCGGCCCCGCCAGGCTGGGCAGCGTCCTGCTGCTGATCTCGGGTGGCGCCCTGGTGTCGATGCTGGTGGCGGGGCCGCTGGTGGACAGATGGTCCAGCCGCCGGGTGTGCTGGTTCGCCGGTCCCTTCTCGGGGCTGGTGCTCCTCGGCCCCGCCCTCGCGTCCTCGTACTGGGCTCTGGCGGTGCTCGCGGTGCTGTTCGGGATCGGGCTCGGGGTGACCGAGGTCGCCATGAACGCCCACTCCGTCGAGGTCGAACGCCGCTACGGCCGCCCGATCATCTCGGCCTTCCACGGCACGTGGAGCCTGGGCGGGGCGGCCGGCGGCGGGCTCACCTCGCTCGCGCTGCAGACCGGCGTGGACGCGCAGTGGCTGCTCATCGTGGCGGCGCTGGTCGTGCCCCTCCTGTACGTGCCGGCGGCCCGCCTCCTGCTCCCCGACCCGCCCGCCCACGCCACCGCGTCGGAGACCGGCGCCTCCTCCGGCTCGTCGCTGGGCTGGGGCCTGATCGCCCTGCTCGGCCTGGCCGCCTTCGCGGCGCACCTGAGCGAGGGCGCCGCCATCGACTGGGCCGCCCTGCACGCCCGGTGGGTGCTGGACACGGATCCGGCCATGGCGCCGCTGGCGTACACGATCTTCTCGGTGGCCATGACCACCGTCCGCCTGCTCGGCGACCCCATCCGCGCCCGGCTCGGCTCGGTGCGCACCATCCAGCTCGCGGGTGTGTTCGCCACGGCCGGCTACATCCTGGTCCTGGTGTCGCCCGTGGCGGGAGGCGTCCTCCAGATTGTCTGCGCCTGGACCGGCTGGGCACTGGCGGGCGTCGGGCTGGCCACGGTGATCCCGGTCCTCTTCAGCGCGGTCGGGGCCGCCGGGGGCCGCGTCGGCCGCGCCCTCGCCATGGTGACCGCCTTCGGCTACAGCGGCCTTCTCCTGGGGCCCGCCGTCCTGGGCTACGTGGCGGAGGCCTCGTCCCTGCCGGTCGCCTTGATCATCCCGGCGGTCCTCGCCGCCGTCGTCGCCCTCAGCGGCGCCCCCGCCATCCGCACCCTGACCCACCTCCCCACCTCAACACCCCACCCTGACCCCACCCCGGCCCCTGCTCACGACTGACCCCGCGCACGGCGGGTACGACGGGGCGCCTCACAGCGGCTCCCGGTCCCCGCCGTCCACCGGACGCCGGGTGGGCGAGGTGCGGGCAGTGGTGCTCGGCGGCACGGCGCTGAACCGGCGCGTGACGGCGGTGGCGCGTGTGGAGAGCGCGTCCTGGTGGCCTGTGGTCGCCGTCGGCACGGCCGCGCGCCGGGGGCCGGGTCGGCGGGGTGCGGGGCGGTGGAGTTCGGCGCAACGCGCACGGCGCTCAACCGGTGCGCGACGGCGGCGGGCCGGCCGGCGGCGGGCCTGGAGGGGGCGCGTCTCGGCGGCTTGTGGTCGCCATGGTCGCGTGGGAAACTGCGGAAAGTGGGTTTGACCTGGTGTTATGCGATCGTGACTTGACCTGCAAGTTACGCGCATATTTCATGTCCCAAACACCGTAAACGTTTACAGCACCTAGATCGTAAACGTTTACAGGACATGGAAGGACAGCCTTGGCCGACGGACCCACGATCAACACGATCGCCGAGCGCGCCGGTGTCTCGATCGCCTCCGTCTCGCGGGTGCTGAACGGCCTGCCGACCAGGCAGGAGACCGTGCGCAAGGTGATGGCCGCCGCCGACGAGCTCGGCTACGTGCGCAACGCCGTGGCCAGGTCGCTCAAGTCGCGCCGCACCCACCAGGTCGCCTTCGCCATGGCCGACGTCGGCAACCCCGCCTACCTGGCCATGCTCCGCCAGATCCAGCCCGTGCTGAAGGCCGCCGGGTACCGGCTCGTGCTGCACTCCACCGACGCCGTCGTGGCCGACGAGATCGACGTGCTGCACAGCCTGGGCGAGCGGTACGTGGACGGGCTGATCATGAGCCCGCTGCGGGTCACCGAGGCGCATCTGCAGATGCTGGCCGCCGCCCGCACCCCCGTCGTGATCATCGGCTCGGTGCCCGAGGGCACCCGCGTGGACAACGTACGGGCCGACTCGCGGACCGGTGTCAGGCTGGCGATCGATCACCTGTACGCGCTCGGCCGCCGCCGGATCGCCATGGTCAACGGCCCGCTGGACACCGTCCCCGGCGCCGCCCGCGGGGCCGCGTACCGGGAGGCGCTCCAGGACCTGGGCCTGCCCTACGACGAGAACCTCGTGCAGATCGGCGACTTCTACCGCGCGGAAGGGGGCCGGGCGGTGGCGGAGCTGCTCGCCAGGGTTCCCGACGTGGACGCGCTGATGTGCGCCAACGACCTGATCGCGCTCGGCGCGCTCGACGTGCTGCGCGCGGCCGGTCGGCGGGTGCCGGAGGACGTGGCGGTGGTCGGCATGGACGACACCGACCTGGCCGCCGCCTCCTGGCCGTCGCTGACCAGCGTCTCGCTGGGGTCCGCCGAGCGCGGCAAGGCCGCCGCCGAGCTGCTGCTCGAACGGCTGCAGGGAGGCGATCGCGAGCCGAGGCTGGTCACCGTGCCGCCCGAGCTCGTGGTCCGCGCCTCCACCGCCGGACACGAGCCCGGACACGAGCCCGGATACGAGCACCGTACGGACGAAAGGGGAGAGGCGTGACGGCGACCGTGACGAGACCGGCGCCGCCGCGCGGGACGCGGCGTGCCAAGCGCCGCCGGATCTCGCGCCAGACGCGCGAGATGTGGCTGCTCATGCTGCCCGCCCTGGTGCCGGTGGCGCTGTTCAGCGTGGGCCCGCTGCTGTACGGCATCGGCCTGGCGTTCACCGACGCCCGCAACACCCGCAACCACCAGACGAGCTTCGTCGGCCTGGAGAACTTCGGCGAGCTGCTGACCGCCCCCGACTTCTGGGCCTCGTTCAAGATCGGCGCGATCTGGGCCGTCTCCGTGACCGTGCTGCAGTTCCTGGCCGCGCTCGGCCTGGCGCTGCTGCTCAACGAGAACCTGCGGTTCCGCGGCGTGGCCCGGGTGCTGGCGGTGGTGCCGTGGGCGATGCCGCCGGTGGTCATCGGCCTGATGTGGAAGCTCGTCTACCACCCCGACGCGGGCATTCTGAACGCCCTGCTGGGCACGGACATCAACTGGCTGGCCGACTTCTCGCTCGCGCTGCCGGCGATCATCGTGGTCGGCATCTGGACCGGCATGCCGCAGACCACGGTGGTCCTGCTGGCGGGCCTGCAGGGCATCCCGAAGGAGCTCTACGAGGCGGGCGAGGTGGACGGCGCCACCCGCTGGCGGCGGTTCTGGAACATCACGCTGCCGCAACTGCGGCCGGTGATCGTGGCGATCACCTCGCTCGACTTCGTGTGGAACATCAACCAGTTCGGCCTGGTCTACGTGCTCACGCAGGGCGGGCCGGGCGGGCAGACGCGGCTGCCGATGCTGTTCGCGTACGAGGAGGCGTTCAGGTACCGGATGGCCGGTTACGCCTCGATGCTCGGCCTGACCATGGCGATCATCGTGCTGGCCGTGCTGGCGCTCTACCTGGGACGCCAGATGAGGGAGACCAAGTGATGAGGCGCTTCTCGCAGTACGCGGCGCTGGTCGCGTACATCGTCTTCCTGGCGTTCCCGCTGGTCTGGCTGCTGTCGACGGCGCTGAAGACGCCGCGGGAGATGGCCCTGGCCGACCCCACGTGGATCCCGCGCGACCCGACGCTGGCCAACTTCGCCGACGCGTTCGGCGAGCAGGACCTGGTGGGCGCGGGGCTGCGCAGCCTGGTCGTGGCGCTGTTCAGCAGCGTGATCACGGTGCTGATCTCGCTGCCGGCCTCCTACGCGATGGCGCGCTACCGCAGCCTGCTCAACCGGATCGCCATCGGGTGGGTGCTGGTCAGCCAGGTGTTCCCGTTCATCCTGATCATCATTCCGCTCTTCATGATCCTGCGCGATCTGGACCTGGTGAACACGCTGCCCGGCCTGGTGGTCGTGCACGTGACCTTCACGCTGCCGTTCGCGCTGTGGATGCTGCAGGGGTACGTGCGCTCGGTGCCGCGTGAACTGGAGGAGGCCGCGGCCGTGGACGGCGCGACCCGGCTGCGCTCGATCGTGAGCGTGGTCGCGCCGCTGCTGGCGCCGGGCGTGGTGGCCACGCTGCTGTTCTCGTTCATCTCGTCGTGGAACGAGTTCATGTTCGCGCTCGTGGTCCTGCAGAACCCCGATGTCATGACACTCCCGCTCACTCTGGTGCGGTTCACCGGTCCTGAGGGGGTGGCCAGGCTCGGCCCGCTGGCCGCGGCGTCGCTCATGGCGACGATCCCGAGCCTGATCTTCTTCGCAATCATTCAGCGGCGACTGAAGTCCGGCCTGATGGCCGGCGCCGTGAAGGGCTAGGAGGCTCACATGCGAATCACGTCCGCTCTGGCGGCTGCGGCGATCCTCACGCTGGCCGCCGCGTGCGGCGGGGGAGGCGGCGGCACGCAGTCGTCGTCCGCCCCCAACGAGCCAGTAAAGATCAATTTCCTCAGCCTGGCGTGGCAGAAGGAATCCGTCGCCGCGAACAAGCAGCTCGTGGACGAGTGGAACAAGGCCAACCCCAACATCCAGGTCACCTACGTCCAGGGCAGCTGGGACAACGTCAACGACCAGCTCGTCACCCAGTTCGCCGGCGGCACGGCGCCGGACGTCATCCACAACGACTCGCCCGCGCTGTCCGGCTTCGCCTCCGACGGCTACCTGCTGGACCTGAAGGACAAGCTGCCCGCCGAGCTCAAGAGCGACATTCCGCAGCCCGCCTGGGACACCGTCACCTTCGACGACGGCAAGGGCCAGCAGGGCGTGTACGGCGTGCCGTTCCTCCAGGAGTCGCAGGTCATCATCGCCAACAAGAAGCTGCTCGACGCCTCCGGCGCGCGCGTCCCGACGGCCGACAACCCTTGGACGTGGGACGAGTTCTCGGCCGCGGCCAAGAAGATGACCAAGGGCGGCAACTTCGGCGTGGCCTGGCCGATGAAGTCGCCGGTCAACAAGACGCTCAACCTGGCGCTCAACTTCGGCGGCACGTTCTTCCAGACGGCCGACGGCAAGACCACGGTCAAGGTCGGACCCGAGGAGCGCGAGGTGCTCCAGCGCATCCACGACCAGCTCTACAAGGACAAGTCCGCCGACCCGGCCGCGCTCGGCCAGGGCACCGCGGACCCGCTGCCGGCCTTCTACAAGGGCAAGTTCGCGCTGCTGCCCGCCGGCGTCTACCTGCGCCAGCAGGTCGCCGAGCAGGCTCCGCAGGGCTTCGAGTGGGTCACGCTCCCCGCGCCGAAGGGCACGAGCGCCCAGCAGGGCGCGGTCTCGCAGACGCTGTCGATCGCGCAGGACAGCAAGCACGCGGACGAGGCCATGAAGTTCATCGCCTTCTTCCTGAACGGCGCGAACCAGGCCAAGCTCGCCAAGGGTGACTGGCTCCTGCCGACCTCCCAGGCGGCCGCCGCCGACCCGGCGATGACCACCAAGGAGAACGGCTGGGACGTGGCCACCGCCTCCGCCAAGAACCTCGTCGTGGCGCCGTTCCTCAAGGTGAACGGGTTCGACGAGTGGAAGACCAAGGTGGCCACGCCGACGCTGCAGGAGTACTTCGCCAATAAGATCACCATTGACCAGGCGGCCTCGAAGCTGGTCGAGGACGGCAACAAGGTGTTGGAGCGGTACCAGCGGTGATTTATCGGGATAAAGCCCGTGGGTGTCTCCTCGGCCTCGCGGCCGGGGACGCCCTCGGGGCCCCGGCCGAGAACCTGTCGCCGTCGGAGATCCGGCGGCGGTGGGGCCGGCTCACGGAGATCGAGGGCGGCGGGACCGACGACACGGAGTACGCCATCTTCGCCGCCTCGCTCCTGGTGCGGCACGGGCACGCGCTGACCTCCGCCGACGTGGCGCAGGCGTACCGGCGGGAGATCATCCCGCGGATCGCCGGGCCCATGCGCGGAGCCGGGTTCTCCGAGCTGGGCACTATCGAAGCGCTTCGCCGCGGGCTGGAGCCGCCGCTGACAGGGCTGGTGCACTCGCACGGCTGGTCGGACGGGCTCGCGATGCGCGCGGCGCCGTACGGGCTGTTCTGCCCGGGCGATCCCGCGGAAGCGGCCCGGCTGGTGGAGCAGGACGGGCTGGTCAGCGGGTCCGGCGAGGGCATCCTGGGCGGCCGCGCGGTCGCCGGGGCCGTGGCCGCCGCGATGGGCGAGGCCTCGGCCCAGGACGTCGTACGGGCGGCGCTGTCGGTGATCCCCGCCGACTCGTGGACGGCCCGCAACGTCGTACGGGCCTGCGCGACCCTGCCCACCACGGACGAAGAGGCGCTCGTCGAGGCGCTGCACGAGGCCGTGGTCGTCAGGCACTACCCCTGGACCGACGTCGCCCCCGAGGCCGTGGCGCTGGCGCTGGCGGCCGTGCTGGCCGGGGACGGCGACGTCGAGGCGTCCGTGACGTTCGGGGTGAGCCTGGGCAGGGACGCCGACACGATCGGCGCCATCGCCGGGGCGATCGCCGGGGCCATGCGCGGCGAGGGCGGCGTGCCCGAGCGGTGGGCGGCCAGGATCGGACCCGTGACAGGCAAATGCCTGCCCGTCGTGGCCGGAAAACACGTACTGGACGTCGCCGACGAACTGGCGGGAGGACTGTAGATCACGATGTCGGGGGACAGAATCAGAGGGGCCTTCGCCGGGCTCGCCGTCGGTGACGCCGCCGGATGGCCGGCGGCCAGGCACCGGGCGGCCCTGCACGCCCCCTGGAGCAGACGCCTGCACAGAGAGCTGGACGCCTTCGCGGAGGAGCACGAGGTCACCACGCTGCCGGTCCCGTTCGCGCTCAACCAGCCCACGGCCCCGCTGGCCGTAGGCCCGTCCGACGACGCCGAATGGCTCGCCTGGACGGCGCTCACGATCGACCGTCCGAGAGCCGAGGCGTTCAGGGAGCTGCGCCGGGACGGCGTCAGAGGGCGGATCTCGGTGGCCACCGCGCTCGACAACCTCGCCAAGGGCGTCGAGCCGCCCGCGTCCGGGCACGACAACCCGCACCATTTCGACGACGCCGCCGCCGTCAGGGCCGTGGCGTTCGGGGTCCTGGGACGGGACCCCACGCAGGACGCCCAGGTGACGAACGCGTACGACGGCGTCCTGGGCGCCGTGGCCATGGCCGCCGCCGTGGCCGAGGCCGTGCGGTCGGGATCGGTGGCCGGGGCGGTGGAGGCGGCGCTGGCCGTGCTGCCCGAGGACACTGCCATCGGCCACAACGCCCGCGCGGCGCTGGCCGTCACGCGCAAGGCGGGCGACCCGTTCGCGGCCGTGCCCGCGCTGGACGCCGCGCTGCTCGACCACGTCTACAGCTACGGCGTCGGCGCCGCGCAGACCGTGCCGGTGGCGCTGGCGCTGGCCGAGGCGGCGGGCGGCGAGCTCACGCGGGCGGTGCCCGCGGCCGCCTGCCTGGCCGCGCTGGCCGACTCGGCGCCCGCGCTGACCGGCGCGCTCGCGGGCGCGTGCCGTGGATTGGAGGCGATCCCGGAGGGGTGGATCGCGTCGGCCCGCACGCTGGCCGGTTGTTGCCTGCCTGATCTGGCGGGCCGGGATCTGATCCAGCTATCGACAGGACTATCGGAGGGAATCGCATGACGCCGCTTGAAGACAGGGCCACTGGCTGCGTGGCGGGGGCGGCGGTCGGTGACGCGCTGGGCGGCGCCACCGAGGGCTGGACCCCCGAGCAGATCGTCGAGAGGTACGGGGGCCGCGTCGAGGGCATCGTGCCGCCGTTCAACGAGGACTGGCGCAACGCCCGTCCCATCGCCCCGTACCACAAGGGCGACGGCCACATCACGGACGACACGTTGATGACGCACGCCCTGATCCGCGTGTACGAGAAGGCCGGCGGGCACCTGACCGCGTACTCGATGGCCGAGCACCTGGTGCCCGAGCTGATGGGCGAACGGCGCTGGATCCCCGAGCTGGAGGCCGAGGCGCTGCCGCTGCAGCGGATCTTCCTGGCCGAGAAGTGGATCGTGGCCAGGCTCCACTACGGGCACGTGGACCCGCGCGAGGCCGGCGTCGGCAACATCGTCAACTGCGGCGCCGCCATGTACGTCGCCCCCGTCGGCATCGTGAACGCCGCCGACCCCGACGCCGCCTACGCCGAGGCCGTCGACCTGGCCGGGGCGCACCAGTCCAGCTACGG
Source organism: Nonomuraea sp. NPDC049625 (assembly GCF_040675285.1). Classification (NCBI taxonomy): domain Bacteria; kingdom Bacillati; phylum Actinomycetota; class Actinomycetes; order Streptosporangiales; family Streptosporangiaceae; genus Nonomuraea; species Nonomuraea sp. NPDC049625. The sequence goes on along the minus strand of NZ_JBFAOQ010000009.1, from coordinate 224,806 downwards.
CCGGGAGGCCGCCGGGGTGATGGCCGCCGCCGTGGCCGAGGCCATGCGACCGGGCGCCACCGCGGACTCCGTGATCGCGGCCTGCCTGCGCCTGGCCAAGGACGGCACGAGGGCCGCCATCGAGTCCGTCTGCGAGGCCGCCGCCGGGCTGGGGCACTGGGACGGGTCGTTCGAGACGCTGCGCGCCGCCATGCGGCCCTACGACACGGTCGCCGACACCTACCGCGACCAGGGGCTGGGGGCGCGGCGGCCGAGCCGGGTGCACAGCATCGAGGAGCTGCCGCTGGCGCTCGGGTTCCTGGTGATCGCCAAGGGCGACTACCGCGAGACCGTGCTGGGCGGTGTCAACTACGGGCGCGACGCCGACTCGATCGCGTCCATGGGCGGGGCCATCGCGGGCGCTCTCGGGGGGCTGTCCGCGGTGCCGTCGCAGTGGGTCTCGCAGGTGGGGGCGGCCAGCCGTACGGACCTGGTGGCCCCCGGGCTCGCGATCGCGGAGGTGGCGCGCCGGGTGCACGCCGACGACCTGGTACGGCGCCGCGGCCACGAGGCCGCCTTCGCCGACCTCGACCGCCGGTGATCCGGCTCACCTGGGTCCAGCCGGAGGACCTGATCGGGCACGAACTCCGCCAGGCCGCCGAGGACGGCCGGGCCACCGGCCCCGACGCGGAGCGCGTTCGGGAGATCGCGGCCCGCTGGCACGCGGCCGGCGGCCACGACGCGCCCCCGCGCGCCGGGGCCTCCGAGCCGGGCGCGGCCCGGCTGCGGGACCTGGCCGGAGAGCTGCTGGACGAGCTGGCCGCCGTCCCGTCCCCGCTGCCCGAGCCCTCGGACCTGGCGGGCATCGTCGCCGCCTGCCCGTCCTGGCCGGGCACAGCCCCGGGAGCGGCCCGGGGAGCGGCCCGGGGAGCGGCCTCGCGAGCGGTCGTGGATCCGGCGCGGGTGCTGGGCGCGTGGCAGGGGAGGGCGGCCGGGTGCGTGCTCGGCAAGCCCGTGGAGAAGATCCCGCGCGAGGGCATCAGGCAGATCGCCGAGGCCACCGGCAACTGGCCCATCCACGGCTGGTTCACCGCCAAGGGGCTCCCGGACGACGTCGCCCGCCGCTGGCCGTGGAACCGGCGCAGCGCCGTCAACTCCCTGGCCGAGAACATCGACGGCATCCCCGAGGACGACGACCTCAACTACCCGCTGCTGGCCCTGTCCGTCCTGGAGCGCCACGGACGCGGCTTCACCACGGACGACGTGGCCAAGCTGTGGCTGGACGAGCTCCCCGCCGGCCGTACGTTCACCGCCGAGCGGGTCGCGTACCGCAACCTCCTGGACGGCGTCGAGCCGCCCGCCACGGCCACCCGCCGCAACCCGTTCAGGGAGTGGATCGGCGCCCTGATCAGGGCCGACGTGTACGGCTGGAGCAACCCGGGCGACCCCGCCACGGCGGCGGAGCACGCCTGGCGCGACGCCCGCCTGACCCACACCGCGAACGGGATCTACGGGGCGATGTTCGTGGCCGCCATGTGCGCGGCCGCCCTGGTCGCCACCTCGCCCGAGGAGGTCGTACGGGCGGGCCTGTCGGTGGTGCCGGAGCGCTCGCGCCTGCACGAGGCGGTACGCCTGGCCGTCGCGGACGCCGCCCGCGAGGACGACTTCGAGCGGGTCGTCGACCTCCTGCACGAACGCCATGGCGGCCTGCACTGGGTGCACACCATCAACAACGCCGCCCTCGTCGCCGCCACGCTGATCCACGGCCGCGGCGACTTCACCGCCACGATCGCCGGAGCGGTGGCCGGCGGCTGGGACACCGACTCCGCCGGGGCCACGGCCGGCTCCGTCACGGGCGCGCTGAACGGCGGCGTGCCGGACCGCTGGCGGATGCGGGACAGCCTGGCCAGCAGCCTGACCGGGTACGACGGGGTGGGGCTGGCCGCGCTGGCCGCCCGCACACAGGAGATGATGGGGCCATGATCTCGGTTTTTGGCAGCGCCAACATGGACCTCGTCGCGTACGTCTCCGAGGCCCCCAAGCGGGGCGAGACGGTCACCGGGCACCGGTTCCGCACCGTGCCCGGCGGCAAGGGCGCCAACCAGGCCATCGCCGCCGCCCGCGCGGGCGCGCACGTGGCCTTCCTCGGGGCGGTGGGCGACGACGGGTTCGGGGTGGAGATGCGCGACACGCTGCAGGAGGCCGGAATCGACGTACGCGGCCTGCGCGAGGTGCCCGGGCCCAGCGGCATCGCGCACATCGTGGTGGACGACGAGGGCGGCAACTCGATCATCGTCGTCCCCGGCGCGAACGGCACCATCGCCGGCCCTTCGGGCGAGGACCTGGCCGCCATCGCCCGCTCGGACGCGCTGCTGCTCCAGCTCGAACTGCCCATGGAAGCCGTCGTGGCGGCCGCGCAGGCCGCCCAGGTCTCCGGCGTGCATGTCTACCTGACCCCGGCCCCCGCCCGGCCGCTGCCGGACGAGCTCCTCGACGCGGTCACCACGATCGTCCCGAACGAGCACGAGGCCGCCGCCATCACCGGCGCCGCCGGCCCGGACGCCGCCCTCGACGCGCTGCTGGAGCGGGTCGAGGAGGTGCTGATCACGCTGGGCTCCGAGGGCGCGCTGTACGGGTCGCGCTCGGGGGAGCGGCTGCGGGTGCCCGCTGTGAAGGTGGAGGCCGTGGACACGACCGCGGCGGGCGACACCTTCGTGGGCGCGTTCGCCGTGGCCAGGTCGGAGGGGATGAGCGTGGCCGACGCGCTGGGCTTCGCGTCCACGGCCGCGGCGCTGTCGGTGCAGCGGGAGGGGGCCAGCACGTCCATGCCGACCCGCCACGAGATCGAGGCCGCCCTGCCTTAGCCCTCGGCCCGCTCGTAGCGCAGCAGCGCCACCCCGGCGTCGAACGTGCGCGTCTCCACCAGGCGCAGGCCGGTCCGCTCCTTGAAGGGCGGGAACAGCGGCCGGCCGCCGCCGAGGACGACCGGGTGCACCATGATGTGATATTCGTCGATCAGCCCCAGCTCGGTGAGCGCGCCGGCCAGCCGGGAGCCGCCGTTCAGCAGGAGGTCCTTGCCGGGCCCGCTCTTCAGCTCGGCGACCTCCTTGGCGAGGTCCCCGGAGATGATCCGGGCGTCCCAGCCGGCCTCCTGCAGCGTGGTGGAGAAGACGACCTTCGGGGTGCTGCGCCAGACGGGGGCGAACTTGAGGTCGTGCGGGTCGTCCGAGATCGACTCCGCGTCGGGCCAGTAGCTGGACATCATCTCCCAGACGACGCGCCCGTACAGGAAGGTGCCGACGCGGGCGTGGACCTCGTCCCCGTACGCCGACAGCTCCGGCCCCATCGTCGGCCAGTCGAACTCCCCGTTCGGGCCCTCGATGTGGCCGTCTACGGAGGTGTGGACCCAGTAGATGAGCTTGCTCATGGTGTGCTCCTTCGCGTTGTGCTCATGACTGGGTCGGAGCCGCCCGCGCGTTCTTCACATCCCTTCCGAAGATTTTCTCTCCTGCGTCCAGAGAAGCCTCACGGGGGCCTGGGGCCGTACGCCGGCCAGGAGATCGGGCAGCAGCGCGGCCAGCCCGGGCGGGAACACGCGCTCCTCGGTGGCGGCCAGCTCGTCCGCGCGCCACCAGCGGTGGCCGAGCTTGAACTCCTCCGTCTCGTACTCCTCCAGCGCCGTGGGGGTGACGGTCGCGGACAGCACGCGGGCGAAGAAGTACGTGTGCACGGTGTAGAAGTGGCGGCCCAGGTTGGACCACGCGCCTTCGTTCACAGCCACGGGGTCGCCGAGGTCGGCGGCGCCGAGCACGTGGCCGGTCTCCTCCAGCGCCTCGCGCGCCGCCGCCTGCGCCGGCGACTCGCCCGGCTCCAGGCCGCCGCCGGGCAGGTGCCAGGCAGGCTCCTTCGGCCACGGGTCCGGCGGGATGAAACGGAGCAGCAGGACGCGGTCGTCGGGGGCGGCCAGGATGACGCGGGCCGCGGGGCGCTGCGTGCGGATGGTCACGGTCGAACCGTAACGAACGGGGGCTGCGCGGGGCTACGAGTCGTGCAGGTGGGCGAGCGTCTGCTCCAGCTCCGCCTGCAGGATCGCGCCCGCCGCGTCCCCGTCCCCGTCCCGGACGGCGGCCACCAGCTCCGCGTGCGTGTCGTGCCCGGGATTGCGATCGTGCGCGCGCAGCCCCAGCACCTCCACCAGGCCGATCAGCCCCTCGCGCAACGCCGGCGCGAACTCGGCGAACAGGTCCGTCAGCACCGGGTTGCCGGCCGCCGCGACGACCGCCGCGTGCAGGGCGATGTCGGCGTCCACGAACGCCGCGTCGTCCTGCGCCGCCGCCCGCGCCCGCGCCGCCAGCGCCTCCTCCAGCGCCGCGACGTCCTCCTCGGTACGCCGCTGCGCGGCCATCCGGGCGGCCTGCGTCTCGACCATCATGCGCACCTCGTAGACGTCCGTGATGGCGGCCCGGCGCAGCCGGGCGGGCCAGTCCTCGGCGATGTCCGTGGCGATCACGAACACCCCGGAGCCCTGCCGGGCCTGCACGAGCCCGGCCCCCGCCAGCGCGCGCAGCGCCTCCCGGACGGTCGAGCGCCCCACTCCCAGCGCCTTGGCCAGCGCGTTCTCGCCGGGCAGGCGGGTGCCCACGGGCCATTCGCCCTGCGTGATCTGCTCGCGCAGGTGCTGGGTGGCCTGCTCGACGAGCGGGCTGGGACGGAGGGAGCCGAGCGGCATCGAACGAACCTCTCAGGTTGTCTGAGGACCTGTGTTGTGATTAGTGTAGCCGCCATGACGCCGTCCGTGTACGCCTGGAACCGTCAACGTCCCAGCACCATGCCCTACCACCGCTACCGGCCCGCCCACGAGCGCGTCGAGGTGCCGCTCACCGAGCGCGACTGGCCGTCCGCGCGCATCACGCGGGCCCCGCTCTGGGTGCCCGTGGACCTGCGCGACGGCAACCAGGCGCTGGCCGAGCCGATGGACCCGGCCCGCAAGCGCCGGATGTTCGACCTGCTGACGGGCATGGGGTTCAAGGAGATCGAGGTCGGCTACCCCTCCTCCAGTCAGCTCGACTTCGACTTCGTCCGCCACCTGGCCGAGCCCGGCGTCGTGCCGGAGGACGTGACCGTGGTCGTCTTCACGGCCGCCAGGCAGGACCTGATCGAGCGGACGTTCGCCGCCATCGAGGGCCTGCCCCGCGCGGTCGTGCACCTCTACACCGCCACCGCCCCCACCTGGCGGAACGTGGTGCTCGGCCACGACAGGAACGAGCTGCGCGGCCTGATCATGGACGCCGCCGGGCACATCGCCCGGCTCGCGGACGGCCTCGACGTGCGCTTCCAGTTCTCGCCGGAGGTGTTCAACCTCACCGAGCCCGACTACGTGCTGGAGGTCTGCAACGACCTGACGGCCCTGTGGGACGCCGCGTCGGACCGCCCGGTGATCCACAACCTGCCCGCGACGGTCGAGGTGGCCACCCCCAACGTGTACGCCGACCAGATCGAGTACATGCACCGCCACCTCGACCGCAGGGACGCGGTGATCCTCTCGGTGCACCCGCACAACGACCGCGGCACCGGCGTGGCCTGCGCCGAGCTGGCCGTGCTGGCCGGCGCCCAGCGGGTGGAGGGCTGCCTGTTCGGCAACGGCGAGCGGACCGGCAACGTGGACCTGGTGACCCTCGCGCTCAACCTGCACACCCAGGGCGTGGACCCCATGCTCGACCTGTCCGACATCGACGAGATCCGCCGGGTCGTGGAGCACTGCAACCGGCTGCCCGTGCCCGAGCGCCACCCGTACGCGGGAGACCTCGTCCACACCGCCTTCTCCGGCACCCACCAGGACGCCATCGGCAAGGGCCTGGCCCACCACGCCAAGCGGGCCGCCGAGCTGGGCGTGCCGCCGGAGCAGGCGCCGTGGGAGGTGCCGTACCTGCCCATCGACCCCGCCGACGTGGGCCGCGGCTACCAGGCGGTCATCCGGGTCAACAGTCAGTCGGGCAAGGGCGGCATCGCCTACCTCCTGCGCACCCGCTACGGGCTGGAGCTGCCCCGCCGCCTGCAGATCGACTTCTCCTCGGTCGTGCAGCGGGCCACCGACGGCAGCGGCGAGGAGATCACGGCCGAGCAGCTGTGGGAGCTCTTCCACGCCACCTATCTGGCCCCGGGGGAGACCGGCGCGCTGGCCGAGTGGAGCACGAGGGAGACGGCGCCGGGGGTGCACGAGTTCGAGGGCACGCTGACGTCGGGGCGCCGGCTGCGCGGCACCGGCAACGGGCCGCTGTCCGCGCTGACCGCCGCGCTCGGCGACGACGGGATCGACGTGGACATCCTCCACTTCGCCGAGCACGCCCTGGACCCGGGCCGGGGCAGCCTCGCGATCGCCTACGTGGAGGCCCGCGTCGACGGCGTCACCAGCTGGGGCGCGGCCCAGGACACCTCGGTCCTGACCGCCTCGGCGCACGCCGTGCTGGCCGCCGTCAACCGCGTGCTGGCCTCCGTGCCGGCCTGATCAGGTCGTGGTGGTGATCTTCGCGTCCAGGTGGGCCGCGCACTCGTCGCGGAAGTAGAGCGTACGGGAGCGCAGCCGCTTGGGGTCGGCCAGGACCGCCCGGGAGACCGAGGGCACGACGGCGTGCCGTACGGAGGCGAACAGCCGCGCCACGTCGGCGGGAGAGGCTCCCTGGGCGCCCAGCCCCGGCGCGAGGATGGGGCCGTTGAGGTCGTCCAGCGAGTGCTCCAGCTCGGGCAGCGTGGCCCCCATCACGACCCCGATGGGCCCCAGCGGCTCGTGCCCGGCGTTCGCTGCGGCGACCCCGGCCAGCACCTGGTCGGCCACGAGCCGCTGCAGCGGGGCCGCCTCCGGGTTGGAGGTGCGGGCCAGCACGAAGACGCCGGCGTCGTTGGCCAGGGCCGACAGGATCGCGCCCTCCAGCGACCCGAACCCGAGGTACGGGCTCAGCGTCACGGCATCGGCGGCCAGCGGGCTGCCCCGGTCGAGGTAGGCCTCGGCGTAGGCGGCCATCGTGCTGTCGATGTCGCCCCGCTTGACGTCGAGGAGCACCAGCGTCCCGGCCTCGCGCAGGTCGGCGATGGTGCGTTCCAGCACCGCGATGCCGCGGCTGCCCCAGCGCTCGTAGAAGGCGGACTGCGGCTTGACCAGGGCCGCCACGTCGCCGACAGCCTCGACGACCGTGCGGCTGAAGCGTTCCAGACCGGCGGGCGAGTCGTCGAGCCCCCAGGCGTGCAGCAGCGCCGGGCTCGGATCGATGCCCACACAGAGCGGCCCGCACTCGTCGAGCCTGGCTCGAAGGCGCGTCCCGAATGACTCGTTCATTTCAAGGGCCCCCTTATGACCGTACGCAGCCTAGCTTGCGGCGGCCGTGGCCAGGAATGCTTACTTCGGCGCCGGTATGGGATCGGGCCTTCAAGTGGCTTTCCGGGGGTAGATCAGGCTATATGTACGAGATCGCCCATCGGGTGCTGGTGCTGCGTACCGATCCGCCGCGTGATGTCACCGTCACGGTCGGCGTTCCTTACGAAGAGCCGACGGGGGACTGGTCGTGCCCGTACCGGATCGACGGGCTCGACGGGTGGGAGCACGAGCGGAAGGTCACCGGGGTCGACTCGCTGGAGGCGATCGAGCTGGCCCTGGCCATGCTGCGGGCGGCGCTGGCGGGCTCGCACGAGGCCAAGGAGGGGCTGCTGAGCTGGGACGAGGCGCCGTCGGGGCAGCGGCCGCAGACGGTGTACGTGAGCTTGGACAAGCTCCGAGATATCGCCTATATCGCGATGAAGCACGAAATAGCGCCAGAAGAGGTTGTAAGTCAGGTTGAAGTGGCGAATGTCGTTCTTGATTTCGGCGACGCCGGGCAACTCCTCGGCCTGGAGATCTCGAACGCGGCCGGGCGGCTCCCGTCCGAGATGCGGATCTGAAAGATCGGCATAATCGGCACCATGAGCGCCGGCATCCTCCCCCGCCTTGTGGCCACCGACCTCGACGGCACCCTCCTCAACTCCTCACGTGCCATCACCCCTCGCACCCGAGAGGCCCTTCAGGCCGCCCGCGCGGCCGGGGCCGAGATCGTCTTCGTCACCGCCAGGCCGCCGCGCGGCATCCGCGCGATCGCCGAGCAGGCGGGCGTCACGGGCGTCGCGATCTGCAGCAACGGCGCGATCGTGTACGACCTGGCCACCGACGCGGTCGTCACCAGCCATCTCCTGGACCGGACGGCGGCGAACAAGGTCGCGCAGGCCCTGGCCGCGGCCCTGCCCGGGGTCGGCCTGGCCGTCGAGACGGGCCGGGGCGTGCTCGCCGAGGCCGCCTACACCAGGCGCATCGTGGAGGACCTGGCCTACCTCCGCGAGGTGAGCTCTGTCTTCGACGGCGACGACCCCATCATCAAGCTGCTCGCCCAGTCGCAGACCAGCACGGCGGACGAGATGATCGCGGCCGTCATGGCGGGGATCGAGGGGCTGGCCGAGGTCACGCACTCCGGCGGGACCGGGCTCCTGGAGATCAGCGCTGCCGGGGTGACGAAGGCGAGCACGCTCGACGTGCTGTGCCGGGAGCGGGGGATCGCGCCCGGCGAGGTGGTGGCCTTCGGCGACATGCCGAACGACCTGGCCGTGCTCGCCTACGCGGGCGCAGGGTACGCCATGGCCAACGCGCACCACCTGGTGCTGGCCGCGGTCGAGCGCCGCACGCTGTCCAACGACGAGGACGGCGTGGCCGCGGTGCTGGAGGAGCTGTACGGCTGAGGATTCGTACGTGCCCGCCCGCCCCCGCAGGCGGGCACGTACGGTGTCAGGCGTCGTCGTCCGACACCCGCGAGGCGCCCTTGCAGGTGGTGGGCGACTTGCCGAGCAGTGGGAGCAGCGACCCGCAGGTGCTCACGGGCAGCGACACCGGCTCGATGATCTCGTCGTTGAAGATGGTCACGTTGCCGATCAGCGGCGGGGGACCGCTCGGCCTGGCGGCCTCGCCCTCGGCGTGCGCGGCGCCCGCGAGCGAGCACACGAACACCGCGATCGTCACGATGACGGCCGGCCGCCTCACCGGAGCGCCCCGGCTAGGCGGCGACCCGTTCCTGCTTCAGGGTCGACTGCCGCTCGCCCCCGTTCGTCTCGGCGTCGCGCCGCGCGCCCGCCATGATGCGGTCGATCAGCGCCAGCGTCAGCGCCGAGACCACGAAGGTCAGGTGGATCAGCGTTTTCCACAGCAGCTCCCGGTCGGTGATGGTCGGTCTGGACGCGTTGATGAAGATCTGCAGGAGGTGGACGGACGAGATGCCGATGATCGCCATGGCCAGCTTGACCTTCAGCACGTTGGCGTTGACGTGGGAAAGCCATTGGGGCTGGTCGGGGTGCCCGTCGATGCGTATTCGGGAGACGAACGTCTCGTAGCCGCCGATGATGACCATGATGAGCAGATTGGAGACCATGACTACGTCCACGAGGCCGAGGACGATCAGCATGACGGTGGTCTCCGGTGGTGAGCCGCCGAAGCCGAGCTCGATCAGATGGAGCAACTCCAGCATGAACCGCCACGTGTACACGATCTGGGCGAGGATCAGCCCCATGTAGAGCGGCGCCTGAATCCACCGGCTGAGGAACATGAAGTAGCCGACATAACCAGACATGGTCCGTGACTCCGGTGGAGGGTCGGCCACGGGCACCTGCGCGAGCCGCACTAGGACGTGAAGACGTTGACGTGCTGGACCCAGGTCTCGACGCGCACGATGGGCGGGTCGGTGGTGAGCTTGTCGAAAGCGATGGAGGGTAGGGCGCCCGCCAGCGCGAGTGCGGCGACGGCGGTCAGGACGCGGACCTTCAAAGGATCTCCTAGCTGCTCTGCGCTATCGGATGGACTGGGCTTGCGCTGCAGGGGGAACTGATCGGGCCACCGTGGCGGGCGGCGCGGCCGGCTTCGCCGCGCCGCCTGCCCGGATAACCGGATCGGCCGGGGACGTGCCCAGGCTGAGCCGGTCAGGGCTGCAAGCAGCTCACGGCCGGGACCTCGGCCGGCACGGCCGGGGCGGTCGGGTCGATCAGCGTCGTGGCGCCGGCGCCGGCCTCGGCCAGGCAGGGGACCAGGGCGAGAGGATCCACCACGGCGTAGGAGGCCGGGGCGGAGAGCAGGGTCAGGCCACCGGCGAGGGCCGCGACGGCGGCGATCCTACGGGGGGAGAAAAGCATAGAACCTCCTGGGAGACGGTAATGAACAACCGTCGTCTAGCTACCCAGGGTAGTGATCCAGTAACGCTCCGTATATTAGAAAGCTCTCACGTCTCCCAGCGGTCCTGCGCGGCCATGACCTCGTCGGCGTGGTCGTGCGCCCACGCCCCGAACGCCTCGATCGGGGCGAGGAGCGTGCGGCCGAGGTCGGTCAGCTCGTACTCGACGCGGGGCGGGGCCTCCGCGTACGTGCGGCGCGTGACCAGGCCGTTGAACTCCAGGCGGCGCAGCGTCTCGGTGAGGACCTTGGTGCTGATGCCGCCGATCTCCTCGCGCAGCCGCCCCGGCCGGCGCGGGCCGTGGCGCAGCGCCCACAGGACGACCGCGTTCCAGGTGTTGGCCAGCAGGTCGAAGGCCAGCCGGGCCTGGCAGTCGGCGATGAACCCCAACGAGGCCTCCGTTAGTCACCAAATGGTGTGTGACGGGCTTTCTACAGTCCTTCTACTTACCAGTTCATACGACGGAGGACGAACATGCGTATCGGGATCCTGGGGGCGGGCGGCATGGCGGACGCCCTGGGCACGCAGTGGGCCAGGGCGGGGCACGAGGTGATGATCAGCGGCAGGGACGCGTCCGCGAGCGCGGCCCGGGCCGCGACGATGACGGCCGAGGCGGCCCGCACGTCGGCCGAGGTGGCGGGCGCGCGGGCCGAGGTGGCGGGCGCGGCGGCGGCGGGTGCGCGGGGCGAGGTGGTGGGCGTGCGGGCCGGGAGTTGGGCGGAGGCGGCGGCGTTCGGGGAGGTCGTGATGGTGGCCGTCAGGCAGGCGGGGCTGGCCGGCGTGCTCGAGTCCGCCGGCGGCGCGCTGCGCGGCAAGCCCGTCATCGACGTGGCCAACGCCGAGGGCCCGTACGACCCCGCCCGCCCCATCGCCCCGCTGATCCGCGACCTCACGGGAGGGCACGTGGTGAAGGCGTTCAACCTGTGCCACGTGGACGTGTGGCGGTTGACACCGCCGGTGTTCGACGGCAGGCCGCTGGCGGTGCCGCTGTGCGGTGACGACCCGGCCGCCCTGGCAGCGGTGCGAACGCTGGTCGCCGACCTCGGCTGCACCCCGGTGGACGGCGGCGGGCTCGACCGGGCCGTGCTGCTGGAGGCGACGGCCGCGTTCATGATCGGGCTCTGGTTCGGCGGCGCCGACGCCCAGGCCGTGCTCCCCCCGGTGGCCTATTCGGGCGTCTGAGCCGTACGACCGGCGGTGTATCGGGGATGACGACGAGCGGCGGATGCCCTCCGGCGGGCCCGGCAAGATCCTGGAGACCTCAAACCAGGTCGAAGGAGAGATCCAGTGGTAACCCAGGTCGCCAAGGGGAACGGGTACGTGACCGCGTTCAAGGCCGTGGTCGTCCTCAACACGCTGTCCGTCCTGGCGCAGGCCGTGACGGCGGGGCAGCTGATGAGCGGGGGAGGGGCGGGCTCGCACGGCATGGGGGCGTTCGCCGTGCACGTGCTGGGGCTGCTGCAGCTCGTCGCGGCCGTCCTGCTGTGGCGGCCCGGCCGGGGCCCGGGCTGGCCCGCGCTGGTCGGCCTGACGGTGCTGCTGCTCGGCTTCGTCCAGTCCGCGCTGGGCGGGTCGGGCGTGCTGGCGGTGCACGTACCGCTCGGGATGACGCTTTTCGGGCTCAGCGTCTGGCTCCTCGTCTGGGCCTGGCGCCCGCGATGACGGCGGGGGTCAGCCGGGCTGGTGGGTTCGGGCATCAGCCCGGGTGAGGGCCGGTGGGTTCGGGCATCAGCCCGGCTGAGGGCCGGTGGTCGGCGCGGGCATCAGCCGGGGTGGCGGGCCAGGTGGTCGGCGCGGCGGATCGGGTCGGGGAGGCGGTAGCGCGGGGCGAGCCGCAGGACCTGGTCGGTGACCGTGTCCAGGGAGATGCGGTGGCCCTGGGAGACGTACACCGGCTTGATCTCCCGCTGCGTGCGCAGCGCGCGGCCGACGACGGCGCCCTCGTGGACGATCGGCGCCCAGTCGCCCCGCTCCGGCCCCGGCGGCTCGTGCGTGCCGACGAAGGGCGTCTTGCCCACGCCGAGCGCGGACAGGCCGGTCAGCACGCCCAGGTGGCAGGCCAGGCCGAAGCCGCGCGGGTGCGCCAGCCCGTACCCGTCGCAGACCAGCAGGTCGGGCGTCACCGTGAGCCGTTCGAGCGCCTCCACCAGGGCGGGCAGCTCCCGGAAGGCGAACAGCCCCGGCACGTACGGGAACGCCACCCGCCCGCGCACCGTCACCTCCTCCACCGTCGCCATCGTGCCGGCGTCGAGGACGACCACGGCGGCCGTGAGGTCGTCGTCGCCGTGATAGTGCACGTCCAGGCCCGCGACCAGGGAGAAGTCGGCGGGGCCGGTGAGCTCGACGCGTCCGCGGAGCCGGTCCTGGACGGCCTCGGCCGCGGCGGTGGTGGTGGGCCATGGGTGAAGCTGCTGTACCTGCACCCGGCCTAAGCTAGTACGCGTAGGGTCAGGCTCATGATCGAGGTGCTGGTGGTCGTCGGCCCCGGCGTGGTGGCCGACGCGGGGTTGCTGGAGGAGATCGCGGCCCGCGAGTTCGCCGCCGCGGGGGTCTCCGGGACGCTCGTCCACGCCCGCGACGCCTCTCACGTCCTCTCACTGCTGTCGTCGCCGTCCTCGCCGGAGGGGGCGGGCGGTGTGGTCGTGCTGCCGGGGCCCTCGGCCGAGGTGCGCTCGCTGATCGGGCGGGACCTCGGGGCGGTGGTCTGGGTGGACGTCGAGCGCGCCGACGGGGTGACGGCCGGGGAGGGCGCCACCCACCTGCACGGGCGCGGCGTCGGCGGGCTGGCCTGGGGGATCCGCCATGCCGTGCACCGGGTACGGCATCCGTCGCGGCGGATCGCGTACGGGCCGCTGCCGGAGCAATGGGGCGAGCTGTACCTTCCGGACGCGGACGAGCCGCCCGTGGTGATGCTGATCCACGGCGGGTACTGGCGGTCGATCTGGGCGGCCGACATCATGGGGCCGCTCTGCGCCGACCTGGTCGGGCGCGGGCTCGCGGTGTGGAACCTCGAATACCGGCGGCCGGATCTGCACGGCTGGGACGCGACGACGGCGGACGTGGCGGCGGGACTGTCCGCCCTCGCGACGGCGCACGCCGCGCCGCACGGCTCGGACGCGCTCCCGCCGGACGCGCTCCCGCCGGACGCGCTCCCGCCGGACCTGCTCCCCTCGGGCGCGCTTCCGGCGGGCGTCGATCGGACGGTGGCGCTGGACCTCACCCGGGTGACCGTCGCCGGCCACTCGGCAGGCGCCCAACTCGCCCTCCGCGCGGTTGCGGACGCGGTGGCCGGCGAGGCGTCCGCCACCGGCGGCGCCCAAGCGGCGGCGGGTGAGGCTCACGCACCGGATGCTCGCGAGGCCGGTGGGGCTCACGCGGTGGACAGGGCTCGCGGGGACGGTGGGGCTTGCGCGGACGGTGGGGCTCGTGCGGTGGGTGGGGTGCGGGTGGTGATGGTGGTGTCGCTCGCCGGGGTGCTCGATCTTGTGGAAGGCGACCGGCGGTGGGTCGGGACCGGCGCCGTCGGAGCCGCCCTGGGCGGGCGCGCACCCGAAGGCCAGGTGGCGGTGCCGCCGTACGCGGACGCCTCGCCGTTGCTCCGGCTCCCGCTCGGTGTACGCCAGCTCGTCGTCCAAGGCGCCGCCGACGACCTGGACCTGGTCGACTTCAGCCGCCGCTACGCCCGCGCGGCCGAGGAGGCCGGCGACGAGGTGACCTACCTCGAAATGCCCGGCGACCACTTCGACGTCATCAACCCCGCCACCCCGATCTGGCAGGCCACCGCCCGAGCGCTGGCGGGAGGCCCCGCCTCAAGGGGATAAAACGGACAACAACTAACATAACCGGGTGATCGTCGGAGAAACGCTCGGCCTGCTCGGAGCCGGGGTGGCGGCCGGAGTGGTGAGCACGGTGGTCAGCCTCGCCTCGATCGTCTCCTACCCGGCGCTCCTGGCGTTCGGCCTGCCCCCGCTCACCGCGAACGTCACCAACACCGTCGCCCTCGTCTTCACCGGCATCGGCGCCGCCGCCGGATCGCGGCCGGAGCTGGCCGGGGAGGGCGCCCGGGTGCTCAAACTCGGCCCCGTGGCCGCGGTCGGCGGCGCGACCGGCGCGTTGCTGCTGCTGGTCACCCCGGCCAGGACGTTCGAGCTGATCGCGCCCTGGCTGATCGCGATGGCCTCGCTGCTGCTGGTCAGGCCGCCGTCGGGGCGGGCGCACGGCGAGCACGGCGTGCTGGGGCGGGTGGCGCTGTTCGCCGTGACGATCTACACGGGGTATTTCGGCGCGGCCGGAGGGCTGATGGTGTTCGCCGTGCTGGCCCTCATGTTCGACCACCCGGCGGCCAAGCTGAACGCCATGAAGAACGTGATGTCCGGGCTGGCGAACGCGGTGGCCGCGCTCGGGTTCGCGCTGTTCGGGCCGGTGAACTGGGCCGCCGCGGCGCCGCTGGCGGCCGGGTTTCTGCTCGGGGGGTGGATCGGGCCCAGGATCGCGCGCCGGCTGCCGGGCAACAGCCTGCGCTACCTGGCGGCCGCCTGCGGGCTGGCGGTGGCGGTCAAGCTCGGCTGGGACTCGTACGCGCGCTGACCCCCTCGGGCGCCCCAATGGAGAGCCCAGTGGAGAGCCCGGTGGAGAGCCCGGTGGTGAGCGCGGCGAAGCGGGTGGTGACCCGGTGCCAGATCGGCGTGGAGACCGGCTCGTCCGCCACCGCCCGCGCGTAGACCTCCTCGGGGTCGAACCCGTCCGGCGACCACTCGCGGATGCGCGCGGGCAGCACCTCGGGATGGAACTGCACGCCCCAGGCCCGCTCGCCCACCCGGAACGCCTGGTACGGGCAGGCGCCCGTCTCCGCCAGCCAGACGGCCCCGCTGGGCAGCCGGGTGACCGCGTCCTTGTGGTGCTCGATCGCGGGCACCACCTCCGGCAGCCCGTGGAACAGCGGATCGCCCGCGGCCTCGGGCCGGATCGTGAGGGGGAGGCTGCCGTTCTCCGGCGCGCCGGTGTCGGCGGTCACCTCGCCGCCCGCGACCTCCGCGAGCAGTTGCCCGCCCAGGCAGATGCCGAAGAAGGGCACGCCCTCCTCCAGTGCCTGCCCCGCCAGCCGCCGGGCGTCGGCCAGCCACGGCGCCCGGTCGTCCTCGCCGGGCAGGTAGCCGCCGCCGAGCATGATCATGGCCGCGTGGTCGAGGCGGCCGGGCAGGGGAGCGCCCTCGTGGGCGAGGACGACGTCGAGCTTCAGCCCGGCCTCCTCCAGCCAGCCGCCCAGCCGGCTGGGGCCGCCGCTCCTGCTGTTCTGGACGATCAGGATCTGTTCGTTCACGGGAGGTTCGCCGCCCTGGCCGTGTGGCGCAGCAGCAGCGCGGTCGTCACCGGGCCGACCCCGCCCGGGACGGGCGTGAGCGCGCCCGCGACCTCCGACACCGCGTCGAAGTCCACGTCGCCGACCAGCCCGCCGTCGTCCGTGGGGTTGGTGCCGACGTCGATCACCACCGCGCCCGGCGCCACGTGCCCGGCGCCGATCAGCCCGGCGCGGCCCACGGCCGCGACCAGCACCTCGGCGGTAGTGGTGACCGAGGCCAGGTCCCGAGTGCGCGAGTGGCAGACGGTCACCGTGGCGTTCCGGTCGAGCAGCAGGTGGGCCAGCGGCTTGCCCACCACGGTCGAACGCCCGACCACCACCGCCCGCCGGCCCTCCAGCTCCACCTCGTAGTGGTCGAGCAGCGCCATCACGGCCGCAGCCGTGGCGGGCGGGAACGCGGGCAGCCCGGCGGCGAGCCGGCCCAGCGAGAGCGGGTTGGCGCCGTCGACGTCCTTGCGCGGGTCGATGGCCGCGGCCAGCCGCTGCGCGGAGGCGCCCGCGGGCAGCGGGGTCTGCAGCATGAGCCCGTGGACGTTGGCGTCGGCGCTGAGCTTGGTCAGCGTCTCGCCGATCCGCTCGGGCGCGGCCTCGGGCCCGAGATCGACGAGGTCGCAGGCGATGCCCACGCCGGCCGCCGCCTTGGCGATCGACCTGACGTACCACAGGCTCGCCTCGTCGTCCGTCGCCACCACCACGGCCAGCCGCGGCTGCGGGCCCGCCGCGGCCTCGGCCTCCGTCTGGGCCCTGATGGCGGCGGCCAGCTCTTTCCCGGTCAGGGTTCTCACGGGTTGATCTCCTCGCGTACTTCGGCGGTCACCCAGTCTGCCCTGGCCACGGCCGCGTCCACACCGTGGACACGGGCTTTCAGCTCCTCGCGTATCCGCTCGTCCTTGATGCCCGACAGGTTGACCTCGACGTTGATCCGGGCGGTGGTGAGCGCGGCGCGGGCGGCCTCCGCGGCGGCGGCGACGTCGGTGACGACGTTGCGGTTGCAGATCGGCAGCAGCACCTCGCACAGCTCGACCACCCGCGTGGCGGTCTCGACCACCCTGGCGGGCGGCTCGGCGGCGCCGGCCAGCGCCCGGGCGATGGCGGCGCTGCGCTCCTCGCCCTTGGGCAGCCGGTACGCGTTCGTGACCGCGGTGAACGCCGCCGCGTCCGCCTCGGCCAGCCGCAGCGCGCGGACCCGCAGGGTGTCGGTCTCCCCGATCACACCGACGACGGTCTCGGCGTGGCCGGCGTACTTCTCCCCGGTCGTGTAGCGGGCGACCATGCCGAGCAGCGCGGCGCCCTGGGCCGCGTGCAGGGCGGCCGTGGCGCCGCCGCCCGGCGCCGGCACTCTGTCGGCCAGCTCGGTCAGGAAGTCGACGATCTTTGAGTCGCGCATGGCGGCATTCTGTCAGGCCACGCGTCCCTCATTCCCGATGCATCGGCCGCGTGGCGTCCTCCGGTCCGCTGTACGACGCGTACGGCGAGGGCGCGGGCCCGTACTCGGGCTCGTAGACGGCCTGCTTCCCCGAGGACCGCCACCGCGACGGGAACAGCGAGACGATCACCAGCGCCACCCCCAGGAACAGCAGCACCCCCGAATCCGCCACCGTTCGGAACCCCTGCTCCATGACGTTCGGCAGCCAGTGGTCGGGCAGCACCCGCACGCCCCGCAGCTCCACGATGGGAAGGACGCCGAGCGCGGTGAAAGCCAGGCCGCCGAGCAGCGAGGCGATCGGCGACAGCCGCGAGCCGGCCAGGAACGCGAACGCGATCCCCGACGCCACGATCGCGGACAGCCCGAGCCAGGACAGCTCGAACGCCGACTGGAATCTGAGCAGGTGGTCGCCGATGCCGTACCAGAGGCTCGCGGCGATGATCGGAGGGAGGAGCAGCCCCGCGACCACTCCCAGAACATGACGGGCACCGTTTGACATGTCTAAACCCCGTTTGTTCGCTTGTGCCCCAACCTACCGCGCGATCCCACGGCGTGCGGGTGGCCTTCCCCCCTTGCTGAAAGCTCCCTGTGAAGGCTGCCTTCAGGCTTTGCCCGGGCGGCGGGCGCGGGCATCGTGGGCCGCATGAGATCCGCGATCCTGAAGACCGCACTCAGCACCCTCGTCGTGGTCCTGCTCAGCGGCGTGCCCGCGCAGGCCACTGTGCAAGCCACTGGGAAGCCCGACACGTTCGCGCTGCCGAACGGGTTCCAGCCGGAGGGCATCGCGATCGGGCCTGGCCCGTACGCCTACTTCGGCTCCCGGGCGAGCGGTGACATCTACCGGGCCGACCTGCGGACCGGCGAGGGGTCCGTCATCAGCAAGGGCCCGGGCACGCCCTCGCTCGGGCTCAAGACCGACGGGCGCGGGCGGCTGTTCGTGGCCGGAGGCGCCGGCGGCGACGCCCGCGTGATCGATCTGCGTACCGGCGAGGTCGTCAAGTCGTACAAGCTGACCGCCGACCCGGCGTTCGTCAACGACGTCATCCTCACCAGGGGCGCGGCGTACTTCACCGACTCCCGCAACCCCGTCCTGTACAAGCTGGAGCTCGGGCGCGGCGGCGCGCTGCCCGGCGAGGCCGTCAAGATCCCGCTGTCCGGCGCCATCCAGTACACGACCGGCAACAACGCCAACGGCATCGCCCCCAGCCCCGACCGGGAGTCGCTGCTGATCGTCCAGTCGAACACCGGCAAGCTGTTCGAGGTCGACCCGTCCTCCGGGGTCACCACGGAGGTGGACCTGGGCGGCGAGTCGCTCGTCAACGGCGACGGCCTGCTGCTGGAGGGGCGGACCCTGTACGCGGTGCAGAACCGCCTGAACGCGATCGCCGTCGTCAACCTGACGCGCGACGGCGCATCCGGAAAAGTCGTGAAACGGCTGACCGATCCGCGGTTCGACATCCCGACGACGGTCGCCGCCTCCGGCAAACGCCTCTACCTGCCCAACGCCCGCTTCACGACGACCCCGGCCCCCGACACGCCGTACTCGGTGGTCGCCGTCAAGCGCTGACAGCCCGGGACGGGCAGGGGGCCGGGCAGGGGGCCGCCCTGCCCGTCCGGGCCCTACTTCTTGATCGTGTAGCTGTCGCCGTAGACCTTCCAGGTCAGCGGCGGGTTCAGGTCGAGGTTGCCGTTCTTGAGGAAGACGCGCTGCATCGTGTCCACGCGCGTCGTGTCCTCGTGCGCCTCCTCCGCCTTCATCGCCGCCTTCCTGGCGTCCAGGAACGCGTTCAGGTACGTCACCTCGTTCCCGCCCTGCGCGGGCGGCTTGGCCTTGGCCAGGGCCGACTTCCTGATGCCGCCGAAGCTCAGCTTGTCGCTGCCCGGCCCGTGCATGACCATGGCGTCGTAGTAGACGAACTGGCCGAGCGCGCGCAGCCCGTCCTGCTTGGCCTGGTTGACGGCCGGGTTGAAGTACACGCGGTCGCGCTCGTCGTTCTGGGCCTGCTGGAAGACGGTGTCCTTGGCGGCCGTCTTCCAGTCCTTGGTGAAGTTCGGGTCGAGGCCCTTGTGGGAGGCGCTGCCGTTCACCTTGCGCAGGGCCGGGAGGTATTTGGCGAGGACGTTGCCGGGCTTGCGCTCGGCGTAGAGCTCGACTAACTCCAGCATGTCGCCGGTGCCCGAGCAGAAGCCGATGATCCCCGCCGTGTAGCCGCGGTCGTCGTCGATGTCCTCGATGTAGCCGTACTGGGCTTTCCAGTCGAGCGAGGAGTTCTCCGCGCTGGACACCAGCTGCATGGCGATGTCCTTCTTGTGCGGGTCATCGAGGTCGGCCGGGCCGGTGCCGGTGACGGCGAGGGAGAGGGTCAGGAGTGTGGCGGTCAGCACATGAGCCCCTGGAGGAGAGGGAGGTTAGGAAAGCTTCCTAACGAACCATACTCCGATAAGTCAACCTACGGGGCTCATGTTGTGAAAACTAACCCAAGGGCCGCAACGCGGCCAGCTGCTGCTCGAACGGGACGACCTCCTCCTCGGCCTCGGCCTTGGGCCTGCGGTGCAGCAGCAGGTCGGCCAGCTCCTCGGCGGCGCGGGCGATGCGCGGGCCGAGGCCGTCCGTGAAGGCGTCGGCCGCGCCGCCCCAGTCCTCCGAGGCCGCGTACACGGCGGTGGGGATGACGACGGCGCGCAGGTAGGCGAAGAGCGGGCGCAGCGCGTGCTCCAGCGCCAGCGAGTGCCGGGCCGTGCCGCCGGTGGCGGCGATCAGCGCGGGCTTGCCCGCCAGCGCCCCGTCGTCGATCACGTCGAAGAAGGACTTGAACAGGCCGCTGTACGAGCCGCTGAAGATCGGCGTGACCGCGATGAGCCCGTCGGCCTCCGTCACCGCCTCGATCGCCTCGCGCAGCCGGGCGTTCGGGAAGCCGGTCACGAAGTTGTTCGCGATGTCCACGGCGAGGTCGCGCAGCTCGATCACGCGTACCTCGGCCGGAGCCTGGCGCGTGACGGCCTCCGTCAGGCGGTCGGCGAGCAGGCGGCTGGAGGAGGGCTGGGTCAGCCCCGCTGTGACGACGGCGAGCTTCATCTGGTCGATCTCCTTTCCGATGGGTCAGGCGGTGGCGGGGACGCGGGCCGCGTGGGTGGGCCCGTCCGGGACCTCGGCGGGGCGGTCCTTGGCGAACTCCTTGCGCAGCACCGGCACGACCTCCTCGCCGAGGATGTCGAGCTGCTCCAGCACGGTCTTCAGCGGCAGGCCCGCGTGGTCCATCAGGAACAGCTGGCGCTGGTAGTCGCCGAAGTAGTCCCTGAACTCGAGGGTCCTGTCGATGACCTGCTGCGGGCTGCCCACGGTGAGCGGCGTCTCCGCCATGAACTCCTCCAGCGACGGCCCGTGGCCGTACACGGGGGCGACGTCGAAGTACGGGCGGAACTCGCGCACCGCGTCCTGCGAGTTCTTGCGCATGAACACCTGGCCGCCCAGGCCCACGACGGCCTGCTCCGCGGTGCCGTGGCCGTAGTGCGCGTAGCGCTGGCGGTAGAGGTGGATCAGGCGCATGAAGTGCTCCTTCGGCCAGAAGATGTTGTTGGCGAAGAAGCCGTCGCCGTAGTAGGCGGCCTGCTCGGCGATCTCGGGGCTGCGGATCGAGCCGTGCCACACGAACGGCGGCACTCCGTCCAGCGGGCGCGGCGTCGAGGTGAAGCCCTGCAGCGGGGTGCGGAAGCGCCCCTCCCAGTCGACGACGTCCTCGTGCCACAGCTTGTGCAGCAGGGAGTAGTTCTCGATGGCCAGCGGGATGCCCTGCCTGATGTCCTGGCCGAACCACGGGTAGACGGGCCCGGTGTTGCCCCGGCCCAGCATGAGGTCCACCCGGCCGTCCGCCAGGTGCTGCAGCATGGCGAAGTCCTCGGCGATCTTCACGGGGTCGTTGGTCGTGATCAACGTGGTGGCGGTGGACAGGATCAGGCGCTCCGTCTTGGCCGCGATATAGCCGAGCATGGTGGTCGGCGAGGACGGCACGAAGGGCGGGTTGTGGTGCTCGCCGGTCGCGAACACGTCGAGCCCGACCTCCTCGGCCTTGAGCGCGATCGCCACCATCGCCTTGATCCGCTCGTGCTCCGTCGGCGTCCTGTCCGTGGTGGGGTCAGTGGTGACGTCGCCCACACTGAAGATTCCGAACTGCACTTTAGTCACCATCCATGACTGTTGAACTTTTGACGGCTACGGTAGCGCACAACCCCGCTGAGATATTCCACCATGGTGTGCACCAGTGCGCGGAACCTCCAGCCGGATCACGACAGGCTGGAGTTCGACATCGCCTTCGGCGCGGCATTCCGGGTCCACCGGTACGAGGCGCCCAGGGACGGGGGCGGCTGAGCGACTAGGCGGCCAGCGCGTTGATGTCGGACGGGCCGAGGATGCGCTTGGGCGCGCCGCGCTCGGCGACCGCGATCATGGCCCGTCCGATGCGCTCCGTCGTGGTGACCGCCGACGCGAACAGCCGCCGCAGGATCGGGTAGAGCGGCCGCGTCACCACATAGGCCAGCCGGTAGACCCGGGTCCGCGACGTGACGCCGTGCATCGGCTGGATGTAGCCGGGCCGGAACATGTAAGCCTCGAAGGGCAGCTCCAGCAGCGCGTTCTCGGTCGCGCCCTTCACCCTGGCCCACATCGAGCGCCCCTGGGCGTCGGTGCCGGCGCCCGACACGTACACGAACGTCGAGCCGGGGTTGAGCCGGGCCAGCGTGCGGCCCGCGGACAGGGTGACGTCGTAGGTGATCCGCCGGTAGTCCGGCTCGTTCATGCCCGCCGACGAGACCCCGAGGCAGAAGAAGCAGGCGTCGTAGCCGGCCAGCTCGGCCTCGATCGGGGCGAGGTCGAGCAGGTCGCGGTGGGTGATCTCGCGCAGCTTGCCGTGGACGACCCCCGTCGGGGCGCGCCCGACGGTGAGCACGGCGTCCACCCGGTCGTCGAGCAGGCATTCCCTGAGCACCCCGCGCCCGATCATTCCGGTCGCCCCGAACAGGATCACCCTCATGCCCCGATTGTCTCTCGGATCTCGTCGGGCAGGGGATAGGGCCGCTCCGCGGGCAGCAGGCCGCTCACGTCCGCACGCGCCACGACCGCCGCGCGCACCTCCCGTACCCGGTCGGTGATGTCAATGATCGCCAGCGTCCACTCGTCGACGTAGCGCCGCACGGCCTCGCCGGACAGCCCGACCTGGATCGACCGGTACGGCAGCGCCTGGTGCCGCACCCCGCGCTCGGGATCCCACTGGATCCGCACCGGACTGCGCCGCATCCGGTCCGACCACCCGGGGCGGCGGTCGTCATGGCTCAGGCACGAGTGCGCCAGCGCCCACTCGAACCCCTCCCGCGACAGCGAAATGGCCAGCACCCGCTCC
The DNA here is from genome assembly GCF_040675285.1 of Nonomuraea sp. NPDC049625. NCBI lineage: Bacteria > Bacillati > Actinomycetota > Actinomycetes > Streptosporangiales > Streptosporangiaceae > Nonomuraea > Nonomuraea sp. NPDC049625. The sequence goes on along the minus strand of NZ_JBFAOQ010000009.1, from coordinate 202,420 downwards.
TGGCCGGGCTTGGTCGCCCACCCGCACCGGTACATCATCCACAGGAACGACGGCTTGATCCACGTCATCCGCTCGCGCTTGAACGGCGCCACGAACCGCTGCGCCGCCACGGCGGGCCCGGCGATGGCGGCGTCGTAGGCCTGGTAGACGGTGATCGACTCCTCGGTGTAGGCGGCACGGATCTGCCGGTAGGGCATGTTCATGCGGCCCAGCCTGGCGAAGAGCCGCACCGGAGGGCAACGGATTATGGCCCCGCCAGGTCCCGGACCGCGAGCGCCAGGTGGGCGGTGGCGGGCGTCGGGACGGTCAGGCCGCGGGCCGAGATGCCGATCGCCCACTGCGTCCCCGGCACGACCGCGCTCGCGCACGCCACATCCTCCCTGAACTGCCCGTGCTCCTCCACCACCTGCCCGGGCCGCAGCCCCGCCAGCTCCTCCTCCAGCTCCTCCACGCTCGAAGGGGTCACGGAGGTGAAGCGCTGCATGCCGTGCCCGGTGAGCACGCCGCGCCGGACATGCGGCGGGAGGGACAGCAGCAGCGCCTTGCCGAGCGCGGTGGCGTGCGGCGCCGTCTCCAGGCCCGCCTGCAGGTCCTCCAGCCACGGCGAGCGCGGCCCCTCCGCCACCTCCACCACCATCAGGCGATCGTCGGCGAGCTGGGCCAGGTAGGCGGTGTGGCCGGAGGCGTCGGCCAGGTGCCGCAGCACCTCCGAGGCGCGCGGCGGCCGCTCGAACGACTCCAGCATCTCGTGGAACCGCTCGGCCACCTGCGAGCCCGGCAGGTAGTCGCCGTCGGGCAGCCGGTGCAGGTAGCCCTCGTAGCAGAGGGTTCGGACGAGGTGGTACGACGTGGACAGGTTCAGGCCACATCGGCGGGCGATGACCTTGACCGACAGCGGCCGGTCGGCACGCGAGACCTCTTCCAGCACGCGGAGCGCGCGGGAGACGCTGCGGATCAGGTCGCTGGGTTCTTCCCCGGTCATCCATATAGCATGCCGCCGCGTCGGCTTCTCCGCCCTTACGCGAAGGACCGAGCTTGCAGCCGTTCGGCGGCCGTGACGGCTCCCGCTACGGCTCCATGGCCTTGGTCCGGTGCACGGCCTGAAGCAGCCCGATGGCCACCAGCCCGGCGACCGTGGCCGAGCCGCCGTAGGAGACGAACGGCAGCGGCACGCCCACGATCGGTACGAGGCCCACGGTCATGCCCACGTTCACGAACGTCTGGAACGCGATCCACGACACCAGCGCACCGGCCAGCACGGTCCCGTAAGGGGAGTCGCCGCGCCGGGCGATGGCCAGCCCGCGCCACAGCAGCGCGCCCACGCACAGCACGATGAGCGCCGCGCCGACGAACCCGAGCTCCTCACCCGCGACGGTGAAGATGAAGTCCGTGTGCTGCTCGGGCACGAAGTGCCCGGCGGTCTGCTCGCCGTTGAACAGTCCCTTGCCGTAGAGGCCGCCCGACCCGATGGCGATGCGCGCCTGGGCGGCGTTGTACCCCACGCCGCCCGGGTCGGACGCGGGGTCGGCCAGCACGAGCAGCCGTTCGATCTGGTACGGCCGCACCAGCCCCAGCTTCCAGGCCGCCACGCCCGCCCCCACCGCCCCGGCGAAGAGCACCAGCAGCCACCGCTTGGGCGCCCCCGACACCAGCAGCGCCCCGGTCACCATGGCCGCGAACACCAGCATCGTCCCCAGGTCCGGCTGCAGCGCGATCAGCCCGATCGGCACCGCGGCCAGCACCAGCGCCAGCACCACCCCGCCGAACCCGGGCCGCCGCTGCCCGTCGCGCAGCTCGCCGAGCGGCACCGCGAAGGCCAGCGCCAGCGCCACCTTCGCGAACTCCGACGGCTGGAACCGCACCCCCGGGGCCGGCGCGATCCACGAGTGCGCCCCGTTCACCCGCACGCCCAGCGGGGTCAGCACGCCCGCCAGCGAGACCAGGGCCAGCACGTACACCACCGGCACGTACGCCCGCAGCACCCGCAGGTCGACCCGCGAGACCAGCCACATGAGCGCCAGCCCGAGCCCGACGCCGACCGCCTGCCGCACCAGCAGCGAGTGGTCGCCCTCCATCCGCGTGGCCGACCACACCAGCAGCAGGCCCACAGCCGAAAGGGCCAGCGCCAGCAGCGTCAGGATCCGATCGGGCGCGGCCAGCGTCGGCGCCCACACGAGACGCGACCTCATCGCCTCTCCCTCAGCCCCAGGATCCCTTCCCAGATGTCCCGGGCGGCCGGCGCCGCGCCCTCCGCGCCCCGGCCGCCCTCCGACAGCACGACCACCACGGTGTAGGCCGGATCGGGGGCGAAAGAGGCGAACCAGGAGGTGTCCCGCCGCCCGAACGACTCCGCCGTGCCGGTCTTCCCGGCCACCGCGATCCGGTCGAACGGGAACTTCTCGAAGGCACCCCGCGCCGTCCCCGACCGGGGCACCTGGCTCAGCGCCTGCCTGATGAACCGCAGCGTCTCGCCGGAGGCGGGCAGCCGCCCCGCCACCGGCGGCTGGATCGTCCGCACGGTGCTCCCGTCGGGCCGCACGACCCGCAGGCCCACGCGCGGGCTGTACAGCGTGCCGCCGTTGGCGACGGCCGCGTACGCCCGCGCCAGCTGCAGCGGCGTCACCAGCACGCCGCCCTGCCCGATGGCGAAGTTGGCCGCGTCGCCGCCCCGCCACGCGCCGCCGCCCCGGCAGTTCTCCCCGGCGACGGCCGTCAGGTACGCGGCCCGCCCCCGGTCGGCCAGCTCCGGGTAGCCCTTGACCGCGCGCCGGCAGCTCTCCTCGCGCGTCGCCTGCCAGTACGCCTTCTTCGACGCCGGGTCGGGCACCGCGCCCGCCGCCTCGCCCGGCAGGTCGACGCCCGTCGGCCGGCCGAACCCGAACCCGCGGGCGGTCCTCTGCATGACGTCCGACCCGCGCTCCCAGAGCTGGTCGGCGAGCCGGTAGAAGATCGTGTCGCACGACTCCACCAGCGCCTCGCGCATGGTCATCCGGCCGAGGTCCGCGCTCGCGAAGTTCCTGAACAGGCGGTTGCCGACGGTGTAGCCGCTCGGGCAGTCGTACGTGGCGCCGAGCCCGTACCCGGCGGCCGCGGCGGCGGCCACCGAGGCGACCTTCCACGTGGAGCCCGGCGCCCACTCGCCCTGCACGGCCCGCGACAGCAGGGGCAGCGCCTTGTACTCGCGGGCCGTCACGCCGTCGGTCCACACGCCCGGGTCGTACGAGGGCCGTCCCGCCAGCGCGACCACCCGCCCGGTCTCCGACTCCATCACCACCGCCGCGCCCGACGAACCGCCGCTGCTCGACAGGGCCCGGCTCAGCGCCTGCTCGGCGATGGTCTGGATGCGGGAGTCGATGCTGGTCACGAGCGTGTCGCCGGGAACGGGCGGGTCCAGGCGGATGACCCGGGTGACCCGGCCGGTGTTGTCCACGGCCACCTCCCGCCGTCCCGCCCTGCCGGCCAGTTCCTTGTCGTACACGCCTTCGAGGCCGTCGCGGCCCTTCGCGCCCTGCACGTACCCGAGCGTGTGCGCCGCCGCCGCGCCGAACGGGTAGATCCGGACGGGCCGCAGCTCCGTGCGTACCCCGGGGAAGTCCTGCTGCCGCTCGCTGATCCGCAGCGCCGTGACGCCCTCGGCGACGGGGATCGGCTCGTACGGCGAGCCCTGCCAGCACGGCTGCGCCACCCGCGGCCCGCACGGCCGCACCTTCTCCGCCAGCTGCCGGTACGGCTGCCGCAGCGCCTTCCCCAGCCGGTTGAGCACCGCCGCGCCGCCGTCGGGCTGGTGGGCCAGCTCGACGGCGTCCACCGTGACCACCGGCCTGGTGTTGTTCGTCACCAGCGGCCGTCCGGCCACGTCGAGGATCTGGCCCCTCGTCGGCGGCAGCGACACGGTCCTGATCCGCACCTCGGCTGCCGCCTGCGCGTACCGCGCGCCTCCGGCCACCTGCAGCTGCCACAGCCGCCCCACCAGCGTGAGCATCATCGCCGCGACGACCAGCCGCAGCACGAACAGCCTGGCCCTAGACACGGCGCGGCTCCGCCGCCGAACGGCCGGGCACCGGCCAGGGGTCCCTCGGCCTGCGCCGCGCCCGCGCCGCGCCGACCGCCGCACCCACCGCCGCGCCGAGCGCCACCGTCCAGCCCAGCGTCCGTGGCAGCTCGGGGACGACCCCCGTCCAAGAGGCGTCCCCGAGCGCCACGGCGGCCGCTGCCTGCAGCAGGACGCCCATGGCGGCGCCCGCCGCGGCCACCGGGAACGGCCTGCCCTCGCGCCAGTGGCCGACCAGCAGGCCCACGATCGACAGCACCAGCGCCGTCCGGCCCACCGTGCCGTCGGCGGGTGGCGTCACGTCGGCGGCCAGCCCGGCCACCAGCCCCGCCACGCACCCCCACACCGGCCCCCGGGCCAGCGCCAGCCACACCACGGCCAGCGTCACCAGGTCAGGACCGCCCCAGGGCGACCGGTTGACCAGCAGCACCTGCAGCAGCGGAGCCGCGAACACCAACACCAACACCACCAGCCCCACGGCTCACCGTCCTGGGTCGGGGACGACGACCGAGACGAGGTCGAGCGCGGACAGGCGGGCCGCGGGCCGCACCAGCGCCGTGCGGGTGGCCGCGCCCGAGACCTTCTCGATCGCGCTGACCGTGCCGATGGCCAGCCCGGCCACGTACGGCCGCCCGCCCGCCGAGCCGAGCGTCACCACCCGGTCGCCCACCTTCACGGGCGCGTCCGGGTCGAACAGGCTCAGCCGCAGGCTCCCGTCACCCGGCACGCCCGTGACCAGGCCGAGCTCGCCCGAGCCCGCCATGCGCGCGCCCACGGACGACCCCGCGTCCGTGATCAGCGACACCGTGGCCGTCGCCGGACCCGCCCAGGTGACCTTGCCGACCAGGCCGTCGGCGTTCAGCACCGTCACGTCGCGCACGACGCCCGCCCCGGTCCCGGCGTCGATGGTGACCCGCTGCCCCTGCCCGAACCCCACCACGTGCGCGGCCACGCCCCGCGCGCTCGCCCCGGGCCGTTGCCGGGCCGCCAGCAGGTCGGCCCGCAGCTGCGCGTTCTCGCGCTCCAGCAGCCGCACCCGCTGCTCGCCGCCGAAGGATCTGGTGACCGCGCCGATCGCGTTCTCCAGCGTGCCGAACACGGCCGATCCCGCCGCCCGCAGCGGGGCCAGGGGCGTCAGCGTACGGTCGATCACGACGGTCAGGACGGCGGCGGCGAGCACGAGCAGGACGAACGCCCGCTTCACCGACGGGACCGATCGGGCAGCAGCACGTCACGCATGGCCGGGAAACGTTCGACGCAGCGGCCCGCGCCCAGCGCCACCGAGTAGAGCGGCTTGTCCACGACCCGGATCGGCATGCCGGTGGCCGCGCCCATCCGGTCGGCCAGGCCGCGTAACAGGGCGCCGCCGCCGGTCAGCACGATCCCGTTGTCCAGCAGGTCGCCCGCGAGTTCGGCCGGGCACTGGTCGAGCGTGGCCTGCACGGCGTCGATGATGGCCTGGACCTGGTCCTCGATGGCCTCGCTGATCTGCTCGGAGGTGATGGTGGTGGTCTTCGGCAGCCCGCTGACCAGGTCGCGGCCGCGTACCGGGGCCGAGGTCTTCGGATCGAGCTGCCGCGGCCCGGTCGCGGGCGCCGCGTCGAGCTGCCTGGTCCTGGACCTGAACGGGTTCCAGCGGTGCGGGGCGGGCGGCGGCTCCGGCTCCGCCTCCTCCACGATGACCGCCGTACCCTGCCCGTCGGCGAGGGGGACGCCGACCCGGTGCCTGCCGGGGACGGGGTCGGCGTCGTGCACGGGAGCGGCCCTGACCATGCCCAGGTCGATCTTCAGCCGTTCGGCCGTGCGCTCGCCCAGCAGCAGCGCGTGCTCCTTCTTGGTGTGGGTGATGATCGCCTCGTCCAGCTCGTCGCCGCCCACCCGCAGCGACTTCGCGACCACGACGCCGCTCATGGAGACGATGGCGACCTCCGTGGTGCCGCCGCCGATGTCGACCACCATGTTGCCGGTGGCCTCGCCGACCTTCAGCCCGGCGCCGATCGCCGCGGCCATCGGCTCCTCGATGATGTGCACCCGGCGAGCCCCCGCCTCGTAGGCGGCCTCCTTGACCGCCCGCTGCTCGATGGAGGTGGTGCCGCTCGGGACCGCCACGACGATGCGCGGCTTGGCCAGGAACCTGCTCGGGTGCGCCCTCTGGATGAACATCCGCAGCATCCGCTCGGCCGCGTCCAGATCCGCGATCACGCCGTCCTTGAGCGGCCTGATCGTGGCGATGTGCGGGGGAGTACGGCCCATCATCCGCTTGGCCGCCCTGCCCACGGCCACGACGGTGTTCTTGTGCAGGTTGATCGCGATGACGGAGGGCTCGTGCAGGACGATGCCCTTCCTGCGGACGTAGACGAGAGTGTTGGCCGTACCGAGATCGACGGCTATGTCGTGACCGAGAAGACCCAATGCGAATGCCATGTGCCGCACAGCCTTTCGACCGGAAGGGCAGGGGGACTGCTGCCCGCACTCGCGCTGCCCTGACGGTTTTGACCACAAACGTCTTAACTCTGTACCGGCCCCCGTCCCCGCAGCTCAGCCGGTGTGCCGGGCCGGGTGGCGAGCACGGGAACCGGATCAGCGGGCGGTGCGCCAGGCCTGCTCCTCGACCAGCTCGACGCTGCGCCACCCGCCGGAGGTGCGCCGCAGGCGATGGTGGTACCAGCCGCCGCCGTGCAGGAAGCCCTCGGTGTCCGCGGTGACCATGTCCCTGGTGGGGGCGAGGGTGTCGGTGAAGGGGGCGCTCACGCGCGCCTCGCCGTCCTGGAAGTCGATGGTCGGGGCCCCGATGAGGTGCAGCCGCCCCGGCCAGTGCGGCAGCACCTCGGCGAGCCAGGCCTTGACCTCGTCCCGGGTGCCCCTGATGCCGCCGGTGGCGCGGTAGTCGATCACCGCGTCCGGGCTGAACACCTCGTCGAGCAGGTCCCACTGGCCGGAGTCGATGGCGCGGGTGTAGCGGGCCAGCAGTCCGGTGATTTCGAGTCGATCGGCGATCTCCTGCGTGTCCATGGGGTGATCGTCGCGCTGTGCGCGCTCGTTGGCCAGATCATTCAGCGGCGCAGCAGCCCGGCCAGCCGCTCGCGTGAGGCCCGTACGGTGAACGGCTCGCAGGCCGGGCAGAAGTAGCCGCGGCCGAACGTGAACTCCACGGCGCCGCCCGTGGCCAGGTTGACCAGCACGCGCTCGTTGTCCACGCTCACGGTGCGCGGGTTCTGCGGCGGCGGCATGAGCGGGCGCAGCGCCCCGGCCAGCCGCCGACGGCCCGCCGGGGTGAGCACGGCCGGGGTGAAGATCTCCTGTACGGCGAGCGCCCGGCCCAGGGCCCGGTCGTAGTTGACGGCCCGCCCGGCGTCCCCCGCCATCATGTAGCGGACGGAGATCACGTCGGCGTCGTCGCGCACGACGACGTACGTGGCCGTGACGAGCCCGGTGGCCGCGGGATCGGCCCGCAGGCTTCGCGACGTGCGTTCGACGGCCTCGCGTACGGGCTCGGCGAGCGCCGCGTTGATCCGCGCCGCGTCGGCGCCCTGGGCCCGCGGGTAGGAGACGTCGATCGTGAGCCTCGGGCGCTGCTCCCGCCAGGCGACAGGGCCGATCGCGACCCGCTCGCGGGCCGGGCCGCCCTGCACGGCCGGCGCCGCCGCCACGAGCACCAGCAGCGCCGCGCCGTACAGGAGGATCTTCCGCCGCAGCGGCACCACCAGCGCCGCGGCCACGAGCGGCCCGGCGACGAGGCCCGTCTGCAGCCCGGTGACCGGGTCGAACAGGCCGGCCAGCCCGCCGGCGAGCACCGACAGCCCCCAGACGGCCAGCAACGGGGCCGCGCGGCGCTCCTTCGTGTTCAGCCGGGCGAAGCCGAGGTAGACCAGCCCGGCGAGGAGCAGCACGTAGAGCGCGCCGGTCAGGTTCTCCAGCGGCGGCCGGGTCACGCACAGCACCGGCACGGCCAGGAACGGCGCGTCGGCCCGCCCCACGGGCGGTCCCACGCCGAACCCCTGGAACGCCCCCGCCCCCACGGCGATCACCAGCGCCGCCCCGCCCGCCCGCGCCGCGGCCAGGCCGCGCTCCCGGCGGCTCGGCACGTGCGGGCGCACCTGCTCCTTCCAGGCCCGGTACCGCTCACGCAGCTTGGCCCAGCCCTCCTCGCCCGCCAGCTCGACAATGCGTACGAACCTGGTCAGGCCGACCTGCGAATGCACGATGAACAGCAGCGCCCCGAACACCGGCACCACGAACCCGGTGAACGCGGCGGCCTCCCGGGCGGGCGCGACGTCCAGCGGCCGCTCGCCGGTGACCGCGTGGCCGATCACGCTGCCGAGGTTCCAGGCCAGCGCGGTGGCCAGCGCGAGCGCACCCGTCAGCAGCAGGTAGTCAGAGGCGGGGAAAAGCCGTACGAGCTGCCCCCGGATCGCGACGTACACCAGCGCCGCCGCCGTCACCCCGAACACGGCCACCACCGCCCACACCCACACCACCACGGTCCCGCCCAGCGCCGGATCGGGCGGGGCGAGCAGCGCGAGCGCCCGCAGCGGCGCGGGCGTCCCCTCGTCGAACGTCCGCCGCGTCAGCAGCGGGAACCTCGAGGTGACGGCCAGGCAGAAGTACGTCAGCGCGAGCGCCGCCCCGGCCACCAGCAGGCTCCACCGCCGATCGGGCCGCACGGGATCGGGCGCCGCGGCCGGGCGCTCCCTGGCCGGAACGACCGTCTGGATCCCGATGGCGGCCGCCGCGAGCAGCAACGGGGGCACGGCGACCTGGGCGGGATGGGCGATCAGCGCCGCCCCGAGGTCGCGGAGGTACTCCGCCGCCCAGGCCCAGTCCAGCGGGTCGGCGAGCAGCAGCTCCCGCATGCCGCGGTCGATCGCGACGACGGCCGCGTACACGACCGGGGCGGCGGTCAGCGCGATCCACGCCAGGACGAACGCCCGCCCCGGCCGCCCCTCGACCGGTAATCGCCGCCGCAGCACGCCCTCCAGCGACCCGGCCGCGACGGCGGCGAGCACCACGGCCACCTGGTCGAAGTAGTTCAGCGAGAGCGGCAGCCAGGCGAGCAGCTCCTGCCGCCCGAGGAAGGCGCTCCACACCACCGACCACCCGGCGACCAGGCCCGGCAGCACCCAGCCACGCGGCCGGAACGCCGACGTGCCCTGCTTCGCGGGCCCGGCTGGCGCCGCCCGGGTGACGGCTAGCACCAGCACTGCGGCGAGCAGCGCCGTCGCCATCCCCCAGGAGGCGGCGTACGTCAGGTGCTCCCGAAAGGGCACACCTCGCAGCCGCGCCCACATCAGCACGGCCAGCACCCCCGCGGGACCGCCGGCGAGCCCCCAGCAGACCAGCACCCCCAGCCGCGACCCGCCGAACCCGGCCCACCGGAACGCGAGATACGCCCCGCCGGTCAGCGCGACCGAGAAGGCCACCAGCACCGCCGCCGTGCCCCCGCCCGTCCCGGGGAAGACCAGGACGCCGCCGAAGGCCCGGCCGAGCGGGAATCCGCCCACGGGCGGCAGGGCGGACCCGCCTGAGACGGCGAGCGCGCAGACCACGGCCGCGAGCAGGAAGATACGGGTCGTCTTCGCCACACCTCGTCCTCTGCCCGAGCCGGGTCGGATGCCGCCGCCCGGTGACGGGGAAGTGTCTCACCGGTGAGCGCCACCCGCTGCCGGGTTCGCGGCTACGGCTTCTTCCCCGGCGAGGGCATCGGGGAGTGGAACGAGTCGTCCGACCGCATCGTCCTGGCCCAGGGGCACCACCTGTGCGGCCTGGCCGATCGGCACGGCGGCGACATCGGCGCGCCCGCCGTACGGGACGCGCCCCATGCGTCGCTGCTGCCGGCGCTGGCCTCGCTCTGCCCCTCCGTGGCGCGCTGGGAGGCGGCGCAGGAGAAGCAGCGGCAGGAGGAAGCGGCCGCGTACGTCGCCGGGAAGGAGCGGGCCTGCGCCCGGCACCGGACCCACCGCCCCAGGATCAAGCCGGTCCGCCAGCGGCGCGCCACGATGTTCACCGAGTTCTGGACCGTCGGGGGGTGGGAGGACGGCTCCGAGGGCCGCGTTCCCGACCTGGTCGAGAACCTGGTCGGGAGCGAGCAGAAGGAGCCGGTCGTCCACCGGTGACGCCCGGCACCCCCGCCCCTCGCGGCCTACGGGTTGAGGTCGGCGGCGGAACGCTCGGCGAAGATCCGCATGGCCTTGGTGGTGATCGGGCCGGGAGCGATCGGCAGCTCGGTTTCGTCGACGAGCCTGATCGGCTGGATGTCGCGGGTCGTCGAGGTCAGGAACGCCTCCTCGGCCTCGTACAGCGCCGACAGCGGCACGTCGGTCTCCTCCCCGCCGCACCATTCGAGCACCAGCGCCCTGGTCACCCCGGCCAGGGGGCCGGCCTCGAGGGTGGGGGTGAGCAGGCGGCCGTCGCGGACGATGAAGATGTTGGAGCCGGTGCCCTCGCAGAGGTCGCCCGCCAGGTTGCCGAAGATGGCCTCGCCGCCCCCGCGCTTCTTGGCGAACAGCAGGGCCTTGGCGTTGTCGCCGTACGAGGTGCTCTTGACCCCGGACAGGGCGCCGCGCTCGTTGCGGGGCCAGGGGACGACGGTGACGTTGGCGGTGGCCGGGAACGGCTTCTGCTCGTCCACGATGACGACGGAGGTGGTGCCCTGGTCGCCGCGGTCGGAGCCGAGGGGGCCGGGGCCACTGGTGTAGGTGACGCGGATGCGGCCGAGCGCCCACGCGGGCGCGACGGCCAGGAGCTTGCCGATGCCGTCGGCGATGGCGTCGACGTCGGGCTCGGGCAGGTCCATGCGCTGGGCGGAGAGCGTGAGCCGGTCGAGGTGACGGGTGAGCGCGAACGACCGGCCGTTCACGATCTTGATGGTCTCGAAGACGCCGTCGCCGACCATGAGTCCGTGGTCGAACACCGATACGGTGGCCTGCGCGGGGTCGATCAGCTCGCCGTTGACCCAGACAGGGATGTTCATGTAGTTCCTCCTGTGGATGCCAGTGCGATGAGCCTGGCTGCTTTGAGCTCGGTCTCGAGCCATTCGCGCCTGGGGTCGCTGCCCCAGGTGATGCCCGCTCCCGTGCCGAATCGGAGCTCGCCTTTGCCGTGAGCCAACGGCGAGATCCAGAATGTTCTGATGCCCACGGCCAGCGCCGCCCGGCGGCGGTCGGCGTCGACCCAGCCCACAGCCCCACAGTACGGCCCCCGGGGTGCAGGTTCGAGCTCGTTGATGATGCGCAGAGCCGACGACTTGGGCGCGCCCGTGACAGATCCGGGCGGGAAAGTCGCGGCGAAGAGCTCGGGCCAGCCCGCCCCCGGCGCCAGTCTGGCCCGGACGGTGGAGACGAGATGGACGAGCCCCGGGTGCTCCTCGACGGCGCAGAGCGACGGCACCTCGACCGAGCCGACCGCCGCGACCCTGCCGAGGTCGTTGCGGACGAGGTCGACGATCATGACGTTCTCGGCGTAGTCCTTGTCGAGGAGGTCGTCCGCGGTCGCGCCGGTGCCCTTGATGGGCCTGGACTCCACCACGTCGCCGTCACGCGACAGGTAGAGCTCGGGCGATGCGGACACCACGCTCAGGCCGGGCACCCGGATGACGCCCGCGTACGGCGCGGGGTTGCCCGCGGCCAGCCGGGCGGCCAGGGCGAGCGGGTCGGCGTCGGCCGGGACGGGGGCCGTCAGGATCCGGCAGAGGTTCGCCTGGTAGACCTCGCCCCGCTCGATGTAGCCGCGGATGGCGCGCACGCCCCGCTCGTAGGCGGCCTGATCGAGCGAACTGCGCCACTGGTCGGGCCGGGGCCCGTGCCAGGGGCGGGCGGGAGCGGGCAGGGGAGACTCGCGCACCCGGTCGAACCGGGCACACGTCACCTTGCCCTCGTAGTCGACGACGACAGCCCACCAGCCCTCGCCGTCGAGCGCGGCCAGGTCGGAGGTCACGTCACGCAACCCGGTCGCGTACACGTGACCTAAGTGGGCGAAACCGTCGTACACATTCTCCATTCTCCCAGCATTTCGACGAGCTCCAGCGCGGCCGGCAGCGGCGCCTCGGGCAGGGCCGCGTACACCTTCCGCGCGGGCGCCATCCCCCGCAGCGGGCGCAGCACCAGATCCCCCGGTACGGCCCGCGCCGCCAGCTCCGGCACCAGCGTCACCCCGAGCCCGGCGGCGACGAAGCCGAACTTGCCCGTCCACTCGGCCACCCGCAGCCCGCTGCGCGGCGTGAACCCGGCCGCCGCGCACGCGGTCACCAGCAGGGTCGGCTGGCCGCGCGGGGCGGCCTCGATCCACGTCTCCTCCGCCAGGTCCCGCAGGTCCACGTCGGCCTCGGCGGCCAGGCGGTGGCCGCCGGGCAGCGCGACCAGCAGCCGGTCCTCGCGCAGCGGCACCGTACGGACGCCCTCGGCGGACAGCCCGGCCGGGTAGTCGCTGATCACGGCCACGTCGAGGGCGCCCCCGCGCAGCCGGTCCATCAGCCGCGAGGTCAGCCCCTCGATCAGCCGCAGCTCGACGTCGGGCCGCCGCTCGGCGAACCGTTTCAGCGTGCCGGGCACCAGATCCACGTTCGCCGTGGCGAACGCGCCCACCCGCAGCGTCCCGCCCCGGCCGGTGTGGATGGCGGCCAGCTCCTCGCCCGCGCGTTCGAGCCGGTCGAGCACGGCCGTGGCATGCCGGTGCAGCGCCTTCCCCGCCGGGGTCAGGCGCACCCCGCGCGGCAGGCGCTCGAAGAGCGGCCCGCCGGTGGCGCGCTCCAGCGCGGCGACGCGGCGGGAGACCGCCGACTGGGTGTAGCCGAGCAACTCGGCGGCGGCCGTGAAGGAGCCGCTCACGGCGACCTCGTGGAACAGCCGCAGCGCTCCCGGGTCCAAGGCATTCAGATCTCGCATGGCTGATATGCAATCTAGTCGGTGGTGGAATACCTCGCATCCAGGTTGACTGTGGCGCATGATTGCTTTTCTCGGACAGGGACGCATGGGCGTCCCCATGGCCCGGCGGCTGACCCAGGCCGGGCACAAGGTGGCGACGTGGCGGCGCGGGAGCGGCGTGACCGCGGCGGAGGCGGTGGACGGGGCCGAGCTGGTCATCACCATGCTCAGCGACCCGGCCGCGGTGCGGGAGGTGCTGACGGCGGCGCTGCCGGGGCTGCGGCCCGGCGCGACGGTGGTGGAGATGTCCACGATCGGCCCGGAGGCGGTGCGCGAGCTGCGCGCGCTGCTGCCGGCCGAGGTGGGCCTGGTGGACGCGCCGGTGCTGGGCAGCGTGGGCCCCGCGGCCGACGGCACGCTGACCGTGCTGGCCGGCGGTGACGTGTCGGGCTGCCGCGAGGTGCTGTCGGTGTTCGGGTCGGTGCGGGAGGTCGGGCCGCTGGGCGCGGGCGCGGCCATGAAGATCGCCGTCATGAACGCGATCGTGCCCGCCCAGGTGCTGCTGGCGGAGACGTTCGCGTACGGCGAGGCGCACGGCGTGGACCGTGGCGCGCTGGCCGACGTGCTGTCGGGCACCCCGCTGGGCACGCTGGCGGAGCGGCTGCGCGTGCCGTCCGCCGAGACCCGCTACTCGCTGGGGCACGCGACCAAGGACCTGGAGCTGGGAGCCTGGGAGGGCGCCTCCATGGCCGGCGCCGCCCGGGCCAGGCTGCAGGAGGCGCGGGCGGCCGGGCTGGGGGAGCGCGACCTGACGGCGATCGCCGAGCACGTCGGCGGGGGGACCACCCACCGTGCGGTGCCGCTGAACCTGTCCACGATCCCCGCCACGAACGGCCGCTACTCGCACGCCGTACGCGTCGGCGACATGCTCTACGTCTCCGGCCAGGCCGCCTTCGACGAGCAGGGGAACATCGTCGGCGAAGGATCCATGGCCGCCCAGTCCGAGCACATCTTCCAGGTGATCTCGCGCATCCTGGCCGACCAGGGGGCGGCGTTCGAGGACATCGCGTTCATCCGGACGTACGTGACGGACATGGACCAGCTCCTCGACTACGGGCGGGTCCGCGCGAAGTACATCACCGGCACGCCCCCGGCCAGCACCACCGTGGAGGTGTCCAGGTTGTTCCGGCCGGGGCTGCTGCTGGAGGTGGACCTGATCGTCGCAATCCCCGGCTAATTCAGGGGACCGGTGACCGACTCCGCCGCCGCGACCACGCCGCCCTCGGCGACCAGGCGTACGGCGGACTCGATCTCCGGCGCGAGGAACCGGTCGGGCCCGGGGGCGGGCACGGTCTCGCGCAGCGCCTTGACGACGGCCGCGGTCGCGGGCGCGGGCTCCAAAGGGGCGCGCAGGTCGAGCGCGCGGGCGGCGGTGAGCACCTCGACCGCCAGCACGCGGGTGAGCCCGTCCACCGACCTGCGCAGCTTGCGCGCCGCCGACCAGCCCATGGACACGTGGTCCTCCTGCATGGCCGAGCTGGGGATCGAGTCCACGCTGGCGGGTACGGCCAGGCGCTTCATCTCGGAGACGATGGCCGCCTGGGTGTACTGGGCGATCATGTGACCCGAGTCCACGCCGGGGTCGTGGGCCAGGAAGGCGGGCAGGCCGTGGTTGCGGGCCACGTCCAGGAACCGGTCGGTACGCCGTTCCGACATCGAGGCCAGGTCGGCGGCCACCACGGCCAGGAAGTCCAGGACGTACCCGATCGGCGCGCCGTGGAAGTTGCCGTTGGACTCGACGCGGCCGTCGGCCAGCACGGCGGGGTTGTCGACGGCGCTGGCCAGCTCCCATCCGGCAACGGTGGCGGCGTGCGCGATCGTGTCGCGGGCGGCACCGGCGACCTGGGGGGCGCAGCGCAGCGAGTAGGCGTCCTGGACGCGGGTGCAGGACTCCGGGTCGCGGTGGCTGGCCATGATGCCGGACTCGCGCAGGACCTTGGTCATGTTGGCGGCGGACAGGGCCTGGCCGGGGTGCGGCCTGAGCGCCTGCAGCTCCGGCATGAACACCCGGTCGGTGCCCAGCAGCGCCTCCACGCTCATCGCGGCGCTGACGTCGGCGGTCCTGACGAGCGCCGTGAGGTCGTGGATGGCCAGGATGAGCATGCCGAGCATGCCGTCCGTGCCGTTGATGAGCGCCAGGCCCTCCTTGGCGGCCAGCTCGACGGGGTCGATGTGGGCCTGCTTGAGCGCCTCGCCGGCGGGCTGGAGGTTCCCGGAGCCGTCGCGTACGACGCCCTCGCCCATCAGCGTGAGCGCGACGTGCGCCAGCGGCGCGAGGTCGCCCGAACAGCCGAGGCTGCCGTACTCGTGCACGACCGGCGTGATGCCCGCGCTGATCAGCGCGGCCAGGGTCTTGGCCGTGGTGGGCCTGATGCCGGTGTGGCCGGTGGCGAGCGTGTGCAGGCGCAGCAGCATGAGCGCGCGCACGACCTCGGTCTCGACCTCGGGGCCGCTGCCCGCCGCGTGGGAGCGCACCAGCGAGCGCTGGAGCTGGGCGCGCAGCGCCGGGTCGATGTGGCGGGTGGCCAGGGCTCCGAAGCCCGTCGAGATGCCGTACGCGGGCGTCGGGCTCTCGGCCAGCTCGTCCACCCGCTGGCGGGCGGCCGAGATGGCGGCCAGGGCGTCGTCGGTGAGCTGTACGGGGGCGCCGTGGCGGGCCACCCGGATGACGTCGTCGAAGGTCAAGGGCTCGGGGCCGACGTTCACGACCTCGTTGTCGCGCATGGGGCGTTCTCTCTCGCTGCTCGCTAGGTAACCGGCGTACCCGATGTTAGCTCCTTACTTGGGAACAATGCGGACAGCCCCTCCCTGCCCTCGTCGGTGAGGACCACCGCTCTGGGCACCTTGCCGCGCCGGTACCAGTCCCGTTCGAACAGCACCTCGGTGATCGCCGCCCCCAGCGCCCCGCCCAGATGCGACCTGCGCTCGGTCCAGTCCAGGCACTCGGGCGCGAACCGCCTCCTCGACCTGCGCGCGCCGTCCACGTCCACGCCGATGCCGGCCAGCAGCCGCTCTCCCGCCTCGGTCAGGTCCTGCGCAGCGTAGTAGCCGCCCTCGGCGAGCCGGTCGAGCAGCCCCACCCCGGCGCGTCCCGCGAGGTGGTCGTAGCAGGTGCGGGCCTCCTCCAGCATCCTGGCCTGCCTGGACTGGCGCAGGGACCGTACGGGCGGGCGGGCGCTGACCCTGGCCAGCACCTCCAGCACCTCGGCCACGTCGTGCCCGGCCAGGCGGTAGTAGCGGTGGCGGCCCTGGCGTACGACGTCGACCAGCCGCCCGTCGAGCAGCCTGGACAGGTGGGCGCTCGCCGTGGCGGCGCTGACCCCGGCCACCCTGGCCAGCTCTCCCGCCGCCAGGGCCCGCCCGTCGAGGAGGGCGGTCAGCATGGCCGCCCTGGTCGGGTCCGCGATGAGCGCGGCGACGGGCGCTATGTCGGCGTCGCGAGCGATGTACTCCATGCGTACGACGCTAGTACGGCGACATTTCGACGCGCGTCGAAGGGTCACGCCGCGCTTGCCGAGCACCTTGCGACGTGCGTCGAGGGTCGGCCGCGCTCGCCGCCTCGCGACGTGCGCAGAAAGGTCAGCCGCGTTTGCCGAGCGCCTTGCGGATCAGGTCCCGTGCCCGCTCCATCAGCGCGATCGGCGTGCCCACCAGGACGTTCTTGGTGGCGCTCTCCGTGCCGGGGTGCGGGCGCTGCGGGGCGAGGCTCTCGGCCGCCCGCACCGCCGCGGCCATGGCCCGCCGCTCGACCGCGGAGGTCTTCGCGCGCAGCTTGACGAACTCGTACCGTTCCTCGCTGCGGGCGTGCGCCGCCACGGCCAGGCGCAGCTCACCGAGCCGCTCCCAGAACTGCGGATGGTCCACTCCGCCCTTGTGAAGGTCGAGGAGGAGCTGTTTGGCGCGGTTCTCCTCGGTCAGGCGGTCGCCCACGACGCCCTGCCCGTTGTCGAGCTTCCTGCGCGCGTACGGATGGACGATCTCCTCCTCGGCGGTCTCGTGCACGGACAACATCCGCGTGAGACGGTCGAAGGCCTCCTCCACCTTGTCCGGCGGCGCCTGCTCCACCTCGTCGAACAGGTCCCTGATCTGGCTGTGCTGGATCACCAGCAAATCGATGACATCTTGTTCACCCACGCCCGCGCCCTACCCGAGCCTCCGGCGGACACGCGCTTCCTTACCGAACGCAGGCCGTCAGAGGACCGAAAGCGGAGGTTGCCGCATTTCGCCCCGGGTAAGCGCAGCGACATGGCCTTCGACCCACTGCAGGAGCGGGGTATCCCGCTGGACGACCAGCTGCGCCACTGGAACGAGCTGAACGTCACGCCGATCGACCCCGACCACACCGACCCCTACACGCGCTGCCGCATCATCACCATGAACGCGATCGAGACGGAGGCGATCCTCTTCAGCCACCAGCTCGCCCGCCACTGTCCCGACACCGAGATCAGGCAGCAACTGGCGCGGGTGCGCTACATCGAGGCGCAGCAGCAGAAAGTGGTCAACTGGCTGCTGTCGGGGCTGTCGTCGGTGCTGGAGACCACGATCGCCTACGAGCAGGCGGCGGTGGACCTGACGGCGTGGGCGGCGCGGCTGGAGCCGGACGACTATCTGAAGCAGGCCTACCAGTTCGGCCTGCTGGAGCACCTCGACCACCTCTACCGGTACGCGAACCTGTACGAGATGATCGAGCACCGCGCGGCCGAGAAGATCGTGGGCCGGGTGACCGAGGTGATGCCGGGGCGGCCGACGCACCTGCAGCACCGGGATCCGGTGGACAACGTGCGCGAGCCGTACGACCGGGGGACGACGGAGCCGCTGTCGCGGCTGCACGCGCTGACCGTCATGGCGGTCGAGCAGCAGATCATGAACTTCTCCATGAACGCCGGCCCCATGTGCCTGGAGCCCGCGGCCCGCCGGCTCTACCAGGAGATCGGGCTGGTGGAGGAGGGGCACCTCACCCACTACGAGTCGCTGGCCGACGGGGGCGAGAGCTGGTGGGAGCGGCTGCTCAACCACGAGTACAACGAGTGCTACCTGTACTACTCGTGCATGGAGACCGAGTCGGATCCCCGGGTGAAGGGCATCTGGGAGCTGCACCTCAACATGGAGCTGGAGCACCTGCGGCTGGCGGCCGAGCTGTTCCGGCGGTTCGACGGGCGCGATCCCGACCAGGTGCTGGCCCAGGCGTGCCCGCCGCCGATGACGTTCGAGCCGAACAAGGCCTACCTCCGCGACCTGCTCGCCACCCAGGCCGACCGCACGACGCTGGGCACCGGGTACGTGCTGGAGGAGCACGAGCGGTTCCGGAGGATGCGGCAGGCGCTGGCGGACGGGGAACGGCCGCCTTCCGAACGCGTCATCGAGGGCAACCGCGCCGTTTCCGGCCGGGACTACCGCCTGGAGACGGAGGCACCGTACTCGACGGGCGTGTCCGGCGGCCCGCGAGGCCGCTAGAACCCGTCCTACGGCGCTCACGTCACCAGCGCTCGTCACCAGTGCTCGTCACCAGTGCTCGTCACCAGTGCTCGTCACCAGTGCTCGTCACCAGTGCTCGTCACCAGGGCCCGTCGCTAGAGTCGGGTCTCATGACAGCAGTCGCCCTCATGACCGGCGCGTCGCGCGGCCTCGGTGCCGTGATCGCGCGCCGGCTGGCCGCCGACGGCCTGGCCGTCGCCGTCAACTACAGCCGGGACACCGCCGGAGCCACGAAGGTGGTGGACGAGATCCGCGCCGCGGGCGGCGTCGCGGAGGCGTTCGCCGCCGACGTCACGCACGGGCCCGACGTGTCGTCCCTGGTGGCCGACGTCGCCGAGCGCCTGGGCCCGGTCCACGTCCTGGTGGTCAACGCGACCGGCCCGCAGCCGTCCATCGCACTGGAGGACCTCACCTGGCAGGCGCAACTCGACCAGCTCGAGTTCTTCGTCAAGAGCCCGACACTGCTGGTGCAGGCGGTACTGCCGGGCATGAAGGAACACGGCGGCGGACGCGTCATCCAGATCGGTTCGGACATCGTGGACCGCAAGCTTCCCAGCATGTCCGCCTACATCGCGGCAAAGAGCGCCCAGCACGCCATGACCGAGGTCTGGGCCCGCGAGCTGGGCCCGTACGGCATCACGGTCAACGTCGTCGCCCCCGGCTGGATCCCGGTGGAACGGCATGCGGGCCTCGACGAGAGCGGTTACCTCGCGGAGGTGCCTCTGGGCCGCATGGGCACACCTGATGACGTCGCGGCGGCCGTCTCGTTCCTCACCTCGGAGGGCGGCGCGTTCGTCACGGGCCAGCGCATCACCGTCAACGGGGGCCACACGTGACCTGCGTGAGCGTAATCCAGTTTGGGTACTCGGCCAGGATTCGCTAGAGTTCTCTCGTCGCCCCGGTTAAACGGGGCGGATGCGGAAGTGGCTCAGTGGTAGAGCATCACCTTGCCAAGGTGAGGGTCGCGGGTTCGAATCCCGTCTTCCGCTCGGAGCTTCCGGCTCGGTGGCGTGGCCGAGAGGCGAGGCAGCGGCCTGCAAAGCCGTCCACACGGGTTCAAATCCCGTCGCCACCTCACAAGGACGATTAGCTCAGCGGGAGAGCGCTTCCCTGACACGGAAGAGGTCACTGGTTCAATCCCAGTATCGTCCACCATGCTGAAAGCCCCAGCCCACGGCACTCGCCGGGACTGGGGCTTCTTGCTGTGCGGACCTGACCAGACAACTCCCGCCAGCACCCAACCGCCTTCACCAAGTGCCGACCGACCGCTCTGCCACCCTCGCCCGGCGGGCGACCGCCCAGCCCACCGCCCTAACGGGGGAGCGCGCCTGCCACCCTCACCCGGCGGCGACCGCCCAGCCCGCCACCCTCACGCGGTAGCGACCGAGCAGCCCGCCACCTCCACCTGACGGCGACCGACCAGCCCGCCACCGCCACCCGGCCCGGTGCCGGGCCGAACGCCCGTCACTCTCACCCGCTGAGTTGCCCCAGGGCCGGGTGAGCCGCGCCCCAGCCTGAATAGGCCGGGGCACGACCCGGAATGGCGGCCGGCCGGCCAGCCCTCAGCCTCAGTACGACTTCTGAGTCTGGACGTTGAAATCGTCCATCTTGACCTTCTTGGCCGGATCGGTGAGGGGATCGTTGATCTCCAGGACGTCCAGCCCCTCCATGATGTCGCTGGAGTAGATGTACCCGTTGTAGTAATACGCCGACCAGGACCCGGCGATGCCACCGCCCGGGAACGGCCCGCGTTCGAAGAAGCCGATCTCCTTGGGGTTGGCCGAGTCGGTGAAGTCCCAGACCGACACCCCGCCCTGGTACCACGACTGCACCATGACGTCCTTGCCCGGAACCGGGATCAGGGAGCCGTTGTGGGCCACGCAGTTCTCGTTCTCCTGCTGATTCCGGGGGATCTTGAAGTATCCGCGCCGCTCCAGCTTGCCGTTCACGATGTCGTACACGGCGTCCGCGCCCTTAGTGCGCGGCGTGTTGCTGTCGCACGTGGCCTGGCCGCCGCCGCCCAGCTCGTCGCTGAACACGACCTTCGTGGCATCGTTGTTGAACGTCGCCGAGTGCCAGATCTGGAAGTTCTCCGTGTCGGTGATCTGCTGGAGGACCTTCGGATTGACCGGGTCGGAGATGTCGAGGAGCACGCCGTCGCCGAAGCAGGCGGCCGCGGCCAGCTTCTTCTCGGGGTACGCGGTGATGTCGTGGCAGCCGGAGGCGAGATCGGAGTGCTGCCGCTCAGGGAAGATATCCGGCTTCGCCACGATTTTTGCTGACTGAGGCGACTTTGTGGGGATCTCTACGATCTGGATGAGTTCGTGGGGCGGGGGGCAGGTCTTCGACTCGGGCTCGGGGCCGGGCGAGGAGACGTACACGTAGAGCGTTTCCCCGGCGGGGACCATCGTGTGCGTGTGCGAGCCGCAGTCGGTCCTGACCGCGCTGAGGTACTTGGGGCTCTTCTTGTCGCTGATGTCGAAGATCCGCAACCCCTCCCAGTCGCGGCTGTCCTCGCTGGAGTCGCACCCTTCGCCGCTGCGCGGCTCGTCGATCGACAGGATGAGCAGGTCGCCGTACACCGAGACGTCGTTCTGCTGGGCCGGGCAGGACACCGTGCTCACCAGCTGAGGTTTGGTCGGGTTGCTGATGTCGTAGATCGCGAACCCGCCGAAGTTTCCCACGAACGCGTAATCGCCCTGGAACGCCAGGTCCGTGTTGATGTCGTCCCGGCCGTTCAGTGGAGCGGGCCGGCGCATCTGGGCGACGAGCTTGACGTTGTCGCTCGTCATCACGTCACCGGTGGGGGACGGCTTGCCGGCTGGAGCGCTGGTCTCCTGCGTGGAGGTGTCGGGCGTTGAGGCCCCGGACGCCGTCTGCCCCGCCGCGCAGGCGGAGGTTAACAGCAGCACCGTACACAACAACGCTCCGCGCAACTTGGCAGAGATCAACGCGCATTCCCCTTTGTCTCGTAGTTCACTATGGAAGCTATGCCAGTGGGTACGCGCACGCGTGCGGTCTTCATCACAGTTGTGACCACAATCGCCCTTGCCGCCTGCTCTCAGGAGCCCGCCGGTCCTTCCCCCGTGGGCACGGGGGCGCCGGTGATCGTGCCGGGGAATCCGGGGGCCCCGGGCCGTACCGCGACGCCGGGGGAGCGGGTCGGGCAGACGCCCAGACCGACGGTGGCCTCGGACGTGCGCTTCGCCGAGGCCATGATCCCCCACCACCGCCAGGCCCTGGAGATGACCTCACTGGTGAACGACCGTACGACCACGGAGACCATCCGCGCGTTCGCCCGCCAGATCACCGCCGCCCAGACCCCGGAGATCAAGGCCATGACGGGCTGGCTGGCCGAGCTCGGCCGCTCCGCCCCGGACGGTCACACGCACACCCAGGCGGCGGGGTACGGCATGGCGACGCCAGAGGAGCTGAACGCGCTGCGCGCCACGAAGGGAGCGGCCTTCGACCGCATGTTCCTGCAGCTGATGACCAGGCACCACGAGGGAGCGGTCAAGATGGCGGGGGAGGAGCTGGCCACCGGCCGGGACCAGCGCATGCGATTGATGGCGAAGGACGTGTACTCGGGTCAGAGCATCGAGGTCGCCCGCATGCGCAAAGTCCTGGAAACGCTGCCTGGCTAGGGTGTCAGGAGGGCCAGAGCATGTTGGTCAGCTCGGCGTCGAGGTCCATGTAGTCCGTCTCACGGCCCGCGGGGACCTTCTCGTACGTACGGTGGAGGAACTCGGTGAGCGGGGCCAGCGGCACCTCGAAGAGCGCCTGCCCGAACGGGGACGTGAGACTGATGTGCAGCGTGCGCTCGCCATCGGCACGCGCGGGCCACACCTGCACGTCGCCGTCGCCGACACGCCTCACGATGCCCACAGTGAGCAGTTCGCGAGCAAAGATCCACTCGACCGGCTCGTCATTCCCCACGTGGAAGGCCATGCGTATGGCGTAAGGATCGTCGGCTGTGTAACTCAGTCCGGCGAGCAGGGGGACGGTAGTACGGTCGGGGACCACAAGCCGAAGGCCAAGCTCGGCGGAGACGGTGGTGCTGTTCATCGTCAGCCAAACCTTTTCGTCGTAGGTCCCCTCTTCGGGGCTTTCACTGCTCTGACGGACTTCGTCCTGAGCTATGACGCGGAACGAAGAAACCTGTAGGAAAGATTCCGCTCCAGGGGCCTTCTGTAACGCACATCACAGCTGGACATTTAGGCATCTACCAGGCTAAACGTGATCAAATCGGGTCGTATTTACGAGGGTTTTGCGTGTTGTGGAGCCTGTCCCGCCGCGCCGACCATGAACGTTTCTCACCAAAAGATCGCGATCGGTGCCTTACGGAACAGGACGATGGTATGCCACCGACCCACCCCGCCGGTGGGCAACCGCCGCGTTTCACCTGAATCCCTCCCACGGCCCCGTCGTCGTCACCCCGGAACCTCCCCCGATCCTCCCCGGAGCAACCCCAGAGCAACCGCGGAGCCACCTGCGAACCACCTCGCATCCACCTCGCATCCACCTCGCATCCACCCCGCATCCACCCCGGACCCACCGCCCGGTCGCTTCGCTTCGCCAGCAGGTGCCAGAGTGCGGTATGGTTTTCCCCGTCGGCACCGCAAGGAGCCAACAGGGCGGGCGATTAGCTCAGCGGGAGAGCGCTTCGTTCACACCGAAGAGGTCACTGGTTCGATCCCAGTATCGCCCACCGAGATCAAGGGCCACATCCCAACATGGGAGTGGCCCTTTTGATCTTCCAGGTGACTCACTGAGTGACTGCCCCGTTCCACGGTCGTCACTGGGGAAGGTCCGATCCGTGACGATCGCGCCGTTCTGGTGCACGGGTGTGATCTGAAGACGGTAGACCTTCTCGGTGACTGCCGGCCCTCCGGTATGCCTGATCAACCGGGCATGTTCTCGATCGGGACGCCGTCCGCTGACAACAGCGAGACGAAGCTGTGTTGCATCTCCCGGGGTGTCCAATCGGCACCGACCAGACCGGCTCGGACGATCACTCGCCGCACTCCCGACGGACGTTGCCTGCGCTTATCTTGGTGCCGTTTCGGGTGGTGAACACCAGGTGAGCCTGACCGTCCCGGCCCGGCACGTTTCCACGGCTGCTCTGATGCTCCCATGGAGCGACCAAGGCTGAACACTGTGGTGAGGGAGTCAAGGCGGCCCCGAAGGGGCCGCACGCGCCCCCGAAGGGGCCGCACGCGCCGCGGTCTCGGCACGCCGCCGCCTCCGGTTGGCGCTCCCGGCAGACGGCTAAAGCACCGCCCGGCTGGCGCTGATGAGCTGAGGGGCCGCCGCCCTTAACTCCATCACGACCCCGACACCGGCACGCGTCCGGGCAGGTCCGCGGCTGGCCCGCTGCCTCCGTGGGTGGGACGACGGCAGACGGGCAGGCCAAGAAACGGGTCATGTGCCACTGAATTTGGCCCGGTTAGTGTCAACGACACCTTGACGCTCTGCCGTAGCGCAAAGAGCCGGGCTCGGCTCCGCGTCTCTCGCTGATCGATGGAATGGCAGGCGAGGGATCTACACTCGCTCGCTATGACGCGATTATTCGATCGTATGGGTCTCTTTTCTCTGATCGTCGCCTGCCTCGCCATGTTCGCCGGTGGCCCGCTGAGAGCGAAGTGGGGGGCGCCGAACTGGACGGTGCTGGCTCTCGGGATCATTGCGGTAGCGCTGGCATGGCCTGGGGTGCGAAGGAAGGCCACGATCTCCACGGTGTCCAACCGCAGCATGTCAGTGGCGGGACTGGTGCTGGGGACGATGGCGATCGGCCTCGGCACACTGCTGCTGGCGCTGGACATCCTTTGGCCGTGATTGGCTGAGAGCCTGAAAAGGAGCCAGGTTGGGAGCCACGTGAGGTGAACCAACATGAGCGAGCCTGAACTCGATTGACCGGCCCGACCTCACCGGTGCGCGGGAGGAAACCGGCCACGAGTGGCAGGTGACGGGCTGGGAAACACCTGAAATCCTGGGTCTCCTGGTCTGAGGGCCGCTGGGTTGGATGCTGAGATCAGCTTTGGAACAGGGACAGGGGAGCGGTGCAGAGGGTCTGTTCGGCGCCGAACGCCTCGTACGTACTGATGGGGCGGAAGCCGAGGCGGGCGGCGAGTTTCAGAGATCGCTTGTTCGCGGTCTGGGTGGCGAGCACGACCGGCTGGTCGGGGAGTTCGCCGGCCGCGGTGCGCAATGCGGCCGTTGCGGCCTCGAACGCGAACCCCGCGCCCCATGCGCTGCGCCGCAGTAGATAGCCCAGTTCCAGTTCCTCGCCATCCTCGGTGACATGCCTGGGGCGGTCGGTCGGCCGGTGGGCGAGCATCAATGTTCCGATAAGTCGGTTCGTCGTGTTGTCGGCGATGACATAGTTGCCAGGGCTGGATGTCGCGTCGGCGGTCATGGCTGCGTCGAAGTGCTGCTCGACGTCACTCCGAGGCCGGGGACCACCGAGGTAGGCCTGAACCTCGGGATCGGTCATGAGCTCGATGAATTCTTCACGGTCGGCAGCGTGTGCTTTGCGAAGCAGGAGTCGTTCCGAAGGGATTTCCGTGGCAGATAGCGTCCGCAATTGGCTCATAGGCCCAGGATCCTAGAACACGGGACCGGCGATGGTGGCCTTGTCCGGGGCTGCCGCACTCGCCCATGACCGTGGCGTTGACGCGCACCTGCCGGCCTCCAGGACGTTGCCACCGGTTCGCATTGTGCGCATCAGTCAGCGGGGGCCCGGTGGTAATGGCTGGGAATCCGACGATGTTGCTCTCGACCTGCCGAGGCGCCTCGGAGGCAGATGATCTACGAGTTGTTCGCGAGGGGCTTCGGTGGCCATGGCGTCGCGGCGGTCGGATTTGACGCGATCTTGTATTCGCGAATTACTGAATGCGCCTTCGGGTCATTATTGTCGACGGCTCCACAGTGTCGCCATAAGCTCGCCATAAATTCGCCATGGAGCCCATCGACCTGCATGAATGCGTGAATGAATCGCATCCAAGACATAGCTTCACAGGCGATTTGAACATTGTTCCATGGAATTGTCTAGCTCTTGCCAGGTGATTTACCGACCCTTACTCTCCAGGTGATCAAATCACTTTCTCCTTTCACCTGGAGGCACCCCTTGCGCCGATTAGCGCTCCCCGTCGCCGTCTCGGCGATGCTCCTCCCCTTCCTCTTCCCGGACGTGGTCTCCGCCGCCGCGCTCGACGACCCACCACCGGCGAACGTTCAGGAGATCGGCCCCGGCCAGTACTCCTCGGACACCAAGACCTTCAAGCTCACCGAGCTGGACGTGTCCGCGGGCGCGATCAGCCGCAGGCACGGCGTGGTGCTGGCCGCCGACGATCTGGCCAGGCCGCAGTCCGCTCCGGCGACCCGGCCCGAGCTGGGCGTCTTCGGGCCGGGCTGGCAGGCCGAGTTCGCCGGCGGAGAGATCAACCGGAAACTCGAGAACCAGAACGGCACCATCGTCGTCACGGAGCTCGATGAGGGGACGTCGACCAGCTATCCCCTGAAGAGCAGCGTCTCCTTCCCCGACGGCGGCGGCGTCCAGACATACGAGGCCGCCGGCGGGTCCAAGATCACCGAGACCACCAAGTGGGACGCCGTCATCGGGGCGATGCGTACCACGACGGTCGAGACGCTCGTGACGGATCCGGGCCCCGTGGAGGCGGGCGACGACACCTTCGCCACCGCCGACGGCACCCCCATCAGCACCGGCGACCTCCAGCTCACCTACACCTGGGCCCGGCCGGCCGGGGCGCCGAGCGCCGATCCCTGGCGGGTGACCGATGTGGGCAGCACCGCCTTCGGCAAGTCCACGATCGCCTACGACGCCCAGGGCCGCGTCAGCGCGGTGAAGGAGCCGGCCGGCGCCGCGACCCCCGCAACCGTCACCAGGTTCACCTACGCCACGGCCACCACGGCCACCGGCACCTCCAACGGCGACTACACGGGCCGGCTCAAGGAGATCGCGGTCACCTACGGAACCGAGGCGCCGCAGATCGAGGCGAGCTACGCCTACGACCTGAACGGCCTGCTGCGCACCGCGAGCGATCCCAGCGTCGGCGCCGTCCAGGGGACCTACGCCTACGACTCGGTGGGGCGCCTGTCGTCGATCGAGTCCGTCACCAGCGGCGGCTGGCAGCTGTCGTTCCCGGCAGGCGTCGCCGCTCCCCAGGTGGTCGCCACCGGCACGGACATGCCGGCCAACGGCGGGC
The DNA here is from genome assembly GCF_040675285.1 of Nonomuraea sp. NPDC049625. Classification (NCBI taxonomy): domain Bacteria; kingdom Bacillati; phylum Actinomycetota; class Actinomycetes; order Streptosporangiales; family Streptosporangiaceae; genus Nonomuraea; species Nonomuraea sp. NPDC049625. The sequence continues at coordinate 175,751 of NZ_JBFAOQ010000009.1, read as the reverse complement.
CGACCGAGGGCGCGGCCGGGCTCGACGACCCGAACGCCACCGAGCCGCCGGCCAGTGACTTCCTGCCGGACGGCGTGGATCCCCCGCAGTCCTACCCGAAGAAGTGCAACACTGCCGTCACCTGGATGTGGTACACGAAGTCGGGCTGCTCGGCCTGGGCATGGCACGGCGGCAAATGGCGGAAGCCCGACTGGAAGCGGACCGCCAGCGGCTTCAAGGTCCGGGGCATCTACTACGACCACTGCACGAAGTCTCCGGACAAGCCCCACAATTTCGATATGCGACCGGCCTGTGACTCCCACGACTACGGGTACGGCCTGATCGCCAACCAGAAGAAGAAGTACAAGTACTACCTCGACAACACGCGTACGCGAAAGCTGGACGTGGACAACCGGTTCTACATCACCATGCGCGACAAGGTATGCGGGGGTTACTTCATCCTGGTGCGGCCCGACTGCAGGGCATGGGCATGGACGTACTACCAGTTCGTCAAGAAGTACGGCAACCCGTGAGAACGGCCTGAGCTCGGAGTTCCTTCGGCGGTGCATGAAGTCGGTTGCACCTGGGGGCGCACAGGCGGGGCCGGCCGGTCGCGATGTCGACGGCGTGGCCATGTAGGGGAGGGCGGCGATCGGGTGATGGTCGCCCTCTCCTTGTCCTGCCAGGCGGTGGTGGAGGGAGAACAGCGGAGCTCGTCTCCACGCCCAGGCGATTACGGCGCGTTCCTCACTTGCGGCGCTCGGGGGCGCTGAGGACGTCGGCGAGGTCGTCCACCGCGAGTCCCCGGCCCGGCTTCGCCTGGGGCGCGGTGATCGTCATGGGCTTGTCCCAGTTCCGGTACTGCGTGGCCAGGTGCCCCCGCAGGATCCGGTCGTGTCCGAGCCCCGGGACCTCGGGCCGCGGGTGCGCGTAGAAGCGCCAGCCGACCCGGTACGGCCATCCGCGGTCGTCGTACATGTACGTCCATGTCACCTCAGACGTCCCGAGGGTCGCGGTCCCCGCCGCCTCGCGGAAGCTGGGGGAGACGCGATAGAGCTCCTTGAGCTTGATCGTCCCGGTCAGGTTGTAGATCCGCTGCTTGCGGCCGGTGGTGTGATCCGTGGTCCAGGGCCCGACGGTCTTGCGGGTCTTGGTGGCCAGCAGCTTGCGCAGTGTGGCCGGCTCCAGGACGTTGATGAACTGGTCGCCGTACGCGGCCGCGGCGCCGCTGGCCCGGCCGGTGCGCACCCAGGTCTTCGCCCGCGGCGCGAGCTGGTACTGCCAGCCGCCCACGCTGATGGTGCGCAGCGTCCCCACCGTGGCGAGCACGCCGGCGAAGTAAGGGTCCTTGGGCGCCTCCTCCACCATCAGCTCCTTGCTGCTCACGCTGAGCTGCCGGGTGTGCTCCGAGGCGATCACGCCGGCCCGGCCCAGCTTGACCTTGCTGGTTCCGCGCAGTCCCATGCCGCTTCCGATGAAGGTTCGCCGGCCGTTCAGCTGCACCTCCTTGGACAGGTCCGTGGAGGCCTGGCCGTAGAACTCGGCCGTCGCGCCGGCGCCGCGGACGAGCAGCGAACGCAGGGCCGCCACCGGGTCGGGTTCGGCTGTCTGGGCGTGGGCGGTGGTGGGAGCGGCGGTGACAAGGGCCAAGGTGACGATGAGGGGGTGCATGTCGTACATCCAGGTGGTGACTGAAGATCAAATGTGGTTGGAGTGAATCTAGCGTGCGGGTGTGACAGGTCGCTTCTGCCGCCCGCCGAACGACCGGGTGCGGCGCCTCATGTGCCGGGAGCTCCCCGGAGAGGGTGGTCCAGCGGGACCTGACGGACCGACGGCAGGTACGGGTCGAGCTCGCCAGGCTCGAATCGGCGCATCCCGACGACGAACCAGAACTGCCCGGCCACCTCGCCCATCTGCTTGTAGCGCCCGTCGGGCGTCAGCGCGACCCAGCCGTCCGGCAGGCCGAGCAGGGTGGCACGCCGTGCCGGGGCCGTGCCGGGACCGACGTCCCACAGGATGACGCCGCCGTCGTCGCCGGCGCTGGCCAGGAGATCGCCCGACGGTGCGAAGGCCACCGAGACCACGCGCCGGGTGTGCCCGGTCAGGGTGTGCAGCCGGCGGCCCGTCTCAGGATCCCAAAGGTGTACGGCGAGGTCGTCGCCGGCTGTGGCGAGCAACGACCCGTCGGGGCTGAAAGCGGCTGCCCACAACCGGCCGGTCCCCTCCCGGAGCACGTTGAGGCACTCCCCGGTGGACACGTCCCAGACGCGGGCCGTGCCGTCGTGGCCGGCACTGGCCAGCCGGTCGCCCGACGGGTGGAAGGCCACCGCGTGGACGCGGTCGTCGTGGCCGATCAGCTGGACCCGCAGCGTGCCGGTCTCGGCGTCCCACAGCCGTACGCGACGGTCGTCGCAGCCGGTGGTGACGAGCCGCCCGTCGGGGCTGAACGCGATGGCGCGCACCCGCCCGAGGTGGTCCGTCAGCTCGGCCGCCAGCCGCCCGGTCGGGTGGTGCCAGATCCTGACGCTGTCCTCGTCGTCGGCGATGGCCAGCATGCTCCCGTCAGGGCTGAACGCCTCGGCCCACACCTGGTCGGTGCTGGCGTTGAGCTCGCGCTCGTGCTCACCCGTGGCGGCGTTCCAGAAGTGCACGCCGCCGTCGTTGGTGGAGGTGGCCAGCAGCGGGCCGGCGGGGGAGAACGCCGCGGAGACGAGCCGGTCGGAGGCGCCGGTGAACTGCCGCAGCTGCCGCCCGGTCCACGGCTCCCACACGCGTACGACGCCGTCGTTGCCGCCGGTCGCCAGCATCGAGCCGTCGGCGCTGAACCGTACTGTGGAGATCCGCCGCCCGTGCCCGCGCAGGATGCGCCGGCTCCGGCCGGTGAGCGCGTCCCACAGGCGCACCGTGCCGTCGTTGCCGCTGGTGGCGAGCTGCCGGCCGTCGGGCCGGAAGGCGAACGGCCACACCGAGGTATGGTGCCCCGTCAGTTCCACCTGCTCACCGTCGAGCCGCTGGAGCCGCACCACCCCGCGTGCGTCCCCGCTGGCCAGCACGTGCCCGTCGGGGCTGAACAGCACCTGGTGGACAGCGGTGTCGTGACCCGGCAGGGCTCTGCGAGGAGTGCCGTCGGCCACGTCCCACAGCCGTACCGCGCCCGTGGCGTCTCCTGAGGCCAGCAGCCGCCCGTTGGGGTCGAAGGACAGCGTGCGGACCGGGCCCGCGTGGCCGGGGAGCTCCCGTACGAGCGAGCCTTCGTGCGGGTCCCACAGGCGGATCAGGCCCGTGGCGTACCCGGCTGCCAGCAGGCGGCCGTCCGGGCTGGGCGCCAGCCGATGCACCGCGCCGCCGTGGCCGGCGAGCTCGTGCCGCACCCGGCCGGAGGCCAACTCCCAGACCCTGATCGCGCCGGTGGCGTCGCCGGTCGCCAGCAGATCGCCGGCGAACGCGGCGGTGTGGAGCGGAGAGGAGTGGCCGGGCAGGGTCGCCACCGTTTCCCCTGTGCGCACCGACCACACGCGCAGCACCCCGTCGGCGCCGCCGGCCATCACCCGCTCACCGGATGGGCTGAGCACCACCGGCCAGACGCCTTCCGGGTGCCCGGTGAGCACGTGCAGGCACTCGCCGGTGGCGGGGTCCCACAGGCGGATCGTGCCGTCGTCGGCGCCGGTGACCAGCGTGCCGGAGGCGTACGCGGTCTTGTGGACGCGTCCCCGGTGCCCGTACAGGGTGCGCAGCGGCAAGCCGGTGGCGGTGTCGCAGATGAGCACGCCGCCGTCGTCGCTGCCCACGGCCAGGGTGTTGCCGTCGGGGTGGTAGGCGATCGGCTCGGGCAGGCGGCCGCTCTCGTGGCGATGGTCATACGGCACGCCGAGCAGCGCCGGCGCCACCTCGACGGCCACCGGCCGGCCCGGCGCGATCGCGGCGCCGCGCAGGGCGGGGTCGTCGGCCAGCGCCGGTGAGAGGGTCACGGCGATCAGTGCCGCGCGGTCCCAGCGGCTGCCCTCGGTCGCGATGTCGCGCAGGTCGGCCCGGGCCAGCCTGGCCCGGGTCAGGTCCGCTCCACGCAGGTCGGCCCCGGTCAGTACGGCCTCGTCCAGCCGCGCACCCACGAGCCGGGCGTCCCGCAGCACCGCCCGCGCCAGGTTGGTCCCCACGAGCCGGGCGTCGGTGAGATCCGCCCCGCTCAGGTCGACGCCGGAGAGATCCCGGTACGACAGGTCCTCGCCGGTCAGCCGGGCCCCCCGTAGATCGGGGCCGGCGGGCAACCGCAGCCGGCCGGCGATCTTCATCGCGTTGGCCCGCGAGACGTCGTCGGCACCCGCGTCGGCCAGCGTCTCCGTCACCCACGACCGCAGCCACCGCACGTCCGCCAGGTCGCACAGGAAGTCCACGGTCAGCGTCGACAAGTGCCGGCGCGGCAGCGGCGCGGGATCGCCCAGGGCGACATGCCGGGCGATCAGCCACTCCATAACCGAGGAATGGATGAACCCGAACATCCCCTCCTCGGTCCGCACCAGCAGGCTGCCCGACCCCACCGCGTGCGCCGCCTGCGCGGCCGACAGCCGCCCGTCGGCGAGCGATGTCAGCGTCTCGCCGATCTCGGTCAGCTCGTCCAGGTCCAGCAGCGACTTCCCGGACTCCCACAGCCGCAGCGCCAGCGCCGTCACCGCCTGCCACAGCTCCTCGGTGCTCAGCACCGCCGCCGAGCCCGGCACCCCGGCCCGCCGCTCCTCGAAGGCCAGCCACGAGGTCAGGATCTCCTCGTACAGCCCTGCCGGGCTGATCGCGCCGCCCGTCGTCGCCACCGTGCGCAGCCGATCGCCGGGCAGGTCGGCGACGAAGCTGAGCATGCGCGGGTTCTGGGCCAGGCCCAGCAGATCCGAGATGCCGCCGATCAGCGCGAACCGGTCGTCGGCGGCCTGCTCGTCGCCGTACCTGTTGAGCAGGTACGCCCGCACCTGGGTGGGGGTGAAGTCCTCCACGGCCAGCACCCGGCGCTGCGGCAGCATGCCCACCATCTCGCCCAGCGCGGTGAGGACCTGATGGTGCGACCTGAAGTGCTGCGTACGGCTGGTGACCACGATCTTGGCCTTGTCCTGGGCCGCGGCGAGCAGCGTGGTCAGGTGGTCGGCCGCCCGGTCGTAGGTGACCCGCGTCACCAGCTCGTCGAAGCCGTCGAAGAGCAGCACGATCCGCCCCTGGCGCAGCATGTAGTGGAACGCCTTGAGATCGATGAACCGCTCGTGGTGCGCGGCGAGGTGCGCCGCCACCAGGGAGTCCATCGACTGGGCCTTTTCCAGGAAGCGCAGCTCGATGAAGACCGGCGTCAGGTGCGGCAGCTCGGCCGGGATGCGCCGGGCCAGCTCGCGAAGTGCGAACGTCTTGCCCCGGCCGAAGTCGCCCAGCACCAGCATGAACCGTCCGTGGTCGGCGGCCAGCAGCCGCATCAGCTCCTCGGCCAGGTCCTCCTGTACGCCCGGCTGGGGACGGTCCAGCTCCCTGAACCGCTGGGGTACGTACAGGTCGGGCGGGTAGCGCCGGTCGGAGCGCAGCCGCCTGGTCTGCTCGGCCACGTAGTCCGACAGGTCGAGCAGGCCCTGGAATTCGATGAAGCTGCGCAGCCTGAGCCCTCTGCGCGTGGCGTAGTCGCGCACCGCCGTGGCCGGCGCGGGCCCCTGGTAGACCAGTTCGGATCCCGGGCCTGGCACGGCGGCGTGCACATGCCGCAGGAACGCCTCCACGTCGGGTTCGGTGACCCGGCCCAGATGAGCGCCGATGAGGTACTGGCGGACGAACCCGTTCTCGGGGACGGTCATCAGCAGGTACGGGGGGTGAGCCGGCACCGTGCGGATCTGGGCGTGTTCGTACCGGGCCTCGCACACCTCGGCGACCCGGTCCAGCAGGCTCGCCCCGTCGGCCGGCTCCGCCACCGGCAGCGGTACGTCGAGCATCGCTTCGGCGGATGGTGTTCGAGGTGGGGGGAAGGCGCCGTGCCAGATGGAGTGGTCGCCGGGTGGCTCGTTCTCCACCCAGTCGCCGGCGATCGGCTGCGGCGTCGAGCCGTTCAGGTCGAGCCGCAGCTCGATGTCCCATTCGCTGTCCCATTCGCCGTTCTGGAGCGCGACGATGTCCGCCTGCACCAGGTTGATCAGGCTCGCCCATTCGCCGGCCGCGCACTGCGAGCGCCACAGCAGGGTGTGGCGCCGCCACTCGGTGAGCGGGTCCTCGTGCCCCGGGAGCAACGCGCCGGCCCTGAGGACTGCCAGGCAGGCCAGCGCGATCACCAGCAGGTTGGCGGAGTAGTAGGCGTGGCGCTGCGGGAGGCCGGCCGTGCGCGGGCGGTAGTTCGGGTACGGCACGCTCAACCGCGTGTCCAACCGGCGGCTCAGCCACATGACGAGCTCGCCCCAGCGGTTCTCCGCGCCCTTCGCCTCGGCCAGCTCCCGCAGGAAGGAGACGACGGTGGTACGGGACGACAGCGCCGACCATGACAGCAGGGCCTGCAACAGCCCGTCGTCGACCTCGGTCACCACCAGGCCCGACTGCTTGACGGCCAGGTCACCCAGCAGGGTGGAGATGAGCCGGGCGGTGAGATACTCGCCGAAGGTCGCGTGCAGGAACTCGTAGGTCTGCACCACGTCGTGGTCGCGGGTGGCCTGTGCGCGATGGAGGAAGAAGAACTTCGCGATGGCGAGTTCCCCGGCCGTGAGCGGAGTGGCGAAGGTGCCGGTGCGCACCTGCGCGGGAAACTCCAGTCCCGACAGATCGTGGTCCAGTTCGGCCGTGGTCACCCACTGGCGGCCCCGGTTCAACATCGCGAACGCGACGTACGACAGGTGCAGCATCTCGCGTTCGAGCAGGAACGGAACCTGGTCCTCGGGATAGGCCTTCTCCAGCTCCCGCTCCACGAATCTGCGCATCAGCCGTTCGTAGAGCTCCGTCTGCCGGAACTCCGCCGCGTCCTTGCTCAGCGCGTTCCCGTCGGCGTCATACAGCGCGAGCATCAGCAGGAGCAGCGGTTGCTCCGCCAGGGCTCGCTGGGCGAGCGCGACGTCCAGAGCGAGCGGCCTGATCCTCTGCCGTACGAAGTAGGCGTCGTTCCTGGCGTTCCAGGCGGTCAGCCAGCGGTCGATCTGCGCCTCGTTGAACGGTTCGAGCCTGGCGACCACGGTGCCGGGGACGAACGCGGCCCGATCCGCGACGGCCGTACGCGAGGTGATGACGACCGCGACCGCCCGACCGGCATCGGCCTCGCGCCGCTGGAACCGGGCCACCTTCTCGAGGTAGTCCGACTGGCGCACCCCCGTCGCCTGCAGCAGTTCGTCGAAGCCGTCGAGCAGGACCACGGGCAGGACGCCCTCGGCGCTCCTGGCCAGAGCGGGCCACTCCAGCCGCTCACCGCTGAGCCGGTAGACGGCCTGCTCGATCTGCTCCTGGATGTCGGCGTTCGCCGCCACGTCCCGCAACGGCACCCGGACCGGCAGGTACCGTCCCTCCGGCAGCCGGGCGGCCAGGACCTTGGTCAGCAGGGACTTGCCCGCGCCGGGCTGGCCGAGGATGACGAACGGCACCTCGCTCGCCGTCGACCGGGTGAGAAAGCCGGCGAGGAACCGCGGCAGGTCATCGCGGACCTCCAGGTCGTCCCACCACGCTTCGAGGCTGGGGTCGGCGGGGTGGCGCACCTCGCTCGTACGGAAGCGAGGCGTCACATAGGCCTCCTCGACGGTCGGCAACCGTACGGCGGCGGCCGTCTCGTCCTGTCCCCTCGTCGCCGCCAGCGGTTCCTTCAGAGCCGTGCGGTGCAGCCTGCTCAGGGTGGTCAGCTGGGCCGGGAGGGCGGCGCCCGAGGTGACCAGGGACAGCAACCGCTCGAGCTCCGCCAGGCCTGCTCTCGTCGCCTGATGCTCGATCATCCCCGCCCACAGCGCGAACTCCGGGACGTCGAGCGCCAGCCTCCGGTACCGGTCCTCGTAATGCCGGACGGCCGTCTCCGGCAGCTTCCGCTCGAGTTGGGCGACGACCTTCTCCCGCTCGGACGGACCGAGCCCGTCCCAGACCTTCAGTCTCATGACGAACGACCGCAGGCGATGACCGTACGTCTCGTAGAACTCGAGGACGGCTCGCTTGGCCTGCTCGAAAGGAAGGTACGGCGAAGGACGGGGGAGGCCACGCGACAGGTCGATGCCCGAATGCCCGGCCAGCTTCGCCTGCTCTTCCCTGCTCATCCGCAGGTCCTGCGAGCTGAACGGCAGATCGAGGGAGTCGACCGCCTCGAAGAACGCCGTGATGACCAGGATCGTGTGCGCGGCCTCCATGCGTTCGGTACGGCTGTGCCATTCGCGGCCGGTGCGCCACTCGCGCCACCGGCCGAGGAGGGTGTTGCCCACCTGCACGAACTGCTGTTTGGCGTCGATCACGTCCCAGAGTCCGAGCGTGCCGATGCTGAGCAGCAGGTCGATCTTCTCGACCGCCGGATCGGCGCCGCCCAGGAGCCGAACGGCGTCGGCGTACCGGTAGTCCTTCGCCATGTCCACGATCCTCTATCGCGGCGGGGAGCGTGTGAATCAGTTTGTTCACTTCGGGGGGCGGAAGACCGGCTCGTCCGGCATCCGGAACGCTGATCCGCGGCCTCGCCGACCCTAGCGGTGCGGCAGGCGCAGTCCTGCGATGAGGAGCTCGACCAGCCGGCGTGCGTCGTAGCGGGGATCGTTGTCGGCGCCGATGCAGAGGTTGCCGACGCCGCGCATGAGCTCGTAGGCGTCCACGTCGGAGCGGATCTCGCCGGCGGCGGCCGCGGCTTCGAGGAGCTGGGCGCACGCGGGCACGAGCCGGTCGAGGAAATAGGCGTGCAGCGTGTCGAAGCCGGCGTCGTCCGACCGCAGCACGGCGGCCAGCCCGTGCTTGGTGACCAGGAAGTCGACGAACAGGTTGATCCATCGCCCCAGTGCGGCGTGCGGGGTCGCGCCGCTCGCCAGCAGGGTCGGAGCGGCCTCGGCGCAGGCCTCGACCTGGTGCCGGTAGACGGCGATGATGAGGTCCGCCCGCGTCGGGAAGTGGCGGTAGATCGTGGCCACCCCGACTCCCGCCCTGGCCGCGACGTCGCGCACGGGCGCTTCGACGCCCGAGGTCACGAAGACCGCCGCGGCGGCGTCGAGCAGCGTCCTCTCGTTGCGCCGGGCGTCGGCCCGCTTGCGCGGGGCCGCCCGCCCCGTGCCGCCCTCGTCCACCGTGCCGCTTCCTCCGCTGCCGAGCTTGCCAAAACGGAACCGCGTTCCTTATCGTAATCGGAACTAGGTTCCGATTGCTCATGATGCCAGAGCAGAGCTCTGGTCACCAAGTCAGGCGCGGCCAGGAAGCACCGCGCTGAACCGTGTTCCGATTGAACGACCGAAAGGATCAGCGGCCCGATGTTGCACACCTCCCGGCCCCGCTTCGGGATCATGACCGCCCCGTCGCAGGTCGACTACCAGGACGTCCTGCGGGTCTGGCGCGAGGCGGACACGATCCCGGAGATCGAGCACGCATGGTTGTTCGATCATCTCCTGCCCATCTTCGGCGACCCCGACGGGACGACGTACGAAGGCTGGACCCTGCTCTCGGCTCTGGCCGCGCAGACCCGGCGGCTGCGCCTCGGCCTGCTCGTGACCAGCAACCGCTTCCGGCCGCCCGCGCTGCTGGCCAAGATCGCCGCGACCGTCGACATCGTCTCCGGCGGACGGCTCGACTTCGGCATCGGCGCCGGCTCGCGGCCCGGCTGGCCCTCGGCCCGGCGCGAGTACGACGCACACGGCCTGCCCTTCCACGACGCCGCGCACGCCGTGGGGAGCCTCGCCGAGGCGTGCACGGTGATCCGGCGGCTGTGGACCGAGGACGAACCGTTCGACTTCCACGGCACCTACGTCCGGCTCACCGGGGCGTTCTGCAACCCCAAACCCGTCCAGCGCCCTCACCCGCCCATCCTCATCGGCGGGCGCTCGGGCCCGACGCTGCGCGTGGCCGCCGAGCACGCCGACCTGTGGAACATCCCCGGCGGCGACATCGACGACGTCGTCCGCCGCAGCCGGCTGCTGGACCGCTACTGCACCGAGCTCGGCCGCGACCCCGCCTCGATCATCCGCTCGATCCACCTGCCGGTCTCCTACGACCAGCCCGACATCACCCGGGACGCGATCGGCGAGGCGCTCGACGCCGGCTTCCGGCACATCGTCCTCGGACTGTCGGCGCCCTACCCCGCCGGCGTCGCGCGGTGGGTCGCCGACGAGCTCATCACCACGTCGGCCCGAGCCGCCGCCGAGTTCAGTCGCTGAGTTCAGTCGCTGAGCAGGCCACGGGCGCGCAGGTCGGACAGGAGGTCCGGCGGCAGGGCCGGGCAGCGGCTCACGGTGACCTCCTTGAGTGACGGGAAGCCGCCGACCTCTCCCAGGTCGCTCAGCGAGCCGCAGTCGTAGAGGTGCAGGGTGCGCAGGGAGAGCAGGCCCTCGAGCCCGTCCAGGGTGGTCAGGCGTCCGGTGCAGGCGACGTAGAGCTCCTCCAGGTTCAGCAGCCCCGCGAACGGGCTGAGGTCGGAGAGGTGGTCCAGCCCCTGAAGGGTCAAGGTGCGCAGGGCGGGCATGCGCGCGAGCGCGGAGAAGTCCGTCATGAGGTCGGTGTAGGCCAGGTACACCTCGCTGACCGACGGGTGCCCTTCGAGCCCGTCGAGCGAGGTGAGCTTGGTGAAGCTCTCGACGGTGATCCCGGCCAGGGCGGGCAGCCGCGACAGCGGGCGCAGGTCGGGGAGTGGCGCGCTGGGCAGGCCGAGGTTCGTCAGGCGGGGGTGGTGGCCGAGGCCGTCGAGGCTCTTCAGCTTCGTGCAGCCGCTGAGATACGCCCGTTCGAGCGCGGGCATGGCGGCGATGCCGTCCAGGCTGGTCAGGCGTGCGCAGTGCATGTGCAGATCGGTCACGGAGTCGAGGCCGTACAGACCGTCGATGCTTGTGATCTTGGTACGGCTCACGTCCAGTTCGGTCAGCCAGCGCAGCCCGGACAGCGGCCGGATGTCCTCGATGAACCGGCAGTTGTCGAGACCGAGCCAGTCCAGGTACGGGAACGCCTCGCCGAACCCCTCGACACTGGTCACCCCGCTGCTGCGCAGGCTGAGACGGCGCAGGTTGCGCAGGCCGAGCAGCGGGGAGACGTCGGACACCGCGGGGGAACTGGTGACCTCGAGCACCTCAAGGCCGATGAGCCCGGCGAGCGGCCGCAGGTCGCTGACGGCCGCGCAGCCGTCCAGCTTGAGCTCGCGCAGCTCGGTCAGCGCGGCGAGCTCGGAGAGGTCGGTGAGGCCCTTGCAGTGGTCCAGGACCAGCGTCCGCAGGATCGTCAGGTGGCGCAGCCCGGTGAGCGAGTCACGCCGGCGCAGCTCCAGCTCGGTACGGCCCTCGTCGTCGAAGGCGGGGGCGAGCAGGTGCTCGGCGAAGGCGTCGGGGTCGAGCGCCTGGGGCCACAGCCTGAGCAGCTTCTCGGACGACGGCTCGGCGATCTCCGCGAACTCCGCGGCCAGCGCGAGCGCGTCGCCCTCCCCGCGCAGCGCGAGCTCACGCAGGATTTTCCAGGCACGTTCCGGGGACGCGGACGCCAGTTTGGCGCGGTAGTCGGAAAGGTCCAGGTTCATGCCATGCCACCCTACGCATTCGCGATCTTCCTGGATGGCGTTCGGGAACACTCGGCCGATCGTGCGGGCGAGCCGGGGCGCCGTCAGCGGCCGCGCACGATCAGCCGAAGGAGCCGGCGCGGCCGTTTCGCGCGGAACGCAGCCCGCTCGTTGACCTGCGGGAACGGCATCTCCGGCACGGGCACGCCGAGGAACCCGCACAGCGGCTCCCACCCGTCCCGCACCTCGAACACCAGCAGCCGCTCCGCCGGGATCGCCGCCCGCACCTCGGCCGCGTGCCGTTCGTAGACGTCGAGGACGTGGTCGCGGTCGTCGATGCGGCCGCCGAAGACGCGGTCCATGACGGTCGCCCTGGCCATGCGCGGGTAGAGGGCGAAGTCCGGCGCGCGGCGGGCCACCAGCCAGCGGGTCACCCGGCGGCGCAGGGGGAGCCGGCGCTCCTCCAGGGCGCTGCGGAAGATGGTCTCGCTGACGCTGTCGTACCAGCGGGCGGGGTCGCGGACGGTCAGGACGACCTTGGCGTCCGGGTAGTGCTCGGCCAGCTCGCGCCAGTACGCGGAGGCGGGCCAGTCGAGCGCCGACCGGAAGCCGGTGAACAGCGCGTCCCAGTCGCGGGAGCGGCCCTCCCCGACGTCGAGCCACTGCCGGACGCGGTACGGCTCCGCGATGACCGTCGACATGTGGTAGCAGGGGCCGAAGCCCAGGATCTCGAGGGCCGCCTTGAGCGACCGCGTGCCCGTGCGCCCGAAGCCCGCGCCGATCACTTTCACGTCGCGCTCACCACCTGCACGTCTCTGATGGGTCTCTGATCTGTGCCGTCTAATGTCGCGATAAATCCGGAAATATGAAAGCACGGAGGAGGCACAGATGCCCTTCCCGCAGCCTCTGCTCGACGCGCTGTGCGACGCCCCGGATCGACCGGCCTTCGAGCACGGCGACAGGACGCTCTCCAGGGGCGAGCTGCTGGAGCTGATCCGGCGGCTGGCGGGCGCGATGCGCGCCGCGGGCCTGGGCCCGGGGCGGGCGGTCGCGGTGCGCACGGCCGTCACGCCGGAGGCGTTCGCCGCCCACATGGCCGCGCACACGCTGGGCTGCCGGGTCGTCGGCATCCGGCCCGGCTATCCGGAGGGGCAGCTCGCCCACGTGCTGGGGATGGAGATCGACGCCCTGCTCGTGGACCCCGCGACCGCGACCCCCGACCTGCGCCGCGCCGCGGCCCGTCACCTCCCCAACCGGCCGACGCTGTCCCTGAGCCCCTGTACGGGCGCCGGCGACCTGCTGGCGCACCCCGACGACGGACGGCCGCTGACCGTGACCGCCCGCCCCGACGACGTGGCGGCCCTGACCTTCACCAGCGGCAGCACCGGCCGCCCGAAGGGGTGCGCGATCACGTATCGGGCGCTCGGTGAGCACTGGGCGTGGCAGCCGCGCGTGTGGTCGCCCGTCGCGGCCGGGCTCGCCGGGGCCTTCGAGCGGTACCTGCTGTTCGGCACGCTGGCCAGCATGGTCGTGATGGAGTTCGTGGCGCCGTGCCTGCTCGGCGGCGGCACGGCGGTGATCCCGGAGGACGACGGGCGGCCGATGTTCCCGTACGCGATCGAGCGCCACCGGATCACCGGCTCGATCATCACCGTGCCCCGGCTCTTCCAGATGCTGAAATTTCTGGACAAGGTGGATGTGAGCAGCTTGCGGGCGCTGATGGTCTCGGGGTCGCCCATCAGCGCGCGGCGGCTGGCCGAGGCCGTCGAGAAGCTGGGCCCGGTCGTCTACCAGGGCTACGGCCAGACCGAGGCGGGCAACATCGCCATGCTCACCCCCGACCACATCGCCGCCGGCGTGCTGGAGCCCGTCGGCCGCCCGCATCCCGGGGTCGAGATCAGCGTGCGCGACGAGCACGACCGCGAGCTGCCCCCGGGCGTGACGGGCGAGATCTACTTACGCAGCCCGTACCTGATGCGGGGCTACTGGCGCGAGGAGGAGGAGACCCGCGAGACCCTGAAGGACGGCTGGCTGCGCACCCGCGACCTCGGCCACGTGGACGGGGACGGCTTCCTCCACCTGGCCGGCCGCTCCCGCGACGTGATCATGGTCAACGCCATGGTGGTGTACGCCGGCCCGATCGAGCGCGCGCTGACCGATCATCCCGGCGTGGACGAGGCGTACGTGGTGGGCGCCCCGGACGAGGACACGGGCGAGGCCGTGCACGCGTTCGTCGTCCCGGCCGCGGGCCGGACCCCGGACCGGGGCGCGCTGAGGGCACTGGTACGCGCGCGGCTCGGCGAGGACAGCGTTCCCCAGACGATCACGATCGTCCCCGCTGTCCCCCTCGCCACCAGCGGCAAGCCCGACAAACGCGCCCTCTCTGAGCAAATTCTGAGAATTGCCCGCCAACACTGAGGTTGTCCGTTCAATCACCTCGTTGTGACGGAGGCTTCAGTGCCGGACAAGACCCTGGACTACCTGGTGATCGGCGCGGGCCCCGCGGGTTTGCAGCTGGGGTATTTCCTGCACGAGCAGGGGCGGGACTACCTGATCCTCGAGGCGGGTCCCGCGCCGGGCCAGTTCTTCCGCACCCACCCGCGCCATCGCACGCTGATCTCGATCAACAAGAAGTACACCGGATGGGACGACCCCGAGCTCAACCTCCGGATGGACTGGAACTCGCTGCTGTCCGACGACCCCGACCTGCTGTTCACCCGTTACAGCGACCGGTATTTCCCGCACGCCGACGACATGGTCCGCTACCTGACCGACTTCGCCCAGAAGCGCGGCCTGCGCGTCGCCTACGACTCCCGGGTGGTCCGCGTGGACCGGCCCGGCTCCGTGTTCCGGGTGACGGACGAGACCGGGCGCACGTACGAGGCGAAGCGGGTCATCGTCGCGACCGGCGTCACCAAGCCCAACATCCCGCCCATCGCGGGCATCGAGACGGCCGACCTGTACGGCACCCACTCCACCGACCCGGCCGACTACGTCAACCAGCGCGTGCTCGTCATCGGCAAGGGCAACTCGGCCTTCGAGACGGCCGACAACCTGATGGAGACCGCCGCGGTCATCCACGTGGCGGGGCCGCGCTCGGTCCGCATGGCCTGGCGCACCCATTACGTCGGCCACCTGCGGGCGGTCAACAACGGCCTGCTGGACACCTACCAGCTCAAGTCCCAGAACGCGATCCTCGACGGCGACGTCAAGCGCGTCGAGCGCAGGCCGGACGGCACGTACCTGGTGACGGTCTCCTTCGTCCGGGTCGACGAGGTCACCAAGGACATCCCGTACGACAGCGTGATCCTCTGCACCGGCTTCCGCTTCGACGGCTCGATCTTCGGCGACGACTGCCGCCCCGAGCTGGTGATCAACGACAGGTTTCCGTCGCTCACCCCGGCCTACGAGTCCGTCAACGTGCCGGACCTCTACTTCGCCGGCACGATCACCCAGTCGCGCGACTTCAAGCACGGCACCAGCGGCTTCATCCACGGCTTCCGGTACGGCGTGCGCGCGCTGCACCGCGTCCTGGAGTCCCGCCACCACGGCGTGCCCTGGCCCGCCACGGTGCTGCCCGCCGACCCGGCGGCGCTCGCGGCGGCGGTCATCGAACGGGTCAACCGCACCTCGGCGCTGTGGCAGCAGTTCGGGCTGCTGGCCGACGTCATCGTGCCCGACGGGGACACCGCCCGTTACCTGGAGGAGCTGCCGTACGACCTGCAGGGCCCGCCGATCGGCGACCGCGGCCACTTCGCGATCACCCTGGACTACGGGCCCGATCATGACAAGATCGACCCCTTCGACGTCGAGGTGGGCCGGATCCGCCAGAGCGACTCGGTCCGGGCGCACGAGGGCCACTACCTCCACCCCGTCGTCCGCCATCACGTGCCCGGTCAGCCCCCGGTCACCCACCACATCACCGAGAACCTCGAGAACGAGTGGACCTCCAAGGAGATCCACGTCGAGCCCCTCCGGGCCTTCTTCGCCGCGCGGCTGACGTCCGTACCGGTCTGATGGAGCGGTGGAGCCTGCGCGAGTTCGAGGCCGAGGCCCGCGCCCGCCTCGACCCCGCGCACTACGACTACTTCGCCGGCGGGGCCGATGACGAGGTCACCGTGCGCGCGAACGAGGCCGCGTTCGCCCGGATCGGGCTGCTGCCCAGGGTGCTGCGCGGCGCGGCCAAGCTGCAGACCGGCCTCACCCTGCTCGGCAGCCGCGCCGCCATGCCCGTGCTGGTGGCGCCGACCGCGTTCCACCGCCTCGCCGACCCGGAGGGCGAGCGGGCCACCGCCCGCGCGGCGGCCGCCGCCGAGACGATCATGATCGTCAGCATGGCCGCCACCGTCGCGATCGAGGAGGTGGCGGACGCCGCGCCCGGCGCCGAGCTCTGGTTCCAGCTGTACGTGCAGCCGGACCTGGCCTTCACCGAGACCGTCGTGCGCCGCGCCGAGGCGGCCGGCTGCAGGGCGCTGGTCGTCACCGTGGACTCGCCCGTGCTCGGCCGGCGCGAGCGGGACCTGCGCAACGACTTCCACGACCTGCCCGAACACCTGTGCTGCGAGAACCTGCGCGACGGCGACCGGGTTCGCCCGATCCTCATGTCGCCCGAGCTGTCGTGGGAGCACCTCGACCGGCTCCGGGAGATGACCGCGCTGCCGATCGTGGTCAAGGGCGTCACGCATCCAGGCGACGCCCGGATCGCGCTCGACCACGGCGTTTCGGCGATCATGGTCTCGAACCACGGCGGGCGGCAGCTCGACACCGTACCCGCCTCGATCGACCTGCTGCCGGACATCGCCGCGGCCGTCGGCGGGGCCGTGCCCGTGCTGCTGGACGGCGGGATCCGGCGCGGCACGGACGTGCTGAAGGCGCTGGCGCTCGGCGCCGCGGCGGTCGCCGTCGGCCGCCCGGTGATCTGGGGGCTGGCCGCGGACGGCGAGCGGGGAGTGGCCCGCGTGCTCGGCCGGTTGCGCGCGGAGGTCGAGCACGCGCTCACGCTGTGCGGCTGCGCGTCGATCGGCGACCTCGACCCGGGCATGGTGCGACGGCCATGCTGATCATTGGGCTGATCATCCTGGCCCTGGCCCTGGCGTTTGTGGCGAGCCTGCCGTGGTGGCTGCCGGCGAGGGTCGTGGCGCTGCGCGTACGCGTCTTCAACCGGATCAACGGGGACGAGGGCATCCCCGTCCCCGGCGACCTCGTGGGCGTCGACCGCTTCAGGGAGGTCTACTCGCACCCGGCCGCCGGTGGTCGCAGCAGGGGCGCCGCGCTGTCGGACCTGTTCTGGTACTGGCTGTCGCCCGGCCCCGAGATGCACCAGGAGCACCTGGAGGCGGGCGAGCGGTACGACGCGGTGGCCAAGGCGACGCGCGGGCTGCTCGCCGTGCCGCGCGACGAGGCCGAGGAGCTCACGCGCCGCTGCGCCGCCCGCACGCTGGCGGACGCGCGGGGGCCGGTGCGGCTGCGCGACCTGACGATGCCGCTGTGGGCCGAGTTCTCCTACGAGCTGGTGTTCGCCGAGCCGTGCCCGCGCGAGGCCCGCGACCTGATCGTGGGCAACGCGAACGACGTGGTCACCTCGCTCAAGTGCACCGGCCTGCGGCACATGGAACGCCGCCACCGCCTGACCCGCTACCTGCTCGGCCGCCTGTCACGCGTGCGGATCCCGCTCCCCGCCGGCCTGTCACCCCAGGAGCAGGCGTTCTACCTCCAGGGCGCCTTCTTCAACACCGCCGTCGTCCAGCTGTCGGAGGCCATGGCACACCTGCTCATGGTCCTCGCGCAGCATCCGGACGTGCAGGAGCGGGCCCGCACGGGGGACGACCGCTACCTCGACCAGGTGATCTCCGAGACGCTGCGGCTCTACCCGCTCTTCGGCATCGCCCACCGCATCACCACCGGCGAGATCCCGCTCGGCGAGCGCACCGCGATCCCGGCCGGGTCGGTGCTCTGCTTCGACTATCCCGAGTTCCACCGCGCCGGGTTCGCCGATCCGGACCGCTTCGACCCGGGCCGCTTCGACCGGCCCGTCAAGGAGCTCAACCACATCCCGTTCGGCGTCGCCGCCAACCGGCCCTGCCCGGCCTGGCGGCTGGCGCCGATCGCGATGCGGGTCGCGGCGCGGGAGATCCTGCACCGCCACGCCCTGCACTCCTCGGCCGCCCACACCCGGTCCCTGCCGAACCGGGGGCCGTGCCTGCTCACCCCGCCGCACGCGTCCCTGCCCCGCGCCGCGCTCGTCCTCATGCGGGTCCGCGACCGCTGGGAGGACGTCTGGCGCAGCCTCGTGCAACTCGTCCTCGGCACGTACATGGTCTGGGACGCCCGCCGGCAACGGCTCTGCGAGATCCACTTCGATCAACCAGCGGAGAACCGAACATGACCGTACTGGCCCACGTCACGTCTCCCGATCCGAACCTCGCCCTCATACTCAAGGTCCTGCCCGCCCTCGTCGTGATCCTGATCGTCGCGGCGATCTGCGGCCGGCTGGCGCAACTGGTGATGCAGCCGCGCGTGCTCGGCGAGATGGTCGCCGGCGTGCTCCTGGGGCCGACGTTCTTCGGCTGGCTCTTCCCCGACGCGCAGGCGGCCCTGTTCCCGAAGGACGTCAGGCCGGTCCTGTACGTGCTGAGCACCATCGGCCTGACGCTCTACATGTTCCTGGTCGGGGCGGGGCTCGACCACAGCGGGCGCACGCCCGGCGAGGTCCGCAAGGCGTCCGCGCTGGCCGTCTCGGGGATCGTCCCCTCGCTGCTGCTCGGCTTCGGCGCGGGCCTCCTCCTGTACGACCTGCTCTCGCTGCCGGACGTCAGCCCCTTCCAGTTCGCCCTGTTCGTCGGCGGGGCGCTGTCGCTGACCGCGTTCCCCATGCTGGCCAGGATCCTGTACGAGCGCGGCCTGGAGAATGCCCCGGTCGGCCGGCTCACCCTCATCGCCGCCTCCATCGACGACGCCCTGGCCTGGTGCATCCTGGCCGTCCTGTCGGCCATGCACCTCGGCACCGGCGCCGGCGACGCGCTGCCCACCATCGGCCTGACCGCGCTGTTCGCCGTCGTGATGCTCAAGGTGGTCGCCCCCCTGCTGCGCCCCCTGGGCGCGACCGTGGCCCGCACCGGCCGCCTCGGCGCCACCGGAATGTACGTCGTCATCCTCGTGCCGCTGACGGCCGGCTGGCTGACGGACTGGATCGGCGTCTACTCGGTCTTCGGCGGCTTCCTCGCCGGCCTGGCCATGCCCCGCGACCCCAAGTTCCGCGAGGCGCTGCACGGCCGGATGATGGAGATCGTCTCGACGCTGCTGCTGCCCACGTTCTTCACCTTCTCGGGGCTGAACACCCACCTCGGGGGCATCGCGGGCGGCGCCATGCTGCTGGCGTTCGGGCTGATCCTGCTCGCCGGGTTCGCCGGCAAGTACTTCGGGTGCGCGCTGGCGATGCGGGGGATGGGGTTCGGCTGGCGGGAGTCGTACGCGGTGGGGGCGCTCATGAACGCCCGCGGCCTGATGATCCTCATCTTCATCAACATCGGCCTGGCCCAGGGCATGATCAACCAGGAGCTCTTCGCGATGCTGGTGCTCGTGGCCATCCTCACCACGGCCGGCGCGCTGCCCCTCTACAAGCTGGCGCTGCCCGAGCGCCTCGAGACCCGGACCAAGGTTGCGGAAGTTTCGGAGCTGGTCAGGACCAATCCATCGTGATCGCGCAGGTGAACCGTGGTGCGCCTGGTTCTCGATCAACCAATGCCCGAGTGGACCTGGTAATCCTCCTGGGCGTGGTGTATCCGTGGTCTGGTGGCTGGAACACCGGGTACAGCCCGTCGGCTGCTGGTCATCGAGGATGACCGCGAACTGGGGCGCATGCTCGTCGACCTGTTCACCGAGGAGGGATACACGGTCGATCTGGCTCTGGAGGGGCAGCGCGGGCTGCATCTGGGGCTGAGCCGCTCGTACGACGTGCTGATCATCGATCGCGGCCTGCCGTCGCTCGACGGCATCGACCTCATGCGGCGGCTGCGGCGGCAGGCGGTCACCACCCCCGTGCTGGTGCTGACCGCCTTCGGCTCGGTCGCCGACCGGGTCGCCGGGCTGGACGCGGGCGCGGAGGATTACCTGGTCAAGCCGTTCGAGATCGACGAGCTGCTGGCCAGGGTGCGGGCCCTGCACCGCAGGAACCTCGACCAGGCCACGCTGCTGCCGCTCGGCGCGGGCTGGCTGGACTCCGAGTCGCACATCGTCCGGCTGCCGAGCGGGGAGCAGATCGAGCTGTCGGGGCAGGAGTGCCGGCTGCTCAGCGCCCTGGCGGCGCGCCCGCGGCAGGTGCACACCCGCACGTCGCTCCGGCAGCGGGTCTTCGACGGCGCCAAGAAGGAATCGATCGTGGACACGTACGTCTACTACCTGCGCAACAAGCTGGGATCAGGGGTCGTGTACACCGTGCGGGGCGTGGGCTACCGCCTGGGTGAGTTATGAGCCCGGCAGGGTCGGGATCGGAGCTCGAGCGGCGGCTGCTGAAGCGGGCCCGCCGGCGCCTCACCGCGCAGGTGGCCGGCGCGATCTCCCTGGTCCTGGCCCTGGCCGGGGTGCTGGTCTACTGCGTCATGCTGCACCAGCAGGCCGACTCCGCCCGGCGCGACCTGACCGCCGCCGTGCAGCGCGCCCCCATCGCCCACCCTCCCCCCTGCGTCTGGCTCTACCTGCTGCGGCCCGACGGCACCGTGGAGAGCTCCCCGGGCGCGCCGCAGGCGCTGCCGGTACGCGCGCCCATGGACCAGGTCGCCACCGGGCTGCCGCCCAGGGTCGAGGAGGTCCGGGTGGACGGGCACGCGTACCTCATCCGCACCCAGCGGCGCGGCGTCGACACCTTCCAGGCGGCGCTGGACCTGCGCTACCAGGAAGCCGAACGCCAGCGGCTGCTGCGCACGCTCGGCGGCGCGGAGATCGGCGGCCTGCTGGCCGCGCTGCTGGTGGGCCAGGTCATCTCCCGCCGCGCCATCGCGCCGCTCGGCGAGGCCCTGGCGCGCCAGCGCCGCTTCGCCGCCGACGTCAGCCACGAGCTGCGCAGCCCGCTGACCCGCCTGCACACCCGCGCCCAGCTCCTGTCCCGCCGGCTGCGGGGCGGCACGGACCCGATCCTGCTCATCGACGAGGTGGACCAGCTCGTGACCGGCACCAGGCAGCTGGGCGAGGTGGTCGAGGACCTGCTCCAGTCGGCCCGGTTCCAGCAGTCGCGCCGCCCGTTCGCGCCCGTCGACCTCGCGATGCTGGCCTCCGAGCTGGCCGTGGCCGAGGGCGCCCGCGCGGCGGCCAAGGGGGTGACGATCGAGGTCCGGTGCGAGGGGCCGGGCGATCACGTGGTGCGCGGCGTGGAGTCCGCGCTGCGCCGCGTGGTCTCGGCCCTGCTGGACAACGCCCTGGGCCACACGCGCACGGGCGGCCACATCTGGGTGATCCTGTCCCGGGACCGCGACCTGGTCCGGCTGACCGTGCGCGACGACGGGGTGGGCTTCGACCCGGCGCACGCCGAACGCCTCTTCGCCCGGTTCGTGGGGGGCGGCTTCGGGCTGGGGCTGGCACTCGTACGGGAGGTGGTGGAGGGCCACCACGGCACCATCACCGCGGACGGCCGCCCGGGCGCCGGCGCCACCTTCACCGTCAGCCTGCCCGCCGGCCCCGCCGCCGCCCCGCCCCTGTGGGCGCCACCGGCCCGCGAGCCCGAACGCCGCCTCTGATCGGACACCTGCTAGCGTGCGGCGACATGAGCGGGCGTGGAGTTCTTGTCACAGGTGCGTCGAGGGGTATCGGGCGGGCGGTCGCGGCGGCCTTCGCCGCGCAGGGCGACCGGGTCGCGATCCATCACCGGGACTCCGCGAAGGAGGCGCAGGACCTGCTGGCGGAGCTGCCCGGCCCGGGACACACGATCGTGCGGGGCGACCTGGCCGATCCCGAGGCGGTGCGCGGCATGGTGGACGCGGCGGCCGACGCCCTGGGCGGCATCGACGTGCTGGTCAACAACGCCGCCACCTACTTCCACCATCCCCTGACGGAGCTGTCGTACGAGGAGTGGCAGAGCGCCTGGCGGCGCACGCTCGACATCAATCTGGTGGGGACGGCCAACGTCATCTGGTGCGCCGTCCAGCACATGCCCGCCGGCGGCCGCGTGATCAACGTCTCCTCGCGCGGCGCCTTCCGCGGCGAGCCGGACAGCCCCGCCTACGGGGCGAGCAAGGCGGGGCTGAACGCGCTGGGCCAGTCGCTGGCCGTGGCGCTCGCCCCGCGCGGGATCGCGGTGGCGGCCGTGGCGCCCGGCTTCGTCGAGACGGACATGACGACCGAGTACCTCACGGGGCCCGGGGGAGACGCGATCCGGGCGCAGAGCCCGTTCGGGCGGGTGGCGCGGCCGGAGGAGATCGCGGCGGCCGTCCTCTACCTGGCCTCCCCGGCCGCCGAATGGGCCAGCGGCGCCGTGCTCGACCTCAACGGCGCCTCCTACCTGCGCTGACCCCCTCGGCCGAGTAAAGCCAGGTCAGGACAGCCGCCGCTCCAGCAGGATCGCGCCGCGGCCCGGCAGCAGCGAGGCGCACCACTTGCGCAGGTCGGCCGGCTTCGGCCCGCTCACCTCGCCACCGTCCAGCAGGTCGGCCCAGTCGAGCAGCGACTCCGCCAGCATGAGCGGCACCCCCCGCCGCTCGTGCATCTCGGCCGCGGCCTCGAAGTGCTCGGCCGCCCGCTGCGGTGAGCCCGTCGCGATGCACAGGTGCGCCAGGTAGTGGTGCCCGCAGTGGTGGGCCACCGCGCCGTGGCCGAACGTCTGCCCGTCGGAGGCCAGCGAGCCGTACAGCTGCTCGGCCAGCTCCGCCCGCCCCAGGCGGGAGGCGGCCACGGCGAGGTTGTCCAGGGCGGGCCGGTGGGCCATGTTGCGGGGCGGCGTGGCGCCGCCGTCGGCCAGGATGCGGTCGAGCAGGGGCGCGGCCTCCTCGTCGGCCATCTCGCACAGATACCGCAGGATCGCGTGCACCGGGTCGACGCGCGGCGCCTGGGCGGCACGGCGATAGCGGTCGCGCAGCTCCCACAGCCGCCCCTGCAGCCGCCGGATCTCGGCGATCTGCGACGAGTAGATGGCCACGGCCTCCAGGCGGCGGCCGATCTCCGAGCCCAGCCGCAGGGCCGCCTGCGCCTCCGACTCGGCCTGCGCCAGGTCGCCCTGCATCAGCGTCAGGCCGGCCCTGGAGTAGCCGATCAGCCAGTTGAGGTGCGGCTGGGCCAGCCGGCGCGCCAGCTCGTCCGCCTCGCCGAGCAGCATCGCGGCCCTGGTCACGTCGCCGCCGTCGAGCACCGGGGGAGTGCGCTGCACGTACGCGTGGAACAGCGCCAGGTCGTCGCCCGTGCGGCGGGCCGCCTCCAGCATCTCGTCGCCGTCGCGGTGGCGCTGGTGCAGCGGGTCGGCGGGGATGATCGTCAGGCTGCGCTGCCCCAGCACGCTGGCGAGCGTGCGCGGATCGCCCGACTTGCGAGCCAGGGCCACGGCCTCGTCGCTCAGCGCGAAGCGCCGCTCGCCGTCGGGCGCCCAGATGAGCTCGGAGGCGAGCTGGGCCGCCAGCAGCGCCCGGGTGCTCAGGTCGGTGGAGTCGACCAGCCTGCGCGCCTCGGTCAGCAGCGCGATGCGCTGCTGGTCGGGCGCCGCCGAGATGGTGGAGAAGCCCCGGTCGCCGCCCAGCGCCGCGATCACGATCAGGTCGGAGCGCTCGCACTGCCTGGCCAGGTCGGCCGCCCGCACGAGGGTCTGCCTGGCGTCGGGGTCGCCGGCCAGCCACATGGCCCGGCCGCACTCGACCAGCAGCTCCGCGCGCCGCTCCAGCGTGGCGCCGGGGAAGTCCGCCAGCAGGTCGAGCACCCGCTGGTACCAGGTGACCGCCTCGCGGTGCGCCAGCCCGGCCAGCGCGTACTGCGCCGCGTGCACGGCCGCGTCCGCCGCCGCGCTGACCCGGACCGGGTCGCGGCCGTGCCCGGCGGCGGCCAGCAGGTGGGTGGCCACGACGTACGGCCGGGTCTCCATGGCACGCGGGTCGGTCCGGCACAGCGCGTCGGCGACCTTGCCGTGCAGCAGCCCCGCCCGCGGCGCGGACAGCTTGGCGTAGAGGGCGGTCCTGGTCAGCTCGTGGGAGAACCGGCAGGACCCGCCGTCCGACATGGTCACCAGGCCGGCGCCCATGGCCTCCTCCACCGCGGCCACGAACCGGGCCTCGTCGAGCCCCAGCCCCGCCCGCAGCTCGGCCGACTCCATGCGCTCGCCGACGGCCAGCAGGTTGACCAGGTCTCTGGCGTCCGGGTGGAGCTGCGAGAGCCGGGCCATGACCATCCGCGTCACCGAGTCGGGCACGGTCAGCCCGTCGAGCTCCTTGCCCGCGGCCAGCTCCCTGACCACCTCGCTGACCAGGAACGCGTTGCCGCCGGTGATCCGGTGCAGCAGCTCGGAGTCGCCGCCGCCGCGCACCTCCGCCAGCGCGTGGGAGACCTCGTCCAGCCCGAAGGAGGGCACCTCGATCGTGCGGCTGTCGGCCGTCAGCTTGTGCAGCTCCGGCAGGGCCGACTCGGCCGGCGAGCCGACAGGCAGGGGCCGCGAGGTGGCCAGGACCAGCAGCGGCAGCGCCTCGGCGTCCCACATGAGGGCGTTGAGCATCTGCAGCGACTCCAGCGTCGCCCACTGCAGGTCGTCGATCACCAGCAGCACCGGCCGCACGGTGGTCAGGCGCTCGATCAGCGTGCGGGCCGCCGCCATCAGCTGGTAGCGCTCGGACACGGGCTCGGTGGCCGGCGGCACCTCCAGCGACAGCGGGGGAGCGGCCAGCGAGGGCGCCAGGCGGACGAGCTGGCCGCACTGCTGGTCGACCCCGGCGCGCAGCAGCAGCGCGGGCGAGGTGCGGGCCAGCCGCTCCACCGCCCCGGCGATCGGCTCGTACGCCCGCCGCGCCGGATCCGTGCACCGCCCGGCCAGCACCGTGAACTGCCGCTTGAGCGCCCGCCGGGCCACCTCCGAGGCCAGCCGCGTCTTGCCGACTCCCGAGTCGCCCTGGAGGATCACCAGCCCGCTGCCGAACTCGGCCGCCGCCAGCTCCCCGTCGAGCGTCCGCAGCTGCTCGTCCCGGCCGACGAACGGCAGCACGTGACCGTCCTCCAGCCAGGGGGCCAGCCCGGCGACCTGGTGGTGGTCGGCGCTCTGCCAGTGCAGCTCGTACGTGTGCAGCGGCTCGCGCAGCCCCTTGCCCGGCAGCCGCCCCAGGTCCTTGAACTCGTGCCGGCTGCGCCCCTGCGCCAGCCGCCGCACCAGGTCGGTGCAGAGCACCTGGCCGCCCTCCGCGATGGCGACCAGCCGGGCCGCCTCGACGGTCGGCAGCCCGCTGACGTCGTCGTGGCCCCAGCACACGTCGCCGGCGGCGAGCGCGGCCCTGATGGAGATCTTGTCCGGGGCGCGCTCGTTCTCGTCGGCCACCGCCTGCTGCACCGCGATGACCGCGTCGAGCCCGGCCGTGGCCGAGTCGAAGACGGCCATCAGCCCGTCGCCCAGGCTCTTGGTGAACGTCGAGCCGCTGGCCGTCACCACCGAGCGCAGCAGCTGGTAGAGGCGGCGGAAGACCACGTTGGCGCGTTCCTCGCCCAGCCTGATGCGCATGGCGGTGGAGCTGACCACGTCGGTGAACAGGATGGTCGCCGTGGTCAGCGTGCCGGGCGGGTGGGGAGCGGTCATGTGGGCCGCTCCTTCAGCCTCCGCGCGGGCGCGCGTACCTTCCGGCGGACCGTGCGGCGGAGCTCGCGCGTCTTCACGGCGGAGCGCGACTGCTTGATCCGCCAGGCGCCGGCCAGGTCCCCGGGGATCCGGAAGGCCGCCTGCCCGTCGGAGTGGCGGTCGATCAGGGCGACCACGATCTGCCGCCCGAGCCTGCGCACCAGCCAGCGGACGACGCCGTCCACCGGCCCGGCCAGCGCCGCGTGCCGGTTCGCCGCCCGGCCGGCCGCGAACAGCGCGGTGAACCACCAGGCGGGCTTGGGCACGCCCAGCAGCTCGGGCACCCGGTCGGCGCCGTACTTGGCGTCGCGGAAGACCCAGTGCACCAGGCTGCGCGGCAGCTTGCGCCACCCCAGGTGCATGAACTCCTCCATCTCCTCCAGCAGCCTGGCCATCAGCCGGCGGCCCTCGTCGCTGGACTCGTACAGGCGGCCCAGGCGCTCGCTGACCGGCTCGACGTCCTCGAGCGTGAGAGGCCGGTCACGGCAGGCCTCCACGCCCATGAGATGGCCGAACACGCTCCACGTGTAGAGGTGGGCCGCACGCTGCTCCGCGGAGAGCGTCACGCCCATACTCTCCAGAGCCTCCCATGTCACCACAGAGAAGTCGAAGATGGTGGCCAGCAGGAGCTCCTGGTTGACCGGGGGGCCGAACCGCGCGGTGTCCCAGTGGTCAGCGAAACGCTCGTTGACCAGGGCGCGGACGAAGGAGTGCAGGATCCGCAGGCCGAGCGCCGTGGTGTGCCCGGGGCGGCCGGGCTCCAGGCTGTTGGTGGCCTTCAGGCCCATCACGTCGACCAGCATCTGCCCGGTCTCGGCCACCCGGCGGGTGAGGCTGTGCGTGGCCAGCCGGGACACGTTGGCCAGCACCTTGGCGCTGGACACCTCCACGTACGCCATGGGCAGGCACTTGCAGAAGAGCGCGGCCGACTGGTAGAGCCCGTAGTCGGCGAAGACGGCCTGCCCCCTGGCCAGCAGTTCGCGGTCGTCGCCCCAGTCGGGCAGGTCCGCGGCGAAGTCGATGGCCGCGAAGATCGCGGAGGCGGGCGGCTCGCCCGACGGCGCCCTGGCCTCCCGCTTGGCCGCCGCCAGCTCCTGGATCACCGCCTTCACCAGCTCCAGGGGCCCGCTCCCCGCGGGCTGGGCGTCCAGGTACTCGGCCACGACCTTGTCGATGTCCGGGTCCGCCTGCTGTCGCAGCTGTCGGAATCTCTCTTCAGGCCAGCGTTCGTGATCGTTCATCTACCCCGTACTCCAGATTTCGGTCAGAGGCCGCCCCGTTTCCGCAGGGCGGCGACGTCCAGCAGCGTGATCGCCCGGCCTTTGACGGCGATGAGGTTTCTCGCCACGAGGGACTGCAGCGCCCGGTTGACCGCCGGCCGCGACGCGCCGATGAGCGCGGCGAGGTCGGACTGGGTCAACCCGGGCAGATCCACCACCCCGTCGTCGTGGCCGTGCTTGTCGGCCAGTTGCAGCAGCAGCTTGGCCAGCCGCCCGCCCAGGTCGAGGAAGGCCAGGTCGGCCGCCTGGTCGGTGAGCCTGCGCACCATGTGGCCGAGCATGCGCAGGAACTCGTCGGCCAGCCCCGGATGCTCCCGCATCAGCTCCAGGAGCCGTGCCCTGGGCAGCGCGAACACCCAGGCGGGGCGGACCGTCACGATCGACGCCGAGCGCGGTGAGTTGTCCAGCAGCGCCAGCTCGCCGAAGGTGTCGCCGCGGCTCAGCATGTTGAGCACGATCTCGTCGCCGTGCTCGGTCGTGAACACCACCTTCACCAGGCCGTCCAGCACCACGTAGAGGGACTCTCCCGGATCCCCCTGGTGGATGATGATCTGGCCGGCCCGGTAGCGCCTCGCCATCCCGGCCCGCGCCGTGCTCTCGATGCCGCTCTCTCCGAGTACGCGGAACAGCGGGATCTCCGCCAGCACGGAGGCCACCGGCTGGACATCGCTCGGGAACCCGCTCATGCAAGAACTTTAAGCCGCATCCCGCGCACGAACAGCCGACGGTCCTGGATGTCCAGATTGTGATGAGGAACACATCGTGACTGTCACGCGCGAGACAGCCCCTGGCGATCACTCGGCGCACCGTTGGGGTGCCGGGCGGTAATGGCGACCCCCCGAGTGCCCGGCCCGGCAGGGAGATCGACATGTACCTGGACACCATCGAAAGACCCGATACCGCCACCCTCGTCTCGGCCGCCCAGGACGGCGACGCCATGGCGTGGGAGCGGCTGATCGAAGAGTTCAGCCCCATGCTCAAGGCCCGCGTCCGCCGGTTCAGGCTCAGCCACGAGGACGCCCAGGACGTGCTCCAGACGACCTGGCTGCTGGCCTGGCAGAACCTCAGGAGCGTGGAGGACGGCCAGCGCATGGCGGGCTGGCTGGCCACCATCGCCTTCCGCGAGTGCCTGAAGCTCACCAAGCGGACGAAGGAGATCTGCACCCCTGACCTCGACACCCTGGGCAGCACGGACGACGTGGACAGGGAGCTGGCCAGGATCTGGCTGGCCGGCACGCTCGACGAGCTCGTCGAGGAGCTGCCGGCAGCGCAGCGGGTCCTGTTCAGAGCGCTCACGGAAACCTCCGAGCCGCACTACGTGGACGTGGCGCGCAGGCTGGGCAGGCCGGTCGGGAGCATCGGGCCCACCCGAGCCCGCACGTTCGCGAAGCTCCGCGGGCTCCTGCAAGCCCGCGAGATCACCAGGGACTTCCTCGACTGACTCACTTCGCCGACGGGTCGAGCTGGATCGCCTCCAGGAACGGCTCGAAGTCGAAGTGCGCCATCTCGAACGCGTCCGGGTCGCTCTCCGCCGGATACTCGTAGACCTTGCGCCCGCCCCGGGCGAGCATCATGTTGACGGCCTGCGGCACCAGCCCGTGCTCCATCTCCCGGGCGAGGCCGTCGGCGACGTCCTTGGCGAAGGGCAGGTCGTAGAGGGCGCCCACGTGCTGGTAGACGCGGAAGTAGCTGACGATGAAGCGCATGCGGTCGCGGTAGGACACCCAGTCGGCCACCCCGGCCGTGGACGCCTCCTGGTCGGCCGTGATGAACTCCTCGGCCAGCTTGCGGACCTTCTCGTTCTGGATCGGCGCCCAGACCCGCTCCATGTCCACGCCCTCCGGCGCGGTCAGCGCCCGGCCCACCTTGATGTCGCTGAGCGGCGTCTGCACGGCGAACAGGTGGCGGGTGTAGAGCGAGGACCACTTCCCCTCCAGCCAGCGCGTCAGCCACGGCTGGTCCTCGTGCCGCGCGGCGTACAGGCGGAACCTCGGGAATCGGCGCCGGGTCACCAGCGAGCGCAGCGACCGCCACGACACCCGCGTCAGCCACCGCACCGGCCGGTAGAGCACCAGCTCGAGGGCCTTCTGCGCGCGGGCCTGCTCGTAGGCGGACAGCGCCACGCAGGCGCCGAACATCAGCTCGGCGCGGGCCTCGGGGTCGGCGGTCTGCTTGGCCTCGACCAGGAGCTGCGCGGCGTCCTTCAGGTAGCGGGGGTCGGCCTCGGCCAGCAGGTCCGTCAGGAACGCCGGCGGGCTCGGCGTCAGATCCGACTCCGGGCTGACCCTGAGGAAACGGTCGGGCGAATCGTTCCACAGGTTGACCGCGAGGCTGGCGGTCTCCAGGAAGATGGCCCGGTTGGCGAGCGCGAGCCCGAGCTGGTAGCTGGGCCCGAGCAGGGTGAGCAGGACGGCCCTGAACACCCTCCTGAACCGGTGGGGCACCCGCATCTTGCGACCGAAGTCCAGGATGAACGGGGAGTCGGGGCTGAGGTCGAGGCTCTCTCCGACGGCCTTGGACGTCCAGGTGGCGTAGCAGTACCAGTTGTTCGCGTCCTTGCCCAGGTGCTGGGCGAGGTCCCCGGCGACGCGGTGGTAGCTGTAGGCGATGACCATCGCTTCGAGTGCCGGGCTCCGGTCCTTGTAAGCGGCGATGCGCAGCACGTCGTCCGCGGTCATCGGAGTGTCGGACATGGGGTCTCCCGTTAGTTCGCCTCGAGGAGATAAGAGCGTCTCCAGCGGCGTCAGATACGTCAGGCGGCCGGTCTTTCCCCCGTGGCCGCCAGCCAGGAGCGTAGGGCGCGTGACTTACGGCGGGCTTGCAGGACGCCGGTCGGCCGCATCAAGGCCCCCGGCGGCAGGAAGCGCAGCCGGAAGCGGCGGCCGGCGCAGGTGAGGTCGACGCGCAGGGGCCGCCAGCTCGCCCGGATGTCGGCGCGGGCCAGGGTGAAGACCGTCTCCTCGTTCGTCACGTAGGACAGCAGGCGGTCGGTGGCGATGAGCGCGCCCATCGCCACGGGACCAGGCCGGCCTTGATCCCACCACACGGGGTTGAGCACCAGAGACATGGCGGCTCCGTCCACGGCCGTCCCGGGCGGGCCGCCCGGGACGGCGGCCCTCATTCCTTGACCACAATCTTGCTGATCACCACGAACCCGCCGAGCGCCCCCGCGGTGCCGGCGGCGGTCGTGGTGGTGAGGTTGACCACCAGGTCATACGTGCCGGGGGAGAGCTGACCCCGCATCGGGACGGAGGCGGTGTATCTGCCCGAGCCAGGCGTGAAGGTCAGTTCGACAGGGGGTGAGGGGTGCCTGGTCTCACCGCCGCCCAGCAGGTCGGCGATGATCTCCAAGTTCCAGCGGCCCGCCAGCCAGTCGATGAGCTCGCCGGCGACCTCCCAGCTCACGTCCACGGTCCAGCCCTCGTTACGGTGCACGACGTTCGTGGGTTGCGCGCCGGGATCGACAACCTGGCCGTGGAGAACGCCGGCGAGTTGCTCGGCCGGTACTTTCATCACCTGGAATTCTCCGGTTGCCATTCCGTTCTCCTTTCCGGTGGGAACGTCGTCCCCGTGTGAAGGAGCAGAGCGGCAGCCGAGGCGGCGAAATACCTGTCCGTTCTGTCAATAAATGCCGGGCATTGGTCAGACTCCGGCGATCATGATCAGGTCGCCGGGGCCCGCCGTGACGACGCTCTCGCCGTTGAGGGACACGCGCGCCGCGACCGCGGACGACAGGTAGCCGTTGACGCCCTTCACCACCAGATCGCCCAGCCCGCCGCCGGTCAGCCGCAGCACGGCCGCGCCGCCGTCCGCGGCGGCGATCTCGACGGTCCCGTACGGCGTCCGGACCCCGATCGGGCCCCGGTTGCCGGCCTGGACGAGCACGATCAGGTAGTGGACGTCCCGGTCCGGATGGCTGCGCAGGAAGGCGTCGGCGGTGCCGTACAGGACGAGGGAGCCGTCTTCGCCCGCGTCCACGTCCGGGGGCGGCGCGGACGGCGTGAGCAGGGCGCACGGCGCGAGGTTCTCGTCCAGTTCGGGGACGGGCCCGTCCACCAGCACCCGGCCGCCGGCGGCGGCGTAGTCGGCGAGCAGCCGCTGCACGCTCCGGTGCATGAACGGGCCGCCGGGCACGGTCACGGACCGGTACGCGCCCAGCTCCCCGGCCGTCGTGTCCTCCAGGTCGACCAGCGCGTAGTCCAGGCCGCGCTCGCGCATCCGCTCGTGGAAGGCCCGCAGCGCCCGTCCGCAAACCGGTCCATCGGCACCCGAAAGTGCCGCGATCCCGGCGTACGGCAGGTAGAGGCCGAACGCGTCGCGCGCCGTGCCCGCGCACTCCAGGAACTCCGCTCCGTGCGCGGCGAAGAAGTCCGCCAGCGCCCGCACCACCGGAGCCTTGCCGGTGGGAGAGCCGTCGGCGTCGATCGGCGCGCAGTCCGGGTACGGCCCTTCGTGCGCCGCGTCGAGCTCCGGCGCCCAGCCCGAGGTGGAGACCCCGGTGTAGACGTTGAACCCGGTCGCGCCCGCCGCCATGGCCAGCAGCGACTGGTGGAAGCTGGTCGCGCCGTCGATGTAGGCGGGGTCGTAGAGGCGGGAGAAGCCCCAGTTCTCCTCCAGGTTCGGGCCGGGGGCGAGCTTGGCGGCGATCACGTAGCGGGCCTGGGCGTCGCGGTCGGCCGACACCACGCCCATCCAGTTGGTGAAGCCGTACGAGATGCCGCCCCACAGCCGCGGCCTGACCCTGGCCAGCCAGTCGTCCAGCTCGGGGACGGTCGGCGGGTTCAGGTTCACGAAGACGGGCAGGCCGGAGCCGACGGCCTGGGCCCAGACGCGGTAGACCTCGGCCAGGTATTCGGCGTGGAAGCGGCCCCAGTCGGCCCGCGCGAGCAGCCCGCCGGCCCTGGGCGGCGGCTCGACCTCGGCCCAGTCCGCGTGCGCCGTCGCGTGCGCCGCGTTGTACGCCTCCGGCGTCCCGTACCAGGACCGCAGCCGGTCCCGGTAGAACGCCAGCCCCGACGGGCTGTAGTCGTAGGCGGTCAGCGGCAGCGCCCCGCTGGTGTAGATGCCCTCGTTCGCGATCTGCAGCGCGATCACCGGAGCCGCGCCGGCCAGCACCTCCTTGCCCACGGCCGACAGCCACTGCGTGGCCCTGGTCAGGAACGCGGCGCCGAGCGGCGCGGGCAGCGGCCGGGAGACGGAGCCGTCCGACCAGAGGGACGGCTTCCCCTCGGCGTCGAGCAGCGGCTCGATCGACGGGTCGGCGTCCGGGTCGACCCAGTCGGGCAGCCCGCCGTAGCCCACCTCGGCATGGATGAACGGGCCCGGCTTGGCGATCACCCGCAGCCCCAGCTCGGCGCAGAGCGCGAGGAAGCCGACGACGTCCCTGGCCGGGTGGGTGGCCCCGGTGAAGTCGGGGGCCAGGCCCGGCTCCGGCTGGTGGTGCCGCCAGGGCAGGTAGCAGGTGACCACCTCGATCCCGAGCTCGTCCCGCACGGCCCGCAGCCGGTCGGCCCAGACGGCCGGGTCGTCGCGGTAGTAGGGGTAGTCGGCGGTGACCAGCACCCGGCCGTCGATGAGCACTCTCTTCCTCCTCAGGCTTTGAGACCGGTGAACGCGATGCCCTGCAGGATGCGGCGCTGGAAGACGATCAGCACGGCGATCACCGGCAGGACGGCGAGCGTGGCGCCGGCCATGATGTAGTACGCCCGCCCGCCGTCGGGGCTGGCGACGAGCTGCTGCAACGCCAGCGGCAGCGTGTACAGCTCGGGGTCGTTGGTGACGACCAGCGGCCAGACCAGGTCGTTCCAGTGGAACAGGAAGCTGGTGATGGTCACGACCGCCAGCACCGGCTTCGACAGCGGCAGCACGATCCGCCAGAAGATCTGCATGCGGCCCGCGCCGTCGATGAGCGCGGCCTCCTCCAGCTCGGCCGGGATCGACAGGAAGAACTGCCGCAGCAGGAAGATGTCCAGGACGGAGGCGATGTTCGGGACGATGAGCCCCCATCCGGAGTCGAACATGCCGAGCGCCTGCGTGACGTGGATGCGCGGCACCAGCAGCGTGATCGCGGGCACCATCATGCCGCCCAGCATGATCACGAACAGCCGGTCGCGGCCCGGGAACGGGATCCGCGCGAACGCGTACGCGGCCAGCGCGTCCACCAGCAGCTTGGCCGGCACCAGGATCGCGCACACCCAGACGCTGTTGACGAACGCGTTCCCGAGCCCGCCGACGTCCAGCACGTAGTCGTAGTTGTCCAGCGTCGCCGCCCACTCGCCGGTCTTCTTGTCGAGCGGCAGCAGGTTGGGCACCTTGCTGTAGATGTCCTGCCCGTGCTTGACCGAGGTGGCCAGCATCCACAGGAACGGCACCACCGACACGGCCGCCAGCAGCACCAGCGCCACGTAAAAGGGGGCCTTCCTCATGCCGCCTCCTGCTTGACGAACCTGAACTGCAGCGCGGTCACGATCATGATGAAGACGAGCAGGATGAACGACATCGCGCAGGCCGCCCCCATGGCGTCGTAGCGGAAGGCGAACAGGTAGAGGTGGAGCACGTACGTCAGGCCCGACTGCTCGGGGCCGCCGGTGACGCTGCGCCCGTTGCCGGAGAAGATCACGTACACCAGGCCGAACACCTGCAGCGCCGCGATCACCCCCGTCACCAGCAGGTAGAACGTGGTGGGCCGGAGCATCGGGAAGGTCACCCGCCAGAACCGCTGCCAGGGGCCGGCCCCGTCGATGACCGCGGCCTCCGTGATCGCGCCGGGGATGCCCTTCAGACCGGCCAGATAGATGATCATCGAGATGCCGCACTGCCAGGCCGCGATGAACGCCAGCGCCGGGATGACCAGCTCGGGGGTGTTGAGCCAGTTCTGCCCCGGGATGCCGAACAGGCCGAGCACCGCGTTGATCAGGCCGTACTGGGGGTCGTAGAGCCAGCGCCAGATCGCGCCGACCGCCGCCTCGGCCGTGACGACCGGCAGGAACAGCAGCAGCCTGAACAGGTTCGCCCCGCGCCGGATCGCGTTCAGCAGCAGCGCCTGCGCCAGCGCGGAGACCAGGGTCAGCGGGACGGCGATGAGCGTGTACTGCAGCGTGACGCCGACCGACTTCCAGAAGTGCGGGAATTTCACGTCGTCGAAGAGCAGGTCGGCGTAGTTCGCCAGGCCCACCCAGGCGGCGTCGGAGCGCAGGTTCCAGTCCGTGAAGCTGTAGTAGAGCGCCGACAGTGCCGGATAAAGCAGGAAGATCAGGAAATAGGCGAGCGCGGGGGTGACCAGGAGCCAGCCGATGAGCCGGTCGCGGCGGCGGGCCGACGGCCGCCGCCGCGATCTGGTCGCCACCTGCGCTTCCGCCAGTGCGGGTGCCGCCACGTCAGCCGTTCCAGCCGAGCAGGGAGCGCGTCTTGCCCGCCGCGTCGGTCAGGGCCTGCTGCGCGGTGACCTTGCCGGTCAGCGCCGACTCGATCGCCGGGGCGATGATCTCGTCGTTGACCTGGATCCACTGCGGCACCGCGGGCCGGGCGTGCGCCACCTTGAGCTGCTCGAGGAAGGCCGCCTGCTCGGGGCCGCCCGCGACCACCTGCGCCTTGAGGTTGACGGGGAAGCCGCCGAACGCGTCCGCGACCGCGCCGTTGTTGGTCTCGTTCGCCAGGAAGGCCAGCCACTTCCACGCCAGGTCGGCGTTCTTGCTGGAGGAGAAGACGACGGAGTCCTCGCCGCCGATGTTGCCGGCCGGCTCGGTCTTGTACGGCAGCGGCGCCACGCCGAAGTCGAGGTCGGGGAACTGCTCGTGGATCGTCGGCACGTCCCAGGGTCCGGAGATCGTCATGGCGGCCAGGCCGTTCTCGAAGGGTTTGTCCGAGTCGGTGATCTGGCGCGGCGACGACTTCACCAGGTCCACCCAGAGCTGCAGCGCCTCCACCGCGGGCGGCTGGTCGAACAGCACCTTCTTGCCCGCGTCGTCCACCATCTGGCCGCCCGCGCCGTGCACGACGCCGGGGAGGATCCAGGCGCCGTACCCGTCGCCCTTGGGGACGTTCATGCCGGCCACCTTGGCGTCGGCGGCGTGCACCCGGGCGGCGGTCTGCTTCAGCTCGTCCCAGGTCTTGGGCGGGGTCGGGACCAGCTTCTTGTTGTAGAAGAGCGCGACCGTGGTCTGGTCCTGCGGGAGGCCGTAGAGCTTGCCGTTCGCGCGGTTGGTGTCGAGCGCGCCCTTGTAGAAGCCGGCCTCGTCGATCAGGCCGGCGGGGGCCTCCTTGATCGTGCCGTCCAGGGCGTACTTGGAGACCAGGGGCTGGTCGAGTATGCCCGCGTCCGGCGCGCTCTTGCTGGCCACGGCGCTGCCGAGCTTGGTGTTGTAGTCGTCCTTGGGGATCTTGACGAGCTTCACCGTGACGCCGGGGTTGGCCTTCTCGAAGTCCTTGCGGACCTTCTCGATGACCTGTCCGGCCTGCGGGGTGCGGTCCTGGTACATCCAGAACGTCAGCGTCTTGTCCGCGTCGCCGCTGCCGCCGCCGCTGCCGCAGGCGGCCAGCCCGGTCGCGAGCGCCGCCGCGAGTGCCATCGCGATGGGGCCTCGCACGAGTCCTCGGCTCATAGTCATCTCCTCATCGGGGGGATGGCCAGACCATAATCTAAGCCTTGAAAAAAGTCAGGAGCAGACCGGAAACGCTTCGGTAACAGCGGGTTCATGGCGATTTCAGCTGGTGAACTACCATGGCGAGGCGATCGCGGGAGAGGCGGGGGACGAGGATGGGCACGTCAGGGCGCAGGACCGTACGGGATCTTCGCAGGGGGAACCGGGCGATGCTCCTGCGCGCGCTCTACTTCGGCGGCCCGGCCACCCGCAACGACCTGTCGGCCGCGACCGGGCTGAGCCCGGCCACGGTCAGCACCATGACCGGCGACCTGCTCTCCGAGAACGTCGTCGTCGAGGCCGGCCAGGTCGACTCCGACGGCGGCCGGCCCCGCGTGGTGCTCAGGGTCAACCCCGCCTACGGGTACGCCGTCGGCGTGGACGTGGGGGAGACGCAGGTCAGCGTCGAGCTGTTCGACCTGGAGATGACCAAGCTCGCCAGGGCCCACTACGCGGTCCGCTCGGCCCGGCACGACCCCGAACTGGTCGCCCGGCACATCCTGGCCGGCGTCGACACGGTGATCGCCGAGAGCGAGGTGCCGGCCGAACGGGTGCTCGGTGTCGGCGTCGGCGTGCCCGGCATCGTCGAGCCGGGGCCGGACGCGCTGGTGCGGGCCAAGACGTTCGGCTGGGAGGCGGTGCCGTTGGGAGCGCTCCTACGCGCGGGCACGTCGCTGCCGCTGTTCGTCGACAACGGCGCCAAGACCATGGGGCAGGCCGAGCTCTGGTTCGGGTCGGGGAAGGGCACCCGCGACG
Source organism: Nonomuraea sp. NPDC049625 (assembly GCF_040675285.1). Taxonomy (NCBI): domain Bacteria; kingdom Bacillati; phylum Actinomycetota; class Actinomycetes; order Streptosporangiales; family Streptosporangiaceae; genus Nonomuraea; species Nonomuraea sp. NPDC049625. The sequence goes on along the minus strand of NZ_JBFAOQ010000009.1, from coordinate 139,688 downwards.
CGATCATCGTGCTGATGGGCTCGGGCGTCGGCGGCACGGTCGTGACCGACGGGCAGATCTACCGGGGCGCGGGCAAGGCCGCCGGCGAGGTCGGGCACCTGAAGCTGGTCGCGGGCGGGCGGGCCTGCCGGTGCGGGGCGCGCGGCTGCCTGGAGGCGTACCTGGGGGCCGAGGCGATCCTCGACCGCGGGGGCGTCGTGGCCGACTCCGCCGACGAGGAGGCCGCGCTGGCCCGGCTGCTCGACGAGGGCTCCCCGGTCATTGCCGAGAGCGTCGAACTGCTGGGCGTAGGCCTGTCGAGCCTGGTCCACCTGTTCAACCCCGAGCGCATCGTCATCGGCGGCTGGGCGGGGCTCATGCTGGGCGGGCGGATGCTGGCGGAGATCAGGGCGGCGACCGCGGCCAACACGCAGGCCCAGCCGTTCCAGCCGGAGACGATCGTGCTGGGCCGGCTCGGCCCCGACGCCGTGGCGCTGGGCGCGGCGACGCTGGTGCTGGAGCCGTTCTTCCAGGGGGCGGCGTTCCAAGGGGCCGTCAGCACCATCGCCTAGGGCTTCGATCAAGCCCTGATGTGCACCATGTCGGGGGTGAGGCCGTCGATCCCGCCGGCGCCGAGCAGCTGAAGGGTGCGTACGAGCTCCGCGCGCAGCAGGTCCAGCGCCCGCCGCACCCCGGCCTCGCCGCCCGCCATCAGGCCGTACAGGTAGGCCCGGCCGATGAAGCAGGCCCGCGCGCCGAGCGCGACCGCGGCGGCGACGTCGGCCCCGTTGCGGACGCCTCCGTCCAGGAACACCTCCGTGCGATCACCCACGGCGGCCACGACCTGGGGCAGCAGCTCCAGCGGCGTGGCGGCGCGGTCGAGCTGCCGCCCGCCGTGGTTGGACACCACCAGGCCGTCCACCCCGAGGGCGGTCAGGTCCTTGGCGTCGTCCACCCGCTGCACGCCCTTGACCAGCAGCCGTCCCTGCCACGCCGAGCGGATCCACTCCAGGTCGTCCATGGTCACCGAGGGGTCGAACATCAGGTTGGTGAGCCCGGGCAGGTCGTCGGGGGCGCCCTCGATGGTGGCGAACCTCAGCGGCTCGCTGGTGAGGAAGTCGAACCACCACGCCGGGTGCCGCAGCGCCTGCAGCGCGCTGCGCCAGCGCAGGGACGGCGGGACCGTCAGGCCGTGCCGCACGTCGCGCAGCCGCGCCCCCGCCACCGGCACGTCGACGGTCACGACCAGCACGTCCATGCCCGCCTCGCGGGCCAGGGCGAGCGTCTCCAGGTTGCGCGCGCGGTCGCGGACCACGTACAGCTGGAACCAGTTCCACCCGCCGGGCGCGGCGGCGGCCACATCGGCGGCCGTCGTGGTGCCCATGGTGGACAGCGTGTAGGGGACGCCCGCGCGCTCGGCCGCCCTGGCCACGGCCCGCTCGCCCTCGCGGTGCATCATCCGGGTGAACCCGGTGGGCCCGAGCACGACCGGCATCGCGACCCGCCTGCCCAGGATCTCGACCGCGGTCGGGGCCCGCGACACATCGCGCAGGACCCGCGGGCTGAACTCCACCCGCCGGAACGCCTCCACCGCCCTGGCCATCGACAGCTCGCCCTCGGCCGCGCCGTCCACGTAGTCGAACACCATGTGCGGGGCGCGTTTCCTGGCGAGCAGCCGGAGATCGGCGATGTCGGCGGCGTCGGCCACCCGGCGCGCCCTGGACAGCCGCGGGCGGCCAGGCACGACGGCCCGCAGCTCCCGCCACCAGGGCAGGCGCCGGGGTTCCTTCGCGTTCCCGTCGATGTCTTGGACGTTACCAAAAGGTACGGTGAGTCCGTGATCGACGACTCGACGGCTCCCACCGGGGACTCGGCGGCCTCTGGGCGGGACCGGGCGGTGCCGGAGGGGGACCCGGCGGTGCTCGCGGGGGACTGGGCGGTGCTCGTGGGGGACTCGCCCGCGTCCCTCGCCACGGGGGCCGAGCTGATCGCCCGCTGGTCCGAGCCGCACCGCCGCTACCACACCCTCGACCACCTGGCCGCCGTGCTCGCCGGGATCGCCCAGCTCGCGGCCACGGCGGACGACCTGACCGCCGTGCGCCTGGCCGCCTGGTTCCACGACGCCGTCTACGACGGGCGGCCGGGCCTGGACGAGGAGCGCAGCGCCCAGCTCGCGCAGTCCAGGCTGCCGAGGTGCGGGGTGCCCGCCGCACGGGTCGCGGAAGTGATCAGGCTGGTACGCCTCACCGCCGCCCACGACACGCTGGCCGACGGGGACCGCGACGGCGCCGTCCTGTGCGACGCCGACCTGGCCGTGCTCGGGCTGCCCGGATACGACGACTACGCGGGGCGGATCCGGCAGGAGTACGCCCACGTGCCCGACGACCTGTTCAGGGCGGGACGGGCCGAGGTGCTGCGCCGCCTGCTGGCCGTACCGCGCCTCTACCGGACCGAACGCGCCCGCGAGCTGTGGGAGGAGCGGGCACGGTCGAACATGACACGCGAGCTGGCCTCGCTCACGCCAGGCCACGACGTGTCGTAGCAGGGGCCCGGCCGGCGACGCTTGCGGCACTGGCGACGGGTCGTCGTGGGAGCCGGGTCAGTGGCGCTCGCGGCTGTTGACGGGAGCCGGGTCAGCGGCGCTTGCGGCGGCGCAGGCCGGACTCGATCAGCCGCAGGAGCAGCTCGCGCGAGGTGACCGCCTCGGCCCCCAGCTCCACCGCCCTGGCATGCACGGTCTCCGGCACGTCGTAGTGGTCCCGGTCGAAGGCCCGCTCCGGCACCCCCAGCCGCGAGGCGAAGTCGTGCAACTCCTCCAGCGAGCGGTCGCTGACCAGATGCGACCACATCAGGCCGCGCGGCCCGGGCCAGTTGGGCGGGTCGATGAGAACGGTCACGCCGTCAAGGGTAGAGCCGCTCCCACCGACCCGCGCTCACGCCGTCGGGACGGGATCCCCCGGCCCGGATCACGCCTTCGGGAAGGGATCCGGGGTGGGATCACCTGACCTGGGTCACGCCATCGTGGGCGGGACCCGGCCGCGGACCGCCAGCTCGCCCAGGTCGGACACCACGACCTCGGCCCCCGCCGCGCGCAGCTCCGCCGCCTCGGCCCCGTCCCTGGCCACCGCGACGACCAGCCCGAACCCGCCCTTCTCGCCCGCCTCCACCCCGGGCAGCGCCGCGTCCACCACCGCGGCCCTGACAACGGGCAGCGCCAGCCGGCGCGCCGCCTCCAGGAAGAGGGCGGGGTCGGGCTTGCCTGGCAGGTTCATCAAGGCCGCGTCGTTGCCGTCCACCACCAGGTCGAACAGGTGCAGCACACCGGCCGACGTGACCAGCTTGCGACCGTGCAGGCTGGCGGAGACGGCCGCCGTACGCGCGCCCCGCTGCCGCAGCTCGTGCAGGAGCGAGACCGTGGACGGGAACGCGGCGACCCCGTACTTCTCCACCTGGGCCATGAAGATCTGGTCCTTGGCCAGGCCGAGCCCGTGCACGGTGGCCGCGCCGGGCTCGTCGTCGGGCGAACCCTCGGGCACCGTGATGCCGCGTGCCTCGAGGAAGGTGCGGATGCCGTCGAGTCGCGGGCGGCCGTCCACGTAACGCAGATAGTCGTCCCGGATGTCGAACGGTGTCGAGTGGCCGCGCAGAAACGCGTCGAAGACGTGCTTCCAGGCGGCCGCGTGCCCCCGAGCAGTGTCGGTGACCACGCCGTCGGTGTCGAACAGGACGGCGCTGATCGTGGTCAGATCGATGACAGGCTCGTTCACATTGCGAACGTAACCGCTCTACCAGGCGACGGGTAGCTCTTTGACGCCGTACACGATGGCGAGTTCCCTGAACGGCACCTCGCCCGCGACGTGCAGCCCCGGGAAGCGGCGCAGCAGCGCGGGGAAGGCGATGCGCATCTCCATCTGCGCCAGCGGCGCGCCGATGCAGCGGTGGATGCCGTGGCCGAACGCCATGTGCGAGCCCGCCGTCTCCCTGCCGGGCCGCACCCGGTCCATGTCCTCGCCCAGGGCGGGGTCGCGGTTGGCGCCGGTGAGCGAGCAGAGCACCATCTCGCCCTTCTTGATCTGTACGCCGTGCAGCTCCAGATCGTCGCGGGCGAACCGGGGGAAGGCCACCTGCACGACCGTCATGTAGCGCAGCAGCTCTTCGACGACGTCGTTGATGTAGCCGTCGACCTCGCGGACCTTGGCGGCCTCCTCGGGGTTCTGCAACAGCCACAGGGTGCCGAGGGCGAGCATGCTGGTGCTGGTGTCGTGGCCGCCGGTCAGCAGCCCGTCGGCCATGCTGGCGAGCGTACGGTCGTCGAGCTCGTCACCGTGCTGGCGCAGCAGCTGGCCGAGCAGCCCCTCGCCGGGATTCTGCCGCTCCCGGGCGACCAGGTCGGTCAGATAGGCCATGGCGTCGTTGATCGCCTGCAGCGACGCCTCCGGCCCGGCCGTGAAGTCGAACCGGTCCTTGCTGATCTTCACGAAGTCGGCGCGTTCCTCGTACGGGACGCCCAGCAGTTCGCACACCACCAGCGACGGGATCGGCAGCGCGAACTCCTCCACCAGGTCCACGGGGGAGCCCTTGGCCTCGATGCGGTCCAGGTGCTCCTCGACCATCGCCTCGATGCGCGGCTCCAGCCTGCGCAGGCGGTGCATGGTGAACTCGGGCGTCAGGTACTTGCGCAGCCGCGTGTGCTCGGGCGGGTCGCGGAAGCCCAGGCCGCCCGGGTCCTCCTGGTTGGAGCCCAGGCCGATCACCCCGGCGAAGTCGTTGCTGAAGCGTTCGTGGTCGCTCAGGACGCCGCGTACGTCCTCCCAGCGGGTGACGAGGTAGACGGTCTGGCTGCCGGGGATCTCCATGGGGAAGACCGGATGCTCGGCCCGGATCCGTCCGAGCTCGCCCACGGGGTCGAAGCCTTCGCGCATGAACTGGACGAGGGGGAACTCATTGTCTGACATCGATATCCGTCCTGCTGGGATACATCACGCCATCTTGGGATAAATCCCTCCGTAGATGGTCCCACCCGGAGCGGCGGATGTTGCCCTCCGAAAGGACGAATTTCCCCTCCCCCTCGCGGCCCCCACCGCCTCCCTCACAGGACCGTCCTACGCATCCTGACCAGCCAGAACCCCGGTCACCTCACGGGGCGGGGGCTCGGTCCGGTCGCGGGCGTACAGGAGCTGCTCGGGCAACGGGGCCTCGGCCGACAACGCCGGCGGAGCGGGCTTGGGCTTGCGCGGCTCGCGCACCCCACCCTCGCCACCCTCCGACGGGTCGTCGAACGGGAAATCCCTCTCGCCGGGCCAGTGCGGCTCGCCGGGCCCGTATCCGGGCATCCAGGCGGGTGCGCCGCTGGGAAGAGCGCGGCGTCTGCGTGATCGCTTGCTCACAATCCCCTCCTCGCGGCCCATTGTGCGCCCACCCCCGCCCCACGACCACCCCCACTCCACGCCTCTATCCCCAACGTCACCCCACCTCCCGGTCGGAACGCCGCTCCGGTCCGGTGTGCCACTTCGCCCCTAGCGCCGTTGCGCGCTCTCCGGCCTCCGTGCGTCGTTGCGCTCCGGCCCGCATGTCACTCGCCCATACGCCGTCGCGCTCTGGCCCATATGCCGCTCGCCCGTGCGCCCCCTTCGGTCCCCGCGCCGCGTGCGGTCCGGGGACGTTCCGGGGCGCTTGGGCGGGGTGTAGTTACGCTCCGCGTGTTGTTGCGCCGTTGGACCGCGCCACCCGGAGGGAAACCCGCCCGGGCGACACGCCCGGCCGGGCGTGGGGGAAGTTGTCGGAACTGCAGTGAAACAGGGGCAAAATGGGGCGGCAGATGGCGTTTGGCGTACAAGATGGCGACATTCTGCGATGATCTCGTCGCATAGAGCCGGAGTTTGAGCCCCCACGGATAGTGACAGATGCCGACATTTGAGGAAATAGCAGCCTTCGTCACCGAGAAGCCGCTCGCCACCGCCGTCATCGCGTTGCTGAGCCTGGCCGGGCTGGCGCTGGCGTTCCTGGTGCTGAGGATCGCCTGGCGGGCCACCGCCTGGCTGGTCTCCCGGTACGTCGCCGCCCGTCCCATCGAGGACGTGCTGACCATCGTCGCCGCCTCCATCGCCACCGGCGTGTCCGCGCAGGGCATGTGGCGCTTCTCCGGCGACGTGCTCGGCCTGGACGGGCCGCTGCGGCTGCTGCTGTTCGCGTTCATCGAGGTCGCGATCATCACGAGCGCGGTGCGGGCCCGCCGCAACATGCGCGAGAACTTCTCCGCCGGCATCGACGGCATCGCCGTGTGGGCGCTGACCTGCCTGACCGCCGTACTGTCCAGCATGGACGCGCGCAGCCTGCCCGAGGCGGTGTTCAGGCTCGCCGCGCCGCTGGTCGCCGCCTGGCTCTGGGAGCGCGGCATGGCCATCGAGCGGCACCGCATCCGTGGCACCGGCCGCATCAACTGGCGTCTGACGCCCGAGCGGCTTCTGGTCCGGGTCGGGCTGGCCGAGGTCAGCGACCGTACGGCGAGCGAGGTCGACGCCCACCGCCGGCTGACCAGGGTCGCGCTGGCCGCCAAGCGGGCCAAGGCGCTGCGCGACAACGGGGCCTCCGAGCGCAAGATGCGCGTGGCGCTGGCCAAGCTCGACAAGGCCATGGACCAGGCCGTCGAGCACACCGGGCTGGCGGTGAACCAGGCCCGCCAGGAGGCGCTGCTGGCCCAGATCGCCGCCCTCTACAACACCACCGCCCTCATCGACGCCGCCCCCCGCGTGCCGTGGGAGCCCGAGCCCGAGCAGCAGCCGGTTCCCGCCCGCCCGGCGCTGCCGCCCGCGCTGGCCGAGCTCGTCGAGGAGGAGGACGAGGACATCGAGGTGCTCGACACCACCCCGCAGGTCGTCGACACCGCCCAGCGGGCCGCGCTGATGCGCCAGGCCCGCGCGTTCTGGGACCGCCAGATCGCCAAGGGCATCGTGCCGCGTACGGTGGACATCGCCCACGAGATCGGCATCTCGCTGGCCACGGCGCGCGAGTATCGTGCCCTGTGGAAGCTCGAGCCGCAGGCGCACGCCCTCATCGAGGCGCTGTTCCAGCAGCACGGCATCGTCGACACGGGTGCCTTCCCCGCCATCGCGGACGACGGGCGGGTGCTGACCACCAAGTTGTAGGGGGAGCGCGGTTGCGGGAGCGCACGCTCGAGCGCGTCAGGAAACTCCTGGCCAAGGCCGAACGCACCGACAACGAGCACGAGCGGGCGACGTTCATGGCGGCCGCGTCGGCGTTGATGGCCAAGCACGGCATCGACTCGCTCCCCCCGGCGGGCACCCGGCAGACGCCCGGCGACCGGGTCGTCACCCTGCCCAACCCCTGGGCCAGGGAGAAGGCCCGGCTGGTCAGCCTGGTCGCGCAGGCCGTGCGCTGCCGCCCCCTGCTCATCGGGCGGGGCGAGGGCGGGCAGCGGGTGCACGTGTTCGGGTTCGCGGCCGATCTGGAGCGGGCCGACCTGCTGGCCACGTCGTTGCTGCTGCAGATGGCGAGCGGGCTGGCGCGGGTGCGGGTGCCCGACGGCGTGACCGCCGTGCGGGCGTACCGGCGGTCGTGGCTGCTGGGGTTCACGGACGAGGTGTACCGGCTGCTGTGCGTGGCCGAGGCACAGGCGGAGCAGGCCAGTACGGGCGCCGAGCTCGTCCTGGCCGACCGCCGGGCCGAGGTGGAACGGGCGGTGTCCGCCCACTATCCGGACATCCGGGTGAGCGTGCCCAGGACGAGCGGCACGGGCTACCGGGACGGCGTGGCCGCCGGACGCCGCGCCGACCTCGGCCGTACCGGAATGACCACCGACACCGCCCCCGAGCTGGCCCCCGGCCGCTGACCCCGCCCGGACGCCGAACTGCCCGGACACTGACCCGAGCGGTCAGCCGAGGGCGTCGGAGACCAGCGAGCGGGCCTCCTCCTGCACCTTGGCCAGGTGGTCGGGGCCGCGGAAGGACTCGGCGTAGATCTTGTAGACGTCCTCCGTCCCCGACGGCCGCGCCGCGAACCAGGCGCTCTCCGTCGAGACCTTGACCCCGCCGAGTTCGGCCCCGTTGCCGGGCGCCGTGGTCTGGACGGCGGTGATCGGCTCGCCCGCCAGCGACGACGCCTTCACCTGCGCGGCCGAGAGCCTTCCGAGCACCGCCTTCTCCTCGCGCGTGGCGGGGGCGTCGACCCGGGCGTACGCGGGCTCCCCGAACCGCTCGACCAGCCCCCGGTAGTGCGCGCTCGGCGACTTGCCGGTGACGGCCTGGATCTCGGAGGCCAGCAGCGCCAGGATGATCCCGTCCTTGTCCGTGGACCAGACGGACCCGTCGCGCCGCAGGAACGACGCTCCCGCGCTCTCCTCGCCCCCGAACCCCAGCGACCCGTCCAGCAGGCCCGGGACGAACCACTTGAACCCGACCGGCACCTCGTACAGCCGCCGCCCCATGGACTCCACGACCCGGTCGATGATCCCGCTGCTGACCATCGTCTTGCCCACCCCGGCGGCCGTGGGCCAGCCGTCGCGGTGCGTGTAGAGGTAGGAGACGGCGACGGCGAGGTAGTGGTTGGGGTTGAGCAGGCCGCCGTCGGGGGTGACGACGCCGTGCCGGTCTGCGTCGGCATCGTTTCCGGTGGAAATGTCGTACTTATCGCGATTGGCGATGAGAGAGGCCATCGCGTACGGCGACGAGCAGTCCATCCGGATCTTCCCGTCCCAGTCGAGCGTCATGAACCGCCACGTCGGATCCACCAGCGGATTGACCACGGTCAGGTCGAGCCGGTGCCGCTCCGCGATCTCCCCCCAGTACGCCACGCTCGCCCCGCCCAGCGGATCGGCCCCGATGCGCACCCCGCCCGCCCGGATCGCGTCCAGGTCCACCACGGACGGCAGGTCGTCCACGTACATCCCGAGGAAGTCGTAACGCCCCGCCGCCTCCAGAGCCTTCGTGTACGAGACCCGCAGCACGCTCTCCAGCCCGGCGGCCAGCAGCCGGTTGGCGCGGTCCTGGATCCACGTGGTCGCGTCGGTGTCGGCGGGACCCCCGTGCGGCGGGTTGTACTTGAACCCGCCGTCGCCCGGCGGGTTGTGCGACGGCGTGATCACGATGCCGTCGGCGAGCCCGGTGGTGCGGCCGTGGTTGTGCCGCAGGATGGCGTGCGAGACGGACGGGGTCGGCGTGTAGCCGTCGCGGGAGTCGATCAGCACCTGGACCCCGTTGGCGACCAGGACCTCCAGCGCGGACACCCGCGCGGGCTCCGACAGCGCGTGCGTGTCGACGCCGAGGAACAGCGGCCCGTCGGTGCCCTGCATCCGCCGGTACTCGCAGATGGCCTGCGTGGTGGCCAGGATGTGGTCCTCGTTGAACGCCGTCCTCAGCGACGACCCCCGGTGCCCCGACGTGCCGAACGCCACCCGCTGCCCCGGGTCGCCGGGATCGGGATGCAGCGCGTAATAGGAGGTCACGAGCCTGTCGACGGCCACGAGGTCGGCGGGCTGGGCTGGCTGTCCTGCGCGTTCGTGCGTCATGTAGGCCACTTTACAAATCCGCCTCCGGCCGGAGGATGGGCGCGGCCGGGTGTGGGAAGGTACAGTTCCGTCGATTACTAGAACGGAGTTCGGTTCCTATGCGATTCGGTTATTACCTGACAGAGCCCAAAGGAGACGACCCGATCGGCGGGTTGCGCGCCCAGATCGCCCAGGCGGCGGAGGACGGCTTCACCTCGGCCTGGCTCTCCAACATCTTCGGCCTCGACGCCCTCACCGCCCTGGCCGCCGCCGGGGGCCAGGTGCCCGGCATCGAGCTCGGCACCGCCGTCGTCCCGACCTACCCGCGCCACCCGGCCGTGCTGGCGCAGCAGGCCATGACCACCAACGCCGCGCTCGGCGGGCGCCTCGCGCTCGGCATCGGCCTGTCGCACCAGATGGTCATCGAGGGCATGTACGGCCACAGCTTCGAGCGCCCGTACCGGCACATGTCGGAATACCTGGACATCCTGCTCCCGCTCAGCCGGGGCGAGCACGTCAAGTACGAGGGCGAGACGCTCAAGGCCGACCTGCGGCTCACCACGCCCGGCGGCGGCTTCCCGGTGCTCGTCGCCGCGCTCGGCCCGCGCATGCTCAAGCTGGCCGGCACCGTGGCCGACGGCACCGTCCTGTGGATGACGGGCCCCAAGACGGTCGCCCAGCACGTGGCGCCCACCATCACCACGGCCGCCGCCGAGGCGGGCCGCGAGGCGCCCAGGATCGTCTGCGCGCTGCCGATCTGCGTCACCGACGACCCCGCCGCCGCCGTCGCTCGCGCGAACGAGATCTTCGCTGTCTACGGACACCTCCCCTCATATCGTGCGATGCTCGACAGGGAAGGCGCGGCCACTCCGGGAGACGTCGCCATCGTGGGCGACGAGGACGCGGTGCTGGCCAAGCTCGACGTCCTGCGGGAAGCCGGTGTGACCGACTTCGTGGGCTCGGTGTTCGCGAGCAGGGAACGCACGCGGGCGCTGCTGATCGGCGCGGCGAAGGGCTGACCCCAAGACATCTCCATAATTCTCCGGCGGGGTGAAGATCGCTTGCTGCATGGCGTTGATGTGTCCGACTGGCAGGGGCCCGTCGACTGGGCCAGCCACGCGGCGGACGGGGTGACCTTCGCGTTCGCCAAGGCCACCGAGGGCGGCGACTTCACCGACAAGCTGTTCGAACGCAACTGGACCGGCATGCGCGAGAGCCGGATCGTCCGCGGCGCGTACCACCGCGCCAGGCCCGGGGGCGACCCGATCGAGCAGGCGCGCCACTTCCTGGCCGCGATCGACGCGGCGGGCGGGTTACGCGCCGGCGACCTGGTGGCCCTCGGCCTGGAGACCGATGACGGCCTGCGCCCCGAGCAGGTCGCCCGCCACGCGCGCCGCTGGTGCCACCACGTCGAGCGGCACGGCGGCGCGCGGCCGTTCGTCCACACCTTCCGGGCGTTCGCGCGTGGCGGACACTGCGCGGGCCTGGGCGAGTACCCGTTATGGATCGCCGCCCCCGACAAGCCGCGCGGGGAACCCGCGGTGCCGCCACCCTGGCGCGACTGGGCCGTACATCAGTACGCCCAGAGCCCGCTCGACCGCAACGTGTTCCACGGGACGCGGCAAGCGCTGACAAATATTGGGTTTGACCCGCGATAGCATCGGTGTTCACCATCGAAGCAGCTCCGGTGCCGAGCGCCGGGGCGCGATCCAAGGGAGTCACCGTGTCAGCCGAGCTACGCATCACCCTCGCCGGAGCCGAGCGTGTGGTCGCGGCCGGCACGACGGCCGGAGAGGCCCTCGAGGCCGACGGCCGCTCGGTCATCGCGGCCCGGGTCAACGGCGAGCTCCGTGACCTGGCGCAGCCGCTGTCCGAGGGTGACGCGGTCGAGCCGGTCGAGGTCTCCAGCGAGGACGGCCGGGCCATCGTCCGCCACTCCACCGCCCACGTCATGGCGCAGGCGGTGCAGGAGCTGTTCCCCGAGGCCAAGCTGGGCATCGGGCCGCCCGTGGACAACGGGTTCTACTACGACTTCGACGTCGCCCAGGCCTTTCACCCCGACGATCTCAAGCGCATCGAGAAGCGCATGCGGGAGATCGTCAAGCAGGGGCAGCTGTTCTCCCGCCGGCCCGTCTCCGACGACGAGGCGCGCGAGGAGCTGGCGGCGGAGCCGTACAAGCTGGAGTTGATCGGGCTCAAGGGCGGCGCCGCCGACGAGGAGTCGGTCGAGGTGGGGGCCGGGCAGCTCACCATCTACGACAACCTCGACCCCAAGACCGGCGAGCTGCAGTGGAAGGACCTGTGCCGCGGCCCGCACGTGCCGTCCACCCGGTCGATCCCGGCGTTCAAGCTCATGCGCTCGGGCGGCGCCTACTGGCGCGGCAGCGAGAAGAACCCGCAGCTCCAGCGCATCTACGGCACCGCCTGGGAGTCCCGCGAGAAGCAGGACGACTACCTCAAGCTGCTGGAGGAGGCCGAGAAGCGCGACCACCGCAAGCTGGGTGTCGAGCTCGACCTGTTCAGCTTCCCGCCGGAGCTGGGCAGCGGCCTGCCGATCTTCCATCCCAAGGGCGGGATCATCCGCAAGGAGATGGAAGACTACATGCGCCGGCGGCAGGCGGAGGCGGGCTACGAGTTCGTCAACACGCCGCACATCACCAAGTCGTCGCTGTTCGAGACCTCGGGGCACCTGCCGTGGTATGCCGACGACATGTTCCCGGCGTTCGAGCTGGAGGGCATCGAATACCGGGTCAAGCCGATGAACTGCCCGATGCACAACCTGATCTTCCGGGCGCGCGGGCGGTCCTACCGCGAGCTGCCGCTGCGGCTGTGCGAGTTCGGCTCGGTCTACCGCTACGAGAAGTCGGGCGTGGTCCACGGCCTGACCCGGGTGCGCGGCATGACGCAGGACGACGCGCACATCTACACCACCCGGGAGCAGATGGCCGATGAGATCAAGTCGCTGCTGAGGTTCGTGCTCAGCGTGCTGCGCGACTTCGGCCTGCCCGAGTTCTACCTGGAGCTGTCGACCCGCGACGAGTCCGACAAGTTCATCGGCGAGCTCGCCGAGTGGGACGAGGCGACCGAGGCGCTGCGCCAGGTGGCCACCGAGTCGGGGCTGGACCTGGTCGACGACCCGGGCGGCGCGGCCTTCTACGGCCCGAAGATCTCCGTTCAGGCCAAGGACGCGATCGGGCGCACCTGGCAGCTGTCCACCATCCAGCTCGACCTCAACCAGCCCAAGCGCTTCGGCCTCGAATACCAGGCGGCCGATGGCAGCCGGCAGACTCCGGTCATGATCCACCGGGCGCTGTTCGGCTCCGTCGAGCGCTTCCTCGGCGTGCTCACCGAGCACTACGCGGGCGCCTTCCCCCCCTGGCTCTCGCCGGTGCAGGTGACGGGCATCCCGATCGCCGACGCGCACGTGCCCTACCTGCAGGACGTCGCCAAGAAGCTGCGCGAGCGCGGCATCCGGATCGAGGTCGACGCCTCCGACGACCGGATGCAGAAGAAGATCCGCAACGCGCAGAAGGCCAAGGTGCCCTTCATGCTGCTGGCCGGTGACGACGACATCGCCAACGGCGCGGTGTCGTTCCGCTACCGGAACGGCGAGCAGAAGAACGGCGTCCCGATCGAGGAGGCCGTGGCGGAGATCGTCAACACCGTGGAGCGGCGCGTCCAGGTCTGACGCGATGACGAGAACGGCGGAGTCTCACGGCTCCGCCGTTTTTCGTCGTCCGGCCTCAGGCTCGGGGGTCATCGGGTGAACAGGCGGAAAGTGATGGCGGGGCGGCCGCCGAAGCGCTCGGCCGCCTGGTGGGCGAAGCCTTCGATGAGGTCGCGGGCGTACGACTCGGGGTCCTGATCGGTGAGCGCCTCGATGTAGGCGCGGTGCTCGACGAGCGAGCGCACGCCGCGCTCCAGGCCGTCGGTGACGTCCACGGCGTGGGTGGGGGAGTCGGTGCCCGCGACGGCGACCCAGCGGACGCCGTTCCAGGGCTTTGCCTCCGTATCCGGAAATATCCACCTATTTCCCGCGTCCCCGGCGGCGTCCAGGACGGCGCGGCCCACGGCCCGGTGGTCGGGAGTGTTCCAGTACGTTCCGCCCCAGGTGTCGTCCGGGTTCAGGGTGATCACCAGCTCGGGGCGGTGCCTGCGGATGGCGGCGGCGATGTCCTTCCTGAGCGCGGTGCCGTACTCGATCACCCCGTCGGCGTGGTCGAGGAACTCCACGCTCGTCACCCCGACGACGGCCGCGCTGGCCCGCTCCTCCCGTTCCCGCACCGGCCCGGCCTCGGCCGGGACGAGCGTGTCGATGCCCGCCTCGCCCCTGGAGACGATCAGGTACGCGACCTCGCGGCCCTGGTCGGTCCAGGTGGCGATGGCGGCGGCGCAGCCGTACTCGAGGTCGTCGGGGTGCGCCACGATGGCGAGGGCGCGCTGCCAGTCGTCGGGCACGGGCTCCAGTTGCTCGGTCATGGCCCACACCCTAAAGGCGCGCCTGCGCGGGCGTTGGCTTCACGCGGTGCCCCGGCCGTCCCTCGAAGCCCGGGGATCGTGGCCTTCGGGTGCATGCGCACCGAAGGGATGGCCGCTCGGACGGCACCCGCCCCGGACGAGGACACCGCCGCCTGAGGCGCAACTGGACGCGCCCCGGCCACCGGGCCGCCTTCGGGATCGGGCCGCCTGAGGCGCAGTTGGACGCGCCTCCGGCGCCGGGCCGCCCTTTGGGGGCCGGGGGCTGCCGCAGGCGCCGGGTCGCTCCGCGAGGGCCGGTGCTCAGGAACGCCCGATCCCCCGAGGGCGCGGCTGACGGGCTCAAGGGGCGGCGGAGGGAGACGGGGGCGGAGGGGTGTCAGAGGGGGGAGGGGTGAGTGTCGCCGTCGGAGGTGTCGCGGAGGGGGCGGCGGGGCTCGCCCGGGAGGCGGACGTCGTCGACCGTCACGTTGACCTCCGCGACCCGCATCCCGAGCATGTGGCTGACGCTCCTGGCCACGTTCGTCTTGACCTCGGAGGCCACCTCCATCACCACATGCCCGTACTCCACCACGATGGTCACGCTCACGGCCACCGTACGGTCCTGGATCTGCGCGCTGACCCCCTGGTTGGCGCGCCGGGAGCCGATGCCGATGCGGTCGCGTACGGACTCGAAGGCCCGCGCCAGGTCGCCGCCCAGGTCGGCGACCCCGGTCACCTCGAGAGCCGCCAGGGCGGCGACCTTCTCGACCACCTCGTCGGCGACCTTGATCCGGCCCTTGACGACGGCGCCGAAGGAGGGCGCCTCCGAGGGCTGCACGCCGGTGAGGGCGGAGCTCACGTCTTCGACCGGGTCAGGAGCGGGGGCCGTGGCCGGGTCGGGGGTGTCGGCGGACGGGGTGTCGGCGGACGGGGTGGAGTGGGCGGTCGGCAGGGAGTCGTGCTCGGCTAAGTCGTGCTCGGCTAAAGCGTCGCTCATCGCGGCCTCCTGTAGGCGATGCTTGGGATTGTGCCGGAAGAGCGGGCCGTTTGTCCGTGGTCCTATGCTGCTAGGTATGCACGATCAGGCAGGGGCAGGGTCCCCCGACAACTTCGAGCGTCTGTGGACCCCGCATCGCATGGCCTACATCAAGGGCGAGAACAAACCGACGGGCAGCGGCCCCGATGACGGGTGCCCGTTCGACGCGATTCCCAAGATGAGCGACGAGGACGGCCTGATCGTCGCCCGGGGCGAGACGGTCTACGCCGTGCTCAACCTGTACCCGTACAACTCCGGCCACCTGATGGTGGTCCCCTACCGGCACGTGTCCGACTACGACGAGCTGGTGCCGGCCGAGCTGGTCGAGCTGGGGGAGTTCACGCAGAAGTCGCTGCGCGCGCTGCGCAAGGCCAGCGGCGCGCAGGGTTTCAACGTCGGCATGAACCTCGGCCACGTCGCCGGCGCCGGCATCGCCGCCCACCTGCACCAGCACGTGGTGCCCAGGTGGGGTGGCGACACGAACTTCATGCCGGTCGTGGGCCAGACCAAGGTCCTGCCGCAGCTGCTCCGCGACACCCGCCAGCTGCTCGCCGACGCCTGGGACTGACCCGCTCTGGGGCAGCGCCTGGTGTCCGGACGTTCGTGGCCGCTTCCGGGAGGCGGCGCTACTCCGTTCGGTGCTGCGTTACTTCGTCGCGGTCGCTAAGTCCGACGACACGGGGCCGGTGACCGGCTCGCGGTCGCGCCGGAGCGCGCCGATGCCGGTGGCCAGCAGCAGAGGTACGGCCAGCGCCAGGGCCATGGACAGCACGGCCGCGCCCGAATCGTTGACGAGCATCCCGACCACGCCGCTCACGAGCGTGCCGATCAGCCCGGCGCGCAGCGCGGGGGAGTGCTCGAACGCGGCGGGCACCACCCCGGCCGACGCCTGTTCGGGCCGCAGGATCGCGTAGACGAGGAACGCGGCGGCCGCGATCACGATCGGCATGAGGTTGGGGCTGAGCAGGGTGGCCAGCATGGCCTGCAGCTTGCGCAGGATGACGTCGAACGCCTCACCGCTCAGCACCTGCCCCACGAACCTGCCCAGGTGCGTCTGCTCGTCCGCCGGCTTCAGGTAGTTGAGCCAGGCGAACGTCATCACGATCAACCCGCCGGCCACCAGGAACGCGCCCAGCTTCACCAGCGAGACCCGCTTGCCCGCCAGGAGCAGCGCGGTCACCGCGATGCCCGGCACGAACGCGATCACGCCGCCGAAGTCGCTGCCCATCCCGGAGCCGCCGAGCACCATCGCGAACGTCCCCAGCAGCACGATCGCGGCCAGCCCCACCTTGCCCGGCCACCGGTGCGCGATCACCGTGGTGGCCAGCAGGGTGCCGGTGGCCAGGAGCGCGAACGGGATGTTCCCCAGGCCGTAGTAGCGGGCCCCGACGTCCGCGCTGTAGCCCATGATGCTGTTGAGCTGCAACGTCGTACCGGTCAGCAGGTCGCCCGCCAGCGTGAGCGCGGTGATCCCGGCCACCACCGCCAGCGGGCCCAGCGGCCATCGCTGCCACGGCCCCGCGAACGCCACCGCCGTGACGACCGCCGCCCACCCGAGCACCCCGGCCACCAGCTGCGGCAGGCTCGACCAGGGCAGCAGGTTGACCAGGTAGCTGGAGACGGGCAGGGAGGCGAGGGCGACGGCCGCGAAACGTACCGGTGCCAGGCCCTTGCGGCGGCGCAGCAGCAGGAACGCGACCACGTAGAACAGCACCTGCAGCACGGCCACGACCGTGAAGTAGATGCCCTTGATCGAGCGGATGGCCTGCGCGGTGGCGTCGGCCCGCTGGAGCTGTTCGAACGTCGCGCCCGGCCCGCCGACCTGCAGCGGGACGCCTATCACGGTGCTCGGGACCGGCACCCCGAGCTTGGTCAGGATCGTGGAGGTCAGGTCGGGCAGGATCGAGATGTCCTCGCGCCGGGTGGAGGCCGCGCCGAGCAGGTGGCCCTGCGCGCCGGGCTCGCGCAGCGCGGCCACCCGCAGGTGGGGTACGGAGCCGTGGTCGGACAGGCCTGCGAGCAGCACCGTCGTGTCGGCGGGCAGGACCGACAGCAGCGCGCCCGCCTTGGCGTCGGCCATCCGCAGCGCGTCACGCCGCTCGGCGGCGCTGAGCTGGTCGGGCACCTTGGGCAGCTTGCCGCCGGCCAGGTAGGGGCTGACGAGGTCGTCCACGTCCATGGCGATCATCCGGCACCGTTCGAGATCGGGCGTGCCGACCTGGAGCGGGGAGGAGTGGTACTCCTGGACCGCGCCCTGCCGGTCGGCCAGGCCCAGCGCGGCGCCGGGGCCGATGGCGATCGAGCACTGCCCGGCGGCCTTGAGCGACTCGCCCAGCGTGCCCGCGTTGCGCTGCCCGGCCACGTCGAGGAGGTAGCGGTAGTCGGGGATGACCGCGCCCGCGCCCTGCTGCTCGGGCATGGGGGGCGCGCCGCAGCTGTACCCGGCCGCCGACCTGGTGCCCGCCGACACGGTCAGCCAGCCGTCGTAGGGGCAGGTCACCCCGCCGACGGTACGAATGGACAGCGAGCCGATCGCGCTGGATCTGGCCAGCTCCCACAGGTTGGGGGAGTCCGACTGGGTGATGTCGTTCCAGTGCAGGCCGGACACGCCGATGAGCGCGACCCGGCCCGCGCTCGCGTCCTTCGTGGCCTGGGCCGGGCCGGTGAACAGTCCCTGGCCGAGCAGGACCTGCCCGACCAGCACGGCCAGCACGGCCAGCGTGCGCCTCATCCCGATGACCTTCCGTGATCGAATGATTCCGTGGCACGGTAGAGCAAGGTCATGTTCCGGCGCCACCGGACCCGACTACCCTCTCATGCGGTGCATGTATCACGTGCGCCGTTTCATTCGGGTGAGCTTTTCCCGCTCTGGGCGGTTGTGGTGGGCGCCGTGCGTGTTGCGCCGGGCTCCGCCGTACGACGTCTCGCCGTTGCGGCGCGGTTTGGGCGGCTGCCGGGGACGAGGTGTTGAGGGCGTCCCCGGCGTGACGCGCATTCGGTGTGGCACGTCCCCGGTGTGGCGCGCACTCGACGGCATGCGGGTTCCGGCGTGGTGCGGGGCCGATGTGGTGTGCTCTCCGCGTGGTGCGGGCCCAGGGCGGCGCGGGCCCGGTGTGGTGCGGGCCCAGGGCGGCGCGGGCCCGGTGTGGTGCGGCCCCGCGTGGCGCGCTTTCCGCGTGGGTGGCGGCGTCAGGGGGCCGGGGTCTTGACCTTGGTGGTCTTGCTTTCGTGGCCGAGCCGGTCCACGGCCGTGACCGCGTAGGTCCCGTCCGGCGCGGCCGTGAACGACGGGCTCGTCACGACGGCGACCAGGTTGCGGGCGTCCGTGCCGTGGCAGTCCTTGCCGGACTTCGGCACCTGGTACACCGCGTACGTCCGCGCCCCCTGGGACGGCTTCCAGGACAGCTGGGTGCCGTTGGCCTTGAGCCCGGCGGGGGCGGGAGGGGCGGAGCCGCCGCGTTCCTTGATCAAGGGCAGCAGGGCGGGGCGGGAGTAGTGGTTCTTGGCGACGCGGTCCACGGACCCGAGAGGGTTGTCCAGGAAGTTCTTGGCGCTGAAGTAGACCTCGCCCTTGACCTGCTTGTGGTCACGGTTGACGCCCACCTCGGCGGCCAGCTCGCCGGGCTTCGTCCAGGCCCGGTCGTCCTTGGCGCCCACCCGGTAGAGCCCCTGGCCGATGTACAGCTGCACGTCCGTGCCCTTGACCTCGTCGGACCACCAGGCCGCCAGCGTGTCGTAGTCGGCCAGCTTGTGGCCGCGCGGCCAGTAGAGCTGCGGGAGCACGTAGTCGACGGTGCCCGACTTGATCCAGGCGCGCGCGTCCGCATAAATCGAGTCGTACGCGGACATGCCCGAAGTGTCCGAGCCGGTCGGGTCGTTCGACTTGTTGCGCCAGATGCCGAAGGGGCTGATCCCGAACTTGACGTACCCCTTGGCGTCGTGGACGGCCTTGTCCACCTGGGCGACGAGCGTGTTGACGTTGTCGCGCCGCCAGGCGGCGAGCTTCTTGCCGTCGCCGTACTTCGCGAACGCCGCCGCGTCGTCGAACTTCTGCCCCGCCGCCGGATACGGGTAGAAGTAGTCGTCGAAGTGCACCCCGTCGATGTCGTACCGGGACACCACGTCCGTGATGACCTTGGTCACGTGGTCGCGGACGGCGGGCAGGCCGGGGTTGTAGTAGAGGCGGCCGCCGTACTTGATCGTCCAGTCGGGGTGCTTGCGCGCCGGATGCCCGGCGGGCAGCTTGGCGGTGCTGTCGCCGTAGGAGGCGCGGTACGGGTTGAACCAGGCGTGGAACTCCATGCCGCGCTTGTGCGCCTCGTCGATGAGGAACGGCAGCGGATCCCAGCCGGGATCCTTGCCGGCCGTGCCCGTCAGATATTGGGTCCAGGGCTCCAGCGACGACTTGTACAGCGCGTCGGAGGCGGGCCGGACCTGGACGAAGACCGCGTTGAGGTTGCGCTTGGCGGCGCCGTCGAGGATCTTGACGTACTCGGCCCGCTGCCGGTCGGGCGAGAGCCCGGTCTTGGAGGGCCAGTCGATGTTCTGGGTGGTGGCGATCCACACCCCGCGCAGCTCGCGCTTGGGATAGCGGGCGTCGGCCTTGCAGGCCGCGGCGGATGCGTCGGGTGCGGCGGCGACGGCCGTCTTCTTCTTGGTCGCTGCTGGGCTCTCCCCGGCCCCGGGGCCGAACACGTAGGCGGCGGAGGTGGTGACGACCGCGAGAGCAGCAGCGGCTAGGAGTGGGCGTCCAGTTCGCATAATGCCACCCAGTGTGGCAGTTGCTCCGGCATGCTCGGTACGAAAAAAAGAAATCGACTCGTGATGCTTCTGTGACAAAAGTAAACGGCTGGGCCGGGAGGGAGCAAAGCCCTCCCGGCTCTGTCCAGCCTCAGTCCGCGGTGACTGCCACTTTGCTCGCGAGGTTCGGCGGAAGGGGCTCGTAGCGCAGGAAGGCCCGCTGGAACGTCCCGGTGCCGTGCGACATGGATCTCAGGTCGATGGCGTACCGGGTGATCTCCAGCTCGGGCACCTCGGCCTTGACCAGCGTACGACCCGTGCCGACGGGCTCCGTGCCGAGCACCCGCCCGCGCCGCGACGACAGGTCGGACATCACCGACCCCACGTAGTCGTCGGCGACGAGCACCGACAGCTCGTCCACCGGCTCCAGCAGCAGCGTCGGCACCTTCGCCGCCGCCTCCTTCAGCGCGAGCTGGCCGGCGATCTGGAAGGCCATGTCGGAGGAGTCGACCGAGTGCGCCTTGCCGTCGTACAGGGTGACGCGCACGTCCACCATCGGGTAGCCGGCCACGACGCCCCGCTCCATCTGGGCCCGCACGCCCTTCTCCACCGACGGGATGAACTGCCGCGGCACGACGCCGCCCACGATCTTGTCCACGAACTCGAACCCGCCGCCCGACGGCAGCGGCTCGACCTCGAGGTGGCAGATCGCGTACTGGCCGTGGCCGCCGGTCTGCTTGACGTTGCGGCCCATCGCCTGGCACTTGCCGCCGAACGTCTCGCGCAGCGGCACCCGCAGGTCGACCCGCTCGACCTCGACGCCGTGGCGCTTGGCCAGGCGGTCGAGCAGCACGTCGGTGTGCGCCTCGCCCATGCACCACAGGACGAGCTGCCTGGTCTCGGCGTTGTTCTCCAGCCGCAGGGTCGGGTCCTCGGCCACCAGCCGGGCCAGGGCCTGCGACAGCTTGTCCTCGTCGGCCTTCGACTTGGCCCTGATCGCCACCGGCAGGAGCGGGTCGGGCATGGCCCAGGCGGTCATCAGGAGCGGCTGCTCGACCTCGGACAGGGTGTCACCGGTCTCGGCCCGCGACAGCTTGGCCACCGCGATGATGTCGCCCGCGACGCCCTTGGCCGCGGGACGCTGCTGCTTGCCCAGCGGGCAGGTCAGGGTGCCGATGCGCTCGTCCACGTCGTGGTCCTCGTGCCCGCGGTCGGCCAGGCCGTGCCCGGACACGTGCACGGTCATGTCGGGGCGCAACGTGCCCGAGAAGACGCGTACGAGGCTGATGCGGCCCACGTACGGGTCGCTGGTGGTCTTGACGACCTCGGCCACGAGCGGGCCGTCGGGGTCGCAGGCGATGTTCTTGACCGGCTTGCCCGACAGGTCGGTGATCTCGGGCAGCGGGTGTTCGAGGGGCGAGGGGAAGCCCTGGGTCATGATCTCGAGGATCTCCGGCGCGCCGACGCCGAGCCCGCTGCACAGCACCGGGTAGAAGCTGCCGCGCGCGACGGCCTTCTCCAGGTCCTCCACCAGGACCTTGGTGTCGATGGGCTCGCCTTCGAGATAGCGCTCCATGAGCGATTCGTCTTCGCTCTCCTGGATGATCCCCTCGATCAGCTCGCCACGGCGCTCCTCGATCTGCGCCGCGTAGTCCGGGCCGGGCTCCTTCTCCGTGCGGGTGCCCGTGGCGTAGTTGTAGAACTTCTGCGACAGCAGCCCGATCAGGCCGTTCACGTGGCCGTTGGTGATGACGGGCAGGTAAAGGGGCGCGACGCCGTCGCCGAAGACGTCCTGACACGTCACGAGGACCTCGTCGAAGTCGGCCCGCTGGTGGTCGATCTTGGTGATCACCACCGCCCGCGGCATGCCGACCTGGGCGCACTCCTCCCACAGCATCTGGGTGAGGCCGTCGATCCCCTCGGAGGCGGAGACCACGAACAGCGCGGCGTCCGCCGCGCGCAGTCCCGCGCGCAGGTCGCCCACGAAATCGGCGTAACCGGGGGTGTCGAGAAGGTTGATCTTGATGCCGTTGTGCACCAGCGGCGCCACGGCGAGGTTGACCGACCGCTGCTGACGGACCTCCACCTCGTCGAAGTCGCTGACCGTGTTGCCGTCCTCCACCCGGCCGGCGCGCTGGACGGTGCCGGTCGCGGCCAGCAGCTGCTCGGCGAGGGTCGTCTTACCCGCTCCTGAGTGGCCGACCAGCACGACATTGCGTATCGCATCCGCCCTGTCGGCCGTGGGTGCCCTGCCCGCGGCTCCCGCAGCGCCACCGGTGTTCTTCTCTGCCACAACAGCCTCCCACGTCGCCGGATGTTCCAACGACCGCGCCCCAGCGGAGGGTGTCTGGAAACCGCATGGACGCGGTGTGTTCACCAAATACCCCTGTGGCGGATATCACAAGGGGGGTGGGGCAAAGAAAGTTGTCAGGCGTTCCATGGCCTACGATCGGACCGCGATGCTCAAACTCCTGCGCCCGGCCATGACCCGGATACTCACCCCGCTGGGCAGGGCCCTCGTCGGCCGCGGGATCGGCCCGAACGCCGTCACGGCGATCGGCACCCTCGGCACGGTCGTGTCCGCCCTGCTCTTCTTCCCCCTGGGTCAGCTGACCTGGGGCGCTCTCGCGATCACCGTCTTCGTGCTGTTCGACCTGCTCGACGGCGTGGTGGCGAGGCTCGGCGGGAAGGGCGGCTCCACCTGGGGCGCGTTCCTCGACTCGACGTTCGACAGGGTGGCCGACGCGGCCATCTTCGCCGGGCTGATCCTCTACTTCATCTCCAAGCACGACACGCTCATGGCGGCCGTGACGCTGGTGTGCCTGATCGCGGGCTCCCTGGTGTCGTACGCCAAGGCCAGGGCGGAGGGGCTCGGGCTCACGGCCGACGTCGGGCTGGCCGAGCGGCCCGAGCGGCTGGTCGTCGCGCTCGTCGCGGCCTGTTTCGCGGGGCTCGGCGTTCCGTACATTCTTCCCGTGGGCATGTGGCTGCTCGCCGCGGCCAGCGTGTTCACCGTGGGGCAGCGCGTGGTGGCCGTCCACCGGCAGACGAGGGAGAGATGAGCGACAAGGCGTCCTTCGGTGATCGTGTCGTGGCCGCGGGGTTCGCGGCGGGCTGGAAGCTCGTGCCGCTGCTGCCCGAGCGCCCGACGGCCGCGGTCTTCCGCTTCCTGGCCGACCGGATCTGGAGCAGGCGGGGCAAGTCCGTACGCCGCCTGGAGTCCAACCTGGCCAGGGTGACCGGGCTCGACGCGGGCAGCCGCGAGATGCGCGAGCTCAGCAGGGCCGGCATGCGCTCGTACTTCCGCTACTTCCACGAGATCTTCCGGCTGCCGTCGATGAGCGTCGAGGAGATCGTGCGGCGCAGCCACACCATCGGGGCCGAGCACGTCCACACCAACGTGGCGGCCGGGCGGGGCGTGGTGCTGGCGCTGCCCCACATGGGCAACTGGGACCAGGCGGGGGCGTGGCTGGTGGGCATCGGCCATCCCTTCACGACGGTGGCCGAACGGCTCAAGCCGGAGTCGCTGTTCCGCCGGTACGTGGCCTTCCGCGAAGGGCTCGGCATGGAGGTGCTGCCGCTGACCGGCGGCGACGGGCACAACTTCGGCACGCTGGCCACCCGCGTGCGCAAGGGCGGCGTCGTGTGCCTGCCCGCCGAGCGCGACCTGACCAAGGGCGGCGTCGAGGTGCGCTTCTTCGGCGCGGCCACCAAGGTTCCCGCCGGGCCGCCGCTGCTGGCCGTGCAGACGGGGGCCGCGCTGCTCCCGGCCATCCTCTACAACGTCGGCGACGACTGGGGCATCCACATCCACGAGGAGGTCCCGGTCCCGGCCGAGGGCACCCGGCAGGAGAAGGTCGCGGCGGTGGCGCAGGGGCTGACCGACGTGTTCGAGAAGGGCATCTCCGAGCACCCGGAGGACTGGCACATGTTGCAGCGGCTCTGGCTGGAAGACCTCGCGCGATGAGGATCGGCATCGTCTGCCCCTACTCGTGGGACATGCCGGGCGGGGTCAAGCAGCACATCGACGACCTGGCCCAGGCGCTGATCGCGCAGGGGCACGAGGTGTCGGTGATCGCGCCGGCGGCCGACGACGACGAGCTGCCCCCGTACGTGACGGGCGCGGGCCGGGCGGTGCCGGTGCCGTACAACGGGTCGGTGGCCAGGATGTCGTTCGGCTTCCTGTCGGCCGCGCGCGTGCGGCGGTGGGTGCGTACGGGCGGGTTCGACGTGCTGCACATCCACGAGCCGCTGATCCCGAGCCTGGGCGTGCTGGCCTGCTGGGCGGCCAGGGGGCCGATCGTGGCCACGTTCCACGCCTCGTTCACGCGCTCGCGGGCCATCGCGGTGGCCGAGCCGTTGCTGCGCAGCGCGCTGGAGAAGCTGATGGGCCGCATCGCGGTCTCCGACGCGGCCCGCAAGAGCCTGGTCGAGCAGTTCGGCGGCGACGCCGTGCTGATCCCCAACGGCGTCACCGTCTCCCGCTACACCGACGCCGAGCCGCTCGACGGCTGGGGTCCCGACGGCGCCACGGTCGGCTTCCTCGGCCGGATGGACGAGGAGCGCAAGGGCCTGCCGATCCTGCTCGACGCGTTCAGGACCCTCGCGGCCGAGCGGCCGGGCCTGAAGCTGCTCCTGGCCGGGCCCGGCGACGCCAAGGACGTCTACGAGCGGGTGCCGAAGGAGTTCCACGACCGGGTGACCGTGCTGGGCATGGTGAGCGAGGCCGACAAGATCCGCGCCTACCACTCGGTCGACGTGTTCTGCGCGCCCAACACGCGCGGGGAGAGCTTCGGCATCGTGCTGGCCGAGGCCATGGCGTCCGGGGCGACGGTGCTGGCCAGCGACATCCCGGCCTTCCGCAGGGTGCTGGGCGAGGGGCAGGCGGGCGCGCTGTTCGCCAACGGCGACGCCGGCTCGCTGGCGCGCGAGGCCGGCGCGCTGCTCGACGCGCCCGAGCGGCGGGCCAAGCTGGCCGCCGAGGCGCTGGTGGCGGTGCGGAAGTACGACTGGTCGACGGTCGCGCGGGACGTCGTACGCGTCTACGAGACGGTCGCCACGAGCGGGGCGGGGCGCGTGGAGGAAGATCTGTGACATCCACCATCATCGTGCTGGTCGTGGGCCTCGTCGTGGTGCTCACGGCCGTCTACATCTCCTGGCGCGCGGGCCGGCTCGACCGCCTGCACATCCGGCTGGAGCTGGCCCAGGAGTCGCTGGACGCCGCGCTGATGCGGCGCAGGGCGGTGGTGCTGGAGCTGGCCGGCTCGCGCCTGCTCGACCCCGCGACCTCCCTGGTGCTGGCCGCCGCGGCGCACGAGGCCAGGAGCGCGGGCCCGGAGGAGCGCGAGCACGCCGAGAGCGACCTGTCGCGCACCCTGCGCGCGGTCGTGGACCAGGAGCGGTTCAGGGAGAAGCTGGCGGAGTCGCCCGGTGGTGGCGATCTGCTGGACGAGCTCGACTCGGCGGTGGCCAAGGTCGTCTACTCGCGCCGCTTCTACAACAATGCGGTTGCGGTCACGCGGGCGGCGCAGCGGCGCTGGCTGGCCAGAACCCTCCGCCTGGCGGGCCATACCGAATATCCGCAATTCTTCGAAATCGATGACAATCCGCCGGCGGCTATGGCAACTGAATGACCTCATTTGAGGAAGCCAGTAAGCTTCATCCCGTTTTCGGGCTGAAGCGAGGAGTGTTCACGTGCGGCTACCCCGGATGATCACGGTCACACTGGCCGGAGCGGCGGTGCTGCTGCCTGTCGCGGCCTGCTCCTCCTCGGAGGCGCCCGCCCCGGGTAAGGCGCCCCAGGCCGCCACGGCCGCGCCCAGCGAGGAGCCCACCGAGGCGCCCGAGGGCCACCCGTTCACCGGCAAGCCGTACGACGGCCTGAAGCCGGTGCTCGCGGTGAAGATCGAGAACACCGCGGCGGGCAAGCCGCAGCTCGGCCTCAAGAGCGCGGACATCGTCTACATCGAGCAGGTCGAGGCGGGCCTGACCCGGCTCATGGCGATCTTCTCCTCCAAGGTGCCGGCGAAGGTGGGCCCCGTCCGCAGCGCCCGCATCTCCGACCTGCACATCACGCCGCAGTTCGGCAAGCCGGCCTTCGCCTACTCGGGCGTGCAGACCAAGATGCTGCCGTTCGTGGCCAAGGCGTCGCTGTTCGACGTCGGCGACACGCGCAACCCCGGCGCGTACTTCCGCCAGCCGGGCCGCTTCGCCCCCTACAACCTCTTCGCCAACACCAAGGACCTCCTCGGCAAGGCCCCCAAGGCGAGCAAGGCCAAGGACATCGGCTTCACCTTCGGCGACGCCCCGGCCGAGGGCGGCGTGGACAAGAAGTCGTACAGCGTCAAGTGGCCCGCGGCGCGCTTCACCTTCGCCTGGTCGGAGGAGAAGAAGCAGTGGCTGATCTGGCAGGACGGCAAGAAGGACATGGCGGCGGAGGGCGGCCAGCTCGGCGCGCCCACGGTCGTCATCCAGTACACCAAGACCGAGCGCTCGGAGTTCCACGACAAGAACCAGAGCTACACGCCGCTCGTGCACACCACGGGCAAGGGCAAGGCGATCGTGCTGCGCGACGGCAAGGCGTACAAGGCGAACTGGGAGCGGGAATCCGAGGACACCGGTACGACGTTCACCACGGAGAGCGGCGACCCGATGAACTTCGCGCCCGGCCAGGTCTGGGTGGCGCTCGCCAGCCGCAAACCCGTCATCCCCTAGCGCCTATCTGTCCAAGTATGGCGATAAATCCTGACATCTTGGCATGTCGGGGGAGGGGTCCTTCAGGACCTACCATGGGGTTGATAACTTACCGAAGCCGTGAGAGCCGTGAGGATGACCGTGTCGACCAGCACGCCTGAAAGCACCCCCGTCACCGGAACCGCCCGTGTCAAGCGTGGCATGGCCGAGATGCTCAAGGGCGGCGTCATCATGGACGTCGTCACCCCCGAGCAGGCCAAGATCGCCGAGGACGCCGGCGCGGTGGCCGTCATGGCCCTCGAGCGCGTGCCCGCCGACATCCGCGCCCAGGGCGGGGTGTCCAGGATGAGCGACCCCGACATGATCGACGGCATCATCGCGGCCGTGTCGATCCCCGTGATGGCCAAGGCCCGCATCGGCCACTTCGTCGAGGCCAGGGTCCTGCAGGCGCTCGGCGTCGACTACGTGGACGAGTCGGAGGTGCTGACCCCCGCCGACTACGCCAACCACATCGACAAGTGGCAGTTCACCGTGCCGTTCGTGTGCGGGGCCACCAACCTGGGCGAGGCCATGCGCCGCATCACCGAGGGCGCGGCCATGATCCGCTCCAAGGGTGAGGCCGGCACCGGCGACGTCTCCAACGCCGTCACCCACATGCGCACGATCCGCGCCGAGATCAAGCGCCTCACCTCGCTGCCCGAGGACGAGCTCTACGTCGCGGCCAAGGAGCTGCAGGCCCCGTACGAGCTGGTCGTCGAGGTCGCCAAGACCGGCAAGCTGCCGGTCGTGCTGTTCACCGCGGGCGGCATCGCCACCCCGGCCGACGCCGCGATGATGATGCAGCTCGGGGCCGAGGGCGTGTTCGTGGGCTCGGGCATCTTCAAGTCGGGCGACCCGGCCAAGCGCGCCGCGGCCATCGTCAAGGCCACCACCTTCTACGACGACCCCGACGTCATCGCCAAGGTCTCGCGCGGCCTGGGCGAGGCCATGGTCGGCATCAACGTCGACGAGATCCCGCAGCCGCACCGCCTGGCCGAGCGCGGCTGGTAGGCGGCGCGTCGTTGCGGCTCGCCCGGCCCGCCCGTGTGACATGATCACGTACGGCAGGCGGAGGCACACCACAGCGTGACGATGAAAATCGCCAGAAGAGGCGGCATCCGCGAAGGATGTCGCCTTTTTGGTGTTGTGTGGCGTTCACCAAGTAGTCATGATCTTCAGTAAAGCTACCTGGCGTCCCCCTCACCCTTGATCGTCACAGGAGCGTCTCGTGTCCAAGCTGAACCGCCGGCACTTTCTGGTCACAGGGTTAGCGGCGGGCGCCGCCGTGACCATCCCCGCGACCGCCGCCTTCGCCGATCCCGGCACCGATCCCGACGTCGCGGCGGCTTCGCGCGAGCTGCGTACCGACCCCTTCACGCTCGGCGTCGCCTCCGGCGACCCGGACCATGAGGGCTTCGTCCTGTGGACCAGGCTCGCCCAGGAGCCGCTGGCCGAGGACGGGTTCGGCGGCATGCCGCAGCGGCCGTTCCCGGTGCAGTGGCAGGTGTACGCCGACGAGAACTGCCGCCGCGTCGTCCGCTCCGGCGTGAGCGTGGCCACGCCCGAGTGGGGCCACAGCGTGCACGTCGAGGTCGACCGGCTGGGCTCCGACCGCGAGTACTGGTACCGCTTCCGCGTCGGCAAGTACGTCTCGCCGGTCGGACGGGCCCGCACCGCGCCGCACCCGCTCTCGTACGGGAGCTCGCTGGCCATGGCGTTCGTCTCGTGCGCCCAGTACGAGCACGGCTACTTCACCTCGTACCGCAGGCTGGCCGAGGACAACCCGGACCTCGTCCTGCACCTGGGCGACTACCAGTACGAGTACACCAAGGACACCTACACCATCCCCGGCGGCAACGTCCGCGACCACGAGGGCCCCGAGACCGAGACCCTGGCCAACTACCGCCAGCGCCACGCCCAGTACAAGGCCGACCCCGACCTGCAGGCCGCGCACGCCGCCGCGCCGTGGCTGGTGGTGTGGGACGACCACGAGGTCGACAACAACTGGGCCGACGAGATCCCCGAGAAGCCCGAGGTCCCCCAGCCCAACTTCCTGGCCAGGCGCGAGGCCGCCTTCCGCGCCTACTACGAGAACATGCCGCTGCGCCGCACCTCCATCCCGCGCGGCATCGACATGCAGCTCTACCGGCGGATCCGGTGGGGGCGGATGGCCATGTTCCACATGCTCGACACCCGCCAGTACCGCGACGACCAGGGCTGCGGCGACGGCTACCGAGACTGCCCGGCCGCCGTGGACCCGGCGCGCTCGATCACGGGGAACGAGCAGGAGTCCTGGCTGCTGGACGGCTTCCACCACTCCCGCGCGCAGTGGGACATCATCGGCCAGCAGGTCTTCTTCGCCCAGCGCGACAACAACGCCGGCCCCGCCAAGATCACCAGCCAGGACGCCTGGGACGGCTACGTCGCCTCCCGGCAGCGCATCACCCAGGGCTGGGTGGACGCCAAGGTGCGCAACGCCGTCGTGCTGACCGGCGACGTGCACGCTCACTGGGCCAGCGACCTCAAGCTGAACTACGACGACCCGACCGGGCCGTCGGTGGGCTCCGAGCTGGTGGCCACCTCGATCTCGACGGGCGGCAACGGGGCGGACTCCGACCCGTCCACGCACCCGTTCCTGGCGATCAACCCGCACCTGAAGTTCTACAACAACCAGCGCGGTTACGTGCTGACGAAGATCGAGCGGGACCAGATGACCGCGGACTTCAGGGTGGTGCCGAAGGTGCAGACCCCGGGGGCCGAGGTCTACACGCGGGCCACGTTCGTCGTGGAGGACCGGGTGCCGGGGGTGCAGCAGACGTACCTGAGGCCGCTCGACCCGACGCTGCGCGCCCAGCAGCAGCTGACCGTGGAGGAGACGGTCCGCCTGGAGACCGAGCGTCCCTGACGACAGCTCCGGAGAGCGGCACCCCGGCCCGGGGTGCCGCTTTTCTTTCGGCGGAATATTAGCCAGGCTAAGTTAGTTGGGCTAAGCATGAGGGACGACCCCACCCGCCTGGCCGAGCAGGTCTCCACGGTGCTGCGCCACCTGGTCCTCCTGCTCAGGCGCACCGTCGCCGGCCAACCCGTCACCAGCCAGCAGTACGCCGTGCTCGGCTCGCTCGAACCCGGCCCGCGCCGCATGACCGAGCTGGCCGAGGAGCACGCCGTCCAGCTGCCCACCATGACCGTGCAGATCAACCGCCTGGAGGACGCCGGCCTGGTGGCGCGCGGCTCCGACCCGGCCGACGCCCGCGTCAGGACGGTCGAGCTGACCGGCGAGGGCCGCGACCGGCTGCTCGCCGTGCGGCGGGCCAGGATCGCCCACCTCAGCCAGGAGCTGGCCGCGCTCACCGACGACGAGCGCGCCACGCTGGCGGCCGCGCTGCCCGTCCTGGCCAAGCTCGGCCGCAACCCCCGGTAAAGCCCGGCAAAGCCCGGTAAAGCCGCAACCCCCGGTAAAGGAGCCCCATGCAATCCGGCGGCGGAATTCTTCGCCAGCCCACGTCCGTCTGGGCCACCGCGTTCGCCGCGGTCGTGGCCTTCATGGGCATCGGCCTCGTCGACCCCATCCTCCCCTCCATCGCCCAAGGTCTGAAGGCCACCCCCAGCCAGGTGTCGCTGCTGTTCACCAGCTACTTCCTGGTGACGGCAGTGGCGATGCTGATCACCGGCTGGGTCTCCAGCCGCATCGGAGGCAAGCGGACGCTGCTGGCCGGGCTCGCGCTCGTCATCGTCTTCGCCGCGCTCGCCGGCACCTCCACCAGCGTCGGCGAGCTCGTCGGCTTCCGCGCGGGCTGGGGCCTGGGCAACGCGCTGTTCGTGGCCACCGCGCTGGCCGTCATCGTGGGCGCGGCCAGCGGCGGCGCCGAGGCCGCGATCATCCTGTACGAGGCCGCGCTCGGCCTGGGCATCTCCGCCGGCCCGCTGGTGGGCGCCCTGCTCGGCGACTGGAACTGGCGGGCCCCGTTCTTCGGCACCGCCACCCTCATGGCCGTCGGTTTCGTCCTGATCGTCACCCTGCTCAAGGCCACCCCCAAGCCCGCGGCCAGGACCAGCCTCGCCGCCCCGATCAGGGCGCTCGCCCACGGTGGCCTGTCCACCACGGCCTTCACCGCGCTCTTCTACAACTTCGCGTTCTTCACCGTGCTGGCCTTCACCCCGTTCATTCTGCACATGTCGCCGTACGGCATCGGCGCCGTCTTCTTCGGGTGGGGCGTCTGCGTGGCGCTGGCCTCGGTGTTCGGCGCGCCGCCGCTGCAGCGCAAGATCGGCTCGGTGAACGTGCTGCACCTGGCGCTGGCGCTGCTGGCGGTGTTCCAGATCGGCATCGCGCTGTCCGGACATGTCGGGATCATCCTGTTCACCGTGCTGTCCGGCATCCCCATCGGCCTCAACAACACCGTCTTCACCGAGTCGGCCATGGAGGTCTCCGACGCGCCCAGGCCCGTCGCCTCCGCGGGCTACAACTTCGTGCGCTGGATGGGTGGCGCGCTGGCCCCGTTCATCGCCACCAAGCTGGGGGAGGAGATCGGCGTCGCCGTCCCGTACGCGCTGGGCGCCGCCTGCTGCTTCGTCGGCATGGCCATCCTCTACGTCCGGCGCCACCACCTGCGCGTCCTGAGCCGGGTGGACACCGACCACACACTCCAGGACGCCGTGGCTCCCGCTGGTTGATAATTTCCTGACATGGTGGGACCTGTCCTATTACTCGTGGCCGGATTGCTCGCGGCTCCCCCGAGAGCCGAGCTGTCCGTGATGACCTGGAACGTCTGCGCGGGCACCAACTCGGCGTGCCCCCTCTACCGCGCGGGCGCGCTCGAACTGGCGCAGAGCATCGGCGGTTACGCGATCAAGAACGGCCCTCCTGACGTGATCTTCCTGCAGGAGTTCTGCACGGGCGCGGCCGGCACGCTCGAACTCTGGCTGGAACAGCGCACCGGTCGCAACTGGACCATCGGCTCATGGGGCCTGACCTCCCACGACGGCACCCCGTACGCCTGCCACCCCGACCGCCTCGGCCGCCCGCGCGGCGCGCAGAGCATCGCGGTCGCCGTGGCGGGCGACGCCGCCACCTTCGAGGCCCACCCGCTGCCCGCCCCGCCCTGGTACGTCACGCGCGCCGTCCTCTGCGCCACCGTCCCCGCCAGGAAGGTGCGCGCCTGCGGCACCCACCTGTCCTCGGGCCGGGCCGACGACGACCGCCAACCGGGCGCCCCCTACCGGACCAGGCAGATCAGGCGGCTGCTCGAGATCGCGGCCGAGCCGGGACACCGCACGATCCTCGGCGGAGACCTCAACGTGGCGCCCCCGGACAGCGGATACGGCAGCGCCGCCGGCCGCCGGGCCGTCGCTCCGCTCTACCGCGCGTACCAGGAATGCGACCAGCGCGGCACGCGGCGCACCGGCCGGTGGACGAGGGAGGGTAAAAAGCTCGATTACCTGTTCGCGCCCGAAGGCACGGTGCGGAGCTGCCGCGTCGGGCGGGACGTGACGCTGTCCGACCACAAGCCCGTCCACGTCAAAGTGGCCCCTTAGGAAGATCCCAGGCCATCCTGGTGTTGAATTGTCGGAACCCGCACCCAGACGGAAGGATCGACTGTGCCCACGATCGGTGTACTCGCTCTCCAGGGAGACGTGCGCGAGCATGCGCGCATGCTTCAGGAGGCAGGAGCGTCGGCCACCGCCGTGCGCCGACCGGCCGAGCTGGACGCGGTCGACGGCCTGGTCATCCCCGGTGGGGAGTCGACCACGATGTGGAAGCTCGCCGAGACCTTCGACATGCTGGAGCCGCTGCGGATGCGGATCAAGGAAGGCATGCCCGCCTACGGGTCCTGCGCCGGCATGATCATGCTGGCCGACAGGATCGAGGACGGAGTCGCCGGACAGCAGACGATCGGCGGCATCGACATGGTGGTCAGGCGCAACGCGTTCGGCCGCCAGGTCGACTCCTTCGAGTCCGACCTGGACTTCGCGGGGGAGCGGGTGCACGCGGTGTTCATCCGCGCTCCCTGGGTCGAATCCATCGGCGGCGACGTCGAAGTGCTGGGCAGGTGCGAGCCTGGGGATAGGATCGTCGCGGTCCGTCAAGGGCCGTTGCTCGCGACGTCGTTCCACCCCGAGCTGACCGGGGACGCGCGCGTGCACCGTTACTTCGTAGACATGGTGAGGGAGCTCTAGGTAATGTCCGGCCACTCCAAATGGGCGACGACGAAGCACAAGAAGGCCGCGCTCGACGCCAAGCGCGGCAAGCTGTTCGCGAAGCTCATCAAGAACATCGAGGTGGCGGCACGGACCGGTGGCCCCGACCCGGACGCCAACCCCACGCTCTTCGACGCCATCTTCAAGGCGAAGAAGAACTCCGTGCCCAACGACAACATCGAGCGCGCCCGCAAGCGGGGCGGCGGCCTCGAAGCCGGTGGCGCCGACTGGCAGACCATCATGTACGAGGGTTACGCGCCCGGCGGCGTCGCGGTGCTCATCGAGTGCCTCACCGACAACCGCAACCGCGCCGCCTCCGAGGTCCGCGTCGCGCTGACCCGCAACGGCGGCTCGCTGGCCGACCCCGGGTCCGTCTCCTACATGTTCAACCGCAAGGGCGTCGTGATCGTGCCCAAGCAGGACGGGCTCGACGAGGACACCGTGCTCATGGCCGTCCTCGACGCGGGCGCCGAGGAGGTCAACGACCTGGGCGAGTCGTTCGAGGTCGTCTCCGAGGCCGGTGACCTGGTGCCGGTCCGCAAGGCGCTGCAGGAGGCCGGGCTCGACTACGACTCGGCCGAGTCGAGCTTCCTGCCGACGATGAGCGTGCCGCTCGACGAGGAGGGCGCCAAGAAGGTGTTCCGCCTCATCGACGCGCTGGAGGACAGCGACGACGTCCAGAACGTCTTCGCCAACTTCGACGTGCCGGACGACGTGCTGGCGGCGCTGGACTAGCAGTCGCACGACGTAAGGGCTCGGCCACGCCGGGCCCTTACTCATGCGTGCCCGCCCTCATGCGGCGCTCCGGGGCTTCCTCCGGGCGTGAGAAGAGCTCCGGGGCTTTCTTCGGCGCGGGTGGGTTCCGGGGCTTTCTTCGGGTGCGAGAAGGGACGGGGCAGCGTAGGGTCGGGCGACGTGACTTCCCCCACCCCTCCACAGGCCCCCTCTCCGGCGCTCGGCTGGCTGCTGGCCGTGCCCGCGCTGCTCGGCACGCTGATCTCGCTCGTGCTGCCCACGGCCCAGACGATCTGGCTCAGCCTGCAGAGGGGCGGCGTCCTGCGCGAGAGCACGTACGTGGGGTTCGCCAACTACGGCAGGCTGCTGGGCGACGGCGAGTTCTGGCGGGCGGCGTGGTTCACGCTGTCGCTGGTCGCGATGCCGTTGCTGGTGGCCGTGGTGGTGGCGCCGCTGCTGGCGGTGGCGCTCGACCGGGCGGGCACGTGGCCGCGGAGGGCCGGGCGGATCGCGCTGTCGCTGGCGATCGTCACGTTCTCGCCGGTGGGGGTGGCGGCGGCCTGGATGCGCGGGCTGGCGCCGGACGCGCCGGGTCTGGCGGGGCTGGCCGAAGGGCTGCGCGATCCCGCGACCGCGCCTGGAACGCTCCGGCTGATCGTCGCGGCCGGCACGTTCGGGGTGGTGTGCGCGCTGGCGGTCATGGCGTTCCTGCCCGCCCTGCGCGCCGGCTCCGTCCCGCAGGGCTTCTCCGATGCGCGGGGCTTTTCCGGGCCGTCTCGCGGCGGTGTGGGGCCCGCGATGCTCGTGGTGGGGGTGCTCGTCGCGATCGCCACGGTCGCGATCGGGCTCCAGACGTTCTCCTTCG
Source organism: Nonomuraea sp. NPDC049625 (assembly GCF_040675285.1). Taxonomy (NCBI): domain Bacteria; kingdom Bacillati; phylum Actinomycetota; class Actinomycetes; order Streptosporangiales; family Streptosporangiaceae; genus Nonomuraea; species Nonomuraea sp. NPDC049625. The sequence continues at coordinate 105,443 of NZ_JBFAOQ010000009.1, read as the reverse complement.
GCCTCGTGCTCACCCGGGGCGGCCCTGAGCGCTCCACAGAGACGCTCGCAGGGCTGGAGTACGACTCCGCCTTCCGGATGGCCGAGTTCGGCCCTGGCGCGTCCGTTGCGACCCTCACGGGGGTGATCCTCGGCGTGCTGGGCATCGTCGCGACGGTCGTCGTGGCGGCCTCCCGGCTGAGCGTCACGCTGACCCCGCGTACCGCGCCTGAGCCGGGCGCGACCGTGCCGACCTCACCTGGGGGAGTGCCGACCGCCCCTGCGGCGGGGCCGATCGCGCCGGGGGCGGCCCCTGCAGCTGCTCCCGTGGCGGCGCCGGGCGCGGCCGGCGGACGTGGTGCCGGGACCGTCGGGATGGCCGTCGGGATCGTGGCGCTGGTGGTCTTCCTCGCCGTCGCGCTCGTGTGCGCCTGGCCGTGGATCGACGGCGTGCTCGCCTCGCCCACCTCGGAGGCGAGCTCCCTGCGTTCCCAGGTGAACACGTGGGTCCCGGCGATCGGCGGAGCGGTCGTCTCGGTGGGCGTCGCCTACCTGGCCGCGCTCGGGATCGGCGGCCTGCGACCGCTGGGGCGCGGGAGCGAGTGGCTGCTGCTGGTGTTCGCGCCGTGGCTGTTCGTCGGTACGGGGCCCCTCGGCGTCGCCAACTGGCAGAACATGCGCAACATGGGCCTCATCGACTCCTTCCTGGCCCTCGTCCCACCCCTCCTCGTCAGCGTCCCGGCCCTGCTCGTGCTCACGCTCCTGTGCAAGGGGCTGGCCGAGCGCACCGACAAGGACTTCTTCGGCGGCGTGTTCCTCCCGTCGCTCCCCATGGCGGGCATCCTCGCCGGGGCCGTCGCCCTGATGAACGCCCAGGACCTGCTCTGGCCGCTGCTGGTCGCCCAGAAGCCGACGTTGTTCACCGCGCCGGTGGCGCAGATGGCCCAGCTCGGCTCCTTCGCCGCGGCGAAGCCCGACGTCGGCGCCGCCACGCCGCTGCTCGTCGTCGCCGTCGCGCTGGTCGCCGTCGTGGCCGCCCAGCTGCTCTACCTCGACAGGCTCGCCATCACCACGAACGGCTCGCGGGCGCGCACCGCCGCCGCGTAGGCGCGGCACCCCGCCGCCCAAAGTGGACCGGCGGCGCGGCCCGCCATAGGTTGGGTCCTCGTGGAGATTCGCAACCTGATCGCTGAAGACCTCGACGACGTTCTTGACCTGCGCAGGCGCTCTTTCGGGCCGCTGCCCCCCGGCGACAACGAGAAGTGGCGCCGGGCGGTGCTCCCGGCGCTCGGTGAGGGGCGCTATCTGGGCGCGTTCGACGGCTCCAGGCTCGCCGGGGCCGCGCGGCTGCGCCGGTTCACGCAGTGGTGGCACGGCAGGCCGCAGCCGATGGCGGGCGTCGCGGGCGTCACCGTCAATCCCGAGGACCGTGGCCGCGGTGTCGGCAGCCTGCTCATGCGGGCCGTCGTGGAACGGGCCGCCTCCCTCGGCGACGCGGTCTCCGCGCTCTTTCCGGCCACCACGCCGATCTACCGCTCGATCGGCTACGAGCACGCCGGAGGCCAGTACAAGGTGCGGCTCCCGGCCGAGGCGCTGCGCCAGATCCGGCCGTCCGGGCAGGTCAAGCTACGCAGGATGGGCCCGGACGACGCGGGCGAGGTCGTCTCCCTGCTGCACCGCGTCCACTCCGCCACCCGCGCCAGCGGCCCCATCTCCTGGGACGAGGGCACCTGGGCCCTGTGGCTGGAGAACAAGGACGACTTCCTCTACCTGGCCGAGGACGGCTTCGTCGTCTACCGGTGGCGCGGCGACGACATGCAGGTGGAGAACCTGGTCGCCGGCTCGGGGGAGACCGCCCGGGCATTGTGGTCGCTCGTCGGCAGCGCGTCGTCGGTCGCGCGCCATGTCGTCGCCGCCGTGGCTCCGGACGACCCGGTGCTGTGGATGCTGCGGGAGCGGTCCAACGAGGAGGTGCGGCAGGCGCGGTGGATGTTCAGGGTGCTGGACGTGCCGGCCGCGGTCGAGCGGCGGGGTTATCCGGCGTACGTGAGCGGCGAGGCCGTGGTGACCGTGGACGATCCGCTGGGCGGCGGGGGGTCGTGGCGGCTGGAGGTCGCGGGCGGGTCCGGTGCTGTTACGCCCGTCGAGGAGCCCGGGGTCACGCTCTCGGTGAACGGGTTCTCGGCGTTGTACGCGGGGGTGCCGACGGCGACGCTGCGGTTGAGCGGGCTGATGTCCGGTGACGACCGGTACGACGAGGCGCTCGACGCGGCGTTCGCCGCCCGGCCGTACATGCTGGACTACTTCTGATCGGAGGCGCGCCGGCGGCTCCCGTCCCCGGCGTGCGGGCGATTACCGGTGCGTGGGCGCCCCCGCCGGGGTAAAGTCTCGTGCCGAACAGGTGTTCGGCGACGGGAGGGCGGGCCGGTGCGGGTGATGGGCGTCGATCCGGGGCTGACCCGGTGCGGCCTGGGCGCTGTCGAGGGGCGGCCGGGCGCGCCGCTGACGCTCGTGGCCGTCGGGGTGGTGCGCACCGGGGCCGACGAGGAGCTCGGCGCGCGGCTCGTCGGCATCGAGGCCGGCATCGAGCAGTGGCTCGACGACGTACGGCCCGACGCGGTGGCGGTCGAGCGCGTCTTCAGCCAGCACAACGTACGCACCGTCATGGGCACCGCGCAGGCGGCCGGGATCGCCGTGCTGTGCGCGGCCAGGCGCGGGCTTCCCGTGGCGCTGCACACGCCGTCCGAGGTCAAGGCGGCCATCACGGGCAGCGGCACCGCCGACAAGAAGCAGATCGGCGCCATGGTCACCCGGCTGCTGCGCCTGAGCGAGATGCCCAAGCCCGCCGACGCGGCCGACGCGCTGGCCCTGGCGATCTGCCACGTGTGGCGCGGCGGCGCCCAGCACCGCCTCGCCGCCGCCCTCGCCAAGGCCACCCGGAAGGACACCAGGCCGTGATCGTCCGCTTCGGGGGCGGCTTCGGGAGCTCTGGCGGCTCTGAGGGCTTTGGGAGCTCGGGCGGCTTTGGGGATGGCGCGCCGCGCGGCCGGTCCGCGCGCCCGCGGCGTGTCGTCCGTGATCATGCGGGAGGATGTCGGGCTGTGACCCTCGCCGGTGGTGTGCGGGCCCCGGCGGCGTGGAAGGATGGTGGGCTGTGATCGCGTCGGTGTCGGGCAAGGTGGCCGCGATCGCTCCCGACGGAGCCGTGATCGAGGTCGGTGGCGTCGGCATCCTCACCCACTGCACTCCGGGCACGCTCGCCACGCTGCGGATCGGGGAGGAAGCGCGCCTGGCCACGTCGCTGGTGGTGCGGGAGGAGTCACTCACCCTCTACGGGTTCGCCACGGACGACGAGCGGGCCGTGTTCGAGCTGCTGCAGACGGCCAGCGGGGTCGGGCCCAAGCTGGCGCTGGCGATGCTCGCCGTCCACCCGCCCAACGCGCTGCGCGTCGCCGTGGCCAGTGCGGACCTCAAGGCGCTCACGCAGGTCCCGGGGATCGGGCAGAAGGGGGCGCAGCGGATCGTGCTGGAGCTGAAGGACCGGCTCGGCACGCCGGAGGAGGCGGTCAACGCCGCGCTCAACGGGGAGCAGCGCGTGGCGGCGTGGCGCGATCAGGTCCACTCGGGATTGGTGGGGCTGGGCTACTCCAGCAAGGACGCCGACGAGGCCGTCGCCGTCGTGGAGCCGGTCGCCGACGCCGACCTCGCCGCCGGACGCCGTCCCCAGGTCGCCGCGCTTTTGAAGGCCGCCCTGCAATCCCTGAGCGTCCGATGACCCGCCGCCCCGTCCCTCCGCACGCCGCGCTCGCCAGGGTGACCGCGCGTGCCGCGCTCAAGCCCGGTTTTTACGGCGGGGCCAAGGTAACCGCACGCGCCGACGCCGGTTTCCGTCTGTCATGGCCGGTCGTGAAGGCTCACGGGCTGCTCGCCGTGACGAGCGAGTCGCAGGCCCGGCACCGTGGCCCGGCCGGTCGCCGACCGCGTTGCGCCGGTCTCCACCGCACCACCTCCCGCCGTCGCGGCGCGGTGGGCTCCGGCCGGGTGCCGGGAGCGCCCGTCGCGGCGCCGTCCGGGCTCCGGCTTGGCGCCGTCGCGCCGCCCGGCGGAACCCCGGGCGACGTCGTGCTGTCCGGGCGCACGCCTGGCGACGTTGCGATGCCTCGGCGCCCCGCTGGCGATGGTGTGAGGGGTTCGTGGGGTGTTGGCGATGGAGCCGGTGTGAGGGGGTGTGAGTATGGGGTTTGAGCGGGAGTTGGTGTCGTCCGAGGCCGGTGGCGACGAGCTGCAGATCGAGGCGGCGCTGCGGCCCAAGCGGCTCGGCGAGTTCATCGGCCAGGGCCGGGTGCGCGAGCAGCTCTCCCTAGTGCTCGAGAGCGCCCTGCGCAGGCAGCGGCCGCCCGACCACGTGCTGATGAGCGGGTCGCCCGGGCTCGGCAAGACCACGCTGTCCATGATCATCGCCGCTGAGCTCAACGCGCCGCTGAGGATCACCTCCGGCCCCGCGCTGGAGCGGGCTGGCGACCTGGCCGCCATCCTGTCCACGCTCGCCGAGGGCGAGGTGCTGTTCATCGACGAGATCCACCGGATGGCCAGGCCCGCCGAAGAGATGCTCTATCTCGCCATGGAGGACTTCAGGGTCGACATCGTCGTCGGCAAGGGCCCGGGAGCCACGGCCATCCCGCTCGACATCGCGCCGTTCACGCTCGTCGGCGCCACCACCCGCGCCGGGCTGCTGCCCGCGCCGCTGCGCGACCGGTTCGGGTTCACCGCGCACATGGACTTCTACGAGGTCGGCGAGCTCGAGCAGGTGCTCTACCGGTCGGCCAGGCTGCTCGGCGTGGTCCTGCCCGACGACGGGGCGCACGAGATCGCCAGGCGGTCCCGGGGAACGCCCCGTATCGCGAACCGGCTGCTCAGGCGAGTGCGGGATTTCGCGGACGTAAGGGCCGACGGGGTGATAAACCGGGAAATAGCGGCGGCGGCCCTCAACCTGTACGAAGTCGACGCCGAAGGGCTCGACCGGCTCGACAGGGCGGTCCTGGACGTGCTGCTGAAGAAGTTCGGCGGCGGCCCGGTCGGCCTGTCGACGCTGGCCGTGGCCGTAGGGGAGGAGCCGGAGACCGTCGAAGTGGTGGCCGAGCCGTTCCTCGTACGCCAGGGCCTGCTGGCCAGGACCCCGCGCGGCCGGGTCGCGACGGCGGCCGCCTGGAGTCATCTCGGCATGACCCCGCCCCCCGACGCGTTCGGAGCAGCGGTATTCGACTCAGACGGCTGATCACAGAACGGTTGCAACCGTTTCAAAATGGGAACTTCCCCGCGCGCCGAAACGCTGCCTCGTTGCCGCGTTTCGCAACAACGGCCTACACTCCGTGGCTTGGCTGGCTGTGTAGGCTGACGGGCTGAGCGGCGCGGCCCCGACGCAACGCACGGAATTTCCGGCGCGAGGCCGGTGTCAACTTCTTGTACGACAATGGAAGGTCGCCCCTTATGGACATGGGACAACTCGGTAGCATCCTGCCGCTGATTCTGCTGGTGGTGGTGTTCTACTTCCTGCTGATCCGCCCTCAGCGCAAGCGTCAGCAAGAGGCGATCCAAATGCAGAACTCCCTGGCTCCGGGCGCCCGGGTCATGACCACGACCGGGCTGTTCGGCACCGTGGTGACGGTGGACAATGAGGACGTGGTCCTCGAGATCGCACCGGGGATCGAGACCCGCTGGGTGAAGGCCGCGATCGGCCGTGTGGTCACGCCCGGGGACGCTCCCGCGGCGGACGAGTCCTCGGACGACGACGCCGCACCGGGTGAGGAGGGCAAGAAGGAGTCCGAGGCCACCGTGGATCGCAACGATGACCAGGACTCCAGCACCAAGCAGTCCTGACTAAGCTCTGCGACAAACCTCTATCTGAAAGAACTGACGACCAGTGGCCCGACCGACCAGCCGCCACAGCCGACCGGGGCGAACGCTCCTGGTGCTGCTGGCGCTCATCCTCGCCCTGGGCGGGACGATGTTCCTGCAGAAGGCGTTCACGCCCAAGCTGGGTCTCGACCTCGCCGGCGGCACGACGGTGACTCTGTCCCCGGTGACCCAGAACAACACGGCACCGCCGGATGAGATTCTCGATCGCGCAGTCAACATCATCCGCGATCGAGTCAACGGCAACGGCATCTCCGACGCGGAGGTCGCCAGGTCCGGCAGCAACATCATCATCTCGATCCCGGGCGTCGGACAGAGCGAGGCCATCAAGCTGGTCGCCACCACCGCGGAGCTGCGCTTCCGCCAGGTGCTGGCCATGGAGGCCACGCAGGTTCCGCAGAACCTGGCCACCAACGCGCCGACGCCGAACCCGTCGGCTTCGGCGAGCCAGTCCGCCACCCCCAAGTCTGACAAGTCCGGCTCGCCCGCGGTCTCCACGCCCAAGCCCAGCGCGTCCCCGACGGGCAAGGCGTTGTCGTCCGCGCTGACCGCGCCGACGCCCGCCGCGTCGGGGCAGCCGGCCGCCACGGACAACCCCCAGCAGCCGGCCGCCACGGACAACCCTCAGAAGCAGCAGAAGAAGGGCCAGGACGCCAAGGCCAGCCCGACGGCGGCCCCGTCCGGCCAGCCCAGCACGCCGCCCGCGCAGAACCCCAACGCCGGCGTCAACACCCAGGGCATCGACCCGGCGGTGCTGGCTCAGTTCAACAAGCTCGACTGCGCCAACCCGGCCAACCGCGGCCAGGGCGTCCAGGACGACCCGAAGAAGCAGTTCGCCGGCTGCGAGACCGACGGCAGCTACAAGTACGTCCTCGACGTCGCCAAGGTCGTCGGCACCGACATCGACACGGCTTCGGCGGGCGTCCGGCAGGGCACCGTGGAGTGGGTCGTCCAGCTCGACTTCAAGAGCAAGGGCGCGGCCGAGTGGAGCAAGCTCACCACGGCCGCCTACAACTCCCAGGAGCCGCGCAACAAGGTCGCGGTCGTGCTCGACGGCGTCGTCATCACCGCCCCCAACATCATCAGCCCGATCCCCGGCGGCCGGGCCGAGATCACCGGCGGGTTCGACCAGCTCAGCGCCACCGCGCTGGCCGACCAGCTCAAGTACGGCGCGCTGCCGCTGAAGTTCAACCGCAGCTCGGTCGACACGGTCTCCTCGACGCTGGGCCAGGACCAGCTGCAGGGCGGTCTGGTCGCGGGCCTCATCGGCCTCGTGCTCGTCGTGGTCTACTCGATGCTCTACTACCGCGGCCTCGGCATCGTGGCGGTGCTGAGCCTCGTGGTCGCCACGATCCTGACGTACACGGCGGTGGTCGTGCTCGGCCACAACGCCAACTTCCGGCTCTCGTTGCCGCACATCATCGGCCTCGTGGTCTCGATCGGCATCACCGCCGACTCCTTCATCGTCTACTTCGAACGCATACGTGACGAGATGAAGGAGGGCCACCGGACGCTCCGCGCGGCCGTCGAGGTGGCCTGGGTCCGTGCCCGGCGCACGATCCTGATCGCCGACGCCGTCATGTTCATCGCCGCGATCGTGCTCTACTTCCTGGCGGTGGGCGGCGTGGCCGGGTTCGCCTTCGCGATGGGCCTGACCACGCTGATCGACATCGTGGTGGTGTTCCTGTTCACGAAGCCGTTCATCGCCCTGCTGGCGAGGCTGAAGTTCTTCGCCAAGGGGCACCCGCTGTCCGGCCTCGACGCCGAGCGCATGAGCGAGGTCGGCTCGTCCGGCCGCCCGACCACTCCGCAGGAGGCCTGAGATGGGACTGGCGCGTCGCCTCTACCGCGGCGAGATCAATGTCGACTTCGTCGGCCAATGGAGGCTCTGGTACAGCCTGTCGGGCATTCTGCTGCTCATCTCGATCGCGGGTCTGCTGATCAACGGGCTCAACCTGGGCGTGGAGTTCAGAGGCGGCACGGTCTTCTCGTTCAAGTCCGAGCAGGCCACCGTCCAGCAGGTCCGCGAGGCCGTCCTCGATCAGGGCGCGCACCAGGCGATCGTCCAGTCGGCCGGCACCAGCGGCTGGCGGGTGACCACCGAGAGCCTCCCGGAGAACACCAGGGAGCAGGTGCAGTCGCAGATCGCCAAGGACTTCAACACTCCGGTCGGGCAAGTCAGCGTGCAGGCCATCGGCCCGTCCTGGGGCGGTGAGGTCTCGCAGAAGGCCTGGATCGGCCTGGGCGTGTTCATGCTGGCGATCATCCTGTACCTGTCGATGGCGTTCGAGCCGAAGATGGCCATGTCGGCGATCGTCGCGCTCATCCACGACCTCGTCATCACGGCCGGCATCTACGCCTGGTCGGGCTTCGAGGTCACGCCGGCCACGCTGCTGGGCTTCCTGACCATCCTCGGTTATTCGCTCTACGACGCGGTCGTGGTGTTCGACATGATCAAGGAGGTCACGGCCAAGCTGGGGCACACGTCGAAGATGACGTACTCGATGGCGGCCAACAACGCGCTCAACCACACGCTGATCCGGTCGCTGAACACCTCGCTGGTCGCGATCCTGCCGGTGGCGGCGATCCTGTTCATCGGCACCACGCTGCTCGGCGCGGGCACGCTGAAGGACCTGTCGCTGGCGCTGTTCGTCGGCATGATCGTCGGTACGTACTCCTCGCTGTGCGTCGCCACGCCGCTGCTGGTGACGTTGAAGGAGCGGGAGCCGAAGTACCAGGCCATCGCCAGGAGGCTGGCCTCGACGGGAAGCGGCAAGGGGCCGAAGGGTTCCAAAAGCGCGGCCGTAGCCAAGGGATAACCGGCGCACAGACACGTACGACGCCCTCAGCCTTCACGGGATGGGGGCGTCGTTGTGTGTGTGCGCGGGATGCACCATCGTGACTCCTCCGCTTCCTGAGAGGAAGCGGCTTCTCGCTTTCCCCGGCAGAGGTATCCGGAGTCGGCGACGGCCAAGCCCTGACCGGTGCCCTGCTGGGGCACGAGGAAACGCTATCAGGGAGGCGATTCCCCAGCCGGATGATTCCGGCAGTAACCTCTCGAGGTCCGATGGAGCCCGGCACACCGCCGGTGCACGATTGCGAGGAGACGCCATGACCGAGCTGAGCACGATGATCCTGGACAGGATCAGGGACGTGCCCGACTACCCCAAGCCGGGCGTGATGTTCAAGGACATCACCCCGCTGCTGGGCGACCCGGTCGCCATGGCGGCCGTGGTGGACGAACTGGCCGGGCTCCACCAGGTGGACAAGATCGTGGGCATCGAGGCGCGCGGGTTCATCCTCGCGGCTCCGGTGGCGTACCGGGCGGGGGCGGGTTTCGTACCGGTACGGAAGAAGGGGAAACTGCCCGCCGAAACCCTCGAAGAGTCCTACGATCTGGAGTACGGCTCCGCGACCATCGAGGTCCACCGTGACGCCTTCACGCCCGGCGACCGCGTTCTCGTGGTCGACGACGTGCTGGCCACGGGCGGCACCGCGAGGGCTGCCGTGGAGTTGGTGAAGAGGGCCGGCGCCGAGGTCGTCGGCATCGCCGTGCTCATGGAACTGGCCTTTCTCAAGGGACGTGAGCGGGTGACGGGAGTGGACCTGCACTCCCTCGTGATCGTCTGAGCCTGACCCGCGACGGCCCAGGTTCGCCGCCTGGATACACTGGGGGATCTGGACTCGAACGTGAGGAGCCATTGCGTGAGGAGTCTGTGTGCCCCGTGATGTGGTCGTGCCCGACGTAACCGACTCCGGCAACGCCGAGGCGTCCGGCGTTCCAGCGGTGCGTCGACGGCGATTTGGGGGTGGGGCCATGAATCCGGTGCTGGAGCCGTTGTTCCGCACGGTCCGCGCCACCCACCCCAAGGCCGACCTGCGCGTGATCGAGCGTGCGTACGACGTTGCCGCCTACCACCACCGCGACCAGAAGCGGAAGTCCGGCGACCCGTACATCACCCACCCGCTGGCCGTGGCCACGATCCTGGCCGAGCTCGGCACCGACGACGAGACGCTGTGCGCCGCGCTGCTCCACGACACGGTGGAGGACACCGCCTACAGCCTCGACGAGCTGCGCGGCGACTTCGGCGACACCATCGGGTCCCTGGTCGACGGCGTGACCAAGCTGGACAAGGTGAAGTTCGGCGACGCCGCGCAGGCCGAGACCGTGCGCAAGATGGTCGTCGCCATGTCGCGCGACATCCGCGTGCTGATCATCAAGCTCGCCGACCGGCTCCACAACATGCGCACCATGCGCTACCTCCCCGAGCACAAGCGCCACCAGAAGTCGCGCGAGACGCTGGAGATCTTCGCCCCGCTGGCCCACCGCCTGGGCATGAACACGATCAAGTGGGAGCTCGAGGACCTGGCCTTCGCCATGCTCTACCCCAAGCGCTACGACGAGATCGCGCGCATGGTGTCGGAGCGGGCGCCGCGCCGCGACCTGTTCCTGCAGGAGGTCATCGAGAAGGTCTCCGGCGACCTGCGCGAGGCCAAGATCCGCGCCGTCGTCAAGGGCCGGCCGAAGCACTACTACTCGGTCTACCAGAAGATGATCGCCCGCGACGTGGCCTTCGACGACATCTACGACCTGGTGGGCATCCGCGTCCTCGTCGACAGCGTGCGTGACTGCTACGCCGCGCTCGGCACCATCCACGCCCGGTGGAACCCGGTGCCGGGGCGGTTCAAGGACTACATAGCGATGCCCAAGTTCAACATGTATCAGTCGCTGCACACCACGGTGATCGGTCCCGAGGGCAAGCCGGTGGAGCTGCAGATCCGCACCCACGCGATGCACCACCGGGCCGAGTACGGCGTGGCCGCGCACTGGAAGTACAAGGAGGAGGTCGGCAGCCCCGGCCCCACCGGCAAGGTCAAGCCGGGCAGCGACATGGCCTGGCTGCGCCAGCTCCTCGACTGGCAGAAGGAGACCTCCGACCCGGGCGAGTTCCTGGAGTCGCTGCGGTTCGACCTGTCGGTGTCCGAGGTCTACGTGTTCACCCCGAAGGGGCAGGTCATCGCGCTGCCCGAGGGGGCCACGCCGGTCGACTTCGCGTACGCCGTGCACACCGAGGTGGGCCACCGCTGCATCGGCGCCCGGGTCAACGGGCGGCTGGTGCCGCTGGAGTCGCGGCTCGGCAACGGCGACACGGTCGAGATCTTCACCTCCAAGTCGCCGGACGCCGGGCCGTCGCGCGACTGGCTCAAGTTCGTCAAGTCGGGCCGGGCCCGCAACAAGATCCGGCAGTGGTTCTCCAAGGAGCGCCGCGAGACCGCGATCGAGGCGGGCAAGGAGGCCATCGGGCGGGCCATGCGCAAGCAGGGCCTGCCGCTGCAGCGGCTGATGTCCGGCGAGGCGCTGCTGGCGCTCGCCCGCGACCTGCGCTACCCCGACGTCTCCGCGCTCTACGCGGCCGTGGGGGAGGGGCACATCGCGGCGCAGGCCGTCGTGCAGAAGCTGGTGGCCTCGATCGGCGGCGTCGACAGCGCCGAGGAGGACATCGCCGAGACCTCGCTGCCCACCCGGCTGCGCGGCCGCCCCCGCGGTGGCGGCGCGGGCGTGGTCGTGGCGGGCGACGCCGACGTGTGGGTACGCCTGTCGAAGTGCTGCACCCCGGTGCCCGGTGACGAGATCGTCGGGTTCGTCACGAGGGGGCACGGGGTGTCGGTGCACCGCGGCGACTGCACCAACGTGCAGCAGCTCAAGGAGCAGCCCGACCGGCTCGTCGAGGTCAGCTGGTCGCCCAGCGACGACAGCGTGTTCCTGGTCGCGATCCAGGTGGAGGCGCTGGACCGGCCGCGCCTGCTGTCCGACGTCACGCGTACGCTCTCCGACCAGCACGTCAACATCCTGAGCGCGTCGGTCACGACGTCCCGGGACCGGGTGGCGATCAGCAAGTTCACGTTCGAGATGGGCGATCCCAAGCACTTGGGGCACGTGCTCAAGGCCGTGCGTAGCATCCAGGGCGTGTTCGACGTCTACCGCGTCAGCGGCGCCGGCAACTGACCGCCTCCGGGGCGCCGGGCCCCGGCGGCGGGCCCTGGCGGCGGCTCAGCGGGGGCGGAGGTCGGGGAGGTTGACGACGATGGCCTCCTGGGTGCTGCGGGCGATGACGACCACGGCCTCCTGCGACGGGTCCGGATTCTCCTCGCGATGGGGCACGTACGGCGGCACGAAGATGTAGTCGCCGGGCTTGGTGTCCAGCCGCACCTCCCGCCCGTCCTCCAGGAACACGAACGACGGCGTGCCGCTGACCACGTAGATGGCCGTCTCCGAGGCCCCGTGGTGGTGGTCGGACGAGCGCGTGGCGGGCGCGACGTGGGTCTGGCCCATCCAGAGGCGGACGGACCCGGCCGTGGCCCCGCTGATGGCCGCGAGCCTGCGCATGCCGGAGCTCTGCGCCGTCTCGCCCGAGAGCTCCCCTGAGGGCACGTGACGCAGCGGCTGGTGGAACGGGTCACCCTCGGCCCTGTAACCCTCCCAGAGACGCCCTCCAGCGCGTTCCAGGACGTCCGAGGCGACGGCGGCCAGCCGTGCCGAGTCGTCGACGGCGCCGAGCAGCGCCTCCGCCAGCACCGGGTCGTGGGCGCGCAGCTCGCGCAGCAGCCACTTGCCGCTCCCCTGCCACCTGCGCCCCAGCCCGAGCGCCATCCTGGCGGTCTCCTGCGCCACCTGCCACCGGATGAACGTCCGCTCGCCGGCGTCCGTGGCCCCCGAGAGGTCGTCCAGGAGGTCGGAGAGGGCGTATCTGGCCCGTTCGGCCTGTGAGCTGGTCAGACCGCCCGGTCCGGCCGTCAGGCGCTCGCTCAGCGCCGCCTGGAGGTCGCTGGCCCGGCCGCTGGTCCGGTCGGTCAGCACCGCGCCCTCGGCGCACATGCGGGCCAGGCTCGGCTGGCGCCGGTCGAAGTCCTTGTCGAGATAGGCGCGCAGGCTGGTCTCGCTGTGCACGAACAGCTCCACGGGCCACTCGCGCCACCGCAGCGACTCGCGGTAGGGGGTGGGCAGGCCGTCGAGCACCACGACGACGTCGAGGTCGGAGGTGCTGGTGCGGCGCTCGGTGAGGGCGCTGCCGCCGACGAAGGCGTACAGGGCCCCCGGGAACATCTCCTCGACGAGGGCACGTGCGGCGCTGACGGGATCCATGCCCGCCAGCCTAGGTCTCAGCCCCTTCCGCCGCCGCCCCATTTCACGCACCGCCGCCACTCGCTCGCGCACGGTCGGCGCACGGTTGGCAGGGCCCGGTGGAGGCCCGCCGAGGCCTCCACGGGCATTTCCACCGGGGTCAGCTGAACTCGGCGAGCGTGCGCTCGGCCTCCTCCAGCCACGAGCGCCGGGCGATCAGCGCCTCCTCGGTCTCCTTGATGTCCTTGGCGCGACCGGCCGTCTGCGCCTTGGACAGCCGCTTCTCCAGCTGATCGATCGAGGTGCGCAGCTGGTCGACGGTGCTCTGCGCGCGGGCCCTGGCCTCCGGGTTGGAGCGCTTCCACTCGGCGTCCTCGGCCTTGCGCACGGCCTCGTCCACCTTGCGCAGCCCGCCCTCGAGCCGGTCGCGCTGCTCGCGCGGCACCGGGCCGGCGGCCTCCCAGCGCTCCAGGAGGTTCCGCAGCGCCGAGCGGGCCGTGCGCACGTCCGTGACCGGGAGGATCTTCTCGGCCTCGGCCAGCAGCACCTCCTTGACCTCCGCGTTGGCGGCCAGCGAGGCGTCGCGCTCGGCGAAGACGGCGGAACGGGCCTGGAAGAACTGGTCCTGCGCGCCCTTGAAGCGGGCCCACAGCTCGTCCTCGGCCTCGCGCGAGGCCCGGCCGGCGCTCTTCCACTGCTGCATCAGCTCGCGGTAGATCGCCGCGGTCTGGCCCCAGTCGGTCGAGTCGGCCAGTGCCTCGGCCTCGGCGACGATGCGCTCCTTGGCCGCCCGCACGCCCTCGCGCTGCTCGTCGAGCCCCGCGAAGTACGTCTTGCGCCGCTTGGCGAACGCCGTACGGGCCGCCGAGAGCCGCTTCCACAGCGCGGCCTCGGTGACCCGGTCGATGCGGTCGGCGGCCTTCCACTCCTCGACGAGCTGGCGCAGCCGCTCGCCACCCGACTTCCAGTGGGTGGTCTCGTCCGCGATGCGCTCGGCCTCGGCGACGATGCGCTCCTTGACCGACCTGGCCTCGGCGCGCGCGTGCTCGCGGGCCGCCTTGACCTCCTCGCGGCGCTGGGCGACCAGCTCCGTCAGGCCGTCGAGCCGGGCCGTCAGCGCGTCGAGGTCGCCGATGGCGTGGGCGTCGGCGACGGCCTCACGCAGCTTGGCGATGTTCGCCTCGGCCTGGGCAGGAGCCAGGTCGGTGCCCTTGACGCGCTGTTCCAGCAGCTGCACCTGACCGGCCAGCTCGTCGTACTTGCGATGGAAGTAGGCCAGTGCCTCTTCGGGTTCACCGGCCTGCCAGGAGCCGACGGCCCGCTCTCCCTCAGCCGTACGCACGTAGACGGTGCCGTCGTCGTCTACCCGGCCCCACGGGTCGGTGCTCACCGTGTCCTCCCGCACTTTCCATCAGACCCTTCGGGACTACTTCGTCCCTAGTTTGTATTACGTCAGCTCTTGCTGGCGATTGTCACGTCTTTGATTTCGACGGTTTGCTTCGGCGCCCCCGTCCCGTCGCCGGCGTCCCCGATGACGCCTGCTTTGTTCACCTTGTCCAGGATGTCGAGCCCCTTGGTGATCGTACCCACCGGCGTGTAATCCGGCGTGAGTCCGATGTCTCCGAAAACGAGGAAGAACTGGCTGCCCGTGCTGCCCGGCGCCTGCGTTTTGGCCATGGCCATCACGCCGCGCTTGTACTGGGCGCCCTGGAGGTTCTCCTCGGCCATGACGTAGCCGGGGCCGCCGGTGCCGTCCTGGCTCTTGCCGTCGGCCTTGGCCGACGGGTCGCCGCACTGCAGCATCGGGAACTGGGCGCTGCCGAGCCGGTGGCACTTGCTGCCGTCGTAGTACTTCTTCTTCGCCAGGAACTCCAGCGAGTTGGTCGTGCAGGGCGCCTTGGCGTTGTTCAGCTCGACGACGATGTCGCCCTGGTTGGTCCTGAGCGTCATCGTCTTCGTCGCCGGCGTGGTCTTGACCTTGGCCGGCGGCATGCCGACATCCTTGACCTGCCCGCCTCCGGCGTCCTTGACGTAGTCGCACGTGCCCGTCGCCGCGTCGTACGGCTTGGGCCCCGCCGCGGCCGAAGCCGAGGCCGAGGCCGACGGCGCGGCGGTGTCGGCGGCCGACGCCGTGGGCGAGGAGGCCGCGTCGGTCCCCGCGTCGTTGCCGCCCAGCAGCGCGACCGCGGCGACGATGCCGCCGATCACGATCACGACGCCCACCGAGGAGCCGATGATCGCCGTGCGCTTGGCCTTCTGCTCGCGTTCGACCCGGCGATGCATCTGCCGCTCGTAGTGCTCACGAGCGAGCTGCCTCTGCCGGTCCTTCCCCGTGGCCACCGCTTTGCCTCCCATAGTCAATCAACTGAGGTGGGCGAATCGTATCGGCCAACGGGTAATGATTCGCAGCCCGGCGACCCGCACCGGTACCCTTCGGTTACATTCCCATTGGCTTTTCGACGAGATCACCTGAGGCAGATGCTCATCGCCGGCTTCCCCGCAGGGGCCTTCCAGACCAATTGTTACGTTGTCGCGCCCGCGGCCGGCGAGGAATGCGTGATCGTCGATCCAGGTCAGGACGCGACCGAGGGCGTCGACGAGCTGCTGCGCGAGCACCGGCTCAAGCCGGTCGCGGTCCTGCTCACCCACGGCCACCTCGACCACGTCTGGTCGGTGGCCCCGGTCTGCGGCGCGCGTGACGTCCCCGCGTGGATCCACCCCGACGACCGCCACCTGCTGAGCGACCCGGCCGCCGGCTGGTCGGGCACGAGCGCCTCGATGTTCGGCGGGCTGACGCTGAGCGAGCCCGACGACGTGCGCGAGCTGTCCGACGGGGCCGTGCTGGAGCTGGCGGGCCTCGAGCTCGTGGTCGACCACACGCCCGGCCATACCAGGGGGTCGGTGAGCTTCCGGCTGCCCGGCGACGAGATCATGTTCTCGGGCGACCTGCTGTTCGCCGGCTCCATCGGCCGCACCGACCTGCCCGGCGGTGACTACACGACCATTTTGCGCAGCCTGGCTGCCAAGTGCCTGACGCTGCCTGACGATACGGTCGTCCTGCCGGGCCACGGACCACAGACGACGATCGGCCGCGAGCGCGCTACCAACCCATATTTGAAGGAAGCGGCGCCGCAGTCCGGTCCCACACGAGGGATCTAATGAGCTTCCAAGCACCTAAAGGTGTCAAAGAGTACGTTCCACCGCAAGCCTCGACGTTCTACGCGATTCGCGGAGCTTTCGCCGAGACGGCCAGGCGGGCCGGATACTCGTACCTGGAGACCGCGGTCTTCGAGGACACCCAGCTGTTCGCCCGTGGCGTCGGCGAGTCCACCGACGTCGTGAGCAAGGAGATGTACACCTTCACCGACCGCGGCGGCCGATCGCTGACGCTGCGCCCGGAGTTCACCGCCGGCGTGCTGCGCGCGGTCCTGGAGTACGGCCTGCACCGCGGCCAGCTCCCGGTCAAGGTCTGGACCGACGGCCAGGTGTTCCGCGCGGAGGCGCCCCAGGAGGGCCGCTACCGCCAGTTCTACCAGCTCGACCTGGAGGCCATCGGCAGCGAGGATCCGGCCGTCGACGCCGAGACGATCGCGCTGGCCTGGCAGTGGTACGCCGCGCTCGGCCTCACCCAGGTGCGGCTGCTCCTCAACTCGCTGGGCTGCAAGGAGTGCCGGCCGATCTACCGGGCCCGGCTGCAGGAGTTCCTGCGCGCGCTCGACCTCGACGAGGCCACCAGGGCCCGCATCGAGATCAATCCGTTGCGCGTGCTCGACGACAAGCGCCCGGAGGTGCGCGCCCAGCTCGAGGGCGCGCCGCTCATCGGCGACCACCTCTGCGCCGACTGCGAGGCCTACCACGGCCGGGTCAAGCAGCTCCTGGCCGACCTGGACATCCCGTGGGAGGACGCGCCCAGGCTGGTGCGCGGGCTCGACTACTACACCCGCACCACCTTCGAGTTCGACCACCCGCTGCTGGGCGCGCAGTCCGGCATCGGCGGCGGCGGCCGCTACGACGGGCTCTCCGAGGCCATCGGCGGGCCGGCGCTGCCCGGCATCGGCTTCGGCCTCGGTCTCGACCGCACCGTCATCGCCCTGGAGCGGGAGGGCGTCGTGCTCGACACCCCGGCCCGCTGCGAGGTGTACGGTGTGGCGCTGGGCGACGAGGCGGCGCGGGACATGTTCAAGCTCGTGAGCGAGCTGCGCGCGGCCGGTGTCGCCGCCGACATGTCCTTCGGCGGCAAGGGGCTCAAGGGCGCGATGAAGGGGGCCGACCGTTCCGGCGCCCGTTTTGCCCTGATCCTGGGCGAGCGCGACCTGGCGGCCAAGGCCGTGCAAGTGAAGGACCTGACCACCGCTGAGCAGACCGAGGTGCCCTTGGCCGAGGTCGTCGACTTTTTGAAAGGGAAACTGCAGTGATCCGCACGCACAAGGCCGGGTCGCTCCGCGAGGAGCACACCGGGCAGCAGGTGACGCTCGCAGGATGGGTGGCCCGCCGCCGTGACCACGGCGGCGTGGTCTTCATCGACCTGCGCGACGCCTCCGGCTCGGCGCAGGTGGTCTTCCGCGAGGAGGACCACGCCCACGACCTGCGCGCCGAATACTGCGTGAAGGTCGTCGGCCAGGTCAGGGTCCGCCCCGAGGGCAACGAGAACCCCGACCTGCCCACCGGCGCGATCGAGGTCGTGGCCGAGCAGGTCGAGGTGCTGAGCGAGTCCGCGCCGCTGCCCTTCCCGATCGAGGGCAACGTGGGGGTCTCGGAGGAGGCCCGGCTCAAGTACCGCTACCTCGACATCCGCCGCCAGCAGGTGGCCAACGCCATGCGCACCCGCTCCAAGGCCACCTACCTCGCCAACGAGGTGATGCACGAGCTGGGCTTCGTCTACGTCGAGACGCCGACCCTGACCCGCTCCACGCCCGAGGGCGCGCGCGACTTCCTGGTCCCGGTGCGCCTGCAGCCCGGCAACTGGTACGCCCTGCCCCAGTCGCCCCAGCTGTTCAAGCAGCTCCTCCAGGTCGCCGGCCTCGAGCGCTACTACCAGCTCGCCAAGTGCTACCGCGACGAGGACCTGCGGGCCGACCGGCAGCCGGAGTTCACGCAGATCGACGTCGAGATGTCCTTCGTGGACCAGGAGGACGTCATCGAGGTCGGCGAGAAGCTGATCAGCCGGCTGTGGAAGGAGATCGCCGGCTACGACCTGCCGACGCCGCTGCCGCGCATGACGTACGCCGACGCGATGGCCCGCTACGGCTCCGACAAGCCGGACCTGCGCTTCGGCCAGGAGCTGGTCGAGATGACCGGCTACTTCGCCGGCACGCCCTTCCGCGTCTTCCAGGCCGAGTACGTCGGCGCCGTGGTCATGCCGGGCGGCGCCTCGCAGACCCGCAAGGAGCTCGACGGCTGGCAGGAGTGGGCGCGCAGCCGCGGCGCCAAGGGCCTGGCCTACGTGCTCGTCCAGGAGGACGGCACGCTGGGCGGCCCGGTCGCCAAGAACCTCACCGAGGAGGAGCTCTCCGGGCTCGCGGCCAAGGTCGGCGCCGAGCCGGGCGACGCGATCTTCTTCGCGGCCGGCCCGAAGCACTCCTCGCGCGACCTGCTCGGCGCGGCCCGCCTGGAGATCGGCCGCCGCTGCGGCCTGATCGACGAGTCGGCGTGGGCGTTCCTGTGGGTCGTCGACGCCCCCATGTTCGAGCCCGTGTACGACGAGGTGGGCCGCGAGATCGGCTGGACCGCCGTGCACCACCCGTTCACCGGGCCGAAGCCGGAGTGGGCCGACAACTTCCAGGACCACCCGGGCGAGGCGCTGGCGTACGCGTACGACATGGTCTGCAACGGCATGGAGATCGGCGGCGGCTCGATCCGTATCCACCGGGCCGAGATGCAGCAGCGCGTCTTCGACGTGCTGGGCATCTCCAAGGAGGAGGCGGAGAGCAAGTTCGGCTTCCTGCTGGAGGCGTTCAAGTACGGGCCCCCGCCGCACGGCGGCATCGCCTACGGCTGGGACCGCATCTGCATGCTGCTGTCCGGCGGCGACTCGATCCGTGACGTGATCGCGTTCCCGAAGACGGCCTCCGGCTTCGACCCGCTCACGGGCGCGCCCACGCCGATCACGGGCGAGCAGCGCAAGGAGGCGGGCGTCGACGCCAAGCCCAAGACCGAGGTCTAGGCATGTGAGAACGGCGGGCACCGGAGCCGGTGCCCGCCGTTCTCGCTGTCGCCCTACTTGAAGGTGATGTTCTTGATGATCACCGGGTTCTTGGGCGCCGTGGTGCCGCCGTCGCCGGTGATGTCGGCATCGTTGAGGAGCAGGTCCTTGCCGCTGGTGGCCAGCCCCTGCAGCATGTCCATGCCCTCGCTGACCACGCCGATCACGTTGTAGCCCGAGCCGATCTGGCTGTTCTCGTCCGACAGCGAGATGGCGAACTGGCTGTTGTTCTGGCCCATCGCGTCACCCGCCTGGGTCATGAACACCACGCCCTTCGACAGGGCGATGTCGGTGTTCTCGTCGCCGTAGACGTACCCCGCGGTGCCCTGGCCGTCGGTCGGGTTCTTGCCGTCGGCCTTGGCCAGCGGGTCGCCGCACTGCAGCAGGTGCACGCCGGACACGTCGGGCGTGACCAGGCGGTGGCACTTCATGTTGTCGTAGAACTTCTTCTTCGCCAGGAAGCTGAGCGAGTTGACCGAGCATGGCGCGGCGTCGGTCATGAGATCGATGACGACGGTGCCGCGGTTGGTGACGATCGTCATCTTCTTCAGCTTCATGTTGGGCTTCTTGCCCGGCAGGCCGACGAACTTGTTCGGCACCCCCGTCTCCCGCTTGTAGGTGCAGGAGACCGGGCCGGTCTTGGCCGACGGCGTGGCCGACGGCTCCGTGGAGGCGGAAGCGGAGGCGGAGGCGGAGGCGGAAGGGCTGCTCTCCGCCGAGGCCTTGCCGGGTTCCTTGTTGACCAGCGTGGTCGCGGCGAAGATGCCGCCCGCGACAACGACGACGGCCACGCCCGCGCCGATGAAGGTGTTCCGCCGTGACTTGGTGGTCTGGGCGGCGGCGCGCTTCGCCTGCCGTTCCTTGTGCTCCCGCGCCAGCTCGCTCTGGCGGTCTTCCTCGTTCTGGCGGTCGTCGCCGCTCACCGCTATGTCCTCTCAATTTGCCCGTGCATGACCAAACAACTCCGCGCATGCTACCGGCCTTCGATATGTGCCGGACGTAAGTGGTGAAAGCGGCAGAGGACGACATGTGAGGTCGCGAACCATATGGTGCTGAGATTCGTAGTTGAAATGAGAACTAAGGAGCACCCCATGTTCGACCAGATCCTCGGCCTGCCGGCGCATCCACTGATCATTCACTTCGCCGTCGTGCTGACCCCGCTGCTGGTGGCCGCGGCGGCCGTCTACGCGATCGTCCCGCGCTGGCGCACGTACGTGGCGTGGGCGGTGGTGCTGCTCTCCCTGGCCTCCCCGGTGGCGGTCTTCGCGGCCAAGGAGAGCGGCGAGAGCCTCAAGGCGGCCCGCTTCGCCACGGCGGACGGCGCGCTGGGGTCCCGCATCACCACGCACCAGAGCTTCGCCAACCCGCTGCTGCTGTCGGTGCTGGGGCTGGCCGTGGCCGCGCTGCTGCTCGTGTACGCCACCAGCCCGGCCCGCGACTCGGTCGGCCGTGACCGGTTCGGCCGGGCCACGACGCTGACCCTGTCGGCGCTGACGCTGGTGCTGGCCGCGGTGGCGGGCTACTACGTCTTCCGCGCAGGGGACTCGGGCGCGCGAGCGGTCTGGGGAGCGTAGTCCGCGCGTGTAATCTCATGATGTGGATAGCCTGTTCGATTCCGCGGCCGAAGAGGCCACCCCGCAGCCCCTCGCGGTGCGGATGCGACCGCGCACGCTCGACGAGGTGATCGGTCAGCGGCACCTGCTCGGCCCGGGCACCCCGCTGCGGCGCCTGGTCGAGAGCGAGGCTCCCATGTCGCTGTTCCTGTGGGGGCCGCCCGGCACCGGCAAGACCACGCTCGCCTACGTCGTCTCCAACGTCACCGAACGCCGCTTCGTCGAGGTCTCCGCCGTGTCGGCGGGCGTCAAGGACGTACGCGCCGCCATCGACAACGCGCGGCGCGAGCTCGGCATGAGCGGACGGCAGACGGTGCTGTTCGTGGACGAGGTGCACCGCTTCAACAAGGCCCAGCAGGACGCGCTGCTGCCCGCCGTCGAGAACCGCTGGGTCACCTTCATCGGCGCGACCACCGAAAACCCGTTCTTCTCGGTCATCTCACCGCTGCTGTCGCGCTCGCTGCTGCTCACCCTGGAGTCCCTGACAGAGGACGACATCCGCGCCGTGCTGGAGCGGGCCGTCTCCGACCCGCGCGGCCTCGGCGGGCGCGCCACGCTCGCGCCCCAGGCCCTGGAGCATCTCGTACGCCTGGCGGGCGGCGACGCGCGCAGGTCGCTGACGTACCTGGAGGCGGCCGCGCTGCTGGCCGACGACATCACCGTGGAGGTGGTGGAGAAGGCCGTCGACAAGGCGGCCGTACGCTATGACCGGCAGGGCGACCAGCACTACGACGTGATCAGCGCGTTCATCAAGTCGATGCGCGGCTCCGACGCCGACGCGGCCCTCCACTACCTGGCCCGCATGATCGAGGCCGGGGAGGACCCCCGCTTCATCGCCCGCCGCATCGTCATCTTCGCCTCCGAGGACGTCGGCATGGCCGACCCCACCTGCCTGCAGACCGCGGTGGCCGCGGCCCAGGCGGTGCAGCTCATCGGGCTGCCGGAGGGGCAGATCAACCTGGCGCACGCGGTCATCCACTGCGCGATGGCCCCCAAGTCCAACGCCGTGGTCAAGGCCATCGGGGCGGCCATCGGCGACGTCCGCCGCGGCCTCATCGGCCAGGTCCCCGGCCACCTCCGCGACGCCCACTACCCGGGGGCGGCCAAGCTGGGGCACGGGGACGGCTACAAGTACCCGCACGACTTCGACCATGGGCTGGTGCGGCAGGAGTACGCGCCCGAGCAGGTGCGGGACCGCCGCTACTACGAGCCGACCCGCCACGGCGCCGAGGGCCCGGTCGCGGACCGCTGGGCCAAGATCCGCGACTTCCTCCGCGGCTCCTGACCCCCGTCTCGGCGGGGTGGTGGTGCCGGCGTGGCGGGTCAGGGCCGCTGAAGCCGGCGCTTTCACTTTCCGGCGCCGGGTCGGCGGGTCGGGGTGCGATGGCGTTCGGCGCAACGTGTGCGGTGCGGTGGCGGGCGGCGAAAGGTCGTGCGGTGGGTGGGTCGGAGCCGGTGGCCGGGGTGTTCCGGACGTCCGGGAGTGTGGGGCCATTGGGGGAGGCGTGTGTGGCAGGGTGGGGGATGGCGTAGGTTTGGGGTGCGCGGGCGTTGGGACACGGCCCGGGCCGGGGACGGCTGGTGGCGCACGGGATCGGGGCGGCACGCGGGCGGTCGTGGAAGCGCCGGACGCCGACGCGGCAGCACGGTCAAGGCCGGCGTCCTCACCAAGGTTGTCACTCGAACGCGATAAGGTCTTGCCGTTCCGGCCCAGCGTACGAGGGAGATGAGCGCATGCTTACCGCTGGAGAGGTCGCCGGCCTGATCGCGGCCACCGGCTGGATAGTCCTGGTCTGCGTGCTCGCCATGGTGCTCATCAAGCTGGCCAGGCTGCTCACCGAAACCACCAAGGCGGTCTCCGACCTGAACGACCGCCTGACGCCGCTGCTCGACGACATGAGCGTCACGGTCAACGAGACCAACCGGCAGCTGATCGCCGTCGAGGCCATCACCAAGGACGTCAAGCAGGTCAGCGGTCACGCGGCCAAGCTCAGCGCGGTGACGCAGACCATCTTCACCGGGCCGCTGATCAAAGTGTCCTCGCTCGCGTACGGCGTCCGCCGAGCCATCGAGGCCCGCAGGCCCCGCAAGGCCGTCCCGAGGACGCGTCAGGGGCAGGCGCGATGATCAGACGGCTGTTCTACCTGTCGCTGGGCGCGTTCCTCACCTTCTGGGTGATGCGCAGGCTGCAGGCGCTCCACCCCGACCACGTCGCCCGCAGGACTGCCAACGGCGCCGCGGGGATGCTCCGGCAGGTGAGAGACTTTACTTCCGACGCGCTCGGCGAGGCCGCGGAGCGCGAAACCGAGTTGCGAGCCCGCTTCGGGCTCGGCAACGCTGAAGACAACAACTAACGCAAAGGATGGCCAACATGGAGTCGGCAGAGATCGCCCGCCGCTTCCTGCGCTTCTTCGAGGAGCGTGGGCACAAGGTAGTGCCCTCGGCCAGCCTGATCGCTGAGGACCCCACGCTTCTCCTGGTTAATGCCGGTATGGTGCCGTTCAAGCCGTACTTCCTGGGGCAGCGCAAGCCTCCGGCGTCCCGGCTGGCCACCGCGCAGAAGTGCGTGCGCACCCCCGACATCGACGAGGTCGGCAAGACCACGCGGCACGCCACGTTCTTCCAGATGCTGGGCAACTTCTCCATCGGTGACTACTTCAAGGCCGAAGTGATCCCGTTCGCGTGGGAGCTGCTCACCCGCTCCGAGTCCGACGGCGGCTTCGGCTTCCCCGAGGACAAGCTGTGGGCGACGGTCTACCTCGAGGACGACGAGGCCTACGACCTCTGGCGCAACCGCGTCGGCCTGCCCGAGCACCGCATCCAGCGGCGTGGCCTGGAGGACAACTACTGGCACATGGGCGTGCCCGGCCCCGGCGGCCCCTGCTCGGAGATCTACTACGACCGCGGCGCCGAATACGGCAAGGAGGGCGGCCCCGTCGCCGACGAGGACCGCTACCTCGAGGTGTGGAACCTCGTCTTCATGCAGTACCAGCTCAGCCAGGTCCGCACCAAGGTCGACTTCGACGTGGCGGGCGAGCTGCCGGCGAAGAACATCGACACCGGCATGGGCCTCGAGCGCATGGCCGCGATCCTGCAGGGCGTCGACAACATCTACGAGATCGACACCACGTACAAGATCCTCGACAAGGCGGCCGAGCTCACCAAGACCCGCTACGGGCGCGACCCGCGGGCCGACGTGAGCCTGCGCGTGATCGCCGACCACGTCCGCACCGGCACCATGCTGGTGGCCGACGGCGTGCTGCCCAGCAACGAGGGCCGAGGCTACGTGCTGCGCCGCATCCTGCGCAGGAGCGTGCGCAACCTGCGCCTGCTCGGCTCCGGCGACGACCGCTACATGCACGAGCTGACCGACGTCGCCATCAACGTCATGGGCGAGCAGTACGCCGAGCTCAAGGTCGACGCGCCGCAGATCCACGCGGTCATCGACGCCGAGGAGGCGTCGTTCCTGGGCACGCTGCGCACCGGCACCGCGATCTTCGACGTGGCCGTCGAGGAGACCAAGCGCAAGTCCGGCACCACGCTCTCCGGCGACCAGGCGTTCCAGCTCCACGACACCTACGGCTTCCCGATCGACCTGACGCTGGAGATGGCGTCCGAGCACGGGCTCAAGGTCGACGAGGAGGGCTTCCGCCGGCTCATGAAGGAGCAGCGGGAGCGGGCCAAGGCCGACGCCGCGGCGAAGAAGACCGGCAACGCCGACATCTCCGTCTTCGGGCAGCTGCTGGAGAAGGCGGGCAAGGTCGAGTTCCTCGGCTACGACCAGACCGAGGCCGACACGAGCGTGGTCGGCATCCTGGTCGACGGCGTGCCCGTCCCGGCGGCCGGTGCGGGCGCGACCGTGGAGGTCGTGCTCGGGCGCACCCCGTTCTACGCCGAGGGCGGCGGCCAGCTCGCCGACCAGGGCGTGATCCGCACCAGCGGCGCCGAGGTCGAGATCGTCGACGTGCAGACGCCGCTCGCGGGCCTGGTCGTGCACCGCGGCAAGATCCGCAGTGGCGAGCTCAAGGTCGGCGACGACGCGCAGGCGGAGATCGACCTCGAGCGCCGCCGCGCGATCTCGCGCAGCCACAGCGCCACCCACCTCGTCCACCGCGGCTTCAAGAACGCGCTCGGCGAGACGGCGGCCCAGGCCGGCTCGGAGAACTCGCCCGGCCGCTTCCGCTTCGACTTCACGGCGGCGGGCGCGGTGCCGGCCAGCGTGCTGCGCGACGTCGAGGACGAGGTCAACGCCGTGCTCATCAACGACCTCAAGGTCAACGCCTTCTACACCTCGCAGGCGGAGGCCAGGGCGATGGGCGCGCTGGCGATGTTCGGCGAGAAGTACGGTGACGAGGTCCGCGTCGTCGAGATCGGCGACTACTCGCGCGAGCTGTGCGGTGGCACCCACGTCCACAGCTCAGGCCAGCTCGGCCTGGTCAAGGTGCTGGGCGAGCAGTCGGTCGGCGCGGGCGTGCGCCGCGTCGAGGCGCTTGTCGGCATCGACGCCTTCCGCTTCCTGGCCCGCGAGAGCGTGCTGGTCGCGCAGCTCACCGAGCAGCTCAAGGCGCGCCGCGAGGAGCTGCCCGAGCGCATCGACGGCATCGTCACCCGGCTGCGCACGGCGGAGAAGGAGCTGGAGAAGATCCGCTCCGCCCAGGTGCTCCAGGTGGCCGGTGATCTCGCCGCCAAGGCGGGCGACCTGCGTGGAGTCTCCGTTGTGACACACCGCGCGCCTGATGGCACCGGTGCGGATGATCTGCGTAAGCTCGCGCTGGATGTGCGTGGCAGGTTCCCGGCGGACCGGCCGGCGGTCATCGTGATCGCCGGCGTCCCCTCCGACCGACCTGTGGTGGTTGCTGCGGTCAACGAGGCGGGGCGCGAGCGCGGGCTCAAGGCCGGGAAGCTGGTCGGCGTCGCCGCCAAGGCTCTTGGGGGTGGCGGTGGCGGCAAGGACGACGTCGCGCAGGGCGGCGGCACACGGCCGGACGCGATCGGCGACGCGCTGCAGCAGGTCGAGCAGGCTGTCGCGGATCAGCTCGGCTGATATGAGGTTCGGCACGCGGATCGGCGTGGACGTCGGATCCGTACGTATCGGCGTGGCCCGCAGTGACCCTTCCGGGTTTCTGGCCACGCCGGTCGAGACCGTCAGGCGAGGCAAGGGCGACCTCGACCGCATCGCCGCGATCGTCGCGGAGCACGAGGCGATCGAGGTGATCGTGGGGCTGCCCACCTCGCTGTCCGGACGCGAGGGGCAGGCGGCGGGGCTGGCCCGCCAGTTCGCCGCCGATCTCGCGGTCCGGCTCGCGCCGACGCCCGTGCGGCTGTTCGACGAGCGGCTGACCACGGTCGCCGCCACGCATGGGCTGCGTGCCAGCGGCATGAAAGCCAAGAAGCAGCGCGGCGTCGTGGATCAGGCCGCGGCCGTCGTGTTGCTGCAGGACGCGCTCGACTCCGAACGCGCCACCGATAGACCCCCAGGCAGGCCCGTCGTACCGCCCCCAGCGGCCGACGGACCTGCCTCATGAGCGCGCGCGATACGGGGGTCGCGCCCGCGCAGGCGGAGTACACGGCAGGACGCATGGCCAGGACGTGGCCGCAGGTCCGCTGCCGGGTCGATCGCAGGGCTGACGGCTCGGCGGCTGTGAGGGTTCTGGCCGTCCGCATCGCTGACGGTGGGGTGGCCGCGTGAACGGCAGGCCCGATGGCGAGGACGACCTCGGCGACATGATCCCGTTCTCCTCCGGCGACTCCGAGCAGGACAGGCCGGAGGACCCGGCGGAGCGCGACCCGAACCCGGAGCGACAGCGGCCCGAGCCCGATGCGACGGCCGGACCTGATGCGGCGGCGGAGCCTGATGCGGCGGCGGGAGTCGGCGCAGCGGAAGCCGGGACGGCGGAAGTAGGCACGGCGGAGGTCGGCGCGGTGGAGGCGGGGACGGCGGGAGTCGGCGCTGCGGAAGCCGGGACGGTGGAGGCCGGGACGGCGGGGGAGGCGGAGGTCGGGGTGCCGGCCGCGCCTCGCCAGCGGGCCTTGCGCAAGGCCGGGATGGTCTCCGCGGGCCTGATCGTGTCCCTGGTGGCCTTGGGGGCGGGTGGGATCGCGGTGCTCAAGCCGTACCTGAGCCCCGAAGACTTCGACGGGCCCGGCAGCGGCGCCGTGACGGTGCGGATCGCGCCGGGTTCGAGCGCGCAGGCCATCGGCTCCGTGCTGGCCGAGGCCGGGGTGGTGGCGAGCGCGCAGTCGTTCGTACGGGTGACGGAGGAGCGCGCGGTCACCAACCGGCTGCGGCCCGGGCACTACCGGATGCGCAAGGGCATGGCCGCCAAGGCGGCGCTCGACCTGCTGCTCGCGCCCTCGTCCAGGGTCGTGCGGCGCGTCACCGTCCCCGAGGGTCTGCGGACGTCCGAGGTGCTGGCCCGCGTGGCCAAACTGGCCGGGCTGCCGCTCAAGGAGCTGCAGGGCGTCGACAAAGCTCTCGTCGGCCTGCCATCGTACGCGGAGGGACTCGAGGGGTTCCTGTTCCCCGCCACGTACGAGATCGAGCCCGGTGACACGGCCGTGGACGTGCTCGCGGCGATGGTCGAGCGCTTCCAGCTCGCGGCCCGCCAGATCGGCCTGGAGAAGGAGGCGGCCCGCAAGCACGTGACGCCGCTGGAGGCCGTCACGGTGGCCAGCATGATCCAGGCCGAGGGCGGGGTCGACGCGGATTACCCGAAGATCTCCAGGGTGATCTACAACCGCCTCCAGAAGGGCACCCCGCTGGAGATCGACAGCACCGTCCTGTACGCGCAGAACCGGCGGAGTCTGAAAATTACGGAGCGTGACACCAAGGTCGACTCTCCTTACAACACCTACCAGCACAAAGGGCTGCCGCCCGGGCCCATCGCGAATCCCGGGGAGAAGGCGCTGATGGCGGCCCTGAACCCAGCCCAAGGTGATTGGCACTGGTTTGTGACGACAGATCCGGCGCATAGAATCACCAAATTCACCGACAAAGAGAGCGAGTTCGTGAGATACCGGGAAGAGCTGAATAAGAACCTCGGGACGAGTTGATGTTCGGCGGGACCCCCTCCGTCCCGGCGCGAATGCCCCAAAACGGGTCATGCGTCCTCTTTCCATCCCTTAGCATGGCTACCCAGAGTGATCTCCGCTGGTCGTGGGAGCATGTCCGGCGGGCCCCCCAGTTCCGCTCGGTGACCCAAGCCGGTTTGGCGGTTTCGCTTGACGCCCGGCCGGTCATACCGGGAGATTGGCCAGCGCACCTATGAACGATCTCGATCTGAACACTCTCCTCGGCGCCGAGGACGACGGCGGTCGTACCCGGCGCACTCGCGGCGGCCGTGGCGGCCGCCGACGGCGCCGACGCCGCAACCGTGGCGGCTTCATCGCGCCGCTGCTCGCCTTCGTCGTGCTGGCGGGCATCATCGGCGGCGGCGGTTACTACGGCTACATGTGGCTCAACGACGCGCTCGTGCCCGACGACTACACCGGTCAGGGCACCGGTGAGGTCGTCGTGGAGATCAAGGACGGCCAGAGCGCCTCGGACGTGGCGCAGGAGCTGGAGAAGCAGGGGGTCGTGGCCAGCGCCAGGGCGTTCACCAACGCGATCGCCAACGCCAACAGGAGCGGCTCGCTGCAGCCCGGCTCGTACAAGCTGCGCAAGAACATGTCGGCCGCGAGCGCGGTGGCGCTGCTCATCCCGGACAACCGGATGCGCGCCACGGTGACCCTCAAGGAGGGCCTGCGCCTGTCCGACACCTTGAAGACGTTGGCGCAGGAGACCGGCAAACCCGTCAAGGACTTCGCCGCGGCGGCCAAGGACGTGGATCAGCTAGACCTGCCGAAATACGCCAAGGGCAAGCTCGAGGGATACGCCTTCCCGGCCACGTACGAGGTCCAGCCCAAGACCACGGCGTCGCAGATCCTGGGAGCGATGGTCAAGCGGTTCAACCAGACGGCTGAGCAGATGGACCTCGAGGGCGGCGCCAAGGCACTCGGCCACACGCCGCACGAGATCATGGTCATCGCCAGCATCGTGCAGGCCGAGGCCGGTCGCCAGGAGGACATGCCGAAGATCGCCCGCGTCATCTACAACCGGCTGGAGCGCAAGCCGCAGATGAAGCTGGCGATGGACAGCACGGTCATGTACGCGCTGAACAAGTACCGCACCTATGCCACCCACGCCGAACTGCAGACCAAGTCCCCTTACAACACCTACATGTACGAGGGGCTGCCGCCCGGCCCGATCGCCAACCCCGGCGACCACGCCATCCAGGCCGCGCTGACCCCGGCGAAGGGGGATTGGCTGTACTTCGTGGCCACTGACCCCAAGAGCAGCATCACCGAGTTCGCCACCACCGAGGCCCAGCGTCAGGCGCTGCTGGCCAAGTGCGCCAGGAACGGTGGCTGCGGCGGCTGACCTCCGACGCCCGCCCACCGCGCCGTCGTGGGTGGGCGTCCTTTAGGCCGGTTCTGCCCGATCCGGGCACGCGCCGCACGGCGGGTGGCGGGGTCTGCATCGGGACACCCGTTCTTGGCGGGCCGCCGTAGGGCGGGTGCCGGGTCTACGTGGGGACACCCGTTCTTGGCGGGCAGCTGTGCGGTGGGTGGTGGGGTCTGCGTGGGGACACCCGTTCTTGGCGGGCCGCCGTAGGGCGGGTGGCCAGTTTGCGCGGGTGACACCCATCCTTTACGGCTGCGCACGGTGGGCACCTCCCGCCGACCTGCGCCGCCCCCCGTCCAAGGGACGCTTCTCAGGTGATGGGACGACCCGCCGTGACGCGCGCCCCGTGGGCCGTCCAGGTGGCAGAGCGTTGGCGATAGGGTCTTGCATGGTTGGAAGGAGTGTGGATGCGGGCTGCGGTGATGGGGTCGCCCATCGGTCATTCGCTCTCGCCTTACCTGCACCGGGCCGCGTACCAGGCGATGGGGCTCGACGGGTGGAGCTACGAGGCGTTCGAGTGCGACGAGGCGCGGCTGCCCGCGCTGCTGGGCGAGCTGGTGCCCGTGCGCGGCCAGATCCCCGGCGGTGAGGACGCGTGGGCGGGGCTGTCGCTGACCATGCCGCTCAAGCGGGCCGTGCTGCCCCTGCTCGACACCGTGTCCGACCTGGCCGTCGAGGTCGGCGGGGCCAACACCGTGGTCTTCCACGACGGGCGCCGGCACGGCCACAACACCGACGTCTACGGCATCGAGCAGGCGCTGGCCGAGGCGGGCGTGCCCGCGCCGGGCTCGGCGACCGTGCTCGGCGGAGGGGCTACGGCGGCCTCGGCGCTCGCGGCGCTACGTAACCTCGGGCTGTTCTCGGCGACGCTGCTGGTGCGCGACCCCGCGCGGGCGGGGGAGACGGTGGAGGTGGCCGAGCGGCTGGGCGTGGCGCTGGCGGTGGAGACGTTCGACAAGCTCGACGCCTTCACGCGGGTGGATCTGGTGGTCTCGACGCTGCCAGGCGGGGCGGTGGACGCGTTCGCCGACCGGCTGGCGCGGGTGCCCGCGCTCTTCGACGTGGTCTACTCACCCTGGCCGACCGGCGCGGCGGCGGCCGTCCGGGCCGCGGGCGGCACCGTGGTCGGGGGGTTCGCGATGCTGCTGCACCAGGCGGTGCGGCAGGTGGAGCTGATGACGGGCCGGACGGATGTGCCGGTGGAGGCCATGCGCGCGGCCGGCGAGGCGGAGCTCGCCAGGCGGTCATCTCGAACGGGTTGATCACGGTCACGCCGGTGTCCGCGAGCCACCTCTCCAGCACCAACGCCTGCTGGGGGGCGCTCTTCCGGCGCAGCTCGATCCCCCAGCGGATCTCGCCGATGGACAGGACGCCGAGGTAGAGAGTCGGCCCCGGGTTGCCATGTGGCTTCGTACCTCGGAGATGATGTAGCCGGCGCTCACCAGTCGAGGCCCACTTCTCGCGGAAGACTCCTGTCGCGTGCGAACTCCTGATCGTCCGGCCAGTCCGGCTCGCTGAGCAGGAACTCCTTGAAGTCCGGCTGCCTACCCTTGAGCCGGCGGTACTCCTCCATGCCGAGGATCACCACCACGTCCTTGCCGTGCTTCGTGACGACCTGCGGCCCCTCGTCGTGAGCCTTCCCGACGACTTCACTGAAGTGCTGCTTGGCCTCTTGCAGCTGCCATCCGGTCGCTTCCGTCTGGATCGGTGCAGGGGCCGGGCCAGCGGGGATGATTCGAGAGCCTCTGGTCGTTGTGGTAATGTAGCTCTCTGATCGGTCCGGCATGCCATTGCTGGACGCGCAAGCGGAGGTCTCCCTCCCACCTGCGTCACCGGAAAGGTGGCCGGGTCCAGGATCACGCCGGACTACTCCGGGGAGCTCAAGGCCACGAAAGCCGAAGAGCTCAGTGGCCCCGCATGCGCGACGTGCGGGGCTTTTCGCGTTGGCGAGGAGCTCCCGGCACGACGAGCACGTAGGGATCGCAAACCTAGGAGGCCCCATCAGCACTGAGCCCCGCATCAACGAGCGTATCCGAGTTCCCGAGGTTCGCCTCGTGGGCCCGAACGGCGAGCAGGTAGGCATCGTCTCGATTCACGACGCCCTGAAACTCGCCCAGGAGGCCGACCTCGACCTCGTCGAGGTCGCGGCCACGGCTCGACCGCCCGTGTGCAAGCTCATGGACTACGGCAAGTTCAAGTACGAGTCCGCGATGAAGGCGCGCGAGGCGCGCAAGAATCAGGCGCACACGATCATCAAGGAGATCAAGCTCCGGCCGAAGATCGACCCGCACGACTACGAGACCAAGAAGGGTCACGTGGTGCGGTTCCTCAAGGCAGGAGACAAGGTCAAAGTCACGATCATGTTCCGTGGTCGCGAGCAGTCCCGGCCGGAGTTGGGTTTCCGGCTTCTGCAGCGGCTCGCGGACGACGTCCAGGAGCTCGGTTTCGTGGAGTCCCACGCCAAGCAGGACGGCCGTAACATGATCATGGTGATCGGTCCGCATAAGAAGAAGGCTGAGGCCAAGGCCGAAAAGGCCGCAGCCAAGGCACAGCGTGGCGGCGAGGACACTTCCCCACAGGAAGGATGACCCGCGGTTGGGGTTAGCCTTACAGAGCGCCCCGATTAAGCCACCAGCAGACGAAGACGCCGCGACCGGGTCGGCCCAGCACCGGCCCGGCCCGTGGCACGACCGAAACGAGGAGAGACGGCGACATGCCGAAGATGAAGACGCACAGCGGTGCGAAGAAGCGGTTCCGGCTTACCGGCACCGGCAAGATCAAGCGTCGCCGTGCCAACCGCGCGCACTACAACGAGTGGAAGTCGTCCACGCTGACGCGCCGTCTCAAGAACGAGGTCGTCCTTTCCGACGCCGATTCCAAGAAGATCAAGAAGCTGCTCGCTAAGTAGCGCGATTCCCCGGGGAGAAGAAACATGGCACGCGTGAAGCGGGCGCTCAACGCCAAGAAGAAGCGCAGGGTCGTCCTCGAGAGGGCGAGCGGTTACCGTGGCCAGCGGTCGCGTCTGTACCGCAAGGCCAAGGAGCAGATGCTCCACTCGATGACGTACGCCTACCGGGACCGCAAGGACCGCAAGGGCACCTTCCGCCGTCTGTGGATCCAGCGGATCAACGCCGCCGCCCGCCAGAACGGCATGACCTACAACCGCCTGATCCAGGGTCTGCGCCTGGCCGGCGTCGAGGTCGACCGCAAGATCCTGGCCGACCTCGCGGTCAACGACAGCCAGACCTTCGCCACGCTCGTCGAGGCCGCCAAGAAGGCGCTTCCGGCGAACGTGAACGCTCCGGCCGCGAGCTGAAAGCCGCGAGCTGAGGCGCTCGTCTTAATCGAGGGGCCCACCGATGACGGTGGGCCCTTTGTTGCTGTGTGGGGCGCTGCCACGAGGGGCGTCCAGGTGTGGGGCGCTGGCACGAGGGGCGTCGCGGTGTGGGACGTTCCGTGAGGGACGCTGCTGTGTGGGACGTCGCCGTGAGCGACGTAGCTGTGTGGGACAGGGAGAGAGCATGGCCGGGTCCGAGCTGACCAACGTGAAGTCGCCGCGGGTGAAGGCGGCCAGGCGGCTCACCAAGCGGGCCTTCAGGGAGCAGGACCGCAGGTTCCTGGCCGAGGGGCCGCAGGCGGTGCGCGAGGCGCTCAAGCTCGACGGCGTGACGCTGGAGCTGTTCAGCACCGCCGAGGCCGAGCTGCGCCACCCCGAGCTGATCACCGAGGCCCGCCTGAAGGGCGTGCCCGTGCACCGGGCCAGCGGCGAGGTCATGTCGGAGCTGTCACAGACCGTGACCCCGCAGGGGCTGGTGGCCGTCTGCACGCTCGTACACGTGCCCCTGGACAAGGCGCTGGCGGAGCAGCCGCGCCTGGTCGCCGTGCTCGCCCACGTGCGCGACCCGGGCAACGCCGGCACCGTCATGCGGGCGGCCGACGCCGCCGGCGCCGACGCGGTGATCTTCACCGACGCCTCCGTCGACCCGTACAACGGCAAGTGCGTACGCGCCAGCGTCGGCAGCCTGTTCCACTTGCCCGTCGTCATCGGTGCACCGGTGAGCGCCGCCGTGCGTCAACTCAAGGAGCGGGGTTTGCGCGTGCTGGCGGCCGACGGCACGGGCAAGCACACGCTCGACGATGTTGATCTTAGCGGACCCACCGCGTGGATCTTCGGCAACGAAGCCTGGGGACTGCCGGAGGACGTACTGGCTGAGGCCGACGATGTGGTCAGAGTGCCCATCTACGGACAGGCGGAAAGCCTGAACCTGGCCACCGCCGCGGCGGTATGCCTTTACTCCTCGGCTAGGGCTCAGCGAGTGCCCTAGGCGGCGGGAAACCCGCTATTGTCGGCGTTGTAGGCGGAGGGGGCGAGGTCGTGCACGGCGCAGACACCGACGGGCGAGTTGTGGCCGCCGCGTGCACGATAGCCATCGACGACCTTCCCGACGGTCTCATCGTGACCGACCGTGACGGCTGCGTTCTGGCCGTAAATCGGGCCGCCGCCCGGCTCACCGGCGTCCCCATGGAGCGCGCGGTCGGCAGGCATATGAACGACGTGTTCCCGTTCCGCGACCACGACGGGCGCGACTGGTGGAAGGCGCTCGACCCCGAGGGCGGGATGCGCATCAGGAGCAGGGCGCCGGAGCGGCCGCTGCACCTGCCCGGCGGCCAGGAGCTGTATGTCGCGGCCAGGCTCGTACGCGAGCCGGAGCGCGGCGGCGAGGTCGATCGCGTCACGATCACCCTGCGCGACGGCGGCGCCCGCGCCCGGCTGGAGCGCAGCCGCGCCGACCTGGTCTCGACCGTGGCCCACGAGCTGCGCTCGCCGCTGACCAGCGTCAAGGGCTTCACCGCGACCATGCTGGCCAAGTGGGAGCGCTTCACCGACGAGCAGAAGCGCGTCATGCTCGAGACCGTCAACAACGACGCCGACCGCGTCACCAGGCTCATCACCGAGCTGCTCGACGTCTCGCGCATCGAGTCGGGGCGGCTGGAGGTGCGCCGCCAGGTCGTCGACGTCCCCGCCAGGGTGCGCAGGCTCATCGCGGGCCGGGTCGCGGCGGGCGAGACCGAGGGGCGTTTTCGCCTGATCGTCGGCGAGGACCTGCCGGAGATGTGGCTCGACCAGGACAAGATCGACCAGATCCTGGGTAACCTGGTGGAAAACGCGCTGCGCCACGGGCGCGGCACTGTGACAATTGAGATCGAGTCCGTCGGATGGGGAGTTGCCGTGTCGGTGCGCGATGAGGGCGAGGGCATCGAGCCCGAGCTGGCTCCGCGCGTCTTCAGGCAGTTCTGGCGAGGCGGCAACAGCCGCCGGCGCGGTGGCACCGGGCTCGGCCTCTTCATCGTCAAGGGCCTGGTCGAGGCGCATGGCGGCACGATCACCGTGCAGCGGGCGCCCGAGGGCGGGGCGGAGTTCCGATTTACCGTGCCCACCGGCACGCCCGACTTCGCCACCCCTTAGCGATCGAGTCGGCCCCGGTGGGCGGGCCCCACTAGACTCTTTTCCGCTCAAGCCCTGGATACGGAGCTCACTCTTGTCTGACTACGACCCCGTCGAGGTGACACCGTTGCATGCCGACGAGGTGTCCCGCATGGAGGCCGACGCCATCGCGGCGATCAAGGCGGCCGACAGCCTCGACGCACTCAAGCAGGCCCGGCTGGCGCACGCGGGCGACCGCTCGCCCATCGCCCTGGCCAACCGCGAGATCGGCGCCCTGCCGCCCGCCGCCCGCGCCGAGGCCGGCAAGCGCGTCGGCACCGCCCGTAGGGCGATCAACGAAGCGCTCGCCGCCCGCCAGGCCGAGCTCGAGGCCGAGCGCGACGCGCGGGTGCTCGTCGAGGAGACCGTCGACGTCACCCTGCCGTGGGACCGGCGGCCGCGCGGTGCCCGCCACCCGCTGACCACGCTGCAGGAGCGCATCGCCGACGCGTTCGTCGCCATGGGCTACGAAGTGGCCGAGGGCCCCGAGCTCGAAGGCGAGTGGTTCAACTTCGACGCGCTCAACATCGCCAAGGACCACCCGGCCCGCTCGGAGCACGACACGTTCTACGTGGCAGCGCCGGGTCACGCCGACTCCGGCATGGTGCTGCGCACGCAGACCTCGCCGGTGCAGATCCGCGCGCTGCTCCAGCGCGAGCTGCCGGTCTACGTGATCTCGCCTGGCAAGACGTTCCGCACCGACGAGCTCGACGCGACCCACACCCCGGTCTTCCACCAGACCGAGGGGCTGGCCGTGGACGAGGGCCTGACGATGGCCCACCTCAAGGGCACGCTCGACCGGTTCGCGGAGGTGATGTTCGGCAAGGGCATCACGACCCGCTTCCGGCCCAACTACTTCCCGTTCACCGAGCCGTCCGCCGAGATGGACCTCAAGTGTTTCGTCTGCCGCGGCAGCTCGGCGATCCCCGGCAACCCGCCCTGCCGCACCTGCAAGTCGGAGGGCTGGATCGAGTGGGGCGGCTGCGGCATGGTCAACCCGCGCGTGCTCATCGCCTGCGGGGTCGATCCGTCGCGGTACTCCGGGTTCGCGTTCGGCATGGGCATCGAGCGGACGCTGATGTTCCGCCACAACGCCGAGGACATGCGTGACATGGTCGAGGGAGACGTGCGCTTCACGCTCCCGTTCGGAATGGAGATCTGATGAAGGTCCCGCTTTCCTGGCTGCGGGAGTATGTCGATCTCCCGGCGGTCACCGCCCACGAGGTGGCCGACAAGCTCACGGCCGCCGGGCTCAAGCTCGAGTCGATCACCTCGCACGGCCACGACGTCAAGAACGTCGTCGTCGGCGAGGTGCTCGTGATCGAGGAGCTGTCCGGCTTCAAGAAGCCGATCCGGCACTGCAAGGTCGAGACCGGCGAGGCGACGCCGCGCGAGATCGTCTGCGGCGCCACCAACTTCGTCGCCGGTGACCGCGTGCCCGTCGTGCTGCCCGGGGGCGTGCTGCCCGGCGGGTTCGAGGTCGGGGCGCGCAAGACGTACGGGCGCATGTCGGAGGGCATGATCTGCTCCGAGCGCGAGCTCGGGCTGAGCGACGACCACGGCGGCATCATGGTGCTGCCGGCCGACACCCCGATCGGCACCGACGTGGTCGAGCTGCTCGGCCTGCGCGACGACGTGATCGAGCTGGAGATCACGCCCGACATCGGCTACGCGCTGTCGATCAGGGGCGTGGCCCGCGAGGTGGCGACCGGGTTCGGGGTGGCGTTCCGCGACCCCGCCGACGTCGAGCTGCCCACCGAGACCGGCACGGCGTGGCCGGCGTCGATCGCCGACCCGACCGCGTGCGACAGGTTCGTGCTGCGCGAGGTCACCGGCTTCGACCCTGCCGCCCAGAGCCCGCTCTGGATGCGGATCCGCCTCACGCGCGCTGGCATGCGGTCGGTGTCGCTGGCCGTCGACATCACCAACTACCTGATGCTGGAGCTCGGGCAGCCGCTGCACGCGTTCGACCGCGGCAAGCTGCGCGGCGAGATCGTCGTGCGCCGCGCCGTCGCGGGCGAGCGGCTCGAGACGCTCGACCACGTCGTACGCGAGCTTGACCCCGACGACATCCTGATCACCGACCAGTCGGGGCCGATCTCGATGGCCGGCACCATGGGCGGGCTGGAGACCGAGATCTCCGACGCCTCGACCGACATCGTCATCGAGGCCGCCCACTTCTCCGCGACCGGCATCTCGCGCGAGTCGCGCAGGAACGGGCTGGTGTCGGAGTCGTCCAAGCGGTTCGAACGCGGCGTCGACCGGGAGCTGCCCCTCGTCGCCTCGTGGCGGGCCGTGCAGCTGCTGGCCGAGCTGGGCGGCGCGAGCATCCAGCCCGGGGTCACGCACGCCGAGGTCGAGGTGTCGCCCGCGCGCATCGCGATCCCGTCGAGCTATCCGGGCACCGTGGCTGGCGTCCCCTACTCCAAGGAGACCGTCGTCTCCCGGCTGCAGCAGGTCGGCTGCGTCGTGGTCGACGGCGACGACCCGGCCGTGCGCCAGGGCGGCGTCGACCCGACCGGGGTCGTGACCGGCGGTGCCCTGGCGGCCAAGCTGGCCGTCACCGGCGACGACATGATCACGGTGACGCCGCCGTCGTGGCGGCCCGACCTCACCGACCCCAACGACCTGGCCGAAGAGGTCATCCGGCTGGAGGGCTACGAGAGCCTGCCGTCGGTGCTGCCTTCCGCCCCCGCCGGGGCCGGGCTCACCGAGGGCCAGCGGCTGCGCCGCCGGGCCGGCCGGGCGCTGGCCGAGGGCGGCTACGTCGAGGTGCTCAGCTACCCGTTCATCAGCCCCGACGACTTCGACCGGCTGCTGCTGCCCGCCGACGACGCGCGCCGCCGTGCCATGCGGCTGGCCAACCCGATGTCGGAGGACGAGCCGTTGATGCGCACGACGCTGCTGCCGGGTCTGCTCAAGACCCTGGTACGCAACGCCGGGCGCGGGTTCTCGGACGTGGCGCTGTTCGAGATGGGGCCGGTCTACCGGCCGCGTGAGGGCGCTCCCGAGGTGGCGCCGGCGCTCGGGGTCGAGCGCCGGCCGACCGCCGAGGAGCTGGCCTCGATCGAGGCGGCGCTGCCCGACCAGCCGGTACGGGTCGCGGTGGTGCTGGCCGGCGAGTTCGAGCGGTCCGGCTGGTGGGGCGGCGGTCGCACCGCCTCCTGGGCCGACGCGGTGCAGGCCGCGCGGCTGGTCGCGGGCGAGGCGCGGCTGGAGCTGTCCATCAGCGCCGACCAGCACGAGCCCTGGCACCCCGGCCGGTGCGCCGCCCTCTACGTGGGCGACACGCTGGTGGGGCACGCCGGTGAGCTGCACCCGCGCGTCATCGAGGCGTACGGGCTGCCGCCGCGCACCTCGGCCATGGAGCTGGAGCTGTCACGGCTGGAGTCCGCCATGCCGGGTCCCGTTCAGACGCCGTCGGTGTCGGCCTACCCGGTGGCCACGCAGGACGTCGCGCTGATCGTGCCCGACTTCACGCCGGTGGCCGACGTGGAGGCCGCCCTGCGCGACGGGGCCGGCGAGCTGCTGGAGTCGATCCGGCTGTTCGACGTCTATGCGGGGGAGCAGGTGGGCGAGGGGAACAAGTCGCTCGCCTACACGATGCGCTTCCGCGCCGCGGACCGGACGCTGACGGTGGAGGAGACGACGGCGGCGCGCGACGCGGCGGTGGCCATGGCGACGGACCGCGTGGGCGCCCAGCTCCGTAGCTCCTGAGCTGGGAAGGGGCCGGTACGGCGGAACGCCGCCGTTTCGGCCCCTATCGCGTTCTGCTCTTGCACAGTTTGGTGAGGTCGATGTCGAAGGGGACCGGGACCTTCAGCCTGTCGTAGTGGACGCCGGTGGTGACGTAGGCCTCTGTGACGGGATCGAGTGAGTAGACGTGGACGACCGGCTTGCCGTTGATCTTCTCGATCAGCCAGAAATGAGGGATCCCAGCCTCTGCGTAGAGGACGGGTTTGCGTTTCCTGTCGCGCACCTCTGAGTCGGGTGAGACCACTCCGACAGCAAGGACCACGTCCTCGGCGTGGAAACACGTGACGTCAGGGCCGATCAGGGCGTCGGGCCCCAGGACGAAGAGGTCAGGCTCTGGACGCTGCCCGGGGGGCTAGCTTGACGCTCATCCGCTGGACGACCCACTCGGGAAGCGATGTTGAAGGCGGCATCATGAGCATCACTCGCAAGGTGGGAGGAGGAAGATGAAGCATCTGCTGGTGTTCGCCGAGCGGGAGGACGCTGAGGAGGTCGCGGAGACGCTCGGGGAGTGGTTCCCGGCGCTCGGGGTGCCGCGGGTGGTGCGGGAGACGCTGGCCGGGGAGGACGACGCCGAGGACGCGCAGTGGCTGGTCGTCGTCGAAGGGCTGGACGAGGGGGCGCTGGCCAAGGTGGACGAGCTGGTGGAGCGGTATGAAGGGTGGCGGGAGGTGGGCTGAGGCGGCTCAGAGCCGGTCGATCTCGGTGAGGTCGATGGCCAGATCGAAGGGGACGGATAGTTTGAGGCATTCGTGATGGATGCCGGTGAGCGTATAGGAACTGGTGGCGGGGTCCAGTTCATAGACGTAGACCACGGGCTTGCCGGAGTTCTTCTCGATCCGCCAGAAGTGTTGAATCGCGGCTTCAGCGTAGAGCTGCGGTTTGCGGTGACGGTCGCGGTCCTTGGACTCGGGGGAGACGACCTCTACGGCGAGGATCACATCTCGAGCCTGGTAGAAGGTCTCGTCGTCGTGCACGGCATCGGCCCTGACGACCGTGAGGTCGGGCTCCGGGCGCTGGGTGGGGCCAAGAATAATGGTCATCTCGCGACGCACACGTAGATCTGGCGCTGCCGCACGGCGCAGCTCGTTCTCGAGGAACGAGACGACGCGCATGTGGAAGGCCCCTTGGGGGCTCACGAAGACCAAGCTTCCATCAATCAACTCTGTGTGCGCAGGCAAATCCGGAATGTGATCGAGAGCTTCGGCGACAAACCCTCCAGGTGGAGGAAACACCCAGTCGGGCAGCGAGGGATACGTCATCTTAACGATCACCGCTTCGGCAGTCATGAACCAACGCTACCAATCTAATGCGCTCACGCCCTGTGAATGCATGCATACACAGCACGATCCTTGGGGGAGAGTGGATGTATGCGTATCGCCGTGTTGTCCGACATTCATGGAGTGTTGCCCGCGCTCGAAGCCGTGCTGGCCGAGCCCGAGGTGGCCGGGGCCGATGTGATCGTCTTGACCGGGGACATGGCCGCCGGGCCGATGCCGGTGCGGACGCTGGACGTGCTCGTCTCGCTGGGGGAGCGGGCGTTGTGGGTCAACGGGAACGCCGACAGGGAGCTGGTGGAGGCGGTGCGCGGGAAGGTCAGCCCCTATCCCGTGTCCCAGTGGGCGGCCGAGCAGCTGCGGGAGGATCAGGTCGAGCTGCTGGCCGGGTTGCCCGATCGGCAGGTGGTCGAGCTGGGGCAGCTGGGGACCACGTTGTTCGTGCACGCGACGCCGCGCAGCGACGAGGAGATGATCCTCGTGGACAGCTCGCTGGAGCGGTGGGCCGAGGTGCTGGCCGGGGAGGGCGCCGGCACCGTGGTGCTGGGCAACACGCACATGCCCTTCGTACGGCTGGCCGATCGGGTGCTGGTCGTGAACCCCGGGTCGGTCGGCATGCCGTACGGGCAGAGCGGGGCGCATTGGGCGCTGCTGGACGGCGACACCGGCGCCGTGACCCTGCGCCGGACCCCGCTCGACGCCGCCCTGGTGGGGGAGCGGCTGGTGCGGGAGAGCGGGTTCGGCGGGATCGAGGAGTGGGTGGCCGACTACGTGACGAACGTTCACTCCGACGCCGAGGCGCTGCGGGTGTTCGCCAAGGCGGAAAACCGGTGACCTAGACGGCGGCCTCCCTGCGGAGCTTCTCCGCCAGGGCGTGGTCGTCGGTCCTGGCGTCGTACGTGCGGAACCCAGGCAGCGCGGCGGCCAGGCCGAGCACGGCGCCCACGCACAGCAGGCCGCCCGCGCCGAGCGAGAAGCGGGTGCCGCCGAAGTTGGCCATCAGGCTGGCGCGGGCGTTGCCCAGCATCGGGCCGGACGCGTACGACAGGAGTTCGATCCCGGCCAGCCGCCCGCGCAGCTCCGGCGGGATCGTCTGGTTCCACATCGTCATGCGGAAGATGCCGCTGATCATGTCGGCGGCGCCCGCGAAGGCGAGGCAGACGAACAGCATCCAGACGTTGGGGGCCAGCGCCGACGCGGCGATCGCCACGCCCCAGAGGGCGGCCGCGATGATCACGCCCAGGCCCTGGCGGTGTACGCGGGCCGCCCAGCCGCCGGTGATCGAGGCGGCCAGCGCGCCCACCGCCCCCGCCGAGTACAGCAGCCCCAGCGCCTGCGGGGAGTGCAGCTCGTCGGCCAGGA
Source organism: Nonomuraea sp. NPDC049625 (assembly GCF_040675285.1). Taxonomy (NCBI): domain Bacteria; kingdom Bacillati; phylum Actinomycetota; class Actinomycetes; order Streptosporangiales; family Streptosporangiaceae; genus Nonomuraea; species Nonomuraea sp. NPDC049625. Next base: position 64,294 of record NZ_JBFAOQ010000009.1, on the reverse strand, counting down.
ACGGGAAGAGCGACGTCCCCATCGCGAACACCATGGCCGCGATGTCCACCAGGTACGTGCCCATCAGGTCGGGGCGGCGCACCGCGTACCGCATGCCCTCGGCCAGCGACTTCAGTGACGCGGGGGCGGCGTCCTCGGCCGGCGGCAGCGACCTGATCCGCCACAGCAGCGCCAGCGACACCACGAAGCTCAGCGTGTCGATGCCGTACGCCGCCGCCGAGCCGAAGGCGGTCACCAGCAGGCCGCCCAGCGCCGGGGCGACGATGGCGCCGAAGTTCCAGCGCATGCTCGACAGCACCGCCGCCGCGCCCTGCTGCTCGTGCTTGACCACCTGCTGGAACACGGCCTCCAGGCTGGGACGCTGCAGGCAGGAGATGCCCGTGGAGACGGCGCCCATCACGTACAGGACCCAGACCTGGGGGTCGGGGAGCATCGCGTTGACCGTGAGCGCGCCCGTGGTGACCAGGAGGCCCAGCTCGCTCAGGACGATGATCTTGCGGCGGTCGAGCGCGTCGGCGATCGCCCCACCCCACAGGCCGCACACCACCATCGGGACGAACTCCGCCAGGCTCACCAGGCCGACCGCCAGGTAGGAGCCCGTCAGCTCCTTCATCTGGTACGGCACCGCGACCATGGTGATGAACGTGCCGAACATCGTGATGACGCCGGAGGCGAAGAGGAGGCGGTAGTCGCGGGAGTCGCGCAGGGGGCTCAGGTCGATGGTGAAGTGACGCAGGAAGCGCTTCAGTCCGGTGGGCAGCACGAGCGTCAATTTTCCGGCTCGGGTGATGATCGGGGCAAATCGTTTTCGGCGGGTCTGTCGGGTCCCTTCGCCGCCGACCGGGGTTGATGTCCCTCGGGGCCTTGCTCATGGAAGGGGAGGGGGTCGTCGTCTGTAGGAGCGGCCCATGGGAGGGGGTCAGCGGGGCCCATGGGAGGGGGCCTGCGGAAGGGGCCTGCGGGATGAGCAGGGCCCCCGGGCCGGAGAACCCCAGGCCGAGGGGGCGGGCCGGGGTGGCGGGCCAGGAGGCGCCGAGGCGGTGCCGTGCCGGGAGGGTGCCCGAGGCGGTGGCGGGCCGGGAGGCGCCGGGTCGGGGATGCTGGGTTGGGAGATGGCGGGTCGGGAGGGGGCGTTGGGCGGGCGGGGGCTGGTTTTGGTGTGTGGGGAGTGGGCGGGCATGCGGAAGGCTCCCGCGAGGAGCGGGAGCCTTCGGCGGAAAGAGGGGGAGGGTCAGGCGGCGGGGACCTTGTCGAGGAAGCCGAGGACCGTACGGATCCGCCCGTCTTCGGCCAGCTCCACCACGTCGAACCCGACCGCGACCGCCTCCCCGCCCTCCGGGCCCAGGTGCCAGGTGAAGCGGGCGATGTGGTGGTGGGCGTCGTACACCTCGCCCGGGGTGAACACCAGGCCGGGGAACATGCCCTGGGCGCCCGCGATCACCGCGGCGATCGCGTCGTGGCCCTTCACGTCGGCCAGGGGGTCGGTGTACGTGCCGTCCTCGGTCCACAGCTCGGCCACGGCCTTGGCGCGGGCGTCGGCGTCGGTCTCGTTCCAGGCGGCGACGTAGCGCTCGATGAGGTTCATGATGGTCATTCCTTCTTTTCTGTCAGTTGTTGCGGGTCTTGCGGAGGCCGACGATCTGGAGTTCGGCGAACACGCCGACCACCAGGGCCTGGGCGATGGTCCAGATGGCGCCGATCGTGGTGAGATCGGCGGCGCCGGTGACGACGGCGGCGACGCTGCCGAGGGTCCAGACGATGTTCAGGGCGATCACGGCCCTGGTGGCGGCGGGGCTGATGGCGCGGCGGGTGGCGAGGAGGCCGACGGCGGCGCCGTACACCAGCAGGAAGACGCCGATGCCGCGCAGCAGGGCCGCGCCGGGGCCGAGCAGGTCGCTCACGGGGCCGGCGAAGGCGAGGTAGACCAGCCCGTTGCCGCCGGTGACGACGGCGTCGGCGGCCAGCGCGAGGCGCAGGAACTTCATCCGGTCGGCGGTGATGGTCAGGGCGGTGCTCATGTCTCGGGCTCCCTTGGTGGCGGTTTTTCGCGACACCTGAAAGATGTCAGCCGCCACGTAGGGGGCGCGATTACCCGCCACGTAAAGGGGACGGTCGGAAGTCCGTTCCACCTGCGGTAACGCTCATAATGTGACGGTGGTCACGCGAAAGCCTCCCGGCGAGAGCAAGGTGCCAGGAGGCGGAAAGAGCGGGGTTACGCGCCCAGGATCTCCCTGCGCAGGTGGGTCTTGAGGATCTTGCCGCCGGGGTTGCGGGGCAGCTCGCCCTCCCGGAACCAGATGTGCGCCGGGATCTTGAACTTGGCGATGCGGTCCTTGAGGAACGACTGGAGATCCTCGGTGGCGACCGAGGTGCCGGGCGCCAGGCGGATGACCGCGCCGACCTCCTCCCCGAGCTCCTCGTGCGGCACCCCGATCACGGCGGCGTCGTCGACCGCCGGGTGCTCGAACAGGGCCGCCTCCACCTCGGCGCAGTAGACGTTCTCGCCGCCCCTGATCACCATGTCCTTGGCCCGGTCCACGATGTAGACGAAGCCCTCTTCGTCGATCTTGGCCAGGTCGCCGGTGTGCAGCCAGCCGTGCACGAACGTCTCCGCCGTCGCCTCCGGCTTGTTCCAGTAGCCCAGGATGACGTTCGGGCCGCGTACGCACAGCTCGCCCACCTCGCCGGGCGGCAGTTCGGCGCCCATGGGGTCGACCACGCGCACGTCCACGACGGGCGAGGGCAGGCCGATGCTGTCGGGCTTGGCCTGGTAGTCGGCGCCGCCGTTGCCGATGGCCAGGGCGGTCGTCTCGGTCATGCCGTAGCCGTTGGAGGGGGCGCGGTCGGGGAGGTTGTGGGTGATGCGCTCCAGGAGCTTGGGCGGGGCGGGGGCGCCGCCGTACCCGAGGGTGGTCAGGGACGACAGGTCGTACTTGCCGAAGTCGGGGTGGGACATGAGCTGCCAGGCGTTCGTGGGCACGCCGATCATGGCGGTCACGCGCTCCCGCTCGATCAGCCGCAGCGCCTGCTCGGGGTCCCACTTGTACATGAGCACGAGGCCGCCGCCGGCGAACATCGTGGTGGTCAGGGCGGAGAAGCAGCCCGTGACGTGGAACAGGGGGACGGTCAGGAGCGTGACCCGGCGGGTGCCGGCCGCGGCCCCGACGTCCTTGCCCGCCATGGCCACCGCCCGCATGAGGCCGAAGGCGACGGTCATGGGGGACTGTCCCAGGTTGCGGTGGCTGCCCAGCGCCCCCTTGGGGCTGCCGGTCGTGCCGGAGGTGTAGAAGATCGTGGCGGGGTCCTCGGGGGCCAGCTCGACGGCGGGGAGCGTGACGTCGGCGGCGACCTCGCCCAGCACGTCGTCGAAGCCGCGCGCGCCCTCCGGGACCTCGCCCCGGGCGACGATCAGGGGGACGCCCGTCGCGGCGAGCCGGGCGGCGCGCTCGCCGTCCGCGATCAGCACCTTGGCTCCGGAGTCCCGCACGCCGTAGGCCAGCTCGGCCTCCGTCCACCAGGCATTGAGCGGTACGGCGACGGCCCCCGCCGCCAGCGCGGCCGACAGCGAGACGACCCACTCGGGGTAGTTGCGCATGGCCACGCCCACCCGGTCGCCCTTCCGCACCCCGTACTCCTCGACCAGGCGGTTGGCGAGGGTGGCCGCGCGGCGGAAATGGTCCTCGAACGTGATGTGCTCGTCCTCGTACACGAGGAAGACCTTCTCGCCGTGGAAGCGGCTCATCTCCAGCAGCGCGCGGAAGTGGGTGGGCGCGTGCTTCCAGGTGCGGATCCCGGTGTCGCCGATCTCCTCGATCTCGAACAGCTGACCGGCTCCGGTGAGCTGGGCCACGACCTGGGCGTGCGAAAGGGACATACACCGAACTCCCGGCTAGTGGACGATTATTCTGGATAAATCACAGTACCGACCGGTAGGTACGTTGCGCTAGCTCGCCGGGAACGGGCTCAGCCGAGGCCGATGGGGGACAGTTGCTGGATGTCGTACCGGGTCCGCAGCTCGATCACGGCGGCCTGGTCGGGCGGCCCCGGGCGGGACAGCAGTTCGCCCAGCTCGCGCAGGTAGTGCTCATGGCCCGCCGGGGTGACGATGAAGAGCATTCGGGTGGGCGTGGCGCCGGGGTTGGCGAAGGCGTGGGGGCAGCCCGCGGGCACGTACATGAGGCTGCCGGGGCCGCCGCGCACCGTCCGGGCGCCGCCCTCCGACTCCCACGTCTGCCAGGGCTCGCCGGTGATCTCCCGCGGCTGGAAGGCGAGCAGGTCCAGCTCGCCGTCGAGGATGTAGAACAGCTCCTCGGCGTGGTGGTGGAAATGGGCGCCGACGTCGAAGCCCGGTGCGATCGTGTTCTCGAACACCGACCAGGTCTTCGAGTGCTCCGCCCCGACCTTCAGCGTCATCCCCATGGACCCGAGCGACTGCCCGGCGCCGGGGGGTAAGACGAGCCCGTCTGCCATTGGTCTGCCCTTCTATGAGGGTGATTGCTACCAATGTTCCTGAGGGCCCCGGCGGGGGCAAGGCTCATGAAAGTTTCATTTCTTTTCCGATAGTTTCTATCGTTCAGCTGCTGGTTTAGTGGCCGCACGAGGTCGGCATTGACCCTGATCCAGCATGTCAATACCGTCTTCGATGCGATCCACCGGGATCGAAAGCTTTCGGAGGTAGATGTCCGTGCATTCGTCCTCGCCCGTCAGAGTCCTCCTCGCCCTCGTGGGGATGCTCGCAGCCTTCCTCCTGCCGGCCGGCCCGGCCCACGCCTCCGCGCCCTTACGCACCCACGCGGCGGCCAAGGGCAAGTTCATCGGGGCGGCGCTCGCGACCAGCCCGCTCGCCAACGAGACCGCCTACCGCAACATCGCCGCGACCGAGTTCAGCCAGGTCACCGCCGAGAACGCGATGAAGTGGGACTCGACCGAGCCGAGCCAGGGCCAGTTCAACTTCTCCGGCGCCGACGCCGTCGTCAACTTCGCCACCCAGAACAACCAGCAGGTCCACGGCCACACGCTCGTCTGGCACAACCAGACCCCGGGCTGGGTGCAGAGCCTGAGCGCCACCGCCATGCGCAGCGCCATGCAGAACCACATCAGCCAGGTCGTCGGCCACTACGCCAGTAACCCGGCCGTGGTCTCCTGGGACGTGGTCAACGAGGTCTTCGACGACAGTGGCAACCTGCGCACGTCGTTCTGGTACAACACGCTGGGCCAGAGCTACATCGCCGACGCCTTCCGGGCCGCCCGCGCCGCCGACCCCGACGCCCGGCTGTGCATCAACGACTACAACACCGAGGGGATCAACGCCAAGAGCACCGCGATCTACAACCTGGTCTCGTCGCTGCGCCAGCAGGGCGTGCCCGTCGACTGCGTCGGCTTCCAGACGCACCTCGCGATCCAGTACGGCTTCCCGAACGACTTCCAGCAGAACCTCCAGCGCTTCGCCGCCCTCGGCGTCCAGGTCCGCATCACCGAGCTGGACGTGCGCATGGTGATGCCCAGGGACGCCACCAAGGACGCCACGCAGGCCACCTACTACCGCAACGTCGTCAACGCCTGCCTGGCCGTGACCGCCTGCGCCGGCGTGACGATCTGGGGCTTCACCGACAAGTACTCCTGGGTGCCCGACACGTTCTCCGGGCAGGGCGCGGCCCTGATCTACGACGAGAGCTACCAGCAGAAGCCGTCGTACACCGCCGTGCACGACGCGCTGGCCGGCGGCACGACCACCGACCCCACCCCGCCGACCACGCCGGGCACGCCCTCGGCGGGCAGTGTCACCTCGAACTCGGCCTCGCTCACCTGGACCGCTTCGACCGACAGCGGCGGGAGCGGGCTCGCCGGGTACGACGTCTACCGCGAGCAGGGCGCGACCGACCAGCTCCTCGGCCAGTCCACGACCAACTCGATCTCGCTCACCGGGCTCAGCCCCTCGACCCAGTACCAGGTGTACGTCCGGGCCCGTGACGGGGCAGGGAACGTCTCGGCGAACTCCGCCCTCGGCACCTTCACCACCACGACCGGCCCCGGCGGCGGCGGTGGCTGCACGGCCGCCGGGACCGTGCAGACCCAGTGGGCCACCGGGTACGTCGTCCAGCCCGTGACCGTCACCAACACCGGGACCTCCGCCATCACCGGCTGGACCGTCACCTTCACCCTGCCCGCCGGGCACACGCTGACCGGCTCGTGGAACGCGACCCTCACCGTCAGCGGGCAGACCGTCACCGCCAAGAACCTCGCCTACAACGGAAACCTGGCCCCGAACGCCAGTACCACCTTCGGTTTCCAGGTCAGCCGGCCGAGCGGCAACACGCAGACGCCCTCCGGTTACGCCTGCGCATAGGCCCGATCTCCCGGGCCTTCACGACCTGCCGGTTTTCTGACCGGCAGGTCGTGGCGCGCCTGTGGACTGAAATTTACTTTCACACTCGGAGAACCACGTGAAGCCTACTTGCAGATTGGGAGACCCTCATGCACCGTGGAACCAAGATTAAGAAAGGAGGGACGGTGCAGGTCAGGGGCCCGATTTGGGGGGAGGTGAAACCTGCGATGTGCGATCCATCGGGCTTTGGGACCACGATCGTGCAAGAGCTCGGACGCATAGTCCGGGATGCGATCAAGTCAACACCCCGGACCGTACGGTTTCTCGTCATACTTGCCGCCGTTGTCATAGCGATCGGCGCTACCACAGCCATGATCGACTAAACGGCCGCCGCATGTAGTGGCATACATGCGAACTGAGGTCAGGCTAACGTGGGGCAGGTCAAGCGTCGACCTTCCCCACGTGATGCCTTCGTGAAACTCAAGGATCCAGCGTGATCCCCTCACGCCTGAGGTCCTCCACGATGCCGTCCACCAGGCGCGTGGCCACCGTCCGGCGCAGCCGCCCCTCCTCCCGCAGCTCCCGTACGGCGGGGACCGGGTCGGGGTCGGCGAACAGGCGCTCGTCGGAGTAGTCCACCGGCCGGCCGGTCGGATCGACGGTCCACCAGGAGGCCTCGAGCGCGATCCCGTTCGGGTCGCTGAAGTAGATGGACCGCAGGAACCCGTGGTCGATGACGTCGGTGACCTCGCAGCCGTGCGCCTTGAGCCGGTCGCGCAGCCGGTTGAGCGCGTCCTCGTCCGGCAGGTGCAGCGACAGGTGGTCGAACTGCGCCGCCTTGGGGTAGGGCACGCCGGCGGGCTTGGCGAAGCTGTCGAGCGGCTGGTCGGTGTACTCGAAGAAGGCGACGGTGTTACCCGGCGCCACCTCGAAGAAGTAGTGCTTGAACGCGGGGACGGCGAGGGTGGTGACGAGGCGGGCGTCGAGCACGCCGTGCCAGAATCGCACGGTGGCGTCCATGTCCGCGGTCACCAGGGCGAGGTGGTGCACGCCGCGCCAGTGCACGGTGTCCGGGGTCGCAGCCATGCGTCAACCGTACGCCTTTCAACTACCTCTGGTAAGCCGTCAGCCCTTCACCGAGCCGGCGAAGCTGAAGGAACTGGCCAGGTATTTGTTGACGGCCACGTAGAGGACCACCGCCGGCGCCGTGTAGAGGATCGAGAAGGCGGCCAGCTGGCCGTAGGCCACCTGCCCGTACTGGGAGAAGAACGTGTAGACGGTGACCGCCGCCGGCTGTTTCTCCGGGGTGTCCAGCAGGACGAAGGGGGCGAAGAAGTTCCCCCACTGGCCGACGAAGACGAAGATGGCCACCACGGCTATCCCCGGGGCCATCAGCGGGCCCACCACCGTCGTCAGCGAGCGGAGCCAGCCGGCCCCGTCCACCCAGGCGGCCTCCTCCAGGTTCACCGGCACGCCGTCCATGAAGTTCTTCATCATCCAGATCGAGAACGGCAGCGAGCTCGCCGTCAGGAACAGCACCATGGCCGGCACGGAGCCGTACAGGTTGAAGCGGAAGAACATCGCGTAGACCGGCACGAGGATCGCCGTCACCGGCAGGCCCGTGGTGAACAGGAGGCTCAGCATGAAGTGGCGGCGGTAGCGGAGCTGGTAGCGCGACAGCGGGTACGCGGCCAGCCCCGCCACCAGGACCGTCAGCACCGCCGTGGAGCCCGAGATGACGATCGAGTTGATCAGGGGCAGGATGATCGTGTCCCAGGTCAGGACGGCCTTGAAGTTGTCCAGCGAGAAGGAGAGCGTCGGCTTGGCGGCCAGGCTCGCCTCGGACTGGACCGAGGCGAGCAGGACCCAGAGGAACGGGCCCAGGAAGGCCAGCGTGATCAGCGCCAGGGAGAGGAGGGCGGCGGCGCGGCCGGCGAGCCTCGTCATGAGTCCTCCACCTTGATCAGGCGCAGGTAGACCAGCGAGAACAGCGCGCCGATCACCAGCATGACCAGCGCGATCGCCGAGCCGTAGCCGATCTCGAAGTAGCGGAACGCCTGCTCGTACATGTACAGCGGCGTCGTCTGGCTGGCCGTGCCCGGGCCGCCGCCCGTCAGGGCGTAGATGAGGCCGAAGCTGGCCAGGGTCTGCAGCGTGATCAGCATGAGGTTGGCCATGATGGAGCGGCGGATCAGCGGCAGCGTGATGTGCAGGAGCCGGCGGCCGGGGCCCGCGCCGTCCACGGCGGCGGCCTCCACCAGGTCGGCGGGCACCTCGGAGAGCGCGGCCGAGTAGACGAGCATGGAGAAGGCCGTGCCGCGCCAGATGTTCGCCAGGATCACCGCCAGCATCGGGGCCGTGTAGAGCCACTCCTGGGAGAGGCCCAGGACCCTGTTGAGGGTGCCCTCCTCGGCCAGGAACGAGAACCAGCAGGCCGCGGCCACGACCTCCGGCACCACCCAGGCGGCGATCACCACGCCGTTGACGACGCTGCGGGTCACCCGGCCGCGGCCGCGCTGGAGGAGGGCGATGATCAGGCCGAGGGTGTTCTGGCCGATGACCGCCGAGCCGATGACGAAGACGAACGTCAGGAGGAACGAGTTCAGGAAGTTCGGATCGCCGAAGAGCTTGACGAAGTTGGCCACGCCGACGAACCGCGAGTGAACCGAGGCCGAGCCCGTCAACGTCTCGTTGGTGAAGGCTATGTAGACGCTCCACAGGATCGGCCCCGCCAGGAAGAGCGCGAGCAGGACCAGGGCGGGACCCAGGGGCAGGAGCCAGCGCATGGCGTTCCGCCGTGACGAGCCGCGTACCGGGCGGCTCGTCACGGGCGGAGGTGGGGCGGTGACGATCGTCATCGCGACAGGACCTTGTCGGGTCCGCCGACCGCGGCCGGGAGCGCCTTGGCGTAGTTCGCGGTGGCCTCCTCAGGGGTCCGCGAGCCGGTCACGACCGCCTCCATGGCCTCCTGGACCTGGGTGGACACCTTCGGGTACACCTCGTACGCGGGCCGGTAGTGGGTGACGGAGGCCAGGTCGGTCCAGAACTTGACGCTCGGGTTGTCGGCGCTGTACTTCGGGTCGGCGGCCACGTCCTTGCGGGCGGCCAGGTCACCCGTGCCGACCGAGTACGCCATCGAGTTCTCCTTGTTCGTGGCCGTGGTGATGAAGTCGAACGCCTCCTGCTTGTGCTTGGTGTACGCGCTCATCGCCATGACCCAGCCACCCGACATGCTGACCGCGCCCGGCGCCTCGCCGTTCTGCGTCGGCATGGGCGTCCAGCCGATCTTCTCCGTCCACTCGGGCCACGGCTTGGTCCCGGTGGTCCTCCAGGCCGAGCTCGCCCAGGCCCCGTCGAGGGAGATGCCGAGCTTGGCCTCGGGGAACCACTCCATGGTCACCTTGTCGCCGAGCTTGGCGTTGTGGGCGTCGGTCTGCTTCGGGCCCAGCTCCTCCCGGAAGACGGTGTTGACGAAGGTCAGGGCGTCGGTGAAGTTCTTGCCGCCGGCCACCCACTTCTTCTGCGCGTCGTCGTACAGGGTGCCGCCCGGCGTGCCGTACAGGAGCATCTCGAAGCCCTGCATGGTCGACGCCTCGCCGTGGATCTTGGTGGCGTACATGCTGAACGGGACGACGCCGGGCAGCTTCTGCTTGATCGTGCGGGCCGCCGTGAGCACGTCGTTCCAGGTCTTCGGCTCCCACGGGACCGGCAGGCCGGCCTTGGCGAAGACGTCCTTCTGGTACCAGAGGCCGCGCGTGTCCGTGCTGATCGGCACGCCGTAGATCTTGCCGTCGCCACCCTTGGCGGCCTGCTTGACCGAGTCGGGGAACTGGGCGCTCCAGTCGGGCCACTTCGCCAGGTAGTCGTCGAGCGGGGCCAGCTTGCCGGCCGCGACGTCCGCGTTGACCTGGAACGTGTCGTGGTAGTAGAGGTCCGGAGCCGAGTCCGGGGAGCGGTTGAGCAGCGCCAGCTTCGTGTAGTACGCCTCGTTGTTGCCCTGGACGGCCGTGAGCTTGATCTTGACGCCCGGGTGGGCGGACTCGTACTGCTGCTTCGCGGCGGCGAGCATCTTCTCCAGGTACGGCCACGTCGTCTCGACCTTGTAGAGGACCTCGAGTTCCTTGGCGCCTGAGGCGTTCTGCGGGGTGCCGCCACCGCACCCGGCGACGGCGGTCAGGAGAAGGAGGAGAGAACCGGCCAGCGTACGTTTCATCACGCGCTCCCCGTGTTTCCTTGGGTTTGCGGAGAACGTAAATCTATTTGATTTACTAAGTCAACACTCTGTGGTGACATGGCTCACATGCGACTGGGCACGAACCTGCCCAAGGTGGGGAGCTACAACCGGGCCGTGGTCCTGGAGGCGATCCAGGCGTCCGACGGCATCAGCCGGGTGCAGATCGCCGCCCGCACCCGGCTGACCGCGCAGACCGTGTCCGTGATCGTGCGCCGGCTGCTGGAGGAGGGGCTCGTCGTCGAGGACGGGTCCGTGCCGTCGGGCGGGGGCAAGCCGCGCACGATCCTGCGCGTGGACCCGGACGCCGGCTACGCGATCGGGGTGCACTTCGATCCCGAGGAGATCTCCTGCGTGCTGGCCGATCTGGCCGGGCGGCCGGTCGAGCGGCTGCGCCGGCCCGTACGGCCCGGCCTGGAGCCCGAGGCGGTGATCCGGCAGATGGCCAGGGCCGCGCGGCGGATCCTGCGGGAGGCGGGGGTGGCGGACGGCAAGGTGCTCGGGGTGGGGCTGGCCTGCCCGGGGCCGCTGGACGGGGACGGGGTGATGGTCTCGCCGCCCAGGCTGCCCGCGTGGGACCAGGTGCCGATCAAGGCGCTGCTGCACGAGCACACGCGGTTCCCGGTGACCGTGGACAACGACGCCACCGCCGCCGCGATCGGGGAGCGGTGGGCCGGGATCGCGCGGACCACGCCGAGCTTCGCCTACCTGTACCTGGGGACGGGCATCGGTGGCGGGATATTTCTGGATAACCAGGTATATCGGGGGCGGTCGCTGAACGCGGCCGAGTTCGGGCACATCACGCTCGAGCCCGACGGGCCCGAGTGCTACTGCGGCAACCGGGGCTGCGTGGAGGCGGTCTGCTGCCCGAGCGCCATCGAGGCCGCCATGGGCGGGCGCGTCTCCCACAAGGCCGTCTGCGCGGCCGCCGCCAAGGGGGAGCCCGAGGCGCGGCGGGTGATCGAACGGGTGGCGGAGCGGCTGGCCGACGCCGCCGTGAGCGTGGTGAACATGCTGGACATCGACCTGCTCGTGCTCGGCGGGCCCGCGCTGAGGGAGGTGGGGGAGCTCTACCGCGAGGTCATCGCGCGGGCCGTGTCGACCAGGACGCTGGCCAGGCGGCTGCACGCCGTCCGCGTGGAGACCTCGCCGATCGCGGCCGACGCCGCCGCGATCGGCGCGGCCTCACTGGTCTTCCACGCCACGTACGCGCCCCGCCTGGGCGCCCTCCTCAGCGACTAGGCCCGCTTCAGCCGGAGCGTGACCAGCTCGAACGGGCGCAGCGACACCGACAGCCCCTGCCCCGGCGCGCCCGTGGGGCGCTCCAGCAGGTCGGTGGCGACGACCTCGGCGACGGGGAAGCCCGGCGTCAGCGTGGCGCGGGCCCGGCCGCCCCTCGACTCGTGGAAGCGTACGATCACGTCGCCGCTCCCGTCGTCGGCCAGCTTGACGGCGGTCACCACGACGGCGTCGTCGTCCACCGTGACCAGCGGCTCCACCTCCGCCGCCGCGCCGGCCACCAGGCGCTCGGGCAGGTTGACGAAGTAGCCCTCGCGCACCGCGTCGCCGATCGTCGCACCCGGCACGAGCGCGTGCCGGAAGCGGTGCACGCCCTGGTCGGTCTCCGGGTCGGGGAAGCGCGGGGCTCGCAGCAGCGAGACGCGCACGGTGGTGGTCGTGCCCGAGTCCGGGCGGACGGCCCGGGTGACGTCGTGGCCGTACGTCGAGTCGTTGACCAGCGCGACGCCCCAGCCCGGCTCCTCCACGTGCACGAAGCGGTGGTTGCACGCCTCGAACTTGGCCGCCTCCCAGCTCGTGTTGGTGTGCGTGGCGCGGTAGGCGTGGCCGTACTGGCTCTCGGAGGCGTACCGGTCGGCGCGCACGTCCAGCGGGAACGCCAGCTTGAGGAACTTCTCCGTCTCGTGCCAGTCGACCTCGGTGAGGATGTCGAGCCGCCCGCCGGCCAGCGTGAGCACCTGCGTCACCGTGGAGGACCCGAACGAGCGCCGGACCCGGACCCCGTCGCCGTCGAGGCTCACCTCGTCGGCGTCCACGAGGTCGGTGACCGTGTTGCGGTAGAACTCGTCCACGTCCCAGGCGTCCCACTTGTTGGGGAAGTCGGGGTGGAGCTGGAGGAGGTTCGCCGCCTGGCCGGGCGGGACGGTCTCCCGGCCCGCCGTCAGATCGCGGGCGGACACGACCAGGCCGCGGGCGTCGATCTCCACCCTGAGCAGGTCGTTCTCCAGGACGAAACCGCCGCCGTCGCGCTCGCGCGTCTCCGTCCACCGCGCGCCGGAGACGGCCCGGGCGCCTCCTGCCGGAACGCCGTGGCGGGTGTGCGGGGCGCCGTTGAAGACCACCCCGCGGTCGCCGTCGCCGGCCAGGGCACGCTGCGCGGTGTCGATGATCTCGTTCAGCTCCGCGGCCACCGCCTCGTACGTCCGGCGCGCCTCCCGGTGCACCCACGCGATCGACGAGCCCGGCAGGATGTCGTGGAACTGGTGCAGCAGCACCGTCTTCCAGATCCGGTCGAGCCGCTCGTACGGGTACGAGGCCCCGGCGCGCACGGCCGCGGTGGCCGCCCACAGCTCGGCCTCCCGCAGCAGCGACTCGCTGCGCCGGTTGCCCTGCTTGGTCTTGGCCTGGCTGGTGAGCGTGGCGCGGTGCAGCTCGAGGTAGAGCTCGCCCACCCAGACCGGCGGGTTCGGATACTCGGCCTCGGCCTTGGCGAAGAAGTGGGCGGGCGGCTCCCACGTGACGGCGGGCGAGCCCTCCAGGTCGCGTACCCTGGCCGCCTTGGCGACCATCTCGCGCGTCGTGCCGCCGCCCCCGTCGCCCCAGCCCGTCGGCGCGAGCGAGTGCCGCGCGACGCCCTTGTCCTTGAAGTTGCGGGCCGCGTGTGCCAGCTCGCGGCCGGTCATCGAGCAGTTGTAGGTGTCCACCGGCGGGAAGTGCGTGAAGATCCGCGTCCCGTCGATGCCCTCCCACAGGAACGTGTGGTGCGGGAACGTGTTCGTCTGGCTCCACGAGATCTTCTGCGTGAGAAGCCGCTTCGACCCGGCCGCCTTGATGATCTGCGGCAGCCCCGCCGCGAACCCGAACGTGTCCGGCAGCCACACCTCCTCGTTGTCGATGCCGAACTCGTCGATGAAGAACCGCTTGCCGTGCACGAACTGCCGGGCCATCGCCTCGGAGCCGGGCATGTTCGTGTCGGACTCCACCCACATGCCGCCCGTCGGGACGAACCGGCCCGCGGCCACCGCCTTGGTCACCTTCGCCCACACCTCGGGGCGGTGCTCCTTGATCCACGCCCACTGCTGCGCCTGCGACATCGCGAACACGAAGTCCGGCTCGTCCTCCAGCAGGGCGGTCATGTTCGAGGCGGTGCGGGCCACCTTGCGCACGGTCTCGCGCAGCGGCCACAGCCAGGCCGAGTCGATGTGCGCGTGGCCGACGGCGCTGATCCGGTGCGCCGAGGGCACCGCCGGTGACGACAGCACGCCGGTCAGCTCGGCCCGGGCGGCGGCCGCCGTGCCGTTGACGTCCTGGAGATCGACGGCGTCCAGCGCCCGCTCCAGGGCCCGCAGCAGCTCCCAGCGGCGGGTGCCGTCGGCCGGCAGCTCCAGCATCAGCTCGCCGAGCACCTCCAGGTCCATCACGAGCTGCCACACGGTCTCGTCGAAGACGGCCAGGTCCATGCGTGCCAGCCGGTACAGCGGGTCGCCGCCGGCCGTCTCCCTGTCGCCCAGGTGCGTCGGCCGGAAGGGCGGGTAGCCGAGGATGACGGGGTTGGAGGCGGCCTCGACGTGCAGGCGCACCCGCTCGCCGCCCTCGACGGGGGAGCCGATGCGTACCCACTGGTTGCGGGGGTTGAGGCCCTTCACCGGCGAGCCGTCGGGGCGGTAGACCAGGCCCTCGCTCTGGAAGCCCGGCATGTTCTCGTTGAAGCCCAGGTCGAGGATGGCCTCCACGGTCCTGCCCGCCCATCCGGCGGGCACCGTGCCGGTGACCGTGAACCAGCTCGTGCCCCAAGGAGCGCCCCACGCGGTGCCGGTCGCGATCGGCTCGGGCGTCGCCGCCAGCCCCTCCGCGACCGGTACGGGCTCGCCCGGCGCGTGCCAGACCGCCACCTCCAGCGGGACGGACTCGGGATACACGGCCGGGCGGATGCGCTCGTCCAGCACCCGCTGCAGGCGGGCCTCGACCAGGTTGCGGTCATCATGCATGTCAGGCGGCTCCCCACGGAAAGGCGACAGATCAGCCTTTAGCACGTTAAGCAACTTGATCGCGCCCGGCAATGCACAAACCCCATCACCTCAGCGCAGGCCGCCGCACGCCGCTGCGGCGCGGCCGGGCTTCCTCGATCCCTCCCCCTCTCCACAAGACCCCGGCCGAAGTGCGGCCCGCACTTCGGCCGGAGATCCCTTGGGTGCGCCATCGGGTGGCAGCAGGGTGGCGGCAGGGTGGCGGCAGGGTGGCGGCAGGGTGGCGGCAGCGCGGGAGGACGGTGGCGGATTCCCGACAAGTCGGGATCTGGCCACACCAACCTCATAGACAACGTCCATCCGGATGACTAGTAATTCGGTATTCGTGCTTACCGATTCTCTGGAGGTCGTCCATGGGACGATGGCGGGTTGCGGCCGTCTCCATGGTCATGGTCGCATCGTTATTCTCGGCACCCGGCGCGCACGCCGGCACCGAGGCGGCCGGCCCGCCGATGGCGTTCACGAGCGCCCCGGCCGGCGAGATCACGCTGATCACCGGTGACCAGGTGCAGGTGCGGGCCGTGGACGGCGAGCACCGCGCGGTGACGGTCACCCCCGCGCCGCGGGCGGACGGCTCCGTGCCGACGTTCCAGGTGCTGGAGACGGACACCGGCGTGACCGTCGTCCCCGACGACGTCGCCGCCCTGGTCCCCGACCGGCTCGACACCGCGCTGTTCAACGTGACCGAGCTGGCCGAGCAGGGCTACGCGGGAGGCGCCATCCCGCTCATCCTCACCTACGAGGGCAACGCCACCAAGGCCGCCATCCCCGCCGTCAAGCAGGCCCGCACGCTGGAGAGCATCGGCGGCGCGGGCGTGTCGGTGGCCACCCGGGACGCCGCGGCGTTCGGGGCCGAGCTGGCCAAGCTGGCCACCCCGAGCCTGAGAGCGGCGGGCCCGCTGGCGGGCGTGCGGAAGATCTGGCTCGACCGCAAGGTGAAGCCGGACCTGGAGCAGAGCGTGCCGCAGATCGGCGCCCCCGAGGCGTGGGCGGCCGGGTACGACGGCACCGGCACGACCGTGGCCGTCCTCGACACCGGCGTGGACGCCGCGCACGCCGACCTGGCGGGCAAGGTCGCCGACCAGCGCGACTTCACCGGCCAGAGCGTCGCCGGCGACCCCCACGGGCACGGCACCCACGTCGCCAGCACCATCGCGGGCACGGGCGCGGGCGGCGTCGGCAAGGGCGTCGCGCCCGGCGCGCGGCTGCTCAACGGCCGCGTGCTCGACGCCGACGGCTACGGCCAGCTGTCGTGGATCATCGACGGCATGGAATGGGCGGCCGGCGAGAAGCACGCCGAGGTCGTCAACATGAGCCTGGGCGGCCGCGAGCCCGGCGGCCCGCTCACCGCGGCGGTGACGCAGCTCAGCAAGCAGTACGGCACGCTGTTCGTGGTGGCCGCCGGCAACGACGGCTGCGACGGGTGCGTGGGCGCCCCGGGCGACGCCCCCGAGGCGCTGACCGTCGGCGCGGTGGACAAGCGGGACGCGCTGGCGCCGTTCTCCAGCAGGGGCCCGATCACGGCCGACCAGTCGGTCAAGCCCGACGTCACCGCCCCCGGCGTGGACATCACCGCCGCCAAGGCGGGCGGCGGCACCCTCACGCTGTCCGGCACCTCGATGGCGACCCCGCACGTCGCGGGCGCGGCGGCGCTGCTGCGCCAGGCCCGCCCGGGGATCGCCGGCAACGAGCTGAAGTCGCTGCTCATGGCCAGTGCCAGGCCTGGCCAGGACATCTCCGTGGACGAGCAGGGCGCGGGCCGCATCGACGTGGCCGCCGCGCTCAAGGGCTCGGTCCTGGCCTCGACGGGTTCGGCGAGCTTCGGCAAGCTCACCACCGGCGAGCGGAAGAGCCTCACCGTGGGCTACCACAACCTCGGCCAGACACCCGCCGAGCTGGACCTGTCGGCCGGCGACGCGTTCACCGTCGAGCCGTCGAAGCTCACCGTGCCCGCCGGCGGGAAGGCCGAGGTGACGGTCACGGCCAAGGCGGCCGAGAGCGGGCTGGTGCGCCAGGAGCTGACGGCCGCCGTCGCGGGCGGCAGCCCGGTCCGCACGCTGCTGACCGCCAGTGTCGACGACAAGCGCGTCGAGCTGCGCGTACGCGGCATCGCCCGCGACGGCCGCCCCGGCCGCGGCGGTTTCACCGTCCTCAACCTGGACGAAGGCACCCTGGTCGGCCGCCTGCTCCCCGGCGACCCCTCCCAGCCCTGCACCGACCAGAAGTACGGCACCGGCACCTGCCTGCTGGTCAAGCCCGGCACCTACTCCGTGCTCGGCCACATCTTCACCATGCCCGCCACGCAGGACAGCACCGCCGGCGGCAAGCCGCTCAACGAGAGCCTGCTCGGCGACCCGGAAATGAAGATCACGGAGAACACCGAGGTCGTGCTGGACGCCCGCAAGGCGGTCGAGGTGAAGGTCGAGACGCCCGACCACCGGACCAAGCGGAACACCGGCGCCGCCGGGGCCCTCATGTGGTACCGCTCCGGCGAGCAGGGCACCGCGCTGCGCGGCGGCACCACGATCTCGCCCGGCGCGCAGATCGAGGAGCGGCTGTTCGTCCAGCCCACCAGGAAGGTCACCAAGGGGACCTTCACCGTCGCCACCCGCTGGCGGCTGGCGGCCCCCGAGATCGAGCTGTCCACGCCCGGCCTGGACCTGGAGCCGCAGTACGTCGACCCGGTCCAGTTCAGCGACTTCTCCACCGAGTACCCGCGCCTGGACGGCACCCAGCTGCTCATGGCCGTGGACGCGGGACGGGGCGGCGCCGAGGAGATCAAGGCCCGCGACCTGCGCGGCAAGCTCGCCGTCATCCGCCGCACGGACGGCGTGCCCGTCTCCACCCAGTCCAACGCCGCCGCGGCGGCCGGGGCCAAGATGGTCGCCGTCTACAGCGACCGGCCGGGCGCCGACGTCACCACCGGCGGCAACATGGTGAAGCTCGCCGTCCCGACCGTGCGCCTGACGCACGAGGAGGGGCTGAAGCTGGTCGCGCGGCTGCGCCACCTGCCCGTGCCGATCCTGGCCAAGGGCAACGTCGCCAGCCCGTACGTCTACGACCTCTACCTGCGTGAGAAGGGCCGCGTGCGCGACTCGCTCACGTACGTGGTCAGGTCGAGGTCGCTGGCCAGGATCGAGACCGGCTACCACAGCCAGCTGGCCGACGACGTGACGATGAACGAGGCCAGGTTCGTCTTCGAGCCGTGGGACACCTCGTCCATCTCCACGAACCTCCCCCTGGCCAAGACGCCGCGCACGCGCACCGACTACGTCACCCCCGACCCCGAGCTGAAGTGGAGCTCGTCGGCGGGCAGCCCGGAGCGGTCCTACAACAACATGTGGCCGCACCCGGACACGCCGCGCGTCCTGATGTCGTCGCCGGAGTTCCGCCCCTACGAGGTGGGGGAGCGGGTCGGCCGGACGCTGTTCAAGCAGCCGGTGATGCCCGGCATCAACCCGCGCAACCCGCTGCGCCGGGACGGCGACCGGCTGCGCATCTCGATGCAGGGCTTCGTGGACGCCGACCGCAACTACGGCGACGGGTACACCAGCATGTTCGAGCACGGCCTGAAGAGCGACTTCCGGCTCTACCAGGGCGACAAGCTGCTGCTGCAGACGAACTACCTGCCCTCGGGGTCGGGTGTGCTCCCGCCGGAGCAGGCCACGTACCGGATCGAGTACGACCTCGCCAACGAGGCCGAGTGGGCGAAGCTGTCCACCCGCACGAGGGCGGTGTGGACGTTCGGCTCGGAGCGGACCACGGCGACGACGGTGATCCCGCTGCTGCTGGCCTCGTTCGACGCGCCCGTGGACCTGAAGAACCAGGCCAGGTCGCACCGGCTGGGCCTGTCGCTCTACCACCAGGAGGGCGCGCCGCAGAGCGCGGTCAAGGACGTCTCGCTGGAGGTGTCGTACGACGACGGCGCCACCTGGAAGCCGGCCCGCCTGCGTGACAAGGGCGAGCGGAGTTACGAGACGACGCTCGACCGCTCGCCGTCCGGCTTCGTCTCGCTGCGGCTGAAGGCCTCCGACGTCAACGGCAACACCCTGTCGCAGGAGGTGATCCGCGCCTACGCGGTGCGCTGAACGCCGTGCAGGAGGGTGTCGATCACCCTCGTCGCCAGGGCGTCCGGATCGGAACCTGGGGGAGAGCCGTGCGCGGCCTCCCCCAGCAGCGCGAGATAGACCTGCCGGGCCCAGACGAGATCGGCGCCGGGGCCCAGCAGCTTCCCGAACACCGCCTCGCACAGGTCCATCACCTCGGACTGCACCGCCTGCGCCTCCTTGCTGAGCGGCACCGGGCGGGCCAGCGTGAACCGCCAGCCGAGCTTGATCTGCAGGATGTTGGCCGTGGCCTGGTGGAGTGCCACCTGGGCGGGTGCGGTGTGCGGGCGGGCGGCGTGCACGGCGTCCTGGATCTCCCGCCACGCGGCCACCTCCATGGCCTCGATCAGCGCCTCCCGGCTGGCGAACCTGCGGTGGACGGTCGCCCTGGCCACCCCCGCCGCCTCGGCGACCTGCTCCATCGTGGCCACCGGATTGGCGCTGAGCACGTCTTCCGCCGCCGCCATGATCGCGCGCATGCTGCGCTCGGCGTCGGCCCGCAGTCTTCCCATGAAGGAGACGGTACAGCCTTAAACTGAGACGAAATGGCGCAGTTCTACTAGAACGTGCTACTTTCCAACTCATGACTTACGCACTTGTCACCGGAGCCTCCTCCGGGATCGGCGCCGAGTTCGCGCGCCGGCTGGCCGCCCGAGGGCATGACCTGGTGCTGGTCGCCAGGTCCGGCCCCGCGCTGGAAACCCTCGCCGCCTCGCTGCGCCAGGCCCACGGGGTGCGGGCCGAGGTGCTCGTCCAGGACCTGTCCGCCCCCGACGCGGCCACGCGGGTCGCCGAAGAGGTGGCCGCCCGCGGGATCGCCGTCGAGCTGCTCGTCAACAACGCCGGCTTCGGCACGGCCGGGCACTTCGCGCAGATCGCGCCGGAGCGCGAGCACGACGAGCTCATGGTCAACGTCGTCGCGCTGGTGGGGCTGACGCACGCGTTCCTGCCGGGCATGCTCGCCCGGGGCTCCGGCGGCGTGGTGAACGTGGGCTCCACGGCCGGCTTCAACGTCGCCCCGTACTTCGCGACCTACGCCTCGTCCAAGACGTTCGTGCTCAACTTCAGCCTCGCGCTCTGGAGCGAGCTGCGCGGCACCGGTGTGAAGGTGCTGGCGGTCGCGCCGGGGCCGGTCGAGACCGCGTTCTTCGAGCGGATCGGCACCAGGGAGGCGGCCATCGGCGCCAAGTTCGCCACTCCCGAGCTGGTCGTCACGACCGCCTTGCGCGCGTTCGACCGCGACCGCGGGTACGTGGTGCCCGGCCGGGGCAACCTGGGCCTGGCCCACCTGATGCCCCGCCGCCCGCGCAAGCTCCTGGCCCTCATCGGCCGCCGCGTCACCCGCCAGGTCGCCGACGCCCTCACACCTTCCCCGGGGCATGGCTGAGGCGCGCGGCGGGCACGGGCAGCCCTACCGGAAGCCGCGGTCCGCGCGGTCGCGCCGGAAGGCGTCCAGGCGGTCGAAGTCCAGGTCGTGGGCCGAGACCGGGTCGTCGCCCGTGCCGGTGAAGAAGCCGGCGCGGGTCCGCGGGCAGGGGTTGGCGAACCCGGCGACGCCCGCGCAGGGATGCCCGTGGTAGGTGGTCTCGTGGTGCCAGTCGCTGACCGCCACGTACGTCATGAACTCGTACGCCCGCGCCACGGTCATGTGCTGCCACAGCTCGCGCGCCGGGGCGGGGCCGTCCCAGCGGGTGATCGAGAAAGCCGGCACCAGCACCGCGTCGAGGCCGTCGCGCCCGGCCAGGCTGGCCGAGTACCACAGGTCGGCGCAGAGCAGGACGTGCAGGCGGCGGCCGTTCAGCTCGAAGCCCGCGCTCGGGAGGCCGGGGACCACGCCCGAGCGCAGCTCGACGTCGTAGGGGTGGACCTTGTCGTACTCCGTCAGCAGCTCGCCCCCGGCGTCGAACACGGCGCCCCGGTTGACCGGGCCGTCGTAGTGGGACCCGCCGACGACCGCCATCCCCGCCCCCTTGGCCAGGGCGCGCACCCTGGCCAGGTATTCGGCACGGGGCAGGCCGGCACCGGCCAGCTCGGGCAGGAGCACCACGTCGCCCGAGCGGGCGGTGACGAGCTCCTCGATCGCGTCGAAGTTGGCGTGGCCGTCGGGAGACCAGTGAGGGGGCTGAACCAGGAGGATCTTCACCCTTCCACTGTGACGGGTGAAGGGCCTACTGCGGCTGGTGTACGCGTATAACGGACAGGTCCTCTACGTGTACGGGCTCGCGGCAGTGCGCGCACACCATGAGCGGCTCCAGCGGCTCGCCACAGCCGTGCCGCCACACCGTCGGCGGCTCGCCCTTCGTGACGTACCGGTCGCCCCAGTCCATGAGCGACAGCAGCACCGAGTGCAGCGCCCGCCCGGCATCGGTCAGCACGTACTCGTAGCGCGGCGGGTGCGACTCGTACAGCTCGCGCTCCAGCAGCCCGACCTCCTCCAGCTTGCGCAGCCTGGTGGTGAGGATGTCGCGGCTGGCGCCGGTGTTGCGGGCGATCTGGTCGAAGCGGCGCACGCCCAGCAGCACCTCCCGCATGGCCAGCAGGCTCCAGCGCTCGCCGACGACCGTCAGCGCGTTGGCGATCGAGCATTCCCTGGGCATGCTCACCTCCGAGAGTCCGAATTTCCAACCTACCTGTTGCCGGGGATCGCCGCGAGCAGCTCGCGGGTGTAGTCCGCGGACGGGCGGTCGAAGACGTCCTCGGCGGTGCCGCTCTCCACGATCCGCCCGCCGCTCATGACGTGCACCTCGTGCGAGATCATCCGTACGACGGCCAGGTCGTGGCTGATGAACAGGTAGCTCAGCCCGAGCTCGCGCTGCAGCCCGGCGAGCAGCTCCAGGATCTGCGCCTGCACCAGCACGTCGAGCGCCGAGACGGCCTCGTCCAGCACGACCAGCTCGGGCGAGAGCGCCAGCGCCCGCGCGATGGCCACCCGCTGGCGCTGACCGCCGGACAGCTCGTGCGGCAGCCGGTCGGCCATGGACGCGGGCAGCGACACCTTCTCCAGCAGCTCGGCGGCGGCCTTCCTGCGCTCGGCGGCGGTGCCGACGCGGTGCACGCGCAGCGGCTCGGCGATGGACTTCCCGACCGGGTAGCGGGGGTCGAGCGAGGCGTACGGGTTCTGGAACACCGGCTGGACCCGCCGCCGGAAGGCGAACAGCTCCCGCCTGCCGAGCGCCGCCAGGTCCGTGCCGTCGAAGCGGATGCTGCCGGAGGTGAGGTCGTCGAGGCCGAGCAGCAGGTTCGCGGTGGTCGACTTGCCCGAGCCCGACTCGCCCACGATCGAGACGGTACGGCCCTTCGGGATCCGGAACGAGACCCCGTCCACCGCGGTCAGCTCCTCGCCCGTGCCCCTGATCGGGAACACCTTGCGCAGGCCCTCGACCACCACCAGGTCCTCGGCCTCCTGAGGCGGTTCCGCGACGCGGACCGATGACAGGCTCGGCACGGCGTTCAGCAGCCGCCTGGTGTACTCGTGCGCGGGCTCGGCGAGGATCTCCGCCGCCCGCCCGGTCTCGACGATCCGGCCGTCGTGCATGACGGCCACCACGTCGGCCCGCTCCGCCGCCAGCGCCAGGTCGTGCGTGATCAGCAGGACGGCCGTGCCCATCTCGGCGGTGAGCTGTTCGAGCTGGTCGAGGATGCGCCGCTGCACGGTCACGTCCAGCGCGGAGGTGGGCTCGTCGGCGATGAGCAGCTTCGGCCGGCAGGCCAGCCCCATGGCGATCAGCGCGCGCTGGCGCATGCCGCCGGAGAACTCGTGCGGATACTGCCCGATCCGGCGGGCCGGGTCGGGGATGCCGACGAGGTCCAGCAGTTCGAGCACGCGGGCCCGGGCCGCCTTGCCGGTGGCCACGCCGTGGACCTCGAGCGCCTCGGCGATCTGGTCGCCGACGCGCATGAGCGGGTTGAGGTTCGACATGGGGTCCTGGGGGACCAGGCCGATGCCCGCGCCGCGGATCGCGGTCATCTCGCGCCCGGAGAGCCCGGTCAGGTCGCGGCCGTCGAACATGATCCGGCCGCCGGTGATGCGGCCGTTGTCCGGCAGCAGCCGGTTGACGGCGGCGGCCGTGGTGGACTTGCCGGAGCCCGACTCGCCGACCACCGCGACGGTCTGGCCGGGCAGGATCTCCATCGAGACGCCCTTGACGACGGTGACGTCCTGCCTGCGGGTGCGGAAGGCGACCGAGAGGTCACGGATCTCCAGGAGGGGGGTCATGCGGTCCTCGATCGTTGCGTGATGGTCTGCAGCAGCCCGCCCCAGAGGGCGTCGGTGGGGGTGGGGTCGCCCTCGACGAGCAGGCGGTTGCTCGCCAGGGCCAGGGCGATGTCGCGGCCGGGCACGAAGCCGACCGCGCAGCCGACGTAGCCGGGGTGGCCGAGCACGGTGACGGTCTCGTCCCACAGCTGCAGCTCGTACGTGCGGAACCCCAGGGCCTGCCCGGCGTCGGGGCCTGGGGTGAAGAACTCCTCGGCCACCTCGGGCCGCCACAGCCGGTCGTGCTCCTGGTACCGGGACATCGCCAGGCCGTAGGCGAGCAGGTCCGGCACGGTCGAGAACAGCCCGGCGTGCCCCGCGACCCCGCCGAAGGCGTGATGGGCGTTGCCGTCGGCGACCTCGCCGAGCACCGGCCCGCGCCGCCAGCGCGCGAAGTCGGAGCTGCGGTACGGCACGGGATACGGCCGGCCGGTGTCGAGCATGACCATCTCGATCCGGTCGTCCAGGGCGCTCATGGCCACCTCGGGGCCGACCGGGCGGCCGTACCCGGTCGAGCCGAGGCCGAGCGGCTCGGTGACCAGCTCGGTCACGGCCCGGTCCAGGCTCAGGCCGGTGACGGTCTCGACGATCCGGCCGAGCAGGACGAAGCCGAGGTCGGAGTAGTGGCGGGCGCGGCCGGGGCGGTAGCGCGGGGGCGGCGGCGCCGGCTGGATGTAGAGCGGCCACCACTCCCACAGCCCGCCGCGGTGCAGGAGCAGGTCCCGCACGGTGATCGCCTCGTACGAGTGGGCGAGGTACGCGCTCAGCGGCGCGTCCAGGTCCACCAGCCGGTCGGACACCAGCCGGATGAGCGCCGTCGTGGTGGCCACGACCTTCGTGACCGAGGCGAGGTCGTGGCAGGTGTCCAGGGTCATCGGCGCGTCGCCTACAAGCCGGCCGTCCTCCCGGCGCACGGTCCGGTGACCGGCGCACTCGGCGAGGTCGAACCACGGCGTCCGCGCGGCCATGACCACCCCCGCCGGGGCGCTCGCCGATTCGTCGCCCGCGGCACCGTGGTCAGGAGAGCTCATCGCGTCAGCACCAGCGAGCGGGGCGGCTCGGCGACCGGCGCCGGCAGCGCGAGCGGCCCCGCGCCGGGCGTCAGCGTGCCGAGGATGCGGGCCTCCCGGGCGCCCGTCCCGCCCGGCGCCGTGCCGGGGAGGCCGTGCGCGGTCAGCCAGCCGATCAGCGCGAACGCGATGGCCTCCTTGTCGTCGGACGGGGCCCCGTAGTCGTCGGACGGCGCCACGTCCACGCCGGGCAGCGCGGCCCGCAGCCCGTCCATGAGCACGGGGTTGCGGCAGCCGCCGCCGGAGACGACCAGCGCGCCCACCCCGGCGGCCCGCACGTCCCGGGCCACCGTCCGGACGGTCAGCTCGGTGAGTGTCGCGACCAGGTCGGCGTCTCCGGGCGCGCGTCCCGCCCGGGCCAGGGCGGCCTCCACGTACCCGAGGTGGAACAGCTCCTTGCCGGTGCTCTTGGGGGCCGCCAGCGCGTAGTACGGCTCGTCCAGCAGCACTTCCAGCAGCCGCTCGGCCACCCGGCCCGAGGCCGCGATCCGCCCGTCCGCGTCGAAGCCCCGCTCGTTCAGCCCTCTGCTCGTGACCACCGCGTCGATCAGCGCGTTCGCGGGCCCGATGTCGTAGGCGTACAGCTCGCCGCCGCGCACCACGGTCATGTTCGCGATGCCGCCCAGGTTGAGCGCCGCCGCCCCGCCCTCGTGGGCCCGCAGCAGCAGCCCGTCCAGCACCGACACCAGCGGCGCCCCGTGCCCGCCCGCCGTGATGTCCCGGACGCGCACGTCCGACAGCACCGGGACGCCGGTCCGCTCGGCGATCCACGCGGGCTGGCCGATCTGCAGCGTGCCGAGCGCGTGCGTGCCCTCCACCCAGTGGAACACCGTCTGCCCGTGCGAGACGATCAGGTCGACGGGCCCGCCCAGCGCGATCGCCGACGCCGCGGCCTCGGCGAAGCTCTGCCCGATGAGCGTGTCGAGCACGCACACCTCGGCCAGCGTCGTCTCGGCCGGCGGCAGCGCCGCGATCAGCCGGGCCCGCAGCTCCGCCGGGTACGGCGTGCTCGCCGTGTGACCCACCCGGCCTTCGAGCAGGCCGCCGACGAGCTCGAAGTCCACGACGGCCACGTCGATCCCGTCGTGCGACGTGCCGGAGATCATCCCAAGAATTCTCATCGTCTTCCTCGCGGGTCGAAGGTGTCACGCAGACCGTCGCCGAGCAGGTTGAGGCCCACCACCAGCAGCACGACGAGCGCGCCCGGCGCGATCAGCGTCCACGGTGCCACGAAGACCAGGCTGCGCGCCTCGAAGATCATCGAGCCCAGTGACGGCGCGGGCGGCGGCGTGCCCAGGCCCAGGAAGCTCAGCGACGCCTCGGTCAGCACCGCCCACGACAGCGACAGGGCGACCTGGACGATGACGATCGAGGTGATGTTCGGCAGGACGTGCCGGAGCATGATCTGCCAGCGGCTCATGCCGGTCGAGACGGCCGCCTTCACGTACTCGATCTCCCTGAGCGACAGCACCGGGCCCCGGGTGACGCGGACGAAGATGGGCACGTACACGATGGCGATGGCCACGGCGATCGTGAACCAGTTCCGGTCCAGCACCGACGCCAGCGACAGCGCCAGCAGCAGCGGCGGGAACGCGAACAGCACGTTCGTGACCCCGCCGATCGCGCCGTCGGCGACGCCGCGGTAGAAGCCGGACACGAGCCCGCCCAGCGTGCCCGCCACGGTCGCGAACACCACGGCGACGACCGCGATGAGCGCCGAGTTGCCGACCCCGGCCGCCACCCGGGAGAACACGTCCCGGCCGAACTGGTCGGTGCCGAACAGGTGCGCGCCGGACGGCGCCCCGAACCGGGAGGGCGGGTGCTGCGCGACCGGGTCGTACGGCAGCAGCCCGGCGTACGACAGCGCCGCCACGATCGCCAGCAGCACGAGGATCACCGACCCCGCCACCAGGGCGGGACTCCTCCTCACGAGGCCCTCACCCTCGGGTCGATGACCCGGTAGAGCACATCCGTCAGCAGGTTGACCAGCACGAACGCCAGCGCGATCACCAAGACCGTGCTCTGCACGACCGCGTACTCCTTCTGCTGGATGCCCAGCAGCACCTGCCGGCCGACGCCCGGCACGGAGAAGATCTGCTCCACCACGACCGCGCCGCCGAGCAGGTAGCCGAACTGCAGGCCGGTCATGGTCACGATCGGCACGAGCGCGTTGCCGAGCACGTGCCTGACCTGCAGCCGCCGCTCCGGCACGCCCTTGGCGCGGGCGGTGCGGACGAAGTCGTCCGAGCGCACCTCCAGCACCGCCGTGCGGGTGGTGCGCAGGATCGGCGCCGCGATGCCGAAGCCGAGCACCAGCGCCGGCAGGAACATCTGCTGCAGGTTGAGCAGCGGATCGTCGAAGAGCATGGCGAAGCCCTGCCCGTTGGGGTTGAACCCGAACGACGCCGCGAAGATTGACAGCAGCGCCGTGGCCAGCAGGAACGCCGGGACCGACAGCCCCGCCAGGCTCACCAGCTGGCCGAGGGCGTCCCTGGGGGAGTTGGCCCTGGAGGCCGCCAGCATGCCCAGCGGCACCCCGATCAGCAGCGCCAGCACGATCGAGAGCACCGCCAGCTCGAACGTCACCGGCAGCGAGTGCAGGGTCAGGTCGAGCACGCTCTGCTGCTGGCGGGCCGAGTAGCCGAAGTTCCCCGTGAACATGTTGCCCAGCCACGAGAAGAACTGCGCGATCAGCGGCTGGTCGAGCCCGTAGTACTGCTCCAGGGCCTGCCGCTGCGCGGGCGTGAGCGCGGCGGCCTCGGTGCCGAGCCCCGCCGTGATCCGGTCGCCGGGGATCGCCCGCAGCATGACGAACACCAGCACGGCCACCCCGAACAGGGTGCCCACCGTGCTGATGACGCGGTTGCGCATACGTCTCATCAGCTGACGGAGGTGGTCCGCAGATACTGCAGCGAGCCGCTGGCCATCGGCACGAAGCCCTGCACGCCGGAGGCCGTGGCGGTGTAGGTGTAGCCGGAGAACAGCCAGATCCAGGGGGCGTTCTCCTCCAGCTTCGCCGAGACCTGCTCGTAGATCGCCTTGCGGGCGGCCTGGTCGGTCGTCGCCTTGCCCTCGGCGAACAGCTTGTCCATCTCGGGCGAGCTGTAGCCGGCGACCTTGTTCAGGTTGCCCTTGCTGGTGAAGTAGCGGCCGTAGGAGCCGTCCGGGTCGGGGCGGCCGCCGTTGAGCGCCACGGCCGCGTCGAAGTCGGCGGCCACCCAGCGGTCCACGAACGCGCCCGACTCCAGCACCTCCAGCTCGAGGTTGATCTTGGCCTCGGCGAGCTGGGCCTTGAGGTTCTGGGCCTCGTTGACCGAGGTCGCGTACTCGCCCTGGGAGACGATGGTCTTGACGGTCACCCCGCCGGACTTGCCCGCCTTGCCGAGATACTCGGCGGCCTTGGCCAGGTCGCGGGCCGGGCAGGGGCGCTTGTTCGGGTCCGACTTGAACGCGGGGGCGGTGATCGGCCCGGTCACCTCGCCCTCGCCGAGCGCGGCGGTGTCGAGCACCTGCTTGCGGTCGATCGCGCACTGGATCGCCAGGCGCACGTTGACGTCCTTGAGGTCGCCGTGCTGCGCGTTGAGCTGGAGCACGTGGTAGTTGAGCTGCGGCGTCTTGGTCACGGTGAGCGTGCCGCCGCCCTGCGCCGTCTGCGCGACGAGCGGGTCGTTGAAGACCGCGAGCTGCACGTTGCCCGACTGCATGGCCGAGACGATGGACGACTCGTCGGGGATGACCCGGAACTCGACCGTGGCCACCTTGGGCTTCTCGCCGCCCCAGTACGCGTCGTTCCTGGCCAGCGTGATCGACTGGCTCGCCACGCGGTTGCGCAGCTTGAACGGCCCGGTGCCGTTCGGCGTGGTGTTGAGCTTCTCCTCGGTGTCGTCGGAGGAGAGCATCGCCATGTTGACCGTGGCCAGGTTGGCCGGCAGCGCGGCGTCGGGCCCGGTCAGCTCCAGCACCACGGTGCCCGCGTCGGGCGCCTCGACCGACTTCACCGACGACAGCGACGCCCTGGCCACGGCCGCCGTCTTCTCGTCCATGATCTTCTCCAGCGACGACTTCGCGTCCTGGGAGTCGAACGCGCTGCCGTCGGCGAACGTGACGCCCTGTCTCAGCTTGAGGGCAAGCTTCTTGCCGTCGTCCGAGGTCTGCCACGACTCGGCCAGCCCGGGGACCACGTTCAGGTCCTTGTCGAACTCCGTGAGCGTCCCGTACAGGTTCTGCAGCACGTTGACGGCCTGGAACTGGGTGGCCTTCCAGGGGAAGAGCGTGTCCGGGTCGGTGGTCACGCCGACCACGAGGGTCTTGCCGGAGGCCGCGCCGCCGGTGCTCGGGGCGGGCCCGGAGGATGAGGACGATGACGAGCAGCTGGTGAGGGCGACGGACAGCGCAGCGGCGATGCCGACCGCGGAGAGTGCGCCACGGGGCATGTTGGTCTCCTGGGGGGAGTCGGTCATAAAATTACGCAGACCCTACCACTGGGGTACTTTTCTTTCCGTTGCGGGGATGGGTGAGGATGTCCGAGGACGACGGGACCGTGCTGATCCGCATCCGGGCCGCCATGCCCGCGCTGAGGCCGTCGGAGCGGCGGATCGCGGAGGAGTTCGTCGGCGATCCCGCCCGGGCCGCCAACCTGTCCATCGCCGAGCTGGCCGCCCGCTGCGCGACCTCGACGACCTCCGTGGTGCGCTTCTACCAGCGCATGGGCTACGCCCACTACAAGGACCTCAGGATCGACCTGGCCAGGGCGGTGGCGCGCGAGGAGCTGACCAGGTCGAGCCTGCCGGAGGCGTCCGGCGACATCGACCGGTACGACAGCCTGGAGGGCATCGTCTCCAAGGTGGCCATGAACGAGACGCTGTCCATCGCCGACACGGCCCGTTCGCTGGACATGGAGGCGCTGGCCACCGCCGTGTCGCTGCTGCTGGCGGCCCGGCGGATCGACAGCTTCGGGGTGGGCGCGAGCTCCCTCGTGGGGCTCGACCTGCACCAGAAGCTGTCGCGCATCGGCCGTACCGCGATCAACTGGCACGACTCCCACTCGGCCTGGACGTCGGCGGCCACGCTCGACTCCGGCTGCGTGGCGGTCGCCGTGTCCCACACGGGAGCCACCGTGGACACGGTCGAGTTCCTGTCGATCGCCCGCAAGTCGGGCGCCTCGACCGTGGCCATCACGAACTTCCACGACTCGCCGCTGGCCCGGGCCGCCGACGTGACGCTCACGACGGCCGCGCGGGAGACGAAGTTCCGCTCGGGCGCGCTGGGCAGCCGCATCGCCCAGCTCATGGTGGTGGACTGCCTGTTCACCGGGGTCGCGCAGGCGTCCTACGACGAGTCGATGGCGGCGCTGCGCAACACGTACGCGGTCGTGCACGAGCGGGTCGTCCACAAGCGCGGGTGAGGTTCACAGCCCGGATTCACCTGGGGTTCACGGGCCGTCTCTACCTTTGTGGGCCATGAGCTGGAGGTACCGGGCCAACACGACGTTGGAGGGCCTGACGGGATACACGTTGACGCGGCGGCCGCGGAAGCAGCCGCCGAAGCCGCCGCCACCGCCGCCGCTGGTGATGCAGCGGCTGCCCGGCGACGAGGTGCGGCCGCCCGCCGATCCCGCGCACGACCGGCTGCTGCGCGAGCCGGTCTTCCTGCTGTCGTCCGTACGGTCGGGGTCCACGCTCCTGCGGGTCATGCTGAACAGCCACTCCCAGGTGCATTCGCCCATCGAGACGCACTTCAGGCGGCTCACGGTCGGGCTCGGCACCGAGCCCGTACGGCAGGCCATGGAGGCGCTCGGCCACACCCACAGCGACATCGAGCACATCGTGTGGGACCGGCTGCTGCACCGCGAGCTGACCCGCAGCGGCAAGCCGGTGCTGGCGGAGAAGACGCCGAGCAACGTGTTCGCCTGGCGGCGCATCGCCACCTGCTGGCCCGACGCGCGCTTCCTCTTCCTGCTGCGCCACCCCATGTCCATCGTGCAGTCCTGGCACGAGGCCGACCCGGAAAGGCGGCCCATGGAGGAGGCCGTGCCGCGCACGCTGAGCTACATGACGTACCTGGAGGAGGCCCGCACCCACCTCGACGGGCTGACCCTGCGCTACGAGGACCTGGTCGCCGACCCCGAGCGCGAGCTGCGGCGGCTCTGCCTCTTCCTGGGCGTGGAGTTCGAGCCGACCATGCTCTCCTACGGCGACAAGGACCACGGCGGCTTCGTCAAGGGCATCGGCGACTGGCGCGACAAGATCCGCACCGGGACGGTCGTCGCGGGCCGCCCCCTGCCGTCGGTGGACGAGGTGCCCGACGAGCTGCGCGAGATCTGCCGCCTGTGGGGCTACACGCGGTGACGGAAGTTCAGCTGCGATTTGTCTCCTATTCGCCTTGGGCTCCGATAGGTTGCGGTTCGTGATCGACGGGCCTTCGCGCCGTACCCTGCTCGCCGGAAGTCTCGCCGGCTTCGCCCTGCCCGAACCCGCTCTCGCGGCAGCAGGCCTGCCTTCACGGCCCAACATCGTCGTGATCCTGGCCGACGACCTGGGCTGGGGCGAGATCGGCAGCCAGGGACAGCGCCTGATCAGCACCCCCAACCTGGACCGGCTGGCGGCCGAGGGCGTGCGCTTCGAGACGGCCTACTCCGGGGCGCCGCTCTGCGCGCCGTCGCGCTGCGCGCTGCTCACCGGGCTGCACGCGGGTCACGGCACCGTACGCGAGAACCCGGAGGGCGGGCCGCAGCGCTCGCTGACCGACGCCGACCTCACCTTCGCCGAGCTGCTGCGCCTGTCCGGCTACCGCACGGCCTGCTTCGGCAAGTGGGGCTTCGGCCCCGAGCTGCCGGGCCAGGCCTCGCACCCGAACGAGCGCGGCTTCGAGGAGTTCTTCGGCTACATCGGCCACGCCCACGCCCACCAGTACTTCCCCAAGTACCTGTGGCACAACGGCGCCAAGGTGCGCCTCGACGGCAGGCAGTACGCGCCGGACCTGTTCCGCGAGCGGGCGACCGAGTTCATCCGGCGCGGCGGCGACGACCCGTTCCTGCTCTACTTCCCCACCAACCTGCCGCACTCGCCGAGCGTCATCCCCGGTGACGCCGGGCGCTACGAGAACCGGCCGTGGAGCGGCCCGAACCGGCGGCACGCCGCGCAGGTGGCCCGGCTCGACGCCGACGTGGCCACGCTGGTGCGGGAGTTACGCGCGGCCGGTGTCGCGGAGCACACGCTCGTGCTGTTCACCAGCGACAACGGGCCGCACAGCGAGAAGGGCGTGACGCCGGAGCTGTTCGACTCCAACGGGCCCTGGCGCGGGGACAAACGCGATGTCTACGAGGGCGGCATCCGCGTGCCGCTGATCGCCTGGTCGCCCGCGTTACGACCGCGCGTGGTGAAACAGCCGGTGGCCTCGTGGGACGTGCTGCCGACCCTCGCGGACCTGGCCGGCGTGCCGGTGCCCGCGCACCTCGACGGCCTGTCCTTCCGCGGCCTGCTCACCGGCGCGGGCGCCCCCAGGCACGACCACCTGGTGTGGAACCGGCCCCGCAAGGCCCAGGCGATCCGCCGCGGCCGGTGGAAGCTGGTCCGCTTCGCGCCGCACATCGCGGGCGCCGGGCCGGAGGGCCGGGTCGAGCTGTACGACCTGGCCACCGACCCGGGGGAACGCCGCGACCTGGCGGCGGAGCGGCTGGAGCTGGTGGACGAGCTGATGACCTTGCTGGACGACTCGATCGGCCCGGACCCGCGGATCCCGTACGGGCTGAAGACCGAGATCACCGGCGGCCAGGTCGTGGTGACGCTGTACAACGGCTCGTCGGTGCCCTGGCGCGAGGTCGAGCTGGGCCTGAACCGCGCGCGGGCCCGCGCGATGCCGCGCGTGGACCCGGGAACGGCGATCTCGGTCGGCTTCGCGCTGCCCGGCGGGAGCGGGAAGCGGGTCACGGCCCGCGCCGAGTTCGACGCGGGCGGCCGCTCCCTGTCCTTCAGCAAAGCCGTCTATCAGGGCAGGCAGCCGACGTAGGCGAGGGCCTGCTTGAGCAGCACGCCCTGCCCCCCGGTCATCTCCTGCTGCACCGCCAGGGACGCGGCGTCCTCCGGGGTGAACCACTCCAGGTCCAGGGCGTCCTGCCGGGGCCGGCAGTCGCCCGCGACGGGGACGATGTAGGCCAGGGAGACGGCGTGCTGGCGGGGGTCGTGGTAGGGGGTGACGCCGGGCGTGGGGAAGTACTCGGCGACGGTGAACGGCTGAGGGGAGGCGGGGATGTGGGGGAGCGCCACGGGGCCGAGATCCTTCTCCAGATGACGCAGGAGCGCGTCGCGGATCCGCTCGTGGTGCAGCACCCGTCCCGAGACCAGCGCCCGGCTGACCGTGCCGTCTGACGCGATGCGCAGCAGCAGGCCGACGCGGGTGACCACGCCGGTGTCGTCGACCCGCACCGGCACGGCGTCGACGTAGAGGATGGGCAGCTGGCCCCGCACCGACTCGAGTTCGTCGCGCGAGAGCCATCCAGGCGTGGTTTCGGTCTTTTCGGTCATCTGCTGATCGTACGTCCCCGGATCAGGCCCTCGGGAGCGGTCCTGCCCGCCAGCCAGGAAGCCGCGCAGGTGACCAGGACGATGCCGAAGAACGGCAGGTAGGCGATGACTTTGCGGCTCATGCGAGCTTCCTCCGTTGCCACTGGACGGTGTACTTGGGGTCGTTCGCGGACTCCATCCCGGCGCGGAAGATCCCGAACCGGGTGCACGCGGAGCCCGCGAGCAGGGCCGCGCCCGCCGCCACGGCCGCGATCCTGCTGCGCCGGCCGACGGTCACCCCGGCCAGCGCGCCCGCCAGCGACAGCGCCTCGCCCGCGCGCAGCAGCGGGCTGCGCTTGAGCGGCTCGGCCAGCGGCCCCAGCCGCCGCTCCATCCGGGTGGCGGCCACGCATTCGACGGCCGCGCCCAGCATCGCCACCCGGCGGGCCGGACCCGCCTCCGACAGCGGCGCGGCCAGCATCCCGAGCCCGCCCGCCGCCGCCGCGGCCGAGCCGGCGAACAGGAACGGCATCTCGCGGAACCCCTCGTGCCAGGCGGGCACGGCGGTGTCACAGATCAGCGCGGCGGTGTAGGTGGCCACCGCGGGCCCCACCAGGCCCGCCCCGACCGTGGCGGCCCGGCCCAGCCTGGGCAGGCGCCCGGACAGGTCGGCGGCCCCGGCGCACAGGGCCTGCGGTCCGTACGCCGTGAGGATCCACGTGCCGACGCTCATCGGCGAGGTCACCTTGAACACCCGCAGCATGTTGATGAACCGCTCGGGCCGCCCCAGGTCGTGGATCAGCGAGTAGAACGAGCCGCCCAGCGCGCACAGCGCGGCCACCCTGCCCACCCTGGCCAGGCGCGGCCTGCCGGTGAGCTCGGCGACGGCCGCCAGCGTGGACGACGCGCCGGCCAGGCCGCCCAGGAAGAGGTAGCCGGCGATGTCGTGCTCCTGCCACGTCGGCTCGTTGAGCACCGGCCGGCCGTAGTAGGAGTCGTAACCCTTCACTGGGCCCTTCACTGGGCCCTTCACTGGGCCCTTCTCTGGGCCCGCCTCCGGCGGCCTGCGCCGCTCGCCCGCGGAGCCCGGCGTGGCCTCGCGTTCGGTGCGCAGCTCGGCCGAGCCGTCCAGGCGCACGTCGGTCTGACTGGTCATCCCCGCCTCCTCCAGATCGGCAGC
Source organism: Nonomuraea sp. NPDC049625 (assembly GCF_040675285.1). Taxonomy (NCBI): domain Bacteria; kingdom Bacillati; phylum Actinomycetota; class Actinomycetes; order Streptosporangiales; family Streptosporangiaceae; genus Nonomuraea; species Nonomuraea sp. NPDC049625. The sequence goes on along the minus strand of NZ_JBFAOQ010000009.1, from coordinate 30,361 downwards.
GCCGTCGCCGCCACGCCCGCCAGCAGGGCGAGCGCCGCGACCCCCGCGTGCCGCCACATCGACGGCAGGTCCCTCGTGGTCACCACGGGATCGGGCGGCAGGCCGTACACCTCGGGCTCGTCCAGCAGCAGGAAGAACGCCCCCATGCCGCCCACGCCGTCGCCCTGGTCGTGCCCGTACAGGCGGGCGGAGGCCGTCCCCGCCGCGCGCACCTGCTCGAGCCGGTGCTCGGCCCGCTCGCGCAGCTCGTCGAGGTCCCCGAACTGGATCGAGTCCGTCGGGCACGTCTTGGCGCACGCGGGCTCCTGCCCGTCGCCCAGCCGGTCGTAGCACATGGTGCACTTGGCGGCCACGCCGCTGCTCTCCCGCTTGCCGATCACCCCGAACGGGCAGGCGGGCACGCAGTAGCCGCACCCGTTGCAGATGTCCTGCTGCACCACGACCGTGCCGAACTCGGTGCGGAACAGCGAGCCCGTCGGGCACACGTCCAGGCAGGCCGCCTCCGTGCAGTGCTTGCACACGTCGGAGGCCATCAGCCAGCGGAAGTCCATGTCGCCGACCCCGGGCTCCTGGTTACCGAGCGGCCGGCGCTGCTCGACGAACGCGACGTGCCGCCAGGTGTCGGAGCCCAGGGTCACGGTGTTGTCGTAGGACATGCCGGTGAAGGCCAGACCGTCCTCGGGGACGGCGTTCCACTCCTTGCAGGCCACCTCGCACGCCTTGCAGCCGATGCAGATGCTGGTGTCGGTGAAGAACCCCACGCGGCCCATCACGCCTCCGTCCCCGTGCCGGCGCCGATGCCCGCGCGTTCCTGATAGGACCTGACCAGCTCCGGCAGCGCCGGCCCGCGCGGCCGCCGCCCGGGCCGGATGTCGGCCGCCAGGGCCTTGACCTCCTGGATGTGGGAGTTGGGGTCCAGTGAGATCGCCGACAGCTCGTTGGCCGCGTCGCCCCTGGCCAGGCCGTTGGGCCCGTAGTGGAACGGCAGCCCGATCTGGTGCAGCATCTTCCCGTCCAGGCGCAGCGACGGCATCCGGTCGGTGACCATGACCCTGGCCTCGATGGCGTTGCGCGCCGTGACGATCGTGGCCCAGTCGCCGTGCACGAGCCCGCGCTCGGCGGCCAGCTCCGGCGACACCTCGCAGAACATCTCCGGCTGCAGCTCCGCCAGGTACGGCGTGTGCCGGCTCATCCCGCCCGCCGTGAAGTGCTCGGTCAGCCGGTACGTCGTCACCACGTACGGGTAGACCGACGCGCCCGGCTCGTCGCCGCTCGGCTGGTAGCGGTTGTCCTCGTGCGGGTAGACCTTGCGCGCCGGGTTGCGCTGGTGGCCGTAGAGCGGGTTGGCCACCGGCGAGTCCTGGGGCTCGTAGTGCGTCGGCAGCGGCCCGTCCACCACCCCCGACGGGGCGAACAACCAGCCCTTCCCGTCGGCCTGCATGACGAACGGATCGGTCCCGGACAGCGCCGCCACACCCTGGGCGTCCTCCGAGGGCCGGAAACCGGGGTCCTTGTCCACGTCGATGTCCGGCACGTCGAACCCGGTCCACCGGCCCGCGTCCGCGTCCCACCAGACGAGCTTCTTGCGCTCGCTCCACGGGCTGCCGTCCGGCCTGGCCGAGGCCCGGTTGTAGAGGATCCGCCGGTTCGCCGGCCAGGCCCACCCCCATTCGGCGGCGATCCAGTCTTGCTCGGTGTGCGGCTTGCGGCGGGCGGCCCGGTTGACGCCGCCGGCGTGCACGCCGCAGTAGATCCAGCAGCCGCACGCCGTGGAGCCGTCGTCCTTGAGCTCGCCGGCCCCGGACAGAGGCCGCCGATCGGGCCCCCAGCCGTTGATCTCCGCCAGCACGGCCTCCGCGGACGGCTCCGACAGCTCGCCCACGAGCGGGTAGTCCCAGGTGAGCTCGAGCACCGGCGCGTCCATCGGATCGGCCGAGCCCGCCAGCTTCTCCCGGATGATCCGCCCCAGGTGGTACATGAACCACAGGTCGCTGCGCGCGTCACCGCCCGGCTCGACCGCCTGGTGGTGCCACTGGAGCAGCCGGTTGGTGTTGGTGAAGCTGCCGCTCTTCTCGGTGTGCGACGCCGCGGGGAAGAAGAACACCTCGGTGCCGATGTCCTCGGTGATCAGCTCGCCCGTCTCGATCTCCGGGCCGTCCTTCCACCAGGTGGCGCTCTCGATCAGGTTGAAGTCGCGGACCACCAGCCAGTCGAGGTTCGCCATGCCCAGGCGCTGCATCCGGGTGTTGGCCGAGCCGACCGCGGGGTTCTCGCCGAGCAGGAAGTAGCCCTTGCAGACGCCGTCGAGCTGCGCCAGCACGGTGTCGTACGTGCTGTGCGACCCGGTCAGCCTGGGCAGGTAGCCGAACCTGAAGTCGTTGTCCGGCTGGGCCGACTCGCCCCACCACGCCTTGAGCAGGCTGATCAGGTACGCGGACATGTTCGCCCAGCAGCCCTTGTGCGGCGAGTCGGCCCGCAGGAACTTGCGCAGGCTCAGATCCTCGTGCGCGTGCGGCATCGGGATGTAACCAGGCAGCAGGTTGAACAGCGTGGGCACGTCGCTGGAGCCCTGGATGCTGGCGTGCCCGCGCAGCGCCTGGATGCCGCCGCCTGGCCGGCCCAGGTTGCCCAGCAGCAGCTGCAGGATGCTCGCCGCTCTGATGAACTGCGCGCCGTCGCTGTGCTGCGTCCAGCCCACCGCGTAGACGAACTCGGCGGTCTTGTCCGGGCCGGAGTTGTCCGTCAGATGGCGGCACACCCGCTGGAACAGCTCGGGCGGCACCCCGCACACCCGCTCCACCATCTCCGGGGTGTAGCGGGCGAAGTGGCGGCGCAGCACCTGCATGACGCAGCGCGGGTGGCTCAGCGTCTCGTCGCGCTGCGGCGTCCCGTCCATCGGCAGGCCGGTGGCGCCGAGCATCTCGGAGTGGCCCGGCGGCAGCTTGCCCACCCGCCGCTCGTAGTCCACGTCCCGCGCGCCGGAGGCCGGGGAGACCGTCATTCCCTCGTACTGCCAGGTCTCGTCGTCGTAGACGCGGGTCTCCGGGTCGAAGCCGGAGAACACGCCGTCGAGGTCCTCGGCGTCGCGGTAGTCCGCCCGCAGGATGGTGGCCGCGTTGGTGTAGTTGACCACGTACTCGTGGAAGTACAGGTCGTTGTCCAGCACGTGGTTGATGATCCCGCCGAGGAAGGCCACGTCGGAGCCCGCGCGGATGGGCACGTGCAGGTCGGCCAGCGCGCTCGTGCGCGTGAAGCGCGGATCGATGTGGATGATCACCGCGCCGCGCGCCTTGGCCTCCATCACCCACTGGAAGCCGACCGGATGCGCCTCGGCGAAGTTGGAGCCCTGGATGACCACGCAGTCGGAGTGCTGCAGGTCCTGCATGAACGTGGTGGCCCCGCCCCGGCCGAACGACGTGCCGAGCCCGACCACGCTGGAGCTGTGGCAGACGCGGGCCTGGTTCTCGATCTGCACCACGCCGAGCGCCGTCAGCAGCTTCTTGATGAGGTAGTTCTCCTCGTTGTCCAGCGTCGCGCCGCCCAGGCTGGCGATGCCCAGGGTCCTGGCGGTGCGCTTGCCGTCCCGCTCCCACTCCCAGGTCTCGCGCCTGGTGGCGATGACCCGGTCGGCCACCATGTCCATGGCCGTGTCGAGGTCGATCTCCTGCCAGTCGGCCCCGCCCGGCGGGCGGTAGAGCGCCTTGTGCCGGCGGCCGGACGCGGTGGTGAGCTGGAGGCTGGCCGCGCCCTTGGGGCACAGCCGGCCGCGGCTGATGGGGGAGTCGGGGTCGCCCTCGATCTGGACGACCCGTTCATCCCGTACGTACACGTTCTGGGCGCAGCCCACCGCGCAGTACGGGCAGATTGACTTGACCACCCGGTCGGCCGTGGCCGTGCGGGCGCGCAGCGCCGCCGTCCTGGCCGACTTCACCGCCGCTCCCCGCCCGCTGCGGTCCTCGCCGGTCAGCTGCCGCAGCAGCGGCCAACGCATGTCCATGACGCCCCCCGAAACCCCTGGCCGGGTTTCTGCCCTGCTCCCGGGAGGCGAAAACCCGCAGGTCGAAGGGGGTCAGGCGAGGCGCGCGGCGGCCTTCTCCCACGCCTGCGAATCGCCGGAGGGCTCGTAGCGGCGCAGCGGCTGGGAGGCGGCGACCAGCGAGCGCATCTCCGCCAGGTCCGAGACGAGGCCCGCCGAGCGCGCCTGCACGAGCACGTTGCCGAGCGCGGTCGCCTCCGCGGGCCCGGCCACCACCGGCAGCCCGCAGGCGTCCGCGGTGAGCTGACACAGCAGCTCGTTGCGCGAGCCGCCGCCCACCAGGTGGACGACCTCGACGTCGCGCCCGGACAGCTCCATCGCCTGCCGCACGGCCAGCCGGTGCCCGAGCGCCAGGCTCTCCAGCACGCACCGCACGTACGCGGCCGGGGACGACGGAGGCTCCTGCCCCGTGCGGCGGCACTCGGCGGCGATCCTGGCCGGCATGTCGCCCGGCGGCAGGAACCCCGGCTCGTCCGGGTTGACCACGGCCGCGAACGGCCGCTCGCCCGCCGCCGCCTTCAGCAGCTCGCGCAGGTCGGAGCCCGGCCAGGCGCGCAGGCACTCCTGCAGCAGCCACAGCCCCATGACGTTGCGCAGGTAGCGGACGGTGCCGTCGATGCCGGCCTCGTTGGTGAAGTTCGCGGCCCGGCTCTCGGGCGTCAGGACGGGCTCCGGCAGCTCCACCCCGGCCAGCGACCACGTGCCGCACGAGATGTAGGCGAAAGCCGGACCGGAGGCGGGCACGGCGGCCACGGCCGAGGCCGTGTCGTGCGAGCCGACCGCCGTGACGGGCGCCGACCAGCCGACCACGTCGGCCACGTGCCGGCGCAGCTTTCCGACCGCCTCGCCGGGCTGGCGCAACGGCGGGAACAGCCCGGCCGGCAGCCCGAGCTGCTCGATCAGGGGGAACGCCCACGACCTGGTGCGCACGTCGAGCAGTCCCGTCGTCGAGGCGTTGGTCACCTCCGCGCCCACCTCGCCGGTGAGCCAGTAGCCGATCAGGTCGGGGATCAGCAGCATCGTCACGGCCCCGTCGAGCCGGTCGGCCAGCAGCTGGTAGAGCGTGTTGAACGGCAGCACCTGCAGCCCGGACACGTCGTACAGGGTCTCCGCCCCGACCGACCCGGCCACCCGCTCGGCCACCCCTCGCGTGCGGTCGTCGCGGTAGTGCACCGGGTTGCCCATCAGCCGGTACGACTCGTCGAGCAGCCCGTAGTCGACCGCCCACGAGTCCACGCCGATGGACGACACCGGGCCCGCGTCGCGCAGGCCGTCGAGGATCTCCGAGTAGAGGCCGGTGATGTCCCAGTGGAGGCGGCCCGCCTCGGTCACCGGCTCGTTGGGGAAGCGGCGGACCTCGGTCAGCTCCAGGCCGTCGGAGAGGTCGGCCAGCATCACCCGGCCGCTGGAGGCCCCGAGGTCGACGGCGGCGAAACGGCGGCTCATTGTGTGGACTCCCTGGCGACGAGCTCGGGCTGGAACATGATGTGCTGGTGCGCGTGCGTCTCCGGGTTGTCGCACTCGTCCAGCAGCAGCTCGGTGGCGATCCGGCCGAGCTGGTAGGTCGGCTGCCGCATCGAGCTGAGCGAGACGGTGGAGGCGGCGGCGAAGTCGATGTCGTCGTAGCCCATCAACGCCACGTCCTCCGGCACCCGCACGCCCGACCGCAGCAGCGCGCGCAGCACGCCGAGCGCGAGCAGGTCGTTGGCGCAGAACACGGCCTCGGGCAGGCCGTTCTCGATCAGGTCGGCGGCCGCCTTCTCGCCCGCGCGGGCCGTCATCGTCGCGGTCTCGGCCACCTTCAGGTCGCCGGGGTCGAGCCCGGCGCCCCGCATCGCGGCCTTGGCGCCCTCCCAGCGCTCCACGCACTGCCTGATCGTCATCGGGCCCGTCACGTAGGCGACGGTGCGCGCGCCCTTGGCCAGCAGGTGGGTGACCGCGGCCCGGCCGCCCGCGACGTCGTCCACGGCCACGGCGCACTGGTCGGGCCGGTGCGCCGGGTGGTCGACCAGGACGACGCTGATGCCGCGCTCGCGCAGCCGGTCGAGTCGGCCCGGGTCCTCGCCGGAGGGGGTGATCAGCACGCCGCGCACCCGGTGCTCGGCCAGCACCCGCAGGTTGCGCTCCTCCTTGTCCTGCGAGCCCGCCGAGTTGCCCAGGATGACCGCGTAGCCGAGCTCGCTGGCCACGTCCTCGACCCCGGCCGCGACCTCGGTGAAGAACGGGTTGCCGATGTCGATCACGCTCAGGCCGATCGTCCTGCTGTGCCCGGCGCGCAGCGTCGAGGCCGAGCCGTGCCGGACGAACCCCAGCTCGCTGATCGCCGCCTCCACCCGCTCCCGGGTGGCGGGCGCGACTTTTCCGGGCCGGTTCAGTACGTTGGAGACCGTGCCCGGGGAGACGCCGGCGTGTGCGGCGACGTCCTTGATGCTGACCATGGCCATGGGGACCAATTAAAACGTACTAACGACTGGGGCGCCAGTCGCGGTACCGGTGGAGCGGTGTTTCCGGGTCTGGAGTGGGCGGAGTTGTCCGGGTGTCGAGTAAAACGTTTGTATCGCGATGCGCACGGAGACCGCTTTCCCCGCTTTTCATAACGTTAAGATAACCCCCGTGTCACGGGTCACGCCTGGATTCGGCGGGCCTGCCTGCGCAATCACCCCTGTTGATCAGCGGGAACCCGCCCGGGGTGGCGAGCCGGGCCTTGTGCGACGCGCGCGAGGAACGTTTTAATCCCCCGTAAACGCTGACGTAACACGCTGTGAGCGCTAACAGACTTGCGAAAGGCAGGTTTCATGCCGGACGTCATCGCCTATGGCGGGGACTGGAATCCAGAGCAGTGGCCCGAGGAGACGTGGGAGCAGGACGTCGCGCTGATGCGTGCGGCCGGCGTCAACCGGGTCAGCGTCGGCATCTTCTCCTGGTCGCTGCTGGAGCCGGCCGAGGGAGTCTTCGACTTCGGCTGGTTCGACCGCGTGATGGACCTGCTGGCCACGAACGGGATCAAGGCCAACCTCTCCACGCCGACCGCCGCGCCGCCGCCCTGGTTCGGGGACACCTACCCGGAGGCGCTGCCGGTGGACGCCGACGGGCGTCGGCTGACCTACGGCAGCAGGCAGGGCTTCTGCCCCAGCTCGCCGATCTACCGCGAGAAGGCGCTTCGCATCGCCGAGCAGCTGGCCACGCGCTACCGGGACCACGAGGCGCTGGCCCTGTGGCACGTGCACAACGAGTACGGCTGCCACAACGCGCGCTGCTTCTGCGACACCTCGGCGGCGGCCTTCCGCGCCTGGCTGCGCTCGCACTACGCCTCGCTCGACGCGCTCAACGACGCCTGGGGCACCGCCTTCTGGTCCCAGCGCTACGGCGACTGGGCCCAGATCCTGCCGCCGCGCGCCACCCCCACCTTCCCCAACCCCGGCCAGCAGCTCGACTTCCGCCGCTTCAGCTCCGACGCGCTCATCGAGCTCTACACCGCCGAGCGCGACCTGCTCAGGAAGATCACGCCGGACGTGCCCGCGACCACCAACCTGATGGCGGGCGCGCACTGGGACATGGACTGCTGGGCCTTCGCCGCCGAGATGGACGTGGTCTCCACCGACCACTACCTGATCGGCGCCCGCGCGGAGCCGCACATCGACCTGGCCTTCGCCGCCGACTACGCCCGCTCGCTCAACGGCGGCCGGCCCTGGCTGCTGATGGAGCACTCGACCAGCGCCGTCAACTGGCAGCCGCGCAACCGCGCCAAGGCCCCCGGCGAGCTGCGCCGCAACTCCCTGACCCACCTGGCCAGGGGCGCGGACGGGATCATGTACTTCCAGTGGCGGGCCTCCCGCGCCGGCGCCGAGAAGTGGCACTCGGCGATGCTGCCGCACGCGGGCACCGACACCAAGATCTGGCGGGAGGTGACCGCGCTCGGCGCCGAGCTGGCCGGGCTCGCCGACGTGGCGGGCAGCACCGTCAGCGCCGACGTCGCGATCCTCCTCGACCACTCCAGCGTCTGGGCCCAGGACCACCCGGCCCAGCCCTCCGTGGACATGGACCCGGTGGAGGAGGCCAAGCGCTGGCACGCCGCGCTCTGGCGGGCCGGCGTCACCTGCGACCTGGCCCACCCCGAGGGCGACCTGACCGGCTACCGCCTGGTGCTGGTCCCCGCGCTCTACCTGGTGAGCGACGCGGGGGCGGCCAACCTGGCGCGGTTCGTGGAGCGGGGCGGGGTCGCGCTCGTGGGCCCGTACAGCGGGATCGTGGACGAGCACGACCGGGTGCGGCTCGGCGGCTACCCCGGGGCGTGGCGCGACCTGCTCGGGGTGAGCGTGGAGGAGTTCTTCCCCCTCGACGGGCCGATCGCGCTGACCTCGGGCGCGTCGGGGACCGCCTGGAGCGAGGTGGCGCACGCCGCCGGCGCGAAGGTCCTCGACACGTACGCCACCGGAGAGCCCGCCTGGACCCGCAACGAGTGGGGTGACGGGTTCGCGCACTACCTCACGACCAGACTCGACGACGACGGCCTGGCCGAGGTCATCGCCGCCGTCGCGACGGAGGCGGGCGTCGAACCCGTCGCGGCCGCCCCCGCCGGGGTCGAGGTCGTACGACGCTCGCACGCGGACGGCCGCTCCTACCTGTTCGCCGTCAACCACACGGGCGAGGACGCCGTCGTGACCCCGCCCGGCGGCGACCCGGTCACGGTGGCGGCCGGCGACGTCCGCGTGATCTCCGCCTGACGGCGGGGCGCCCGCGGGCGTTCCGCCATATGGCTCTGGAAAGCGCTTCCCCTCAGGGAGCGGCGCCACCGACCAACCCCCCTGAGGGGCGCGTGCGAGCGCGCCCCTCCCCGCCTGGAGGTGTACCTGTGTCCGAGCAGATCTCACGCCGCGACGCCCTGAAGGGGTTAGCCGTCGCCGGAGCAGCCGTCCCGCTGGCCTCGGCGCTGGAGTCCCCCGCGCTGGCCGCGCTGGCCGTCCCCGACGTCCCCCTGCGCTGGCTGGAGGACAGGCCCGCCGAGGCGCCCGGCACCACCTGGGGCGTCCCGTGGCCGAAGGGCGCCGTGGCCAAGGAGCAGGCGTTCGCGCTCACCGCGGCCGACGGCGCCGCCGTGCCGGTGCAGACGTGGCCGCTGGCGTACTGGCCGGACGGGTCCCTGAAGTGGACGGCCCACGCGGTCGGCCCCGCGACGCCCGCGGCCGAGACGTACACGCTGCGGCCCGGCACCGCCGCCGCCCCCGCCAAGCCGGTCACCGTCAAGGACGAGAAGCAGTACGTGGACGTGGACACCGGCGTGATCCGCGCCCGCGTCCGCAAGAGCGGCAGCGAGCTGATCAGCCAGATCTGGCGCGGCGAGACCGAGATCGCCCGCAAGGGGCAGCTCGTCAACCTCCGCCAGGGCAAGATCGACGACGATGACGACCGTACGGTCGAGGTCGACTCCTACCTGAGCGACATCTCGAAGGTGGAGGTCGAGCAGTCCGGCCCGGTGCGCGCGGTCGTCCGGATCGAGGGCCGCCACACCTCCAAGAAGGGCCGTTCGTGGCTGCCGTTCACGATCCGGCTCTACTTCTACGCGGGCGCGGAGAGCGTGCGGATGACGCACACGTTCGTGTTCGACCGCGACGGGCAGCACGACTTCGTCGCCGGGCTCGGCGTGCGCTTCCGCGTCCCGATGCGGGACGAGCCGTACAACCGGCACATCCGGTTCGTCGGCGACGGGCACGGCCTGCTCACCGAGGCCGTCAAGGGCATCACGGGCCTGCGCCGCGACCCCGGCGCGGCCGTGCGGAAGGCGCAGGTGGAGGGCCGGCGGCTGCCGGACATCGCCACCTGGGACACGCGGGTCAGCAGCCGCGTCCAGCTCATCCCCGACTGGGGCGACTACTCCCTCGCCCAGCTGTCCTCCGAGGGCTTCACGCTCAAGAAGCGCACCAAGAAGGGGTACGGCTGGGTCGCCGTCGACCAGGGCCGGCGGGCCTCCGGGCTCGGGTACGTGGGCGGGACGAGCGGCGGGTTCGCGTTCGGCCTGCGGGACTTCTGGCAGCGGCATCCCACCCAGCTCGACATCCGCGGGGCCGCGTCGGAGGAGGCCGAGGTCACCGTCTGGCTCTGGTCGCCGGAGGCCGGGCCGATGGACACCCGCTTCTACCACGACGGCATGGGCCAGGACACCTACCCGGAGCAGATCGAGGGCCTCAACATCACGTACGAGGACTACGAGCCCGGCTTCGGCACGCCGCTCGGGATCGCGCGTACGAGCGAGCTGACCTTCTGGGCGCTGGCCGCCACCCCGGACGCCGCCCGGTTCGGGGCGATGGCCGACGCCGTCCGGACGCCGCCGCTGATCGTCGCGCCGCCCGCGCACCTGGCCTCCGCCAAGGTCTTCGGCGGCCTGTTCAGCCCCGTCGACCGGTCGACGCCCGGCAGGAAGACCATCGAGGACCGCCTCGACTTCCTCTTCGACTACTACCGCAAGCAGGTCGAGCAGCGGCACTGGTACGGGTTCTGGGACTACGGCGACATCATGCACACGTTCGACGAGGACCGGCACGTGTGGCGCTACGACGTCGGCGGTTACGCCTGGGACAACTCGGAGCTGTCGCCCGACCTGTGGCTCTGGTACGCGTACCTGCGCTCGGGGCGCGCCGACGTGTTCCGCTTCGCCGAGGCGATGACCCGGCACACCGGCGAGGTGGACGTCTACCACCTCGGGCCCTGGGCCGGGCTCGGCAGCCGGCACAACGTGCAGCACTGGGGGTGCAGCGCCAAGCAGCAGCGCATCTCGACCGCGGTCTACCGGCGCATCTTCTACTTCCTGACCGCCGACGAGCGCACCGGCGACCTCATGCGGGCCCTGGTGGACTCCGACAAGACGTTCCTGGCCATCGACCCGCTCCGCAAGATCCGCACGGAGCCGTACACGCCGGATCCGTCGGCCCTCGCGATCGGGCTGGGCACCGACTGGAGCGGCCTGGCCGCCGCCTGGCTGACCGAATGGGAACGCGGCGGGGACCCGGTGGCCGAGAAGAAGCTCAAGGCCACCATGCGCACCATCGCCGCCATGCCCAACGGCTTCGTCACCGGCGAGGGCCTCTACAACCTCAGCACCGGCGAGTTCGCCCCGGCCGCGCGCAAGGTCGCGGTGTCCCATCTGTCGGCCATGTTCGGCCAGGTCGAGATCTGCGCCGAGCTCATCGACCTGGTGGACATGCCGGACTTCGAGCGGGCCTGGCTCCAGTACTGCCGCCTGTTCAACGCCACCAAGGCCGAGCAGGCCGCCGAGACGGGCGCGAACTTCGGCAACCTCATCCTCAAGCAGGGGCACTCCCGGCTCACGGCGTACGCGTCGGTCCGGCTCCGGCGCGACGACCTCGCCACCCGGGCGTGGACGGAGTTCGCCACGGGGGACGGCTACGCGCCGGACCTGCCGTGGAAGTCGGAGAAGGTCACGACGACCCTCAACCCGACGGACGAGGCGGCCTGGGTCTCCACCAACACCACGGCACTGTACGGGCTGGCGGCCATCCAGAACCTGGCCCTCGTCGGCGACAAACTCCCCACCTGACCACCCCACGCCGCCCGGTGGTTCGCTGCCGGGCGGCGGGCGGGCCGGGGATTAAAACGTGTCAGTGTAGCTGCGCGATCACCCGGCGGGGTCCATGGGTGGGAGCGCATTGACAGCGAGCACCAGGAATCATAGTTTCCTGCACGAAGGATTAAAACGTTTTGAAGGGAGTGTCAGTGCAACGCGTCTGCTTCCTGCTGAAAGTCCGCCCAGAGCGGCTGGCGGAGTACCGCGAACGCCACCGAGACGTCTGGCCGGAGATGCGAGAGGCGCTCGCGCGTACCGGCTGGCACAACTACTCGCTCTTCCTCAAAGACGACGGCCTCCTCGTGGGCTACCTGGAGACCGAGGACTTCGAGGCGGCCAGGAAGGCCATGGCCGAGACCGAGGTCAACGCCCGCTGGCAGGCCGAGATGGCGCCGTTCTTCGAGAGCCTCGACAGGCGGCCCGACGAGGGCATGCACCCGCTGGACGAAGTGTTCCACCTGGATTGATCGGGGAGTAATGACTGACATCAAGGCCGCGCTGCGGGCGCAGCACATCGAGACGCCGTCCTGGGCCTACGGCAACAGCGGCACGCGGTTCAAGGTGTTCGCACAGAAGGGGGTGCCGCGCGACCCGTACGAGAAGCTCGCCGACGCCGCCCAGGTGCACGCCTACACCGGGATCGCCCCCACGGTCGCCCTGCACATCCCGTGGGACAAGGTGGACGACTACGCCGACCTGGCCAGGCACGCCCGCGAGCTGGGCGTGGGGATCGGAGCCATCAACTCCAACGTCTTCCAGGACGACGACTACATGCTGGGCAGCGTCACCAACCCGGACGCGCGGGTGCGCCGCAAGGCCACCGACCACCTGCTCGAGTGCGTGGACATCATGGACGCCACCGGCTCCGACACGCTCAAGCTGTGGTTCTCGGACGGCATCAACTACCCGGGCCAGGACGACATCAGGGCCCGCCAGGACCGCCTGGCCGAGTCCCTGGCGCAGGTGTACGACCGGCTCGGCGAGGGCCAGCGCTTCCTGCTGGAGTACAAGCTCTTCGAGCCCGCCTTCTACGCCACCGACGTGCCCGACTGGGGCACCGCGTACGCCCACTGCGTCAAGCTCGGCCCCAAGGCGCAGGTCGTGGTGGACACCGGCCACCACGCGCCGGGCACCAACATCGAGTTCATCGTGGCGTTCCTGCTGCGCGAGGGCAAGCTCGGCGGGTTCGACTTCAACTCGCGCTTCTACGCCGACGACGACCTGATGGTGGGGGCGGCGGACCCGTTCCAGCTGTTCCGCATCATGTTCGAGGTGGTCCGCGGCGGCGGGCTCGACCCCGAGGCCGGCGTGGCGTTCATGCTCGACCAGTGCCACAACATCGAGCCCAAGATCCCGGGTCAGATCCGCTCGGTCATGAACGTCCAGGAGGCCACCGCCAAGGCGCTGCTGGTGGACCGGGAGGCGCTGGCCGCCGCCCAGTCCGAGGGCGACGTGCTGGGCGCGAACGCCGTGTTCATGGACGCCTACAACACCGACGTGCGGCCGCTGCTCGCCGAGCTGCGGGAGGAGTCGGGGCTGGCGCCCGACCCGATGACCGCGTACGCCAAGTCCGGATATTTCGAGAAGATCGCCACCGAGCGTGTCGGCGGCAACCAGGCCGGCTGGGGGGCCTGACCAACCATGGAAGTCGTTAAGGAACTGCTGGAGCGCTCGCACCGGCTGGGCGCCGACCCGCGCAACACCAACTACGCGGGCGGCAACACCTCGGCCAAGGGTGCGGCGCCCGACCCGGTCACCGGCCAGGACGTCGAACTCCTCTGGGTCAAGGGCTCGGGCGGCGACCTGGGCACGCTGAAGGAGTCCGGGCTCGCCGTGCTCCGCCTGGACCGCCTGCGCGCGCTCGTGAACGTCTACCCGGGCGTGGAGCGCGAGGACGAGATGGTCGCCGCGTTCGACTACTGCCTGCACGGCAAGGGCGGCGCCGCGCCGTCGATCGACACCGCCATGCACGGCCTGGTCGAGGCCGCGCACGTCGACCACCTGCACCCCGACGCCGGGATCGCGCTCGCGACCGCGGCCGACGGCGAGGAGCTGACCAGGCGCGTCTTCGGCGACCGCGTGGTGTGGGTGCCGTGGCGGCGGCCCGGCTTCCAGCTCGGCCTGGACATCGCCGCCATCAAGGAGGCCAACCCGAAGGCCATCGGCTGCATCCTCGGCGGCCACGGCATCACCGCCTGGGGCGCCACGGCGCAGGAGTGCGAGTCCCGCTCGCTGGAGATCATCCGCGCCGCGGAGGCGTACCTGGCCGAGCACGGCCGCCCCGACCCGTTCGGCTCGGTGATCTACGAGACGCTGCCGGAGGCCGAGCGGCACGCGCGGGCCGCCGCGCTGTTCCCGCACATCCGCGGCCTGGCCTCCACCGACCTCCGCGTCGTCGGCCACTACACCGACACGCCCGAGGTGCTGGACTTCGTCTCCCGCGCCGAGCACCCGCGCCTGGCGGCGCTGGGCACGTCCTGCCCCGACCACTTCCTGCGGACCAAGGTCGCGCCGCTGGTGCTCGACCTGCCGCCGGACGCGTCCCTGGAGCAGGCCGTCGAACGGCTGCGCGAGCTGCACACCGCCTACCGCGCCGACTACACCGCCTACTACGACCGCAACGCCACCCCGGACTCGCCGCCCATGCGCGGCGCGGACCCGGCGATCGTGCTGGTGCCGGGCGTCGGCATGTTCTCGTTCGGCAAGGACAAGCAGACCGCCCGCGTGGCCGGCGAGTTCTACGTCAACGCCATCAACGTCATGCGCGGGGCCGAGTCCGTCTCCACGTACGCGCCCATCCCCGAGTCGGAGAAGTTCCGGATCGAGTACTGGGAGCTGGAGGAGGCCAAGCTCCGCCGCATGCCCAAGCCGAAGCCCCTGGCCACCCGCGTCGCGCTGGTGACCGGCGGCGGCTCGGGCATCGGCGCGGCCACCGCCCGCCGCCTGGCCGCCGAGGGCGCCTGCGTGGTGGTCGCCGACCGCGACGTGGCCGCCGCGGAGAAGGTCGCCGCCGAGATCGGCGCGGCCGCGTACCGGGTGTCCGACGTCGCGGTGGCGGTCGCCGTGGACGTCACCTCGGAGGAGCAGGTCGCCGCGGCGGTACGCGCGGGCGTGCTGGCCTTCGGCGGCGTGGACCTGGTCGTCAACAACGCCGGCCTGTCGCTGTCCCGCGCGCTGCTGGAGACCACCCTCGACGACTGGGACCTGCAGCACGACGTGATGGCCAGGGGCTCGTTCCTGGTGGCGCGCGAGACGGCCCGGGTCCTGATCGACCAGGGGCTGGGCGGCGACATCGTCTACATCTCCTCCAAGAACGCCGTCTTCGCCGGCCCGAACAATGTCGCCTACGGCGCGGCCAAGGCCGACCAGGCGCACCAGGTCCGGCTGCTGGCGGCCGAGCTGGGCACGCACGGCATCCGCGTCAACGGGATCAACCCCGACGGCGTCGTACGCGGCTCCGGCATCTTCGCCTCCGGCTGGGGCGCCAACCGCGCGGCCGTCTACGGCGTGGAGGAGGAGAAGCTCGGCGAGTTCTACGCCCAGCGGACCCTGCTCAAGCGCGAGGTCCTGCCCGAGCACGTGGCCGCCGCCGTCTTCGCCCTCACCGGCAACGACCTCACCCACACCACGGGCCTGCACATCCCGGTGGACGCGGGCGTGGCCGCCGCCTTCCTGCGCTGACCGCTCAGGAGTAGGCCGCCACCATCCCGATCACCGTCAGCGCCATTCCGGCCGCCGTGACCAGGAAACCCCCGGCCACGGCGGCCCGCCGCCCCCTGCGCGCGCCCGCCCAGTACATGATCACGTACGGCAGGAACCCCAGCCCTCCGAACCCGACCGCCGGCAACGTCAAGGCCGCCAGGACCCCCTTCGTCCCGGCCGGGACCGCGCGGTCGCCTTCCGGCGTGAGCTGGGCCCGCGTCATGTCGCCCGCCTCGGAGTCCGGCGAGGCGTCCACCGCCACGGCGCTGCCGCCGGAGTCGGGAGTGAAGATCCCCTGGCAGTCGTAGCGACCCTGGCCCAGCGCCTCGCACGAGGCCACCCGCAGCGTCCCCGGCGTGCCGGCCCGCCCTGTGGCCAGCTCCAGATCGCCGATCGCGAACGCCACCGGCGCCAGGCACACCGTCAGCCAGAGCAGCACGAGGACGATCCGCCCGAGCCGCCCCGGATCCCTCCCACCAGGGGTGACGAACTGGATATCGGGCATGAAGTCGCTCATGTGCCCCATCGTCGCCGCCCCGGCTTGGCATTCACCTGCAGCCCACTGGGAACACTCACCGTCTCACCATGTGGTCATCTGGACGCCTCCAGCTTGCATGTCCATCCCGTGAAGTGCATTATCTTCACAGTAAGGTCATGAGCAATGATGCATGAATATGCAGGAGAGAGGGCGGAATGAGGGCAGCGGTCGCGGGGGCCAGCGGCTACGCGGGAGGAGAGTTGCTCCGCCTCCTGCTCGGGCACCCCGAGTTCGAGATCGGCGCGCTCACCGCGGCGTCCAGTGCGGGCAACCACCTGGGCGCCCACCAGCCTCACCTGCCGCAACTGGCCGACCGGATCATCGAGGACACCGTCGCCGACACGCTGGCCGGGCATGACGTCGTCTTCCTCGCACTGCCGCACGGCCACTCGGCCGCCGTCGCCGCCCAGCTCGGCACGGAGACGATCGTCGTCGACTGCGGCGCCGACCACCGGCTCACCGACCCGGCCGCCTGGCAGGAGTTCTACGGCGGCGAGCACGCCGGATCCTGGCCCTACGGCCTGCCCGAGCTGCCCGGCCAGCGGGAGGTCCTGCGGTCGGCCACCCGCATCGCGGTCCCCGGCTGCTACCCGACGTCCGTCCTGCTGGCCCTGTCGCCCGCGTTCGCCGCGGGCCTGGCCGAGCCGGACGTGGTCGTGGTGGCCGCCAGCGGCACCAGCGGCGCCGGCAAGTCGCTCAAGCCCAACCTGCTCGGCAGCGAGGTCATGGGCTCGGTCAGCGCGTACGGCGTGGGCGGCGTCCACCGGCACACTCCCGAGATGGAGCAGGGCCTGTCGGCCGTCGCCGGCGCCCCGGTCCGCGTCTCTTTCACCCCGACGCTGGCGCCCATGAGCCGCGGCATCCTCGCCACCTGCAGCGCCCCGGCCGCGCCCGGCCTCACCAAGGAGGCGCTGCGGACGGCGTACGAGATCGCGCTGAAGGAGGAGCCGTTCGTCAAGCTCCTGCCCGAGGGCACGTGGCCGGCCACCTCCATGACCTACGGCGCCAACACCGCCGCCCTGCAGGTGACGCTCGACGAACGCGCGGGCCGCGTGGTCGCCGTCATCGCCATCGACAACCTCACCAAGGGCACAGCCGGAGGTGCCGTCCAGAGCGTGAACCTCGCACTCGGCCTCCCAGAAGAGCTCGGCCTTCCCCTGACAGGAGTCGCACCTTGAGCGTAACTGCACCACTCGGTTTTCGGGCCGCGGGCATCGCCGCCGGGATCAAGTCCGGCGGCGCCCGTGACCTGGCCCTCGTCGTCAACGACGGGCCCAGCAGGGCCGCCGCGGGCGTCTTCACCGCCAACCGCGTGAAGGCCGCCCCTGTGCTGTGGTCGCAGCAGGTTCTGTCCGGCGGGCGGCTGCGAGCGGTCGTGCTCAACTCCGGCGGCGCCAACGCCTGCACCGGCCCCGAGGGCTTCCAGGACACCCACGCCACCGCCGAGAAGGTGGCCGAGGTGCTCCAGGACTCCGCGGGCGAGGTCGCGGTCTGCTCCACCGGCCTGATCGGCGAGCGGCTGCCGATGGACGCGCTGCTGGGAGGCGTCGAGACCGCCGCCGGCCAGCTCTCCCGCGACGGCGGCCTGGCCGCCGCCGACGCCATCCGCACCACGGACACCGTCTCCAAGATCTCGTTCCGGCGGGGCAGCGGATACATGGTCGGCGGCATGGCCAAGGGCGCGGGCATGCTCGCCCCCTCCCTGGCCACGATGCTGTGCGTGATCACCACGGACGCCGACCTCACCGTCGAGGAGCTCGACGCCGCGCTGCGCAAGGCCACGGCCAGGACGTTCGACCGCCTCGACACCGACGGCTGCATGTCCACCAACGACACCGTGCTCCTGCTGTCCAGCGGCGCCGCCGGTGTCAAGCCGGACCTCGCCGAGTTCGAGCAGAAGGTCCACGAGGTCTGCGCCGACCTGGCCAGGCAGCTCCTGGTCGACGCCGAGGGCGCCTCCAAGGCCATCGCCATCGAGGTCGTCGGCGCCGACTCGGAGGCCGACGCGGTCAAGGTCGGCCGCGCGGTCTCGCGTTCCAACCTGCTCAAGTGCGCCATCCACGGCGAGGACCCCAACTGGGGCCGCGTCCTGGCCGCCGTCGGCACCACCGACGCGGTGTTCGAGCCCGACCGCCTGAACGTGGCCATCAACGGCATCTGGATCTGCCGCGGCGGCGCGGTCGGCGACGACCGCTCCAAGGTGGACATGCGCCCCAGGGACGTGACGATCACGATCGACCTGTCGGCCGGCCCGCACACCGCGACGGTGCACACCACGGACCTGACGGCCGAATACGTCCACGAGAACTCGGCGTACTCCTCGTGAGGTCCCTCAGCGCGCAGGCCAAGGCCGAGTCGCTGATCGAGGCGCTGCCCTGGCTGACCCGCTTCCACGGCGCGACCGTCGTCATCAAGTACGGCGGCAACGCCATGACCGACGAGTCGCTCAAGGCGGGCTTCGCCGAGGACGTCGTCTTCCTGCAGCACGCGGGCCTGCGCCCGGTCGTGGTGCACGGCGGCGGCCCGCAGATCAGCAGCGCGCTCGCCAGGCTGGGCATCGAGTCGACGTTCACCGCCGGGCTGCGGGTCACCACGCCGGAGGCCATGGAGGTCGTCAGGATGGTCCTGGTCGGCCAGGTCAACCGCGACATCGTGGGCCTGGTCAACCGGCACGGCCCGTTCGCCGTCGGCATGTCCGGCGAGGACGCCCACCTGTTCACGGCCGTGCGCAAGCACGCGATCGTGGACGGCGAGCCGGTGGACATCGGCCAGGTCGGCGAGATCATCAAGGTCGAGCCGGGCGCGGTGCGGGCCCTGATCGACAACGGCCGCATCCCGGTCATCTCCAGCGTGGCGCGCGGGGACGACGGGCAGATCTACAACGTGAACGCCGACACCGCCGCGGCCGCGCTGGCCGTGGCGCTCGAGGCGCAGAAGCTGATCGTCCTCACCGACGTCGAGGGCCTGTACGCCAACTGGCCCGACGACACCGACGTGATCGACCAGCTCGACGCCGACGAGCTCGAGACGCTGATGCCGACGCTGTCCAGCGGCATGGTCCCCAAGATGGAGGCCTGCCTGACCGCGGTCCAGGGCGGCGTCCCGCAGGCTCACGTGCTCGACGGCCGCGTGCCGCACTCACTGCTGCTGGAAATATTCACCAATGAGGGAATCGGAACGATGGTGATGCCCTGATGAGCCTGTACAAGAGGTTCGAGACGGCCTTCATGCCCAACTACGGCGTGCCGCCGGTGGCGCTGGCACGAGGCGAGGGCACTCGCGTCTGGGACGTGGACGGCAACGAATACCTCGACTTCATCGGCGGCATCGCGACCAGCTCGCTCGGTCACGCCCACCCCGCCCTGGTCGAGGCCGTCTCCAAGCAGGTCGCCACGATCGCGCACACCAGCAACCTGTTCCTGCACGAGCCCGAGGTGCTGCTCGCCGAGAAGCTCCTCACCCTGCTCAACGCCCCGGGCAAGGTCTTCTTCGCCAACTCCGGAACCGAGGCCAACGAGGCCGCCTACAAGCTCGCCGTCAAGTACGGCAAGCGCGAGGGCCGCTCCTACTTCGTCGCCGCCGAGAACGGCTTCCACGGCCGCACGATCGGCGCGCTGTCGCTGACCGGCAAGCCGTCGATCCGCGACCAGTTCGGCCCGTTCCCGGTCGATGTCCGCTTCGTCCCGTACGGCGACGCCACCGCGCTCAAGGAGGCCGTGACCGGCGACTGCATCGCGGTCTTCCTGGAGCCCACCCAGGGCGAGGCCGGCGTCGTGCCGCCGCCCGAGGGCTACTTCGAGGCGGCCCGCGAGATCTGCGACTCCACGGGCGCGCTCCTGGTCGCCGACGAGATCCAGTCCGCGATCGGCCGCACCGGCCACTGGTTCGCGCACCAGGCCGACGGCGTCACGCCCGACATCCTGACCCTGGCCAAGGGCCTGGGCGGCGGGCTGCCGATCGGCGCGTGCATCGGGTTCGGCGACGCGGGCAAGCTGTTCGCCAAGGGCGACCACGGCTCCACGTTCGGCGGCAACCCGGTCGCCTGCGCCGCGGCCCTGGCCGTGCTCGACAACCTCGATCTCGACCACGTCAAGTCGGCCTCCGCGCGGCTGCGCTCCGGCCTGGAGTCGATGCGGCACCCGCTGCTGAAGGGGGTGCGCGGGCGGGGCCTCTGGCTGGCCACCGTGCTGAGCGAGCCCCGCTCGGCCGAGGTCCAGAGCGCCGCCCAGAGCGCCGGCTTCCTGGTCAACGCCCTCCAGCCGGACGCCGTACGCATCGCGCCGCCGCTGGTGGTCACGGCGGAGGAGATCGACAAGTTCCTGGCCACGTACCCGGCGATTCTCGCGGAGGCGGCCAAGTGACCAGGCACTTCCTGAGGGACGACGACCTGACGCCGGCCGAGCAGGCGGAGGTGCTCGACCTCGCCGCGGCCATGAAGAAGGACCGGTTCGGCTACCGCCCGTTCGAGGGCCCGCAGACGGTCGCGGTCCTGTTCGACAAGCCGTCGGCCCGCACGCGCGTCTCCTTCCACACCGGCATCGGCGAGCTCGGCGGCCTGCCGCTGGTCGTGGACAACGTCTCGGTCCTCATGGGCCGCGGCGAGCCCACCGCCGACATCGCCCGGGTGCTCGACCGGCAGGTCGCCGCCATCGTGTGGCGGACCACCGGGCAGGAGCTCATCGACGAGATGGCCGCCCACTCCCGGGTGCCGGTCGTCAACGCGCTCACCGACGAGTTCCACCCCTGCCAGATCCTGGCCGACCTGCAGACCGTCCAGGAGAGGCTGGGCCGGACCGCCGGGGTCACGCTCACCTACCTGGGCGACGGCGCCAACAACATGGCCCACTCCTACCTGCTCGGCGGGGCCACCGCCGGCATGCACGTGCGCATCGCGGCCCCGGCCGGCTACCAGCCCGACGCGGTCATCCTCGACCAGGCCGCCGCCATCGCCGCCAGGACGGGCGGTTCGGTGATCGCGCTGTCCGACCCGGTGGCCGCCGCCCAGGGCGCGCACGTGATCGCGACCGACACGTGGGTGTCGATGGGCCAGGACGGCAAGGAGGAGCGGATCGCCGCGCTCATGCCGTACCAGGTGAACTCCGAGCTGCTGGAGCACGCCGCGCCCGACGCGATCGTGCTGCACTGCCTGCCCGCCTACCGCGACTACGAGATCACCGCCAAGGTCCTCGAAGGCCCGCAGAGCGCGGTGTGGGACCAGGCGGAGAACCGGCTGCACGCCCAGAAGGCGCTCCTCCACTGGCTGGTGTCCCATCGATGATGATTCCCATGACCAAGGCGGCGCGGCAGGCCAAGATCACCGACCTGCTGCAGCGGCAGGCCGTACGCTCCCAGCCGGAGCTGGCCAAGCTGCTGGCCGAGAGCGGCGTCGAGGTCACCCAGGCCACGCTCTCGCGTGACCTCGACGAGCTCGGCGCGCTCAAGCTGCGCGCCGATGACGGATCCCTGGTCTACGCCCTGCCCGGTGAGGGCGGGGCACGGATCCCGCTCACCCGGCTGGGCACCGGCGAGAGCCCGGCCGCGCGACTGCACCGCATCGCCGAGGAACTGCTGGTCGGCGCCGAGGCGTCGGCCAACCTGGTCATCGTACGGACGCCGCCGGGCGCGGCCCAGTTCCTGGCCTCCGCCATCGACCACGCCGACTGGGAGTCGATCCTCGGCACGGTCGCGGGCGACGACACGATCCTCGTGATCAGCCGCGATCCGGCAGGCGGCCAGGCCGTCGCGGACGCGCTGCTGAGAGTGGCCGACCGGCGCGGCTAGCCCGCCACGTGGCCAAGATCTGATATCCGGAGATATGTAATGTCCGAAAGGGTAGTACTCGCGTATTCCGGCGGCCTGGACACCTCGGTCGCCATCCCGTACCTCGCCGAGAAGATGGGCGCCGAGGTCGTCTGCGTCGCCGTGGACCTCGGCCAGGGCGGCGAGGACATGGCGGCGATCCAGCAGCGGGCCGTCGACTGCGGCGCGGTCGAGTCGGTCGTGGTGGACGCCAAGGAGGAGTTCGCCGCCGACTTCTGCGTACCCGCGCTGCAGGCCAACGCCCTCTACATGGACCGCTACCCGCTGGTCTCCTCGCTGTCGCGCCCGCTGATCGTCAAGCACCTGGTCTCGGCGGCCAAGCGGTTCGGCGGCACGATCGTCTCGCACGGCTGCACCGGCAAGGGCAACGACCAGGTCCGCTTCGAGGCCGGCCTGGCCGCCCTCGCCCCGGACCTCAGGGTCGTCGCGCCCGCCCGCGACTTCGCCTGGACGCGCGACAAGGCCATCGAGTACGCCGAAGCCAGGGGCCTGCCCATCGAGACGTCGAAGAAGAACCCGTTCTCCATCGACCAGAACCTCTGGGGCCGCGCCGTCGAGACCGGTTTCCTCGAGGACATCTGGAACGGCCCCACCGAGGACGTCTACTCCTACACCGACGACCCGGCCCGGCCGCGCGAGGCCGACGAGGTCGTCATCACGTTCGAGCAGGGCGTTCCGGTCGGGATCGACGGGCGGGCGCTGACGCCGTACCAGGTCATCGACGAGCTGAACCGGCGCGCGGGCGCGCACGGCGTCGGCCGGATCGACCTGGTCGAGGACCGCCTGGTCGGCATCAAGTCGCGCGAGGTGTACGAGGCGCCCGGCGCCGTCGCCCTCATCACCGCGCACATGGAGCTGGAGAACGTCACCGTCGAACGCGACCTCGCCCGCTTCAAGCGCGGCGTGGACCAGCGGTGGGGCGAGCTCGTCTACGACGGCCTGTGGTTCTCGCCGCTCAAGAGCGCCCTCGACGCGCTCATCGCCGAGGCGCAGAAGCACGTCTCCGGCGACATCCGCATGACGCTGCACGGCGGCCGGGCCACTGTCACCGGTCGCCGCTCGGAGGATTCTCTGTACGATTTCTCGCTGGCCACCTACGACACCGGCGACACGTTCGACCAGTCGCTGGCCAAAGGGTTCGTCCAGCTGTTCTCCCTCCCTACTAAGATCGCCGCCGCACGGGACGCCAAGAAGGGCTGACGTGCACTATGGTCGCGCCGGAGCACAGGAGCTCGGGGCGAGAGAACGAGGAACGATGCCGACGAGGCCCGAAGCGGGTGCGACCATGGACATGGTCACGAAGGAGACAACGGTGAGTGATGGCAAGCCGATGCGGCTGTGGGGTGGGCGCTTCGAGAGCGGCCCGTCCGACGCGCTGGCCCGGCTGTCGGTGAGCGTGCACTTCGACTGGCGGCTCGTGCCGTACGACCTGGCCGCGTCCAGGGCGCACGCCCGCGTGCTGCACAGGGCGGAGCTGCTGAGCGACGAGGAGCTCGAGCGCATGATCGGCGCGCTCGACGACCTGGAGCGCGCCTGCAAGGCGGGCGAGTTCCGGCCGACGGTCGCCGACGAGGACGTGCACACGGCGCTGGAGCGCGGCCTGCTGGAGCGGCTCGGCTCGCTGGGCGGCAAGCTCCGCGCGGGGCGCTCGCGCAACGACCAGATCGCCACCGACCTGCGCCTCTATCTGCGCGATCACGCACGCACGGTCGTCTCCCGCCTGGTCGAGCTGGAGACGGCGCTCATGGCCCAGGCGGAGCAACACGCCGAGACCGCCGCGCCCGGCATGACGCACCTGCAGCACGCGCAGCCGGTGTCGTTCGGCCACCAGCTCCTGGCCCACGTGCACGCCTTCGCCCGCGACGTCGACCGGCTCACCGACTGGGACAAGCGCGCCGCGATCTCCCCGCTCGGCGCCGGCGCGCTGGCGGGCTCGTCGCTGCCGCTCGACCCGCAGGCCGTGGCTGAGGAACTCGGCTTCGCGGCCGCCGCGCCCAACTCGATGGACGCCGTCTCCGACCGTGACTTCGCGGCGGAGTTCCTGTTCGACGCGGCCATGATCGGCGTGCACCTGTCGCGGCTGGGCGAGGAGATCGTCCTGTGGGCCTCGCAGGAGTTCCGCTGGATCGAGATGGACGACGCCTACTCCACCGGCTCGTCGATCATGCCCCAGAAGAAGAACCCCGACGTCGCCGAGCTGGCCCGCGGCAAGTCCGGACGCCTCATCGGCAACCTGATGTCGCTGCTGACCACGCTCAAGGGCCTGCCGCTGACCTACAACCGCGACCTTCAGGAGGACAAGGAGCCCGTCTTCGACGCGGTCGACACGCTGCTCCTGGTCCTGCCGGCGGTGGCCGGGCTGGTCGCGACCATGCGGGTCAACACCGCCCGCATGGAGTCCTCGGCGCCCGACGGGTTCGCGCTGGCCACCGACCTGGCCGAGCTGCTCGTCCGCCGCGGGGTCCCGTTCCGCGAGGCCCACGAGGCGGTCGGCCACCTGGTGGTGTGGTGCCAGGTCAACGACAAGGACCTGGGCGACCTCACGGACGAGGAGCTGATCAAGGTGTCGGCGCACCTGACGCCCGACGTCCGCGACGTGCTCAACGTGCCCGGCGCCCTGGCCGCGCGCAAGGCCCACGGCGGCACCGCGCCCGACCGCGTCCGCGACCAGCTCGTCGCGCTGCGGGAGGCGGTCGACGCACAGGCGGCATGGGCAGCGGGGATCTGAGCTCCGCCGCGCTGCCGCGGGGTTTCTTCGACCGGCCGTCGCACGAGGTCGCGCCCGAACTGCTCGGGCGCGTGCTCGTGCACGGCCCCGTCGCCGTGCGCCTGACCGAGGTCGAGGCGTACGGCGGCCCCGGCGAGGACCCGGCGGCGCACACCTATCGGGGCAAGACGCCGCGTAACGCGGTCATGTTCGGCCCGCCGGGGCACCTGTACGTGTACTTCACGTACGGCATGCACTTCTGCGCGAACCTGGTCTGCCTGCCCGAGGGCTTCGGCTCGGCCGTGCTGCTGCGCGGGGGCGAGGTGGTGGCGGGCATCGACGAGGCCCGCGCCCGGCGCACCTCCACGGGCAACGGCGTGGCTACGAGCGGCCGGGTGATTCCCGACCGGGACCTCGCGCGCGGCCCGGCAAGGCTGGCCGTCGCACTCGGCCTGCTCCGCGAGCACAACGGCCTCGACGCGATCGCGGATGCCTCTTTCGCGGCCGACCGCCGGCTGACCGGAGTCCCGCATGGAGCCGCGGCCATGCTGGAGGGCCGCCCGGCAGAGGCGGGGTCGATCAGGTCAGGCCCGCGTACCGGCATCTCGACCGCCAAGGACACGCCGTGGCGGTTCTGGATCGACGGCGACCCGACCGTGTCGCCCTACCGCGCTCACGTGCCCCGCCGCCGCAACGCCGCGGCCACCTCGGTGGGAGGGGCATCGAGGTCGTGACGGCTGAAAATGTGCAGGTTGTCGCCGGTGTCGATCTCCAGGAGCTCGCTCCGCCGCCCCCACCGCCTGCTCACGTCGACCTTGACGTCCCGGATCGCCTCCCAGGGCACGTGCCGTTTGCCCGCGAACCCGTGCACCACGGTGATCCCGCTCTGATCGGCCGCCAGCCGTACGGGGGCGATCAGATCGCGCAGCCCCATCCCGCCTACCAGCACGGCTGCCGGCACGGCCAGGATCACACCGCGGACATCGCCGGCGACCCACCAGTAGACGGCGAGCCCAGCACACGCAAGAGCCCCTAAAATCTTGAAAACAGCCAGCTCGCGACGGACCCTCCACATGGAGACAGAGCGTATCCAAGTGGCGGTGAACCCGGGCGATCGGGCACGCTTGCACTATTCAACGTCCAACGTCTCTACGGAAAGCCGGCACCGTGACCGACATTCTCGATGACCTCGCGTGGCGAGGGCTTATCGCCCAGTCCACCGACCTCGACGCCCTGCGCGCGTCCATGGCCAAGGGCCCGATCACGGTCTATTCCGGTTTTGACCCCACCGCTGCCTCCTTGCACGTCGGCCACTTCGTGCCGCTGCTCACGCTGCGTCGCCTCCAGCTCGCCGGGCACCGCCCGATCGGCCTGGTCGGCGGTGCCACCGGCCTGATCGGCGACCCGAGCGGGCGCAACACCGAGCGCTCGCTCAACGCCTCCGAGGTCGTCGCGGAGTGGGTGGAGCGCCTGCGCGGCCAGGTCGGACGTTTCCTCGACTTCGAGGTCCAGCCGAACGCCGCCCAGCTGGTCAGCAACCTCGACTGGACCGGCGAGTTGAGCGCCATCGACTTCCTGCGCGACATCGGCAAGCACTTCCCGGTCAACCGCATGCTCGCCAGGGAGTCGGTCTCCGCGCGGCTGCAGGGGGAGGGGCTGAGCTACACCGAGTTCAGCTACCAGATCCTGCAGGCCAACGACTACCTGGAGCTGTTCCGCCGCCACAACTGCACGCTGCAGATCGGCGGCAGCGACCAGTGGGGCAACATCACGGCGGGCGCCGACCTCATCCGCCGCATCGAGGGCGGGCACGTCCACGCGCTCACCCTGCCGCTGATCACGAAGGCCGACGGCACCAAGTTCGGCAAGACGGCGGGCGGCGCCCTCTGGCTCGACCCGGAGATGACCTCGCCCTACGCCTTCTACCAGTACTTCCTCAACTCCGACGACCGTGACGTGATCCACTACCTCAAGGTCTTCACCTTCAAGACCCGCGAGGAGATCGAGGCCCTGGAGAAGGCCGTCGCCGAACGCCCCTTCGCCCGGGAGGCGCAGCGGACGCTCGCCGAGGACCTCACCGAGCTGCTCCACGGTAAGCAGGAGCTCGACGCGGTCGTGGCGGCCTCGAAGGCGCTCTTCGGACAGGGCGAGCTGGAGGACCTGCCCGCCTCCACGCTGGGGGCGGCGCTGGCCGAGGTGCCGAAGGCCACGGTCCCCGCGCTCGGGACGCCGTTCGTGGACCTCCTGGCCGACAGCGGCCTGGTGGAGTCGAAGTCGGCGGCCAGGCGGGCGGTGAAGGAGGGCGGGGCGTACCTCAACAACGTCAAGATCACCGACGAGGCGTACGTTCCCGGCTCCGAGGACCTGCTGCACGGGCGCTTCATGGTGCTCCGGCGCGGCAAGAAGTCGATCGGCGGCGTCGAGGTCGGCTGACCTTCGCGTGACCTTCGCGGGCTCTTCCCCGTCCGGGGAGGGGCCCGCTTCCATGTGGTACGCCGACCGCGTACTCCGTGAGGTCTTCGTGCGGTGGGTCAGTGGCGGACTCCGTGCGGTGGGTCAGCGGCGGACGAACAGCGCCACCGTCAGCCCCGGCAGATCGGCGGAGTGCTTGGCCAGGCTCAGCTTGAACCCCGCCTTCACCACCTCGGCGACCCGCGGGACCGCGTCACCGTCGAGGCCCGACTGCTTGCTCCCGCGCCACACCACCCACACCCGCTCACGCCCGTCCAGCGCGGCCGCCGCGTCGGGCCGCTCCGGATACCCGAACCCGTCGGGCAAGGGCGCTTCCCCGGTCTTGAGCACGTCGACCGGCATCAAAGAGTCCGTGTAGTACTCGAATCCCGTGCGGAGCTGGCTCTGGCCGTACACGATCGCGTCGTCGGGCTCGGCCTTGATCACGCGCAACGCCCAGGGGATGTTCTCGAAACGGCCGTTCTCCTCGCGCACCGTGACGTGCTCCTGAACGGACAGCGCGCACCCGAGCAGCACCACCACGACCGCGGCCACCACCTGGAACCGGGGCAGGGCCGCCACGGCGAGCCCCGCCAGCAGTGCCAGCGCGGGGGCGGTCACGAACAGGTACCGGTCCACGTAGACGGGGGTCACGAGCTGCGACACGGCGAGCAGCAGCACCGGAGGCAACACCAGCCACCCGACCACCACGAACACCCACACCCTGCCCCCGGTCACCCCGGCTCCGCCGGTTTCCCCGGCCCTGGCCCTGCCGGTTTCTCCGGCCCCGGCTCCGGTTCCGCCGGGTTCCTCGACCCCACGTGGCGCCGCCTTCCACAGCAGCACCGCACCGGCCAGCGCCAGGGCGAACAACATCACGCCCAGCCCGGTCGCCCCCGCCGCCATCTTCGGGAACTTCAGCCACACCTCCGCCCCCCGCTGCGGGATCCAGCTGATCGCATGCCGCTCCCCGAACCCCACCAGCCCCAGCACCGCGGCGGGCACACACCCGACGGCCATCGCCGCCAGCATCGGCACCACCCGGCCCCGGCGCACCAGCAGCAGTTGGGCGGGCAGCACCAGCACCGCGAACAGGTGAGTGGAGCACACGAGGGCCACCGCGACCCCGTACACCACCCACCGCCTGACCTCGGAGCGCTCCACGGCCCGGTGCAGCGCCCAGAACGAGAACACCACCGCGGCCGCCGCGAACGCGTACGACCTGGCGAACGCCCCGAAGTAGGACACCGAAGGCAGGATCGCGAAGACAGCGGCCGCGATCACCCCGGCCCGCGTGCTGTGCAACCGCCGCCCCAGATCGACCAGGAACCAGGCGGCCACGCCGATCCCCACCGCCGACGGCAGCCGCAGCCACAACTCCGCCGTACCTGCCTTCATCCAGAGGTGCATGAACAGGTAGTACGGGAGGAAATGGCCGTCGATGTGCCGGGCCAGCTCCCACATCCCGGCCAGCGAACGGGAAGCGGCGCTGATGGTGGCCAGCTCGTCGCCGTTCAGGGTGGCGGACCCCGTACCTGTGAATGCCGCGATGCCGGCGAGCAAGGACATCCACCATGGGGTGGCTGTACGGAGGCGTTCGGCGGGACGGGCGGGGGGAGCTAGCGTGGCGGCAGTGGTCACCGGGGCAGGATACGCGGGGGGAAGGTCGGGAGTATTCGCGTTCGCCCCTTATGCACTGCGGCCGACTCACGAGCCCAAAGCCCGGCCATCTCACGGCCACGGCCACCACCACTGGCACCAGCCACTCCACGGCCACTACCACCACCGGCACGGCCACCGCCACCAGTCCGGGCCACCCCGCGCTACCCCACGACCACGGGCACCGGCACGGACACCAGGAACCTGCGACGGACGCCTGGGGATGCCTATGAGAGGCCGTCCCCCGCCACCCACGCCCCCAGCCACAGCGATCTCGCTCCCCGAGCGGATCCCCCGAGCGTCGCCAGGGCCGCCCCGACAATCATTGCCGGGTGACGCGTGTCGGCTTCACAACGATCACCACCCGCCGCTCGGCATCCCCAACCGGCCGCTCATACTCCAGGCCGTACCGGTTGGCCAGCACGTCAAAGAAGTCCCCCGAAGGGTCGGGCTCCAGCCGCTCGACCACGCCGCGGATCTCCAGATAGCGATACGGCTGCTCAGGGTCGTTGATGGAGACCGCCACCTGCGGATGCTGCTTGACGTTCCGGTACTTGAAGCGATCCATCGTGGTCGTGAAGCGCAGGTGCTCACCGTCCCAGATCGTCCAGACCGGGTTCACGTTGGGCGTCCCGTCGGCCCCGATCGTCGCCAGATGGGCGAACAGCGGGCGCTTCAGCAGGTCCAAGTGGCTGTCGGGAATGATCACGTCTCTCCTCCAAGGCGTAGATACGCGCCAGGTTATCAAAGCTTTGATAACCATCAATGTTGTACTATTTACGACATGGGGATGCCTGCGGACGAACGCCTCGGCCTGGACATCAAGCGTGCGGAGCAGACCCTGATCGCGGCCAAACAGGCCGCCGTCCGGCCGGCAGGGCTGACCGTGCCCCAGTACGCGACGCTGTTCGCCCTGGCCGACAACCCCGGTATCTCGGGCGCGGCGCTGGCCAGGGCGTGCCTGGTCACGCCCCAGGCCATGACCGTCGTGCTCAAGAACCTAGAGGAACGCGGCTTCATCGAACGCTCCCCGCACCCATGGCATCGAAACGTCCTGGAGACCCGGCTGACCGAGGCCGGGCGTGCGGCGCTGAAGGCGGCGGACGAGCGCGCCGTGGTGATCGAACGCGCGATCGCGGGTGAGTTCAGCGCGGAGGAGCGGGAGCAACTGCGCAGCCTGCTGGCCCGGAGCGCCGAAGCGATCGCCCGCGCCACCCTGGAACTGTGACAGCAAGAGGCCGTCGGGCTGTGCCACCGGGAGGGCCGGGACATGGCTCGCGCCGCGCGGCGGGGATCGTCCGCGACACGCCCCCTGGCGAGGCGATTTGACGTGTCGCGGATTGCGACCTAGTCTTTCAGTTCGCGCCGGGAGTGAGCCGGACGCCGATCAGGCGGACGGGCCCCCGCGCAAGCCCTTTGAAATGACGAGCCACTCGGCAGAGCCGCTTCGGCGCGCTCGGAGTTCGGGTCGTCGTCTGGCGCACGGAGATCACCGAAAAATCGGTTGATTCGACAGGCTCTGGATGACACGGTAAGTTACGAGGGTTGCCCCGGGACGACCGGGGTGCACCATCCTAAGCAAGTCTGAGCAGTTTCCAACAAATCTCCGGATTTGACGGAAATCAACAAGCTCGGTAAATTTTAGGAAAACGCGAGGCACGCCTCCGAGCGAAGGTCGAGAGACTTGAGCGAAGATGTACGCGTCCGTTTCTTGAGAACTCAACAGTGTGTTAAAAGCCAGTGCATGAGATACACATGCATATCCCCGTCATTTATTGACGGAAATTGCTTGGATTCACAATCCAAACGGTAGACATTGTTTGGAGAGTTTGATCCTGGCTCAGGACGAACGCTGGCGGCGTGCTTAAC
>NZ_JBFAOQ010000008.1:0-556647 GCF_040675285.1 Nonomuraea sp. NPDC049625 | reverse complement strand
TCACGGCCAGCTCCTCGGCCTCACCTCGGGCTACCGCGACCCCCTCGTCCAGCAACAGCTGTTCGAGGAAGAGGTGCGCCGCCGCGGCTCCGCGAGCTTGGCACGCATGCTCGTGCTCCCACCGGCGGAATCCTCCCACGTCAAGGGCATCGCGCTGGACGTGCGCCCCCACGAAGGCGCGCGCTGGCTCGAGGACCACGGCGCCCGCTACGACCTGTACCGCATGTACGACAACGAGTGGTGGCACTTCGAACACCGCCCCGACCGCCGCGGCAGGCCACCACGACGACGGCCCCACCCCGGCGTGGGCTACGACATCGACAACGAGGACTAGACGTACTCCAGACCCGTCAGGTTCGCTGGGATCAGGCAGCGCCGGTCGCGCGGATGCTGTGCGTCAGGCTGCGGCACATGGCGTCCGAGTCGGCGATCCACAAGATCATGAACTTGTATCCCCGGGCTTCTCTGGACTCGGCGTCGGCGCAGAACTTCGGTGCCGGCGGGCCGTCGGCGCGGATGCCGACGTCCGGGAGAAACGGCACCTGCTTCAGCAGCAGGCAGATGGCCTCCTCCGCAGCGGCTTCCAGATCCCCGCGCACCACTGCCACCAGGCCCACCGACCAACCGTAGTTCGGGTCCTGGTAGATCGACACCGCCAGGTGGTCGTTCTCGTAGGCGCAGTCCACCGCGTCGGCGGCCACGGTCACGCGGGTGGCGAAGGTCCTGAGCCCCTGACGGAACGAGCGCAGTTCCGCTTCCTCGGCCATCTTCTGCTCCGGGATGACATCCAGAGCCATGCCGATCAGGCCGTTCACACCGAGGCAGGGGTTCGTGGCGATCCGCTCGACTCCCTCCGGGGAGGGCAGCAACGACCGGGTGATCGGGCCTGCTGCGGGACAGAAGCCCTTCTTGGGCGGCGCCTTCGTCTGGGCTGCCTGAGGGGGTGTGTCTTGTAGAGGGAAGTCCTCGCACGCGGTGACGAAACTCAGCGCGAGGATGGCGGTCAGCAGCATGCTCAAGGGGGAGCGACGGGACATGGGAGTCCTTCCGGCACCGGAGGCAGTCCTATGGATGCTTCCTGGCGACGGCGGAAATGGCATGAGTAGCCCCTACTCATCTGCCTGCGTGTGAGCCGGCCGCCTCGCCCACCAGGGGTCCGGGTCGAGCGGCCGGCTGGTGCTGCGGCGGGCGGAGCCGTCCTCGAGGGGACAGCTCCGCCCGGGGCGCCTACGCCCAGGGTGAGGCGACGACCCAGCTCACGTCGTCGGCCCACGAGGTCGCGCTGTCGAAGGTGTTCGATCCGCCCTCGCTGCCGATGTAGACGATGTTGCTGTAGTGACGCAGCAGGCGGTTCGGGAAGTTGAAGGAGGCCCACGAAAGGCCCTGGCCGTTCATGCCGGGCTGCGGGCAGAAGGTGGCGTCGTTGGCGAACAGGGCGCTGCCGTCGTTGGCGTTGCGGTAGAGCTGGTAGTTACTGTGCCGCAGGTAGCTGCCGGGGTAGTTCTTCGACTCGAACGACACGCAGGAGCTGTAGGCCAGGCCGTTGCGCACGATCCATGTGGCGTCGTTCTTGTCCAGGGACGAGCTGCTGGAGGTGATCACGGACGTGACGGCCTGGTCGTTCTGGTGGCGGATGTAGCGGCCGGTGCAGCAGGCCGTCGTCGCGCGCAGCGAGATCGACGTTCCGGCGGCGGGTGTCCCGCTGGGACGGGCGGCCGTCGTGTAGCCGGCGGCGACGATGCTGGCCTGGACCGCGTTCTCGGTGGCGTCCGTCGGATAGCCGGAGGTCATCACGCCCTCGTAGAAGGTGCCGGCGGAGCCGTTGCTGTTGTCGCCGCCGATGCCGAGGATGATGGCCCCTTCCTTCTTCATCGGGTTGTAGCCCGCGACGTTGGGACGTGCGCCGTTGTAGTAGGTGGACAGGTTGCCCGACTGCGCGTTGCCGGCGCGGATCGACCAGTGGTTCGGCTCGCCTTTCACGATGGCGGTCAGGTAGCGGTGGTTGACGGTCGGGTCGTTGGCGTTGTAGCCCGGGTTCACCCCGGAGAACAGGCCGTTCTCCAGGTCGGCCATGACCCAGGGGCCGTTGCCCGTGCCGTAGCCCCAGACCTTGATGTTGCCGAAGTAGATGGCCTCCATCGTGCCGTTGCCGTTGTCGCGGCTGTTGGTCTCGGCGTTGCCGTAGTCGAAGCAGCAGCCGCCGTTGTAGTGCGTGCCGTCGAAGACCGCGTACATCCCCTCAGGCTGGTCCCCCTTGGCGACGCCGTTGGTGTTGTTGTTGCGGTAGCCGGTGCCGGGGGCCACGAACACGCCGTACGCCTTGTGCCCGCCGACCATGGTGGGCGCCGCCGTCGCCACGGCGAGGTTGTCGTACCCGCCCGGAGCCGGGCCGGAGAAGCCGCCGGGAGGCGCCTGGGTCAGGTTGTTGCCGCGTCCTGACTGGTCGTAGATGACGGTGATCACACACGTCGTACGGGCGCAGAAGGAATCCTGTGCCGCGGCGTTGGCGTACCCGCCCGCGCTGAGCAGGCCGATGTTCTGGGTGGCGTTGTCCGAGGAGCGCCGTACCTGGTAGAGCGAGCCGTTGTAGGAGGCGTACAGGGCGCGGGTCGTGCTGTGCGCCGCCACGCACGGCGTGCCGCCCGAGGCGTAGATGTCGCACGACTGCGATGCGGCGGCCTGCGACGGGGCGGGGATGCCGGCCAGCAGGCCGGCGGCGAGCGCGACGGCTGCCCCGGCGGACAGCATCGCCTTTTTCACGTGCCGTAATCCGGACCCGACGATCATGATGAACCTGTGCCTTTCTCGGGGGGCACCGCGAATGCTGGAATTTCCGCGGGTGGGCTATTGGTCAAAGGATCATGAAGCGTGGTCATCGCATGGAGATGTGC
The DNA here is from genome assembly GCF_040675285.1 of Nonomuraea sp. NPDC049625. Lineage (NCBI taxonomy): Bacteria > Bacillati > Actinomycetota > Actinomycetes > Streptosporangiales > Streptosporangiaceae > Nonomuraea > Nonomuraea sp. NPDC049625. The sequence continues at coordinate 553,756 of NZ_JBFAOQ010000008.1, read as the reverse complement.
CTTCTGAGCTGCAATATGATCATATGTTAGCGTTAACATTTTATGCGCTGGGCGACCCCTGGAGGTGCGCAGCTTTGTGGGTTGACGGGCTCACTATGAATCGGAAGTGATCGTTCGTCAAGGTTTTCACGGCAACCATGAAAACGCCGCAGCCACGAAACGGGGAAGGCGCCCTCCGCCGCGCCAGGCCGCGCTGGCCGGCGCGGCGGAGAGCACTGGGGCGGACCGCCCGTGCACCACCGATCAACACTTGAGCAGCGCCTCGGCGACCTCGTCGGGGTGCGTCAGCATGGACTGGTGACCGCCGGGCACCATCAACGGCGTCAGGCCGATCCGGGCGGCCAGCTCGTCGCCCGGCCGGGCCAGGGCCAGGTCGTTCTCGCTGAGGACGTACGCCGCCGGCAACCCCAGCGTCGTCACGTCGTCCACGTCGAGCGCCTGCAGGAAGTACGCGCCCGGCTGCGGCACGAGAAGCTCGTGGAACAGCCGCTGTGCCGCCTCGGGCAGCTCCGGCACCAGCATCGGGACCTGCTCGAACGTGACGGAGACGCTGCCGTCGGGCGAGGCGTCGATGGCCGCCCGCAGGATGGCGGCGTAGTCCTGGTTCTCGTCGACGAACGGCACGCCGCGAGCCGGGACGAAGGCGTTGAAATACACGATCTTGGCGAGCCTGCGCGCGACCCGGTGGGCGGCCCCGGTGATCGGATAGCCGCCCCAGCTGTGGCCGACCAGCACCACGTCGCTCAGGTCGCGCTGCTCGATCTCGCCGACGACATGGTCGACCGCGTCCGAGAGGTGGAGGCCGGAGCGGGAATCGCCGCCCGCCAGCCCGGGCAGGGTGATCGTCACGGCGGCATGGCCCGCGGCACGCAGCCGCTGCGCCACCGGCTGCCAGGACCAGCCGCCCTGCCAGGCGCCGGGAACGAGAACGAACGTCGTCGAGATGTCGGACATGAAGAGCTTTACCTTCCGGTCGTGTGGAAATCACTGACACGATCCGGTGGCGCGCCGGAAAGTTCGCTCCGGCGCCAAGATTCTTTTCAGGCCGCCGCCCGGTGGATCATCCGCACCCGACGCACCCGGTCGGCGTCGTAGGACAGCAGCCAGCACATGGACGGCGCGCACCCCGGCCCGGCGTCGGGCGGGCTGGACACGTCGGTCTCCCACACCACGACGTCGGCGCTCGCGGCCACGCCGGTGAGGCGCTGCCGGGTCCCGGCCGCCATGCGGACGTCCATCACCTGCGCCAGATGACCGATACCGCGCGTGCGGCGGCCGTTGCCCCAGGCGATCTCCACGTCAGGCCACCAGCGCTCCCGCAGCAAGGCCTCGAACGTGCCCTGATGCCCGGCCGCGACGGCCTCCTCCGCCTCCCGGCGGCGGGCCGCCGTCACCGCGGCCATGTCGTCGTACGCGCTGTGCAAGGTGGCCGGCAGCGTACGGGAGAGGATGCCCCGCGCCTCGTGCAGCCTGCGGCGGACGGTGCCGACCGGGACGCCGCAGGCGGCGGCGATCTCGTCGTAGCGGGTGACCGAGGAGAAGTACCGCAGCAGGGTCACCGTACGCAGGGGCGGGGACAGCAGCCCGACGGCGTGCCAGACCCAGTCGCGCTGCGCGTGCCGCTCCAGCACCTCCTGCGGATCGGCTGCCCGCTCGGCGGACGGCGGCAGGTCCCCGGCCGGGATCGCGGTCGTGGCGTTCAGCCGCTTTCGGCAGAGGTTGCGGACGATCATCCGCAGCCACGGGCCCACGGCGGCGGGATCGCGCAGGTCGCCGATCCGGGCCAGCGCGGTCAGCGACGCGTCCTGGACGGCGTCCTCGCTCTCGGCCGGATCGCGCAGCACGCTCACCGCCACCGCCAGCATTCCCGCGCGATGCCGGGCCAGCAGCGTGCCCAGGGCGGCCGAGTCGCCGGACTGGGCGAGCAGCACCAGCTCACGGTCGATGGGCTCGTCGAGGGTCGACGCCCGCGAGGAAATGCGCACTTGGTCACTCTGCCACACGTCGTCCCAACACCCGGTGGCTGCGATGACGGGCCCCCGCCGACGTCGAGCGCGCCGAGGAGGCGGGTGCCTGCGTCATCACGGCTGCCAGGGCCACCAGCGACGGGACGGCCTGCGGGTGCTACAGGAGGGAGTCGGCGAGCGGAATCTTCTGTGTCCGGAGCGCGCCGGTCACCAGCCGGGCGATCCGCCGGGCGCCGTACGCCTCGAAGTGGGTGTGGTCGTTGCAGAAGAACTGTCCGAGCGGCCCGGAGGTGTAGTCGCCGTTGTTGGGGCACAGGCCCAGGGAGTTGTAGTAGTCGACGCTGAGGGTCTGCAGGTCGATGACCGGGGAGCCGGTGGCGGCGCCGGCGGCGTTGGTCTGGGTGACGAAGCCGCGGTTCTTCACCGCGGTGCTGCCCGAGCAGGTGATGGCGGCGACGGCGGTGAGCAGGACCGGGTGGGCGCCGCGGGCCAGCGCCGCCTGCGCCATCGTCGTCATCAGCTCCTGGTAGCGCGCGGTGCCGACGTGGCGCGGGCAGGTCGTCGAGCCGTCGTTGATGCCGAACTGGATGAACAGGTAGTCACCGGCCTTCATGCCGGTGAGCACCTGCTGCCATCGGGACGAGTAGGCGGTGGAGCTGAGAACGCACTCGCCGTTCGAGCCGATGGTGGATGTCACGTTGCCCTCGTAGAGCCAGGTCTGGATGCTGCGCCCGGCGACGGCGAGGTTGTTGACCACGATGTTGCTGTGGAACAGCGAGTCGAACTCGGTGGCCCAGCCCACGGGGCAGGTGGCGCTGGGGTTTGCCATGGTCGAGTCGCCGGCCATCCAGACGGTCGTCGTCGCGGCGGCCGCCGTGCCGACGCGGGCGCTGCACCCGGCCGGGCCGATCACCGCGGCCGAAGCGGCGCTCGGGACGACCAGCGACAGGGACAGCATCAGAACGGAGACGATTGAGAAGTGGACCTTTCGCATGGTCTCTCCTGCCAGTCCGGGAGCGAGGGGAATTGCGCCGACAGCCGCGGCGGATGGGTCAGCACCAGGTCAGCGTCGAGTTGACACGGGTCACGTTGCTGATCGTGTTGTCGCTGCCGGTGCAGGGGCTCCACCTGATGGCGGTGTTGGTGACCGTCAGGTTCTGGAACCTGATGCCCGACGACGGAGCGAACTCCGTACGGGCCGCGATCCGGACCTCGCCGCCGCCGCTGACCGTGCCCGACACTCCGGCGATGACGACGTTGTAGCAGTTCTCCACCAGCACCGAGTTGTTGCCGGTGTTGGCGATGTCGACCCGGTCGATGGTGGCGCCGCCGCTCTCCGAGACGCAGAAGATGCCCCGGCCACCGCCGCGTGCCTTGACGGTGCCGACTCGAATGTTGTTCGGGTAGGCGCTGCCGACCCGGCCGTTGCGGTTGGCCATGCGGAAGGCCGCGTACCCGGTGCCGGCGCCCGCGTTGTCGGCGTCGACGGTGCCGACCGTCGCGTTGATGGTCTGGTTGAGCAGCAGGCCGGACTCGCCGACGTTGCGTGCTGTCACGGTGCCGACGGTGAGACCGTCGACGCCGTAGGTCTCCATCGCGTGCGAACTGGCCCCTTGCACGTACACGGTGTCGACCCGGACGTTACGGGTCCACTGGCTGGTGTCGCCGCGGTTGTCGATGCGTACGCCGAGGCCCGCGCCGAGCCGCATGTCGATCTGGCCGAGCCAGACGTTCGTGACGTTGCGCAGGAAGATGCCGTAGATCGGGGTGCCGGTGACGTTGAGGTACGGGACCTCGATGTTCGCGGTGCCGCGGGAATAGATCGGCGCGTAGTCGCCGGAGCCGGAGCCGGTTACGTTGATCGTGCCGCAGACCGACAGGGAGGTGTAGCTCGGCAGCGAGATCCGGCTGCCGGCGCTCATCGTGCCGTTGCCGCGCACGACGACCCGCTGGATCGAGGTGCGCCCGGCTGTGAGACTGCCGATGCCGGCCTGGACCGCCGCCCGGAAGTCGGTACCGGTGTAGACGCTGCCGCCGGCGCTGTTGCGGGCGGTCCAGGTGCTGCCGCTGACGGTCACCTGCGACTGGAAGGTGCCCTCTCCGCAGGCGGCGGCGGACGCCGGGGGCGGGCCGAGCACGATGCCGGCCCCTGCGCCGGCCGACAGGATGGCGAGCGCGGCGACGATGCGGGCGAACCGACGACGTCGTCCCTTGAGCGGGCGTGGCGCCGTGGTGGGGGCTGTTGTCATGGGATTCTCCGTGGGGGTGCCCAGTTGGTGATGCCGTCCGTCGAGGCGCTGTGGGTGGCCGTTGCGGTGAGGAGCGTTGGCGCTTTCCTGGTACGCATGTTTCTCCCGTTGATGGGGGGTGGGGAGATGGCGGCCGCGCTTCGCCGCCAGGCGCGCCTGACATCGATAAAAACGTTTCAAGCCGCCTGGTCAACGTGACCTTAAATATGGATGGCGATCGTGTCAAGCAGTCAGTCAGATGGCGGCGCAGGGCAATCGGCCGGCGGTTCGGAATTTCCATGGGAGCAGGTGGGCACGGACGGCCGTGATGGCCCCGCCACCTGCACGATCGCGGGACGCCGCAGTCGCTCCGGAGGAAGTGCGGGCAGGGCGCGAATACGCCGAGAACGGTTGTGCTGATGAATGCATTCAGACGGAAGAATTGAATCCGGAGAGAAACTCGTGGGCTGGTGGTAGCCGACATTCTGCCGGCCGGAGGGTCAGCGGGGGATCAGGCGCGCGGGGCGACGGGCGCGAGCAGGCCCACGCCGAAGAGGCGGGCGTCCCTCTCGTTCCAGTGACGTGGGCGGGGAGGCCCTCGACGCCGGCCTCCCCGTGCCCTCCCGCGGTCCCGGGCCGCGGGAGGACCTTCAGGTAGCATCTGTCCTGCGATCTTCTGGTCATGAGGGGCCGACGGGTGAACAGCGAAACGGATCCGGCAGCCGACATCCGGGCTCGGCTCCAGGAGCATTGGGAGGCGTCCGAACGCGGGGACGTCGACGCCGAGCATGCGATCTACGCCGCGGACGCGATCCTGGACTACCCGCAGTCGGGTGAGCGCTTCACCGGCCGGTCAAAGATCCGGGCGCAACGCGGCGGGCACCCGGCCGAGCGCCACTTCGCCGTCCGCCGGATCCTGGGCCGCGGCGACCTTTGGGTGAGCGAGTGCGTGATCACCTATGACGGCGTGCCCACCTACTCGCTCAGCGTCATGGAGATCACCGACGGTCTCGTCACGCACGAGACCCAGTACTTCGCCGACCCGTTCCCAGCGGCTCCCGGGCGTGCCGCGCTGGCCGAGCCGATTCCGGCCCGCGACCGACAAGCCACCGGCGAGGGCCCGTCGCGTGAAGGCGGGCATGGGTGATCCACGAGGTGCGCGTGGGCCGACGCCCCCGCCGGTTCGGGTGGGGGCGTCGGGATGGTGTGGGGGCTACTTGCTCTGGCAGCTCTTCTTGCGGACCTCGTACCAGACGATGCCCGGAGCCTGGAACCGGATCGCGAAGCACTGGTTCTTCCTGGCCGCGTCCCGGACCTTGTAGATGGCCGAGACGCCGCCCGCGTGCTCGACCGTCTGGATGAGCGTCATGCCCTCCACTCGGTACGAGGTCGGCACCGGGTTGCCGTTGGCGTCCTTGGCCCAGGGCAGGTCGATCTCGGCGAGGTAGAAGTCGTTGTTGTGGATCAGGGCGGTGCCGTCGTCCTCCTCGACCTCCAGCATGCTGCCCTCGGGGGCGGAGATCGGGAAACGGTACTCGGTCGGCGCCGAGGCGTCCTTGATGATGGTCAGCGCGCGGGCGATCTGGCCGGTGCGCTGGTGGGCGAAGGTGACGCCGGGCTGCTTGGCGGCGTAGGTGACCAGGCCGGGCAGCGGCTGGCTGCCGGCGCCGTCGGTCTCCGGCAGGCCGATGCCGATGTCGGTCTCGCTGACGGTCGCGACCAGCGTACGGTCGGGGTCCGTCGCGATGGCGAAGGGCCGCTGGACGTCGCCGTCCGGGATCTCGGTGGGCGGGGTCGTCCGCGCCTCTTCGACGATCTCGGACACGACCTGATGGCCGGGGTGCCGGTGACCAATCGGATGATCTTGAATGGCGGGACCGTAAACGTTTGCTGTCTTCCGGGTCGCGCTGGTTTCGGCGGTGGCCTGAAGCGTCGGCCCTCCGATCCGGAAACCGCCCAAACAATAAGTAAATGGCACAATGAGGTCGCCTAGCTGTACGACGGGGGACACACACCATGGATGAGCCGATGGTCGCCGCCGGTCCGGGTTCTTCCTGGCCGGGGGCGCGCATCGACGGCGGGAGCGAGGAACGCGGGACCCCGCCCGGCCCCACCACGACGCTGACAGGCCGGGGGACCGAGCTCGCCCACATCGTGGACGCGATCGACGGGCGCCGGAGCGAGCCGCGGACGATGCTGCTGCTCGGGGAGGCCGGCACGGGGAAGACGGCGCTGCTGGAGGCCGCGGCCGACCACGCGCGCGGGATCGGAAGCCTGGTGCTGACCGCCCGCGGCTGTGAGGCCGAGGTGGAGCAGTCGTTCGCCGCCCTGCACCAGTTGCTTCTTCCGCTGCTGCCCGAGACGGACGATCTTCCCGAACACCAGCGGGAGGCGCTGAAAGCGGCGTTCGGGATCGTCGCCGCCACCCGGCAGCACGACCCGATGCCGCTGCGCGTCGGAGTGCTGAACCTCCTGGCCCGCGTCTCCCGAAGCCGGCCCGTCCTGCTGATCGCCGACGATGTGCAGCACTTCGACCGCGACACGCGCGACGTCCTCGGGTTCGTGATGCGCCGCCTGGCGGCCCACGCCGTGACGGTGCTGCTCGCGGCACGGGGCCAGACGCCTCCGGACGGCCTCAATCCGGACCTGCCGGTGCTGTCCCTGGCACCGCTGGGCCGCCGGGCGGCCGCGCACCTGCTGGACGCCCAGCCGGAGCCGCCCACCGGCCGGGCCCGGATCGACCTGCTCGAACAGGCCGCCGGAAACCCCCTGGCCATCATCGAGCTGTCCCGCGCCGTACGAGCGGGGCGGGCGGTGCCCGGCGGCGGGCTGCCGCAGACCCTCCGCATCCAGGAGATGTTCGCCGCCCAGCTGCGCTCCCTGCCGGCCGGCACCCAGCGGCTGATCCTCTACGCGGCCGCCTCCTCGGACCACGAGGACCTGGAGACCATCATGGCCGCGGCGGGCGCCGGATCGGATCTCGGGGTGTGGGCGCCCGCGGAGGACGCCGGTCTCATGACCATCGCCGGCGGCCGGGTCGCCTTCCGGCATCCGCTCGTCCGCACGGCTTCGTACGACGGAGCCCCGGCGCACCTGCGCCGGCAGGTGCACACGGACCTCGCGGCCGCCCTCGACGCCGACCCCGCGCGCCGGGCCTGGCACCTGGCCGCCGCGTGCCTGCGGCAGGACGAGTCCGTCGCGGCGGCGCTGGAGGACACCGCGGAGCTCGCCGAACGCCGTGGCGGCTTCTTCGCGGCGGCACGCGCGCTGGAACGGGCCGCCGAGTGCAGCCCGGGCGCCGCGGACCGGGCGCGGCGCTACGCCAAGGCGCTGCGAGCCGCCCAGAACGCCGGCGACCCCTCGTGGGTACGCGAGCTGTACGACAAGGTCACCGCGCTGACCGAGGACCGGGACCTGCTGGGCGTCGCGGCCTGCGGCGCCGGCATCGCCCTGTCGCTGTCCGGCCACCAGCGGCAGGGGTTCCAGGTGCTGCTGAGCGCGCTGGAGCCGGATCCGCCCAAGGACGGCATGACGGTGCTCGCCCTGGCCGCCGTGCTCCAGGCGGTCGCCTTCCAGTCCGGCCTGCCCGAGGTGCGGCGGCCGATCGCGGCCCTGCTCGACGGGCTCGAGGCCGGGAGCCGCGAGACGCCCTACTCCGAGCTGACGACGAGCGACGCCTTCGAGGCGGTCCGGGCCGTGGCCCTGGCCGGGGCCGACCCGGTCAACGCCCCCGAGCTGCTGCGGCGGATCCGCCGCCGGCCCGGCACCCCGGAGCTGCCGACCGGCATCGCGGACGTGACCCGCCTGCACGCGGCCGGCGCGGTCGCCTGGTACGCCGACGAGTCCGAACTGTGCGTGGAGTCCTTCCGGCAGGCGTTCGCCCTGCTCACCGCGTACGGCTCCATGGGCAGTGCCGCGCCCACGCTCGCGGCGATGGGCTCGGCGCTGATCGACACCGGTCGCTGGGCGGAGGCCGAGGAGCATCTGGAGGAGACCGCGACGCTGGCTGCCGTTCAGAAGCTGAGGCATCTGGAGATCGACGTCGAGGCGCTGCGGACGACCCTGCGAGCCCTGCGCGGGCAGCCCGCCGACATGCCGGCCGATCCCGCCTGGACGGCCGTCGGCCTGGAGGAGAACCGCGCCACCCACGCCCGCCTGCTGCGCGCCGCCGGCACGAGCGCCGCGGCGGCGGGCGACTTCGACGGAGCGTTCCGCCACTTCCGGCTGCTGTTCGGCGAGGACGGCGTACCCCTGCACTATTTCCTGTCGAACCGGTCGGTCGTCGACCTGGCCGCAGCCGCCCAGCGGACGGGCCGGCAGGAGGAGGGGGCGCGCATCGTCGCGGCGGTCCGCGCCGCGCTGGGGGAACGCCCGACCACCCGGATGACGCTGCTCGTGCACCACGCCGCCGCGCTGACCGGCGAGCCCAAGGACGCCGAGCACCACTTCCGGCTCGCCACGGTGAACCCGGCGGGGGAGCAGTGGCCGCTGGCCCGGGCGCAGGCCCGGCTCCACTACGCGCAGTGGCTGCGCAGGAAACGGCGGCCCCTGGACGCCCGGCCGCTCCTGACCACGGCGCTGGAGTCGTTCACCCGGCTCGGCGCCCGCGGCCTGGCCGACGAGGCGCGCGTGGAGCTGCGGGCCAGCGGCGTCGCCGCCGCGCCCGCCCAGGCGGACCCGCTGGCGGAGCTGACCGCCCAGCAGCGCCAGATCGTCCGGCTGGCGGCACGGGGACTGCGCAACCGGGAGATCGCCGAGCAGCTCATGCTGTCTCCCCGCACGGTCGGCTCCCACCTCTACAACGTCTATCCGAAGCTGGGCGTCAGCAGCCGTCACCAGCTCCGCGACCTCTTCGACGACCTGTGACCACCCGCGCGTACGATCGGCACACTCGGCGAGCGAAAGGTGAGGGACGTGGGAACTGACCCCGCCACGGACGGCGGCGCCTGCGAGGGGCCCGCCATCGTCCTCGATCCCCTGGTCCAGAGGCTCGTCGACGCGTCGGCGGCACCGCCGTACCTGCACGAGCTCGGCCCGGTCGACGGGCGGCAGGCGCTGCTGGAGACCCAGGACCACCGGCGCGACGACCTCGACGTGGCGGCCGAGTTCCTGGTGGCGCCGGTGGGGCCGTCCGGGCTCGCCGGCTTCTGGGTGTTCCGGCCGGTCCGGCCGACCGGCCCCCTCCCGGTGGTCGTCTACCTCCACGGGGGCCGCTGGATGCTCGGCGACGCGCGGACCCACGCCCGGATGATCTGCGAGCTCGCCGCCGCCGGTGAGGCCGCGTTCGTGGTCCCCGAGTACACCCGCACGCCCGAGGCGCGCTACCCGGTCGCCGTCGAGGAGGCGTACGCGGTGCTGACCTGGGTGGCCGAGCACGCCGCCGACCTGCGGCTGGACGGCCGGAGGCTGGCGGTCGCCGGCGACTGCGCGGGCGCCACCATGGCGACGGCGCTCGCCATGATGGCCAAGCAGCGCGGCGGGCCACGCATCCGGGCCCAGCTGCTGTACTACCCGATGACCGACCCGCGCTGCGACACCGCCTCGCAGCGGCGCTTCGCCTCCGGCTACCTCCTGACCCGCGCCGCGCTGGAGTGGTACTGGCAGCAGTACACCGACGACGAGCACGAACCCACCGCCGCGCCGGCACGGGCGAGCACGGCGAACCTCGCGGGGCTGCCGCCCGCGCTGATCGTCTCCGCGGAGGCCGACGTCGTCCGGGACGAGGGCGAGCAGTACGCGCGCCGGCTACTGGCGGCGGGTGTGCCGGTCACCGCCGTCCGATACCTGGGCACCGTCCACGACTTCGCGTCGCTTGACCCGTTGCGGGACAGCCCGCCGGCGCTGGCCGCCGTCCGCCAGGGGGCCCTCTTCCTCAAGGACGCCCTGGCCGCCCGGCGCTGACGCCAGTCAACTTACTGATGCGTCCGGGCGGCGGGGTTGCGATGCTGACCTGCGTGAGCCGCCCACCGGCGGCACGTATGCGCATGGAAAGAGATCAGGCAGCATGTCCGATATCAAGCCCGTCCTCGAAGAGGCCGCACAGGCGTTCGCCGAGGCGACCAAGAACCCGCCGTACCTCTACGACCTCGGCCCGGTCGAGGGCCGCAAGGCCGTGGACGGCGTCCAGGACGGCGACGTCCCCGTGCCGGACGCCGACATCGAGGACCTCACCGTCCCCGGCGGCCCGTCGGGCGAGGTCTCCATCCGGATCTTCCGGCCGGCCGGCGCCCAGGGCACCCTGCCCGTGATCCTGTACGTCCACGGCGCCGGCTGGGTGTTCGGCAACGCCCACACCCACGACCGGCTCGTCCGCGAGCTCACCGTACGGGCCCAGGCCGCGACGGTCTTCGTGAACTACAGCCTCTCCCCGGAGGCGAAGTACCCCACCGCGATCGAGGAGATCTACGCCGCGCTCCAGTGGATCTCCGAGCACGGGGCCGAGCACGATCTCGACCCGGCCCGCATCGCGGTGGCCGGCGACTCGGTCGGCGGCAACATGACCGCGGCCACCACCATCCTGGCCAAGCGGCGCAACGGGCCGAAGCTGGCCGCGCAGCTGCTGTTCTACCCGGTCACCGACGCCGCCTTCGACACCGGCTCCTACGATCAGTTCGCCACCGGCTACTTCCTCAGCCGCGACGGCATGAAGTGGTTCTGGGACCAGTACACGACCGACCCCGCCCAGCGCGCGGAGATCACCGCGTCGCCGCTGCGCGCGAGCCTGGACGAGCTCGCCGGGCTGCCGCCGGCGCTGGTCATCGTGGCCGAGGCCGACGTGCTCCGCGACGAGGGGGAGGCGTACGCCGCCAAGCTGCGCGCCGCCGGCGTGCCGACCACGGCCGTGCGCTACCAGGGGATCATCCACGACTTCGTCATGGTCAACGCGATGCGCGACACGTACGCGGCGAAGGCGGCCACCCAGCAGGGCGGCGAGTTCCTCCGCGACGCCCTGCGCCCTTGAGCGCCCCGGACAGCCCACCCCTGATCAAGGAGCCCTCCTCATGACGGACAGCACCACTCCCACGGTCGTTCTCGTGCACGGCGCGTTCGCCGACGCCGCCAGCTGGACCGGCGTCATCGCCGAACTGCAGGAGCACGGCGTTCCCGTGGTGGCCCCGCCCAACCCGCTGCGCGGCCTGGCCTCCGACGCGGCGTACATCGCCTCGGTGGCCGCCCAGATCGACGGCCCCGTCGTGCTGGTCGGCCACTCCTACGGCGGCGCGATCATCACCGTGGCCGGCGCGACCGCCAACGTCGTCGGCCTCGTCTACGTCGCCGCGTACGTGCTCGAGGACGACGAGAGCCTCGGCGAACTGCAGGGGCGTTTCCCGGAGTCGCCGCTGGGCGCCAACCTGCGGCAGTCGGCCTACCCGGTCGAGGGCGCCGACCCGGCGGTCGAGGTCACGATCGCCCCCGAGGCGTTCCCGGAGATCTTCGCCGCGGACGTCCCCGCCGAGGTCACCAAGATTCTCGCGGTGGCGCAGCGGCCGCTGGCCGCGGGGGCGTTCACCGAGACCGCGGCCACGGCGGCCTGGAGGACCAAGCCCTCCTGGGCCCTCGTCGCCACCGCAGACCAGGCGATCAACCCCGAGGTCCAGCGGTTCGGCGCCAAGCGGGCGGGCGCGACCGTCGTCGAGGTCGAGGGGGCCTCGCACGCCGTCGCGGTGTCCCGTCCCAAGGACGTGGCCGACCTGATCCGCGAGGCGGTCCGAGCCGTCTCGGCCTGACGTACCCGGGTTTCACAGCCGGGTGACCAGCAGGGCGACGTCGTCGCCGGCGCCGCTGTTGATGCCCAGGGAGCTCAGGGTGACGTCGGCGAGGCAGTCGGGGGTCAGCCGGCTGCACCGGGCCAGCGCGGCGGTCAGGCGCGCCAAGCCGACGTCAATGTCCTCCCCGCGGCGCTCGATGAGACCGTCGGTGTACAGGACGAGGGTGTCTCCCGCGGTGTAGGGGAGCTCGGCGTGGGGGCGGGTGACGTGGTCGGGGCGGGTGCCCAGGGGAGGGTCGGTGGCCTGGTCCAGCAGCGCGCAGGAGCCGTCCGAGTGGAGCAGGACGGGCGGCAGATGCCCGGCGCTGCTGTAGGTGATGCGGCAGCCCGCGGTGTCGATCACGGCCTGGACCGCCGTGGTGGCCAGCGCACCCTCGAGGGAACGGGCGTACAGACCGACCACCTCCAGCGCCGGGCCCGGCTCCTTGACCGCGCGGATCGCCGCGCTGAGCGCGCTGCGGAGCATTCCCATGACCGTCGCGGCCTCCAGACCCTGGCCCACGACGTCGCCGACCGCGACGGCGAAACAGCCGTCCGGCAGGTCCACGACGTCGTACCAATCGCCGCAGACGTTCAGCGTTCCGACGGCGGGCAGGTAGCGCACCGCGATGTCGTCGGGGTGGAGGTCCAGGTCAGGGCAGTGGAGCATGGCCTCCTGCAACGCGAGCGCCACCTGACGTTCGCGGGCGTGAGCATGGCGCAGCTCCTCGTTCAGCCGCTGCAACTCCTGCGCCCGTGCGTACAGCTCGGCCTCCATCGACTCCTCCTGTCCCGCCGAAAGGCGGACGGCGGGCTGCTGAGCGGAGCAGGAGTGGACGAACTCCGTCACGTCCTCCACCCGATGCAGGATCCACGACACCGTCCCGTCCGGCGCCAGGACGGGGGTGTTGATCGGGGACCACCAGCGCTCCTCGAACGCTCCGGGGTGGTCGGCGAGCGGGATGTCGTACTTCTGCAACACCATCGTGTCCGCTTCCCGGTAGGCCAGCACCCGGTGCAGCGAGGCGCGCAGGTTCTTCACGCCCTCTGCGCAGGGGTCGTCAGGGTTGTCGGGGAAAGCGTCGAAGATGTGCCGCCCGATCAGATTCTCGGCCGTACGGCCGGTCGCGCGCAGGTAGGCGCGATTCACGTCGACGATCGTCAGGCCCGGATCCAGTACGAGGCACGGGCTCGGCGTGGCGGCGAACAGCGCCGCGTAATCGATCTGCGGCGCGCCCGGCTTGCGTGCGCCCTGCCTATGCGGGCCGGCGATCCTGCCCACGCCATCCACTCTACGAGGTGTTCTGCCTGCTCGGAGTAAGAGGTTCGCCTTTCGATGGCCCGGGGTGCGGGGGATTGCCGGACGTGAAGGCGCCGGATCGCCGTGTCCGGGCGATCCGGAGCTTTCACGGTTGGCTGGTGCCCTTCCGGCATGGAGACCTCCGTCATCTTGAGGGGACAGGTACGCCGATATCCACTTGCCGAAGGCGAAGGTTGTCATGCGGTGGGGCCTCGCCTGGTGGCGATCGGCTCCAGCCGTACGTTCGGCTGGAGCCGATCGCCCCTCGTCCGTCAGCCCACGTGCAGGCTCGCGAGGAGCTGCTGCACCTGATGCAACAGCGCGTTAAGAAGCGACGCCAGGGCGTTCATGACAACACCGCCTTTTCACTCAGAGTGATGATCTAGTTACTCCAAGCTACATCATGCAGGCCGGTTGTCCCTCGTACTGGATCAAGCGTGTAGGCGTGGCGCGCGCTCATCCTGCTGGAGGAAACTTTTCAGTGTCCTGTCCCTGAAAGTTTCAAGGAGGATGTCGACCTCATCCAGCGGTAAAGCTGGACTCCTGCCCGCCGTTGCTGGTGCCCATTGACGTCATGGTTAACGCTTACTACTCTCCGCCGAGAAATTATCTCACCAAATCTCGGAAAACTTTCTCGCCCCCAGGAGGGCTCATGAGAGGGTCCATGAGGAGACGCGCCACCTGTCTGATCGCTCTGGCCGGAGCCACGGTCGCGGTCATCGCCGGCTTATCCCCGCTCCCCACCCTGCCGGCAGCCGCCGCCACGACCGCCACCGTCTCGGTCGACGCCGGTCAGACGCTGGCCACCATCCCCGCCGCCGGCGTCGGCATGAACGTCGCCGTGTGGGACGGGCGGATGAACGATCCGGTGACATCCACGCTGCTGAAGGACGCGGGTGTCAAGGCCGTCCGGTACCCGGGTGGCGGCTACGCCGACGGCTACCACTGGCAGACGCACACGGTCGAGGGCGGCGGGTACGTGGCGCCCAACACCGGGTTCGACGCGTACGTGGCCACGTCCCGTGCGGCCGGCGCGCAGCCGATCGTCACCGCGAACTACGGCTCGGGCACGGCGCAGGAGGCCGCCGACTGGGTGCGGTACGCCAACGTCACCAAGGGCTACGGCATCAAGTACTGGGAGATCGGCAACGAGATGTACGGCAACGGCCACTACGGTGCCGAATGGGAGACGGACAAGCACGCCAGCAAGAGCCCCGCCACGTACGCCACCAACCTGCTCGACTACATCACCGCGATGAAGGCGGTCGACCCCACGATCAAGATCGGCGCGGTCCTGACGACGCCGGGCAACTGGCCGGACGGCGTCGTCGGCCCCGGCGACACGATGGACTGGAACCGCACCGTCATGTCCATCGCCGGCTCGCGGATCGACTTCGTGATCGTGCACCACTACCCGAACAGCGCCAACGAGGCCGAGCTCGTGACCAAGCCGCAGGCCGAGGTCCCGAGCATGACGAGCGCGCTGCGCGCGCTGATCAACCAGTACGCGGGCGGCAACGCCCCCAACGTCGGCATCGCCGTCACCGAGGACAGCTCCAACTACGCGTTGAACACCTCGCCGTCCGGCCTGTACGCGCCGGACGTCTACCTGACCTGGATGGAGAACGGCGCGTTCAACATCGACTGGTGGAACCTGCGCAACGGCACCGACTGCAGCAAGGTCACCACCATCCAGGGGGCGACGGACTACAACGACGGCGGCGTGGTGTCCAGCGGGGCGTCCTGCGAACCGGCCGCCAACACGCCGTTCCCGCCGTACTACGGCATCCAGATGATGACCAGGCTCGGCGCCTCTGGCGACGCGCTGGTGCGGACGACCTCCTCCACCGCGATGCTGTCCACGCACGCCGTCAAGCGGGCCAACGGCGACGTCAGCGTCATGCTGATCAACAAGGACCCGAACAACGCCACGACGGTCAACCTCTCCTACAGCGGCTTCACCCCGTCCTCGGCGACGCCGACCGTGTACTCGTACCTGAAGAACGCCTCGTCGATCGGCTCGGCCTCCACCGGGAGCGCCGCCGTACAGACCGTGCCCGCCTACTCCGTCGTGGTCGTCCAGCTGCGCGCGGGAAGCGGCGGCGGGACCGGCGCCTGCCGGGTCGACTACACCAAGAACGAGTGGCAGGGCGGGCTCACCGCGAGCGTGACGATCAGGAACACCGGCGGCAGCGCGGTCGACGGATGGCGGCTGACCTTCACGTTCCCCGGCGACACCAAGGTGACCACCGCCTGGAACGCGAGCGTGACGCAGAGCGGCGCGGCGGTGACGGCCACCAACGCGTCGTACAACGGCGCCATACCGGCGGGCGGCTCCCAGTCGTTCGGGTTCCAGGGCACCTGGACCGGCAACGACGCGAACCCCACCGGCTTCGCGCTCAACGGGTCCGCCTGCTCCGCCGGCTGACCTGACCACTCGGTGGTCTCCGAGCCTCCGCCGCGCGGGCCGGCACCCGACGGGCCGTTCGAGCCGTGCCCGGCCAACCCCGTCCTGAGCCACCGCAGCACCGATCGGCCGATCCAGAACACCGGCCACGCGGACCTCGTCGAGGCGCCCGACGGGTCCTGGTGGATGGTGCTGCTCGGCGTACGGCCGGGCGGCGGCGCCCCGGGCCGGCATGTGCTGGGGCGGGGGACGTTCCTGGCGCCGGTCACCTGGGACGACGGCCGGCCGGTGGTCGGCGAGCCGGCACCAGTCATGGAGGCGCCCGCGTGGCCGCCGCACCCGGTGGCCACGCCACCGGTGCGGGACGACTTCGACGCGGATCGGCCGCACCCGCGCTGGATCTCGGTACGTTCCCGGCCCGCGCCGGCCGGGCCGATCAGGCTGCGGATCGACGTGCTCGCCGCGCTGCCCGCCGACCGGCATCCCCGCAAGGAGCCCGACGTCCTGCGCCTCGGCGTCGAGGCGGCGGACGGAGCGTTCGACGTGCCGGCCGAGCCCGACGGCCGGTACCTGTCGACGGAGGTGTCCGGTGGCTTCACCGGACGGGTGATCGGCATGTACGCCGCGTCCGGCACGGTGCGGTTCGACTGGTTCGATTACGAGCCTCTCGATCACGACACAGGGCCGGGGCAGGTTATCCTTGCGCCGTGAACGGGCCCTCGACGGGCGACCGGACGGGGCCGATGAGGAGGGGAGCCAGGTTGTCACACGCCGAGTCGGGCGAACCGGTGGCTGACCGGGAAGGCTCGCGAGGCGATTCGTCGAGACCCGTGACGATCTCCTACATCGCGGAGACCGCCGGAGTGTCGATCCCCACGGTCTCCAAGGTCATCAACGGCCGTTCCGGCGTGTCCGCCGACACGCGTGCCCGCGTCGAGGCGCTGATCAGCGAGTACGGATACCGCAGGACCAACCGCAGCAACATGATGGAGCTCGTCTTCGACGAGCTCGAGCACATGTGGGGCACCGAGATCATCCGCGGGGTGGAGCGGGTGGCCCGCGAGCACCGCGTGGCCGTCGTGCTGACGGAGTTCGGCCCGGAGCGCAACGCGGTCCACTATCCGAGCGAGGACACCCTGGCCCGCCGCCCCGCCTGCGTGGTGACGGTGGCCCAGCTGTCGGCTGAGCAGCGCAATCAGCTGCGCGCCAAAGGCATCCCGTTCGTGGTCTTCGACCCCGCCACCGAGCTGCCGGACGACGTCCCCTTCGTCGGAGCGACGAACTGGTCCGGCGGGCGGTCGGCCACCCGCCACCTGATCGAGCTGGGACACCGCCGCATCGCGATGATCGGCGGCCCCGACCGGACCCTCTACTGCCAGGCCAGGCTCGACGGCTACCGCTCCGCCCGGGAGTCCGCCGGCCTCCCGGTGGAGGCCGACCTCGTCGTACGCACCCCGCTCACCACCGAGGACGGCCGCGCCGCCGCGCTCGAGCTGCTGAACCGCCCGGAGCGGCCTACGGCGATCTTCGCCTGCAACGACCTGCAGGCGATCGGCGTCTACCAGGCCGCGCGGACGATGGGGCTGCGGATCCCGGCGGACCTGAGCGTGGTCGGCTTCGACGATCTGCCCATCGCCGCCCTGGTCGATCCTCCGCTGACCACCGTTCGCCAACCACTCACCGAGATGGCCGCGGCCGCCACCGAGCTGGCGCTCGCCCTGGGGCGCGGGGAGGAGACGCCGCAGGCCGGGGTCGAGCTGGCCACCACCCTCACGGTCCGGGAGAGCACCGCTCCACCCGCCGACCGCGAGGGCGCCGGGGGATGAGGGAAGGCCTCACCAGTCGTGGACCGTACGTGACGGCGGATCCCGGTCCGGCCTCCGGCCCGGCCGACGTCCCTGGAGCAACGCTCTGAGCTCGTAGAATCGGACCACGTCTCGGGAATGGGAGTTCCATGGCCGCGCCTGGTCGACGACGAGTGACCATCGCCGATGTGGCGACTCACGCTCAGGTCTCCGTCACAGCGGTGTCCAAGGTGATCCGCAACGCCTATGGTGTCAGCCCTGCCATGAAAGACCGGGTCAAGGCGGCCATCCAGGAGCTCGGCTACCGGCCGCAGGCGGTGGCCCGCGGTATGCGCGGGCGCACCTTCACCATCGGGCTGGTCCTGCCGCACATCAGGAACCCGTTCTTCGCCGACATCCTCGACGGCCTCACCGAATATCTGGAGAACACCGACTACCAGGCGTTCATGATCCAGGGCGGCGCCACCCGCAAGGTCGAGATCCGGGCGGTGGACGCCCTCATGGACCGCCAGGTGGACGGCATCATCATGGTCGCCCCGCTCGCCTCGAAAGCGCGCCTGGAGGAAGTGGCCAAGGAGAAGCCGACCGTGGTGCTCGCCCGGCACGAGCGCTCGTCGTACTACGACTCGGTGTTCGACGACGACGAAGCGGGCGCCGAACTCGTCGTGAAGCACCTCATCGAGCTGGGCCACCGCCGCATCGCGCACATCACGCACCAGGACGACAGCCAGGCGCGGCCGGCCGACCTGCTGCACAACATCCGGTCGGCGACCTACGAACGCGTGATGCGCGAGCACGGGCTCGGCGACGAGATCGCCATCGCGACCAGCTTCTACCACGAGCAGGGCGGCTACGAGGGGGCTCGCGAGCTGCTGAGCCGCTCGACCCCGCCGACGGCGATCTTCGCCGGAGCCGACCAGGCGGCGCTCGGCGCGCTCGCCGCGGTCCACGAGGCCGGCCTGGCCGTCCCGGCGGACGTCTCGGTCGCCGGCTACGACAACATCCACCTGGCCGCTCTGCCCAACATCGCGCTGACCAGCGTCGATCAGGACGGCGCCGAGATGGGCCGGGCCGCGGGCAAGCTCCTGCTGGAACGCATCGAAGGCCGCATGACGCCCGTTCGCTTCTCGGTCACCCCGAGCCTGGTCGTCCGCGGCTCCACGGCCGCGCCGGGAGAGTCCGTCAGCTGAGCTTCCATCTGCCCAAGTAGGGTCTCGCGCTGCCCGCCGTAGAAACCGTTACCGATTTAGACCCGATTACAGCGACTCAACCTGGGAAAAAGCTGGGTACCGTTACCCAAAACATTCTTGACACTTCCTTCACGTAACGCCTACGTTAACCGCATCGGGGAGTCGCTTAAAACGATTCAATAACCCTGGAGGGGTGTGTGAAGACCTCCCACCGCACGCTCGCGACGGCTACGGCCGTCCTGGCGCTGGCGGCTCTGACCTCCTGCGGTTCCGGCTCGGAGCCCGCCGCCGACGGCACCGTCACCCTCTCCTTCATGACAGGCAGCGACCAGTCGACCGTGGACACGTCCAAGGCGCTGGCCGATGCCTTCATGCAGGCCAACCCCAAGATCAAGGTCAAGATCGAGAACCAGCCGGGCGGCAGCGAGGGCGACAACATCGTCAAGACGCGCCTGTCGACCGGCGAGATGACGGACGTGTTCTGGTACAACTCCGGGTCGCTGCTCCAGGCGCTCAACCCGGCCCAGAGCCTGGTCGATCTCACCGGGGACCCGGTGGTGGCGAACGTCCAGCCGGACTACCTGCGGGTGGTGACCCAAGGGGACCACGTGTACGGCGTGCCGGCCACCGCAGCGTCCGGCGGCGGCATCCTCTACAACCGCAAGGTCTACGACAAGCTCGGCCTGAAGGTGCCCACGACCTGGGCGGAGTTCATGGCCAACAACGAGAGGATCAAGGCGGCCGGGATCACGCCGGTGATCTCGACGTTCAAGGACACCTGGACCTCGCAGCTGTTCGTCCTGGCCGACTTCTACAACGTCCAGGCCGCGGTCCCGAGCTTCGCCGCCGACTACACCGCGGGCAAGGCCAAGTTCGCCACCACGCCGGCGGCGCTGGCGAGCTTCCAGCACCTGGCCGACGTCAAGGGCTACCTCAACAAGGGCTTCGGCTCGGCCACCCTGGACCAGGGGCTGAAGATGCTCGCCGAAGGCGAAGGCGCGCACTATCCGATGCTCACCGCTATCCTGCCGCCGGTGCTGGCCACGAGCCCGCAGGCCGCAACGGACATCGGCTTCTTCGGCGTCCCCGGCACCGACGCCGCCAAGAACGGCGCCACCGTGTGGGAGCCACCGGCCATCTACATCCCCAAGAGCACCAAGAACCTGGAGGCGGCCAAGAAGTTCGCGGCGTTCGTCGCTTCGCCTGCCGCCGCTGAGGCCATCAGCAAGGTGGTGCAGCCGACGGGGCCGTACCGGGTGAAGGGCGCCAAGCTGCCCGACAACGCCATCCAGGTCGCCAAGGACGTGCAGGCGTACATCGACAAGGGTTCCACCTCGCCGGCCCTGGAGTTCCTGTCCCCGGTGAAGGGCCCGTCGCTGGAGCAGATCACCGTCGCCGTCGGCTCGGGGCTGACGCCGGCCGCCGAGGGGGCGGCCCAGTACGACAAGGATGTCGAGAAGCAGGCCAAGCAGTTGGGGCTCGCGGGGTGGTGACCAGGCAGGACGCCGGGCCCCGCTCGGGGCCCGGCCCGGCACTCGCGCGGCCGCCCGCCGGCCCGGCCAGGCGCAAGTCGGCCTACCCGTACGCGCTCTACCTGCCGGCCGCCGTCGTCTACCTGGTGATCTTCCTGGTGCCGACGGTGATGGCCTTCTACTTCGCGCTGACCCGCTGGACCCTGTTCGACAGCACCTTCGTGGGCCTGGACAACTTCCGCGACTTCCTGTCCGAGCAGAACCTGCGCATCGGCTTCACCAACACGCTGTTCTACGCCGTCGTCACCAGCGGCCTCAAGGTGGTCCTCGGCCTGCTGCTCGGCGTGCTGCTCACCAGCAAGTTGCGGCTGCGCGGATTCCTGCGCTCGGTGGTGTTCTTCCCCGTCCTGGTCTCCACGGTCGCGGTCGGCATTACCTTCAGCGCCCTGCTCCGGCCCGACACCGGCCTGGTCAACAAGGCCCTGGCCGTGGTCGGCATCGACGGCCCCGACTGGCTCGGCGACGCCGGCACGGCCCTGCTGTCGGTCGCTCTGGTGGATGTGTGGAAGGGCGTCGGCATCGCCACCGTCATCTACATCGCCGGCATCCTGTCCATCCCCCGCGACTACTACCAGGCCGTGGCCGTGGACGGCGGCGGGGCCTGGCACCGCTTCCGCCACGTCACCCTGCCCCTGTCCTGGCCGGCCACGTACTCGGTGATCATCCTGTCGTTCATCGGCGGCCTGCGCTCCTTCGACCTGATCTGGACGATGACGCGCGGCGGGCCCGGCTTCACCAGCGACACCATCGCCTCGATCATCTACAAGCAGTACCAGGCCGGCTTCTTCGGCCTGTCCACCGCCGGCAACGTGCTGCTGTTCGTCGTGGTCACCGCCATCGTCGTCCCGCTCAACTACTTCCTCGGCAAAAGGCAGGTGCCCGCATGACCGCGCTGAGAAGGCTCGGTGCCGAGGCGATCGCGCTGGTGCTGGCCGGGGTGATCTTCCTGATCCCGTTCGCGCTCATGCTGCTGACCGCGGTCAAGGACCAGACGCAGGCCACCGACCTGGACTTCGCCTGGCCGGCCAACTGGCCGATCGTGCAGAACTTCGTGGACGTGATCGAGGCCCGCGACTACGTGCTGCTGCGCGCGTACCTGAACTCCACGATCCTCACCGTCACCTCGGTCGCGCTGATCGTGGTGTTCGCCGCGATGGCCGGGTTCGTGTTGCAACGCCGGGTGGGGAAGGTCGGCAGGGTGGCCGACTTCCTGGTGCTGACCGGGCTGATCATCCCACCGGCGATCGTGCCCACCATCTGGCTGCTGCAGGGATTGGGACTGTTCAAGACCCTGCCCGGGCTGATCCTGGTGGAGGTGGCCTTCGGGCTGTCGTACGCGGTGCTGCTCTTCCGGGCGTTCATCGCGGCCATCCCGCGCGAGCTGGACGAGGCTGCCATGATCGACGGTTGCAGCGGGCTCGCGCTCTTCTTCCGGGTGATCTTCCCCCTGCTCAAGCCGGTCACCATCACGGTGATCCTGACCAGCTCGGTGGCCATCTTCAACGACTTCGTCAACCCGCTCTACTTCACCCCCGGCGACGACAACGCCACCGTGCAGGTGACCCTCTACAACTTCCAGAGCCAGTACAACACCCAGTGGAACCTGCTGTTCATGGACATCGTCCTGATCACGATCCCACCGCTGCTGCTCTTCATCTTCTTCAACCGCAAGATCGTCGCCGGCATGACCGCCGGCGCCATCAAGGGCTGACATGACCTGGGGGCAGTGCGTGCCCGGAAAGGCCGCCTGATGATCCACCACCACGAGTTCCAGCACCGAGGGCTGACCCTGCGCTCCAGCGTGCACATTCCCGAGGGCCAGGCCACCGCCCGCAGGCCCACGGTGGTGTTCGTCCACGGGTTCTCCAACAACCGTATGGAGAATCGTTCCTTCGTCCTCATGGCGCGGCTGCTGGAGAGCGTCGGTATCGCGTCGGTCCGGTTCGACCTGTCCGGGCACGGGGAAAGCGACGGAGATTTCTTCGACGTCACCATCACCAACGAAATAGCCGAAACCAGGTCGGTCGTGCGGGCCGTCCGTACCTTCGACTTCGCCGACCCCGAGCGTGTGGCCCTGGTCGGGATGAGCATGGGCGGCGTGGTCGCGGGCATCGTCGCCGCCGAGGAACCCGGAATCCGGGCCGCGTGCCTGTGGTCGCCGGCCGCGGTCGCCCCCTTCGAAGTGGGCTCGGGCCACCTCAAAGGCCGCGACATCGCCGCCGAGATCAGGGAGAAGGGCTATTTCGACGCCGACAGCCACCGCATGAGCCCCGCCCTCGTCGAGGACATCGCCGGGCTCGACGTCTATGGCCGGTCCTGCGGTTATGCCGGGCCGGTGCGCATCATCCATGGTGGCAAGGACGACATCGCCCCTGTCGCCTACGCCCGCCGCTATCTCGACCACTACGGCGGCAACGCCGAACTGGAAGTCGTCCCCGGAGCCGACCACGGATGGAGCACCGTTCCCCACCGCACCCGGCTGCACGAGTCGACGCTGCAGTTCCTCGGCGAGCATCTGGAACCCTCCGCATGACCCGCTCCGGGGCGAGTGCATGCGCGTGCTCGCGAAAGCCGGCAGGTCCGCCCGGCAGCATCACGCCCAGGTAGCGGCGGTCGGATGCGCGGCGCTTCTCCTGATCATCGTCACGGACGGTGGCGGCGTAGGCGACCCTGCACATGAGCGGCAGCCCGGCTGCTGGAGACCGCCCGCCGCTTGATCGGCGATCACGAACGGTTCCCACCTCGACGTCGATCATCAGTGCGTCCGAACGACTTCGCAGGCGGCCCCGGACAGCGGCGTGATCACGAGCCGATCGCCCTGCCACCCAATGCGGGCTGGCGCGTAAGCGCGGCCATACACGTCTGACCAACTTCTACGTGATGTCGAACTTGAAGCGTCGGGTGCGCGTATCTCGTTCTGACGACGGCCGCGACCCCCTCTGTGGATGCCGCCTGATGACTCTCAAGGCCGGGCCGCATCCACAGACGGAGAGAGGGATTTATGAGACATCGACATGGTTCCCGCGTCCGCCGAAGGACGGCGGGTATGCTCACGGCCCTGGCTGTCATGAGCAGCGGTCTCACGGCCGGCGCTGCAAATGCGGCGGCAAGCGGGGCATCCGGAACGGCTTTCGCGCCGGCCATCTCCTGCCCTCCCGTTGCGGACAGGCTGGGCCAAGTCCCCGCTCGCGCTCAGGCGGAGGTTGAGCGGAATCTGCAGCAGTTGGAGAGTCAGATCGCTGAGGCGAATCGGCGGCTGGCAAGCTCGGCGGGGCAGGGCGGCCCGAATTTCGTTCAGAATGCGATTCTCGGACCGTTGCGTGACAAGCGGACGGCGGCCCTTCAACGGATCCAGATCGCCTTCCAGCGCGCCGGCGCCCAAGCACCGACCGGCCTCCAGGGCTTGTCCGGCTGCACTGTGCAGGACGATGAGGCTGGAAACAACAACGGCGATCAGGGCAACGGCGATCAGAGCGATGGTGACCAGAACAACGGTGGCCAGGACAACGGCGACCAGGGCAACGGCGACCAGAACAACGGCGACCAGGGCATCGGTGGCCAGAACAATGGTGGTGCCGCTGGTCAAATCTCCTGTCCTGATGTGGCGGACAGGCTGGGCCAAGTCCCCGCTCGCGCTCAAGCGGAAGTTGAGCGGAATCTGCAGCAGTTGGAGAACCAGATCGCTGAGGCGAATCGGCGGCTGGCAAGCTCGGCGGGGCAGGGCGGCCCGAACTTCGTCCAGAATGCGATCCTCGGACCGCTGCGGGACAAGCGGGCGGCGACCCTTCAACGGATCCAGATCGCCTTCCAGCGCGCCGGCGCCCAAGCGCCGGCCAGCCTCCGAACCCTGGCGGCATGTGAGCTTCGGAACGGCAATCCGGGCAACGGGAACGGCGGAAACAACGGGAACAACGGAGGCGGCGAAAACAACGGAGATGGCGGAGACGGCGAGAACAACGGAAACAATGGGAACGGCGGAGGCCAGGCCAGGGGACCCGTTCCGGAGGACTTCGTTGACATCCGTTCTGTACAACCGAATGTGAGAACGCCCCGCACCCAGCAGGACGGCTCCAATGGGACCTTCAGCGTGGACTGCGGACGCAACGAGAAGCGCATCTTCAACTCTGACAACGTCATCGTGGCCCCCGGCGTGTCCAACGGCGCGCAGCACACGCACGACTACGTGGGAAACGAGTCCACCAACAACCAGTCCACCAATGAGAGCCTGCTGGCGGCCAGTACCACCTGCCGCAACGGCGACAAGTCCACGCACTACTGGCCCGTGCTGAGGGCACTGGGGCAGGAGGAATTCGACGCCAACCGGCGAGGCGGCGGGCTTGACCTGAACGTCGGCAAAATCCTCACCCCGGTCTCGGTGCAGATCACCTTCAAGGGCAACCCGACCGGCAAGGTGGTGGCGGCTCCGCAGTTCCTGCGCATCATCACCGGTAACGCCCGGGTCGGTGGAGCCGAAGCCAACGCCGGGTGGACCTGCACCGGCTTCGAGAACCGCCAATTGACGGACAAGTACCCGCTCTGCCCGCGAGGTAGCAGGCTGGTGCGGGTCTTCGATTTCCAGAGTTGCTGGGACGGCCAGAACGTCGACAGCGCCAACCACCGCACCCATGCCACCTTCCCGCAGGCCGACGGGAGTTGCCCGCAGGGCTTCCAGCCCATTCCCGCGCTGGAACACCGGCTCGTCTACAACGTGCCGCAGGGCCCCAATTTCGCCGTCGACACCTTTCCCGAGGAACTGCACAAGCCGGTCACCGACCACAGCGACTTCATCAACCTGATGAATGAGCAGCAGATGGGGCGGGTCGTCGACTGCATCAACAGCGGCAGACGCTGCCGCTGACCCTGAATTGGGCAAGGCGTGGCCGGGCGACCGGCCACGCCGTCCTCATCGCCAGGAGCAAGACCACATCAGGTGCGAGAAAGGGCAACATCATGGCTGGCTTCTCCCGCCCGCGGCGCGCTCAAGGCGCCGCGCCAGCGGCTGTTGTGCGTCTGACCGGCGCCATCAGGAGGCGAGATCACGGCGGCATCGTCCTGTCGCTGGCCATCGCCTCGGCGCTCACGCTCACCGGATGCGGTGTGCAGGCCGAGGCGGCCGATGGGCCGAAATCGGCCAGGAGCACTGCCGCCTCCGGCGGGAACGCACCCCGCACGTACACCGTGGAGCAACTGGCGGCCGCCATCGGCTGCACCGCCGAGATCACCCTCAAGGCACTGGACTACCGACAAGGGGAATGCACCAGCGACGGGATTCCGTACGTGTTCCTTGACTTCGTCACGGTTGAAGGCCAGCGTGAGTGGCTTGACTACGCCGAGATGTACGGCGGCCTCTACCTCGTCGGCGATCGATGGGCGCTGTCGGCCAAGTCGAAGTCCTTCATGCAGGAACTGAGCAGGAAACTCGGGGGCAAGGTCGAGGAACATGGCCCTGGCGGCACTGCCCCGTCCCCGAGATGACAGCGCGCTCTTCAGCATCTGCCGGGATATGGCAGTTCCGGAGCGTAGGAAGACCAGAGCGCGCGCGTCATTCCTTCGCCGTTCAACCTCTCGCACGCCAACTGCGCAACGTTGTCGCGCACCCGTCCGACCATGGAGACGTCCCACAACGAGAACGAGGAGTTCGTGTGCGCGACAAGAGTCCCGTCTCCGGGCAGGAAGACCAGGGAAACCACCAGCAGCTCGTTGGTGTCCATGGCCGGCCCTATCCGATGAACACGCCCGATATCGGAGATGTCCCACAGGATGATGCTGCCGTCCACACTTCCCGTGGCCAACAGGTCGGCATTCTTCGAAAAGGCCACCGCGGAAACGGGTCCGACCTTCCCGGTCAGGCCGGTGACGATCTTCCTTGGTGCTTCCGGCGTGCTGATATCCCACAGACTGAACGAAGCGGTGGTGTGTCCGACGACGAAGAATCGCCCATCAGCCGAGAGGCCGACCGACGAACGGAAAGAGCCGATGAGGCCGGTGGGAACGGTCCCGACCTGCCGCGGCGAACGAGGATTGGAGATGTCCCAGATCTTGGCACTGTCATCCACGCCCACACTGACCAGAATCCGCTTGCTCGAAGCCAGCAGGACATCCCTGAGTTCGCCTCCATGGTGGATCGTCACCAACTCGGCAGGAGTCTCCACCCGCCGCATGTCGGTGAGACGCACCGCGCCACGCACGTCCGCGCTGGCAAGCATGGCCCCGTCAGCGCTCCAGGCGAGGGACACGACAGTGCCCGTGTGCCCGGAAACCGCGGTGGGCAGTGGTACGAAGCCGCTCCGCCCGGAGGCTTTCCAAATCTTGACACCGAAGTCGCCTGGGCCGCTCGGCGTGGCAAGGAAGCGTCCGTCCGCCGAGAGAGCCGAAGCGTACGGACCGCCTTCGGAGTTCTTGTCCGGTGGCGTCCAGAACCTGATCGTCGGCAAAGCCACCGGCTTGCCCGGGTCGCCGACATCCCACAGCATGGCCTGACCGTTCTCCGCGCCGTCGGCCAGGATGTCGCCTCCAGCGGACAGCGTCGCCGAGGTCGGTCCCAGAGCGCTTCCCGGCAATTTCTGCTGCCCGGGCAAGGGAACACCCAGGAGATGAGGGCGAATCCTGGCGTCCGACATGTCCCACAGCATCACCGAACCGTCCTGTCCGGCGGTGGCCAGCAGCGATCCGTCCTTGGACAGCGATATTCCGAGAACCGGCCCACGGTGGCCGGTAAGTGGAATGTCGGTTCGATCGGGGGCCAAGAATCTTTGCTCGGAAAGCTTGACGCCGACCGGAAACTTCAATATTTGAACCGTGCCGTCCTGGCTGCTGCAAATCAGGCGTGTGCCGTCCGGCGTGAAGGTCATGGATGTGATCTTGTCGGTCTGGTTGGTGGCCGACGTCGTGTCGCTGACCTTTCGCGGTGACGCTGGATCCGTCAGATTCCAGATGGTCAGGCCGACGTCCTCGGTCGCCATCACCAAGACGTCGCCATCGGGAGAGAAGGCTAGATCGCTGATAAGTGAGGACGGGGCCGGAATGGGTTTCCCGAGTCGATGGGCGGCTTGTGGGTCGGCCACGTCCCACAATTGCATTTTCTGTGAGCTGCCGTCCGCGACCGCCAGCAGGCGGCCATCCGCCGACATTGCCAGAGGCGGGTTGTCATGACTCCCTGCTCGAGATCTGAAGTTGGCGGCGACCTTCAGATCCCCGTCGGGCCGAACCTGCAGGAGTGCGGCATTGGCAGGATTGCCGACCACGAGTTTCTGCCCGTCGGCCGCCCAGACGATGTCGGTCACATTGCTGCCGAGCCCAGGGATCTGGCCCAGCTTCCTTGGCCTGTCCCGGGTTGACATGTCCCAGAACGACACGGAATCCCGGTCTCCGACGACCAGCATCTTGCCATCGGGCCGCCAGGCCAGTGCGGATACCACGTCCTTGAACGTGGTGAGAGGCGGGCCGATCAATTGCGGACGGTGTGGCTCGGAAACATCCCAGAGTTTGAGCGTGGCATTGTCGTCACCGCTGGCCATGACGGCGCCCTTGGGTGACATCGCCACAGATTCCACACGACCCTTGAAGTCGAGAATGGTGCCTTCGTAGCGCGAGGTCGTCAAAGTCTGCAACAGGCTTGCATTCGTGGCTCGATTGGGGTCCAGCCGGTACGCGGCGACCCCCAGTTGCAGCGCCAGGCGTGGGTCGGACTCCCGGACCGCCTCCGCACCGGCGACCATGCTTCGGGCGGTCGCCACCTGTGCCTGGCGCTGTGCCGCCCTGCTCTGCGACCATGCCACGAACGCGCCCGTCGAAGCGATGAGAGTGAGTACGACCAGCGCCGCTATCGCACCGCGCCTGATTCTGCCGCGTTGCCGTTCGTAGGCGACGGACGCCTCGAAGAACTGCTCCGAGTTCGATTCGAGCTGGTGGTGGTCGATCGCCTTGGCCACCCGTTCCCTGACCGCGTCGAGCCGGCCGCCCCGGTAGAGCAGAGAGGGATCACGGTCGACCATCCACGCTTTCGCGTCCGCGGCGAGCTCGTCGCGCAGGATCAGCCATTCTCGATTCTCCTTCACCAGGTCCTGAAGGAGCGGCCAGGCCTGCAGCAGCCTCTCGTGGCTGATACGGACGATCTCTCGATCGGTAGTGATCAATCGGGCCGCGTCCAGCGCCTTCACGGACTGCAAGGCCGCCTCGGGATCCAGGCCTCGTAGAAGGTCGCCCTGGTTCACCGGTCGCGCTGTGACGATCGGCTCGGTGTCGATGTTCGAGACATCGCCACTGATTTTGATGAGCCTGAGCATGATGCTCTGCGTGGCCAGCTGCGCCGAAGGGGTGAGCGCCTGGTAGGTGTCATCAGCTGATCGCTCGATCGCCCGCTCTATGCCTCCGCTCTCCCGGTAGCCTCGCACTGTCAGCCGTCTGCCCTCCCGACGTTTCCACGTCTCCCAGAGCGAGTGTGAGAGCAGCGGCAGAGATCCGGGTTCAGGACCTTGTGGGCGAAAGGCGCCTAGTTCGTGCAGGACCAGATCCGCCAGCCCTTCATCCAGTTCCAGGCCCAGCATCGTCGCAGGTTGCTCGATGGCCGCACGTAGCTCTGGCGGCTTCATCGGCTCGATCACGAATTGCCTGTCCTGAAGGGCAGCGGACAGTTCCGGATGCCGGGTCGCCTGGCTGTAGAAATCCGCGCGGAGTGCGCCGATGACGACTGCCGGAGGCCGACCGGTCCGGGGATCAGGAAGGGTCATGGCGTGCAGGCAGCGAATGAACCTGCTACGCAGTCCTTCGTCCTCGCACAGAGTGAATATCTCTTCCAGTTGGTCGACCAGGAGGATCAGGCGCACGCCCGGGCGGTCGGCGAGCAGGTCTGTGGCCAGGCGGCAGGAGTGGTCGGGGTCGGAGAACACCCGATTGAAGGCTGCCGGGTCATCAGGGGCCAGTCGCGCGGCCAGCGCTTGAACGGGAGACGATCCCGGGGTCATGCTGACGCAGGGCCAGCCGCTGGTGCCGGATATGTTGAGATCTCCACGACGCATTCTCGCGAGCAGGCCGGCCTGCAGCAGCGAACTCTTTCCACTGCCTGACGCGCCGACCAACAGCATGACCCCGGCAGTGCTCAGCCGATCGGCGATCTTCTGGAGAATCGCGGAAGTCAGCTCGTCGCGTCCGTGGAAGATCTTCGCGTCCTCCTCGCCGAACGGCTGGAGGCTCAGATAAGGGCTGCGCCCCGGTAACTGGGCCTCCTTCTGCATGGGAGAGATCTCTGGTGAAGCGGATCGATTTGACGACAGGATGATATGGCCGCTTCGTCCTCCTTCCTGCCGGTGAGGCAGCGGGCCGCTTCTCTCCCACATTCTGCGGAGGATGAAATGGTAGGCGTCGTCAAGGGTCAGGAAATTGCCGGCGAGGGGATCGCCGTTGTCCAGCAGCGAGATCAGGTCACCGGTGAATGTGGTGTATTCCTGGTCTTCCGGTGCCAGCGCGAGTTGTTCGGCGGAACCGAGGAGATACAACCCATGGGTCGGGGACGGCTGAAAAACTGATTCTGGTGCCCAGGACCCCAGGTCCGTGCGTCCGGAGAAGCAGCAGTCCAGGACGACCACGGTCGAGGCGGTCGGCGAGCCGGCGATGGCCTGCCGCAACATCGACGTCGAGTAGGCCTGGAGTTCCGCGAGGCCAGGCGTGAGCGTGCTGGTGGAAGACGCTGCCAGATAGAGCTGTCCTTCCGAGCTCCAGAGCCCGTGGCCGATGTAGTAGACCAGCAGTATGGTCTTGGCCTTTTTTGCCTCTTCGGTCACTGCGGATCCGATGGCCAAGGCATCGGGCGGGTTCAGCAGCAGGCGAATATGCTCGTCCGGCACACCACACCTGTTCACCAGGCGGTCCCATAGTGCGGTGATGGTCCGTTCGACGGCGGGCACCGCCGGCAGCTGAGAGTCGCTGTGGTCGGCGGTGCCGATCAACAGGACACGCACACCCTCACCCGACAGGTCACTCATCCGTCGTCCGCCCCTGATCGTGTTTCTCCTCCGCTTCGCGGAGTTCACGCAGGACCGACTTCACTTGCTCCCGCAATTCCGCGGGTGAAAGTGCTTTGACCTGAGTCGCGTCGACATGGATTTGATGCCCGTCGGGCAGGTCTACTCGAACCTTGACCGCGCCGCTTTGTTGCCGTACCCAGGACAGCAGAGCAGAAGCGAATGCGGTGCCCGCCGCACCAGAACCAAGAGCAACGACAATGCTTTCCAGAAACGGCCCCAAAGTGCCGGGAGGCGGCGGGGCCGTAACGTCATTGACACGGCCTTTCAGCTCGGCCGTGCCTCCGATCCAGTGGCGCAACGACTCCAGGTGGCGTGAATCTTCTTCATCTTCGATCGATACGCGTACGTCCATGACGTCCCTCCTGGCGGGTCACGTTCGCGTACCTAAGATAGAGCGAAAGTACACGGAAATCATAAGATCAAATAACTCGAGTCCGAAGCGCGTAACTTACGTCCATTTGTATTATGCAGAAACATCAGACGGCTGAAATGTCAAGATGTCCGAACGGCCAACGCCGCAGGGCATCTCGACGAGCCGGTTGGCTGTTGCGACCGTATCCGTGGGTGGCGTCGCGGCTCGCCGGCCTCAGCGCGCCGGTGGGGGATGGGTGGACGCGACGATGGGGGCTTCCAGCACGGCCTCGTCCGCAGTGTGGGGCGGTGGATAACTATGTATACCCAGTAGGAAATGTTGACTTTAGGTGATCCGGCTCGTAGCTTCGTGGGCATGAGCCAGGCCGCGAACCTGACCCGGCGCCCGCACGTGGACCACGGCCACGTCGCCAGCGCGCAGTGTCGCTGATCACGAGATCTCATCCATCGACCCCCCTCTCCAGAGGAGTGATTTCGTGATCAGAAGTGGAGGCGGCTCGTGACGCTGCCGGAGGTGCAGGAAGTCTCGCGCCAGGACGCGGAGCGGCCCCTGGAGGTGGTCACGGCCCGGCACCCGCTGCGGTGGCTGGCCGCGGCAGGCGTACTCGTCCTGCTAGCCATGGTCGCCAGCGCCCTGATCACCAACCCCGCGTGGGAGTGGCCCATCGTCGGGCAGTACCTGTTCGCGCCGTCGGTGGTGCGCTCGGTGCTGCTCACGCTGGAGCTGACCGCGCTGGGCATCGTGCTCGGGTTCGTGCTGGGCACGCTGCTGGCGCTCATGCGGCTCTCGCCCAACCGGCTGCTGTCGTCGGTGGCCTGGGCATACGTGTGGCTGTTCCGGTCGGTGCCGCTCATCCTGCAACTGCTGTTCTGGTACAACCTCGCGCTGCTCTACCCCAGGCTGTCGGTGGGCGTGCCGTTCGGGCCGGCGTTCTTCGACTTCGGCACGATGGACCTGATCGGGCCGCTGACCGCGGCGGCGCTCGGGCTGGCGCTGCACCAGGCCGCGTACGCCGCCGAGATCGTCCGCAGCGGCCTGCTGTCGGTGGACCACGGGCAGCGGGAGGCGGCGGCCGCCCTGGGGTTGCCGCCGGCGCGGCGGCTCTTCAGGATCATCCTGCCGCAGGCCATGCGGACCATTGTGCCCACCGCGGGCAACGAGATCATCGGACTGGTCAAGGGCACCTCGGTCGTCTACATCATGGCGCTGCCGGAGCTGTTCTACCAGGTGCAGGTGATCTACAACCGCAACGGCAGGGTCATGGCGCTGCTGCTGGTCGCGGCCATCTGGTACCTCATCCTGACCACCGCCCTGTCGATCGTGCAGTACTACGTGGAGCGGCACTACGGCAGGGGGCGCGGATGAGCGCCATGGTGAGGTTACGCGGCGTGCACAAGAGCTTCGGCGCCCTGCACGTGCTGCGCGGAGTGGACCTGGACGTCCGCCAGGGTCAGGTGCTGGTGATCCTGGGCCCCTCGGGGTCGGGGAAGTCCACGCTCCTGCGGACGATCAACCACCTGGAGAAGGTGGACCGCGGCTCGGTCCGCGTCGATGGCCAGTTGCTCGGCTACCGGCAGGCCGGCGACCGCCTGTACGAGCTGCCGGAACGCGAGGTGCTGCGGCAGCGCACCCAGATCGGGTTCGTCTTCCAGTCGTTCAACCTGTTCCCGCACCTCACCGTCAGGCAGAACCTCATGGAGGCGCCGCTGTCGGCCCAGGGCCGGCCGCGGGCCGAGGTGGCGCCGCTGGCCGAGCGGCTGCTGGCCCGGGTGGGGTTGGCGGACAAGGCCGACGCCTACCCGCGCACGCTGTCGGGCGGGCAGCAGCAGCGGGTCGCCATCGCCAGGGCGCTCGCTCTGGAGCCCAAGCTGCTGCTGTTCGACGAGCCGACCTCGGCGCTGGACCCCGAGCTGGTGGGCGAGGTGCTGGACGTCATCAAGGACCTCGCCCGCGGCGGCACCACGATGATCGTGGTCACTCACGAGATCGGGTTCGCCCGGGAGGTGGCCGACATCGTGGCCTTCATGGACGCCGGCCGCATCGTCGAGCTCGGACCGCCCGCACAGCTCCTGGACACCCCGGCCCACGAACGTACCCGCACCTTCCTCAGCAAGGTTCTCTGATCCCGAAGGACACCATGACATGCGCGCTTCGCTCGCGCGGGCCCTCGCCGTGCCCGCGCTCCTCCTGCTGACCGCGGCCTGCGGTGCCGAGCCCGCCGTCACCGCGCCGTCGGCCGCCACGGCTCCCGTGGTGGCGGGCAAGAAGATCAACCTCAGCCCGGACCAGAACCGGGTACGGGCCGACAAGGTGAACGCGATCGCGGCCCAGGTGCCCAAGGACATCGCCGCCGACGGCAAGCTCGCGGTGGGCTTCAGCGGCCAGGGCGCGGCGCCGCTGGTGTTCCGCGCCGACGACGACACCACCCTGATCGGCGTGGAGACCGACCTCGCCCAGCTCGTGGCCGACGTGCTGGGCCTGGAGATCTCCCCGCGGATCAGCTCGTGGGAGAACCTCTTCCTCGCCGCCAAGTCCGGCAAGGACGAGGTGGTCTTCAACAACGTCACGGTCACCGAGGAGCGCAAGGACACCTACGACTTCGCGACGTACCGGGTCGACCAGCTCGGCTGGCAGGTCCCCGGCAACAGCCCGATCAAGCAGATCGCCAAGCCGACCGCCCCGCGCAGGGCCCGCTCGCCTTCGTCAAGGATCTGCATGGATTCCTGTAAAGCGAGTAGGGAAAGTTGACTATCCGCAACGTGTGATCGTACATTACCGGCATGAACGAGGACCGCGACGTGGCCGTCCGCACGGACCTCCCGGGGGATATGCACTGGTACGACCTCCCGGACGACGAGGCCGAGCTCGAGCAGGAGGAGCAGCCCTCCGCGCCGCGGCGGCCCTGGTGGCGTCGGTCGGCGTTCACCGATGCCGCCGAGGCGTGACGACGGCCACAGAGGAAACGTGCAAAGGAAGGTCATCGTCCGTGCCCAGCCCCGAGCCGTCGCCTAGTGTCGCGGACATGTCGATCGACGAGAAGGCCGCCCTGCTCCCCGACCCCGATCGCGCCGTGGTCGCTGTCGAGCCGCCGGTCGCGGGGGAGGGGCACTGGGCGGGCGCGCCCAGCGCGGTGGCCGCGGACGGGCTGATCTACCTTGCCTACCGGCTGCGCCGCCCGGTCGGGCAGGGGCGCGGGTACGCCGTCGTGGTCGCGCGGTCGGCGGACGGTGAGCGCTTCGAGACGCTGACCACCGTCACCCGCGAGCAGATGGACGCCGAGTCCCTGGAGCGGCCCGCGCTGGTCCGCCTGCCGGACGGGCGCTGGCGGCTGTATCTGAGTTGCGCCACCACCGGCACCAAGCACTGGCGGGTGGAGGTGCTGGAGGCGGCCGACCCGGCGGCGTTCGATGCGCGCTCGCGGGTCACCGTCCTGCCGGGCGATCCGAAGACCGGGGTGAAGGACACGGTGATCGTCCGGCGCGACGGCGTCTGGCACCTGTGGGCCTCCTGCCACCCGCTCGCCGACCCCGACGAGGCCGACCAGATGGTCACCGACTACGCCACCAGCGCCGACGGCCTGGAGTGGACCTGGCACGGCACGGCGCTGAGCGGCCGGCCCGGGCTGTGGGACGCTCGCGGCGTCCGGATCAGCGCGGTGCGCTTCGACGGCGACCGCGTGGTGGCGTTCTACGACGGGCGGGCGAGTGCGGCGGAGAACTACGAGGAGCGCACCGGCATCGCCGTCGGTACGGACCCGGGCGCCTTGGTCGCGCTGGGCGAGGCGCCTGCGGCGGAGTCGCCGTATCGCGGCCGGGGCCTGCGTTATCTGGAGCTCGTGGACCTGCCGGGTGGCGGGGTCCGGCTGTATTACGAGTTCACCCGCCCGGACGGCGCCCACGAGTTGCGTACCGAGCTGCGGTGATCAGGACCGGCGGCCGTTACGTGACTGCCGCTGGCCCGGTGGCCGGGCGCCGACCAGCCCGCCGGAGCGCTCGCGGGGGCGGAGCCAGTCGCTGAAGTCCTCGCCGGTGACGCGCTGGAGCAGGTGGATGTCGTCGGCGAAGTAGGGGATGAGTTGCTGGCGCTGCTCCCAGGACAGGGGTCGCCGGGCCGGGCCGCGGCGCTGGAGCAGGGCCTCGACCGGCTCGGTCAGGGCGGCGGGCAGGCGCCGGCGCAGCGTGGACAGCATGAGATGGCGGGCGCCCGCGACGGGGTGGGCCGTCACGTTCTCGCGGGGAACCTCGGTGAGCAGCCCTTCGCGTACGCCGAGGAAGGCGCAGATCCGATCCAGCGTGGCGGCAGGCCGGTCGACGAGGTCCCGGTAACGGAAGATCAGCACCTGGTCGCGGGGGAAGAGGCCGAACAGGTGCTCCAGCTGTTCGCCGTACCGGCCGAGCCCGACATAGTGCCAGAAGTGCCCCCAGCCGTCGGCGATCCGCCGCTGTTCGGCCTCGCACGCGCGTACCAGGTCGCCGATCGGCTCCAGCCCGGCCGACCACAGATGCGTCCAGTTGGAGTGGGCCCGCTCGACCGGGTCGCGCAGCGTCACGATGAGCCGGACGCCGGGGACGGCGGCGCGGATGCGCCGCTGGGCGGCCAGGTCGTAGAGATAGAAGGGCGTGGACTCGCCGGTGAGGGCGCCCGGGGGCGCCTCGGCGAACAGCGCCTCGTAGTCCGCGCG
Source organism: Nonomuraea sp. NPDC049625 (assembly GCF_040675285.1). NCBI lineage: Bacteria > Bacillati > Actinomycetota > Actinomycetes > Streptosporangiales > Streptosporangiaceae > Nonomuraea > Nonomuraea sp. NPDC049625. Next base: position 518,504 of record NZ_JBFAOQ010000008.1, on the reverse strand, counting down.
CCGCCAGACGTGCTCCTGATAGGTGGCGGCGTCGCCGGGACCGCCTCTGGCGGGCGGCGGGCCGTCGGTCAGGAAGAACTTCGGCTCCTTGACGGTGGACAGATAGAGCTCCGGGTGCTGCTGCAGCGCGCTGTGCAGGGCCGTCGTCCCTGCTTTGGGCACACCGGCGATCAGGAAATCAGGCAGGGACACCGTGTTCCTCCTGGCGCTCGTCAAAGTATCCCCATTTTCCTACCAGAAGTATGGGATATCAAGTACCCTATAAGTCGAGTAGGAAATAACTCTTGAAACCCGGAGAGCCCGTGTCCATCACCCAGACGCCGGTCTACGCAAGTCCCGTCGACCACGCCGCGTACGGTCATTACGGCCCCGGCCGTCTGCACCTCTCGCCGGACTGGAACCGTCCGATCTATCCCTTCCAGGGCCGCGTCACCGCCGACGGCTCCAGCGGATTCCTCGCCGAGCCCGGCCGCTACCACCTCTACGTCGCCTGGGTCTGCCCGTACGCCCAGCGCACCGCCATCGTCCGCAAGCTCAAGGGCCTGGAGGACGTGGTCTCGCTGTCGTACGTCGACGACGAGCGCGACGGCCGCGGCTGGGCGTTCAGGGAGCGCCGCGGCCCCGACCCGGTCAACGGCTTCACCCTGCTGGAGCAGGCCTACGAGGCCACCGAGCACGCGTACGGCGGCCACATCTCGGTCCCCGTGCTCTGGGACCGGCGGACGGGCCGGATCGTCAGCAACAACTTCCCCGACATCACCATCGACCTGGCCACCCAGTTCGAGCAGTGGGCCGACACCTCCGTCGACCTCTACCCGGACTCGCTCCGCCCGGAGATCAACAAACTCAACGGCTGGATCTACTACGACATCAACGCCGGCGTCTCCCGGGTGGCCCGCGCCGCCACCGAGGAAGACCGCGAAAGCGAGCGCCACCGCGTCGTCGCGGCCCTGGAGCGGCTGGACGAGCGCCTGTCCGGGCAGCGGTTCCTGGCCGGCGACACGATCACCGAGGCGGACGTGCGGCTGTGGGTGACGCTGGCCAGGTTCGACTCCGAGTACAACCGCGGCGACCTCATCAGCGAGCGGACGCTGACCGACTTCGAGCACCTGTGGCCGTACGCGCGCGACCTCTACCAGCGGCCGGCGTTCAGGGAGACGATCGAGGGGCTGCCCGCCGCCTGGGACTCGCCGCACGGGCGGGGCCGATGACGCGCGAGCAGGTCCATCCGGCGGTGTCCCGTTCGACATCCCACCAGGACCGAACCGGCGCCGCGCGCCGTCATCGACACCCCGCTCGGCACCCCGCTCGGCACCCCGCTCGACCCCGCTCGGCCCCGTGACCAGCGCTGATCAGACGAGAAAGACCATGAGCACCCTACGCGAGTACCTGTCACACAAACGCACCGCCCTGCTGGCCCGCCGGCAGGCACCCGCCGCCGGGCCGGTCCCGCTGCATGCCCACGTCACCGCCGAAGGCCGCAGCGGGATCCGGCGCATCAGGATCAGGGACTTCCAGATCATCAGCGACAGCGGGTCCGACTTCGCCGGCTACGACCTCGGCCCTACCTCGCCCGAACTGCAGGCCGGCGTTCTGGGCAGCTGCGTCACGCACATCTTCCTGATCAAGGCGGCCGAACTGGCGGTGCCGATCGACGCGCTGGAAGTGGACGTACAGGCCGAATACGACCCCAGAGCCCAGCAGCCGGGCGACGGCGACATTCCCGTGTACCCGCACAACTTCACCTATGAGGTGCTGATCGACTCGCCCGCCTCGGACGAGGAGCTGGCGAACCTGCACGCCGAGGTCGAGCGGGTGTGCCCCATCCTCAACCTGATCCGCAACCCACAGCCGGTCAGCGGAACGGTGGTCCGGACCCGGGCCGGCGCGCCGGCCCTCTAATGCCGGGACCGCCGGCCGAGCTCGGTCTCGGAGCTCGTCGGCGCGACAGGGTGAACGGCCCACGACAGGCCCGGGCGAGTGATGCCGGCGGAGGGCTTTCTCACCCGCGACTCCGCGCACCGGTACCGTCTCGGGCCCAAGATCGCGACCCTGGCCGTGGCCTACGGGCCGAGCGGGCCGCCGGAGCACCTTCTCGCCGGCTACAACGGGCGGGGCGTGCACGGTCACACGGTTACCGAGCTCGGTATGCGGATCGTGTCGGGAGTTCTTCCCCAGGGCGCGGTCCTCGACCTCTCGTCGCTCGGCGCGGAGCTGGATCTGAGCATGACCGCACTACGTGAAGCGCTCAAGGTGCTGACCGCGAAGGGCCTGCTCGAGGCGCGGCAGCACCGTGGAACCGTGGTGCTGCCCCGCGAGCGGTGGAACCTGCTCGACGCCGACGTCATCCGTTGGCGCGGCGGGTGGCCAGTCGCAAACCGAGCACGACCAGGGCCGCTGTACCGAGAGCCGCCGCTGCGATGGGCGGCGCTTGCGCACAGCCGTCGGCGCCGAGATTGATCACGATCGTACGCGTGGTGTTGGATGAAGCGGTGAACCGTGGACCGCTGGAGCTGCTGCACGAGGCCGTCGACCGAACCAGGGCCCTGACCCGCAGCCGCCCCGCCACCGGTCGCACCCACGATGACGCCGATCCCGTCGCCGGCAGCCTCGCGACCGACAGCGCGCAGCGCTTCGACCCCTTCCCGCTGCTGCGGGCTCTGGACGCGGCCGGAGCACGGGCCGTGGTGATCGGCCAGGTCGCCGGGATCCTGCACGGCTCAACGGAGCTGACCGGGGACCTCGACCTGCTGTGGGACGGAGCACCGGAGCAGGCCGACCCCCTGGCGCACGCCTTCGCCGCCGCCGGCTGCACGTTGCTGGACGACGAACATCGCCCCATCCCACCCAGGCCGCAGGCGTTCCTGCATCCCAAGGTGCAGTTCGACTCCCCGCAGGTGAGCGGCGACTGCTGCACGCCCGACCTGCCGTGGGGAACACTGCCGGTACGCCCTCTGCTCGACCGGGCACTGACCGCCGTCGACACGGACGGTCTGCGGGTGAGCTACCTGCGCCGGGACGACCTCATCCTGATGCGTCGCGCCCTGGGACGCCCCAAGGACCTGCGCCGCGCCGAAGAACTCGAACGCCTTTGACAAGAACGCCGATACGTCGCCTTCGATCCCTACAGGCAGGCGACCGGTCTGGAAGTGGACAGCCTGGGCGATGCCGTTCGCGCGCGAGGCGTCCGCAGAAAGTTTCCCTTCCTGACCTACCACGCGGTGCCCGGCGACGAGGCAGAGTTCGTCCGTCGCCTTCCATGGCTCGCACGGCATTACGGCCTTGCTCGATGACTGCGAGTTCCGGAGTCTCGACTGCCGATCGCCCGCGGGCGTGCTCGCCAGGGGCCTCTGTCCTCTGACCGTGGGCAGATGGCGGGTACCACTCCGGGTGGATGCGTGCGGAACCGGCGGTTCCTACGATGGGCGGGTGGTGGTGACTCCCCGCTGGCTGTTACCGGCCGGCCTTGGGCTGCTGATGCTGCTGGTCGGGCTGTCGTGGGCGCAGACGATCACGCGTGGCTGCGGCTGCGGGTGGCCGTTCGCCGGAGGGGGCGCCTTCATCGTTCTCTGTCTCGTCATCGTGCGTACGGCGCCGGGCCGGCTCGCCGAGGTGGCCGGTCTCCTGGCCCCCGCGGCCATAGCGGCGCTCACGGGGCTCGCGGTCAACAGCATCGGCTGGTTCGTCCTGGTGATCTACATCGCGTTCGTCGCGCTGAACCTGCGGCTCTGGCCGGGCATCGCCATGTGGCTCGCCTCGCTTGCCGTGGTGGTCGCGGCGGCGTTCACCACGCCGGACCCCGGGTGGCCCAACTGGCTGGCCGCCGTGACGCTCGTCTTCTGGAGCGGCTGGGCCGCGCGCTACCGCATCGAGGTGGGCGAGCGGCTGCACCGCGCGGAGAGCACCGCCGCCGCTGCCGCCGCCCTGGCCGAACGGCAGCGGCTCGCCGCCGATCTGCACGACATCGTCGCGCACACGCTCGCCGTGACGGTGCTGCATCTGGGGGGTGCGCGGCTGGCGCTCGAGCACGATCCCGGGGAAGCGGCGGCGGGGATCGCCGAGGCCGAGCGCCTTGCCCGGCAGAGCATGGCGGAGCTGCGAAAGGTGGTCCGCGTTCTCGCCGAAGAAGGCTCCGACCCGGCCGTGGTCGCCCCCCAGCCCACCGCGCCCCGGCTACCCGAGCTCTTCGAGGAATACCGGACGGCGGGCCTGGAACTCGAGTCGAGCGTCGACGGTGAGCTGACGGTGGTGAGCCCGACGACCGGGATGGTGCTCTACCGGCTGATGCAGGAGGCACTGGCCAACGCGAGCCGCCACGCGCCGCGGAGTTCCGTCGAGGTACGGCTGCGCATATCGGAGGAAGGCGCCGTACGGGCCACGGTCACCAATTCCCTGCCCGGCAGCCCACCTCGGCACAATGGCGGCATGGGACTTCGCGCGATGGCCGACAGGGTGCGCATGGTCGGTGGCCACGTCACCGCCGGTGTCGAGAACGACCGGTGGGTCGTACGGACGGAGCTGCCCGCATGATCTCGGTGGTGCTCGTCGACGACCAGGAGCTCGCCAGGGCAGGACTGCGGACGATCCTGCGCCAGCCGTACGGGTTCGACGTGGTCGGCGAGGCGGCCGACGGCCAGGCCGCGCTGGCGGAGGTCGCGCGCGTCCGGCCCGACGCCGTGGTCATGGACATTCGCATGCCGCGCATGGACGGGGTCGAGGCCACCCGCGCGCTGCTGGCCGCGGATCCGGCGTCCCGCATCCTGGTGCTGACCACGTTCGGCGAGGACAACATTCTGGCGGCGGCTCTGCGGGCCGGCGCGTCAGGGTTCTGCCTCAAGGACGCTCCGGCCGAGGATATTCAGCGGGCCGTACGCGCGGTGGCGGCGGGCGACGGCTGGCTGGACCCCGCCGTCTGCGGGCGGGTCCTGCGGCGCTACCGCGCGGATCCGGTGACCGACCCTGACGCGGTCCGGCGGCTCGGCGACCTCACCGCCCGCGAGCTCGACGTGCTCAAGCTCATCGGCCGGGGGCTCACGAACGCCGAGATCGCCCACCGGCTCGTGATCGGCGAGGGCACGATCAAGACTCACATCGGCCGGATCTTCACGAAGCTGGCGGTGCGCGACCGGGCCGCGGCGGTCGTCTTCGCGTTCGACCACGGCGTCGTCCGCCCTGGGGAGTCGCCGCCTATGCCTGGGGTCTGACCCCAGGTTCTGTTCCCGGCCAGACGACAGACAGCGGGCCATCGGAAACCGTGGAGGCATGCTTCTTCAAGCCCCCCGATTCCGGAACACCGCTCCCTCGCTCCCGGCGATCGCCTGGCGGACCATCGGTCCCATCGCGGGCGTCGTCGTGGTCACGTTGCTGATGCTGAGCCCGTGGTACGGCTACCACCGCGACGAGCTCTACTTCCGCATGCTCGGCCGGACTCCCGCCTGGGGGTACTTCGACCAGCCCCCGCTGACCCCGCTCCTCGCGCGGCTGTCCACGGGGCTGTTCGGGGACACCATCGTCGGCCTGCGGGTCGTCCCCGCACTGTGCGCGGGCCTGCTGATCCTCCTCGGTGCCGCGATCACGCGGGAGCTCGGCGGCCGCGCGAACGCGCAGAAGCTCGCCGCCGCCGGCCTCGGCACCGGGATGTTCCCCCTGCTCGCCGGGCACACCCTGCTGACCCAGTCGGCCGACTTCGTGTTCTGGACGGCCTGCATCCTGTGCGTGCTGCGTGCCCTGCTGCGCGGCGACGGGCGATGGTGGCTGGCGGCCGGCGCCGTCGCGGGAGCCGCCACGTTCAACAAGCACCTCATCGTCCTGCTGATCACGGGGCTGGCCACCGGGCTGCTCATCACGGTCGGCATGGCGGTGAAGGGGCCGCGTGCCGTCTTCAGCGACAGGTGGTTCTGGTCCGGGGCGCTCCTGGCCGCGCTCATCGCCTCTCCGAACCTGCTCTACCAGGCCACCAACGGCTGGCCCCAGCTCACCATGGCCGCCACGCTCAGCGAATCCGTGAACCGGATCATGTTCGTGCCCATGCTGGTGGTGCTGCTCAGCATAGGAGCCTTCGCGATCGCCGTCGCCGGGTGGCTCTGGCTGCGCGGGCGGCCGGAGACCCGGCCGCTGGCCATCGCGTCCCTGGTGACGATCCTGCTCGGCTGGGCGTCGGGAGGACGGGCGGACTATGTCGCCGGGAGCCTGATCTTCGCCTTCGTGGCCGGCTGCGTGCCGGCCGCCGCGTGGACGGAGAGCCGGGTCGCCCGGCGTCGGCTGGTGTGGTGGGGGCTGCTCGGCACCTCGGTCATCGGGATCGCCGTGGCGCTGCCGCTGCTCCCGCTGTCGGCGCTCGGCTCCTCGCCGAACGAGGTGTCCAGGGAGTCCGTGGGCTGGCCGCGCTTCGCCGCCCAGGTGGCCGGGGTGTACCGAACGCTGCCGTCCGGAACGGTCGTGCTCACCGCGAACTACGGCGAAGCCGGCGCGCTGGACCGGTTCGCGCCGGACATCCCCGTCTACAGCGGGCACAACGAGCTGTGGTTCCAAGGCCCACCGCCGGAAACGGCTCAGACGGTGGTCGCCGTGGGGTTGCCGCCGGAGCGGTTGCGGCTGCGCTTCACGCGCTGCAAGTCCGCCGGGGCCATCGACCACGGCACCGGCGTCGCGAACGAGGAGCAGGGCCTGCCCGTCACGGTCTGCTCAGGACCGCGGACCTCGTGGAAGACCGCCTGGCCCGACTTCCGGCACGCGAGTTGAGGAGCGATCATGAACACCGTCCTGGTCATCACGCCGACCTACAACGAACGAGACACCCTGCCCGGCATCGTCGGCAGGATCCGCGCCGCCGTACCCGCCGCCCACATTCTCGTCGTCGACGACAACAGCCCCGACGGGACGGGCCTGATCGCGGACAGGCTCGCGGCCGAACTCGACGGCGTGCACGTCCTGCACCGGGAACGCAAGGAAGGGCTGGGCGCCGCGTACCTGGCGGGCTTCCGCTGGGGACTCGACCGGGGCTTCGACGCGCTGGTGGAGATCGACGCCGACGGCTCGCACCCTCCCGAGCGGCTGCCCGCCCTGCTGGACGCGGCCGAGCGGGCCGACCTCGTCATCGGCTCCCGCTGGGTGGCCGGCGGCCGCGTGGCGAACTGGCCGCGCAGACGGGAGCTCCTCTCACGACTCGCGAACCGTTACGTACGGCTGGCGCTCCGGCTTCCCGTCGCCGACGCCACCGGCGGGTTCCGCGTCTACCGGGCCGCCGCGCTGGAGAAGATCCTCCTCGGAAGCGTGGAGTCACGGGGGTACTGCTTCCAGGTGGATCTCACGCTGCGAGCCGTACGTCACGGGTGCACGGTGGCGGAGGTGCCGATCACCTTCGTCGACCGTACGAGCGGGGCGAGCAAGATGAGCGCCGGTGTCCTCTTCGAGGCGCTCTGGCGGGTGACCGTATGGGCCCTCAGGACAGGGACACCCGATACTCACGCACCCACGCGTTCAGCTCGACGAGCTGCACCAGCAGCTGCGCGGCGCTAGCCCCGCCCGGCAGTTGCGCGCGCAGCTCGTCGGCGCCGATCCGTTTCAGCAGGTCGTTGAGCCGCGGCGCGTCGAACATGGCGCGCAGCGGCGACTCGCTCGCGTTCACGATCCACGTCGCCTCGCGTACCAGCGCCTGATCGTGGGCCGGGTTCTGGACGTGCGGGTACGCGCTCTTCTCCCGGGTCAGCGTCGTCGGCGGGAGGATGTCGGCCATCGCGTCCTTGAGCAGGCTCTTCAACCCGCCCGAGCACTTCATCGACCAGGGGACGTTCCAGACGTACTGGACGAGCCGGTGGTCGCAGAACGGCAGCCGCACGTGAAGCCCCTGCGCCGCGCTCATCCGCTCCTTGCGGTCGAGCACGACGGCGAGCGGCCCCGCCATCCCGAGATAGAGCACCTCCCGCATCCGCGCGTCCAGCCCCGCCTCACCCGGCAGGCGCGGCACCTCGCCGAGGAGTTGCGCGTAGCGCGCCTTCTCGTCACCGTCCCGCGCGAGCTCCGGCACGAGGAAGTCGGCGAGTTTCGGCCCGTCCCCGAGCCACGGGAAGGTGTCGCGCCGGATCAGTTCGGCCTTGAAGAGGTACGGATACCCGCCGAAGAACTCGTCCGCCGCCTCGCCGGACAGCGCCACCGTCGTGTCCTGCCGCATCCGCCGGAACAGCAGATACATCGACGCGTCGAACTGCCCCCACCCGGGAAGGTCGCGCGCGCGGCGCGTCGCCGGGATCGCGGCGAGCAGGTCCGGCATCGTCGCCGTGAGCGTGGTGTGCCTGCTGCCCATGTACTCGGCCGCCGCCGCGGCGTACGGCGCGTCCACGTCCGGGCGCAGCTCGGTCGGCGCGAAGTGCGCCTTGTCGCTGTCGAACTCGACGCAGTACGTATCGAGCGAGTGCGGCAGCAGCCGAGCCGCCAGCGCCGCCACCGACGTCGAGTCCACGCCGCCGGACAGCATCGCGCCGCACGGCCCCGACGCGGGCAACTGGCCCGCCACGGCGTCATGGAGCAGCTCCCGCACGCGTTCGGCGGTCTCGGCGGGCGTGTGGTCGTGCGGCTCGCTCGTCAGCCGCCAGTACGCGCGCGAAACCGGCCCGTGGTCGGGGGTGTACGTGATGACGTGCGCGGGTTTGACCTCGTGCACCCCGACGAGCGGCGTCTCACCGGCGAGCGTGAGGCGCGGCTGCAGCGCGATCGTCATCAGCGACCGGTCGAGACGCGGTGTGAACAGCGGGTTCGCCATGATCCCCTTCGGGAGGGAGGCGAACAGGATCCCGCCCGGATAAGGGTGGTAGTAGAGCGGCTTCAGCCCCATGTGGTCCCGCGCCAGCAGCAACCGCCGGTCCCGCCCGTCCCAGATCGCGATCGCGAACGCGCCGACGAGGTGGCCGACGAAGTCCGCGCCGTGCGTCAGGTAGGCGTGGAGCAGCACATCGGTGTCGGTGGCCACGGGGGACAGGCCGAGGGACCGGCGGAGAGCGGCCAGGTTGTAGATCGCGCCGTCGTATACGAGCACGACGGCCCCGTCGTCCGGCGAGGGGCCGCCGCGCGTGGCGAACAGCGCCGGTTGACGCCCTTCACCGGCGCCCGGGGTCGTGCGGCGGCGATGGCCCAGCGCCGCGTGCCTGATGATGTGGACCGCGCCTCCGTCAGGCCCGCGATCGTTCATCGTGTCCGTCATGGCGCTCACGACGTCCGCCCGTTCCATGAGGTCGCGTTCGAGGTCGATCCATCCGACGAGGCCGCCGCTCATCTGGCCAGCTCCCCTGCAGTAGTAGTAGGTCTCAGCTCCGCGAGCACCCGCCGTACGCGGGTCAGCGCCTCGCGGGTGCGGTCCGGCGCGTGGACGAGCGCGATGCGCAGGTGACCCGCGCCGGGGTTGGCCCCGCGGTCGGTGGCCGCGCCGAGGTAGCGGCCCGGCATCGCCGTCACCGCTTCCTCCCGCCACAGCAGGCGCGCCGCCTCCTCGTCGTCCGGTACGGGGAACCAGAGGAAGAATCCCGCCTCGGCCCGCCGATAACCGGCGAGATCGCCGAACAATTCGTCCGCGATATCCCAGTTCGCGCTCACAGCCGACCGCAGGCGCGCGACATGCGCGTCATCCGCCCACAACCCCGCCGCCACCGCGCACACCGGCTCCGCGAGCGAGACCCCGCAGGTGCGGTTGTGGTTCGCGTACGCCGCCACGCTCCCCGGATCCCCGATCACGAACCCGGACCGCAGGCCCGGCATCCCGGACCGCTTGGACAGGCTGTGGAGCACCAGGAAGCGGGCCGCTTCGCTCGCCGTGCCGGACGTCAGGAATCCGCCGCCCGCGGACGCGCCGTGGACGAGGTCGATGTAGCACTCGTCGACGACGAGCAGCGCACCGGCCGCCCGCGTCGCCGCGCTGATCGCGCGTACCGTGCCGGGGGTGTGCGTCTCGCCGCGCGGGTTGCCCGGTGAACAGACGACGACCGCGGCGACGTCCCGCCGAGCGGCCACGGCGGCGGCGACCTCCGACGCGTGGCCGTAGAAGATCGCCCGGCCGCCCGCCGCCGACACCGCCGCGTGGTACGTGGGATAGAACGGATTGGGCAGGACGACCGCCGGAGCGGGCGAGCGGACGCTGCCGGAGACGGCGAGGGCGATGGCGGCCGCGACGGCCTGCTTCGTACCGGGGGACGGCTCGATCGCGAGCGACCCTTCACGTACGGCGGCGCCGACGCGGGTGCCGAAGCGGCGTTCGAGCCAGCCCGTGTAGGCGGCGCGGAGCTCGGGGGTGCCGCCGAGCGGGGGATACCGCGTCCAGCCGGCCACGTCAGCCAGGAGCCGGCCGTCCACCGGCGGCGTGACGAGGCGAGCCTCCCCGAGGTGGAGGGGGATCGGGGTGACGCCGGCGGGTGCGGGGATTCCCGCCAGGAGCGCACGCAGCCGGTCGAAGGCGCTCGGCGATGAGGTTGACGGCATCGATGAAGGGGCTCAGTCGCGGACGAGGTCGTTGAGGGCCGTCTTGCCGCGGGTGCGGTCGTCGGCGTGCTTGACGATGATCGCCGCATACACCGATATATCGGGATTGTTGGCGTCGATGCGGGAGCCCGGGACGACGACCGCGTTCTCGGGGACCTCGCCGTAGGTGACCTTTCCCGTGGCGCGGTCGACGATGGGGGTGGACCTCCCGAGGAAGACCCCCATGCCGATCACGGCCCCCCGCCGTACGACCACGCCCTCGGCGATTTCCGAGCGTGCGCCGACGAAGACGTCGTCCTCGACGATGACGGGCTGCTCACCGATGGGTTCGAGCACGCCGCCGATGCCGGCTCCGCCGGAGATGTGGCAGCGTGCGCCGATCTGCGCGCAGGAGCCGACGGTGGCCCAGGTGTCGATCATCGTGCCCGGGCCGATGAAGGCGCCCACGTTGACGAAACACGGCATCAGCACGACCCCGGGCGCCACGTACGCGCCGTGGCGGACGACCCCGCCGGGGACCACGCGCAGGCGCGCGTCGCGGAAGACGGCGTCGTCCCAGGTCTCGAACTTGAGCGCGATCTTGTCGAAGCTCTTCGGCTGCCGCGGGCCGCCGGACCCGACCTCGTTCCGGCCGATCAGGAACGACAGCAGAATGAGCTTCTTCACGAACGTGTCGACCACCCACTCCGGCCCCTCCGGCCGTGCCGCGCGCAGCTCTCCACGGTCGAGGGCCGCGAGCCCGGCGGTGACGTGCGGCGCGAGGGCCGCCAGCTCGTCCGCGGACAACGACTCCCGCCGCTCGAAGGCGGTCTCGACCAAGCTCCTGTTCAAGGTCACGCTCCCCAGCGGACGGTCGCGATGTAGTCGTCGTAGGTCTCGGCCCGCCGGATCTCCACCACGTCGCCGCCGTCGGTGAGCATCAGCTCGGCGGGACGCAGGCGGCCGTTGTAGGTGAAGCCCATGGCGTGGCCGTGGGCTCCGGTGTCGTGGATGAGCGCGATGTCGCCGTCGCGTGGCTCGGGCAGCTCGCGGTCGACGGCGAACTTGTCCAGGTTCTCGCAGAGCGCGCCGACGACGTCGAATCTGCCGATCTCCCTGCCTTCGGCGTAGGGGAGGGAGATGTGGTGGTACGCGCCGTACATGGCGGGCCGCATCAGTGACGACATCGAGGCGTCCAGGCCGACGATCTCGTGGCCCTTGCGGCAGCGGTTGATGACACGGGTGACCAGGACGCCGTGCGGGCCGGTCACGTACCGGCCGATCTCGGTGAGGATGCGCGGCCCGCCGGGGCCGAAGAACTCCTCCCGGGCGGCGAGGATCTCGTCCGCGTACGCCCCGAAGTCGATGGGTTTGTCGTCCTCGTGGTACGGGATGCCGAGCCCGCCGCCGACGTTCACGTAGTCGAGCTCGATCCCGACGGCGTCGGCGACCCGCGCGCCGTGCCGGATGACGTCGGCGGCCGCCCGCGCGGCGCGGCCGGTGTCGAGCTCGTTGGCGCAGGTCATGCCGTGGATGCCGAACCGTCGCGCGCCACGGGCGACGGCGTCCGCGTACGCGTCCGCGAGCTCGTGCACGGGCACGCCGAACTTGCTGTGCGCCGCGTTGCCCATGAGCGCGCAACCGGCGGCCAGGCCGGTGGGGGAGATGCGAAAGGCGACGGTCTCGGGAAGTTCATCGACCTTTTCCGCGAACGACCTGTCGTCGAACGTTATCAGCGCTCCCGCGGCGCGGGCCGTGCGATATTCGGACAGCGCGGTGTTGTTGGAGGTGAACACGATGTCACCCGTCTGCGCGCCGGCCGTCCCGGCAAGGCGCAGTTCCACCGCCGAGGAGCAGTCGAAACCACTTCCGGCGGCGCGCAGCAACGCCAGGATATTCAGGTTCGGCAACGCCTTCACCGCGAAATATTGCCGGTACGAGGTGTCGCCGAATGCGCGCGTCATCGCCTCGTGGGTGGCCACGATGCCGCGCGCGTCGTAGAGGTGGAATGGCGTGCCGTAATCCGCGACGAGATCGGGGAGCAACGGCAGCAGTCGCTCGGCGAATTCAGCCGACATTGGCAAGGCGGGATCCGATCGTCAGGGTACGAGCGCGACGCAGATCGTGCGGTTGCGTATTCCGCTCACGGGCCGCAAATACGGGAAATAATAGCTTTCCACCGGCTCGAACCCGAAAGAAATCAGGCTCTTGTGCAGATAGTCCTTCGCGATGAACCAGAACCCGTCCACGTGCTGGTGCGGCGCGAAGTCGGCCTTGGCGTCGCGGGGCGCGTCGTTGGACAGGACCAGGTACGTTCCCGGCCGCAGGTCCAGGTCGCGCAGCTTGCCGAGGGCGGGGGCGAGTTCGCCGGCCGCGTCGAAGAGGTGGCCCAGCAGGCCGTCGGCGTAGACGGCCGAGACGTCGGCGGCGTCGGCGGGACGCAGGTCGAAGTAGTCGACGGTGCGAGCGTCGACCCCCTTCTTCCTGGTCAGCTCGACGGCTTCGGCGTTGCAGTCGATGGCGCGCACGTCGCGGTCGTGCGCGACGAGGTCGCCTTCGACGAAGCCGTTGCCGCAGCCGAGCGACAGCACCGCCGCCCCGGGCGCGGTCAGCATCAGGATCTTGAGGACGATGTGCGCACGGTATTCGGGGACGTAGGTCGACGGGGTGATGGAGTCGTTGAAGGCGCCACCGCTCTCCCAAATGTCATAGATGCTCTGCGAGGCGGAGCCGACGGAGCGAGGCAGGCAGTAATAGTCGTGAATGCGCGCCAGCTCCGGTCTGGATTGCGGCACCCTTTCCCTCCCTGGGTTGACGGTGTCGAAGCCGTGCCGGCGGGGCGGATTTCTCGCCGTTGAGTTTCCGGTCGTCGGACGAGCGGCAGGAGCGTAACACGCGGCCGACGGCGGGCAAAGGCCCCTGTCCAATTCCGGCCGGAGCAAAGGCCGGCGCGCGCTCATTCGTTGGGTGTGAGAAGTTTGTAACATGTAAACTCGCTGGTCGGTGCCGGTGCGTGGATTTTGTCACGACACTTACCGGGGTCGCCCGCCGGGCCGATTATGGAAAATGAAAGTTTCCCGCGTCCTTGCGCCGCGCGACGGCCGGGTCGTATGCTCCCGCCGTGCTTGAGTTGATTCCCATCACGGCGGGTATTGGCACCGAAGTCCGCGGGATCGATGTCACCGGTTATATTTCCGACCATGATTTCGAGCGCATCTATCGCGCCTGGATCGACACCACCATTTTGCTGATCAGGGGTCAGGAAATGACCCCGGCCGAACAGGTGGAGTTCAGCCGCAGGTTCGGTCAGGTGGTCACGTACACCCGGTCCCAGTTCAACGCCGACGACCATCCCGAGATCCTCGTCCTGTCGAATCTGACCCGCGACGGCAAGCCGATCGGCTCGGCGTACAGCGGCCGGGTGTGGCACAGCGACGGCGCGTACCTGACCGCCCCGCCGGCGGGGTCGATGCTGTACGCGCGGGAGGTGCCGCCCGTCGGCGGGGACACCTGGTACGGCAACATGTACGCCGCCTACGAAGCGCTCCCGGACCAGGTCAAGGACCGGATCGCCGATCTCAGGGTCGTCATCAGCCGGGTCCGGTCACGGCCCTACAACTACCCGGACCGGCCGCCGCCCACCGCGAAGGAACGCGAGGAGTGGGCGGACGTCGCGCACCCGATCGTGAAGGTGCACGACGTGAGCGGACGCAAGGCCCTGTACGTCGGCGGCAACGTGCCGTGGCGGATCGAGGGGATGTCCGAGGACGAGAGCCGGCCGCTCATCACGTTTTTGCAGGAGTTCGCCACGATGCCGCGGTTCACCTACCGCCACCGGTGGCAGGCCGGCGACATCGTCCTGTGGGACAACCGCAGCGCCATGCACCGGGCCACCTCCTACGACCACGTCAAGCACCGGCGCCTGATGCACCGGACCACCCTCGCGGCGGCCGGTTAGATGCGGGCGGACTACATCATCGTGGGGGCGGGCGCGGCGGGGTGCGTGCTCGCGTCGCGCTTGTCCGAGGACCCCGGCACGCGGGTGCTCCTGCTGGAGTCGGGGTCGCGGCGGCGCAGCCCGCTGCTGTCGATCCCGGCCGCCGAGACCATCCTCATGGGCAACCCCAGGTACGACTGGTGCTTCGAGACCGACGCCGACCCGACGATCGGCGGCCGGACCCTGCGCATCCCCCGGGGGCGCCTGCTCGGCGGATCCAACCAGATCAACGGCATGATCTTCGTCCGCGGCCAGCGCGAGGACTACGACGAGTGGGAGCGGCTCGGCAACCCCGGCTGGTCGTGGGCCGGTGTCCTGCCGTACTTCAGGAGCCTGGAGAGCGCGGGGGTCGGCGGGCCGAGCCGGGGGAGCGACGGGCTGATCAGCGTCGGCCTGCCGCGCGAGCGTGACGAACTGTGCGACGCGTTCCTGGTGGCCGCGCAGAAAGCCGGATACCGGGAGAACCCCGACTACAACTCCGGTGACCAGGAGGGCTTCGGCTACTACCAGGTCAACCACGACCGCGGCCGCCGCTCGTCGGCCGCGGGGACGTATCTCCGCCGTGCGCTGCGGCGGCCCAACCTCATGGTGCTCACCGAGGCGCATGTCACCGGGCTGCGGTTCGAGGGAACGCGCTGCGTCGGCGTCAGCTTTCGCCACCAGGGCCGGGCGCGGCAGGCCGGCTGCCGGCGCGAGGTGATCCTCAGCGCCGGGACCGTCCAGTCGCCGCAACTGCTCGAACTGTCGGGGATCGGCTCCGCCGACGTGCTCGCCGCGGCCGGGGTGCCGGTCGTGCACCATCTGCCCGGCGTGGGCGAGAACTTCCGCGATCACTACGCGACCCGGCTGCGCTGGCGGGTCCGCCGTCCCATCACGTTCAACGAGCGCTCGCGCGGCCTGCGCCTGGCCCGCGAGGTCGCCACGTACGTGACGCGCCGCCGGGGGCTGCTCAGCCTGCCCATCGCGCTCGGCCACGGGTTCGTCCGCTCGTCCGAGGCCGAGCAGCGGCCGGACCTCCAGTTCCACTTCGCTCCGGCCAGCTACGGCGCGGGGGCGACCCGGCGGCTGGACACGGCTCCCGGGATGACCGTCGGCGTCTATCCGCTGCGGCCCGAGTCGGCCGGGTCCATCCACATCCGCTCCGCCGACCCGATGGCCCCGCCCGCGATCCGGCCGCGCTTCCTCGCCGCCGAGGCCGACCGCGCGCGGCTGGTCGCCGGGATGCGCATCGCGCGCCGCGTCGTCGAGGATCCCGCGCTCGACGCGTACCGCGAGTTCGAGCTGATCCCGGGCAAGGACGTCCGGACCGACGACGAGCTGGTCGCCTACGCGCGGGAGAACGGCGACACGTCCTATCACCCGGTGGGGACGTGCCGGATGGGCGCCGACCCGCTGGCGGTCGTCGACCACCGGCTGCGCGTCCACGGCCTGTCCGGGCTGCGCGTGATCGACGCCTCGGTGATGCCGACCATGGTCTCCGGCAACACGAACGCCGCGAGCATGATGATCGGCGAAAAAGGCGCAGCGCTCGTTATCGCCGATTTCCTGGAGAACGCATGAGGTTCGACTACGCACGCAATCTGGCCGCCGCCGGAACCTTCCGTGACTGGCGCAGCGCCTTCTGGCCGCCGTCCGACGGCTACCAGCTGGCCTGCCTCGACCTCGCGGCCGAGACCCCGGACCTCGGTGATGGCTTCCTCGCCGGGCTGGCCGCGCTGAAGGCGGCCGTCGACGCCGACTGGCAGCGGGTCAAGGAGGCGGCGGGGCCGCCCGAGGACGCGCGGGAAAGACGGCGCTTCCACGCTCCGGCGCTGGTCGCCTCCGCCATGCGTGACATCGCCAAGCACCTGCCCGGCGACGCCGACCGGCGCGCGCTCGCGCTGCGCGCCGACGCCGTCGAGCACGGCTACCCGGCCGAGGCCCTGTGCGAGCTGGCGGAGCTGCGGGAGGACGTGACGCTCGTCGCGGGCCATCTCGGCACCTGGTCGGGCAAGGACCCCGGCGGGCTGCCCACGGCGTTCGCCTGCCGCCGCGACGACGTGGGGCAGGAGTTCGTGGCCGCCGCGCTCGCCGAGCGGCACCAGGTCGAGCCGTACCTGCGCACGCTCATGGCGGACCTCCGGCTCGGCGACCTCCCGGCGTTCGGCGCGACCCGGCTGTTCTTCATGGCCGGGGAGGGCAACCTGCACCCCAAGCACATCGCGTACTTCCTGCCGGAGGACGAAGGGGTCGACGAGTCGCCGTACAAGAAGACCTACTACTTCCGCAACACCCACCGGGCGGTCCTCGACACGGTGTCCGGGCCACTCTCCGCCCGGTACGCGCGGGTGGGGAACGGGTTCGACCCGGCGGCCGAGCGGTTCGCGGGGATTCCGACGCTCGGGGTGCTCAGCCACGAGTTCGGGCACTTCGTGCACCGGCCCGCCACGGACTTCACCCCGCTGTGGACCGCCGACCCGTGGGTCGTGGGGGTGCTCCAGGAGACGGCCGCCGACGTGTTCGGCATCCTCGTCCTCGCCGAGGTGTGGGCCCGGCCGCTCGGGCTGGACCAGGCCGACGTCATCGCGTACTACCTGGCCGAGTGCCTGCGTTACGTGGACCGCGGGCTCGGCACGTTCCCCGACAGCGACGGCATGTTCCTCCAGCTGTCCTACCTCGCGAAGCTCGGCGCGCTCGCGCTCGACGGCCCCGCCCTCGCCGGTGAGCCGGACGCGGTGCTCGCCGGGCTGCGGTCGCTGGCCCGCGTCCTCGCCGAGACCCTGTTGTTGCCGGACCCCGGCCCCGCGCTCGCCCTCCACGCCGCGTACGGCCCGGCCGACCTCGGGCCCCTCGAGCCGCTGGTCGAGGAGTTACGCCGCAGGCCCATGCGGTCCGTCGAGTACGTCCAGGAACACCTCCATGTTCGTTGACTCCTTGGTGGACAGGCTCGCCGAGCACCCCGGGCAGCGGATGCGGTTCCTGTCGCGCGACGGGAGCACGCTGGTCAAGACGTACGCCGAGATCCACGACGACGCCCGCCGGCTGATGGCCGAGTTGCGCGACAGCGGCCTCGGCGCGGGCGACCTCGTCGGCGTGCTCGGCCCCAACTCCTATGAGTGGATCCTCGCCGACCTCGCGCTGCTCGCCCTCGGCTGCGTCCCCGTCGCCATCCCCGCGGAGAACCGTCACGATCCCGCGGAGATCGGCGCGCTCGTCGGCACGTACCGGCTGGCCGCGCTGCTGGTGACCCGGGCACTCCCGGGCGAGGCCGGCCTGCCCGCGGCCACCGCGGTCCTCTCCGACCGGCCGGTCAAGCTCGACCCGGTACGGCACGCCGACGCTCCGGCGCTGCCGCCCGGCGTGCGCACGATCGCGTTCTCCTCGGGCACCGCGGGGACGCAGAAGGGCCTGCTGCTCACCGACGACGGCATCGCCAACACCGTCGAGCTGTCGGCCCGCGCGTGGCAGGTCACGCCGGACGACGACATCGCGATCGTGATGCCGTACTCGAACTTCCAGCAGCGCTACCTCACCTACCTCGCGATCTGGACGGGCTGCGCGGCCACCGTCGTCCCGCCGGAGATCATGTTCCAGGCCTTCAAGACCGTGGAACCCACGATCATCCTCGGCCCGCCGTCCTTCTTCGAGCTGCTCCACAACCGGGTCATGGCCGCCGCCCCGGCCGAGCGCATGGACAAGGGCCGCGGGTGGCTGTCGATGTACGGGTCGCGGGTGCGGCTCATGTACACCGGGTCCGCGCCGGTGCCGCCGGCCATGGTCACCCTGTTCCAGGAGCTCGGCGCGCCGCTCTACGAGCTCTACGGCAGCACCGAGATCGGCTGGATCGCCATGAACGTGCCGGGCCAGGCCAGGGTCGGCAGCGCAGGACGGCCCGTGGACGGCATCACCGTCGAACTCGGCGACGACGGCGAAGTCGTCGTGCGCGCCGAACGGCCCCAGGTCGTCGGATACGTGTACGAAGGCGTCGACACGCAGGACGCGGTCTTCCTCCCCGACGGCAGGATCGCCACCGGCGACCTCGGGGTCCTCGAGGACGGATTCCTGAGGCTCACCGGCCGCAAGAAGAACGTGATCATCACCCGGAGCGGGGTGAAGATCAACCCGGCCGAGCTGGAAGCCGACGTCGAACGCGCCTTTCCCGGCGTCCGCGCCATGGTGGCCCTGCCGGACGGCGCCGCGTTGCTCGCCTGCGTCGTCTGGACCGAGGACGCGGACAGGGCGCGCGAGATCGAGGCGTACATCAAGCGGAGGAACGCGGGCCGCGAGCCGTCGCACCGGATCGCGACGACTCTCGTCCGCCCGGCGGAGGAGCTCACCGTGGAGAGCGGTCTGCTGACCCGGAACTTCAAGATCGACCGTGGCGCGGTCGCGCGCGCCGTCTGGGGGAGTGGCGACAGGTGACCGAGGACGCGCTCTGCCAGATCATCGCCAGCGTTCTGCCCGGCAGGGACGTGGCGCCGTCCATGAGCCTCAGGAACGACCTCGGCATCGACTCGATCGGGCTCATGAGCATCGTGTTCGTCCTCGAGGAGCAGACCGGCATCGACGCCATGAGCCGCATGGGGGAGTTCATCGAGGCCGAGTACGTGCACGACATCGTCGGCATCTGCCTGGGAGCGAACTCATGACGATCATCGACTTCCACTGCCACGTCGCGGCCGAGATGTGCTTCCCGCCGTCGTTCCGCGACGGGGTCATCGACAACATGGCCGCGGCCATGCAGGCGCGCGGCCTGCCCGCCACGAAGGAACGGCTGCGCCGCATGCACGACGCGACCCTCCAGGACCCGCTGTGCGACCAGCTCGTGAAGGAGATGGACGACGCGGGGATCGACGAGGCCGTCCTGCTGCTGCCGGATTTCACGTACGCGCTGAAGGACAGCACGCACTCCATCGAGGAGATCATCGATCACCACAAGGCGGTCGTCGATCGGCATCCCGGCCGCTTCCGCGTCCTGGCCGGCGTCGACCCGCGCTGGGGGGCCGACGGGATCGCGCTCTTCGAGCGGGCCGTCGTCGAGTACGGCTTCGACGGCATGAAGCTCTACCCGCCGTGCGGCTACCGCCTCGACGACAAGGCGCTCTACCCGTACTACGAGATCTGCGCGCAGCACCGGCTGCCGGTGCTGTCGCACATCGGCGCCACCTCCCCGGCGCTCGACTTCGAGATCGCGCTGCCCATCTACGTGGACCGGCCCGCGCGCGACTTCCCCGGCGTGGACTTCGTGCTCGCGCACGGCAGCGTCCACTACCCCGACGAGTGCGCGATGCTCTGCAACAACCGGCCGAACGTCTACATCGACGCCAGCGGTTACGAGGCCCCCGACGGCGTGGCCGGGCTCAACCGGTTCTTCCGCCGCAACATCAACCACAAGGTGCTGTTCGGCACCGACTGGCCGATCTTCCGGCTGCAGGGCAAGCAGACGAACTTCGTGGAACGACTCACGGCCGAAGGAGCCTTCCCGGCTGAGATGACCCAGACCGATCGCGACCTGTTCATGGGGAAGAACGCGAAACGGCTCCTCGACAAGAAGGGCACAGGCAGATGACCACGTTGACCGACGGCCTCACCGCCGAGCAGGTCCAGTTCTTCAAGGACAACGGCTACGTCGGCCCCTTCGATCTCTACGAGCCCGACGAGGCTCAGAAGATCTGGAGCAAGGCCATGATCGAGATGGCGCTGTCGAAGAACAAGCCGCACAACTCGACGGTCATCAACTATGACCGGCACCTGGACTGCGACACGCTCTCCGAGCACATCTCGCGGCCGGAGATCGTGAACAAGCTGCGCTCGCTCCTGGGTGAGGACATCATCTGCTGGAAGTCCAACATCTTCCAGAAGCAGCCGGGCGACGCGGGCACCGGCTGGCACCAGGTCGAGAAGTACATCGTCGGAGAGACCACGACCGCCGCCACGCCGTCGCTGAGCTTCGCGTACGACCGCGACGACGACGCGGTCCTCCAGGACGTCAGCGTCTGGACCGCCTTCTCCCCGGCCCAGCGCGAGAACGGCTGCCTGCGCTTCATCCGCGGCAGCCAGAAGCGCTGGTTCTACGACGAGAACAAGCGGCTCACCAAGGGCCCGCAGCGCAAGACCGACTTCTTCGGCTACGACTACTCCGAGCTCCAGCTCGACCCCGACTGGGACCCGGAGAAGGAGGACGTCGTCGAGATGGAGATGGGCCCAGGGCAGTTCGTCCTGTTCGTCGAGAAGTGCGTCCACGGGTCCCTGCCCAACGTCAGCGACCAGACCCGCCTCGGCTACGCCTCCAGGTACGTGATCCCGCAGACCAAGGTGTACGAGAACGTGGACAGGCTGGTCGAGTTCGGCGACGAGATCGCCCTCGACTACCACGGCTGCGTCCTGGTCTCCGGCGAGGACAGGTACGGCTACAACCGCATCTACACCGAGAACCTCAACGGCTTCGCGTTCAAGCGGGTGGCCGCCGATGCCTGACATCGACGACCGGCTGCGGAACTTCGTCGACTTCCTCGGCACGCAGCCCATGGCGCCGGACCTCACCTACGACGAGGTCGCGCAGAGCAGGTCGCGCGCCGAGCTCGGGATCAGCTCGCTGAACATCCTCATCCTCGTCAACAGCTACATCGAGGAGAAGGCGAACGGACGGATCGCGTTGCGTCCCGAATGGGTGCCGATGCTCGAGGACATCGACGGCATCCTGTCGGTGATCGAGGAAATCGACGCGAGCGCGCCGGCCGAGGTCTGAGTGGGCGGCATCGGGTCCTTCGCGTACGTGGTCGGCGACGCCGAAGGCCGTCCTGAGGACATCCCCGGGTTCGAGGACCTGTGGCGCGCGGTGTCGCCGGACACCGCGTTCGCCGCGATGGGCACGGGCACCTACCGGAAGATGACCGGGCCGCTCGTCCCGTACGTCGTGGACTGCGTGGCGAAGGTGCTGAGCACGCACGGCGTCCGCGCGGGGGAGGTGGACCGGCTCGTGCTCGCGACCTCCGACGCCGTGCTCGGCCTGCTCGGCAGGGACGTCGCCGTCGAGGTCATGCGCGCCGCCGGGCTGACCGCGTGCGTTCCCGCGATCGTGTCGCTCCAGCAGTGCTGCAGCTCGCTCGAAGCCCTTCGGTACGCCTGGGGCCTGGCCGGCCCAGAGGTCGGCGCAGGCGCGCGCAACGTCGTGCTGGTGGCGCTGGACTTCACCCCGGACGACCGCGACCGGGTGAAGTCCTTCGCGCTCTTCGGGGACGCCGTGGCGGGCTGCCTGATCAGCCGTGACCACGGCGGCCTCACGCTCGCCGGGACCGGGCTGGCCGCGGACTTCTCCGGCATGGTCGGGCAGGACACGTTCGCGTCCCGGCAGGCGGTCGCCCGGTCCGCGCTGGACCAGGCGTTCCGCCAGGCGGGCCGCGCGCCGGGAGACGTCACGAAGATCTTCACCTCGAGCCTGTTCGCTCCCATCGTGAGCTTCAACGCGATGGCCGCCGGCCAGGCCCGCGAGCTCCTGCACTTCCAGGGGCCGATGACCCGGTACGGTCACTGCGGTAACGCGGACTGGCTGATCAACCTGATGGACCACACCGACAAGTCCGGCCCGGAGCGAGGAGCGCTCTACCTCGCGCAGGCCTCCGCACCGGGCTTCTTCGCGTGCGCACTACTGGAGGCAGAGTAAATGAAGATCGTGGTCGACGACCTGCGCGGACCGGAGATCGCCGCGTTCCTGGAGGAACACCTGCGGGAGATGCACGCCATCACCCCCGCCGAGAGCGTGTACGCGCTCGACCTCGACGGGCTGCGCGTCCCCGAGGTCACGTTCTGGTCGGTGTACGACGGCGACCAGCTCGTCGGCTGTGGCGCCATCAAGCGCATCGACGACGGGCACGGCGAGATCAAGTCCATGCGCACCGCCCACGAGCGGCGGCGCGACGGCATCGCGAGCCTGCTCCTCGCCCACATGCTGGAGGAGGCCAAGGCGATGGGCCTCGAGCGGCTCAGCCTGGAGACCGGCTCGACCGAGCACTTCGAGCAGGCGCGGAAGCTGTACGCGAAGTTCGGCTTCGAGCCCTGCGGTCCGTTCGCGGGCTACGGCCCCGACCCGCACAGCGCCTTCATGACCCGGACGCTCTGACGGCATGAAGGACGACGTCTACGACTACGACCAGCAGTTATACGACCGGTCGTTCCTCAACTGCTACCAGCGGCAGGCCATGGTCATGCTCGCCGAGCGGGTTCCCGACCTGCCGCTGGTCTTCTACAACTGCCTGGTCGGCGGCGACGACATCGCCGACCAGGTCATCCGCCTCGGCCGCCCGAAATACGACTTCCAGAGCAGGCTCCTCGACCCCGCGGCCCTCGCCCGCGTCGGGGTCGCCCGCGAGTACGTCCCGTTCGACACCTACGCGCAGGCGCGCGAGCTCGTCATCGACACGGCCGGGCGCGCCGGTTACGTGATCCTGTTCGTGGACGTCTACTACCTCCCGCACACCCCCGAGTACCGGACCGACCACGTCGTGCACACGATCACGCTCACCTCGTACGCGGACGGGCACTGGTCGATCCTCGACGACAACCGGGCGAGCGTGCTGTGCCGGTACGTCTACCCCGAGGACGTCATCGCCGCGGCGTACGACAACGGGAAGCTGCGGCACGTCAGCTGGTTCCCGGCCGGCCCGTACGACAAGGCGGCGGCGGTGACCGGGTCGTCGGCGGCGTTCTCCGAGGTGCTGCGGACGTACGACGACACGTACGCGCTGCTGGAGGGGGTCGCGGACCTGCTGGGGACGCGGTGGATCACGCCCGCGCGGACGATCGCCCTGCTTTATGACGCTTTTTCGGTGTATGAGGGGTCACGGGCCTGCCTGCGGGAGTTCGCCGCGCGGCAACCGGCGTACGCGGATGTCGAGCCCGCGCTCGCGGACCTCGTCGGCCGGTGCAAGGACATCAGGAACCAGCTGATGATCGGCAAGGCGATCGGCCAGGTGGACGCGTTCCGCGTGGCCGCCGCGTGCGCGGAACTCCGCGCGGCGGAGGAGGACACGCTGAAACGGCTGCGGGGACAAGGGGGAGCCTGATGGCGATCGATCCACGCCTGGTCGTGACCGGGTTCGGCCCGGACGGCGCGGCGGTGATCGTACGTGACACGCCCGTCGCGCCGATCACGGCCCGCGCGCTGCCCGGCCAGGAGATGTACCTGCTGTGGGGCAGCCCCGACGGCGGCGCGACCGTCGGACCGAAGGCCGCCGACCCGATCACGCTGCCGTTCTTCGCCGGAGCCGGCGGGACGCGGCTGCTGCTCGTACGCTTCCCGCCCGCGTCCTCGATCGTCGGACTGCCGGCCGCGCCGTCGCCCGAGGACCAGGCCGAGATCGACGCCGAGGTCGAGGAGCGGCTCCCCGGGCTGATGGACGTCTTCGAACCCGGCGACCCGTCGGGGATGCACACCACCGACACCCTCGACTACGGCATCTGCCTCGAAGGCGAGCTCTGGCTCGAACTCGACTCCGGCGACGAGGTCCGGCTCACCCCTGGCGCGTGCGTCGTTCAGCAGGGGACCCGGCACGCCTGGCACAACCGCGCCGAGACACCGGCGCTGATGGCGTTCGTCGGCATCGGCGCGGAGCGGCCCTCATGAAGCGGCTCGTCGTCGTGGGGACGGGGCCGCGCCTGTACCGGGAGTTCATGCTGCGCCGGATCGGCGAGCGCTACGACGTCCACCTCGTCATCGGCCGGCCGGCCGAGTGGGAGGCGCCGTACGTCACCGGGGTCAGCGTCGTACCCGGCATGACGGCGGACGGCATCGTGGCCGCCGTCCGGGCGGTCGTGGCACAAGGCGCCGCCGACGGCGCCGTTGACGGGGTCATGACGTGGGCCGAGGACCACGTCGTCGACACCGCGCTCGCCGCTGCCGCCGTCGGCCTGCCCGGCCCGGGCCCCGACGCGGCCCGCGCCTGCCGCGACAAGCACGTCACCCGCTCGGCCCTCGCCGCGCGCGGCGTGCCGCAGCCGCAGTCGGTGCTGGTCGCCGACGTGGCCGAGGCGCGCGCCGTGGCGGAGAAGTTCGGCTATCCGGTCGTCATCAAGCCCAGGGCCGGGGTCGCGAGCCAGGCCGTCGCGCTGGTCCGCGACGGCGAGGAACTGGCCGACCACTTCGCCTCCGCGCACCGCCTCCCGGCCGCCGATCTGCGCTCTCCGGACCGCTCCGTGATGATCGAGGAGTACCTGACCGGGGAGGAGATCGGCGTCGACTCCGTCGTACGGGACGGCCGGGTCCTGCCGGTCTTCGTCTCGCACAAGGAGATGGGCTACGCGCCGTACTTCGAGGAGACCGGCCACTGGACGCGCGGGGACGACCCGCTGCTCGCCGACCCCGCGATCACCCGCTTCCTCACCCAGGTCCACACGGCCATCGGGTACGCGACCGGCGCCACGCACACCGAGCTCAAGCTCACCGACGAGGGCCCGAAGCTCATCGAGATCAACGGCCGGCTCGGCGGTGACCTCATCTCGTACCTGTGCCACAGCGCCTCCGGGGTAGACCCGGGCCTGGCTCTGGCGGCGGTCTCGTGCGGCGACGTCCCCGACCTCACGCGGACGCGCGCGCTCTGCGCGGGGATCAGGTTCGCCTACCCGCCGTGGCACGAGACCCGCGTCGAGGAGATCGCCTTCGACGAGTCCGGCCTGCCGCCGGAGGCGGACCTGGCCGTCCCGCTCGTCCGCCCGGGAGAGGTCGTCCTGCTGCCGCACAAGGACCTCATGGAGGGCCGCGTCGCCTTCGCCACCGCCGCCGCGGCCACCCGTGAGGAGCTGTCCGCCGCGCTCGACCGGGCCCTGGCGGCGTTGCGCTGCACGTGGAGCCCCGCATGACCGACGTGTCGAAGGCGCCCGCCGACGAGGCTCCCGCCGGAGTGATCCGCACGCTGCGCGAGCTGCCGCGGCCGGCGATCGTGCTGCTGTTCGGCATCGCGCTGAACCGGATGGGGAGCTTCGTCGCGCTCTTCCTGGTCCTGTACCTGACCGGCATCGGCTACAGCCCCGCGCAGGCCGGCCTCGTTCTCACCGGGTTCGGGGTGGGGTCGATCGCGGGGACGTTCGTCGGCGGCAGCGTGACAGGGAGGTTCGGCGCGCGGGCGGTGATCGTGTGGTCGATGCTGCTGGGCGGCTTCTCCACCGCGGGGCTCGCCGCCGTGACGGCCATCGTCCCGCTGCTGATCGTCAGCTTCGCGGCCGGCGCGTTCGGGCAGATGTACCGCCCGGCGGCGGCGACGATGCTCGCCGAGCTGACGCCGCCGCAGCGGCTCGTGATGACCTCGGCCGCCAGCCGGTTCGGGCTCAACCTCGGCGCCGCCATCGGGCCGCTGCTCGGCGTGTGGCTGGCCGCCGCGTTCTCGTACCAGGTGGTCTTCGTCGTCAACGCCGTCGTCGACCTGCTCTTCGCCGTCGTCGTCCTGCTCGTCATGCCGGCCGGGGCCGGCCACCGCGCGAGCGAGGACACCGCCGCACCCGAGGACACCGCTCGTTACCGTGACCTGCTGCGGGACCGGCGGTTCCTGCTGTTCCTCGCCGGGATGTTCATCACGGCGGTCGCCGAGGTCCAGTACCAGTCGACGCTGCCGCTCGAGGTGCAGCAACGCGGCTACCCGACCGTGCTCTACGGCGCGGTCGTCGCGCTCAACGGCGCGCTCGTGATTCTCGTCGAACTGCCGCTGACCACCCTCATCCAGCGCTTCTCCATGCGGGCCACCGTCGCCGCCGGCTGCCTCCTCCTCGGCATCGGCCTGGGCCTGTTCGGCCTGCCCTTCGGCCCGTGGGTCTTCATCCTCGGAGCCGTCGTCTGGACGCTGGGAGAGATCATCAGCGCCCCGTTCATCGGCGCGTATCCGGCCCTCGCCGCCCCGACGCCAGCCCTGCGGAGCCGTTACATCGGCGCGCTGTCCACCTGCCAGACGGCGGGCTGGGCCGTCGGCCCCAGCGTCGGCACGGCGCTGTTCGAGTACGTCGGTGGCGCGGTCTGGGTGATGTGCGCGGGTCTCGGCGTGCTCGCCTGTCTCGGCATGCGCGCGGGCGTCCGCGACCTCGTCCCGCGGTAGTCACGGCCCGCAATTTTGGAGCACGCGCTCTGTTATTCTGAACCTCGGCGTTCTTCATCTGTCGTTCGAGGTAAGGAGTCGACTCCTCGTGCAGCTTCGAGTTGCGGCCATCGCCGTGGCCGCCATGACGGCGGTCCTGCCGGCGCAGGCCCCCGCGTACGCGCAGGCCACTGCGTACGACCACCAAGACCCGGCCGATACGGGCTGCTGGAACTCCGCCCAGGTGGTGCGGACCGGCACGCTCGCCAGGCATCAGCCCCGCGGGGCCGCCGGGCGGATCCACCTCTGGTGGTCCCCCCGGTGCAAGACCAACTGGGTCGAGATCAGGACCGACTCCAAGGCGAGCGGCACCATCTACGTGTACACGGTGGACAACAGGAGGGACGCGTACGACTTCAAGCCAGGCAACAACGGCCGTCACTGGGGCAACATGCTCCGAGCCCCCAGAACCTGCGCCTGGGGCAGGGTCGAGGTGGAGTGGAACCCCGGCCGCCGCAGCGTCCAGACCGGCTCCGGCGGCACCGCGAAGGCGTGCGGCTGAGCGGCACTCCGGGTAATCGTTTACGGTCCCGCCCGGCCGGGCCCGACCTCTGACCTGTGCTCCCGACCGAGCGCGCCCTCGGTGAGATCCGTGGTGCGAACCGGGGCGGCCGATGTCGCGTATCCCATGCAGTACGGAGGGCGCGCGCAGGGCCTGGTGCCGGGGGCGCGCTCTCGAGCGGGACGGAGAGGGGGACATATCGCCACATCGTCGCTGCGCCCGTCCTTGCTTGAAAGAGCTTCAACGAGCGAGATGAGAGTCACGACATGTCTGTAGCCACGATTGCCCCGCGGATTGCGATCAAGAACGTGACCCCCGAAGTCTCCAGCGCGATGAGCGCCCTGCACGAGGCCGCTCTGGCCGCGGCGCAGGCGGCGGACATCGCGCCGGGACTGCTCCAGCTGATCAAGATTCGCGCGTCCCAGATCAACGGCTGTTCCCTCTCGCTCGACCGGCACACCCAGGACGCGCGGGCCATGGGGGAGACGGAGCAGCGCATCCGCGAGTTGCGGGCCTGGCGGAACAGCAAGCTCTTCGACGGCAGGGAGCGCGCCGCGCTGTCGCTGACCGAGGCGATCACCCTCGTCTTCGCGGGGCAGGTCCCGAACGAGGTGTACGCCGAGGCGGCGAGGCAGTTCGAGGAGACACAGCTCGCGGCGCTGATCTGGGCCGCGACAGTGATCAACGCGCACAACCGGATCGCGATCACCACCCGCCTGGAGGGCAGCGGCGCGCCGCCCGACGCGGACGCCCGTGGAGCGGCGTCCGTAGGGAGCCGGAGCATGTGGTGGACGTCAGCCCGGGCGGCGAATCCCGCCTGAGGATCTCCCGGGCGGTGGAGGGCGCGATCCCGATCCCCGGTCTCGGCGCGCCGACCAGAACGGCGCGCTTCTCGGGGCGGTCAGCTCTCCGTGAGCCGGCCGGCAAGGCGCGCTTCTCGGTGGTGAGCCACACCCGGTGCCGACGCCGAGCCGCCGGTTCTCAGGGGGTTGTCGCCGCTGATCCGATGCATCAACCGCCGGCATGAGCGTCGCCGCCGTCTCCTCGTCCAGCGGGGACGGGCTCAGCCTGGTGATGTACGCGTCCTGGCGGGCGACGGCGTCGGCCACCGCCGGCGGGATCATCGTGGAGCGGCAGGCGATGGCCGGCAGGAATCCGGCGGCGGGCGGGTGGCGAAGCAGGAACTCGGTCAGTTCGAGCGACGGGGCGTCCGCCCAGTGCAGGTCCTCGAGTGCCGGCACCGCGCCGCGGCCGTCGATGAGGACCAGCCCGCGTCCGTCGACGACGGCCTCCTGGATCCTGGCCGGTTCGCCGGTCCGCCCGACCAGCTCGGGGCGCAGTGTCCGGACAGATCCCAGCCTCGCCGACGTGCCGTCGGTCATGACCTCCTCCGGCGTGCGTGATGGTCTGTCGTGGCGGCAGGCGCAGATGCTCTGTGACGCCTCAGCACGCCGGGGATCTCACTCCTGAGGGGGCCCGAGGAGGGCAGCCGCGAGTATGGAGGCGAGCCACTCCTCGTACTCGGCCTCGCTCCACCCGCACACCTCGGTCAGCTTCTCGAAGTTCTCCGTCGAGGTGAGGACATAGATCTGCTCGGCGGCCCTGGCCGGAGGGAGGTCCGGGCGCAGGGCTCCGAGAGCGTGCAGATGTTCGGCCGGTCCGCGGCTTCCCGTCAGCCTTTCGCGGCCCTCAACGTCGACTACGGCCGCGCCATGCCGCCACTCCTCTTGGCCGGGATCGTGGCGATGGTCGTTGTTTCGGTCCTGTCGTGGCGCCGCGGATGGCTCGTCTTCGGCGTCAGTTCGGCCGCGCTGATCCTGGTGATCCTCACCGTCGTCCTCACCCTGACAGGTCTGGAGTCTCTCAACCGGATCGCGGACGCCTGGGATCCCGATCAGCTGCCCGCCGACTGGCAGGAGAGCCGCCGGCGGTGGTTGCACCTGCACCTCATCCGTACGGCGCTCGCCCTCGCGGCGTTCGCATGCCTGATCACCGCCCAGGTCCTCGACCGGGGGCCGGACCCCCTGTCCGAGGCGGGCCCGGCCCGCGTTGATCAAGCGGTGTCGCCCGGGGCCGGATCGTGATCCGCTCCCACGCCCAGGACGTCACGTCCGGCCGCCACGGTCCGTGTCGGCTGCGTTCTTGCGGACCAAGGTGTCTGACCGCCTGCTGAGCGTCCCGGAACGCGCCCTTGGTTCCGGAGGTTGCTCCCATGCGTCGGCCGGTCGTCGTTCGTGGTTGCCGGTGACAGTGGTTCGCAAGGGCGTCGGGGTGAAATATGGGTCATCTCGACAGGCTCAAACGGAGTATCGGTGCGTGGAAGTATGAAATGTCCGGACTGTGGTGCGGTGTTGTCCGGGACCGGGTCCCAAGGGCCGGTGTCCAGGTGCCCGAGGTGTGAGCTGCCTCTGGAGGGGCCCGCCGCGCACGAGCTCTGGCAGGTGGATCAGGCTCTCGCCGGGCTGAGGGATCAGCAGGCCAGGCTGCAGGCCCGCCGTACGGAACTGCTCGGCATCCTGCGCGCCGGCGCCGCGGGTCAGGGTGCGGCTGGGACGGGTGCGGCGGGTCAGGGGGCGGCAGGCGCGGGTGTGGCGGGCCAGGGGGCTGCGGGGGTGGCGCCTCCCTACGCGGGCGGGTTGCCGCCGTATCCGGGGGTGGCGGCCGGGCCTGGAGGTGCGGGGCCCGGTGGTCCGGGGCGGGAGGTCTCTCCGGGTGCCGCGAAGAATGTCCTGCTCATTCTTGGTGGGCTGCTGCTGACGGTGGCGGCGGTGGTGTTCACCGTGGTGAGCTGGGGGCAGATGAGCATGGCCGGGCGGGCGGCCGTGCTGGCCGCGTTCACCGCGCTGGTCATGCTGGCGCCGGTCGTGCTGATCCGGCGCAGGCTCACCGCGACGGCTGAGACCGTGGCCGGGCTCGCGGTCGTGTTGCTGCTGCTCGACGGGTACGCGGCCAGGCGGGTGGGCTTCCTCGGGGTCGACGCGCTCGACGCGCTGCACTACACGGCGGGGGTGTTCGGACTTACCGCGCTCATTCTGGTGGCTTATGCCCGGGTCACCCGGCTGCGCGGGCCCGCTCCGGTCGCCGTGGTGCTGGCGCAGCCGGTCCTGCCGCTGCTGACCGGCGACCTGCCGGAGACCTGGCTGGTGGCCATGTTGGTGGCCACGGCGGCCTTGGACGTCCCCCTGGTCCGTTATGGCCGGGGAGCGGTGCGGGTGACGGCCGCCGTGGCAGGCAGCGGGGTCGCGACCCTCGCCTTGCTGGTGGGCGCGGTGGACGCGCTCGGGTCCCCTTCCGTCGGTCAGGCGCTGGTCAGGTCGGCGCCGCTGGTCGCGCTGGCTCTGCTCGGCGGGTTCGTGACGTGGCTGCTGGCCAGGCCGGGCAGGGCTCTGGGGCAGACCTGGGCGGCCGTGGTCACCGTCGGGACCGCGCTCACGCTGATCGCCGTCCCGGCGGCGCTGGCGCAGCCGGTGCTGGTCGGGCCGGGAACGGACTGGCGTCCTCTGGCGTACCTCGTTCCCGCACTCGTGGTGGTGCTCGCCGCCGCCTGGCTGCCCTGGCGGCGGGTACGGCTGGCGGGCATGGCCACCGGTGGGCTGGTGGCGCTGCTGACCACGCTGGTGGTGCTGCCTCGGCTCGTGGCCACGCTGGTGGCACCGCTGGCCTGGCTGGACGTGCTCTGGACGGGCACGTGGAACACGCGGCAGTGGCCGCCGTTCGAGATGGCGACTCCGGCGGACGTGGCGGTGCTGGGCACGTTGGCGGCCGGCCTCCTGGCGGTGGCCGTGCGCGGCATCGACGGGTGGCCGATGCCGATGAAGGGGGCAGTGTCCGAGGCAGCGGTGTCCGAGGCAGCGGTGTCCGAGGCAGCGGTGTCCCGCGCGCCGGTGTCCCGTGCGCCGGTGTCCGGGGGGCTGGTGTTCCGGGTGCTGGCGGTCGGGGCGCTGGTGGCCGGAATGCTCATGGTCGCGGTCGCACCCCAAGCCTTCGCGATGCCCTACCCGGCCGCGGTGGCGGGGCTGGCGGGGCTGGCCGTCGCGCCGGCGGTGGCCGCCACACTCGGCAGGGCGCCCTGGTGGGCGGTGGCCTGCGCGCTCGTCGCCGGTCCGGCCGCGGTACGGGCGGCGGCGTACGCGTTCGGCAGCCAGCCGGCGACGCTGATCGTGCTGCCGATCCTGGCGCTGGTGGCCGCCGCCATGGCGCTGGTGGCCAGGCTGAAGGGGCTGCGGGTCTGGGGGCTGGGATTCGCCGCGCTGTTCCTCGGGCTGGAAGCGGTGGCGGTAGGGTTCTCGCTGGGCCTGCGCGTCCTGGTCGCGGCGAGCGTGGGATTCGCCGTGGCCGGAGTGCTGGTGCTGCTCATGTCGCTGTGGGCAGGCGGTGCGAGCGGCCTCAGGTACGCCGGCACCACCCTGCTGCTGCTGGCCTCGTGGCTGCGGCTGGGGGCGGACGAGGTCACCGTCGTCGAGGCGTACACGGTGCCGTGCTCGCTGGTGCTGCTGGGATCCGGCTGGTTGCGGCGGCGCGGCAGGCCGGTCTCGTCGTGGGCGGCCTACGGCACGGGCCTCTCCTTCACGATGCTCCCCAGCCTGGTGGTCGTCTACTCGGACACGGAATGGCGGCGGTCGCTGGCGCTCGGCGTGCTGGCGCTGGCGGTGCTGTTCGCCGGAGCCCGGTCCCGGCTGCAGGCGCCCACGGTGATCGGGGGCGTCGTGCTCGCCGGGGTCGTGGTGCGGGAACTGGCCCCGTACGTGTCGGAGATGTTCCTCGCGGTGCCGCGCTGGGTGCCGATCGCCGTCGGCGGGGTGCTGCTCGTGGTCGTCGGGGCGACGTACGAGGCTCGCATGCGGGACCTGCGCCGGGTGCGTGACGTCCTGCGGGCGATGGGGTGACCGGCGGACTTCGCCGCCGCGCCTCTGACGTCGGGGGAGCTGACGACGTCCGCGGCGAAGAGGTTCTCCAGGGCCGTCAGGTTCCCCTCCTGGGAGGCGTCGAGGAAGGCCGACAGGAGGCGGCGGTGTTCGTCGGTGCCGATCGACCCGCGCCGGGTGGTGCTCAGGTGCTTGCGGGCGCGGCTCACCAGCTGGCGGACGTTGGCCGGGCTGAGCTGGATGACCTCGGCGATCTGCTCGTAGGGATAGACGAAGGCCTCACGGAGGATGTACGCGGCCCGCTGGGCCGAGGTGAGCTTCTCCAGCAGTAACAGCAGGGCGAGTTCGAGCGCCTCACCTCGCTCGGCTCCGGCGGCGGGGTCGGCGCCGGTGTCGATGGGCTCGGGCAGCCAGGGGCCGACGTAGGTCTCGCGGCGGGACCGGGCGGACTGCACGGCGTTGATGGACAGCCGCGTCGTGATCAGGGTCAGGAACGCCGCCGGGTTGGCGACGGCCGAGCGTTCGGTGTTCTGCCAGCGCAGCCAGGTTTCCTGGACGATGTCCTCGGCCTCCGCCGAGCCGGCGAGCATCCGGTAGGCGATGCCGAACAGGCGCGGACGCACCTCGACGAAGGTGGCGGCGGCCTGGTCGAGGGAGCTCGAGTGGTCTGGTCCGTAAGCCGCCGTGGTGGTGCTCATGAGTTGTCCTTTCCGAAGAACCGCGATCGCCTGGGCGACGGCGGCCCGCGCGGCACGGGTGCCGAAGGCGGGCTTGAGCAGCGTGAAGTCGCGGCGGACGCTGGTGATGGGGAGGCACGCCTCGGCGAGGCGGCGGTGATCTCGGCGCGCTTGAGCAGGCGTGGGTGGTGCGGGTGTCCCGGAAACGGGTGGTCAGGCAGGGGCTGTCGGTTCGGCCTGCCGGCGGGCGCCTGTCGCCGACACCACAAACTGTGGCCGGGTGGGTGCCCCGGTCGCATCAGGGAGATGCCTGGCCAGGGTCCCCGGTGAGGAGCCGGTCAGCCCCGGGAGTCACCGGGCGGCCGGGCCGTACGAGCCCGCCTGCGACGTGCCTCCGTTGGGAAGGGGCGAACTCAGAGGATGTCGTCGAGCTGGTGGCGGGAGGTGACGCCGAGTTTCGTGAAGACCTTGCGCAGGTGGTATTCGACGGTGCGCGGGCTGACGTACAGGCGCTCCGCGATCTCCTTGTTGGTCAGGCCGGCCCGGGCCAGCCTGGCGATCTGCGCCTCCTGCGGGGTGAGCTGCTCCGTGGTCTCGACGTTCCGCTTCCTGGCGGTCTCCCCGGTGGCCTGGAGCTCGCGT
Source organism: Nonomuraea sp. NPDC049625 (assembly GCF_040675285.1). Classification (NCBI taxonomy): domain Bacteria; kingdom Bacillati; phylum Actinomycetota; class Actinomycetes; order Streptosporangiales; family Streptosporangiaceae; genus Nonomuraea; species Nonomuraea sp. NPDC049625. The sequence goes on along the minus strand of NZ_JBFAOQ010000008.1, from coordinate 485,283 downwards.
GCGGCCCGGTCGGCGAAGGCCTTCATGCCGATCCCGGTGAACAGGTCGAAGGCGGTTCGGAGGTTCTCGCGGGCCTCGACGCGGCGGCGTTCGCGGCGGAGCCATTCGCCGTAGAGCAGGTGGGCGCGGGCGAGGTCGACGCGCATGCGGGTGCGGCCGAGCCGGTCGATGGCCTCGCGGTAGAGGCGGTCGGCCTGCTCTCCGTCGCAGAGCAGCGCCCGGCAGCGGGCCTCGAGGCCGAGGCCCCAGTCCGTGCCGCCCGCCCGGGTGGAGCGGGAGAGCCGCTCCAGCGTACGGGCGGCCAGCTCGTGCCGGCCGGTACGCGCGGCGGCCTCGACGAGTTCGAGGGGAGCCCACTGGACCCCGCAGCCGCCCGGCGCCCGGTGGTCCACGCCGGCCTGCAGAACCGCTTCCAGAGCCTTCTCGTACTGGCCGAGCCCGTTGTAGAGGACGGACCGGACCCAATGGCTGATCTCCAGCGTCCTCCCCTCCCCGCGCACCGCTCCTTCCTTCGCGATGATCTCCGCGAGCTGCTCGGTCTCCTCCTCGTCTCCCCGCCACGCCGCGAGGCCGAGGTCGCCGCCCGTCTGCACCATCGCTCCCGAGGTGGTCCAGACGTCGGCGGCGACCGCGTTCGCCTTCGCCTCCTCGTTCTGGGTCTCGGCCTCCGCCAGGTCACCCTCGAACAGGAACAGCATCGTGGACAGGCTGAGCGCCAGGGGCAGCAGCGCGAGCGCCCCGGAGCCGCGGATCAGGCGGAGGTAGTGCCGGGTCAGGTCGCGACCGGCCTCGTCGTCCCACAGGCTCATGACGGAGAAGTTGACGAACCAGACCCACCGGAGCTGTTCGGCGGGCGGGGTCTCCTCGCTCATGATGGCGTCCACGGCACGCCGCAGGGCCGGTTCGGCCGTCAGGGTGTCCTGCGTGTAGGACAGGGAGAGGGCTTCGAGGACGAGATCCGCGGCGCGGGGCGCGCCGGGCGCGAGTGGCGCCTCCCGGGTGGCGGCCGCCACCTCGATGATGCCGTCCCAGCCGGGCAGGACGCCGATCGCCACGAGCAGCGCCTGCAGATAGGTGTCGCGGGACAGGCCGATGTCGAGTGGTTCGAGCTGTTTGGCGGCCTTGAGCAGGATCGCCGGGGCGGAGGTGCCGCGGTTCGAGGTCAGGGCGATCTCGGCGCGCAGGGATTCGGCCTTGGCGCGGCGCAGCTCGTCCGGCGGCCCGGCCTCGGCCGCCGCCAGCAGCGCCAGCGCGGACTCGAGCGCGCCGGCCAGGTGCTTGGCCCTGGCGGCGTCGAGCGCGCGTTCGGCCCGGCGCCGGGCGTCGGGGGTGAGCCCGACCGCCCGTTCCAGGAAGGCCGCGGCGGCGGCCAGACCGCCGCGGGCCTGGGCGCGCCCGGCCGAGCGTTCGAGCTCGGCGGCGATGCTCTCGTCGGGGTGGGCGGCGCTCTGCGCGCGGTGCCAGGCCCGCCGGTCCGGGTCGGTGGCGGCGTCGGTCGCCTCCGCCAGCGCTCGGTGGGCCTGCCGGCGCTCCCTCGGGACGGCCGCGTTGTACACCGCGGAACGGACGAGCGGATGCCGGAAACGTACCCGGTCGCTGAAGTCGATCAGTTCGTCGGCCTCGTCGACCGCCGTGGTGTCGACGCCGAGGACGTCGGCGGCGCGCCACAGCAGGGCCGGATCGCCGAGGGGTTCGGCGGCGGCCAGCAGCAGCATCATCCGGCTGGCGGCCGGCAGGCCGTTCAGCCGGCGCTGGAAGCCGTCCTCGAGGCGGTCCGCCAGCGACTGCCCGCTCGCCGCCGCCACGAATCCGCCCGCGGACGCGGCGCGGGGCAGTTCGAGCAGGGCCAGCGGGTTCCCCCGCGACTCGAACAGGATCCGGTCGCGCACCTCCTCGTCCAGCGGCCCTGGGACCACCCGGCTGATGAGGGTCCGCGCCTCGGAGTCCCGCAGTCCGCCGACCTCCATCACGGGCAGGCCCGGCAGCACGCCGGTCTCGCCGGAGTCACGGACGGCGAAGACGCAGGCCACGCTCTCGGCCATGAGGCGGCGGGCCACGAAGGTGAGGACCTGCGCCGAAGCGCGGTCGAGCCACTGGGCGTCGTCGATCACGCACACGAGCGGACGCGCGTCGGCGGCCTGGGCCAGGAGGTTGAGTACGGCGAGGCTGATGAGGAACTGGTCGGGAGCGGGCCCGGCGCGCATCCCGAAGGCGGTCCCGAGCGCGTCACGCTGGGGTTCGGGCAGGGTGTCGAGGAGGTCCAGCATCGGCACGCACAGCTGGTGGACGGCGGCGAAGGGCAGCTCCATCTCCGACTGGACCCCTGTCGCGGCCACCACCCGGCACCCGGCGGACTTCGCGATCAGGTGGTCCAGCAGCGCCGACTTGCCGACTCCGGCCTCGCCGCGCAGCACCAGCACCCGGCTCTCGCCGCCGCGGACGTCCGCGAGCAGCCGGTCGAGCGTCGCGCACTCCGCCTCTCGGCCCACCAGCCACCCCGGCCGCGGGGTTCCGCCTGTCGCGGACCACCCACCCCCAAGATCAGCCTTATCCGACATCCACGCCATATCTTCCGCACCACGCATCACCGGCGATACCGGGACCGACTTTCATCTAATGCAATATCTCATCCAGACGGCCTGATCAACGAACCGGCTGGATGGCGCCGCGCGGCGGCGAGCATGGATGCGGCGAACGGCGTGTTCGGCGGGGAGGGTGCGGACTTCGTCAGGCGTTATCGCGGGGAGGAGCGGTCACTTCCCGGTACGGCGGGCGGGCAGCGGCCCGATCAGGTCGTCCATCGTGCAGCCGAGGATGTCCAGCAGCGCCATCAGCGTGCGGAGGCTGAGCCGTTCCGGCTTGCCGACCACGAGCCGGTACACCTGGCTCGGCGACAGATCAACACCGCGAGCGGCCAGCAGGGGACGCAGCTCCACGGTGGAGGACATGCCGCGCTCCGCCATGACCTCGCGAAGACGCCAGCAATAGTCCAGATCGGCCATCGCCCGTCAGCCCCCTTCTCTTCTGCCGGGACAGGATCCACCTGTCCGCGCCGCCTTCGCATCCGTGACGTCCCTAGCGTGACCGTCGTCGATGACTGGTAGGCCCACCAAAATCCGGACATCGACCAGGAACTTCTCGGGGGCTGTCACAAGCCGCGACGTACCGAACACCGGAAAGGTCCACTCATGAGCGAGCAGCCCGTCATCGTCCTGGTCCACGGCGCCTTCGCCGAATCGGCCGGCTGGAACCGCGTCATCCCGCGCCTGCACGATCATCGGTTGACCGCCGTCGCCGCGGCGAACCCGCTGCGTAGCGTGGAGGGCGACGCCGCGTACGTGCGTGACGTGATCAACGGGATCGGCCGTCCGGTCGGCCGCGCCACCGAGCCGCCTGATCCGGCGGCACCGGGGCCGGCAGTCGCGCCGATGAGACCCATCCGGCACGGGACTCGCCTGTTGAAGGGTCCTCGCGGGCCGTGGGTTCTGCCGTGGTTATGGGGTTTTGCGTGGAGTGTCCAGCGTAAGCTGATGCATCTCGCTCACGCTGCCGCAGGCGGCCGGTACGGTGACGCGGGGCTGAGGCGGTAGGGCAGGGGGCGATCGCGTGCGGTGGGCAGGCATCATGCGCGGGCGTCACGGAGCAGGCCGCCGCGATGCCGGCATGACCCGGCGGTTCAGAGGGGTCGCGGTGGTCGCGGTCCTCGCCGTGGCCTGGAGCGTCGCGCTCGAGACCGTCCCGGTCGCGAGAGTGGCGAGGGACGCGCGAGCCGGTGAGACGGTCGCCACCCCGCACCCCATCCCGGCGGCGGTGACCTCCATCGTGGGGCTGGGCGATTCGGTGCCTGCGGGCTCCGCGTGTGACTGCGACACCTTCGTCTCGCTGATCAGGAAGACCCTGGCGACCAGGCAAGGCACCGGCGTCGCCGTCGACAACCTGGCCACCGGAGGGCTCACCTCGCAGGGGCTGCTCGATCAGATGGACGGCGGGTCGGCGACGGACGCCATCGTGAAAGCCGACCTGGTGATCATCACCATCGGCGCCAACGATTTCGACAGCGACTCGCTCGAGGACGACGACTGCGGTCCCCGCGCGGGGCTGGCATGCTACAAGAACGACCTCGCGCGGCTGCGCGCCAACGTGGACGGCATCCTCGGCAAGGTTCGCGCGCTGCAGACCCGCCCGCGCAGCCGGATCGTCGTGACCGGCTACTGGAACGTGTTCCTGGACGGCGACAGCGCCCGGGCCAAGGGGACGGCGTACGTGTCGAACAGCGACGCCCTCACGCGCGTCGTGAACCGGACCCTCGCCGGTGCGGCCGCGGCGAAGGGCGCGCGTTACGTCGACGTCTACGGCCCGTTCAAGGGGACGGCTCCCGGGACGACACCCCGCTGCTGGCCGCCGACGGCGACCACCCCAACGCCGCCGGACATCGGGTCATCGCCGACTCCATCCTGTCCGCCCTCGCCGCGGGCTGATCCCGTGCGGCCGGGATGAAAGGTTCAGCGGTGAGCTCCCTGGTCAGGTGCGTAGGGAGCGGGTGCGGGGTTGACACTTCGGCGTGATCCCGCGAACCATCGTCTTCAAGAGACGGTTTGGGAGCGCTCCCATACGGACCCCGAAGGCGAGCGATGTCATGTCCGGTCCCCACACGCTGTCTGCCCGACTCTGGGCAGTCGTCGCCTGCGTCGCCGTGGCGATCGGCGGCATCGCCGCCGTGACCGCCCCCGCTTCCGCGGACACCGGGTGCAAAGTGGACTACACCGTGAACTCCTGGCAGGGCGGCTTCACCGCGCAGGTGAAGGTCACGAACCTGGGGACGGCGCTCAGCGGGTGGCGGCTGCGGTGGACGTACACCGGGGACCAGCGGGTGACGAGCGCGTGGAACGCGCAGGTGGAGCAGAACGGCCGGGTCGTGACGGCGGCCAACGTCGCGTGGAACGGCGCGCTGGCCACGGGCGGCAGCGCCGAGTTCGGCCTGCAGGCCACCTGGTCGGCGGCCAACCCCGCGCCCACCGACTTCACGCTCAACGACGTGGCCTGCAACGGCACCACCACCCCGAGCCAGACCCCCACCGTAACGCCCACTGTCACCCCCACGGTCACCCCCACGGTGCCGCCCGGCTGCTCGGGGGCGACGGTCTGCTCCGGGTTCGAGGACCAGGCGGGCAGCCCGTCCGGCGACTGGCAGGTCGTCACCCCCAACTGCGCCGGCACCGGCACGGCCGTGATCGACACCGCGATCACGCACAGCGGCGGCAAGTCCCTGCGGGTCAACGGGGGCGGCGGCTACTGCAACCACCTCTTCGTCGGCACCACCCGCGACGTCTCCCGCGTCGGCCCGGTGGTCTACGCCAGGATGTGGGTCCGGCACACGACCGCCCTGCCCGCGACGCACGTCAGCATGATCACCATGGCCGACGCCAATGACGGCAACCGCGACCTGCGCATCGGCGGCCAGAACGGCGCCCTGCAGTGGAACCGCGAGTCCGACGACGCCACCCTGCCCGAGCAGAGCCCGGCGGGCGTCGCGCTCAGCACCGTGCTTCCCGTCAACCGCTGGGTCTGCCTGCGCTACGAGATCGACACCACCAAGCAGTCGATGCGTACGTACCTGGACAACCAGGAGGTCGCCGGCCTGCGCGTGGACGGCACCCCGACGCAGGACATCGACTCCCAGTGGCTGCGCCGCGCCACCGCGCCGCGCCCGGCCACGCTGCGGCTGGGCTGGGAGAGCTACGGCAGCGACCAGGACACCCTCTGGTACGACGACGTGGCGCTCGGCTCGGCACCCCTGGCCTGCTGATCACAAACCGAATGCTGAGAAGTCCTACCGTGACCTACGCTGTTCGCATGCGCGTGACGATGCGGGAGGTGGCCGATCGGGCGGGCGTCTCGATCAAGACCGTGTCACGTGTGGTGAACGGCGAGCCGCACATCCGTCCGGAGAAGGTGAGCCGGGTGCATGCGGCGATCGACGAGCTCGGCTGGGTCCCCAACCGGGCCGCCAGGACGCTCAGGACCGGGCAGGTCGGGGTGGTCGGCATCGCCGTCACCGAGCTGCGCCGCCCGTATCTCGCGGGACTCGTCGAAGCCCTGGTCACCGAGGCCGATCGCTGGGGAATGCTCGCCGCGGTCGAGCCGACGCACGGCGATCCGGCCCGGGTGGCGGCGGTGCTCGCCGCCCGGGGGAAGACGTTCGACGGCGTGGTGCTGATCGGGCCGGTCGGGCCGGTCGGCGACGGGCTGGACGACCGCCCGGTGGTCGTCGTGCAGGGCGGCGCGGCCGAGGTGGACCGGGTTGAGGTGGATCGCGTTCAGGAGGACGTCGCGGAGGCGGCGGCCCTGATGGCCCGCCACCTCGCCGTCATGGGCCGGTCCCGCCCGGCGTTGCTCGGCGCGCATCAGGATGAGCTGCGCGCCTGTCTCGACCGATCCGGTCCGGTGCCCGTGCCGTGCGCGGTTCTCGGCGAGGTGGCCGACCGGCGCGCGGGAGCGCGGGCCGCCGTACAGGTGCTGGAGCGGCACCCGGACGTCGACGTGCTGCTGTGCGTCAACGACGAGGTGGCGCTCGGGGCTCTCGCGGCGCTCGTCAAGCACGGGGTGGACGTCCCCGGACGGGTGGCGGTCGCCGGCTACGGCAACCTGGAGGACGGGCGGTTCTCGACGCCGTCGCTCACCACGATCGACCCGGGACCGGCCCGGCTGGCGCGCAGCGCGCTGGAGCTGCTCGCCGATCGCCTCGCCGGCACGGCGCCGCGACAGCCGCGCGCGGTGGTCTCCCCGGTCGAGCTGATCCGGCGTGAGTCCACGCTCGGCCGGGACCCGCGGTGAAGCGCCCGACGCTGGCGGATGTCGCCGTGCGGGCCGGGGTCTCGGCGAAGACCGTGTCCAACGTCCTGCTCGGCCGCCCGCATGTCTCGGCCGCCACCCGGGCCAAGGTCCAGGCCGCGGTCGAGGAGGTCGGCTACGAGGCGGGACACGCCACGAGCCAGGCTGGGCGCGGGCTCGCCTCCGGCCGGACCGGCCGGATCGCCGTCGTCGTGCCGAACCTCTACCAGCCGTACTTCGCGGAGAACGCCGAGCGGCTCATCCTCGCCCTGGCCGAGTGCGGGTTCACCAGCACGCTGCGGATCGCCAACGGCGGGGAGCGCGAGCGCGACGCGGTGCTCGGCGTGACGACCGCCGACGTCGACGGCGTCATCATCTGCCCGCACCACCTGTCGGACGAGTTGCTCGCCGGCGCGGCGCCGCGGCGCCCGGCGGTGGCCCTGGGCGGCGCGCCGATCAAGACGCTCGACGGTGTGCTGATGGGGGAGCGCGCGGGCTTCCTGGCGATCACCCGGCACCTGCTGGCCACCGGCCGGCGGCGGCTCGCGTTCGTGTGGAACGGTCCGGCGGGCGCAGTCCCGACCGGGGACCGCTACTCCGGGTTCGTGGCCGCTCTGGAGGAGCATGGCATCGAGCATGATCCTTCGCTCGTAGCCTACAGCTCCGACTGGGACCGCAGAGCCTCGGGCTACGAGGCGATGGTGGGGCTGCTGCGGCGCTCCGGCCCCAGGTTCGACGCCGCGGTCTGCGTCAACGACACGATCGCCGTGGGCGTGCTGAAAGCCCTGCGCGCGCACGCCATCCGCATCCCCGAGGACGTCGCGGTCACCGGCTTCGACGACACGGACGAGGGGGAGTTCACCATCCCGTCGTTGTCGTCGGTGAGCCCCGACCAGGGCGAGATGGTGGCCGCCGCCGTCCACCTGCTCATCGAGCGCCTCGACGGGTACGACGGCGCGGCCCGGCAGGTGCACACCGGTGTGCACCTGCTGATTCGCGACTCGTCCGGGCAGGCCTGACCCACTCCGCACCCCTCGACGCGGTCACTTCTTCCCCTGATTGTCTTGTCATTGACAACGCTGAATGACGGCCCCTAACATCGCTGAAACATTCACCGAGATCTCGGTCACACCCCTCCGTCCCCCCTCAGGAGGACCGCATGGCCACCTCACCGGCTCTGTCCCGCCGGGCCTTCGTCGTCGCGGCCGGCCTCACCGCACTCGCGGGTTGCTCCGGCAAGAACTCCGGCGATCCGAACACGTTGCGGATCTTGGTCAACAAGCATCCGCTGACCAAGCCGATGAGCACGATGGAGTGGCCCAAACAGCTGGAGAAGATCGCGGGCGTGAAGATCCAGTGGCAGGAGATCTCCGCCGACTGGGACCAGAAGAAGTCCACCATGCTGGCGGCCGGCGACGTGCCGGACCTGATCATCGGCACGAACGCGATCACGAACGCCGACCTGGGCACGTACCGGACGCTCTTCGAGAACCTGGCCGACGACCTGGACGCTCTCCCGAACGTCAAGGCGTTGTTCGCGGCGAAGCCGCAGCTGAAGTCGATGGCCACGCTGACCAGCGGCGAGGTCTACGCGGTCCCGGGCTACAAGCGGTTCTGGCCGACGACCGTGACCCACCAGTACATCAACAAGCAGTGGCTCGACCGGCTCGGCCTGAAGGTCCCCACCACCTGGGACGAGCTCTACACCGTGCTCGTCGCGTTCAAGGAGGAGGACGCCAACGGCAACGGTGACAAGAACGACGAGATCCCGATGGACTGGTCACCGGTCGGCACGGGCGGCTTCGGCTACTTCCAGCCCAGCGTGCTGCTCGGCAGCGTCGGCCTGCCGATCGCGGGCGGCGGCGGCCAGGGCTACTTCCTGGAGGACGGCAAGGTCGGCAACTTCCTCGTCGACGAGCGCTACAAGCAGGTGATCGAGTTCCTCCATCGCTGCTACGCCGCCGGCCTGGTCAGCAAGAACGTCATGACGCAGGACTACTCGGCCTACCAGGCGGTCGGCCGCGGTTCCGGCAAGGTGGCCAAGGTCGGCTTCAGCTGGGGCTGGACGGCCAGCGACCGGTTCGGCGCCGAGCTGGCCGATCAGTACGTCGCGATGGCGCCGCTGCTGGCCAAAGCCGGCCAGACCACCCCGGTGACCTGGACGTACGACTCCAACGGCGAGAACTTCCCGTCGAACCAGATCCTCATGTCCGCCAAGACGAGCAACAAGCAGGCGGCGCTCAAGGTCGTCAACGCCCTCTACGACAAGGAGATGTCGCTGCAGGTGCTGTGGGGCGACCTCGGCAAGTACGTCAAGAAGGTCAGCGACAAGGAGTACGAGGTGCTCCCGCCGGCCGACCCCAAGGTCGACCCGTCGACCTGGAAGTGGACGGTCACCATCGCCGACGCCGGCCCGGTCTGGATCCGGGACGACATCGAGGTGAAGCTGCCGGCCGACCTGGACGAGGCCGTCGAGCAGACCGAGCCGCTGCAGAAGGCGCTGGCGAACATGGACGTGGACAAGGACGTCTACCCGTTCCAGTTCATCCAGATGAAGCCCGACGACACCAACCAGCTCGGGCTGAACAACACCACGATGCTCAACACCGCGATGACGAAGTTCGCCGAGTGGATCACCAAGGGCGGCGTCGAGGATCAGTGGGGGCAGTACGTCCAGCAGGTCCAGAACGCCGGCCTGCAGAAGAACATCGACATCTACCAGCGCTACTACGACGAGTACGTGAAGACGCGCTGATGGCGGAGTCTCTCGTCGCGGCTCGCAAGCCGGCCGGGGCCCGAAGGATGGGCGCCGGCCGGCACGTCAGGCGGTACTGGCAACTGTGGCTCATGGTCCTGCCGGCCGTCGGGTTCGTCGCCGTGTTCATGTACGTCCCGATGTACGGGATCCAGCTGGCCTTCCGGGAGTTCGACTTCACCGCGGGGCTCACCGGCGGGGACTGGGTCGGCCTGAAGTACTTCCGGCAGTTCTTCGACAGCCCGCTGTTCTGGCCGCTGCTGAAGAACACGTTCGTCATCGCCTTCACCACGCTCGTGGTGGGGTTCGTCGCGCCGATCCTGCTGGCCCTGATGATCAACCAGATCGCCGGCGGCCGGCGCAAAAGGGTCATGCAGACGGCGACGTACCTGCCGCACTTCATCTCGATCGTGGTCATCGTCGGCATGCTGCAGGCGTTCCTCAACCCCTCCACCGGGCTGCTCACCCGGGTCTCCGCCCTGTTCGGCCTCGACGGGGTGAACCTCCTCGGCGACACGGCGGCCTTCGTGCCGGTGTACGTGATCTCCGACGTGTGGCAGCACTGCGGGTGGAACAGCATCATCTACCTCGCCGCGCTCTCGCGGGTCGACCCGCAGCTGTACGAGGCGGCCAAGGTGGACGGCGCGAACCGGCTGCAGCTCATCCGGCACGTCGACGTCCCGAGCATCGTGCCGACCATGGTGATCCTGCTCATCCTCACCATGGGCGGCGTGCTGAACACCGGCTTCGAGAAGGTCTGGTTGATGCAGAACAACCTGAACCTCCCGGTGTCCGAGGTCATCGCGACGTACGTCTACAAGATCGGCATCTTCAGCACGCAGTTCAGCTACGCCACCGCGATCGGCCTGTTCAACACGGTCATCAACTTCGCGTTCCTGATCGCCGCCAACGCGATCGCCCGCCGCGTGTCGAACTGGAGCCTGTGGTGACATTCTTCCGCAAGAAGACACCGGGCGACGTCGTCTTCACGCTGGCGCTCGGCGCGATCTGCGTGGCGGTCCTGTTCGCGGTGGTCTATCCGGTCTACTTCGTGGTGATCGCGTCCGTGAGCAACCCGTCGCTGATCTCCACCGGCGAGGTGTGGCTGTGGCCGAAGGGCGTCAACCTCTTCGGGTACCGGGAGATCTTCAACGACGAGCGGATCTGGACGGGCTACCGCAACACGCTGCTCTACAGCGCCGTCGGGACCGCGCTGAACCTCGTCGTGACCATCCCCGCGGCGTACGCGCTGTCGCGGCCGGAGTTCCGCCCCCGGCGGATCCTCATGCTGTTCTTCGTGTTCACGATGTTCTTCAACGGCGGGCTGATCCCGACGTACCTGCTCTATCGCGATCTCGGCCTGCTGGACAACTGGCTCGTGTTCGTCCTGCCGTCGGCGGTGAACGTCTACAACCTCATCATCGCCCGCGCGTTCTTCGAGCACTCGCTGCCGAAGGAGCTGTTCGAGGCGGCGATGATCGACGGCGTGTCCTACCTGCAGTATTTCGCCAGGGTCGCGCTGCCGCTGTCCAAGGCGATCGTCTCGGTCATCGGCCTGTACTACCTGGTCCAGCACTGGAACGACTTCTTCACCGGCATGGTGTTCGTCCGGGACAACGCGCTGCAACCGCTGCAGATCGTGCTGCGTGACATCCTCCTGTCCAACCAGGCGTTCGCCGGTGGCGTCGGGGCCTCCGGCGGCAGCGGCACCTCCTACGACCAGCAGTACGCCGACCAGATCAAGTACGGCGTGATCGTCGTCTCCAGCCTCCCGGTCCTGGTGCTCTACCCGTTCCTGCAGCGCTACTTCGAGAAGGGCGTGCTCATCGGGTCGGTGAAAGGCTGATGAGACGCGTCCTCACCTGGCACACCAGGGCGGGCGAGGTGGGCCTGCTGCTGCTCAAGCTGCACCTGCTGTGGGTCGTGTGGACCCTGGCCGGCGGCGTCGTGCTCGGAGTCTTCCCCGCGACCGCCGCGGTGTACGGCGTCATCCGCGGCGAGCTCCTGCATTCGGGAGCGCCTCGCGAGTTCCGCCGGCTCTGGCGGCAGGAGTTCCGCACCGCCAACGTGGTGGGCTACGTTTTCGCGGCGGCCTGGGCGGTGCTCCTGGTGGACCGGCGGCTGCTGGAGAGCGCGGACCTCGGCGTCGTCGAGCCGCTGCTCGGCGTGCTGCTCTGGCTGGTCACGCTGTTCGTGTCGTGCATGAGCGCGAACATCTGGATCCTCGCCGCCCACTTCGACGAGGGGCCGGGCGCGCTCGTCCGCCGGAGCGCGATCCTCGTCCTCGCCCGCCCGGTCCAGGCGCTGGTCACGCTGCTCGTCGTCGGCGTGATCCTCTGCGCGTACTACGTCGTCCCCGGGCTGGTCCCGGTCTTCGGCGTGGCCGTACCGGCCTTCGCCTCCTTCGCCTACGTCTGGGGCACCGCGGTCCTTCCCAGGGCCCCGGGCTCATTTCACGACACCCCGTTGGGAACACCATGACCATGACCTCTGCCGCCGCCTTGCGTCGCGAGCCGCTGCCGCTGACCGCGGTCACCATCGACGACGCGTTCTGGGCGCCGCGCCGCGAGCTGATCCGTACCCGTACGCTGCGGCACCAGGAGGGCCAGCTGCGCCGGCCCGGACAGCAGTTCGACGCCCTGAGCCTGTCCTGGCGGCCGGGGGACCCGGACGAGCCGCACATCTTCTGGGAGAGCGACGTCGCCAAGTGGATCGAGGCCGCCAGCTACTGCCTGGCCACCACCGACGACCCCGAGCTCGACCGGGCCGTCGACGAGGCGATCGAGCTGCTGGCCGGCGCGCAGCAGGACGACGGCTACCTCAACGTGTACTTCACCGTCGTCAAGCCGGGGGAGCGGTTCACCGACCTCCGCGACGCCCACGAGCTGTACTGCGCCGGTCACCTCATCGAGGCCGGGGTCGCCCACTTCGAGGCGACCGGCAAGACCCGGCTGCTCGACATCGTGCGCCGCTACGCCGACCTGATCGACACCGTCTTCAGCCCCGACGGCCCCCGCGCCGGCGGCTACTGCGGGCACCAGGAGATCGAGCTCGCGCTGGTCAAGCTCTACCGTGCGACCGGCGAGCGCCGCTACCTCGACCTCGGCCGGCGGTTCATCGACTGGCGCGGGGAGGAGCCCTACTACTTCGAGGCCGAACTGCGGCGGCGCGGCACCCCCGGCTACTTCGGCACCAGGCTCCCCCGGAAGCCCAGGGACCTGCGGCGCTTCCGCGAGTACAACCAGAGCCACCTGCCCGCGGCCGACCAGGCCGAGGCCGTCGGTCACTCGGTCCGCGCCATGTACATGTACAGCGCGATGACCGACCTGGCCGGCGAGTACGGCGACGACCGGCTGCTCCAGGCCGTGCGCCGGCTGTGGGCCGACGTCACGGACAAGAAGCTGTACGTCACCGGCGGGCTCGGCTCCGACCCGAGCATCGAAGGCTTCGGGCCCGCGTACGACCTGCCCGAGGCCCACGGCTACGCCGAGACCTGCGCCGCGATCGGCCTCGTCCAGTGGGCCCGGCGCATGAGCAACCTCACGGGCCACGGCCACTACGTCGACGCCCTCGAACGCGCCCTGTACAACGGCGTCCTCAGCGGCGCCTCCGCCGACGGCACCCGCTACTTCTACGGCAACCCCCTCGCCAGCCACGGCACCGTGACCCGGCAGGAATGGTTCGACTGCGCCTGCTGCCCGCCCAACCTCGCCCGGCTGCTCAGCGAGCTCGGCCGCTACGTCTACGCCCAGGGACCCGGCGAGGCCGTCGTCAACCTCTACGTGGCCGGCACCGCCCGCTTCACCTTCGCCGGCGGCGAGGTCACCCTCCGCCAGGACACCGCCTACCCCCGGGAAGGCCGCCTGGCCGTCACCGTCACCCACGCCGACGACGGGGCGGAGTTCACGCTGGCCGTCCGCATCCCCGGCTGGAGCCGGCAGCCGGCCGTCACCGTCAACGGCGAGCCCGTTCACCAGCCTGTCCTCCGCGAGGGCTACTGCGCCCTCTCCCGCCGCTGGCGGGCCGGCGACGTGGTCGAGATCGACCTCGGCATGGAGGTCCGCCGGACCTGGGCGGATCCCGGCGTCGCCGCCACCGCCGGCAAGGTCGCTCTCGAGCGCGGTCCGATCGTGTTCTGCCTGGAGGGCGTCGACCACGACTGCGCCGTGCACAGCCTCACCCTCGCCCGCGACACCCCCGTCCACGCGGTCCCGGACGAGCGGACCGGCGTCGTCATCCTGAACGCCGACGCCACCGCGGACGCCGAGGCCGACGGCTCGCTGTACGGCGACCGTCCTCCCGCCCGGCGCGGCGTCACGCTGACCGCCGTGCCGTACTTCTCCTGGGCCAACCGCGGCCTCTCCGACATGACCGTCTGGATCCGGGAGTGAAAGGGAAGCGTTGAAGTAGCCTCCGGCCGACGGGATCCCGCCTGATCCTGGTGATTGGGCGGGATCTTGCCATCACTCCCGTACCCCCGTCGTACGATCATCACTCGCCGGCATCGCAGCGGGGGAATCGGGACGTGAAGGGGGCACATGGAATCGGAGGTGCGCTTCGCGCTGCTCGGGCCGGTGTCGGTCGACGGGCCTGACGGGCCGATCGCGCTGGGCTCACCGAAACAGCGGACCGTGCTGGCCGCCCTGCTGCTCCACGCGAACCGCACGGTGTCGGACGACCGGCTCGTCGACCTGATCTGGGGCGAGCAGCCTCCGCGTACGGCGGTTTCGCGCCTGCAGGTCTACGTCCACGAGCTGCGAGCGCTGGTCGGCAAGGAGCGCATCGGCCGCGTCGGCGCCGGCTACCGCATCCACGCCGTCGCGGACGAGCTCGACCTGCAGCTGTTCGAGCAGTACAGAGCCGCCGCGCGCGCCGACGCGGAGGAGGGTCGCCACACCGACGCCGCGGCCCGGTTGCGCGCCGCGGCGGGGCTGTGGCGCGGGCCGGCGCTGGCAGGGGCCGGCGCCCAGCTGATCCACCAGGAACGTCCGGGCCTCGAGGACAGGCGGATCTGCGCCCTGGAGGAGCTGTACGACTCCGAACTGGCGGCCGGGCGGCACGCCGAGATCGTCGGCGAGCTGCACACGACGGTGGCCGAGCACCCGCTGCGCGAGCGGCTGCTGGGACAGCTCATGCTGGCCCTGCACCGGTGCGAGCGCCGCGGCGAGGCGCTGGCCGTCTACCGGGAGGCGAGACGGCGGCTGGTCGACGAACTGGGCATCGAGCCCGGCCGCCCCCTGCGCGAGCTGCACCAGCGGCTCCTGCGGGACGACGAACCGGACTTACCGGGGGAGGGCCTGCAGCCGGCGCCTCCTCCGCCGCGACGAGAACCCCTCGTCGCGCGACCGGCCGAGTTGCCCAGGGACGTGCCCGAGTTCGCCGCCCGCGACGCGGAGCTGGCGTGGCTGAACGAGTGCCTGGCCGGCGGCGACGGCGTGTGCGTGCTGAGCGGCACGGCCGGCATGGGCAAGACGGCCCTCGCGTTGCGCTGGGCGCACCAGGCCAAGGACCGCTTCCCCGACGGGCAGCTCTACATCGACCTGCGCGGCTACGACCCGGACCACGAGCCGCTGACCACGACGGCGGCGCTGACCCGGCTGCTGGTCTCGCTCGGCGTCGATCCCGAACGGGTGCGGGGCGGGTTCGAGACCCAGCTCGGCCTCTACCGCTCGCTGCTGTCGGGGCACTCGTTCCTGCTGCTCCTGGACAACGCCCGCGCGGCGGCCCAGATCGAGCAGCTCCTGCCCCCGAACGGCGTGGCGCTCGTGACCAGCAGGCACCGCCTGGGCGAGCTGGTGGCGTTCGCGGGTGCCAGGCAGCACTCGCTCGGCCCGTTGTCCGAGGCGGACGGCCGGGCGCTGCTGGACGGCGTGCTCGGGCCGGCGGGCGGCCCGGCCGAGTCGGACGCGCGCGGCGAGCTGGTACGCGCGTGCGGCGGGCTGCCGCTCGCGCTGCGCATCGCCGCCGCGAACGCCGCCGCCCGGCCCGAGGACGGCACCGCGGCGGTCGCGGCGGAGCTGGCCGCCGGCAACCCGCTGGCGGGGCTCACCGTGGACGGCGCCAAGGACAACGCCGTCACCGTCGCCTTCTCCGCCTCCTACCGCGTGCTCGCCCCCGCCGAGCAGCGGGTCTTCCGCCTGCTCGGGCTCGTGCCCGGCCCCGATGTCACCGTGGCGGCCGCGGCGGCGGTCACCGGCCTCCCGCGGGACGCGGCCCGCGCCTCGCTCAAGGCCCTGGCCGCGGCCCACCTGCTCGAACATCACATCACCGACCGCTACCGCTTCCACGACCTGGTCCGCCTGTACGCGGTGGCGGAAGCCGGGCGCGATCCCGAGCGCGAGCCGGCCTGGCAGCGCCTGTTCGAGCACTACCTGGAACTGGGCGCGGCCATCGCCGCCCGGTGCGCGCCCGGGGAGTCCCTGCTCTCCGGTCCGCAGCCGGGCCCGGACGCCCGTGAGCTGCCGTCCCCCGAGGCGGCCGACGTCATCAATCTGCTGGCCGCGCTGAGGCGCGCGATCGAGCGGGATCCCGGCCCGGCCGTCTGGCGCCTGGCCGACATGGTCCGCGCCATCTGCGCCCGTACCGGACGCATCGGTGAGTGGATGGAGATCGCGCCGACCCTGCTGGAGGCCGCCTCCGCGCACGACGTGCCGGCCGTGACCGCCATGCTGCACACCGGCATGGGCGACGGCCTCTTCCGCGTCGGCCGCCGTGAGGAGGCCGTCGGTCATCTGGAGCAGGCCGTCCGGATCGCCCGCGAGAGCGGCGATCGGGAGGGCGAGGCGGCGGCCAGGATGGGGCTGAGCTTCGCGCGGGCGTGGACGGGCGACCTCGTCGAGGCGATGGCCGACAACGTACGGGCCGCGCAGCTCTTCGGCGAGCTCGGCTCGGTGCCCGGCCACGTCCGGGCACTCCACGCGCTCGGCTACCAGTACCACCACCTGGGCCGGCTGGACCTGGCCGAGGACTACTGCAGGCAGGCACTCGCGCTGAGCCGGCGCCACGATCTGCCCTACGCCGAGGGGGCCGATCTGCGGCAGCTGGGCGCCGTGCTCCTCGACCAGGGCCGGTACGGCGAGGCGGAGACCTGCCTGCGGCAGTCGGTCGCCCTGATCACCTCGATAGGCGGCCACGGCGCGGCCACGACGCAGATCTGGATCAGCCGGCTGCACTGGGAGAACGGCCGGTGGGCGCAGTCGCGGGACGAGGCGCTGGCGGCGCTCGGCGTGTGCCGCGGCCAGGGCGACCGGCTGGTGGAGGCGGCGGCGCTGGTCGCCCTGGCCGACGCCGGGGTCCGCCTCGGCCTGACGACAGAGGCCGCGGACAGCCTGGACCTGGCCGACGGCCTCATCGGCGCGGGCGGCCTGAACTGGCATCTGGCCTACGCGCTGCTCGCCCGCGCCCGGCTGCTCGAAGCCGTGGGCGACCAGGAAGGCGCCGTCCGCCACGTGCTGCGGGGCCACGCCGTGGCGGCCGAGAGCACGTACCGGCTGCCGGAGCTGGCCGCGCTGACGGAGCTGGCCAAGCTGGAACGGCGACGAGGCGACCGCGAGGCGGCGGAGCACCGGGCCGGCGAGGCCTTGCGGCTGTGCCGGCAGATCGGACACGCACCCTGCGAGAAGAAGCTCGCGCTGCTGCTGGAGGACGCGAGGTAGGTTTCCCCTCCCAGGATGCGCACGGACCGGCCCCTCAAGGTGCGACGGCGTCAAACTCGATCATGAGCTGGCGGGGGCCGCGCAGCGCCGGGTTGGGCCGGTACGGCGGCGGGTCCGTGACCAGCCGGGGATTGACCAGCCGGCGGGCCAGCGCGGAGAGCGCCACCTGCGTCTCGCTCCGTGCCAGCGGCGCGCCGAAGCAGTAGTGGATGCCGTTGCCGAAGCCGAGATGCGCGTTGTCGGCGCGGCCGGGATCGAAGCGGTCTGGGTCGGGGAAGCGGTGCGGGTCGCGGCTGCCGGCGGCGAGGACGAGCGCGAGGGGTGAGCCTCGCGGGATGGTGGTGCCGGCGATGTCGATGTCGGCCAGGGTGCTGCGGCCGGTCAGCATGTGCACCGGTGGCTCGTAGCGCAGAAGCTCCTCGACCAGCGGGATGCTCAGGTCGGGTTCGTGGCGCAGCCGATCGAGCACGTCGGGGTGGCGCAGCAGGGTGAGCAGGCCGTTGGCGATGAGGTTGACGGTGGTCTCGTGGCCGGCGACCAGCAGCAGCGCGCCGGTGTTGAGCAGGTCGGTACGGGCCATCGGCCCGTGCGGGCCGGTGTCGGTGAGCAGGCCGGAGATCAGGTCGTCGCCCGGTTGGCGGACGCGGGCCTCGGCGAGCGTGTTGAGATATTCGCCCAGTTCGCGGGTGACCTCGCTTCTCCTGCGCTGGCGCTCCTCGAACGTTCCGGTGGTCGGGTCGAAGGCTTCCACGGTGGCGTCGGCCCAGTGGTGGAAGCGCGGCTCGTCCTCGCGCGGCACGCCGAGCAGGTGGCAGATCGCGGCCACGGGCAGCGGGTAGGCGAACTCCGCGACGGCGTCGATGCGGTTCTTGCCGGCGAAGCCGTCGATCAGGCCGTCGGTGACCCCGGCGAGCCAGGGGCGGAGGGCGTCGACGCGCCCGGGCGATTGAGGCGGCCCGAACGGGCGCATCGCCAGTTCCCGCAGCCGGTCGTGCTCGGGCGGGTCGCGGTTGATGAAGGGCAGGAGCAGGCTGTCCTCGGGAGAGGCGGTGGCCTCGGCCACGCCGGGGCGGCTGCGGGGGTCGGAGCTGACCCGTGGATCGTGCAGCAAGGCGACGATCTCCTCGTACGTGCTGACCACGTACGTGCCGTCGGCCTCCCGCGTCACCGGGGTCTTGCGCAGCTCGGCGTACAGCGGGTACGGGTTGGCCCGGTTGGCGGGGTCGAGGACCTGCTGGTAGAGGCTGGCCTGTGCCATGACGATGCCTTTCGTGAACTCCGCGCGGGCAAGGTCGCTGTGGCTGCCCGGTGCGCCGCCCGCCGCACCGGAACCTTCCCGCCCCACCCTGTGCCTTGCATCAGGTACCGGCCAAACCTCCGCAAGCAATCAGGCGCTGCGCCGTCATCGCATGCGGCACGACTGACCCTGGAGCAGCTCGCCGAGGCGTCGGGGGTCAGCGTCCGGACGCTGTCGGACATGGAGCGGGGACGCAGCAGGGGACCCCGGCACCGCACCGTCACCGCACCGGCCTGGCGGCACAAGCCGAGCTGGTACCTGGTGGCCACCGAGGACCGCATGATCCCGCCCCCGGCATCCGATCGCGGCCACGGACCGGCCCTGGCGGCGCACTGCCAGGGCCCGGGCCGGACCGGGCGTCGCGCCTCCGTGCCGCCTGAGCTGCGTGGACGATGCTCTTCCCAGGTGCAATTCACCGCAAAGACATCCTCTGGCGCTCAAACGGTCATCGGCTGTCGTCACGATCGGCGAATGCACCGCTCACATGCCTTCCGGATGACCGCGGCCGCCGCCGGCGCCGCTCTCTCGCTCGCCTTGCTCGCCGTTCCCGCCCAGGCGACGATTTCGCAGGACAACGGGGCCAAGGGCGTCAGCCTGGCGTTCCTCGGCCGGTTCTCGACCGGGTCGGCCGGCACCGGGGCCTCGGAGATCACCTCCTACGACCCCGCCACCAAGCGCGCTTTCGTGGTGAACGCGCAGGCGGGAACGGTGGACGTCCTCGACATCCGCGACCCGCGCAACCCGAAGCGGGTCACCTCCCTGCCCGCTCCCGGAGCGAACAGCGTCGCGGTGAGCAAAGGCCTGGTGGCCGTCGCGCAGCAGGCGGCGAAGAAGACCGGCCAGGGGAAGGTGACGCTCTTCCAGGCCGGTTCCGGCAAGAAGCTCAAGGAGTTCCCCGTGGGGGCGCTTCCCGACATGGTGACCTTCAGCGAGGACGGCCGCCGGCTGGTCGTCGCCAACGAAGGCGAGCCGGAATCGTACTGCGCGGGCGCCGTCGACGACCCCGAGGGGTCGGTGAGCGTCATCGACGTGAGGAGCGGCACCGTACGCACCGCCGACTTCCGGGCGTTCAACGACCGGGCCGACGCGCTCCGGGCCGCGGGCGTGCGCATCTCCGGTCCGGGCGCGACGGTGGCCCAGGACCTGGAGCCGGAGTACATCACCGTGGCCGGTGACACGGCATGGGTGACGTTGCAGGAGAACAACGCGGTGGCGATCGTCGATCTCGGCCGCGCCAAGGTCCAGCGGATCGTGCCGCTCGGCCTGAAGGACTTCGGCACGGTGGGCCTCGACGCCTCCGACAAGGACGGGAAGATCGACATCCGTCCCCGGGCCGGCGTCAAGGGGATGTACATGCCCGACACGGTCGCGCACTTCCGCTCGAAGGGGGAGACGTACCTCGTCACCGCCAACGAGGGCGACGGCCGTGACTGGGACTGCCACACGGACGAGGTGCGCGTGAAGGACCTGACGCTCTCGGCCGAGGCGTTCCCGAACGCCGCCGCGTTGAAGAAGGACGCGGAGCTCGGCCGCCTGACCGTGGCCGCGGACTCGCCGAAGGACGCCTCGGGCGCCTACCGGCAGCTGAACGCCTTCGGCGCGCGCTCGATCTCCGTACGCTCGGCCACGGGCGCGCTGGTCTGGGACTCGGGGGACGAGCTCGAGCAGCTGATCGCCCGGGAGCTGCCGAAGGAGTTCAACGCCGACAACGAGGAGAACGGCTCCTTCGACAGCCGCAGCGACAACAAGGGCCCGGAGCCCGAGGGCGTCGCGGTGGGTCAGGTGCGGGGGAGGACGTACGCGTTCGCCGGGCTCGAGCGGGTCAGCGGGGTGGTCGCCTACGACGTGACCGACCCCCGGCGCCCGGCCCTCGTCGACTATCTCAACACGCGCGACTTCGCCGGATCCGTCGAGGACGGGACCGCCGGCGACGTCGGCCCGGAGGGTGTCTTCTTCGTGTCCGCCGGGGACAGCCCGACCCGCCGGCCGCTGCTGATCGTGGGCAACGAGGTGAGCGGGACCACCGCCATCTACGAGATCCGGTAGGTGGCCTCAACCGGCTCCTGACGCGCCGTACGCCGGGGTTCGCGAGGTAACGTCATCGTCACAGGTGCCGCTCGCCGTGATCCGCGCACGTCCCGTTCTCGAATGCGCGGCAGAAACCTGACTGGAGGTCCCTCATGGCCCGACGAATCTCCCTCCTGCTCGTCCTGGCCGTCTCGGCGCTGGCGCTGCTCGCCGGCACCGTTGCCGGGCCCGCCAACGCCGCGACAGCCATCGAGTACGGGCTGATGGCCGCTCTGGTGCCCTGAGAGAAGGCAGAAGGGCGGATGTCCGGCATCCGCCCTTCCCGGCCCGACGGCGGACGGCCTTCAGTCGGCGACGAGGCGGGTCTGGTCGGCCTGCTCGCGCTGGCGCCGCAGCTCGTAGGTGCCCGGTGCGATGCCGGTGAAGGCGTGTTCGGGGTGGGCGAGGTAGGCGGTCGCATCGTCGGCCACGGTCAGGACGCCGAGCACCATTCCGCCGCCGAAGCGCTCCGGCGTGAAGAACGCCTTGCCGGTGGAGAGCAGGAGGTGGGTGTTCGCCCCGCCCTGGCCGCGGACGATCGGGACGCCGGCCTCGGGGACTGGGGTGCGGGCCGGGTCCCGCTTGGCCGGTACGACGGCGACATCGCCCTGGAACTGCAGGCCGGACAGGATGGGGATCTCGGCCTGCCGGTCGAGGTGCTCGTCGACGGTGACGCCGAAGGTGGCCATGGCCTGCTCGATGGTTAGCATCTTCTCTCGGGCTCCTTTGCCGGTGGGCGAGGTCAGGATCGTCGTTGCGCGCCGGCGTACTGTGCCGGGGTGAGGCCGTAGGTCCAGGCGGCGGCCTGGATGGGGTCGCTGCAGTCGGCGGGGACGGTGAGGCCGAAGCGGCGGCGGGTGCCGTCCCGCTCGACGGTGCCGTTGGTGCACAGCAGGACCCGCACGTGCGTGGCGTAGATGTCCTCGGGGACGTCGTGCAGGGTGAGGGTCTGGCCGGGGTTGCCGGGGTCGGGGACGGCAGGCCCGATCTGCTCCAGGCCGGCCTCGATGATGAAACGGTCCCAGCCGCGGCGTTCGATGGCGCAGCGGCGGATCTCGGCGTTGGTCTCGCGGAGGATCTCGTCGGTGGTGAGGGTGTCGTCGATGACGGCCCGGGGGACGTGGGTGCCATGCCAGAAGTAGACCCCGAACCCGTCGGACCAGCCGGCGGTGGGGCCGTCGGCGCGGTGCGGCCGGTGCACGGCCCTGGCACCTTCGCCTACCTGCTCGAGGTGCAGCTCGGCCGGGCGCGGGCAGAGCATGACGAAGTCGAGGAAGGGCCACCACCACCAGCCGGCGGGCGCGGACCGCGCCGGGTCCTGGCCGGAGTCGTGCCCTGGGACCGCGTCCTGCCTGAAGCGGTCGACCAGGGGGAGCCAGGTGCCGGAACGCTGGAACGCCAGGTGGGCCCGCCACAGCCGCCGTACCTCGCCGCGGATCGTGTCCTGCCGCGAGCCGCCCACCGCCGCGTCCACCGCCGCCCGCACGGCCGCGTTCGACGCGTCGGCGACCAGGTTCAACACGCCGGCGGGCACATTCCGGCTCTCCTCGCGGGCGGGCACGTCCCGAACGGCCGAGGCCAGCGCGGCGCCCATCCTCGCGGCGATCTCGGCGTGCAGGGCGGTGGCCGCCGCGCCGTGCACCGGATCGCTCGCCGCCCCCTCGGCCGCGACCCGGACCGCGGTACGCACGGCGTGGCCGACGCTCTCACCGGCGGTGTCGTCCACCGCGCGATAGACGGACTCCAGGACGCGGTTGTTGCGGTGACCGGTGCTCAGGCAGGCCGCGATCGGTGCGGCGAACGCGCCGACGAGCGGCGAGGACACCCACACGACCCGTTCCGGGAACGGGACCCCGATCTCCCGGTAACAGGCGCGGGCGGCGGACTCCCACGCCCGCCTCTCGATGGCGCCGTCGTCGTCCGGCTCGGGACCCGGTGAATTCACGGTGGAGACCTCCAACTGAGGCGGGCCCCCTGGCTCCGCCCGAGAGCGCCGCAAACGACACCGTGCCGCCTGGGACACGTCGGCGATCATGTACTCGGCGCAGCACGATACCTGCCCGCGCCGTCACTCGGGGACCGTTTACAGATGATGTGCGGCGCCTTGACACATCTGTCGATCTCCGTACATTCGTACGAATGCAAGTGACCGCCGTCGAAGACGCGTTACGGGCTCATCCCGACGACCTCGCCTCGTGGGGTGCCTACAGTGACTGGCTGCTGGAGCAGGGCGACGCCAGAGGCACGCTGATCCGCCTCGAACAGCGCCTGGCACGCACCCGTCCCGCCGACCGCCCGGCCATGGAGCGGGAGATCGCCGACCTCGTCGCGGAGCACGAGGGCGGATGGGACGACGGGTTGCCGGCGACGGCGCACGTGCTGGCCCGCCGGTACGGCTTCGCCACGGAGGTCGCCGTCCCGTGGTCGGACGACGTCCGCGAGGTCGTGGAGCAGGTGCTGCGCGGCCGGTTCGTCACCACGCTGAGGATCACGTCCCACGAGGCGTCCGACGAGGACGAGGAGTGGGACGACGAGGACGACTTCTGGGACGACGACGAGGATGACGAGGACGACGAGGACGAGGACGACGACGAGGACGACGGCCCGGGAGGCGGGGTTCGCCCCGGGCGCCTGGACATGCGGGCACTCGACGGGCTGGATCTCGGCCGGCTCACCGGGCTCGACCTCTCCTATCTGGACCTCGGTCCCAACGGCGCCGAACTCCTCGCCACCTTGCTCCGCACGGACGGGTTGCGGGCACTGGAGCTGCGGTACTGCCGGATCGGCGACGCCGGTCTCGCGGCCCTCGCGGCGTCCCCGTACCTCGGCGGACTGCGCCGCCTGCACCTGCAGCGCAACAGGGTGAGCGCCGAGGGCGTGCGCTCCCTGCATCGGTTCACGGAGCTGACCGAGCTCGACCTGCGGTACAACCACATCGGCGAGGCGGGCGCGGAGGCCCTGATCGCGGCCCCGTTCGCCGGCTCCCTCGCGCGGCTGTGGCTGTACGGCTCCGATGTGGGCAAGGACGGCGTGCGCAGACTGGCGCACGCCGCGAACCTTCCGTCCGGGCTGCGCACCATGTGGAGGTCCATGTGAGCATCGAACTTCGGGATCGCTTCTTCGTCCTGTCGGCCGGGGACGCGCCCGCCGAGGAGGCCGCCCGGTATCGGGCGGAGGTGGACGCGACCGACGCCGAGCCGGCCGCGACGGTGGACGGGCTGGACATCTCCTGGCATCCGTCGGCGCGGTTCAAGGCGGTGCGGTTCATCGACGCCGAGCGGATCGACGAGCGGGTGCGGGAGCTGTTCGCCCGGCCGAGCGCGGACGCGCCGTACCTGGCGGCGGTGTTCGTGGATCCGCACGAGTTGTCGTTCCGCACGTTCGAGAACATCGTCCCGCTGGACCGCCTGTTCGAGGACGTGCCGCTGGAGGCGGAGCTGGCCGAGCGGGCGGAGCACGCGGACGGGGTGTTCTCGTTCTCGCTGCGGCTGCCGGCCGAGGCCCGGGCCCGCCTGGAGCGGCTGGACGAGCTGAAGCTGTACGTGCCGCCGCTGAACGCCGGGTCCCGGGGCGGCGAACGGTTCATCTTCCACTCGGCGCTGCTGGCCGAGGCGTTGGGCGCGGCGGTGGCCGACGCGTTGCCGCCGGCGACGGCGGAGGGGTTCTCGCACGTGAACCCGGTGTTCAGGTGCAACCGGTTCGAGCCCGGTGACGCGAACTTCCACCGGCACCGGGACACGCCGTACTTCGACGCGGCGCGGCGGCACATCTCCCGGTACACGGTGCTGCTCTACCTCACCGGCGGTACGGGGTCGCCGGCGCTGGACCTGGTCGGCGGCGCCGCGCTCAGCGAGATCGGCGACTTCACGTGTGTGATCTTCGATCAGCGGTACGAGCACGAGGGCGCCCCCTACCGCGACGGCCGCAAGGTGTTCCTGCGTACCGAGCTCATCTTCACCGCCGACGAGGTCACCGAGGCGCCGGAGATCGGCGAGCTGTTCAGCAAGGCGTGCTACCTCACCGGTGAGAGCGTGTTCGCGCCGGAGCTGGCCCGGCACGCCGACGCGTACTACAACCAGGTGGCCGCCGCCCACTGGAACGGCCTGGGGGAGGGCCCGACTCGCGAGACCTTCGTGCACAAGGAGTTCCGCGGGGTGCACTTCGTGGCCAACGGCTACGACTTCTGGTTCGCCAAGAGCGAGGAGCTGTCGCTGGCGGAGTGCGCCGCGATCACCCTGCTCGACTACTTCAACTGCAAGCTCGGCGACACCGCGTTCCGGGCGCTGTGCGAGACGGAGGTGATCGAGTCCGACGACGCCGCCTGGATCCCGGAGTTCCTGAGTGCCCGGCGCGGCGGGTCCGTCATGACGCGGGTGGACAAGTCCGCGTTCTTCCCCGAGCCGGAGCGGGCCAACAACAGCATCTGCTGCCCGTTCCACTCCTCCGGAGGCTACGACCCCACGCGCCACGGCGAGATCATCGATCTCTACACCGACGCGCAGTCCTTCGCCAAGGCGCACATCCTGCCCGCGCCGATCCTCATGCTCGGCGAGGACGTGGCCCTCGACCCGGACCGGTTCGTCATCCAGGACAACCTCATCCACGTGCTCGGCAAGGGCGCCCTCCAGCCGGTGAACTTCGCCGCCTGCTGGAACGACGAATCCATCCCCGAGGACTACGTGGTCGTCGCGGCCAAGGTCGGCGTGGCGCAGTTCCTCGTCCCGCCCATCATCTACGCCGAGTCCGACGGCTGCTACCACCTCACGTTCGACTTCTTCCGCAACTCGTGGATGGTCGACCACCAGCGGGCCACCATCCCCATCCCGAGGATCACCGAGGACCAGTGGGCCGATCCGGAGGAGAGAAGCCGCGCCTGGCGGCGCTACGTGGACGACTCGCTCGTCGACGACGAGCACCCGCTGCCGCCCAGCGACCTGTGGGACGACGAAGAGGACGACTGGGACGACGAGGACGACTGACGCGGCCGGGGAATCAGCGGCGGGCGTCGTAGACGCGGTTGGCGGGGCCCTCCGCGGCCAGCTTCCAGGTACGCAGGCCGGCCTCGTGCGCGATGCGCCGCAGGGCGTCCTCGCCGGCGTGGTTCCCCAGCGCGTACGGCCCCTTCTGGGCCAGCGCCCCGGGCAGGCACAACGTCGCGGACGTTGCCGTGAACGCCCGGCCGAGCGGGTTGATGTTGTCCCGGGGCGCCGCGGCGGCGTTCGGCTCGACGACCAGGCAGGCGCCGTCGGCGGCCAGCGTCGCCGCGGCCCGCCGGAACGCGGCTCCGGGGTCACCGAGGTCGTGCAGGCAGTCGAAGAAGGTGATCAGGCCGTAGTCGCCGCCGGGGAAGTCGCCCGCGCCCGCGACCTCGAAGGTCACCCGATCGGCCAGCCCCTGCTCCGCCGCCGCCCGCCGCGCGCTCTCGACGGACGGGCCGTGGAAGTCGAAGCCGTGGAAGCGGGAGGCAGGGTACGCGTGCGCCATGAGCAGCGTGCTGTGGCCGAAGCCGCAGCCGACGTCGGCGACGGACATGCCCCGCTCCAGCCCCTCCACGACGCCGTCCATGGCCGGCAACCACTCCTGCACCAGGGACGCCGCGTAGCCGGGGAGGAAGAACCTGGCCACCCCCTCGTACAAGGCGGACTCGTGCTCCTCCCAGCCCACGCCGCCGCCCGTCCGGTAGGCGTCCACCAGCGCGTCCTCGGTGGCGTAGAGCGGCTGGAGCATGGCGAACGCGCCGGCCGAGTACGCGGGAGAGGCCGGGTCCGCGAGCACGGCGGCGTGTTCGTCGGGGAACACGTAGGTGTCCGTGCCGGGCTCGTAGTACACGTACTGGCCGGCCACCTGGGAGGCCAGCCACTCCCGTACGTACCGCTCGTCGAGGCCGGCACGGGCGGCGAGCTCCCCGGAGGTCAGCGGCCCGGCCCCGGCCATCGCCTCGTAGAGCCCGAGCCGGGTGCCGATCGACGTGCACAGGCCCGCGAGGGCGGCACCGCTGTCGATCGTCACGCGTTCCAGGAACTCCTTCACCCGATCCTGGTCAAGCGTTTTCTCCATGATTTCCCCCGTTGTTTTGCGATCGCAAATCTATATAAACAGTGACAATCACAGCTATATAAACGGTGAAAACCAGCCCAAGCGCCCGTCTTTGTTCGAAGAGGCGGGAACCGAACCCGGTTCCCGCCTTCTTCGCCTTCAGCGCGCGGTGGTGAACAGGAACGTGCCGTTCCGCACGTCCTCCATGGTCATGACCGCGGCGCGCGCCGGTCCCGCCGGGCCTCCAGCTCCTGCGGGCTGACCGGGACCAGCATCGGCTGCCCGGGCGCGCAGAACATCGTCACCACGAACGCCGACTCCTCGTCGGCCAGGTGGTTGCCGTCCTGGTAGTGGATCACGTCCCCACCGGGCTCCCAGAACGCCTCACCGGCCCGGACGACCCGCACGGGTTCGCCTTCGAGCTCGAAGTTGATGGCGCCCTTGACCACGTACCCGTACGCGGGGCCGGAGTGCCGGTGCGGCGGCGCGCCCGGGCTGTTCGGCGGCAACGTGACCAGGATCGTCATCGCCTCGGAGCCCTCCGGTGCGCGCGGCGCCCCCGGCACGGTGGCGACGATCTCGATCTTCGGCGGCGGCCCGCTCCGGTCGGGGTTCTCGAGCTGGTGGGCGTGAGCTTGGTCGATGCTCATCAGGTTCCTTTCACGGGACGTCGGCCGGCTCGGTCCGGCCGTGCACCAGCTCAGACAAGACAGCGTCCCGATGTGTGACAGCACTCTGACCCGTCAGAGGGCCAGCGCGGCCATGAAGGCCATGCTGGCCGCCATTCCGGCCGAGCACACGTCCTGACCGAACATCCTTCGGTCCGCGCTCCGCTCGGGCAGGACGCGGAGGAGCCGGGCGCAGGTCCAGGCCAGCCCGATGACCAGGGCCAGCACGGCCGGCGAACCGCCTCCGTGCGGGTGCCCGGCCGTGGCGCCGGCGAGAGAGGGCGAGCCGAACGCCGTCAGCACCAAGAGGATGGACATGACCACGAAGTCCTGGATGTGATGACCGGTCTCGGCGCGGCGGGAGGGGGAGCCGCAGAGCCAGCCGGCGGTCAGCAGCGCGAGCACCGCCGCGGACAGGAACCAGCCGCCCAGGTGCCCGGCCGCCATGCCGAGCGCCATGACGACGTGCGGCCACCTCCTGGTGGGACGCGCGGAGGGCAGCAGGGCCGGGGCGAGGGCCAGGGCGCACCCGGCCGATATCCCCACCGCGTGGAGGAAGGCCTGCATCAGGCGGTCTCGACTTTCACCGGGCAGGCACTCCTCGTTTTCCGAACTGGCCGAGATGGTAGTGGCCGGGACGATGCCGGCACCAGGGTGGTCACCTCCTCTGACAGGACAGCTCGGCAACTTGTGACAGGCATATATATCTCTAGAAAACGACCTATGCCCGATATTGGCTTCTGTACTAAGGGTTGGCCCAATAATTGCCCATTCGACTATTAAAATGAGTCGATGTCTGATCCCCGACGCCCGCTGGACCGGCTGCGCAGGGCCTTCAACCGCCACGACCTGGACGGCCTCGCGGACACCTTCAGCCGCGGCGCGGTCCTCGTCGCGCCGGACGGCGTGGGCCAGGACAGGGACGAGATCGCCTCCTACTACGGCGCGTTCATCGAGGCGTTCCCGGACTCGAGGTGCACCGTTCAGTCGCTCACGGTCCTGGGCGACACCCTGGTGGCGGAGTACACCCTGAGCGGCACGCACAAGGGCGCCTACCTGATGCCCGGAGGGGGCGTGGCCGCGGCGACCGGCCGTCCCATCCTCGTGCGCGCGTGCAGCGTCTCGACCGTGGAGGACGATCTCATCGTCAGCCACCGCATCTACTACGACCAGCTGGAGCTGGGCGCGCAGATCGGCGGCGCGCTCCGCTTCGAGGAGGACGAGAGCCCGGCCTGAAAACCCTTTGCACGGCGGCGGTCGCGGCGGCCACACTCTCGGGGTGATCGACAGTGTGCCCCCCGACGGACGTGCCGGAATCGACGCCTCGCTGGTCAAGCGGCTGATCGAGGACCAGTTCCCGCAGTGGGGCGATCTGCCCGTGACGCCGGTCGAGGTCGATGGCTGGGACAACCGCACCTATCGCCTCGGCGAGGAGATGACGGTGCGCCTCCCCACCGCCGCCGGATACGCGCCGGCGGTCGACAAGGAACATCGATGGCTGCCGGTCCTCGCGCCGTCGTTACCGGTCGCGGTCCCCATGCCGCTGGCCAAGGGCGTACCGGGCGCGGGATACCCGTTCGGCTGGTCGATCCGCAGGTGGATGGAGGGGCGGACGGCCACCCTCGACCGCGTCGACGACCCGTGCGCGTTCGCGGAGTCGGTGGCCGGATTCCTCCTCGCGCTGCGGCGCGTCGACGCCACGGGCGGGCCCGCGGCCGGTGCGCACAGCTTCTACCGGGGTGCGCCGCCGGCGCACTACGACGAGGACACCCGTCGCGCCCTCGCCGCGCTGGACGGTCAGCTCGACACCGGCCTGGCCTCGGCCGTCTGGGACGCCGCCCTGGAGGCGACCTGGTCCGGGCCGCCGGTGTGGTTCCACGGCGACGTCGCCGGCGGCAACCTGCTGGTCAGGGACGGAAAGCTGGCCGCCGTCATCGACTTCGGAACCTCGGGTGTCGGCGATCCCGCCTGCGATCTGGTGATCGCCTGGACGATGTTCTCGGGCGACAGCAGGGAGGCCTTCCGCAGGGCCATCGGCCAGGATCGCGCCATGTGGGCGCGGGCCCGGGGCTGGGCACTGTGGAAGGCGCTGATCGTGCTGGCCGAGAAGCTCGGCACCGACGAGGAGCAGGCCGCCGTCCAGCGGCGGGTCATCGACGAGGTCCTGGCCGACCACAAGGACGCCGGCTAGCGATCGGGATCGCCGGCCGGCGTCCAGGATCAACCGGCCAGGGGCGCCACGGCGCGCATGCGCTCGAAGTTGGCGACGTACTGCCGGTAGATCGCCTTGTTGTTGAGCCTCAGCAGCGTCTCGTCGTTGCGGCGCAGCGACGTCTCGATGTAGTTGTGGCTGCCCGTGATCACCCAGCGGGCGTCGCGGTCGCCGTCGTACGAGCCCTCGATCAGCAGGTACTTGGAGTGCACGCGGCCGGGCAGCGCGCCGCCGTCGCCCAGGGTGCGCAGCTCGACGCGCGGCTCGGCCAGCAGGAGCTGCTTGACCTCGTCGCTCATGATGCCGTACACGATCTGGACCGTGCAGCCGCGGGCGGCCAGGTCGCGGAGCTTGGCGGGGATGGCGATCCGGAAGGTGTCCCACTCGGACATGCCGGCCCGGATCGTGGTGCCGCCCCGGCAGGACACCTTGCCGAGCTCGTCCACGATGGGGTCGCCGTCCGCCTTGGGGAAGAAGGAGGCCCGCACCGACCCGCCGGGGCCGCCGGTCTGGACGACGCGGTAGTAGTCGAGGTTCTTGCGCTCGGCGGCCAGGTCGCCGAAGTAGCCGGCGTAGGCGTCGTACAGGCGCCGGTTCCCGGGCAGGACGACCGCGTTGTTCCAGTACGTGGAGGAGTTGAGGTCGGTCAGGTTGGCCGACGACTGGACCACCACGTCGGAGGCGTCGCCCGTGCGGGAGAACAGGTAGAACTTGTTGTGCTGCCCCTTGTTGCCGATGCACGCGGCGGTGCCGCCGGAGAGCGGCCCGCTGCAGACGTGCGTCCACGAACCGGCCGCCGTGTCGGTGCCCAGCGCGGCGGAGAGCTTGCCGGCCACGGCCGCGCCGCGCGTGTCCCCGTCCAGGATGACCTGGACGTCCACGTCCCGCTGGTGCGCCTTGATCAGCTCATCGGCGAACTCGGTGCCCGCGGCGCCCGACATGACGAAGTGGGCGACCTGGATGCGGGCTCCGGCGGGGGTCTGCCGGACGAGGCCGCAGAGCGTACGCACGAGGGCGGCCGGGTCCCCGCCCGCGGGGTCGTTGAACACGGCGGTCGTCGTGACGTGCGCGGGAACGGGGGCGTCAGCGCAGGCGGAGGCCGCGGCCGAGGCCGGGGCGGCGCCCGTCAACGTGGCCGCCGCCATGACGGCGGCCACGGCCGGCACTGACAGGGACTTGCCAAGCATGGATCACTCCTTCTGGACGCGGCCATGATCGGCCGCGGGTGTCGCCGGTGCGTCGGGGAAGTGGCACGCGACCGGATGACCCGTGTCCCGGCCGATGAGCGCCGGCTCCTCGTCGCGGCACCGATCCTGGACCTTCCAGCAGCGTGTTCGGAAAGGGCAGCCTGAAGGCGGGTCCAACGGTGAGGGAACATCTCCTGACAGGACGATCTCGCCGCGTTCGCCGTCCCTCCAGTCGTCCACGCTCGGCGCCGCCGACAGCAGCGCCTGCGTGTACGGGTGGGCCGGGCTCCGGTAGACGTCCTCCTTGGAGCCGGTCTCGACGACCTTGCCCAGGTACATCACCGCCACCCGGTCACACAGGTGACGGACGACGCCCAGATCGTGGGAGATGAACAGGTACGCCACACCCAGATCCCGCTGGAGCTCCCCGAGCAGGTTGAGGATCTGGGCCCGTACCGAGACGTCGAGCGCGGAGACCGCCTCGTCGCAGACGATCAGGCGGGGGCGGACGGCGAGCGCGCGGGCGATGCTGATGCGCTGCCGCTGCCCGCCGGAGAACTGGTGGGGGTAGCGTCCGGCGTGCTCCGGGCGCAGGCCGACGCGGTCGAGCAGGACGCCGACCTCCGCGTCCCACCGCTCGCGCGGCACCAGCCCCGGATGGATCCGCCAGGCCTCCTTGATGAGGTCGGCGACCTTCATGCGGGGGTTCAGCGCGGCGTACGGGTCCTGGAAGACGAGCTGGATCTCCCGGCGCAGCCTGCGCAGCTCCCTGGCGGGCAGGGCGGCCAGGTCGCGGCCCTCGAACAGGACCTTGCCGCTGGACGGGCGCACCAGGCCGACGATGGTCCGCGCGACCGTGGACTTGCCGCAGCCGGACTCGCCGACCAGGCCGACGGTCTCTCCCGCGTGGACGGTCAGGCTGACGCCGGCCACGGCGCGCACCTCGCCGCCGGGCCGGCCGATCCCGGCCCGCAGGCGGTAGGTGGTGACCAGATCGGTGAGCTCGAGCAACGGCTCAGCCATGCGCCGCCACCTCCTCGGCGAAGTGGCAGGCGCTGGCCCTGCGGGTACCGAGCTCACGCGGCAAGGGGTCGTCGGTGCGGCAGACGTCCCTGGCGAACGGACAGCGCGGATGGAAGGAACAGCCCGCGGGCGGCGCGGCGAGGTCGGGCGGCTGACCCTCGATGGCCTCCAGCGGGGCGCCGATGTCGCGGGGATCGGGCACCGCCCGCATCAGGCCCAGCGTGTACGGGTGCGCGGGCCGCTCGTACACCTCGGCCACGGTGCCCGTCTCGACGACGCGGCCGGCGTACATGACGGCCACGCGGTCGGCGGCACGCGCCACCACGCCGAGGTCGTGGCTGATGAGGATCATGCCGAGCCGCTGGGCCTGCTGGCGCTGCCGCAGCAGCCGCAGGATCTGCGCCTGGACGGTGACGTCGAGGGCGGTGGTCGGCTCGTCGGCGATGAGCAGCAGGGGATCGAGCGCCAGCGCCATCGCGATCATCACGCGCTGCCGCATGCCGCCGGAGAAGCGGTGCGGGTGGTCGTCCAGGCGCCGCTCGGCGTCCGGGATGCCCACCTGCGTCATCAGCTCCGCCGCCCGCCGCCTGGCCTCGGCCCTGCGGGTGCCGCGGTGCCTGCGGAACATCTCCGCGATCTGGTAGCCGACGGTCAGCGACGGGTTCAGGGCGCTGAGCGGATCCTGGAAGATCATCGCGATGCGTTCGCCGCGCAGTTCCCGCCATTCGTGGTCGGACAGGCCGACGACGTCGCGGCCCTCGATGGCCACGCGACCGCCCGCGATCCGCGCGTTCAGCGGCACCAGGCCCATCAGCGTCTGCGCGGTGACGCTCTTGCCGCTGCCGGACTCGCCGACGATCGCGAGCGTCTCGGCCTCGCCCACCTCGAAGGACACCCCGCGTACGGCACGCAGCGGCCCCTCCGGGGTGTCGAACTCCACCGCCAGCTCGCGGACCTCCAGCAGATTGGCCATCGTCACAGCTCCGTCATCGGGTCGGAGGCGTCGCGCAACAGGTCGCCGAGGACTCCGATGCTCACCACCACGAGGGCCAGCGCGGCTCCGGGCGCGGCGGCGATCCACCAGGCCGACGCCAGGTAGTCGCGGCCCTCGGCGATCGTCGCGCCCCAGGACGCCTGGGAGGCCGGGACGCCGAGGCCGAGGAAGCTCAGGGACGCCTCGGCGACCATGGTCAGGCCGACCTGCACGGTCGCCGCGACGAGCAGCGGCGGCAGGCACGACGGCAGGATGTAGTGCACGAGAATGCGCCCGTGCGAGGCGCCCATCACCCGGGCCGAGTCGACGAACTCCCGGTCGCGCACGGCGAGCGCCGAGCCGCGCACCACCCTGGCGAAGATCACCCACCGGGTGACCGCCAGCGCGATGATCACGTTCACCATGCTCGGGCCGAGCACTCCTGCCAGCAGGATCGCCAGGAGCAGGCTGGGGAAGGCCAGCTGGATGTCGCCGACCCTGGAGATGATCCCGTCGGCCCAGCCGCCGAAGTAGCCGGCGAACAGCCCGAGCACCAGCCCGATTGTCCCGCCGACGAGCACGGTCACCAGGGCCACCGTCAACGACGTGCGCATCCCGGCCAGCACCTCGGCAAGGATGTCCTGGCCGACCTGATCGGTGCCGAGCCAGGCGACGGCGCCGTCGGACAACCGGGTCCCCGGCGGCAGCAGGCGGTCGACGGGACTGGTGCGGGCGGCGTCGAACGGCGCCAGCAGCGGCCCGAGCACGCCGGCCGTCGCGAACACCAGCACGGTCCCTAGCGCCAAGCGAGCCCGCAGCGGCAACGCGGCCGGTCGGCTCGGGGCTTTCACTGACATCAGGCGTTCTCCAACTGGATCCTGGGGTCGAGGTACACGTAGAGCACGTCGACCAGCAGGTTGAGCACGATGTAGCAGACCGTGATCACGGTGAGGACGGCCTCGACCACGGCGTAGTCGCGGAAGGTGATCGAGTCGATCAGCAGCGAGCCGATCCCGGGCCAGGCGAAGATCACCTCGACGATCACGCCGTTGGCGATGAAGTAGCCCATGAGCAGGCCGAGCATGGTCACCACCGGGACCAGGGTGTTGCGCAGCACGTGGATGTAGAAGACGACCCGGTGGCTCAGCCCTTTGGCGTGGGCCGTCCGGACGTAGTCCTGGTTCATCTCCTCGAGGATCCCGGTCCGTACGAGCCGGCCCAGCCAGCCGACGAACGGCAGCGCCAGCGTGAGCGCCGGCAGCAGCAGGCTGACCAGGGTCCCGTCGGCGGTGCTCGGCAGGATCTGCAGCCACCGGGCGAAGATCAGCGACAGCATGATGCCGATCCAGAACGGCGGCAGCGCCTGGCCGACCAGCGAGGACACCGAGACGAGGTGGTCGGCCCAGGTGTTCGCGCGGCGGGCGGCGAAGGAGCCGGCGGCGAAGCCCAGCACGATGGTGATCACCATGGCCCAGACGGACAGCGACAGGGTCGGCCCCAGCCGTTCCAGGCAGGCGTCCAGAGCGCTGACGCCCTGCCGCCAGGACTGGCCGAAGTCGAGGGTGACGATGTCCTGGAGGTGGTGCGCGTACTGGATGGGCAGGGGGTCGCGCAGCCCGAGCCGGTCGCGCAGCGCCTCCAGCGCCTCCGGCGTGGCCTGGCTGCCGAGGATCAGCTCGGCCGGGTCGCCCGGCAGCACGCGCAGCGCGATGAAGACGATGGTGATGGCGCCCCAGACCTGCAGCAGTGCCTGGGCGAGCCGCCGTCCGACGAAGGCGGTCATGTGACGCTCCCACCGCTCGACGCCCGGATGACCAGCCGCGGCGGGAACAGGATCTGCTCGGGAGGCCTCCCCGCCGCCGGCCGCCCCAGCCGCCGGAGCATGTGGTCGACCGCGGACACGGCGATGTCGGCGGCGGGCAGCTCGACGGTGGTCAGCGAGGGGATCACGTACGGCGCGAACGGGTGGCCGCCGTAGCCGACGACCAGGATGTCGTCGGGGATGCGCAGGCCCTCCTCGTTCGCCACCCGGTAGACGCCGAGCGCGAAGTAGTCGTTGCCGGCGACGAACGCCATCGGCCGTTGAGCGGTCCGCACGACCTCTCTGCCCAGCCGGTAGGCCTCGCTCGGGTCCCACGGCATCGCGCTCTGCTCCAGCCGCCGGGTCGGCACCTTGATCAGGGTGTCCGGCTCGATGGGCAGGCCGCTGTCGGCCATGGCCCGCCGGTAGCCCTCGACCCGGTCGGCGACGGACGAGACGTGCAGGTCCTCCTCCAGGAAGTAGATCTTCCTGGCGCCCTGGGCGACGGCGTGCCTGGCGGCCTCGTAGCCGCCCTGGACGTGGTCGACGCCCACCAGGTCGGTGTTCAGCTCGGGCACGTCCCGGTTGATCAGGACGAGAGGCACCCCGGCCGCCCTGAACCGCCGCCAGTGCTCGGCCCCCTCCTGCACGGTCACCACGAGCACGCCGTCCACGCCGCGCCGCAGCAGCTCCTCCGCCGCGCGCCGCTCGTTGTCCAGGCTCTCCTCCGTCGCCATCAGCAGCAGGGAGTAGCCGTGCTCCCGGCAGCGCTGCTCCATGCCGCTGATGAGCTGGGCGTAGAACGGGTTGGACGGATTGGTGATGACCATGCCGAGCGTGCTCGCCGAGCCCAGCACCAGGGATCGGGCGGTCACGTTCGGCACGTAACCGAGCCGCTCGGCCTCGGCCTTGACCCGGTTCCTCGTCTCCACGCCGACGCTGTCCTTGTCGGACAGCGCGCGGGAGACGGTGTTCACCGAGACGCCGAGGCTCTCGGCGATGTCCTTCAGAGTGGTACGGCGTGCCTCGCGCATGTCACTCTCGTTCCGTAGGGATCATCCGGCGGTCGACACCGTGCGGAACTCGGGCTGGCTGTTGGCCGCCGGGACGAATCCCGCCACCGAGGAGCGCAGCCCGTACGTGCTGGACAGCGCCGCCGGGAAGACGCCGACCGCGTCACGCCAGATGATCTCGCACGCCTGGGCGTACAACGACTTGCGCTCGTCCTGGCCGGACGTGGAGCGTGCCTTGGCGAGGATGCCGTCGAGCTCCTTGTTCCGGTAGCCCATGCGGTTGGCCTCGCTGGTGTAGAGCCGGCCGAGCGTGTAGTCGGCGTCTCCCGTGGTCACGGTGTTGACCTGGAGCTCGATGTCCCAGTCGAGCGCGGTCAGGCGCTTGAGCCAGGCGGCCTTCTCGATCTGCTGCGGCTCGACGACGACGCCGACCTTGGCCCAGGCCGAGATGATCGACTGCGCCAGCTCGGTGGCCAGCGGGCCGGTGTCCTTGAACCACATCATCGAGGTGCGGATGCCGGAGCCGTGGCCGGCCTCGGCCAGCTCGCGCTTGGCCAGGTCGGGGTCGTAGTCGTACGGCTGCTGGGGCGCGTGGCCGAAGACGGCCGACGGGATGGGGGCGTCCATGACGGTGGCGGCGTCGCCGTACAGGCTGGAGACGATGCTCTTGACGTCGAGCGCGTGATGGAGCGCGCGGCGCACCCGCGGGTCGGAGAAGGGTTTCCTGCCGCAGTTGAACCAGGCGAGGAAGTAGTTCACCCCCGGCTTGCTGTCGATCTTCACGCCGTTCACGCCGCCCAGCCGCTTGAGCTCGTCGGGAGGGATGATCCAGGTGACGTCCACCTCGCCGTTCTGCAGCGAGGTGATGCGGGTGGAGGCCTCGGGGATGTACGGCAGGCGCAGACCGGGCAGCTTGGCCGCGCCGCCCCAGTAGCCGGGCACGGGCTTGAGCAGGAGCTGGGACGACGGCGTGAACGACTCGACGGCGAACGGCCCGCTGCCGATCGGGCTGCGCGACAGGTCGGCCTTGCCGATCCGGGCGGCCGGGATGATGAAGGCGAGCGTCAGGTTCACCAGCATCGTGCCCAGCGGATCCTTGGTGGTGATCCTGATGGTGCCCGCGTCGGGGGCTTCGACGGCGTCCACGGCGGACCACAGGGGCTTCTGCGGCCCGTCGGACGCGGCCAGCCGCTCCAGCGACGCCTTGACGTCCGCCGAGGTCAGCTTGGTGCCGTCGTGGAAGACGACGTCCTCGCGAAGGGTGAACTCCCACGTCGTGTCGTCGGGCTGTTTCCACGAGGTGGCCAGGCGCGGCACGAGCCGGTCGCCGTCCCTGGCCACGAGCGTGTCGTAGATCTGCCGGTTGGCGAGGAGCGAGGCCTCGTCGACGGCGCTCGCCCCGTGCGGGTCCAGATCGTTGATCGCCTGGTAGAACGCCGCGTTGAACGGCCGGTTGCCTCCCGAGGCCGATCCCGTCGCCGGGCCGCCAGGGGCGCACCCCGCGACTGCGGCGCCGGCGGCTCCCAGGAGGGTCAGGAACTGGCGCCTGCTTGTTGCCATGGTCGTACCTTTCTCAGCTTTTCAGGGCCAGGTAGATCAGTACCTTGGCCCGCGGGTCGCCGCCCGCCAGCGTGGCCCGCAGCCGCAGCCAGTGGCCGAACTCGCGCACCCGCAGGGACACCAGGCCCGGCTCCTTCACGATCTGCTCGGTGGTCTCGTCGTCGTCGCACCAGTGCAGGCCGTCGGGGGAGATCTGGGCGGTCAGGCGCAGTTCCTGGCCCTCCAGCTCCAGCGTCCGCACGAACCAGCGCGCCTCGGCCGCCCATCCGGCCTCGTACGGCTCGGTGACGAAATCCTTGGTGAAGGTGGTGTTGCGCTCCAGAACGGCGGTAAGAGCATGCCTCATGCCGGTGTTCACCAATCCACGGAAATGAGTGCGGAATCGAGGAAGAGGAAGTTGCGTACCGGAGAATGGGTGCGCACGCTCACGTAGAAATTGAGCAGGTTCTCCAGGCCGTCATATTTGTCGGGATACTGCGGGACCGGGACATGTCGCATGTCCATGACCCGGTCGTTCACCTGGAGCTCGATATTGGTGCGGGTCCTGGTGTCGAACTGCCAGCGCAGGTAGTGCCAATTGACCTTTGTCGGCACCTCGTTGTAGCAGAGGTACTGCGGTTTGTCGTCGAGCGGGCGCCAGTCCTCCGGATTCGGGGCGGTGAAGTCCTCGACCGGGGACAGGTTCTCCTGGTTGTGCAGGTTCTCCCTGGGGGTGGGCTCGGGCACCACGGGGTAGATCCAGCGCCTGGTGAACCTGTTGTCCAGGTCGGTGTTCTGGTAGCGGGCGACGCAGTGATAGCGGATGCCCTCGCCGTCGCACAGGTCCGTGGCCACGGTGAACGCCCCGAACTGGGCTTCGGACGGGTGCAGGTTCCCGTCCCATTCGATGTCGCCGAAGCTGTTGCCGAGCGAGGACTCGGCCGTGGCCGCCTCGCTCTTGTAGGTGAAGTACGTCTCGAACTGCACCACGCCGCGCCTGGCCATGGTGAGGCGGCGGATCGCGACCGCCGTGTGGCCCGCCACCGGACGGGTGGCGACCTTGAGCGCGTAATTGCCGCTCATCGCGGCGTGCGTGCCGATGTCGAAGAAATCGCACGAGCTGAGCTGCGGCGGCCGGAAGTCGCGCATGTGCACGTCCACCGTGTCGAGATTTCCGTGGCCGTCGTGATTGCCGATGAGCTCGCACCAACCGTGCGTTCCGGTGTTGAACTCGTCGAAGGCGAGGATGCGGGGGAGGGGATTGAACTTGGACAGCTTCGGATCGGCCGCGATCAGCGCGCGGCGTAGGTCCTCGGCCGGAACATGGGTGGTCTCCACGCTCGCAGGCGTCCTTCCCATAGAAATTCCGGGCTCAGGATTAACGTTAACGTGAACGTTAATCCTGGGTTTCGAGGACGCTAACTCGTCACATCCGCGGATGTCAAGGGTGTGCGGTCGCGAGCACGCTCAGCGGTCCCTGGCCGCGCGGCGGGCCGCGTCGATGGCCTCGGCGGGCACCGACCGGGCCGGGCGGGTGAGGATGCGGCGGATGGTCTCCGCGGGCACCTTGGGCTCTCGGTCCTCGGTCAGCAGCCCGTTGCGCTCCTGCTCGGTGTCCGTCAGCTGGGTCCAGCACAGACCGGCCAGCTCCGGATTGTCCAGCACCGCGTCCACGAGCTGCCGGAACCCCTCGGTCAGCTCCTCGGTGGAGCCGACGGTGCCGTACCCGTGCCAGGCCTCGTCCGGCGCCGGGCGGAGGCTGGTCCCGCCGATCTCGGACAGCACGACCGGCTGCCCGCGCCGGACCGGGTCGCCGAGCAGGGCGACGCGCCGCGCGGGCGGGCGGTCGCCGAGGATGCGCGCGAGCGCCTCGGGCCCGGCGTAACGCTCGCGGATCGACTCGCCGGTGGGCGCGTAGTCGTGCAGACCCCAGATGTCGCTCTCCGTGTGCTCCCACCCGTCGTTGGAGATCACCGGCCGGGTGCCGTCGAGCGCCTTGGTGAGGTGGTAGAGCGCGGCGGTGGCGTGCCGCTGCTCGGGCACGTCCGCCGCGTGCCAGACGCCCCAGCTCTCGTTGAACGGCACCCACGTCACCACGCACGGATGGCTGCGGTCGCGGGCGACGACCTCCAGCCATTCGCGGGTCAGCCGCTCGACGGCGCGGGGCGAGTACTCGTACGCGCTGGGCATCTCGCTCCACACCAGCAGGCCGAGCCGGTCGCACCAGGCCAGGAACCGCGGATCCTCGACCTTCTGGTGCACCCGCACGCCGTCGAACCCGAGCTCCTTGGCCAGTTCGGCCTCCCGGCGCAGCGCGCCGGGAGCGGGGGCGGCCAGGTGGGAGCCGGGCCAGTAGTTCTGGGCGAGGACCAGGCGCAGGAACCGGGGCCGGCCGTTGAGCAGGAACCTGCCGTCCCTGACACCGACGCTGCGCAGGCCGACGTACGAGGTCACCGCGTCGATCAGGACGCCGTCGCGGCGCAGCTCGACGCGGGCGTCCAGCAGGGTCGGCCGCTCCGGCGTCCACAGGAGCCCGCTGAGCTCCATCTGGTGCCGGGCGGCCGGGACGGCGATCACCCACCGGCCGTCCCGCCGGTCGGCGCGGCACGTCTGCTCCGCCAGGACCTCGTCCCCGAGGGTGAGGACCACGTGGACGTCCACGGCGGGGTCCGGCCGCTGGGAGAGCTCGACCTCGACGGCGACCGCGGCGCCGGGCACATCCGGGGTCCAGTGCAGCTCCCGGACGTGCAGCGCGGGCACGACCTCGGCCCAGACCGGCTGCCAGATGCCGGTGGTGCGGTGGTACCAGATGTCGTGGGGCTCCCCGCGCCAGTCCTGCTTGCCGCGCGGCTGGGTCGCGTCGTCGCACTCGTCCTGCGCGCGGACCACCACGACCTGCTCCCCGCCGGGGACGACGGCCTCGGTGACGTCGAAGGTGAAGGGGGTGTGACCGCCCTCGTGCTCGCCGGCGTACTCGCCGTTGAACCACACCCGCGCCCGGTAGTCCACCGCGCCGAAGTGCAGCAGGAGCCGCTCGTCCGGCCCCGGCTCGCGCTCCAGGCGCAGCGTGCGGCGGTACCACACGATCGGGTGCGGCTCGGGCTCGTGGACGCCGGACAGCTCGCTCTCGGGCGGGTACGGCACGGTGATCGCGCGCGTGAAGGCCCCGGCGTCGCGGTGCCGGCCCTCGGCCAGGCCGCGGTCGTGGTCGTCGGTCGCGTAGCCCCACTCGCCGCACAGGTCCTGCCAGTGCGGGCGGACGAGGAGAGGACGGGGGTGGCCGGCATCCTGGGTCACGAAGGCTCCCCGAGAAGGGTCAGCACGGTCACCGAGTGCGGCGCGATCTCCCACGCCCCGCCGCTCGCCTCGACCTCACCCAGGTCCCGCACGGCGATCGTGTCCTGCGCGCCGAGCGTGTTGACCGCGCCGAGACCGGGGACGTCGCCGCCGACGGTGCGCACCCGCGCGCGGGCGGGGGTGGCGCCGGAGCTGCCGTCGAGGACGAGCCGCACGCGGATGGTCTCGTCGCGGTGCCGGTTGACGACGGCCACCCGCACCGAGCCGTCGTCGGCGCGGGTGGCCGACACGTCGATGTACGGGACGGTCATGGGCGCGGTGAGCAACCGGCCGTCCGGGCCCCAGTTGTCGCCGAGCCGGACCGCGGTCGTCCTGGCCGGGCCGTCCACCTCGGACGGCAGCACGGTCCTGCCGGTGTGGTGCCGGTAGAGGTGCCAGACGTGGTAGATCGCCGAGCGCAGCGCGCCACCGGGGCGGGCGACCACCAGGCCGTTGGCGTTGACCAGGTTGACCGGGTTGGCCATGGACACGGGCGCGGGCAGAGCGGCGGAGCGGTGGACGGCATGGAACACTCCTGCGCAGAAGACCAGGTCGGCGACCGTGCGGGGGCTCCACCGGTTCACCCGCACCCGGCGTCCCGGACCGTCGCCCGCCTCGGGCAGCTCGCGCTCGGCGACGCCGCCGTCGTCGCCGGGCAGCGGCTGCGGCCAGTCCTCGGGTTCGAGGTGGCGCATGGTCCACTCGTCGAGCGCGAGCGCGGGCGGGCGCTCCAGGCCCACCTCGGCGGCGAGCTCGGTGACGAGCCGCGAGTAGGCGTGGATCTCCCGCTCGAAGTACAGCGCCTGGGCCACGACGGCGTCGTAGTCGTCGCCGGTCCACAGGTGGGTGCCGGCTCCGTACAGGTGCAGGGACAGGTAGTCCAGCAGCTTGCCCGCGCGGGCCAGCACCGGGCGCGTCCACTGCTCCTGCTGCCAGGGGATGCCGACGCCGATCAGGCGGATCTCGGGGTGGACCAGGCGCATGAACCGGGCGTGCTCGCGGGCGGCGGCGGCGTACTCCTCGGCCGTGCGGTGGCCCATCTGCCACGGGCCGTAGACCTCGTTGCCCACGCCCCAGTAGCGCACCTTCCACGGCTCGGCCCGCCCGTTCGCGGCGCGGCGGCCGGTGAGCGTGGTGGCGCGGGCGGAGTTGGTGTACTCGACCCAGCGCACCGCGTCGTCCACGCTCCGGCAGGAGTGCACCAGGTACGGCTCCGCGCCCGCCGCCTCGCACCAGGCCAGGAACTCGTCGGTGCCGAAGCGGTTGGACTCCTGCCCGCCCCAGGCCGGCTCCAGCCGGCTGGGCCGCGTCTCGCGCGGGCCGATGCCGTCCTCCCAGTGGTAGGCCGAGGTGAAGTTGCCGCCCGGCCAGCGGATCGGCCCCGGGCCCAGCTCGCGGACCAGGTCGAGTACGTCGGTACGGACGCCGTTGAGCAGGCCGGGCTCGGCGACGGACAGCGGTGAGCCCTCGTCGAACACGCCGCCCTCGATGTTGCCGAAGAACGCCGATTCCAGGAAATGTCCGTAGACGTCGTCGTCGATCCGGCCCGCCGGGCGGCGAGTGTCGATCGTCACGAGTGCCTCACGGCCATGGACAGACATATGTTTCAAAACTCCGTTCCTGTCACTGCTTCACCGCTCCCGCGATGCTGTCGACGAACTTCCGCTGGAGGACGACGAAGACGGCGATCACCGGGATCAGCGAGATCACGGCGGCCGCGGCCATCCCCGACCAGTCCGTTTCCCGCTCGCCCACGAAGACCGTCATGCCCACGGCCAGCGTCCGCAGGTCGGAGTCGCTGAGCGTGAACACCAGCGGAAGCAGGTAGACGTTCCAGGCGAACAGGTACGTGAGGATGACCACCGTGGCGGTGATCGGCCAGGCCAGCGGGAGCATCACGCGGAAGAAGACGGTGAAGTGGCCCGCGCCGTCCAGGCGGGCGCACTCCTCCAGCTCCTTCGGCAGCTTCCTGAAGAACCCGGCGTAGAGGAGGGTCGAGGCGATCTGCCCGCCCGCGCCCAGGCCGAGTATCACGCCGGCGTGGGTGTTGAGCAGCCCGAGCTGGTCGGTGAGCTGGGTGATCGGGATGATCGTGTAGCCCTCGGGCAGGAAGAACGTGACCAGGAACAGGCCGATGACGAACTTCTTGCCGGCGAAGTCGTAGCGGCCCAGCACGTAGCCCGCCAGGGCGCTGCGCACGACGACGAGCACCACCGTGCCGGCGGTGATGACGAGGGTGTTGACCAGATACCTGGCGAAGCCGACCTCGCTCCAGGCGCGGGCGTAGTTCTCCCAGACCGGCTCCTCGGGCAGCAGACCGAGCCCCGTGCCGAAGATCTCGGGTGAGGTCTTCAGCGACGCCGAGACCAGCCAGACGAACGGGTAGACCCACAGGCCGCCGAGCACGAGCAGCAGGACGGCGGTCACCACCTGCCCGGTGCTCGCCCGGCGGCGCGGGGCCGCCCGTCCGGCAAGCGGGCGGCGGCGCGGGGCCGGCCGTCCGGCAAGCGGGCGGCGGGCGGGCCGGGTGTCCGCGGGCGCGGTCATGCCGACCCCATCCGGCTCCTGGCCCAGCGCATGCCCAGCGCCTGGGCGATCGCGAGGACCATGGTGAGCAGCCCGAACAGCACCGCCGCGGCCGAGGCGTATCCGAGCTGGGGGACGGTGGCCTGGAAGGCCGTACGGAAGATGAAGATCTCGATCACCTCGGAAGAGAAGGACGGGCCCCCGCCGGTGAGGGTCTGCATCAGGTCGAAGACGTTGAACGCCGCCACGGTGTCGATCAACGTGATGATCACCAGGAACGGCACCAGCAGCGGCAGCGTGACGCGCCGGAACTCCGCCCAGGGGCCCGCGCCGTCGATCATCGCGGCCTCGTGGACGCCCTGCGGGATCGTCTGCAGCGCGGCCAGCCAGTAGATGAGGGTGATGCCCAGCCACTTCCACACCCAGACGGCGATCCCGGCGAAGAGCGAGGTGCCGGCGTCGGCGGCGAAGTTCGCCGGCGACTCGATCAGGCCCGCCCAGACCAGCGACATGCTCACCGGGCCGCCGGCGTCCAGCAGCAGCGTGAACACGATGCCGACGATGGCGCCCGTGGTGACGACCGGCAGGAAGAACAGCGTGCGGAAGAAGCCCTTGAACGGCGTCTTCTTCCGGTTGAGCACGATCGCCAGCGCGAGCGCCAGCCCGACCCGCAGCGGCACGGCGATCACGAGGAACACGATCGAGTTCCAGAACGCGTTCCAGAACAGCTCGTCCTCGATCAGCCGCGCGAAGTTCTCGACGCCGATGAACGTCCCGGCGTCGGCGAAGCCCGGCCAGTCGAGGAACGCGAACCACCACGACGCCAGCAGGGGATAGATGGTGTACGCGCCGTACCCGACGAGGGTCGGCAGGAGGAAGAGGTAGATCCACCAGTCCTTGCGCAGGCGCCTCAGCCGTCCGGGCCGGGGGTGTGCGGAGGTCTGCCCGTGGGTTGTCGTCATGGTGCTCCTGTCCGGCCGCCCCTCAGCGGCCGGCGTAGTCCTGCTGCTCGTAGTCCTTCTTGCGGTCCCAGTTGGCGAAGACCCAGGCGTCGAGGCCGACCTCGACCCCCTTC
The DNA here is from genome assembly GCF_040675285.1 of Nonomuraea sp. NPDC049625. Lineage (NCBI taxonomy): Bacteria > Bacillati > Actinomycetota > Actinomycetes > Streptosporangiales > Streptosporangiaceae > Nonomuraea > Nonomuraea sp. NPDC049625. The sequence goes on along the minus strand of NZ_JBFAOQ010000008.1, from coordinate 441,289 downwards.
TCTTCCTTGACCGCCTTGATGGCACGCTCGCGCTCGGTGCTGAGCTGGTCCTTGTAGCGCCGGAGCTGGCCGCCCACGTCGGAGTTGGAGCCGGTCAGCACCGACTGGACGATGTCGCCGAGGTCGGGATGGATGTCGCGCATCTCGGCGAGCACCTGCCACACGCCCGGCGTGCCGACCTCGGGCACCGGTCCGATGCGCACGTCGTCCTGGAAGTTGGCGACGCACTGCCGGTAGGCGGGGTGCACCTGCGCCTCCGCCACCACCTCGGCCAGCGCGGGCGGCTGGTCCATGGCGGCGGCCAGCTTGAGCTGGAACTCCTTGGTGGTCATCTGCAGCAGCACCTCGGCCGCGGTCTGGGCCTTCTTCGACTGTTTCGACACCCAGAACGTGCCGGGCGCCGGAGGGCTGTAGACGAAGTTCCTGGTGCTATCGGGGCACGGGATGTGCCACACGCCGACCCCGCGCTCGACCGCCTCGGGCTCGTCCACGCGCAGGCCGCCGACGAACCACGCGCCCCACGGGTAGATGGCCGCCTGCCCGGCGGCCCAGCGGGCGCGGGCGTCGCGGGGGCCCATCGACGCGGACGCCGGGTGGACGACCTTGTCCTTCTGCAGCGAGACGAGGAACTCGACGGCGTCGATGTACGGCTGGGAGTCGTGGACGTACTCGCCCGTCTTCCAGTCGATGGCGCCGGGCCCGGGGGCGCCCGCGGTCATCGCGAGCCGGTGGACCAGCGCCGCCAGGTACGCGGGGTCCTTGAGCGGGATCACCATCCCGTACGCGCCGGCGGCGTTCCCCTTGGTCACGCGGCGGGCGACGTCGCGCAGGTCGTCCCAGGTGGCCGGCTCGTCCTGGGGGTCCACCTTGGCCTCCTTGAGCAGCGCCGTGTTGAACCACGGCACCGCCTCGTGATTCCGGCCGGAGAACGGCGCGAAGGAGTAGATCTCGCCGTTGAAGCGGTGGATGCCGTCGTAGAGCTGGCCGGCGACCGGGCTGCCGGCGAAGTCGGCGAGCTTGCCGACCGGCTGGAACCAGCCCTCGCTGACCAGGGCGGCCGGGGATACGGCGCCCAGCCCCGCCAGCGAGTGCACGTCCGGCATCTGGTTGCTGCGCCGCGCCACCTGCAGCGCCTGGCCGAGGTCGGGCGCGTCCATCTGGCGCCGTTCGATCGTGACGCCCGCGTGGCTCTTCTCGTAGGGGCTGAAGAGGTCGCTCTCCAGCATCTTGGTCAGCGGCCTGAACTGGTCCCACCACTGCAGCGCGTTACCGGCGGGCTGGCTCTGGCGGCTCAGCTGCCCGCCGCCGGTGCACGCGGTCAGCGCCGCCGCCAGGACGGCGGCGCTCGTGCCGCCGAGGAACTGGCGGCGGCTGACGTCACGGCGCCCGGCGCCTGACACATCGGGCAGGGTTCCAAGGATTCGGCGATGCGACCCCATGGCGACTCCTCTTCGTCGTCGAGTCGGTCACGATCCCGCCCAGCCCTGAACCTTCAGGGACCCCCCGTGAAGCGGTTCCATGTTTGCGCTAACCTATGACCGCCACCTATCAGCGTCAAGGTCATGACGGTGAGGTTTCTTTGAGCTGCAGCTCAGGCGCCATGATCCCCGCTGCTGACGGTGATTCCGATGTTTGCGGAAACAAGCATGGAGGCCCGATGAGCCAACCCACGAACGTGCTCTTCCTGATGACCGACCAGCACCGCGTCGACACCCTCGGCTGCTACGGCAACCCCCACGTGTCCACACCGCACCTGGACGCCCTGGCCGCCTCGGGCACCCGCTTCGACGCCTGCTTCACCCCGTCGGCCATCTGCACCCCCGCCAGGGCCAGCCTGCTGACCGGCGTGCTGCCGTTCCGGCACCGGCTGCTGGCCAACTACGAGCGCAACGTGGGGTACTCGGAGGAGCTGCCGGACGAGTTCACGCCCTTCTCCCGCCGCCTGCGCGAGCACGGCTACAACGTCGGCATCGAGGGAAAGTGGCACGTCGGGCGGCGGCGCGGCCCCGGTGAGTTCGGCTTCGACGGCGCCCACTACCCGGGCTGGCACAACCCGGTGGGGCACCCCGACTACCTGGCCTGGCTGGAACGCCACGGCCTGCCGGGACCCGAGATCAGCGAGGAGGTGCGCGGGGTCTTCCCCAACGGAGAGCCCGGCAACCTGCTCGCGGGCGTCCTGCACCAGCCGGGGGAGGCCACGTTCGAGCGCTTCCTCGCCGACCGCACGATCGACCGGCTCGAACGCTACGCCGAGGACTTCCACCGCGACGGCCGCCCCTTCTACATGGCCGTGCACTTCTACGGGCCGCACCTTCCCTACCTGCTGCCGCGCGAGTACCTGGAGATGTACTCGCCCGACCTGGTCGAGCTGCCCGAGTCGATCAAGGAGACGTTCGAGAACAAGCCGCCCGTCCAGCGGCGCTACAGCGAGCACTGGACGCACGACACGCTCGGCGAGGAGACCGCGCGCCGGCTCGTGGCCGCGTACTGGGGGTATGTGACGCTCATCGACGAGCAGGTCGGCCGCCTGACCGAGGCCCTGGAGCGGCTCGGCCTGACCGGCAGCACGGCGGTGGCCTTCACCGCCGACCACGGCGAGTTCACCGGCTCCCACCGCCTGCACGACAAGGGCCCGGCCATGTACGACGACATCTACCGCATCCCCGGCCTGCTGCGCGTCCCCGGCTCGCCGGGCGGCGCGTCGACCGGGGCCTTCGTCAGCCTGGTCGACTTCACGGCGACGATACTCGACCTGGCGGGGGCCGGCCCCGAGCCGGGCGCCGACGGCCGCAGCCTGGTGCCGTTCGCGCTGGGGGAGGAGCCCGCCGGCTGGCGCGAGGACATCACCGCGGAGTTCCACGGCCACCACTTCCCCTATCCGCAGCGCATGCTGCGCACGCGCCGGTTCAAGCTGGTGGTCAACCCGGAGAGCGTCAACGAGCTCTACGACCTGGAAGAAGATCCGTCCGAGCTGACCAACCGCTACGGCGACCCGGCGCTCGGCGAGGTCCAGTCGGCGCTGATCGGCCGTCTCTACCAGCGGCTTCGGGCCTCCGGCGATAATTTCCACCACTGGATGACGTCGATGTACGCTGTCGGCGGCAAGGACTACGACACGTCCTTGAGCGACTTCGAAGGAACCAATCACCTGGGCCTGGCCTGACCTTGTTCAGCGCTGCTACGAGGAAGGGAGAGCACCCCGCGTGGCTCGGCAACCAGGGACGGGGGCGTCCGGCGGCCCGTCGATGGCGGACGTCGCCAAGATCGCCGGTGTGTCAGGACAGACCGTGTCGCGGGTCGTCAACGGCAACGACCGGGTGACCGCCGCCACGCGGCTCAAGGTCGAGACGGCCATGAGACAGCTCGGTTACCGCGCCAACATCGCCGCGCGGGCGCTGGCCACCGGCCGGTTCGGCACGATCGGCGTCGTCATGTTCAACCTCAGCGCCGTGCTCAACGTCCGCATCCTCGAGGCCGTCGTGACCGGCGCCCAGGCCCGTGGCTACTCGGTGAGCGTCGCGATGGTCAACGGCCCGACCGAGAAGGACATCCGCGCCGCCGTCCGCGGCCTCACCGACCGCGCGGTGGACGGCGTGATCGTGATAGAGGCCCGGGTGCTCGACACCCCGCACCTGCAGCTTCCCGAGGAGGTGCCGGTGGTGATCGCCGACAGCAGGGCGGCGCACCGGCACCCCACCTTCGGCATGGACGAGGCCGCCGGCGTCCGCGCCGCCGTGGATCACCTGCTCGGGCTCGGCCACGCCACCGTCCACCACGTGGCCGGGCCGACCGGCTCGAACCCGGCGCAGCGGCGCCGGGCCGCGTGGCAGCGGCTGCTGAAGCGGTCGGGCCGCGCCGTCCCGCCGCCCGTCGTCGGCGACTGGTCCCCGCAGTCGGGGTACGACGCCGCCCGCCGCCTGCTGGCCGACGACGACGTGACCGCCGTCTTCGCCGCCAACGACCAGATGGCCGTGGGCGTCCTGCAAGCGGCGGCCGAGCTGGGCCGCAAGGTGCCGGACGACCTGAGTGTGGTCGGCTTCGACGACCTCGACTTCGCGCCGTTCCTCATCCCGCCGCTGACGACCGTCCGCCAGGACCTCGCCACGGTGGGCCGCCGCTGTCTCGAGCACCTGATCACGCAGATCGAGGCCCCGCAGAAGGTCGAGGCGTCCGCTTCCGCCAGCAGGTTCGTCCGGCCGGAGCTGGTGGTGCGGGCCTCCACCGCGCCGCCGCGCCGCTGACCTCACCGCCACCGCCCAGGCCGTTGACAGGCCACTCAGGTTAGCGCAAACATGAATGTGCTGAGCTGAACACGCATCGGCCTTCCCTTCCGAGAAAGCAGGTCACATGCTGCGCCGACTGCCGATCATCGCCTTAACCGCGGTTCTCGCCGTCTCGTCCCTCACCCACCCCGCTGCGGCGGAAGGAGCCGAATCCGTGCCCGACGCCAAGCCGCTCGCCCGCGCGTACGGCGCTCTGGGCGCCAACTTCAACCAGAACCTCGACGCCCTCGACTACCGGGAACTTCGCGAGGCCCGCGCCCGCTGGGTCCGCGGGTTCTTCCCGATGCCCGCCGCCGACAAGGGCGACCCCGCCGAGCACTTCGCGATCAGCACCATCACCAAGGCGGCGGCGCGCGGCTACGACACCGTCCTCAGCCTGAAGTTCCCCTACGACGCGGCGTCCTTCCCCGCGCCGGGCAGCCCCAGGATGGCCGCGGAGCTGGCCCGGCTGGACAAGGTGCTCCCCACGGTGATGGGCAAGGTGGACATCCTCACGATCGGCAACGAGCCCTTCATCGAGAGCCTGCCCGCCGAGCGTGACCAGCGGCTCAACGAGTTCTACGAGACCGTCGCCCGGCACGTGATCGACTACCGGCGTGAGCGGTGCGGCGCCGACTGCGGCACCGCGCTCTACATGGGCGCGCTGAACCGGCTCGACCTGCCGGACCGCCGCACGCCGGCGGCCGAGCGCTGGATGACCTTCGTACGCCAGACGCCGGAGATCGAGGGCGTGGACATCCACCCGCACATCCCCGCGCCGGAGAACGCGCAGCCGTTCCTGGACTACATCCTGCCGAGGATGCGCCCCGACCAGACGTTCCTGGTCACCGAGTTCTCTCTCGTCTGGTACTGGCAGCAGCACCTGAAGGACCCGGTCGCGGCCACGTTCGCCCAGAAGTACGGCTTCCCCTCCGGCACGCTGGTATGGCAGGTCATCAAGGCCGCCATCGACAAGCCGTTCAGCGAGCGGAAGTGGGACGACTTCCTGGCCGGCAGCCCGTGGTTCACCAGCCAGTCGGGCTTCCTGCGCGACCAGATGAAGCTGTACCGGGGCACCGGGCGGCTGGCGGTCGCCACGTACGCCTTCAAGCAGGACGACCTGATGGTCGAGAACTTCGGCCCCGGCAAGGCCCCGTGGCTGCTCAACAGCGTGTACGCCCCGTACACCGTGCAGCCCCGCGGCGCCCTGTCGGGGCGCGGCTACTGGCTCGACGACTTCCGCGCGCTGCAGCGCCACTGACCAGTTCGCGCCGGCCGCCGCGAACCGCGGCGGCCGGGCTCGCCGGCGCGCTGGTGGGATCACCAGTGCGCCGTCCGCGGCTGGCTACGATCTTCGGTGGCGACCAGGACGTCGAGCAGCAGCTCCTGCAGCTCGGCCCGGACCGCCGCATGAGCCGGGTCGTCCCACAGGTTGTCCAGCTCCATCGTGTCGGTCTCCAGGTCGTACAGCTCGCCGGAGCGCGCTCGGGTCGTGGACGGCGCGCCATGGTAGACGACGACCTTCCAGCGGTCGTGCCTGAGCATCGTGGTGTGCACGGGCTCCTCGTACGGGTGGCCGCTGTTGCGGTACTCGCACAGGGCCCAGTCCCTTGCCGGCGCGTCCTGCTCGCCGCGGGCCGGCGGCAGGAGGTTCAGCCCCTGCCCGCGGGGGAGTGGCGGTGCGCCCGCGGCCGCGAGGAACGTCGTCGCCAGGTCGATCCACTGGACCAGCCCGGCCCGCCGCTCGCCGGCGGGCAACCCGGCGGGCCAGCGCATGACGAGCGGCACGCGGACGGCGCACTCGTACATCATCGGCCCCTTCAGCATGAGCTGGTGATCACCGAGCATCTCGCCGTGGTCGCTGGTGAAGACGACCAGCGTGTCCTCGGCCAGGCCCGCCTCGTCGAGGGCGGCGAGAATCCGGCCGACCTCGTCGTCGACGAGACTCACCATCGCGTAGTAGTTGACCCTGACGTCGTGGAGCTCGGATTCCGTGTACTCCGTGTAGCCGCGTGCGTGGCCGGCGTAGGAGCGGTGCGAGGCCTCGGTCTGCACGGGCGGCTTGCCGGCGAGCTCCTGGTCCCGGGTGACCGGACGCCGCAGAGCCTTTCCGCGGTAACGATCGACGTACTCCTTCGGCGCGCCGAACCCGTGGTGCGGGTCGAAGAAGTTGGCCACGAAGAAGAACGGCTTGTCCGCGTCGCGCGAGCGCCGCAGGTAGTCGATGGTCTCGTCGCCGATCCACCGGCTGTAGTGGAACTCCGTGGGAAGCGTGTCGAAGCCGGTCCCGGAATCGGCCTGGGCGGCGGCCTCGTACAGGTCCGGCCGTACGGCCCGCAGCCACCGGTGGTAGGCGTTCTCGGACGATCCGACGTAAGGGTCGTGTGCCCACCGGAACACGCGGAAGCCGTCGTCCAGCCGCGGTTCGAGACGGCCGCCGAAGCACGCCCCGCCGACGTGGAACTTCCCGGCCAGGCCGCAGTCGTAGCCGTGGTCGGCCAGGGTGCGCGAGAACAGGTGCTCGTGCGCGGGCAGCCCGACGCCGTTCGCCCAGGCGCCGTGCGCGTGAACGTAGCGGCCCGACATCAGGCTGGCGCGGGAGGGGCCGCAGACCGGGCTCTGCACGTAGCAGTTCTCGAAGAGCACGCCCTGGGCCGCCAGCCGGTCGAGGTTGGGCGTGTCGATCTCGTCGTTGCCGTAGGCGCCCATCGCGTCGAAGCGCTGCTGGTCGGTGCAGATGAGCAGGATGTTCGGTTGATTCATGTCTCTCATTCGAGGTCAGGACTTCACGGCCCCGGCGACGCCTTCGACGAAGTAGCGCTGGAGCGCGAGGAATCGTCGCGACGGCCGAACGTCGTCATGGAGGTCCTCTCCTCGCCGGAACTGAGGGGCCAAGTCCCAAGGCGAACGTTCGCGTCCGGAGGCACCTCGCCGGAGGATGTCGTGCTCCCCGTGTCCATGGTCTACCGCGCCTCCACAGGCTCCGCGCCGGCCTAGTGCCAGTTGTGTGGCGCGCGTTTGAGGGTGTAGACCGCCTCCGGCAGGTCGTCCCGGACGCGGATCATCCAGCGGGCGAGATCGGTGGTGAGGGCGGCGCGGATCTCGGCGAGCGCGGGATCGTCGTACCGGTTGTCCAGCTCCGCCGGGTCGGCGTCCAGGTCGTAGAGCTCGCCGGCGCCGCGCTCGTCCAGGAGCAGCTTCCACTGCTCGCGCCGGAGCATCACCGTCGTGCCGGACTGGGTGACGGTGTTGAGCTCGTCGAAGGTCCGGCCCTCGTACGGGAAGTGCAACGGCGGGCGCTCGTCGACGTCGTAGGACAGCCCGCCGAACCCGCGTTCGCCGTATCCGCTGGCGAACTCCTCGGCCGGATACGGAGCCCCGGTGAGCAGGGGCCACAGGCTACGGCCCTGGACGCCGGGCGGGATCTCGACGTCGATCGCGTCGCAGATCGTCGGGAACAGATCGGCGAGCGAGACGAAGTCGGTGCGGTTGTCCACGGCCCGCACGCCCGGCCCGGTGACGGCGAACGGGATGCGCATCAGGCACTCGGGCATGCCCGCGCCCTTGCGCTGCAGCCCGTAGTCCCCGACGTAGTCGCCGTGGTCGGCGACGAAGAGCACCAGCGTGTCCGCGTCCCGCCCGCGTTCGCGCAGGTGCGCGAAGAACCGTTGGAGCTGGTCGTCGATCAGCCGGAGCATGCCGCAGTAGTTGGCACGGTAGCGCCGCCACTCGGCGTCGTAGCCGGGCCGCTTCTCCTCGATCAGCCTGCGCAGCCAGGTGTAGGTGCCGCCCTTGCGCGCGGCGCCCTCGGGCCCGGCCAGCCGGTCGGGCACCTGGTCCGGCCCGAAGAGGCTGAAGTACGGCTCCGGGACCTGGTACGGATTGTGCGGTTCCGGGAACGACAGCCAGGCGAAGAACGGCCGGTCGCCGGGCGTCCGGTCGATGGCGCTGATCGCGTCGGAGACGATCCGGTGCGGGAACTGGCACTCCAGCGGGAACGGTGTCGGCTCGTGGCTGACCGAGTGGTCGAGCGCGCCGAGCCACTGCTCGAACCGCGCCTGGTCGGCGGTCGCCGCGCCGGCCGGGCCGCGGTTGTGCCAGTACGGTGCGGCGAAGGTGTCGAAGTCGCCGGGCTTGCGGTGGAAGTGCGTCTTGCCCGCCAGGTGCAGCGCGTAGCCGGCGTCGCGGAGCACGTCCACCAGGTCGGGGCCGCGCAGCACGTGCTGTGCGGCGCTGTTCTGCCGGACCCGGTGCGCGGACGGGTACCGTCCGGTGAGCAGGCTGACCCGGGCGGGCACGCACAGCGGGGACGTGGTGTGCGCCCGCTGGAACCGCGTGCCGCCGCCCATCAGCCCGTCGAGGAAGGGCATGGTGTCCAGGGGGAAGCCGCTCGCGGCGGTCCAGCCGGCACGCTGCTGGTCGGTCATGATCAGCACGATGTTCGGTCGGTTCACGGGATGAGTCCCCATCGCTAGCGCTCGGCGTACATGGGCTTGAGGTAGTCCGCCCGCGGCTTCCAGTTGGGGAAGGCGTAGTCGTCCAGGCCGACCTTCGCGCCCTTGCCCTTGGCCGCCGCGATCGCCGCGTCCCGTTCCTTGGCGCTGTCGCTGGACAGCTTGGTCAGTGCCGCGCGGACGTCGGTGACGTCGCCGCTGAACGCGCCCTGGACGATGTCCCCGAGGGTGGGGGTGACCGGCTTGGACTCGATCTGGACCCGCTGGACGTCCTTGTTCCCGGCGACCGGAGTGGGGGCGAGGTAGACGCTCTCCTTGAACCAGGAGATCAGCTTCTTGTAGGCGGGGTGCGCTTGGGACTGTTCGACGACGGCGATGTCGCGGGGTGGCTGCGACATGGTCTCGGCGACCCGGCGCGAGTAGTCCTCCGTGGTGAAGTACTCGCCGAGCAGTTTGTTCGCCGCCGCGGCGTGCTTGCTCCCGGGCGACAGCCAGTATTCGCCGGGCTGCGGCACATGGTACGTGGCCACGGTGTCGCCCGCGTCGGGCACCAGGATCGGTCCCACGCCGAGCTTGTCCGCGAAGTCGGGCGTGCTCTGCAGCGCCACGCCGGGGCACCACGGGCCGTCGAAGTAGTACGCCGCCACCCCGGCGGTCCACCGGGCGCGCGCCACGTCGTCGGTCCAGGAGTTCGCCCCCGGCACCAGCAGCTTGTCCCGGCTCAGCGACACCAGGAACTCGATCACGTCGAGGTACTCGTCGGCGTGGAAGGCGTACTCGCCGGTGGCGTACCGCAGGCCGAGGCCGCCCTCGAATCCGGCCGCCTGCGCCAGGTCGTGGACCTGCTCGCCCAGCCGCTGCGGCATGCCGACGTTCCACACCCAGCCGTACGACTGGCCGCCGCTCTTGCTCTGCACCGTCCGGGCCGCGGCCCGGAACTCGTCGTAGGTCCTGGGCGGGGCCTGCGGGTCCAGCCCGGCGCGCGTGACCAGCTCCGTGTTGAACCACGACGCCGCGACGTAGACCTGGTGGCTGAAGACGGGGAAGGCGTAGATCTTGCCGTCGAAGACGTGCAGGCCCTCGATGAGCGAGTCCTTGACCCGGGCCGTCGCCTCGTCGCCGAGGTCCAGCGGCTGTGCCCACCCGGCGGCGATGAGCGCCGCGGGCGGCACGTTGTTGAGGCCGGCGTTGGAGTGGACGTCCGGCAGTTGGTTGCTCTGTTTGGCCAGTTGCAGCGCCTGGCCCATCTTCGCGGGGTTGTAGTACGTGTACTGGACGGGGACGCCGCCGGCGCTCTTGGCGAATTTGGCGAAGATGTCCGCTTTCGCCTTCTGCAGCTGGTTCTGGTGGTCCCACCAGGTCAGCGACCCGCCCGCGGTACCGCCACCGCCTCCGCCGCCACCGCACGCGCCGGTCGCCGCCACGGCGGCCAGGGTGCCTGCTGCGGAGAGGAATCCCCGCCGAGTCATCGCGGTCATCGGTCCTGCCTCCCACCGGCGGCTGTGAACGTCGCGTAAAAATGTTGCCGCGCGGCAAATTCATTCTTGCCACGCGGCATGCCGCGCGGCAAGACTCTTCTATGAACTCAATGTCATCGGCTTCCACCGGAGGATGTGAACGACCGTGGTGACACAACGTGATGTTGCGCGGCTGGCCGGAGTCTCCGTACGGACCGTCTCCAACGTCGTGAACAACTTCGCCTACGTGTCGGAGGAGACCCGCGCCCAGGTCCAGCGCGCCCTGGACGAACTCGACTACCGGCCCAACGTCGCGGCGCGCAGCCTGAACCGGGGGCGGTCGAACCTGCTGGCCCTCGTGCTGCCGCTGGACGTGCCGTACTTCACCGAACTGGCCGCCCACGTGGTGGATCGGGCCGAGGAACGCGGGTACACGGTGCTCATCGACCGCACCGAGGGGGTGGCCGAACGGGAGCGGCAGATCGTCATGCGGCGGGACCGGTCGGCCCTCTTCGACGGGTTCATCTTCAGCCCGCTCGGCCTGACCGAGGACGAGCTGCGTCGCTGGGCCGGCAACTGCCCGACGGTGATGCTGGGCGAGATGCGGGTGGAGGGCATGGACCACGTCGCCATCGACGACACCGCCGCGGCCCGCAGCGCCACCGCGCACCTGATCTCGCTGGGCCGCACCCGGATCGCCGCCATCGGCGTGCCCCACCTGCCGCGCTCGGAGACCGCCGCGGCGCGGAGGCAGACCTCGGCGCACCGGTCCGACGGGTACGAGCAGGCGCTGGCCGAGGCGGGGCTGCCGCTCCGGCCCGAGCTCACCGTACGGGTGCGGCGCTACCAGCGCGAAGACGGCCGGCGCGCGATGGACCAGCTGCTCGATCTGGCGGAGCCGCCGGACGCGGTGTTCTGCTACAACGACCTGCTCGCCATCGGGGCGCTGCGGGCGGTGGTGTCCCGGGGGCTGCGGGTGCCCGAGGACGTCGCCGTCGTCGGGTTCGACGGCATCGAGGAGGGCCGGTTCGCCAATCCGGCGCTCACCACCATCGCGCCCGACAAGAAGCGGCTCGCCGAGCTCGCCGTGACCCGCCTGCTGGAGCGCGTCGAGGGGGACCAGGGCCCGCCCGTCCATCTGGAGGCGCCCTGGCGGCTGGTGGTCGACCAGAGCACCACCGGCGGCACCGGGCAGAGCGCTCCGGAGACGCGCGGATGACGGTCGCACTTCCCGCCGCGCCGGGAACGCGACCGCGCGGCACCGCGTACGTCTGGCTGTTCCTGGCCCCGACCGTGCTGCTGTACGGCGCCTTCACCGTCTACCCGATCATCGGCAGCTACGCGTACTCGCTCACCGACTGGAACGGGTTCGACACGGGCCGGACGTTCATCGGCGTGGCCAACTACCGCGAGGTCCTCGCCGACCCGATGTTCTGGAGCTCGTTCCGGCTGACGCTGACGTTCATGGTCTGCGCGGTGCCGCTCCAGGTGCTGGTCACCCTGCTGGTCGCGATCCTGCTCAACTCGCCCCGCATGCCGCTGCGCAAGCTGTTCCGCACCGCGCTGTTCCTGCCGGTGGTCACCACCACGGCGATCGTCGGCGTCGTCATGCAGTTCGTCTTCGACCCGGCCAGCGGCCCGGTGAACCTCGCGTTACGCGAGGCCGGCCTGGTGACGGACGGCATCGACTTCCTCGGCCAGTCATCGACGGCGCTGGGCACGACGATCGCCGTGTACGTGTGGAAGTGGTTCGGGATCACCCTGGTCTACTGGCTGGCCGCGTTGCAGACGGTGCCGAACGAGGTGTACGAGGCGGCACGCCTCGACGGCGCCGGCGCGCCCGCGATCCTGCGGCACATCACCCTGCCCCTGCTCAAGCCCTTCCTGGTCATCATCACGCTGCTGTCGATCGAGGCGTCGTTGCAGGTCTTCGACCTCGTCCTGACCATGACCGGCGGCGGCCCGTTCTACTCGACAGAGGTGATCGAGGTCTACATCTACCGGTGGGCCTTCGCCGCCACCATCCCCCGCCTCGGGTACGCCTCCGCGGCCGCCGTCCTGTTCGGCCTGTTCGTCTGCCTCGTCGGCATCCTGCAGCTGCTCGCGGTTCGCGCCGCCCGGCGGACCAGGAGGGCCGCATGAGCACGGTCGCGCAGACCCGCCCCCGCCCGCGACGGACCTGGAGCGCGACGCTGCGGCGGCTGCCCTGGTGGCTGGCCGCCGCCGCGCTCGCCATCGGCTGCCTGCTGTGGATCTACCCGTTCCTGTGGATGGTCTCCGCGTCGCTGAAGACGTCGGCGGAGGTGTTCACCCAAGGGCTCGGCCTGCTGCCCGACAACCCGGCATGGGAGAACTACGAGCGCGCGTGGAGCAGCGCGCAGTTCGGGAAGTACCTGCTCAACACCGTGATCGTCACGGTGAGCACGGTCGTGGTGGTGCTCGTCCGGTGCGCCATGGCCGGCTACGTCCTGGCCCGCCACGACTTCCGGGGGCGCCGGATCGTCATGGGCGTCCTGGTCGCCACGCTGTTCGTCCCGGCCGGCTACACCATCATCCCGCTGGTCGACCTCTCCCAGCGGCTCGGGCTGCTGAACTCGCTGACGGGCATGATCGTGGCGATGTCGGGGGCCGCGAACGTGTCGGCCATCCTGCTCTACGCCGGATACTTCCGCGGCATCCCCAAGGAACTGTCCGAAAGCGCGCTCATCGACGGCGCCGGGTTCCTGACCGTCTTCTTCCGCATCATGCTGCCGCTGGCCAAGCCGGTGACGGCCACGGTCACCGTGCTCACCTTCCTGAACACCTGGAACGCGTTCTTCCTGCCGCTGGTCTTCACGTTCTCCCGGCCCGACCTGCGCACCGTCAGCGTCGGCATGCTGGCGTTCGTCGGCGAGAACACCACCGACTGGTCCGGCATGGCCGCCGCGGCAACGATCTCGCTGCTGCCCGTCGTGGCGCTGTTCGTCGTCCTGCAGCGGTACTTCGTCGAGGGCATCGCCGGTGCCGTCAAATCCTGAATCCCCGGAGAAAGCGAGTCTTGTGAACACCGTCATTCCCCGTCCCGAGTACCCGCGTCCGCAGTTCGTCCGCCCCGCATGGCGGTGCCTCAACGGAACCTGGCAGTTCGAGAGGGACCCCGGCGACTCCGGGTTGGAGCGGGGCCTGCTCGACCGGGATCTGACCGGCGAGATCGTCGTGCCGTTCTGCCCGGAGGCGTCGCTGTCCGGCATCGGCGATCCGGACTTCCATCCGGCCGTCTGGTACCGCCGTACCGTCCGGGTGCCGCAGGACTGGGCCGGGCAGCGGGTGCTGCTGCACTTCCAGGCGGTGGACCACGACACCACGGTGTGGGTGGACGGCGTCGAGGCCTGCCGGCACCGGGGCGGGTTCACCCCGTTCACCTGCGATCTGACCGCGGCGGCCGATCCGGCGCACACGTACACCGTGGTCGTGCGCGCCCGCGACGCCCGCTCCGGCCCGCAGGCGCGCGGCAAGCAGACCACCGACTACGAGGGGCGCGGCGCGCACTACGGGCGCACCACCGGCATCTGGCAGACGGTGTGGTGCGAGCCCGTGCCCGGCACGCACCTCGGCCGGCCGCGGATCACGCCGAACGTCGCGGCCTCCGCGTTCCGCGTCACCGTGCCGGTGTCGGGCGACCGCCCCGGGCACGCCGTCAGGGTGACCGTGTCGGACCAGGCCGGCGACCTCGCGCAGGCGCAGGCTCGCGCCGACCTCGACCTGGCCGCCGAAGTCTGGCTGCCGCTGCCGGACGACCGGGTACGGCTGTGGTCCCCCGAGGACCCGCACCTGTACGACCTGCGCATCGACCTGCTCGACGGCGACGGCGCCGTGGTCGACACCGCCACCAGCTACGCCGGGCTCCGCTCGGTCGCCATCGACGGGCACGCCGTCCTGCTCAACGGCGAGGTGCGCTACCAGCGGCTCGTGCTCGACCAGGGCTACTACCCCGACGGCCTGATGACCGCGCCCACGGACGAGGCCCTGCGCCGCGACATCGAGCTGGCCGTGGCCGCGGGGTTCAACGGCGCGCGGCTGCACCAGAAGGTGTTCGAGGAGCGGTATCTGTACCACGCCGACCGGGCGGGTTTCCTGGTCTGGGGCGAGTTCGGGGACTGGGGGGCCAACGTCGGCGGGCCGCCCGGCGACAACCAGCAGCCGACCGCGTCGTTCGTGACCCAGTGGCTGGAGGCGGTCGAGCGCGACTACTCCCACCCGAGCATCGTCGGCTGGTGCCCGCTCAACGAGACCTGGCAGCGGCTGCACGACCGGATCACCGTACTCGACGACGTCACCCGGGGCATGTACCTGGCCACGAAGGCGGCCGACCCCACCCGCCCGGTGATCGACGCGTCCGGCTACGCGCACCGGGTCCCCGGCGCCGACGTCTACGACTCGCACTGCTACGAGCAGGATCCCGAGGTGTTCGGCAAGCTGATGGCGGGCCTGGCCGACGGGACGCCGTACGTCAACGCCGATCCCGACGGCACGGCGTGGTCGGTGCCGTACCAGGGGCAGCCGTACTTCTGCAGCGAGTTCGGCGGCATCTGGTGGAATCCGGACGTGCGCTCCGATGAGAGCTCCTGGGGGTACGGCGAGCGCCCCGCCGGCGAGGAGGAGCTCCAGCAGCGGTTCGCCGGCCTGGTCGGGGTCCTGCTGAACGACCCCCGGATGTTCGGCTACTGCTACACGCAGCTCACCGACGTCTTCCAGGAACAGAACGGGATCTATCGCTTCGACCGCTCCAGCAAGCTGGATGTCTCGCGGATCCGCGCGGCACAGCTACGTCCGGCCGCCATCGAGCAGGCGCGATCTGAGGCCGAGGGATGTTAACCGGCGCGAAGAAGCGGCGGGCGTTCGCCGTCGGGCTGGTCACCGTCTTGACGCTCCTGTCCCCGGCCGCCCTCACCCCCGCCGCCGCTTCCGCCGTCGCCCCCGCCGTCGCTTCCGCCGAGCCCGCGCTTGCGGCGGTGGGCCCCGTGCAGGGCGGGACGATCGAGGTACGAGGCCGGGTGGTGGACGCCCGTGACGGCATGCCGATCGCAGGGGCCGGCGTGCACGCCTCGAGGTCCGGGATCACGCGACCGACCCAGGGCCGCGTCGACTTCACCCAGCCCGGTGCGCTGAACGGCTGGCACTACGCCGCGGGCCTGCGCGGCAACGCCGGAACCCAGGCGATCAGCCGCCTCGAAGGCCGCAGCGCCTCCGGCTGAGGAGGGGACCGGTGATCCTGATCGTCACCGGCCCGCTCCCGTCGCGGTCCGGTACAGCGCCGCGACCGCCCCGTTGGCCGTCCGGTACGGCCCGCAACTCGATGGGACCCTCGGCCGAACCCATACCGGCCGGCAGCTCCACAACACCGGCACGGCCGGGGAGGTCCCGGCGCGCTCGGCGATGCGCACCAGAAACGGATAGCCTCAATCGTGCACGGATAGCTGTCACCCTGGTGGTGCGCCGAGCCCTGCATGCCGTCGAGCGCGCTCTCGCGGACGGCGGGATCGGGGCGCCGTCGGGGTGATTCAGGCAGCCGCCCGTACGGGAGGCACCGTTCCACACCGACATCGGCCCGGACGCGACGAACCAGTCGAGGCGCTCACCAAGGGACGGCAGATCAGGCGTCGTACGTGCGTCATTCGAAGAACTTGAGGCTGTACCCGACGTTGGTATTGGCACCGGGCACGTTCGCCCGCCGGTAGGTGGTATTGCTCCACCACACGGCCGTGCCGGTGTACCAGTACCGGTTGGACCACGAGTACGGCGTGCCCTTGGCAACCGCGTGGTACATGGTCGGGAACCGGTTGCCGGACGGCGGGCTGGTGGCGATGTCCCCGCGCTCCAGCACGAACGTGTGGTGACCCGGGCCGTCCACGTGCAGCGTCGGGGTCCAGCCCGCCATCATGTACTCCGCGTACGAGCCGAACAGGCAACCGTTGCTCTTGTACCAGTCCCACACGTTCGTCGGGTCACCACCGGAGCGCAGCCGCAGATCGGCGAGGCAGTACTTGCTGCTCCAACTGCCGTTCGCCGAGTACACGATGTGCAACTGCCCGTTCGGGTCGAGGATCGGCTCGGGGCCCTCGTTGATGAACGGGTTGCCGACGACCCGCTCCCACGGCTCCCGCGGCTGGGAGATGATGTACCGGCCGCCGGTGGCCGTGGTCGGGCTGCTCATCCGGGCGAGGTAGAGGTTCTGCTCGACGTTGGTGTCGCCCGCCCAGCCGGACCACACGAACCAGCGCTGGCCGTTGAAGGTGAACGGCACGCCGTCGATGGCCCACTTGTCGCCGGGCAGAGTGACCTTCGTCGCGGCGGAATAACCGGAATCGGCGCTGGCGGAGCTGATGTGGTACATCCGGTGGGCGGCGCCGCGGCCCGCCGCGAAGTAGATGTGGTAGCGGCCGTCGTGGTGCACGATCTCGGGAGCCCACACCTCACCGTGGTTGCCGGTGTCCATCCACACCTGACGCGGGGACGCGACGGCGATGCCCTCGAGAGTGGTCGCCGTCCGTACAGCGACGCCGCCGTTCACCGACTTGGCCGCGACGTAGAGATTGCCGACCTTGATGACGCTGGGGTCGGCGCCACCCAGCGTGGTGCGGCCGAGAGGCACGGGCTGATCGGCGGTGCCGGCGTTGGCGGGGATGCCGCCGACGGCGGTCAGGGCGAGGGCGATGACCACGAGTCGAAGAGCATGTCTTTTCATAGGGCTCTTTCTACCTGCGAGCCGGCCGAAATTTAAAGTAAAGTTTATTAATAGATTACCCGCTCATTCGAGCGGCTCGCCGGAACGGCGCGACGACAAGGCACGCACGGTGTCGGCGCCGGCTTCGGAGAGGTCATGCGGCATATGAGTACTCGTGGAGGACTCCGCCGAGCCGGTCTCGTCGGCGTATGTCCTTGTCTCGATCGCTCATGGGCAGCAGTCGCAGCGCGGCGAAGGAGCATGGCCGATCATCCTGCCGCACGCGCGGCCACGATTCTCGGCATGGACAAAGCAATGCAGCCCCCGGCCGACGCCCGAAGCGCCCAGCCGAAAGGCTTCGTCGCGAAGCTCCCCGCCGACCGTCGCTCCGTCCCGTTCTCCATCGCACTGCACCTGGTGCCCGGCACGGTCATCGTCGCCGTGTACGCGTTCATCGCCGCCCCCTGGTCCCCTCGCGGTTGTGCTCCTCCCGCGCCGGCTGTGGTCATATGCGGGTCCCGTTCGGGGTCCGGAGGGGCCTGAACGAATCCTCAACATGGACTCAACACAGCCGCACCTACCTTCCTCTCATCAGCCACAACACGAGAGGAAGACGACGATGAGCATCAAGCTTCGTAAGTCGCTCACCGCCCTGGCCATCGGTGGCGCGGCCTCCATCGCCATGCTGACGGCCGCCCCGACCGGTGCCGTCGCCGACACCGCCAAGGCGCAGGGCAACACCCCCGCCTGCGTCGCCATCTGGCAGAAGAGCGGCTGGGTCAACAAGACCGGCTACGCGCGCAACGACTGCGGCGTCCGGATGCGTTACCGCATCGACTGGTCGTACGGGGCCGACGGCCGCTGCTTCACCGTCGACCCCGGCCAGACCATCTCCAGCACCGTGCCCAAGGCGCCGCGCAGGTTCAACGGCGCCAGCTACTGCTAGACGTTGCGGCGGTACTGACCGCCCGCCTCGAAAGCGAGCGCGATCGGGCCGCCAGGGTGTCATGCCGAGGTGTGCTTGATCGCTGTGATGCGGAACGGGATCCGGCGGCAGCGGGTTCGCGTACGCGCGATGCATCTGTCCACGGACGCCTCGAGGAAATCGCGGAGCGCTGCCCGATGGGCGGCGGCCGGGAGCGGCCGGAGAGCCGCACGCCCAGGCCGGCCGATCCGCCAGGCAGCGCCCCGCGCCCGCGAGCCGAGCCCGTTCAACCCCACGCGACTGCTGGAGATCCACCCGGCTCTGCCGCAAGCGATCGTCCTGTTTCGCGGTCGGATGTGGGGAACCCGCGCGGCGCTGCCGGTCCGGCGGGCGCCGTCGCACGGGGCGGATGACCGCGTCCATGACCGCACCAGAGAACACGATCGCGAGCGAGAAGCCAGGATCAGAGAGCCCAACGGCCGGATCAACCGGCCGCAAACGATCATGACGAAGTCGAAGAGCAAGGTAGGCGGTAAGTGCTCCAAAAGGCCCTCCGTTCGGGGCCGTGCGACCAGCCCCAAAGGTCGCCCCCGGTCACCGGCTCGCGCCGAACTTCCCGGCCGGTTGACCGCGACGATCCCTATTTTGCGGCTCGCTGTAGCTTCGGGAGCTCCAGGCCGGTCCGGGAAGACCCCGATCGAGCAGAATGGCGGACTTGATGGTTCCTCTCACTTCTTCCGACCCGCACCGCCTGGGACGGTACTGGCTGGTCGGCCGTCTCGGCGCGGGCGGCCAGGGCGTCGTCTACGAGGCGTACGGCGAGTCGGGCGAGCGGGTCGCGATCAAGGTGCCCAGGTCCGAAGGCGCGCAGGCGCGGGCCAGGCTGGCCAAGGAGGCGTCGGCGGCCCAGCGGGTGGCCTCGTTCTGCACCGCCAAGGTGATCGAGGCGCAGGTCGAGGTGGCGCCGCTGTACATCGTCAGCGAGTACGTCGCCGGCCTCAGTCTGCGGCAGGTCGTGGCCGAGTCGGGCCCCTACGAGGGCGACCGGCTGCGCCGCCTGGCCGTCGGCGTGGCGACCGCGCTGACCGCCATCCACCAGGCCGGCATCGTCCACCACGACCTCAAGCCGGACAACATCATCCTCGGCCCCGACGGCCCTCGGGTGATCGACTTCGGTGTCGCCAGGGAGGTCGGGCCCACCACGAGCGGTCCGGTCATGGGCACGCCGAACTACATGTCGCCGGAGGTGTTCGACGGGCGCGCCGTGACCGAGGCGGCCGATCTGTGGGCGTGGGGCCTGGTCGTGCTGTTCGCGGCCCGGGGGGCTGAGGCGATCGAGCCCGGCGACCCGATGGCGGTCATCGGGCGGTTGCTCGACTTCACGCCGGACGTGGCCGGGCTGCCCGAACCGCTCGGCTCCCTCGTGGCGGCCGCCCTGTCCAGGAACGCCGCCGACCGGCCGGCCGCCAAGCAGGTGCTGCTGCGCCTGCTCGACGACACCGACGCGGCCGACACCGTCGCGGCCGGCGCCGCCGAGGAGGACCCGCTGGCGCGCGGTGGCACGCTGGCCGGCACGCTGAAGGGCCGGGCGGAACCGGACCTGGGTGCGATCGCCGAGGAGCTCTACGCCGAGCTCACCGAGACCGAGCGGGCCAGCGTGCCCGAGGTGTTCCTGCGGATGATCGACGGCGACGCGCTCCGGCCGGTCGGCCGGGACGAGCTGCCCGAGACGGCGGCCGTTGACGCGCTGCTCGACGTGTTCGCCGCTGCGGGCATCGTCACGCGGGCCGGGACGGCGTACGCGCTGGCCATGCCGGGCCTGCTGCGCGCCTGGCCCCGGCTGGGCGAGTGGGTGGCGGGCAACAGCGCCGGGCTGCCCGTGCACCGCAGGCTCGCCGCCGCGGCCGCCGAGTGGGACGGCCACGGCCGCAAACCCGCCGACCTGCTGCAGGGCACACACCTGGACCGGACCTTGCAGTGGGCGGCCACCGAGCGCAAGGATCTCACGCTCACCCGCCGCGAACGCGACTTCCTCGACGCGGCCGCCAGGCAGGCCCGCCGGCGCTCCAGGACGCGCAACCTGATCGCGGCGGTCCTGGCGGTCCTGCTGGTCGCCGCGCTCGGCGGGCTGGGCGCCGCCGAGTACCTGCGCAGGCAGTCCGACCGGCAGCGCGACGAGGCCCTGGCCAAGGAGCTGGCCCTGCGCGCCGACGGCCTGCGGGAGCAGGAACCGCGGCTGGCCCGGCTGCTGTCCGTGGCCGCCTGGCGGCTCGCGCCCGCGCTGACGGAGACGCGCGGCGCGCTGTACGAGTCGGCCTCCCGGCACACGAGCGACGTCTTCGTCGCCCCGGGCGTCAGCGCCCAGACCACGCAGGCGCTGAGCCCGGACGGCCGGATGCTGGCCTCCGCCGACGGCGGCACGGCCCGGATCTGGGACGTCACGAGCGGGCGGCGGCTGCACGAGTTCTCCGGCCTGCCCCAATCCCCGAACGCGCTCGCTGTGAGCCCTGGCGCCCGCACCCTGGCCGTCCTGGACGACCAGGGGGTGCGGCTCTGGGACTCCGCCACGGGCAGACCGCTCGAGGACCGGTTCGGCGCCGAGGCGGGCAACGCGGGCGCGTTCGGGAAGCTGGAGTTCGACCGTACCGGCCGGCTGCTGTCCGTCCCCCACGGGGACGAGGGCGAGCGATGGTGGGACGTCGCCGGGCACAAGTGGCTCACCTCGCCGCGCGGCGCCGTGCTGAACGGCGTCAGCGCGGACGGCCGCTACGGCTTCGTGGCCCGCGGCCGGGACGCGGCCGAGGTGTGGGACCTGCGCCGGGGCCGCCTGCTGAAGGTCGACAGGCCGCCCGCCTCCGGCACTGTGTCCGAGGCCAAGTTCACCAGTGACGGCAGCGGGCTGGCGCTCGTCCAGGACGTGCCCGGCCGCGACCAGCCCATGGTCCACGTGTACGACCTGACCTCCGGCACGACCAAATTCGCCGAGGACGGCAAGGCCGGGCAGGAGGTCGACTTCGTCTTCGGCGACGAATTCGTCGCCCAGTGGGACGCCCAGGACAGCGAGCTCGTGCTGACGCGCTGGAGCGACTGGTCGACCGTGCTGAAGCTGCCGCTGCCCGGATCCATGCAGGTTCGGTTCGACCTCGCCGCGAAAGCCGTGCGCGGGCTGGACAGCGAAGGGACCGTCTTCACGATCGACGTGTCCATGTTGTTCGACCCGTCGCTCGGCGCCGAGGCGGACAACCTGCAGCCGTCGCCGGACGGCCGCGTCGTGGCGGCCAAACGGGACTACGACCTGACCCTCCTGGACGCGGCGTCCGGCCGCCGCCTGGCGGGCCCGATCACCTGGAAGGGCTGGGGCGAGGCCATGGCGTTCACCTCCGACGGCAGGCGGCTGGCCTACGGGGACGGCGCGCGCGTCCGCGTGCTCGACGTCGCCACCGGGCGGACGGTCGACGACTTCGCGGCCGTCACCAAGGGGACGGAGCAGATCAGCGAGCTCGCCTTCACCCGCGACGGCCGCACGCTGGCCTTCCTGACCAAGTCCTCCAGCGGCGATGAGTGGCTGGAAGTGCGCGACCTCGCGCGCCGGGTGTCCACCTCCACCGGGCAGACCGGCTTCCCGCCGATGAGCGCCGGCGCGGACGGCCGGGTGCTCGTCGCGGGCAACGGGCCGCTCCTGTACGACACGGTGAACAAGGCCGCCCTGCCCATCGCGAAGGAGGCCCAGCGGCTCAGCGTCGCCGCCGCCGCCAGTCCCGACGGTAGCCAGGTGGTCTTCGCCGGGTTCAACCGGCTCACCCTGTGGGACCGCGACCTCAAGACCCGCCTCGCCGTCTTCCCGGCCGCACTGGACGGGGCCGAGGCCGTGCCGGTCGCGGCGGTCGCCTGGTCGCCGGACGCGCGCACGATCGCCGTGTACGAGGACGGCCCCCGGATCCGGCTGTGGGACGTGGCCGGTAAGCGGGAGCTGGGCGTCGTGTTCGACGGCCTGACAGAGTCGGTCGGCAACAATTCCTGGCTGGGTTTCTCCCCGGACGGCACGAAGATCTACAGCCTGACGTCCGACGGCACGCTGCGCACCCACGAGCTCGACGAGCGGCGGCTGGTCACGCAGGTGTGCGCCCGCGCCGGCCGCGCGCTGTCGGCCGAGGAGTGGCGGACCTACCTGGCGGGCATCGAGCCCTTCACGGTGTGCCCCGCCACCTGACCTGCGCGGATGGAGCGTGGCCGGCGGTCCGGGGTCATTCCCCGGCGAATCGCCGATCGACGCGGGTGAGCAGATCATCGATCGGTTCGCAGGCGGTGCAGCGCCACAAGCGCACGGTGCCGTCCCCGTGGGCGGTGGCCAGCAGCGGTCCCTCAGGGGAGAACTCGACGCTTTCAACGGTGGCGGCGAACCCGTCCACCGTCATGGGAGGGGCGACCACGTCGGTGCGCCAGATGCGGGCCGTCCCGTCGTGTCCTGTTCCCGCCACCCATCGCCCGTCGGGGCTGAAGGCGACGGACCACACCATGTTCTGGTGGCCGCGTAACACCAGAGGCTCGCCTCGGCCGGATACGGGCCAGATCCGCACGGTGCCGTCCTGCCCGCCGGTCGCCAGCCGGCGCCCGTCCGGGCTGAACTCGGCGCTCCACACCACACGCTCGTGGCCACGCAGCACCACCGGCTTCGTCTCGCCGCCCGTGTCGGCGACCCGTATCGTGCCATCGGTGGCGGCGCTGGCCAGGCGCCTCCCGTCGCGGCTCACGGCCAGGCCCACCACCTCGCCGTCGTGCCGGTCCAGCACGCGATTGGTGCCGGCAGACCAGTCCCAGCTCCGGACGGCGCCGTCCACACCTCCGCTGAACACCCGCCGGCCGCTCGAATCGAAGGCCGCCGTCCACACCTCCTTCTCATGGCCGCGCAGCACCGAAACGAGCCCCATGCCTAATGCGCACGCCTGGAAAGCTGCCGATAACTGGGTGTTCCTGCTCTCGCCCGGAGCTGCCTGAGCTCGTACGCGAATCGGTGGAGCGGGTCATTCTCCGGATCCAGCACGCGTTCAGGACGTCCCAACGCCTCATCCTCGGTGACAGTAAAGATCTGTGTCATCACAAATTGCAGTCAGGAATCGCGTACCGCGAGATAAGTCTCAGTCCGCTATGCAGGCGCCTCCTCCTGACGATCCATCGCCCGCCCCGCAGGGGCCTGCGGCGAGGCGGACCAGGAGAACCACCGAGCTCTGGACAACGCCTCAGAATCAGATCCGGCCGCAGGTCACGGGCCTCGGCGGGGCTGCGCCTTGTTTATCCAGTCGCCGCGCCCTCGCTGGACAACCCACGGGTCACCTACAACTGGGTGAGATCGCGGGGAATGGCGACGAGCACAACCCGTGAATCGCCGGAAACACGCATTCGGAAATCGCAGGTAATGCCAGTCGAAGTGAGGAGACAAATGCGAAAGATCCTGATCACGTTAGCCGCGGTAATCTTCGCGGTGTTCGGCCTGGCGGCCCCCGCGTCCGCCACAACCCCGGCCGACGAGAAACCGGTCGTCCTCGTCAACGAGAAGGGGGAGAGCGTCCTCAGCGTCCCGGTTCGCGCCAGTGAGGTCGGCATCCTGGCCTTCAGCGACTGCCCGAGCAGCTACAGCTGCTACTGGACGGGGACCGGTGGCAGCGGTAGCAGGGTCTACCTGACCTCCATCGTCAACAACGGAGCCGGTGTGACGCTGGCGACCAACATCCGCAACCGGACCACCACCATCCGGATCGACTGCTGACCACCATGCCGTCGCCGAGACACTGATCACGTCGCTTCTCAACTCGGAAGTCCGTCCTGGGGAGGCCACTTTCGGCCGCTCGCAGGCTGGGAGCTTGACCGATCGGCCTTCTCCCTCTCAGCCACTTCTCGCGGCACCCGGTTAGGGGGCCCAGTCGTACGTGGCCCTGTGGACCCGCACGATCGACCCCGTCCTGACGGGCCCGCGGCGTGGCGGAGGCCGAGCTGGGCAGAGGCTAGGTGGTCGTTCGCAACCGGGCCTCGGCGGCCCAGTGGGGTGCGTTCCACTGGTCGGCGATGGTGGCGGCCTGGGTGAAGTGGGCGGCGGCCTCGGTGCGGCCCAGGAAGAGGGCCAGCTCGCCGAGGGTGTGGGCGACCGGGGGCAGCGCCACCGCCAGGCTCGCGGCGCCCGCCGGGGGGTCGTTGCGGTGCGGAAGCAGCGTCGCGTAGATCTCCTCGGCGGCGTCGCGGTCGTTCAAGGCGACGATGGCCATCGCCCGCAACGTGGTGAGGAAGGTGAAGAAGAAGTCGGGGCGGATCGGGCTGGGTGACGCGCGGACCTCGCGGGCTTCGGCGTCCAGGCCGTTGGCGTGGAGGGCGAGCGCGAGCAGGTCGGAGGTCATGGCGCCGAGCGCGGTGTGGAGGGCGCGCACGTCGTCCAGGTGCGCGCCGAGCGTGCCGCCGTTCAGCCAGATCGTGGCCAGGGCGAGTTGGAGAAAGCCCGTGGCGTGCACCGATCCGGCGCGTTGCATGCCCTCGTCGGCCTTGATGTAGAGGCGCTCGGCGTCGGCGAATCGGCCTTCGACGAGCGCCAGGGTCGCCAGCGTGATCTCGGCGACGGCGATCGCCTCGCGCATTCGGTAGGTGCGCGCGAGGTCCAGGGCCTCGGTGGTCGCCTGGCGCATGGTCACCGGGTCGTTGGCGGCGGCGGCGACGGTGGCAAGGTTGATCAGCCCGGTGACGCGGTAGACGGGCAGGTCGTGCTCGGTGCCGATCGCCACGAGCTCTCGGCAGAGCTCGGCGTCGCCGTGGACCCGGGCCAGGCTCTGGAGTGCCGCGGCCCGCAGCCGGGGGCCGGTGGCGAGGTCGAGTGCCTCCTGCGCTGCCTCCAGAACGGTCGGGTCGTCCTCGCCGACCAGTTCGTCCACGTACGCCGTCAGGAGCCGGGACCGCACCGAAGGGGTCAGGTCGCGCTTCAGCAGGCGGCTCAGGCGGTCGACGATGGACCGGTCGACCGTGCCGTACATACGGGCCTGCCAGGTGGTCGGCTCCGTCCACGCGGTGAATGCGGCGATCATCAGGTCGTCGCGGCCCAGGGACTCCGCGTACTCCACAGCTTCACGGCGGGTCTCGCGGGCGGCTCCGACGGCTCCCGCCCGGATCTGCGCGCGCAGCAGCCTGCCGAGCAATTCGATGCGTTCGTCCGGTCCGGTCGAGTTGGCGACGGCGTCGGTGAGGAGGGCGGCCGCCACGTCGTGGGCGTAGCGGGCCTCGGCAAGCTCGGCGGCCTGGACGCAGTAGCCGACGGCCTTTGGTGAGCCGGCGCGCGCATAGTGGTGGGCCAGCGCCGCGATGTCGTGGGTGCCTTCAAGAGCGGCGGCGATCCGGGCGTGCATGCGGGCTGTGCGGAGGCGGCTGAGGTCGGCGATGAGCGTGTCCCTGACGAGGGCGTGGACGAAGCGGACGCGTCCGGGGGCGGGCTCGTTCAGCAGCCCGGCGATGACGCCCGCGTCCAGCGCGTCCATCACGCCGTCCTCGTCGGCGTCGGCGGCCTTGACGAGGACGTCCACCGAGCTTTCCCGGCCTGCGACCGCGGCCAGCCGGAGGATGGACACGCCTCCCTCGGGCAGGCGCGCGAGCCGGCGGCGGAGGACGTCCCGTACGCCTTCGGGGACCTCGGAGAGGGCGACCAGCGCGCCTTCGCCATTCAGCAGCCGGGCGCTTTCGCGCACGTAGAACGGGTTGCCGCCGGTGCGCTCGGCGATCCCCGCGATGGTCTCCTCGTCGGCCTCGCATTCGGTCCGTACGAGCTCCGCGACGGCCTCGTCGTTCAGCCCCGACAGCGCCAGGCGGAGGGGCGTGGCGCGCGCGAGGGAGGCCAGCGTTTCGGTGAGGTGCCCGCTCTCGTCCGCGCGGTACGCGGCGACGACCAGGATCGGGGCCCGCATGCCGAGGCCGCCGCCGAGCAGCTCCAGCGTGGCGGCGTCCGCCCAGTGCAGGTCGTCCAGCACGACGGCGACCGGGCGTTCCGCGGCGACCGCGGCGAGCCATTTCCACACGGCCTGGCGCAGGCGGAACCGTCCCGCGGTGGCGTCGGCGTTCACCGGCTCGGTGTCGGTGAGCAGCGGCGCGAGGCCGTCGGCGAACTCGCCCGGGGACGTGGCCGCGGCAACGGCTCTCAGCGCCTCGGTCCAGGCCCACGCGGGCGGCGCGCTGTCGACCTCGGGGCAGTGGCCGACGGCGACCAGCCATCCGTCACGTTCAAGCCGCCTGCCCAGGTGTTCCAGTAGCGTCGACTTGCCGAGCCCGGCCTCGCCGGTGACAAGGGCGATGCGGGCGCCGTCGGTGGCGGCCTCAGTGGCGGCCGTGACCAGTGCCGACAGTTCCGCCTCGCGTCCGACGAACGGCGCCTCGGTGATCGGAGCCGGCCGCGGCAGCGGTGCGCTCGGCGGCGGCGGGGGCACGGTCTCGCGCAGGACGTCCGTGCGCTGGGTGAGGATCGCCTCCTCCAACGCCGTCAGGTCCGGGCCGGGGTCGAGCCCGAGCTCCTCGGCGAAGATACCGCGGGCGCGGCGGAGCGTCGCCAGCGCGTCGGCTTGGCGGCTACTGCTCCACAGTGCCAGGGCGTGCAGCCGCCAGCCCTCCTCGCGCAGCGGCTCATCGCGGGTGAGCCGCTCGGCCTCGGGGACCATCGCGGCAGCGTCGCCGATTCGCAGACCCGCCGCGACGTGCAGCTCGGTGGCGAGCAGGCGCAGCTCGTTCAGCCGGGCCGTCTCGGCGGCGGCCCACGGCTCGTCGGCGACCTCGGCGAACGCCGGTCCCTGCCACAGCCCCAACGCTTCGGCGAGCCGGGACTGGGCGGCACGCGGGTCGGTGACCGTACGGGCCTGGTCGAGCAGGTCCTCGAACCGCCACGCGTCCACCGACTCCGGCGGCAGCCGCAGCGCATAGCCGGGCGACGCGCTCACCAGGAGCCGGGCCGACGTGCGCGGCGGGCGCCCGGGCTCCAGCAGCCGGCGCAGGTTGGACACATACGCCTGCAAGGACAGCAGAGCCCGCGCGGGTGGCTCGTCGCGCCACAGATCCTCGATCATCCGATCGACCGGCACGACCTGCCCACGCGCCGCCACCAGCAACGCCAGCACGCCCCGCTGCCGCGGCCCGCCGAGGTGAACGGCCGCACCGTTCACCTCGGTCGCGAACGAGCCCAGCACCCGGATGAAAACCATGATTCGCACATCGTACGTGGGCGGTTCCAAATCGGCTCCAAGCCCC
The DNA here is from genome assembly GCF_040675285.1 of Nonomuraea sp. NPDC049625. Classification (NCBI taxonomy): domain Bacteria; kingdom Bacillati; phylum Actinomycetota; class Actinomycetes; order Streptosporangiales; family Streptosporangiaceae; genus Nonomuraea; species Nonomuraea sp. NPDC049625. The sequence goes on along the minus strand of NZ_JBFAOQ010000008.1, from coordinate 414,230 downwards.
CTCCAAATACCCGGGAGCAGCCTGAACACATCGCCACCGATGAAGGGCAGGAACAGATGAGCGTCAACACCCAGGACATGGAGATCGTCCACCGCGCCTTCCGTCGCGAGTCGCGGCTGCTGATGGAACTCGTCGCGGCGGTCGCCCCGGGTGACACCGCTCGCGCCAAGGTGATCGCCGACCATTTCCGTGACTACCGGCTGGGACTGAAGAACCATCACGAGGGCGAGGACGAGCTGCTGTGGCCGCCGCTGCTGTCCCGGGTCGATCTGGAGAGCGACATCGTCCTGCGCATGGAGGCACAGCACGAGCGCGTCGCGGCCACGCTGACCAGGCTGGACGCCGCGGTCCCGGCGTGGGAGGCCGCCGCCGGGGCGGACGAGCGCGACACGCTCGTGGCCGCCCTCGCCGACCACCGGGCCGTGCTTCTCGAGCACCTCGACGACGAGGAGGCCACCCTTCTTCCGCTCGCGGCCGAGCACATCACCGAAAAGGAGTGGGCCTCCCTGGGCGACCACCTGGTGGCCAACACGCCCAAGCTCACCCTTTTCACCCTCTTCGGCCTCGTCCTGGAGGACGCGAACCCGGCCGAGCGCGCCACGCTCCTGTCCGCCCTTCCCGCTCCGGTACGCGGCATCTGGCACATCATCGGCCGCCCCCGCTACGCCCGCCACATCAGCCGCGTCCGCGCCGCCTGACCAGACCCCACAGAACTCCCAAGCCCTCGCAGGAGAAGAACAATGTCACTGAAGAAGATCAACACCGTCCTGACCGCCGCCTTCATCCTCTTCATCCTCTGGTTCGGGACGGATTTCATCCTGAGCCCGGAGACGACGGCGCCGGGGTTCGGCCTGCCGAGCTGGCCGTCCGGCGACGGCGGCGGCTTCCTGATCATCAAGGGAATCCGCGACGTCGTCCTGGCCCTGGTCCTGGGCATCCTGCTGGTGACGGGCCACCGCCGGGCGCTGGGCTGGGTGCTGCTGGTGGAGGCGCTCGCCGCGTACGGCGACATGACCACCGTGCTGGCCCACCACGGCTCCGTGGCCACCGCGTTCGGCGTCCACGCCCTGACCGCGACGCTGATGGTGATCAACGGCCTGCTGATGATGCGCGAGACCCGCAAGGTCGCGGCCGCTCCGGCGACGCCCGCCCCGCATCCCGCCTGACGCCGCGCAGCAACGGTCCCCAGGACGGTCGCCTACGGCATCCACGGCACCCCCGTCGGCGCTCGTGCGTCACGCGCGGCGGGCGGGTATGACGGTGACCGCGCGGGAGCGCGTGGCCCGGTGGGCGCGGGCGTGAAGTGGGGGCAGGTGCCGGCGGCGACATGATCACCAACCCGGAGACGCCCCTCACCTGCCAGGGCCCCGCCGTTTCAGCAGAACGCGAGGGACCCGTCCGGCCGGACGGGAACCCGGCGTTCCCAGTGCACGTAGTCGTCCTCCGCCAGGGCATCCTCGTCGATGGTGATCCCCCAGCCGGGCCGGTCGGGCCGCAGCTCCAGGTGCCCGTCGACCGGCACGTACGGGTCCGGGCACCACCTCGTTGTCTCCGGCTTGTACTCCAGGATCGAGAAGTTGCTGCAGGCCGCGGCGAAGTGCACGTTGTGCGCGGTGGCCAGGGGCCCCATCGGGTTGTGGGGCGCCACCATCGTGTTGAAGGTCTCGGCGAGGGTCGCGATGCGCCGCATCTGGGACATGCCGCCCACCACGCAGATGTCCGGCTGGACGAGGTCGGCGCCCCCGTGGGTGAGCAGGTTCAGGAACTCGTGGGGAGAGTACAGGCTCTCGCCGGTGGCCAGGGGCACCTCCAACTGCTGGCGCAGGTGGCCCCAGGAGGCGTAGTGCTCCGGGCGGAGCGGCTCCTCCAGGAAGAGCGGGTCCATCGGCGCCAGGGCGTTGCCGAGCTGAACCGCCTGGTAGGGCTCGAAGATCTTGGCGTGCGCGTCGAAGGCGAAGTCGAACTCCTCCGGGCAGCACCGCCTGACCTCCTGAGCCCATTCCGCCGTCTCGGCGACGACGAGGCCCCAGCGTCTGGCGTGCAGGTCCGTACGGAACGGGCTCAGCTTGAAGGCGGTGAATCCGTGTTGTCGGTGCAGCTCGGTGGTCTGGCGGCGGCACTCGTCGGGGTCGGGCGCGGAGTAGAGCCCGCAGTAGACGCGCACCCGATCTCGTACGGCGCCACCGAGCACCTGGTAGACGGGCACGCCGAGCGCCTTGGCGGTGATGTCCCACAGCGCGTGGTCGATGGCGGCGATCGCCGCCAGCCCGAGCGCCCCCTGCGGGAACCTGGCGGTGCGGAGGAGGAGCTGGGACACGTATTCCACGCGCCGCGGGTCCGCACCCCCGATCTGCCCGCCGAGGTAATCGAGCAGGGGGCCGAGCGCCAGGTCGGGGCCATGGTTGTAGGCCTCGCCCCAGCCGCTGACGCCCTCGTCGGTGTCGACGCGCACCAGCACCCGGGGACGATCGCCGACGCGCTGCACGAACGAGCGGAGGCCGCTGATCCTCATGACGCCGCCACGGGCAGGGGCCCGAGGTCGTCGGCCTTCGCCCACTCGGTGAGGATCCGCGCGACCTCCTGCCGTTCGGGTTCGCCGAGGACGGTGCTCGGCGCCCGGACCGCGCGGTCGCACAGGCCGAGCTGGTGCATCGCCTCCTTGACGACGCTGACGTTGTTGGCTCCGCCGTCGACCGCGCGCAGGTGCTCGAATCGCGCGATGTCGCGGAGCATCCGCTCCGCCGCCGGATAGCGCTCCTCGCGCAGGGCGTCCCTGAGCCGGAGCGAGAAGGCGGGGTTGACGTTCACCAGCCCGGAGGTGAAGCCCTCGGCGCCGTGGACGGCGTAGGAGAGCGCGTACGGTTCGGCCAGCCCGGCGATCCAGACGAACCGGTCGGGGCCTGTCTCCGCGCGTAGCTGCGCGAAACGGTTCACGTCCGCGACGGCGTACTTCAGGGCGATCACGTTGGGGCACAGGTCGCCCAGCCGCGTCAGCAGCCGGCCGTCCACCCAGGCGTTGCGCAGGTAGAGGACCAGGGCCAGGTCGGGCACCGCTTCGGCGATCTCCCTGTGGTAGTCGAGCCAGCCCTGGGCCGACACGTGCGGGTGCACCGGCTGGTGCACCATGACCATCCGGATGCCGTGCGCCGCCGCGTGGCGGGCCTCCTCGACGGCGGTGGCGACGTCGAGGCCGATCCCGGCCAGGAGGTGCGCCTCTCCCTGAACGGCCTCCGCGGCGGCCGTGATCAGCTGGAGCCGCTCCTCGGCGCTCAGGGCGTAGAACTCGCCGGTGTTGCCGTTCGGGGTGAGCACGTTGACGCCCGCGTCGACCAGGCGGCGCAGCAGCGAACGGTACAGCGCGAGGTCGGGGACGCCGCCGGCGTAGGGCGTGACCGGGATGGCGACGACGTCGCGCAGGGCCCGGGAGAGCTCACCGAACCTCACGGCCGGCCTCCTTGATCTGCTGGAGCGCCCGCTCCTGGAACACGCTGATGTGCTGCAACACGAGCCGGGCCGCCTCGTCGGCCTGCCCGCTCAGTGCCGCCTCGAGAATCTGCCGGTGCTCCTGCGCCTCGTCCTCCCAGGAGGGACGCTGGGACCAGACGTTGACGGAGATGAGGGCCGTCTGGTCGCGCAGCTGGTCGAGCACGCCGACCAGCACCTCGTTGTCGCAGTCGGCGTAGAGGGCGCGGTGGAAGTCGCGATTGGCGAGGCTGCGGGTCACCTCGTCCGTGGCCTCGTCCGACTTGCGCAGGGCCTCGCGGGCTAGCCGGCCGCCGTCGCTCAGCCCGGCCTCGACGCTTCGCCGCACCGCGGCCGGCTCGATCAGGCACCGGGCGTCGAACACGCTCCGGGTGAGGCGCTCGTCGACCTTGCGGACCGTCACCCCGGTGTATTCGCTGATGGTGACCAGGCCGGCCCCGCTGAGCGTCTTCAGCGCCTCGCGCACCGGAGTCTTGGAGACACCGAAACGGCTGGCGAGCTCCACCTCCACGAGGGCACGCCCGGCCGGCAGCTCGCCGCTCAGAATGCCGCGACGCAGCGCTTCGAGGACGAGGGCCGTCCTCGAAGACGCTTTGATCGCGCCCAACGCTGTCTCACTCACCCGCGCTCCTTCACTTGTCATCGACCACCGCAACCGGCGCTCCGTCTGGCCGCCGGGGGGATCGGAGGGCATATGGCCCATTGTATAGAACCGACCATACCCTAAATCTCATATCTCATGTACCGTATGGCAACCGCACAGCGGAGCGCAGTTCTTGGTGAACGAGAGGAAAGACCCATGACCCGTCAGCACCACCCGGCCGAGGTCCTCGGCCGGTACGCCCTGTCCCGGCGCAGCTTCATCCGGACGGCGGCACAGGCCGGCGTCGCCATGGGTCTGGCGTCCGCGGTGAGCGCCTGCGGCGGCTCAGGCGGCGGCAGCGGCGGCAGCGTCACGCTGCAGTTGTGGGACACCGACACCCGCCCGGAGCGCACGGCCAACCTCAAGAAGCTGATCTCGATGTTCGAGGCCAAGAATCCCGGCATCCGCATCAACTACCTGGGCCTGCCCACCGACCAGTACATGCAGAAGATCAACACCGCGATCGCCACGCGCTCCACACCCGACCTGCTCACCCCGAAGGCGTCCGACCTCGCGGCCCTGGTGGCCCAGAACGCGCTCGCCCCCCTGGACGAACGCCTGAAGAAGGCCGGCCTCGAACAGCACATCTCCGAGCAGATGCTCAAGTCCACCCGGGCCGCCGCCCCCGACGGCAAGCTCTACCTGACGCCCACCACCAGCCTCGCCGACGTGATCTACTATCGCGCCGACTGGTTCCAGGAGGCCGGGCTGAAGCCGCCGGCCACCTGGGCGGACTTCGACGCGGCCGCGAGCCGCCTCACCGACGCCTCCTCCGGCCGCTTCGGCTACACGCTGCGCGGCGGCAACGGCTTCTTCAGCCAGTTCGTGCAGATGGTCTATCCACGCGCGGGCGTGAGCACGTTCTTCCGCGAGGACGGGTCCTCCACGCTGGACGACCCCGCGGTCATCGCCGCCTGCGAGAAGTACGTGGCCCTGTTCGGCAAGCAGACCGCGCGCAGCGATCTGACCGCAGACTTCAAGACCATGGTGGCCCAGTTCGGCAACGGCGGCGCGGCCATGTTGAGCCACAGCATCGGCTCCTACCCCAACCACGTCGCCGCCCTGGGAGCCGAGAAGGTCGGCGCCGTCGCGCCCTTCCCCGGGCCGGACGGCCAGGTGCTGACCGGCTGGATGACGACCGGGTTCGCGATGTTCCAGGAGAGCGAGCACCAGGAGGAGGCCTGGAAGTTCCTCGCCTACACGATGGAGCCCGAGGGCAACAGCTTCTGGGCCCAGAAGTCCGGATACCTCCCGGGCAACAAGACGGTCGCGAAAGAGAAGTGGGTGACCGAGAACGCCGCCATGAAGGCCGCGCTGGACGCCGCCGCGAAGCCCGGCGTCGTGACCCTGGAACAGCCCTACTACCTGCCGGAATTCACCTCCATCACCGTCACCGACCTGCTTCCGGAGTGGCAGAAGGTGCTGCAGGGCAGCCTGACGCCCCGTGACTTCCTCACCGCCGCGGCCACGGCCCTGACCACGGCCAAGCGCAAGTACGACAAGGAGCACGGATGAGCTCCACGACCGCCGAACCGGTGCACCGCCCGGCCGGGTCCCGGGCCGGGCACGCGTACCTGCTGATCGCGCCGGCCGTCGTGCTGGTGCTGGTCTTCCTGCTCTATCCCGTGCTCAGCGTCTTCTGGGAGAGCCTGCGCCACCACAACCTCACCCGGCCCCTCGACGACGGGTTCGCCGGCCTGGACAACTACCGGGCACTGCTGGCCGACGAGCGGTTCTGGCGGAGCCTGCGCTTCACCGCCCAGTGGGTGTTCGTGGAGGTGGGGCTGCAGTTCGTGCTCGGCCTGGCGCTGGCGCTGGTGCTGAACCGCACCTTCGTGGGCCGCGGGCTGGCCCGCGCCCTGGCCTTCAGCCCATGGGCGGTGTCGGGCATCCTCACGACGACGATCTGGATCCTGCTCTACAACCCCACCACCGGGATCGGGCACTACCTGGCGTCCATGGGCATCGGCGAGTACGGGACCTCCCTGCTGTCGGATCCCGGCACGACCTTCTGGGCCCTGGTCATCGCCGAGCTGTGGAAGGGCATCCCGTTCTTCGCCATCCTCATCCTCGCCGACCTGCAGTCGGTCCCGCTGGAGCTGTACGAGGCCGCGAACGTCGACGGCGCCGGGCCGCTGCGCCGGTTCTCGTCGGTGACCTGGCCGCACATCCGCAGGGCCGTGGTCATCGCCACGCTGCTGCGGGCGGTGTGGGAGTTCAACAACGTCGACCTGCTGTACACGATGACCGCCGGCGGCCCGGCGGGTTCGACGACCACGCTGCCGCTCTACGTGGCCCAGACCGCCATCCACGACCAGGACTTCGGCTACGGCTCCGCGCTCACCGTCACGGCGTTCCTGCTGCTGACCTTCGCGTCCCTGGTCTACCTGCGCATCAGCTCCGGCGATTCCAAGGAGGGCAAGTGAGCCTCGCCACCCGCGACGACGTCGGGCGGGCCCCGGCGACACCACCGACCCGGGGGCACGCGACCGGCGCCCACGCGGCCCGCAAGCGGCGGCGCTCGGCCGGCGGCCGCCTGATGCTGTGGTTGCCGCTGACGTTGTTCCTGCTCTTCACGCTCGTCCCGTTGTACTGGATGGTGCTGTTCGCCTTCCGGCCGCCGGGTTCCACGGCCCTCGTGCCGTGGCCCATCACCCTGGAGAACTTCCGCAGGGTCTGGGAGGGCTCGGGCTTCGGCGTCTACTTCCGCAACAGCATCGTCGTCGCGGTCGCCAGCCTCCTCGTGTCGACGGTGATCGGCATGCTCGGCGGGTACGCGCTCGCCCGCCTCACCTTCCGCGGCAAGAACGTCTTCCTGGTCATCATGCTGTGCACGCAGTTCATCCCGGGCGCCATGATGCTCATCCCGCTCTTCCAGATCTTCAACGGGCTCTATCTGACGAACAGCCTGTGGAGCCTGATCATCGCCGACACCGTCTTCCACCTGCCGCTCTCCCTCGTCCTCATGGCGGGCTTCATCAGAAATGTGCCGGTCTCCCTGGAGGAGGCGGCTCAGGTGGACGGGTGCGGCCGGATCCAGGCGTTCTGCGCGGTCGTCCTGCCGCTGCTGAAGCCCGGGATCGTCGCCGTCGGGTCCTTCGCGTTCATCAGCGCGTGGAACAACTTCCTGTTCGCCATCATGTTCATCAGCTCGCAGGACCGGTTCACCGTGCCCGTCGGGCTGAGCTACCTGCTGGGGGAGTTCGGCACCGACTTCGGCGCTCTCGCCGCCGGGGGCCTGATCGCCGTGGCGCCCGTCGTCGTGCTCTTCGCGTACGTCCAGCGCTTCCTCATCCAGGGGTTGAGCGCCGGCGCGGTCAAGGGCTGACGCCGGTGTGCGGTTCGATGTGGGGAGCGCCCGGCCCGGCGGGCGAGTTGCCGTAAGCTGCGGCCCGATCGGTCGCAGGCATGCGGCCCGCCAGTGCGGGTAATGACCGCCACCGAGCGGAGGGTTGGGCGGCATGGGCTTGTGGACGAGGTTGAAGGGCCGGTTCGGGCGGCAGGGGCGGAAGCTGCGGGCCACGGCCTTGCGGCGCTTCGGCTGGACAGAGCTGCGCCCGGGCCAGCAGGAGGCGATGGAGCACTTACTCAAGGGCCGCGACGTGCTGCTCGTCATGCCGACCGGCGGCGGCAAGTCAGCGGTCTACCAGGTGCCCACGCTGCTGCTCGACGGCCCCGCGATCGTCGTCTCGCCGCTGATCGCGCTCCAGCGCGACCAGGTGACCCACCTGCTCAAGGCCGACGCGGGCGGCGCCGTGGCGGTGAACTCGACCTCCTCCGTAGCGGCCGGGCTGGAGAAGGTGACGGCCGGGGACGCGGCGTTCGTGTTCCTGTCCCCGGAACAGCTCGCCAAGGCCGACGTCGTCGAACGCCTCGCGCAGGCCGGGCCCTCGCTGATCGTCATCGACGAGGCCCATTGCGTCTCGTCCTGGGGCCACGACTTCCGGCCCGACTACCTGCGGCTCGGGAAGGTCATCGAGCGCCTGGGGCATCCGCCGGTGGTGGCGATGACCGCCACCGCCGCCCCGAACGTCCGCGAGGAGATCATCCGCTCGCTGGGGCTGACCGACCCGGTGGAGATCATCAGGGGGTTCGACCGCCCGAACATCTCGCTGGAGGTCCGCCGCTTCGTCTCCGCCCAGGACAAGCAGCGGGCGCTGGTCGAGCACGCCGCTTCCCTGAGCGGTCTCGGCCTGGTGTACGTCGCCACCCGCAAGGAGACCGAGCAGTACGCGGCCGCGCTGACGCGGAAGGGACGCCGGGCCGAGCCGTACCACGGCGGCATGCGGGCCACCGAACGCACCCGCGTGCACGAGCTGTTCACCAGGGGCGAGGTGGACACCGTCGTGGCGACGTCGGCGTTCGGCATGGGCATCGACCGGCCCGACGTGCGCTACGTGCTGCACGCCGAGCCGCCGGAGTCGCCCGACGCGTACTACCAGGAGATCGGCAGGGCGGGACGGGACGGCGCTCCGGCCTCGGCGGTGCTGTTCTACCGGCAGGAGGATCTGGGCCTGCGCCGGTTCTTCACCGGCGGGCGAGCCGACGCCGAGGCGCTGCTGCGCGTGGCGACCCTGGTCCGCGAGCACGCCGGCACGGTGCCCGCGGGCGAACTGGCCGCGCTGCTCAAGGTGAGCACGTCCAACCTCGACAGGCTCGTCAACCTGCTGGAACGCGCGGGCGCGCTCACCGTGACCCACACCGGCGACCTGCGGTACGCCTCCCGCACGCTGACGCCGGAGCAGGCCGCCGCGCGGGCGTCCGAGCTGGACGAGGCGCGACGACGCGTGGACGACTCGCGGATCGACATGATGCGCGGCTACGCGGAGACCAGGGGCTGCCGCCGCCGGTTCCTGCTCGCATACTTCGGCGAACCGTACACCGGAACCTGCGGCACCTGCGACACCTGCGAGAACGGCCCGGCACCCGGACCGGCGCCCGCCTCGGACGGCGGGGAGCTACCTGTGCAGGCGAGGGTGACGCACAAGATGTGGGGTGCGGGGACGGTCATGAGCCGCGAACATGACCGGATCACCGTGCTGTTCGACTCGGTCGGCTACAAGACGCTGTCGCTGGCCGCGGTGGGTGACGTCCTCCACCGCGGGTAGGTTCCGCACCGTCCCGTGGATCCGCTCGGCCATGGCCCGGGCGGCCCGGGAAAATGGTTGGACGGGACGATCCGCGCGCTGATAGGGTCCTGCGAACCGTGACACCGCACGAGGAGGTGAGACCCATGAACGCTGTATCGATGTGGGTGCTCCCCTCGTCGTCACGGTCGGGCGACTGACATAGATGTCGCCGGGAGCGCCTCGACAAGGCGATCCCGAAAGGCGACAACCTATGAATTCTGATGGTTTCCCGTCAGGCACCGGCGAGCATGCCGTAGCGATCAGCCGGGTGGCGGAGCGGCAATGGCACGCCGTCGAGGGCGACCGGGTGGTCGGCCGCGGCGACGTGTCACGCAGGCCCGACGGACGGATGTTCCTCAGCATCGACGCGTGGGTCGGCGAGGTCTTCGACCGGCTCGCCGACGCCATGCTGGCGGACCTGCCGAGGCCGCTGCACACGGTGGTCGACGAGGCCGACCTTGACCTGACGTCGCAGTGGGAGCGTGCCGGGTTCGCGATCCGACGCCGCGAGTGGGAGTACCTCGTGCCCACCGACCCGCGGATCACGGGTCTCGATTCGGCGCCACCACCGGAGGGCGTGACGATCGTGGCCGCGGGCAGGGTGGAAGAGGCCCCTCTGCGTACGTTGGACCGCGCGATTCGCGACGAGGTCGAGGCCACCGTCGGCTGGCAGGAGATGCCCGCCGAGGTGGTGCCCGGCCCGATCGTGCTGGATCCGTCGAAGTACGCGGTGGCCGCCCGGCCCGATCAGTACGTGGGCCTGGTCCGGCTGGCAGCGGTGACCAGGCGGCCCCGGATCGGGCTGGTCGCGGTCCGGTCCGACCGGCGGCGCCGCGGCATCGCCCGGGCGCTGCTCGCCCACGTCCTGGGTGCCCTGCACCACAGCGGCACCGAAGCGGCCTCGGCCGAAGTGAACGAGTCCAACCGGGCGGCCATGGCGCTGTTCGAGGGCGTCGGGGCCCGGCATACGAGCAGCAATCTGGAATTGGTGCTCCGCTGAGACGGCACTGCGGCTCGCGTCAACGGCATTCGTAATGAAGAGGTGAGAGAACGATGGCAAGATCACCAGACGGTATCGAAATAGAGGGCACGGTCATCGAGTGCATGCGTAACGCCACCTTCAGGGTGGAGCTCGAGAACGGGCACAAGGTACTGGCACACATCAGCGGGAAGATACGGAAGAACTACATCAAGATCTTGCCGTACGACCGGGTGCTCGTGGAGCTCAGCCCGTACGACCTGACCCGCGGCCGGATCCTGTACCGCTACAGGACGTAGTCACCGCCCGGGGCAGCGGATATCGGCGGGCGGCCGCGCTCACGCGCGTCGGCCGCCCGCCGTCATGCCCCGCCATCGCTTCACGGCCAGGGCCGCGATCTCCTGCGCAGGATCTGAGCCGCGTTCAGGCATCGCGGGCGCAGCGGTCACTCCGGCCAGGTGCGGCTTCTTCGGGGTGCAGGAGCAGGACGCTGCCGTCGCCGTTCGCAGCGATGATCAGGGAGCCGTCCGCCGTGGCCGCGATCCCGGCGAACGGCCGCGGCATTCCGGGCAGGCCGGGCGGGATGAACAGGCCGGGTTCCGGGCCGGTCAGGCCGGCCGCGGCCGCGACCGGAAGCGAGCCGGCTTCGACCTCCACCTCGCCGGTGGCGAGGTCGATGGCGAGCAGGCGGCGGTGGGCGGTCTCGACGACGTACATGGTGCCGTCGTGGACGGTGATGCCCTGCGGGGTGCCGAGCCCGTCGGCGAGCAGCACGGGCACGCCGTGCTCGACGCGGTAGACCGCGGCGAGCTGCTCGTCGCTGACGTAGCAGCGCCGGCCGGCGTCGACGGCCACGTCGACCGGGCGGCCGAGGCCCTCGGCCAGCACGCTGACCTGGTCGTCGTGGTCGATGGCGACGATGCGGCCGGCGCCGGATTCGGCGACCAGCAGGGTGCCGTCGGCGCGCACGGCGATGCCCAGCGGCCGGTTCAGGCCGTCGGCCCGGGTGCGTACCGTGCCGGAGCGGCGGTCGTAGGTGCGTACGTGCCCGTACTGGGAGGTGGTGTGGAGCAGGTCGCCGTCGGCGGCGATGCCGTGCACGAAGGTCAGCTGCTCGGTGGTGGTGACGTCTTCGTCCGGCCGGTCGGCGGGCTGGGTGAGGCGGTAGTGGTCGGCCACGTGGACGCCGCCGCCGAGATCGATGGTCACCCCGAAGGGGCCGCCGAGGCCGCGGGGCACGATCTGGCGGGTACGTCCGTCGGCCGCGAGCTCGGCGACGCCGCCATGCGCGTAGCTGGAGACGAACATCCGGTTGTCGGCGTCGAAGGCGGCGTTGTCCAGGGCGTTGAGCTCGCTGACGATTTCCGACCGGTCGCCGGTGCCGGCCAGGTCGACGCGCGTGACGATCCCGCTCGCCCCGCGGGCGAGCACCAGCAGGGCGCCGGCGCGGTCGAAGCGCACGGCAACCGGATCCGGGACGTCCGCGGCCACCAGCTCCGGCTCGCCGCCGTCGAGCGGGATGCGGAACACCTCGCCGGTGAGCATGTGCGGGTAGTAGAGCTGCCCGTCCGGGCCGAGCTGCATCGCGTTGCCCATGGCGAGGCCCGCCGTGAGCACCGTGGGTTCGCCGCCGGCCGGGGACAGCTCCAGCAGACGTCCACCCGGGATCATCTCGTTGGCGAACACCCTGGTTCCGACGCAGGCGATGCCGTTGGGCGCGGTGATCTCGCCGGTGACGAGCGTGAAGTCCCCGGTTGGGCCCCGCCGCCACACCCGGCCCGGGACCAGGTCGGTCACGTACATCGCGCCGTCGCTGTCGAAGGCGAGGTCGTCGGGGGAGTGCAGCGGCCCGTCCGGTGGCACGACCACATCGACGTCGCCGGTGGCCAGGTCGACGGCGCTGATCTGACCGGCGAGGAACTGGGCCACGTACAGGCGCCCGTCGGGTCCGAAGGCCATGCCGTTGGACCCCCACAGCGGACTCGCCCGGACCAGCAGCTCGGCCTTGCGGCGGTTCATCGGTTGCCCGCCAGGATCTCGTCCATGCCGCCCTCGGTACGCCATCGGCGCAGCAGGTCGTGGAAGGCGACCGGACCGGGCCCGTACGTCTGGCTGGCCCGGCGGGGCTTGCCCTCGTTGTTGTAGTAGCCGGGAGTGCACTCGGCCTGGAACCGGCTGTGGTCCGGCGCCAGCTCCCGGATGGTGGCGACCCACGCGTCCTCGGCGTCCTTGGTCGGCTCGACCACACCGAGGCCACGCCGGCGGGCCTCGGCGACCACGGCGCCGATGTGGGTGGCCTGCTCCTGCAGGATGTGCACGAAGTTGACCGCGGAGGCGTTCTGCAGCGGGCCCAGGTGGAACAGGTTCGGGAAGCCGTGGCCGTAGAAGCCGTGCAGCGTGCGGGGGCCCTGCCGCCAGGTGCCGAGCAGGGGCGCGCCGTCCCGGCCGTACACCGGCAGGGCGCCGGAGAGGATGCCGGAGACGCCGACCTCGAAGCCGGTGGCGAAGATGACGCAGTCGACCTCGTACTCGTGCTCGCCGACCACGACCGCCGATTCGGTCATCGCGGTGACGCCGCCGTGGTCGGCGGTGTCGACCAGGGTGACGTTGGGCCGGTTGAACGTCTGCAGGTAGTGGTCGCTGAAGGTGGGCCGCTTGCACATATAGCGGTACCAGGGCTTGAGCAGCTCCGCGGTGGCCGGGTCGTCGACGATCTCGTCGACGCGGGCGCGGATCTGGTTCATCTTCTGGAAGTCGGCGATCTCGTCGAGGTACTCGCGTTGCTCGGGTGACAGGTCGGTGTCGACGGTGCCGGCCATCAGGTGGCGTTGCAGCCGTGCGGTGCTGGTCCAGCCGTCGTTGATCAGGTCCTGTCCGGCGGGCCCGCCGGTGACGACGGTGAGGAAGTTCGCCATCCGTTCCCGCTGCCAGCCGGGCTTGAGCGAGGCGGCCCAGGCCGGGTCGGTGGGGCGGTTGTCGCGCACGTCGACCGACGAGGGGGTGCGCTGGAAGACGTACAGGTGCTGCGAGTCCCGCCCCAGGTGCGGGATGACCTGGATCCCGGTGGCGCCGGTGCCCACGACCGCGACCCGCTTGTCGGCGAGCTGGTGCAGGCCGCCGCTCTGGTCGCCGCCGGTGTAGCCGTAGTCCCAGCGGCTGGTGTGGAAGGTGTGCCCGCGGAACGTCTCGATGCCGGGGATGCCGGGCAGCTTCGGCTGGGTCAGGGTGCCGGAGGACATGACGACGTAGCGGGTACGGAAGTCGTCGCCGCGGTCGGTGCGCACCTGCCACTCGGCCGCGGCGTCGTCCCAGCGCAGCTCCGTGACGCGGGTGTGGAACAGCGTGTCGCGGTACAGGTCGTAGAGTTCGGCGATCGCGACGGCGTGCCGGCGGATCTCCTCGCCGGGCGCGTACCGCATGGTGGGCAGGTAACCGACCTCTTCGAGCAGCGGCAGGTAGACTGATGATTCGATGTCGCAGTGGATGCCCGGGTAGCGGTTCCAGTACCAGGTGCCGCCGAAGTCGCCGGCCTCGTCGAGCATCCGGATGCCGTCCACGCCGGCCTCGCGGAGCCTGGCGCCGGTGAGCAGCCCGCCGAAGCCGCCACCCACCACCAGCGCCTCGACTTTGTCACGGACCGGTTCCCGCTCGGCGCGTTCGGTGTACGGGTCGGCGGCATAGTAGCCGAACTCGCCACGGGCGCCCTGGTACTGGGCGTTGCCGTCGGGCCGCAACCGGCGGTCGCGTTCGTGGCGGTACCTGGCGCGTAGCACGTCCGGGTCGAAGCCCAGGTCCGCGACTGTGAGGCGGGCAGGCGGCGTCGGAGAGTGTTCCATGGATGCCCTTCCGATTCGGGTGATCAGGTGGGGAGCGGGTGAAGCTCAGTTCGGCGGCGTGCTCAAAGGCGTTCTCGTTGCGATCGGCGGCAGGCAGGCTGCGCTCCTGGCCGTACGAATGAGCGAGCGGCCGGTGGCTAGTCGGTCCCGCTTGGCGCGGTTGACCAGCAGCATGCCCGATCATTTTGGCGTGGGCGCTCATGTACGCGGCGAACTCGGCCCGAGCGGCGTCCTTCTTCTCAGAGGTGAACTCGGCCAGGCTGACCAGCATGTCGGACCAGTACGCGAACTTGCCAGCGGGTCAGCACTGGTCGGCCGGATCGGCGCCACCGGGCAGCCCTCGCGCGGCTCCAGTTCCGGTGCCTGCTGGAAGGTCTCAGTCAGCTCGTGCTTCTTTCTCGGCATCGAGTCAGGCCGCCGACCAGCCGCCGCCCACCGGCACGATCGCGCCGCCGCCCTGCCTCAGCAAGTGCGGCAGCAGCAGCGGTGCGATGAGCGCTCTCTTCGTTGACATCACAGACCGCGACGCGAGCGCCGGCCTTGGCGAAGGCGACCGCCGGGCCGATGCCGGAGCCCGCGCCGGTGACCAGGCAGATCTTGCTGTCGAAAGCGCTCAACGTCCTCTCCTGTCAGGAGCGAGTATCACAACCGGACAATGCTGTCCGGTAACAATGTAGCCCGTCTGACTGATCATTGTCGAATGCGGGGCATGCTGATGTTGAGCATGCGGACGCTGGTGTCCGGTTGGTGGTGTGAGAGCCATGTCCGTGGCACGTCCGGCGGGCAAGGGGCGCCGCGTCGCCGCTCGCAATCGCGCGGCACTGATCGTGGCGGCCCGCGAAGTGTCCGCGAACGTCGGCTACGACGCGCCGCTCAGCCTGCTCGCTCGCACTGCGGGAGTCGGCTCCGACCCGGTCCGGATGGCGGAAGGCATGTCGGCACACTCGGCCCGCAGGCGGTCCGGCACGAGAACGACAGCCTGCCGACCCAGATGATCGCCGATCTAGAAGCCCGGCCCACCGAACCGGCGGCAGGCAGACCAGGGCCGTCTTCGCGCCATGACGGCCATCCTGCGGACGCACCACAACCCAACCGGCGAATATCAGCCGTAATCGTCGATCTCGCCGTAGAGGGCAACCGGTCTCTTGTAGTGAACGGCCCAGATCTGGTTGCCGTAGTCGAAATGCCACCACTCCTCGGCGTCACGCCGACCGGTGGGTGCTCACCCAGGCACGGCGGTCTGTTCGCGCTCGCCCGATGCCCGTCGTGCGCTGATCGTCATCACCGCGAGGCCGGCCAGGACGATGGCGGCGCCGGCGTACAGGGGAGCGGTGTAGCCGAGGCCGGCGCTGATGGCCAGGCCGCCGAGCCAGGCGCCCAGCGCGTTGCCGACGTTGGAGGCCGAGACGTTGGCGCTGGCGGCGAGCGGGACGCCGTCCGCGTAGTCGGTGACGCGGGTGATCATGCCGGGGACGGCGGCGAACCCGAACAGGCCCAGCAGGAAGACCAGGACCACCGACGCGGCGGGGCTGCCGGCCAGCAGGCCGAACGCGATGAGCGTGGCGGCGAGGCCGGCCAGGGACGCGATCAGCGTGCGGTCCCGGTTGCGGTCCGCGGCCCGCCCGCCGGCCAGGTTCCCGATCACCAGGCCGGTGCCGTACACGACGAGCAGCCAGGCCACGTCGGCGCTGGAGAAGCCGGTGACCTGGGTGAAGGTGTAGGCGATGTAGCTGAACGCGCCGAACATGCCGCCGTAACCGAGCGCGGTGGCCGCCAGCGTCAGCCAGACCTGCGCGGAGCGGAACGCGCGGAGCTGGACGCGCAGCCCGTTCAGGCCGGAAGCCGCCGAGGGATGCGTACGGTCCACCGCGCCGGCCCAGCCCGGCACCAGCGCCGCGATGGCGAGCAGGGCGATCACGCCGATCACGGTGATCGCCCAGAACGTGGCGCGCCAGCCCCAGCGTTCGCCGACCAGCGCGCCGAACGGCACGCCCAGGACGTTGGCGAGGGTCAGCCCGGCGAACATCACCGCCACCGCCCTCGACGCCCGCTCCGGCGGCACCATGCGCCGGGCGACGAGCGAGCCGATGCCGAAGAACGAACCGTGACACAGGGCGGCGACGACGCGGCCGAGCAGCATCACCGGATAGTCGGACGCGACGGCGGACAGGAGGTTGCCGGCGACGAAGAGCGCCACCAGCCCGATGAGGACCGACTTGCGGGACAGCCCGCTGGTGGCGGCGGTCACCACGATCGCGCCGACGGCGACGCTCAGCGCGTATCCGGAGATCAGCCACCCCGCCGCGGCCTCGGACACGGCCAGGCTCAGGCTCACCTGGGGGAGCAGGCCCGCGATCACGAACTCGGTCAGGCCGATCCCGAAGCTGCCGAGGGTCAGCGCGATGAGCCCGGCGGGCATCCGCCGGCTGCCGTTCGCCGGAATCGTCACGAGAGTATCATCCTGGTTGCGATCTTACTCACCCGCCACGTAGCCAGGCGACCTGCTCGGCGGACAGGTGAATCTCGCCGGCCCTGAAGCCGGCTCTCGACCCCTCCAGCGTCTTCGGCCCGTACAGGGCGAACGTCGGGAAAGGCTGGTGCGGGACGTAGCCCATGGCGATCGCCGAGGGTGAGACGCCATGGTCGCGGGCCAGCTTTTCGGCTCGCTGCTTCCGCTCGAAGTTCTCCGGCCCGTAGAAGCACCGCACCAGCGTCGCGTCCGTACGGTCCGAAGGATCGGCTCGGGTGAAGAAGTTACGGGACCGGGCCGACCACGCGTCGAGGTGCCCTGCACGGTCGGCGCGGACGGCGCGACGCCGACGGCCATCGGACCGATGCCGCCGCAACTCGCGGCGCTCTGCCGGACCTTCCTCAACGTGACCGAGCTGACCGTACGTGCCGTGCTGTCGGGCAGCCGGGACCACGTCCGGCACGGGGCCATGCTCGACCCGAACACCTCGGCGACGCCGCCGATGCCCGAGATCGCCGCGCTCTGCGACGAGCTGCTCGCGGCGCACGAGCACCTGCTGCCCGGCTCCCTCCGCCTCCCTCCGCTGAGAGCGTTCGCCGGCGGAGGCCTGCGGCTTCAGGCGCCCGCCGGTCCGCTGTAGTCGGTGACGGCATAAACCTGCAGGAGTCTCTCGACTCCGCGCAGGAAGGTCTCGCAGATCAGCACCGGGTCGAACAGGCAGCCGGCGGCCATGGCGCCGTCGCGCATCATCACGAAGTGGCGGGCGGCGGGCTCGGCGCCGGTCTCCTGGATCCTGGCCAGCAGCTCCGTGACGGTTTCCAGGAACCATTGGCGGTGGGCGAGCACGGCCTTGTGCACCGGGGACTCGGGGTCGGGATACTCGGCGGCGGCGTTGAGGAAGGCGCATCCCCGGAAGCCGGGGGACCGGATGCCTTGGGCGATGGACTCGCTGAGGGCCTGGATGGTGCCGTCGGCCGGTAGTCCGGCGGCGACGGCCTCGTCGGCCTGACCTCGCATGGCCCGGTCGACCTCGTTCAGGTAGGCGAGGACGAGGTCTTCCTTGCCGGGGAAGTGCCGGTAGAGGGTGGCCCGCGTCACCTGCGCCTCGGCGACGATGCGATCGATGCCGACGGCGTGGATGCCCTCCGCGTAGAAGAGCCGGGTGGCCGTGTTGAGCAGCCGGGACCGCGCTTCGGACGGTCGGCCTTCGGATTGGCTGGGCATACGGCCATCTTAGTGGGTAGAACGTTCGGTCTTGACTTTCTGCGCCGCAGGTTGCCATGCTGTGCCGAGACAGAACGTTCGGTCTAGCTAGGCACGAGCGAGGCGGCGGCCTGGCAGGACCCCCCACCGGACGAGAAGGCCGGCCACGGGCCGCTCCCCACATCGCTCATCCACCGAAAGGATCATCATGAGCACGATCGCTGCTTCGCCCGGTTTTTCCGGGACCGCGTCCGCTTTGCGGCGGCTGTACTTCGTCCGGTTCGCGTTCGCCATCGTCTGGGCCCTCGCGATGTTCACGACCGCCTCGAACCTGGGTCCGCTCGCGGTCACCCTGCTCGTGCTCTACCCGCTGTTCGACGTGGCCGCCGCCGTCGTCGACGCCCGCGCGTCGCGCGCCACCGGCTCACCTGCCCTGCTGTACGTGAACATCGCGGTCAGCCTGATCACCGCCGTCGGCGTGGCCGTCGCCTGCGCGTCCGGTATCCCGGCCGTGCTGCGCGTGTGGGGCGCCTGGGCGGTCGTGGCCGGGCTGGTCCAGCTGATCGTGGGCGTCACCCGCCGCAAGATGGGCGGCCAGTGGCCGATGATCATCAGCGGCGGCATCTCCGTACTCGCCGGTGCGTCCTTCATCCTCGGCGCCTCCGCAGCCAGCCCGACGCTGACCAACGCCGCCGGCTACGCCATCCCCGGCGGTATCTTCTTCCTCATCTCGGCCTTCCGTCTCGGCCGCGCCGCGAAGGGAAACTGACCTGGACGGCAACACGTACGACGTCGTCGTCATGTGCTGCCGCCGGCCACGCCGTCCACTTCAGGACGGCAACTCCCAGGCGCCGTACAGCGCGTGGTGAGCGCTCGTGGTGAAGGCCCAATAGCGCTCGCCGTAGGACCAATGCCACCACTCGGTCGGGTAGTTGACGAAGCCGATGGAGGTCATGGCGGTGCCCAGGATGTGCCGGTTCGCCGTGGCCTCCGCGGAGATGGCGGTCGAGGCGGTGTAGCAGGCCTCGCCGTCCTCCGGCGGGGTGGCGTTGACCGGCGTGCCCATCGGCAGCTCGTCGCCGTTGGAGGTGCACAGGGTCAGGTCGACCGCGCCGCCGGTGACGTGGGGGGCCACGTCGGGCGGGGAGACGTATCTGCTGGCCTCGACGCGAACGCGGTTCTCGTCCCAGTCGGGGTGCGCGGCGCGGTGACGGGTGACCGATGAGTCGAAGTACTGCTGCTGCAGTCCCACCCGGCGGTACCCCTCGGTGATCAGCAGGCGCAGCTCGCGGGGCAACCGGGTCTGCGCGGCCACCAGCCGGTCGGCCACGCTCAGCCGTACGTGCGCGTAGGCCCCCTCGCGGTCGGCCAGCCTCGGATCGACGCGGATGGCCTCCACGGTGCGCAGGTCCACGAGCGGTTCCCCGCACTCCTTGACGGAAACCGCGGCGATCCGCGGGTCGGACAGGAGCACGATCTTCGGCATGGAAGCCCTCCGTTGTGAACCATGGACACGCCACATGAGGCGTGCCGTCGCCATGGTTCACGAGCGGGATCCAAGACCGCTGTAATCCCCCTGAAACGGTTTTTACTGCGACATCTCCTCGTACTCGCGGGCGCCGTGCAGCCGGAACACCTCCAGCGCCTCGGCCCGGGTCGTACGGGCGGTGGCGTCATCGCCGAGGGCCTCGTGGACCAGCGCCAGGTCCCGCAGGGTACGGGCCCGGAACAGGCCCAGGCGCAGCGCCTCCCACAGCCGCACGGACTCCTCCAGATCAGCCTTGGCCTGGTAGAGGCGACCCTCGGCCAGGTTGAGCTCGCCGAGTGTACGCAGGGTGCAGGCCTCGCCCCAGCGGTCGTGCAGGGTCCGGGTGACGCCGAGCGCCTCCTCCAGCAGCCGCCGGGCCTGCTCGTGCCCGCCGAGCCGGAGCCTGACCTTGGCCAGCGAACGGGAGCAGTAGGCCACCATGAGCCGGTCGCCGAGCTGCCGGAAGATCTCCAGCGCCTGCTCGCACACCTTCTCGGCCAGGTCGTACTCGCCTCTGGCGCGGTGGTGCAGCGACATGTTGCGCAGGGTCAGCCCGGCGCCGCGCTGGCTGCCGGCCTCCTGGTAGAGGGTCAGCGCCGTGGTGAAGTCGGTCCAGGCGGCGGCGTAGTCGCCGCGTTCGAGGCGTACCGTGCCGGTCAGCCGTTTGACGTGGGCGATGGCGGCGGTGTCGGCCAGGCGCTCCCAGAGCGGTTCGGCCTCGCCGAGGAAGTGCAGCGCCTCGGCCAGGTAGCCCTGTTCGCGGCACGCCGCGCCGAGGGCGGCCAGGGTGGAGGCCTCCCCCCGTACGTCCGCGGCCTCGCGGAACAGTGAAAGCGCCTGGCTGAGGTACTGGCGGGACTCGGCGTAGAAGTCCCGCTCGTAGTAGAGCTGCCCCAGGCCCGCCAGCAGGCTCGCCTCGCCGAGCACGTTGCCGGTGCGGCGCGCCGCGGCCAGCGCCGCCTCGTGGGTGCGGTGCCAGGAGGTGAACGGGTCGTCGACGACGTACTGGCTGCTCCCGAGGGCCACCAGGGACAGCGCGGAGGCGAGGTCGACGGCCAGTTGGTCGAGGTCCATCGAGGCGGCCAGCTCGACGGCGGCGATCAGCGACTCCTCCTCGCTCCGGAACCAGCCCCGCGGGTCGGCCAGCGCCGGGTGGGCCGCCTCATCCCCGACCGGGTGCGGCAGCCCAGGGGTGACGCGCATGGGTACGGCTCCGGTCGGGACGACCTTGCTGACCTGCTCGACCAGCCACAGCCAGCCGCCCAGCACCCTTCTGGTCATCGCCGTCAGCTCCTCGGCCCCTTCCTCGGCCCGGGCGCGCTCGCCGGCGAACAGCCTGACCAGGTCGTGGAGCCGGTAACGGGCCTGCCCGGTCTCGTCGGGGTCCACCTCGTCGACCAGCGAGGTGTCCACGAGCTGCTCCAGCAGCTGGTCGGCCTCGCGCGGGCCGATGTCCACGGCGGTCGCGGCCACCCAGAGGGGGAAGCTCGGCAGCCCGAGCAGGCCCAGCCGGCGCAGCGCCCGCTTCTCCTGGGCGGAGAGCATGTCGTAGCTGAGGGCGATGCTGGCGCGTACCTCCAGGTCGCCGGCGGCCAGCTCGTCGAGCCGGTGCTGCTCGTCGGCGAGCCGGTCGGCCAGCCGCTGAGCCGACCAGCGGCGCCGCGAGGCCAGGCGCGCGCCCGCGACCCTCAGCGCGAGCGGCAGGCCCCCGCACTGGCCGACGATGCGCGCCGCCGCCTCCGGGTCGCCGGTGATCCGCTCCTCGCCCGCGATGCGGATGAGCAGGTCGATGCCCGCTTCGGGTGGCAGCATGCCGAGGTCGACGAGCATGGCGCCGGACAGCCCGGCGAGCCGGTTCCTGGAGGTGACGATCACCGCGCAGCCCTCGCTGCCCGGCAGCAGCGGGCGTACCTGAGCCTCCGAGGCGGCGTCGTCCAGCACGATCAGCCGGCGCCGGTCGGCCAGCAGCGTCCGGTAGCGGCTGGCGCGCTCCTCCAGCGTGAGCGGGAGCGGCGCGCCGGTGGGCTCAAGCTCGCGCAGCAGCCGCCCGAGCACCTCCTCGGCACCGGCCGGCGTGCCTGTGGTGCCGCGCAGCTCGACGTGGAGCTGCCCGTCGGGATAGTGGTGCGCGATCTCGTGTGCCGTACGCAGTGCCAGGGCGGACTTCCCGACGCCGCCCTGGCCGGAGATGACGCAGATCGGGGTGGCGCCGGAGCCGGTGAGATGGTCACGCAGCGCCAGGATCTCCTTCTCGCGCCCGGTGAAGTCGGGCACGGGGGAGGGCAGCTGGCGCGGCATGCGGGGCGCGGCCTTGACCGGCCTGGCCAGCGCGGGGTCCGAACGCAGGATGGCCTCCTGCGCCTGGCGCAGCTCGGGCCCGGGCTCGACGCCCATCTCCTCGATCAGCACCCGGCGGCCCTTCTGGAAGACGGCCAGCGCGTCGGCCTGCCTGCCCACGCGGTACAGGGCCACCATGAGGTCGCGGCGCAGCCGCTCGCGCGTCGGGTGCAGCGCGACCAGCTCGGCCAGCTCGTCGATGAGCCGCTCGTCCTGCCCGGCCGCGAGGTCCGCGGCGATCCGCTCCTCGGTGACCGCCAGTCTCAGCTCTTCCAGCCGTACGGCTTCCGCGCGCAGGTAGGCGCCGCCGATCCCGCCCAGGGCCTCGCCGCGCCAGAGCCGCAGAGCCGTACGGAAGGTTTCGGCCGCCTCCTCGTGCCGCCCCTGCTGGGAGGACTGCCTGCCCTGGGTGACGAGCCGCTGGAAGAGGTCCCGGTCCAGGACGTCCGGGGGGATCTCGGCCAGGTAGCCGAGCCGGTGGGAGACGATGACGTCGGGCAGCCCCGCGCCGGTGAAGGCTCTTCGCAGCGAGGCGACGTAGGTCTGCAGCACGCCGCGGGCGGTCGTCGGCGGATCGTCCTCCCAGATCGCCTCGATCAGCCTGTCGACCGTGACGAGGCGGCCCGCCTCCAGCAGGAGCGCGGCCAGCAGCGACTGCGGCTTGGCGCCCCCGAGGAGCACCTGCCGTCCCCCGGTCCACACTTCCACCGGTCCCAGGAGCCGTAACTCCATGTGAATCTCCCAGGTTTCGTGCCCGCACCGATCATGCCAGTACGGACCGGTACAGCGCTATTGCAGTCCATTTGGAGAGACCCCGACCAGTCTCAGTTCTCGTCAAGCAACGCAAGCGAGAGGGACGTCATGAAGAACTCGATGGCCAAGCGCGCCACCACCTGCCTGCTGTCGGCGACGATCTCGGTGGTCGGGCTGCAGGCGGCCGTCGCCGCCCCGGCCTCCGCGGCGAGCCGGGACACGATCGTCTCGGTCGCGCAGGCGGAAGCCGGCAAGGCGGCCCGCAACAAGGAGAACCCCATGGGTAGCGGGTGCAATTACTACACAGGGGTCTTCCGCACGTGGAAGTCGGCCTCCGGCTGCGGTTCGGGGGACGGCGTGCAGTTCCGCAACAGCGACTGGTGCGCCGACTTCTCCAAGTACGTCTGGAAGACCGCCGGGGTGCGCTACGCGGACGTGGCCGAGACCAGCGGGGGCATC
Source organism: Nonomuraea sp. NPDC049625 (assembly GCF_040675285.1). NCBI lineage: Bacteria > Bacillati > Actinomycetota > Actinomycetes > Streptosporangiales > Streptosporangiaceae > Nonomuraea > Nonomuraea sp. NPDC049625. The sequence goes on along the minus strand of NZ_JBFAOQ010000008.1, from coordinate 391,410 downwards.
CTGACCGGCTGGGCCTCCTCCTTCAAGGACTACGGGACCACGTACGGCACCTGGCACGCCCGCTCCAGCGGTTACACCCCTCAGCCCGGGGACGCGCTGGTGTTCGACTGGGACCAGAGCGGGGACATCGACCACGTCGGCATCGTCACCTCGTCCAACGCGAGCACCGTCTACACGATCGAGGGCAACAGCGGCGACGCGATCAAGGCCCACAGCTACTCGCGATCGGACATCGACATCGTCGGTTACTCCTCACCGGTCGGCATCGACGGCGGTTCGCCGAACCTCGGCGTCCTGGAGTTCTACCTGTCCGACAGCCAGAGCTCGAACGTGGCCACCCGCCCGGTCATCGCGTACGGCAACAGTCCCATGGTCCCGATCCGTGGTGACTGGGACGGTGATGGCAAGGACACGGTCAGCAGCTTCGACCCGACCACGGCCACCTTCTACCTGTCCAACACCCCGGAAACCGGAGCGGCCTCCTACACCTTCCGTTACGGCGACGCCGGTGCCGCCCCGCTGGTCGGTGACTGGGACGGTGACGGTAAGGACAACGTCGGGGTCCGTATGGGCAACACCTTCTACATGCGCACCAGCCCCGTCACCAGTGGCACCGAAACGACGACCTCCGTCGCCTACGGTGACGCCGACATGGTCCCGCTGGTCGGTGACTGGGACGGTGACGGCAAGGACACCGTCAGCGCCTACAGCGCCACGAATGCCACGTTCTACCTGTCCAACACTCCTCAGACCGGAGCGGCCGCCTACACCTTCCGTTACGGCGACGCCGGTGCCGCCCCGCTGGTCGGTGACTGGGACGGTGATGGCAAGGACAACGTCGGGGTCCGCATGAACGGCACCTTCTACATGCGTACCAGCCCTGTCACCAGCGCCACCGAGACCACCACCTCCATCGGCTACGGCGACCCCTCCGACCTGCCCCTCATCGGCGACTGGGACGGCAACCACATTGACTCCCAGGGCATCGTCCGCTGACCAACCCCCCGACACGGGGGCGGACAGGAATCCCGCCCCCGTTGGAACCGGAGAAATCTCATGATCAGATCCATGCGGGCCGTCCGTGTCATGGCCGGAGTGGCCGCGTTCGTATCGGTGATCGCCCTGGGGGTGCAGCCGGCGCAGGCCGCCGTCCCGGCGGGATACACGGTCGGCGGCACCGACGTCTCCAACCACGCCGGAACGATCGACTGGGCGCAGACGGCGGCCAAGGGCGTCAAGTTCGGCTGGGCGAAGGCCACTGAGGGCCTCGACTTCGTCGATGCGACGTACAACGCCAACTACCACAATGCCAAGGCCAACGGCGTCTACATCGGGGCCTACGCCTTCGGCCGCCCGGACAAGGGCGTGAACACCGGAAAGGCCCAGGCGGACTGGCTGATCTCCCATGCCCAGTACGTCAACGACGGCAAGACCCTCCCCCTGCAGCTCGACATCGAGTGGCCCTGGTGGACCACGTCCGCCCCGATGTATCCCTGCTACGGGTTGTCGACCACTCAGATGGTGACCTGGATTCGCGACTTCGTGAACGAGGTCAAGGCGCAGACCGGCCGGGAAGCGGCCATCTACACCAATCCCAACTGGTGGAACCAGTGCACGGGGAGCAACAAGTCGTTCTCGGCCAACCCTCTGGAGACCTCCAACTACAGCGGGTCCCCCGGGGCGTTGCCCGCGGGCTGGTCACGCTTCACCGCCTGGCAGTACGCCGGCTCCTCCAGCACCCTTCCGGGCTCGCCGACGGTGTTCAACGGCAGCCTGGCCGACCTGGCCGCCTTCGCCGGTTCGCCGAGTCTCGGTGTCCTGGAGTTCTACCTGTCCGACAGCCAGAGCTCGAACGTGGCCACCCGCCCGGTCATCGCGTACGGCAACAGTCCCATGGTCCCGATCCGTGGTGACTGGGACGGTGATGGCAAGGACACGGTCAGCAGCTTCGACCCGACCACGGCCACCTTCTACCTGTCCAACACCCCCGAGACCGGAGCGGCCTCCTACACCTTCCGTTACGGCGATGCCGGTGCCGCCCCGCTGGTCGGTGATTGGGACGGTGACGGTAAGGACAACGTCGGGGTCCGTATGGGCAACACCTTCTACATGCGCACCAGCCCCGTCACCAGTGGCACCGAAACGACGACCTCCGTCGCCTACGGTGACGCCGACATGGTCCCGCTGGTCGGTGACTGGGACGGTGACGGCAAGGACACCGTCAGCGCCTACAGCGCCACGAATGCCACGTTCTACCTGTCCAACACTCCTCAGACCGGAGCGGCCGCCTACACCTTCCGTTACGGCGACGCCGGTGCCGCCCCGCTGGTCGGTGACTGGGACGGCGACGGTAAGGACAACGTCGGGGTCCGCATGAACGGCACCTTCTACATGCGTACCAGCCCCGTCACCAGCGCCACCGAGACCACCACCTCCATCGGCTACGGCGACCCCTCCGACCTGCCCCTCATCGGCGACTGGGACGGCAACCACATCGACTCCCAGGGCATCGTCCGCTAACGGGTAGCCGGTGATCCGGATAGCGCGTGGGGCGTGCCGCCAGCAGGCGGCACGCCCCGCCGCCGTGAGCGGAGACGTAAATCCGTGGTGTGGGCGGCGCGTGCCGTACTACAGTCGGACACGCCTTCACCTCGCGGCTGCTGAACCACGAGGCCCACGGCGACGGCCCCGATCCGTCGCCCTCTCCGGCGCGCTTTCGACCGCGCCCGTTCTTGCATCGCTTTCAGCAGCCCGAAGGACTTCACCATCATGCGCACCCGTCAGGACCGCCGTCTCATGCGCCGAGACGAGCAGTGGCTCACCCTCCCGAACCCTTGGGACGTCCCCGTCGACATCTGCGCCGACGAACGTGTGCCTCTCGAACCGGCCGCCGTCGACGAAGTGCTGTCCGTCCTGGAGACCGCCGACACCCTCGCCCGCCTCGCCGAGGCCGTACCCGGCCACGACGGCCCGCAGCCCCGCCTGATCCGCCTCGTCCTCACCCCCGACTTCCACAAGGGCGCGGGCATCCCGATCGGCACGGTCATCGAGACCGAGGGCGCGCTGCTCCCGCAGGCAGTCGGCAACGACGTCAACTGCGGCATGCGACTGGAGGTCACCTCACTCACCGTGGAGCAGGTACGGCCGCGCCTGGACGCCCTGGAACGGCGGCTGCGGCACCTGTTCTTCGAGGGCAGCCGCCGCATCGCCCTCACCCCCGCCCAGCGGGAGGCACTCCTGCGCGACGGACTCCCGGGGCTCTTGCTCACCGGCGACGCCCCCTGGCAGGGCCACCAGCCGACCGACACCGAGGACTGCCTGGACCGCATGCACGCTCCGGCGTACCCGACCGGCACCGCCGAGGCGTTCGCCGACTGGATCACCAGCGCGGGCGGCACCGAGGCCGCCAGCCACGACAGCCTCATCGGCAGCATCGGCGGCGGCAACCACTTCGCCGAACTGCAGTACGTGGCACGGATCCACGATCCCGCCGCCGCGTACGCGTGGGGCCTGACAGCGGGCGCGGTCGTCCTGATGGTGCACAGTGGCTCACTGGCGCTGGGACACCAGGCCAACGCCACGGCGCTGGACCGGCTGCGTCAGACCTGGCCGCCGGGGTTGTCGCGACCCCGCAACCAGATCCTGCCGTTCCTGCTGAACGAGCGCACGGCCGCCGCCCGGCGCCGCTACCTGGACGCGTTCGGCAACGCCGCCAACTTCGCCTCAGGCAACCGGTTCTTCCTCGCCCTCACCATGCGGGCCGGGCTCGCCGCCGAATGCGGCCGGATGACGGCGCGGCTGGTCTACGACGCGCCGCACAACCTGTTCTGGCAGGAGGAGGACCGCGTCATCCACCGCAAAGGGGCGACGCCGGCGGGTGGTCACGAGCAGATGACCGGCGGCCCGTACGCGATGTGGGGCGAGCCCGTGATCGTGCCCGGGTCGATGGGAGCGTCCAGCTACCTGCTGCGGGGCCACGGCAACGCCCGCACGCTGGCCAGCGCCTGCCACGGCGCCGGACGGCGCGTCCCGCGCGGCGCCACCGCACGGGGCGGCGACCATGATCTCGACGCGTTCCTGCGGGAGTTCCGCGTGGTCACGCCGCTGGACCACCGCGATCCGACCGTGGCGCGCCGCGCGGACGTGATGGCGGCCTGGCGGCGCGACCTCAAGCAGGAAGCTCCGTGGGCGTACAAGGACATCGGACCCGTGGTGTCGAGCCTGCACGCGGGAGGTGTGGCGGACCCGGTGGCCGAGCTGCGCCCGCTCCTCACCGTCAAGGGCTGACCGCCTTCCCCGCGCACGGCACAGGCACCTCGACGACCCGGGTTGCCGACGTCCGGATAGGGTTCGTGCGTGCGCCACGGTGAGCTCGTCGGACGGGACGAGGAACGATTGCGGCTCGTGGCGCTGCTGGGCGACGAGGCCGGCCCGGTCCTGGTGCTCTGGGGTGAGGCCGGCCTCGGCAAGACGGCGTTGCTGGACGGGCTGGCAGCGGCGGCCGCCGGGTTCCGAGTGGTGCGCGGCGCCGGGGCGGAGGCGGAGCGGGACCTGGCGTACGCCGGGCTGCATCAGCTGATCTCCCCGCTGCTGCCGGACTCGGCCGGCTTGGATCCCGGGCACCGGGCGGCGATCGACGCGGCCTTCACCGGGACCACCGGTGCCGCGCCGCAGGTGATGGCGCTCGGCATCGCCGTACTGGACCTGCTCACGCTCGTGTCGGCGGCCACGCCGTTGCTGCTGGTCGTCGATGACGGGCAATGGCTGGACGCGCCGAGCGCGCAGGTGCTCGCGTTCACCGCGCGGCGCCTCGCGGGTACCGCGGTGCGCGTGGCGATCGCGGTGCGCGCGGAGGTGCCGTCACCGTTCGACGGGGCCGGGCTGCCGGAGCTGGTTCTGGAGCCGCTGACCGAGCACGCCGCCGCCGAGTTGCTCGACCTGCGGCAAGCCGGGCTCGACCCGTACCGCCGGAATCTGATCTTGCGGACCGCGGCCGGGAATCCGCTGGCGCTGCTCGAATTGCCCCGATCCACGTTGCTGGACTCCGGCACGATGACGCTGTCGCGGCGGCTGGAGCAGGTCTACGGCGGGCGGCTGCGCGAGCTGCCCAAGCAGGAGCGCGGCGAGCTGCTGCGGGCGGCGCTGGACGGCGCGGGTGCCGGATCGGCCCGCAGGGTCGGTGCGGTCCGGTACCGGATGCGCGGCGTCGGCCGGGCGGTCGAGGCGGGCCTGCTGGCCCCGGACCCGGCCGGCGGGGAGCCGGTGTTCCGGCATCCTCTCGTGCGGTCGGCCGTCGTCCAGGCCGCGACGCCGAACGAGCGCCGCGCCGCCCACGCCGACCTCGCCCGGCTGCACCGCGACAGCCCGGAACGGCGGGCCGTGCACCTGGCCGCCGCCACCGTCGACCCGGACGACGACGTCGCGGCGGCCCTCGAAGTGGCGGCTGTCTCGGCGACCAGGCGCGGCGGCGCCGCGATCGCGATCACCTGGCTGACCCGTGCCGCGGAACTGAGCCGCCGCTCCGCCGACCGGTCCCGGCTGCTGGCCGACGCGGCGTTCGTCGCCGGGCAGGCCGGCTTGCTCGACACGGCGCAGGGCCTGGCCGAGGACGCCGCGGTGGACGGCCCGGCGGCGGTGATCACCGCCGGATTCGTGGCGCTGTACCGCGACGGCGATGTCGCCGCGAATCACCGGCGGATCTCGGCACTGCTCGAGTCCGGGATCGACGACGCCCGGCTGACCGAACGCGCGCTGAGCCTGCTGCTGGCGATCAGCCAGTTCGCCGTCGACCCGGTCCGCTGGGCGCGCACCGACGCGCTTTTCGACCGGTTCGGTGACGGGGTCAGCCCGTCGACGGCGATCGTGCGGGACACGTGGGGTGACGTCGTGAACCGCGGCCACGGTGTGCCGGAGCGGATCGCCGAGGTGCTCGCCGGGCCGGCCGCCGTCGCGCCGTGGCATGCGATGCGGCTGATGGTCTCCGCGTTCTACCTGGGAGTGCTGGGCGAACATCGGGCGTTGCTGCGGCGCATGGTCGACAGGGAGGCGGAGTCCGGCGCGGTCACCAGCGTGATGACCCTGCTCCAGGTGGTGATGCTCGATCAGATCGCCACCGGTGCGTGGGCGGAGGCCGAGCAGACCGGCCGCCGCGGCCTGGACCTCACCACCGAGCACGGGTACGGGCTGTTCGCCCAGGCGTTCCGGGCATTCCTCGGGCTGCTGGCGGCGTACCGAGGCGACCTGGCCCGGGCCCGCGAGCTGCAGGCGGCCGTGGACGCCTGGGGGCGGCCGCGCGGGGTGGGGTTCCTGACCGAGTACGCGGAGGCGATCGGCGCCGCCGCCGCGCTCAGCGAGGGTGAGTACGAGACCGCGTACGCCTACGCTGCCGGGATCACCACCCCTGGCGGGTTCACCCGGTACTCGCAGCAGGCCACCCGTACCCTGCTCGACCTGGTCGAGGCCGCCACGCACACGGGCCGGCACGCCGCCGCCCGCGCGCACGCCGAAGCCGCCCGGGACGCGGGCCTGCCGGCACTCTCCCCACGCCTGGCGCTGCTCACCGCAGGGGCGCTGGCGATCACCGCGCCGCAGGAGGAGGCCGGTGCGCTGTTCGCCGCCGCGGTCGCACACCCCGCGGGCGCGGCGTTCCCGTTCGAGCTGGCCCGCATCCGGCTGGCGTACGGCGTGTGGCTGCGGCGCGCCCGCGAGCTGGTCCTGGCCCGCCAGGCGCTGAGCGAGGCGCTCGGCGCGTTCGACCGGCTCGGCGCCGTGACCTGGGCCGAGCGGGCCCGCACCGAACTGCGCGCGGCCGGCAAACCGACCCGGGCCCACCGCGACGCGGTGGCCACGCTGACCCCGCACGAACGGCAGATCGCCGAGCTGGCCGCCACCGGGCTGAGCAACCGGGAGATCGGGGCGCGGCTGTTCCTGTCTCCGCGTACGGTCGGCGCGCACCTGTACAAGATCTTCCCGAAGCTCGGCATCACCTCCCGCGCCTCTCTGCGCGACGCGCTGCGGATGGACACGACTTAGGTCATCTGACAGATCAGCGGGCACCGGCTGTCCGGCGATATTTGCCGTATCGCCCCCATGAAGGAGCCCGCGATGACCATCACCGCAATCCCTGTCGTCTTCATCCACGGCCTCTGGTTGCACGCCGGCTCGTGGCAGCCATGGGCCGACCGGTTCGCCGCCCGCGGCTATGCGCCGCTCATGCCCGGCTGGCCCGGCGAACCCGGCACCGTCGAGGCGGCCCGCCGCGACCCGCTCGCCGTGGCCGGGCTCGGCATCGACGACGTCACCGGCCACTACGCGGCCATCATCCGTGACCTGCCGGAGGCGCCGGTGCTCGTCGGCCACTCGTTCGGCGGGCTGTTCGCGCAGAAGCTGCTCGGTCTCGGCCTCGGGCGCGCCGCCGTGGCCATCGACCCGGCGCCGGTCAAGGGGGTCAAGCCACTGCCGTTCGCCCAGCTACGCTCTGCCTTCCCGGTGCTCGGCAACCCGGCCAACCGGCGCCGCTCGGTGTCGCTGACCGCGGCCCAGTTCCGCTACGGCTTCGGGAACGCGATCAGCCGGAACGAGTCCGACGAACTGTTCGGCAGGTGGACCATCCCCTCACCGGGCCGCCCGCTCTTCGAGGCCGCGCTGGCGAACTTCACCCGCACGTCGCCGGCCGCGGTCGAGACCGGCAACGCCGCCCGGGGGCCGTTGCTGTTCATCTCCGGTCAGGAGGATCACACGGTGCCGGACGTGGTCACGCGTGCGGCGTACAAACTGTATGGCGACTCACCCGCGATCACCGACCTCAAGCAGTTCCCCGGGCGCGGGCACTCGCTCGTCGTGGACAGCGGGTGGCGGCGGGTCGCGGACTATGCCCTGGAATGGCTGGCCCGCCGCCCGATGGAGGTCGGCCGTTGATCGCGGTCGGCAATCTGATCGACGGTTCGGGGGTGGGAACAGGCATGGCGACGTCGTCGCCTCGTGACGCCGATGGCGAAGGACGGTCGTCCGCCTCCGGCGGAAACCTGCGGTTACAGATTCTCGGTCCGTTGCGGCTGTGGCGGGAGGGCGTCGAGCTGGCCACCGGGCCTCGGCAACAGTCCTACCTGCTCGCGCTGCTCCTCGCACGCGCGGGCAAGCCGATCAGCACGAGCGAGTTGATCGATCTGATCTGGGGTGATGACGTCCCGGCCACGGCCGTCAACATTCTCCAGAAGTACGTGGGCTCGCTCCGGCGGTTACTCGAACCGGCGTTGCCGGCTCGCACGAACGGCACGTACCTGGAGCGCCGCGCCAGCGGTTACCTGTTCGCGGGCGGCGCCGACATGCTGGACCTCCTCGCCTTCCGGGAGTTCGTCGAGGCGGCCAGAGTCAGCCTCGCGGAGCAGCGCCCCGATGTGGCGCTCGACTCTTACGTACGTGCGCTTGGGTACTGGCACGGGCCGGCGGGTGATGGGCTCTTCCACGGATCGACCGCGATGTCGATCTTCGCCGCACTGGACGGTGAGTTCTTCGACGCGTGTGCGGCGGCGGCCGAGCTCGCAGTGTCGCGGGGCCGGCCCGCGCGTGTGCTCCAGCCCCTGTACCTGGCCGCCGGGATGGCTCCGCTGCACGAAACCGTGCAAGCCGGGCTCGTCGCCGTCCTGGGCGCCGCCGGTCACCGGTCAGAGGCGCTGAAGGTCTTCCGGACGGTTCGCGCCCGGCTCGCCGGAGAGCTCGGCATCGGTCCCGGCCCGGCGCTGCTGGAGGCGTACCAGCGGGTACTGCGTCAGCCCCTGACCTCGGCCGGCGGGTACGACGCGCACGCGAGGACGGCGAGCATCACACTGCCGGGTACCGCGCCGAAGGAACGGGCCGCGCTCGCCGGCCGCGCCGAGGAGACGCACACCGAGCAGCGGCCGGCCCCCACCCTCGGGGAGCCGCCCACCGGCGGTCTGGTCGGCCGGGTGGAGGAGCTCGCGGTGCTGCGGCAGGCGGTGGAATCGGCACGTGCCGGAGGCACGGCGCTCGTCCTCGTCGAGGGTGAGCCGGGAGTGGGAAAGACCCGCCTGCTGGAGGAGATCAGCGCCGAGGCGGGCCGGCGCGGCGCGCTGGTCGTGTGGGGGCGCTGTCTCGAGGGAGACGGCGCGCCGTCGATGTGGCTGTGGGTGCAGGCCGTCGGCGCGGTCCTTGAGGAGTTGCCCGCTGCGGCGCGGGAGGAGTGGCGGTCGGGCGAGCTCGGCCGGCTCGTGGAGCCGCCGCCGGACAGCGGAGCCCGGTTCCGTCTGATCGAGCAGGCTATCGCCCTCGTCGGCCAGGTATCGGCGCTGCGGCCGGTGGTGCTTGTCGTCGATGACCTCCAGTGGGCCGACGTCGCCTCGCTGCAGCTGTTCGGGCAGCTGGCGGCCCGGCTACCGAGCGGCACGGTGGTCATCGGCGCGCTCCGCGACCGCGCGCCGATGCCGGTCGCGGAGCTGGCGCGGATGCTCGCCGCGGCGAGCCGGCTGCCTCGTCATCGCCGGGTCCGGCTCGGCCCGCTCGGACCGGCCGAGGTGGCGGAACTCGTCCGCCACGAGACCGGCCGGACGCCCGGGGCCGGCGTCGCTCGCGGCATCCACGCCCGTACCGCCGGTAACCCGTTCTTCGTACGGGAGCTGTCCCGGTTCCTTGCCGACAGCGGTGAGCTCACCGAGGATGCCGCGGCGCGGGCCGGAATCCCGTTCACCGTGCGGGATGTCGTGAAGGACCGGATGGCCGGCCTTGACGACGCTGCCCGAGAGGTGTTGCGGATCGCCGCTCTCATCGGCCGGGACGTCGACCTCGCTCTGCTCGCGCGCGCCGCCGGCTTTGACGTGCAGACCTGTCTCGACCGTCTCGAGCCGTTGCAGGACCTCGGCCTGCTCGAGCCCTTTCCCGGCGACCCGTTCTCGTTCCGCTTCCCGCACGACCTGGTCCGCGAGTCGGTCGTCAGGACCATGCCACAGCGGCACGCGCCTCGGCTGCATCTGCGCGTCGCGGACGCACTGGCGCCCGCCGCCCAGGACGACGAGCATGTCGCCGAGCGCCTCAGCCGTCACCTGTGGGCTGCCGGCCCCCTGGTGGAGTCGCGCCGGACCGCGGGTGCGCGAGGAGGAAATGTGGCCGGCAGAAGGGACGCCCGGCCGCTGATCGGGTTCAGCGGAGGGGTGATGTCAGGTCAACCTCGATCGCCGGCCTCGCGTAAAGGGCGACGGCAGTAGTAGACCAGAGCAGGCGGGAGATTGGCCCACACGGTCCGGCTGATGACCACCTCCTCGAATCGCGACTGCATGGAGCGCAGCAGGCGCCGGGCCGGTGGCGCCCATCGAGCATGCACGTAGGCAAACGTGGTGAACGCGCCGTGCGGCGACAGGCTCTCCACCACCGCGGACAACACGTCGCGTTGATGGTCCTCGGTGAACGCCGCCCAGGGAAGGCCGCTGACCACGACATCGGCCTGGTGCAGCCCACGCTGCGCCAGCTCCGTGACGAGGTCGGTCGCGTCCGCACGTACGACGTCGACCGCCGGATAGAGGGCGGCCAGCTGCTGCGCGAATCGTGGATTCACCTCGACCGCTATGTGCCGGCCGCGTCCGGCGAGGCGCCGCTGGATGGCCTCGGTGAACGAGCCGGTACCCGGGCCGAGCTCCACGACGACCGGGGAGCCGGTTCCGGGCACGGCCGCGGTGGCCACCCTGGCCAGTGCCGGGCCGCTCGGCGCGACCGCGCCGACCGTCAGAGGATCGCGTACGAACTCAAGGAAGAACGACATCGCGTCAATCCCGCTGGGACGGGCTGTGCCGGACCCGGCGGGACGGCGAGCAGACCGCCCAGATGTGCCACGCCAGTCCGACGCCCCAGACGCCCAGCGAGTACAAAGGCCAGAAGAAGTGTTTCGGGGTGAAGAGCCTCCACACCACGACCTGGGCCAGATTGACCACGACATAGGAAATGACGTGAGCCGCCAAGCCCCGCTTCATTTGCTGTGGACTTCTTCTCGTGCTCATTCCGACCAGCCGCCCCGTTTCCCATGCCGACCTTACGACGGTGCCAGGCTAGATCGGCCAACTTGACGACGACGGAACTGTCCGTGGATCTTTCATGCAGTACTCGTGAAGTGCCCGGCCCTACGCTGACCCGCGATCGAACCTGCCGAGAGAGGAGGCCGCCCGAATGAGATCCCTGTCCACAAGGGCCCATGCCGTCCCGGCGAGGGCAGCGCGACCACACGGAGGAACCACGTGAGCGACGGTGCGGCGCAGCGCGGTCCGGTCCTGGACGACGAGCAGTCCCGCCGGCTCGCCGAGTACGGCGAGGTGGAGCACGTCAAGGCCGGCCAGGTTCTGTACGCGTCCGGCGACGACTCCTACGACTTCTTCCTGCTCCTGACGGCGAGCGTGGACATCGTCCGGAACGCGACGGCGATCGAGCCGGAACGTCTGATCTACCACGGCGGCCCCGGCGACTACCTCGGCGAGCTCAATCTCCTGACCGGTCAGTACGTCTACCTGACCGCTCGAGTGGTGACCGCCGGGACACTCGTCCGGATCGGTGCGGCGATGTTGCGCCGGGTCCTCGCCGAGCAGGTCGACATCGCCGACCTGTTGCTTGAGGCGTTCCGGGAACGGCGCGAGTTCATCCGCTCGGTGGCCGGCAACGCCCTGGAGATCGTCGGCCGGCCGGACGCCGCCGAGACACTCGCGCTGCGCACCTATGTGACGCAGTTGCTCCTGCCGCATTCCTGGCTCGATGCGACCTCGGACTCCGGGCGCTCGCTGATGACGTCTGCCGAGCTCGCAGAGGACGAACTTCCGGCGGCGATTGCCGGCGGCTCGGTGCTGCGACGCGCGACGCCGGGAACGCTCGCGGAGGTGCTCGGCCTCACCTACCGGCCCGACGGACGTCCCGTTGATCTCGTCGTGGTGGGCGCGGGCCCGGCGGGCCTGGCCGCCGCCGTGTACGGGGCGTCCGAGGGCCTTGTCACCGTATTGCTGGATCGAAGCGGGCTCGGCGGCCAGGCCGCCAAGAGCGCCAGGATCGAGAACTACCTGGGCTTCCCGCACGGGGTCAGCGGCGCGGATCTCACCCGGCTGGCGATGGTCCAGGCGCTCAAGTTCGGCGTGCGGATCTACTCGCCCTGTGCGGCGGCGGGCCTCGATCTCTCCGATGATCGACGGCCGGCCGTCCTGCTGGAGGACGGCTCGCGCATCGAGTGCCGTGCGGTGATCGCCGCCACCGGGGCGCACTACCGGAGCCTCGACATCCCGCGATGGGCGACGTTCGAGAAGTCGGGCTGCATCCGGTACGCGGCGACCGACCTGGACGTCCGGGAGTACGAGAATCAGCCGGTGACGGTCGTCGGGGGCGCCAACTCGGCCGGGCAGGCAGCCCTGTCCCTTGCCGCCCGCGGCGCCACGGTGGATCTGATCATTCGCGGTGCCGATCTCGGGGCTCGGATGTCGTCCTACCTGGCCGACCGAATCCAGGCGCATTCCCGGATCAAGGTCCACGCCGCCAGCACGGTCCGCGAACTGGCGGGCGACGGCACTCTCGCGTCGATCGCCGTCGAGAGGTCCGGTGGACGCCGGGAGCGGCTGGCCTGCCGCGGCCTGTTCTGCTTCATCGGCGCTGACCCGGTGTCGGGCTGGCTGACCGGCGTGGCCAAGGACGACGACGGCTTCATCCTCACGGACAGCCGGCTGCCTGCCGGATCGTCCGGTACGCCCCTGCCGTTCCAGACGAGCGCATCCCGGGTCTTCGCGGTCGGCGACCTCCGCTCAGGCTCGACGAAACGAGTGGCCACCGCCGTGGGCGACGGTGCGAGCGCGGTCTCATCCGTCCACGCGGCGCTCGCGAGCGACTGACGGTCCAGCGCTGAGGTCCCGGCCGGGCGCGGCTGCGGCGGCCACCACCCGCCGGGCGGTTTCCTTTGTGGCGGGTTAATATCGGCTCGTGACGGTCCAAGATCGAAGCGCCTTCATCATCGGAGGCACGGGGCAGATCGGCCGGGCCACGGCCGCCCGGCTCGCCGCGGCCGGGTATGCGGTGACCCTTGGGCACCGCCGGCTCCGTCCGGACGACGCGGAGCTGGACGGGGTGGTGTCGGTCCAGGTCGACCGCGCCGACACCGAGGCGCTGCTCAAAGCCCTCGACGGCCACGATCTGGTCCTGGACACGGTCGCGTTCACCCCCTACCACGGTGCGCAGCTCGCCCAGTTGGCCGGCCGCGTCGGCTCGCTGGTGGTCATCTCGTCGGGAGCGGTCTACGAGGCTCCCGGCCTGCCGGTGCCGATCCCGGAGACGTGGCCGACGGTCGAGCGCGACGCCCACGACTATCCGGCGGGGAAGGCGGCGCTGGAGCGCTGCCTGCTGGCGACGCCCGGCCTGCCGGTCAGCATTCTGCGGACGGGCGTGCTGCACGGCCCGTACGGCAAATCGCTGGATCACTGGTCGTTCATCAAGCGGGCGCTGGACAAGCGGCCGCACGTCGTACTCGCCCAGGACGGGCGGAGCCGGTTCCCCACCACGGCGGTCGCGAACGTCGCCGAGCTGATCTATCTGTGCGGGCAGCACCCGGCGGCCCGGGTCCTCAACATCGCCGACGACCCGCTGACCGTCGCCGAGATCGGCGCCAGGATCTTCGCTGTCATGGGCCACGAGGCGGAGATCGTCACCTTCGCGGGCCCGTCGCGTCCGGACGGCCTGGGTTTCCATCCGTGGAATGTGCCGGAGCCGATCGTGTTCAGTATGGACAGAGCCCGTGCCGAGCTCGGATACCGCCCTGCCGTCTCCTACGACGACGCGCTGCGCCAGGACATCGAATGGGCCGCCCTCGCCGTGTCCGAGGCCGAGGCGGGCGGCGGAGGCTGGCAGGACGTCTTCCCCGATCTCGTCGATCGCCACGGCCCCGACGTCTGGTTCCCCTATGCGGCCGAGGACGCGTACGTCGCCGGCGCATAGGCGGCACTACCAGGCGACAGGCATCGCGTGCAGCCCGAAGAACGGGGCATCGTCGGCGAAGGACAACTCCTCGAACCCGGTCGCCAGGTGCAGCGTCGGTACCCGGGTCAGCAGCGTGCCGAAGGCGATCTGCAGCTCGGCGCGGGCGAGGTTGCGGCCGATGCACTGGTGTACCCCGTAGCCGAAGGCAACGTGGTGGTGGGCGGACCGGCGGATGTCGAACTCGTCGGGATCCTCGAACGCCCGCTCGTCACGATTGGCGGATGCGGCCAGCACCGTCAGGCGATCACCGGCGCGGATCCGCGCGGAGCCGATATCCATGTCGTCGGTCGCGATCCGGTCGAAGCTGACCCAGTCCTGCACCGAGTGGAAGCGCAGCAGCTCCTCGATCGCACCCGGCAGCAGGCTCGGGTCGTCGCGCAGCGCGGCAAGCTGCGCCGGGTGCCGCAGCAGCGTGAGTACGCCTAGCGAGATCGTGTTCGCAGGCGAGTCATAGCCCGCGAGCAGCAGGAGAAAACCGATGTTGATCAGCTCGTCCGTGGTCAGCTCACCGGTGGGCAGGTGCCTGGCGGCCAGCCGACGGATCATTCCGTTGTGCGGTTCACGCTCGGCGCTGCCGATAAGTTCTCGCAGATAACCGCGAACGTCCCTGGACGCCTGGGCCGCCACACTCGGATCCATACTCGTTACCGACAGCATCCGCAGCCGCGACTCGAAGAACTCGTGGTCGCCGGCCGGGATGCCGAACAACTCGCAGAGGACTCGCGACGGAACGCGGCGCGCGTACGAACCGACGAGGTCAGCGGGTGCCCCGGCCTCCAGCAACTCGTCGATCGCCGTATCGGCGATCCGCTGGAGGGCCGGCCGCATGGCGTCCATCGGACGGGCACCGAGCTCCGAGATCAGCAACCGCCGGAACCGGCTGTGTTCCGGTGGGTCCATGTCGACGAAGAAGCCGTCGTCGGGGCGATCGTCGTCGGGTCCGCGAGGCCGTTCGGGGCGTCCGGTGTTCGAGCTGATCCTCGGGTCACTGAGGATCTGCCGCGCCTCGGCGTGGCGGGTGACCGCCCAGACCGGTGCGCCGTTGGGCAGGGCGACTCGGACGACCGGCGCGGTGGCACGCATCCGCTGATACTCGTCCGGTGGTGCGAACGGGCAGGTCCGCTCCATGGGGAAGGTCGGCGTCGCGGTCATTTCCTGCTCGGATGTACTCATTGCGCTTCCCCGTTCGAGCCGGACGCCACCCTGGCGATGTGATCGGAAACGACGAGCCGACACCTTGGCCCGGCTCCGCGTACCCGCGCCGTGCCGCGACCTGTGCCATACCTACCTTTGCTGGGAGAATCATCGGATTGCCGACCACAGTGGCCGGAGCGCGGTCCTGCTTCTCGTGTGTTGGCAGATGCGTCTGTTCAGGTAGTGCCGATGCTAAATCGGGCGGTTCAAAATTGCTAGACATGGGCGCTCATACTGGAAGGTCCCGAAGATTCCCATGCGCCGCCTCGCCGTCCGGGTCGGCCGCGGTCACGGCCGTCTTCGCGTCCAGTTCCCAGCCTTTCGCGTACGCCGCGGCGAACTCTTCCCCACCCAGCGCGGCCTGACCCCGGCGGGTGAGCTCGCGGACCTGCGGATCGGTGTGGTCGTGCGCGCCCCGCAGCCGGGCGGCGACCCCGAGCAGCACGGCTGACTCGTGCTGCCGCCCGCGCGTCTCGGCGAGCGCGGCCGTGTTCACCGTCACCTGCGACAGGATCGGCAGTTCCCGGGTTGCCAGCGCGGCCGCGTACGCCTCCCGCAGCGCCTTGTCCGCGCCGGGCAGGTCACCCAGCGCCAGGCAGAGCGCGGCCCGTGCGCTGCCGACCAGGGTCCGGGCATGGTTCGCGGGGAACGCGGTGTCGCCGCGCAGACCCCGTTCGGCGTCATCGAGCAGGTCGCCCGCCCTGTCCAGGTCGCCGAGCCGCACCCGCAAACCGGCCTCCCGCGCGTCGACCAGGACCAGCATCTCCGCCGAGGACGCGTGCAGCGCACGCTCCCGGGCGGAGTCGATCATCGCCATCGCCCGGTCGGTGTCGCCGCGCCGCAGGTGCACGTCGATCCAGCGCAGGTCGCTGTAGAGCTGGTCGCCGAGGCTGAGCGAGCCGAACTCGCCCGCCAGCGTCCGGGACTCGAGCAGGTCGGCCAGCGCGCCGTCGAGGTCGTCGTACCGTCGCAGCTGGGCGCGCATCGCCAGCGTGGCGGCCTGGCCCCAGCGGTCGCCGGCCTGCCGGAAGCGGGCCAGGGCCGCCTTCACGTGGACACGCTTCCGGTCGAGCGCGCCCGCGTTCTCGGCGATCTCGGCCTGGAACATGTGGGCCAGCCCGGACAGCCACACGTCGTCGCCGTCGGCCAGGCGCTGGAAGATCGCGAGCGCGGCCTGCTCCTCCTGCAGGAAGAGCAGGATCGGGCCGAACACGCGGTAGTGGCTCGGCAGCTCCGGATGCGCGAGCAGCCGGTCGGCCAGCTCGCGCATCTCCGCCCGGTCGTCCGCGGCTTCCCCGGCGGTGATCCCCGACAGGATGTCCGCCCGATTGAGCAGGTAGACGGCTCGGGCGCAGTCGCGCTCGGGCGTCGGCCCGCCGCCGGGCACCGCCAGGGCCTCGCCCAGCCAGTAGGCGGCGTCGAGGTGGCGGCCGAACATCTGCCAGTACCAGGTCAGGGGCAGGGCGAGGGCGGTCGCGCCGGGGGAGTCGCGGGTGGCGCACAGGTGGCGCAGAGCGGCGAGCGTGTTGTCGTACTCGGCGCTGATGACCTTCATGGCAGTCAGCTGGCCGGGCCCGCGCAGCTGAGGGTCGTGGCGGGCCATCAGCTCGGTGAAGTGTGCGGCGGCCAGGCCACGGGCCGTGCCGAGGTCGCCGGTGTCGGTCAGGCGGTCGGCGCCGTACTCGCGGATGGTTTCGAGCATCCGGTAGCGGCCGGTGCCGGGCGCGAGCTGCAGCAGTGACCGGTCGACGAGGGTGGCGAGCAGTTCGGGGATTTCGGCGGTGGGTACGGCGGTGCCGGCGCAGACGGCGGTGGCCGAGGCGGGTGTGACGCCGCCGGCCAGGATGGAGATCCGTTCCGCGACGGTGCGTTCGTGCTCGTTGAGCAGCTCCCAGCTCCAGGCGATGACCGCGCGCAGGGTGCGATGCCGGGGTGGTGCGGTACGGCTGCCGGTGGTGAGCAGCCGGAACCGGTCGGAGAGCCCGTCGGCCAGGTCGCGCAGGGACAGCGTCCGCAACCGGGCGGCGGCCAGCTCGAGGGCCAGCGGCATGCCGTCCAGGCCGTGCACCACGCGCATTATGTCCGGCAGCGTGATCTCGTCGACGTCGAAACCGGGTCGCACGGCGGCGGCCCGCTCGGTGAACAGGCGCACCGAGGCCGCTCTCCGGGCCTGTTCGACGCTGTCGTCCGGGTCGGGGAGCGCGAGCGGGGCCAGCGGGACGAGCGCCTCGCCGTCGACCGCGAGGGGTTCGCGGCTGGTGGCGAGCACGCGCAGCCCGGGGCAGCGGGGGAGTAGCGCCGCGACCAGGTGGGCCACGGCGTCGATCAGGTGCTCACAGTTGTCGACCAGCAGCAGGCTCTCCCGGCCGCCGAGCTCGCCGACGAGGACGTCCAGCTCGTTACCCTCGACTCGCTTGCGGGTGTCGAGCATCGCGCCGCCCCGCAGCCCGGTCCCGGCGAGCACGGCCGTGGCGATCTTCGCCGGCTCGGTGACGGACGCGAGGTCGATAAGCCAGGCGCCGTCGCGGTATTCGTGGCGGTGGCGGCGGGCGGCCTCCAGCGCGAGCCGGGTCTTCCCGGCGCCGCCGGGGCCGAGGACGGTGACCAGGCGTCCGGTGGTGAGCAGGGCGGCGACGCGGGTGAGATCGTCGTCGCGGCCGATGAAGCTGGTCAGCGGCGCGGGCAGGTTGGTCGGCCGGATCGGGTCGGGTTCGGTGGCCGCCTGCGACACGGTTACAACTGCGGGGCTCCTGGCCGGAGCACCGCCAGCCGAGGCGTCTGGCGCCTGGACGGGCCGGTCGGGGCGCAGCAGGCGCAGGTGGCGCTCCCGCAGGGCGGTGCCCGGGTCGGCGCCGAGGACGCCGGCCAGGGTCTGGCGGACCCGCTCGTAGACGGCCAGCGCCTCGGCCTGACGCCCCTGAGCGGCGAGCGCGTCCATCAGCAGCGCGGCCGCCCGCTCATGGACCGTGTGCTCGGCCAGCAACCCGGTCAGCCGGGCAGCGGCCACCTCGGCCCGCCCCAGCGACAACTCGGCGTCGGCGAGGTCGGCGACCGCCTCGATCGACACACGTGCCAGCCGTGTCGCGACCGTGGGCGCGACCGCGGCGATGACCGCGGGTTCGGCGCCAGGATGGTCGCCCCACAACGCCACGGCCTCGGCGAGCGCGGCGCCTGCGGCCTCCGGGTCACCTGCCCGCAGCCTCTCCCTGCCGGCAGCGGTGAGCTGTTCGAAGCGCAGCGCGTCCACGTCGGCCGCGTCCACCGCCAGCCGGTAGCCGCCCGCGACCTGCACGACCACGCCACGGGCCGCGTCGGCCGGGGTGAGGGCGCGGCGCAGCCGGGAGACGAGGGTCTGCAGGGCGGGGGCGGGGCCGGACGGCGGCTCCTCGGCCCAGATCGCGTCGACCAGCACGCCCGGCTCGACCCTCCGGCCGCCGGCGAGCGCCAGCCGTACGAGCAGGCCCTGCAACCGCGCGCCCGGCACGGGCAGGACGGCGTCACCGCGAGACACCTGAAACGCGCCGAGCAGCGTGACGCGAAGCCGTGCAACCCCGTCCATTCCCCAATCTTCGCGCGCTCCACCGCAAGACCCCAAAGCAGGGCCGCCGTGTGAGCGCCGTGTTTGTCCCGTGTCAGAGACCCGCCCCAGTCTTCGACATGCCGTACCACCATCACGAACAACGGAGGCAACAGATGACCATGACGAACGACGCCGGCAGCTGGGTCCGGAGCTGGGGCGCCTCGCCCCAGGCGGCCCACGACGGGCTCGGCTCGCTCGACGACCACCCGCCCCTCGCCGACGTGACCCTGCGCCAGGTGGTGCGCATCAGCGGCGGCGGGCGCCGGGTGCGCGTCCGCTTCACCAACGAGTTCGGGACCGCGCCCTTCACCATCGGCGCGGCGCAGGTGGGCCTCGCGGTGCCCGGCGGCGGGGTGCGGCCGGGCAGCGAGCGCGTGCTGACCTTCTCCGGCGCGTCGGCCGTCACCGTCCCGGCGGGGGCGCCGATCCTCAGCGATCCGGTCGACCTGCCCCTGCCCGCCCTCGCCAAGCTGTCCATCAGCCTCTACCTCCCCGGGCGCGTGGAGACCTGCACCTGCCACGACCCCGCCCTGGAGACCGGCTGGACGATCCCTGGCGACGCCGTCGCCGCCCCGACCCTGCCGGAGAACGCCGAGGTCCTGCCGGTGCGGGCCCTGATCTCCGCCGTCGAGCTGCTCCCCGACGCCCCGGCCAAGGCCATCGTCGTGGTGGGCGACTCCCGCACCGACGGCGCCGGCTCGACCCCGGACACCAACCACAGCTGGCCGGAGCTGCTGGCCGAGCGTCTCGCCGAGCGGGGCGCGGCCGCCGGCTACGTCTCCAACCAGGGCATCAGCGGCAACCGGATGCTCAACGACGGCATCGGCGCCGCCGCTCTGGCCCGCTTCGACCGTGACGTGCTGGCGACGCCCGGCCTCGGCTACGTGGTGCTCTCCGTGGGCGGCAATGACCTCGGCATCTCCTTCGCCCCACAGGACGGTCCGCTGGCGGATTTCCTGAAGATGTTCCCTGGCGCGCCGGTGACGACGGACGACGTCATCGCGGGCTACCGGCAGCTGATCGCCCGGGCGCGCGAACGCGGCGTGAGGGTCTACGCCACCACGATCCCGCCCTACGAGGGTGCGGAGATCTACACGCCGGCGGGCGAGAGCGCGCGCCAGACGGTCAACGAATGGATCCGCACCGGCGGCGCCTTCGACGCCGTGCTGGACTTCGACGCCGTCTGGCGCGACCCGGGCCGCCCCAGCCGGATCAGGGCGGACTTCCACGCCGGTGACCATCTGCACGGCAACGACGCGGGCTACCGGGCCCTGGCCGACTCCATAGACCTGTCGCTGTTCAGTTGAGTCAGCCGGCCGGCCGCTGAGAATGCCATGGGCGCATGACCTCGCGCGCTGGGCGGCAGATCCTGACGAGTACCAGCGAGCAGGGGAGTCGGACGTGCTGCCCGTCGGGGGGTGGCTGTATCGATCTCGGCAGGATCCCGGAGCCCTCTGAGACCGCGGTCCGCCGTACCGGGGCAGCGCCGTGGCGGAAGCCGGCGACGGGTCCTGCCGCGGGGGCGCGCCCCACCGTGGCGAGGGCCGGCGGTCCGAGAGGGCTCAAGCGGGCCCACGCCAAGGTCAGCGGCGGCCGAAGCCGCCGCTGACCACGATGCGGCTCCGCGCGGTCCGAGATGTCAGATCTGCCGGCGAAGCCACTCCAGGCCCTCTTCGGCGTGGTTGACAATGGTGAAGTGGCTGTCGCCCGCGCAGAGCCGCAGCTCGGCGGTCGGGCAATGGGCCGCCAGCCATGACCCGTGAGCGGCGGGGATGATCCGGTCCGCGGTGCCGTGCAGGAGCAGGACGGGGGCGCTGATGGTGCCGGGATCACAGCCCCAGGCAAGGGTGTAGGAGACGTCGTCGTCGATCTGGCCGTACGGTCCGGCGGCGAGAGCCGGTTCGCCGACCTTACCCAGCCACCCCCACGGCCCCTCGAACAAGGCCAGATCGGCCGCGGTGAACTGGCAATCGTAGGCGAAGCCCGACGCCTGCAGCGCCGCCCTCACTTCGCGGCCCGCCGCCGCCGTCCCCAGCGCGGCCACGCCGGACGGGACCATCCCGGCGAACCAGTCCAGTCCATCCGCGCCGTACGGGGCGATGCCGGCCAGACTCAGCACCCCCTGGACGCGATCACCCAGAACCGCCGCGCATCCCAGAGCATAAGACCCGCCGCCGGAGTACCCCGCGACGGCGAACCGATCGATGCCGAGCGCGTCCGCGACGGTTGCCGCGTCAGCGGCGACCGACGCGATGGTGCGCCCCGGTGCGACGCTGGAGCCACCGTAGCCCGGCCGGTCGAACGACACCCAGCGCAACCCCAGCCTGTCGGCCGCGGCGAAGAGCGGCTCCGGAGGCGCCCCCACGTTGGGCGTACCGTGATGCCACAGAACAGGCAGCCGCCCGCTCCCCTTCGAAGCGGTGTCGTAGACGTGCAGCGTGCGGCCCGCACCCACCTGGACGTCCAGCTCGATCATCTCATCCTCCTGTCCGCGGTCAACGCTCGCCGCCCTCCCTCAGCCCTGCGGGCGGTAGTACGGAAGGACACCCAGGATGATCGGATTGACCATCAGGTTCGCGCGCAACAAGGTACCGCCCGGGTGTGCTGATCTGTGCGAGTGCGTCCACCGAGATCGGCGCGATGGACGAGGCCGCCCAGGAGACCGCGTCGAACGAGCTTGGCCAGGCCGTTCATCCGGTCGACGTTCGCACCCCTGTTACACGGGAACTCGTGCTCAGTGATCGTCGCAGCAGGCAGTTCGGGCTCCCTCGAGCTGGGCGGGGTCGTTCCACCAGTGGCTCGCCGTGCTCTGGTGGACGGGGACGCGATCCTTGACCTTGCCGGCAGGTGCGGAGGCCGCAGGTGTCGCCTGGCCGGTGGTGGTGGAGGACGGGTAAGGCGCGAGAAGCTGCTCGACGGTGTGGTGTCTCCCGCCGACGACGACGGCGGTGACGTTGGCGGCGTCCTCGATGCGGGACAGCGGGTCTCCGTCGATGATGGCCAGGTCGGCGTACATGCCCTTGGCGATCCTGCCCAGCGGGAGGCCGAGGTAGGCCCCGGACGTGCTGGTCGCGGCGGTGAGAGTTTCGCGCGGGGTCAGGCCGTACTTGACCATGGCGCGCAGGTTCATGTGCAGGCTGATCCCGAGGTGATCGATCGGCGCGTCGGTGCCGGCGGTGACCACGCCGCCGCCGCGGATCATCGCCGTGAGCTGCGCGACCTGGTTGGCGAGGTTCGTCCGGACCACCTGGACCGCCGTCGGGTCGGCGGTCTGCGCCGTGGTGACCGTCGCCCGGAGCTGCGCCATCCGCCAGTTCGGGTAGAGCCGGCGAACCCGTTCGTCGGTGACCAGCGAGGTGTCCTCCCTGTAGAGGGTCGAGGAGTTGAACAGGGTGGGGGTTCTGGCCATCTTCGAGGCGTTGAACATGGAGATGACGTCCGAGTAGGCGGAGCCGACATTCGTGACGGTGCGTGAGTAGCCGAACCGGTTGGTGGCGCCGACGTGCTCGGTCTGGTCGCCGCCCATGGCGATCGCCGGGTAGTGGTAATGCGAGCTGACCGGCTTGCCCTGGCGGTGGGCCCAGTCGATGACCTCCCTGTGCCAGGCGACCGGCAGCCGCACGTAGCACTTCATCATGTCGTAGTCGAGGGCGGCGGCCCGCTGCAGTTCGAGCCGCAGTTGGTCGTGGGAGTACGTCGGGCGCATGAAGTTGTAGTAGATGCGCGCCCCGTCGATGGCCTCGCCGGTGCCCAGGTAGCGCGGTGCGAGCCGGGCGCCGGACTGCACCGACTCGCGCTCCTCGACCATGTGGTACGCAGGTGAGCCAGGTGAGCGCGTCGTGGTGACGCCCAGGGCGAGCCACAGCGGACCCTGCCGCGATCCGTACGCGTAGCCCTGCATTTCACGGTGATGGTGGATGTCGATCAGGCCGGGCATGACGAACCTGTCGCGGGCGTCGATCCGGGTGCCGGGCCTTCCGTCCCGGTGCGGCTCGACCGCGGTGATGCGCTGGCCTCGTACGATGATGTCGACGTCACGGACGACGCTGCCCGAGACGCCGTCCCACATGCGGCCGGCGTGAATGACGACCTGATCGGGGCCGGTGTCGTTGCGCCAGGTCAGCCGCATCGGAATCGACCGGGCGGGCTTGCCGTCGAGGCGCACACTCTTGAGACGTCCCTCGTTCAGGTAGAGGAGGGTGGCCGAGTCGCCTGCCCAGACGGGGGCGTCGGTGACCTCCCGGGTGACCTGACGGGCGCTGCCGGTGGGCCGTCCGGTCCTGTCGACGGGCAGGACCCACAGGAGCGATTCCATGGCGAAGGCGAGCATGGTGCCGTCAGGGGACCAGACGGGGCCGTCGTCACCACGCGTCTGCAGGGATCGGTGCGGCGCGGGGTCGATGTACGTGCCGGCACCCGTGGCCCGGTCGACGAGCAGGATTTTGGACAGTCCCTCACGGTAGCGTCGTGAGTACGGCACCACCGCGGCCAGCGCAAGGGTTCTGCCGTCGGGTGACCAGGTCGGGCGGCCTGGTTCGAAGGTGGCGTCGAAGACCTTCTGGATGTCTCCGGTGGCGACTTCCACGACCCACAGGGCGCCGTCCTGGTCCAGGTAGGCGATCTCCCTCCCGTCGGGCGACCACCGGACCGACAGGGCGGCGGAGTCGGTCAGATGGGTCACCTGCCGGTCGGCGCCGGTGTTCAGGTCGCGGATCCAGACATTGAGGGTGCCGGTACGGTCGGTGACGAACGCCAGTTGCCGCCCGTCCGGGGAGAAATCCGGGTCGGCTTTCCACCAGCGGTCACGGAAAAGCGGTTCCGGCGTGCCGCCGATGCGCATCAGATAGATGTCGTTGAGCGCGCGGAAGGCGACGGCGGACCCGTCCGGGGACACGGCCGGGCTGCCGATTCCGACGACGGGGAACGACCCGGGCTCGTCGAATACGCGGACCCTCTTCTTGTACTTCGGCGTCGTCGTCGTCAGCGCGGCGGTGAAGCCGATGGTGCCGACGGACGCGGAGTTGAGGCGGCGGACCTTGATGGTGCCCGCGGAGGTGTAGTAATAGCGTCCGTCCGGGGCGAACCGGGCACGGAACGGGAACACCTCCTCGCCGGTGACGAGGGCGCCCGCCGTGCCGGCCAGATCATTGGCGCCCGAGTGGAAGAGGTGGTAGGCGAGGTCGGTGCCGTTCGGCAGCCAGGACGGCTGGTGAATGACCTGACCGGCGGGCACCGTGACCACGGTGCTGCGCGTTCCGGTGGCGACCTCGATGACGTCGATCCTGGTGTCGGCCACGACGAACGCGACCTTGCTCCCGTCGGGTGACCAGGCCGGCTCGTACTCCTCGGCGGAGCTGTCGGTCAGGACGCGGCTCGCTCCGGTGGCGACGTCGAGCAGGTGGATCCCGTAGCTGCCCCCCGCATCGGAGGAGTAGGCGATGGTGCGCCCGTCCGGGCTGTAGCGGGGCTCTCGATGATCGAACGGGCCGGTGGTCAACTGCGTGATCGCGGACCCGTCGGGCCGGATCGTCCACAGGTTGAAGACACCGTCGCGGTACGACTGGAACACGATGGTGGATCCGTCCGGGGACCAGTCGGGCTGGGCGACGTCGTACAGATCGCTGGTGAGCCTGCGGGCGGTGCCCCCGGAGGCGGAGCAGACCCACAGAACACCGAGCAGGTCGAGGGCGAGCAGGCGGCCGTCGGGCGAGGGCGCGACGCCGAAGTCGGTGCCGGAGGCGACGGATGTCTTACCGGTGTCCCCCGCTACGCCGGCCCTCGCCGGTGAGGCCGGGGCGAGCACGGTGGCGAGGACGGCACCGCCACCTGCCAGGACGGCCCGGCGGGACGGGCGTGACATCGATCCGGAGGTGGAGGCGCTGGGGGGAACCGGTGAGTGAGACATCGGGGCTTTTCACTCCACTATTCACACATGGTCAGACAGCCATCGAGCTGACACCCTCCTTCGGAGAAGGCGTCAGTGAACGGCTGAACGTGATGACGCGCTGTTCATGGTCCGAGGCGAAACGCGTTATCTGCCTGGCGTTCGTCCAGTTGATCATCGCCACCACCCGCCAACTCATCGAGCAGAGGCGGGCTGATGTGCTCATTGAGGGCAGTGGGACCTGCTTGACTAAAGTATGTGCATAGGAATGTACATACGTCGGTCAACAGAATTGGTCAAGAGGGGCGGGTGGGACGGGATCGCGTCGTGGGTCTGCGTCGGACCGGACGGCCGGGCTGAACTCGATCGGGCTGCGCACCTTGGATCGACGACCGCCACTGCTGCAACCATCACGGCGCACACACCGCGCTGAATGGTCAACCACCCGGCGGTAGGCGACTCCCGTCGTCGGCGTGTCCGCTCCTGCGTGGTCAGGTCCTGAGCCGAGGGTTCCGGACGTTCGATGCGGGTGAGGTTGCCGCGTATTTTCAGGCAGATGCCCGCGCTGCATGGGTTCGCCAGCAGGTGATGACGGTTCGTGATGGTCGACCTTGCGACCAAAGATCGCTACCCCATTGAGGGAACGGACGGCCGGTAAATGGATGGCGGACCATCACGGCCTGTCCCTACACTCGGCCTCATGTCTACGCCCCGAATTTCCTAGCCAGGACACCCGCTTCCACGCCACCCGTGTGTCCTCTAGCAAATCCGGAGTGTAGTCCTATGCTCACCCTACGTGGCGTCGACGTACGTGCGGGCGCCCACCTCCTGCTGTCCGGCGTCACCGCCCACGTCGCCCCCGGCGACCGCGTCGGCCTGGTCGGCCGTAACGGCGCCGGCAAAACGACCCTCATGAAGACCCTTGCCGGAGCGCTCCCGCCTGCGGCCGGCGAGATCGTCCGCACCGGCCCCGTCGGCTACCTGCCGCAGGACCCGGCCGCCGCCGACCCGGCCGTCACCGTCCTCGACCGCGTCCTGTCCGTTCGCGGCCTCGACCAGGCGGTCCGCGACCTGCGGGCCGCCGGGGCCGCCCTGGCCGAGCACGGCGACGAGCGGGCCATGGCCCGCTACGTCCGGGTTGAGGCCGAGTTCCAGGCCCGCGGCGGGTATGCGGCTGAGGGTGAGGCCGCCCGCGTCGCCGCCGGGCTCGGCCTGCCCGACCGGGTGCTGAACCGGCCGGTGGGCGACCTGTCAGGCGGGCAGCGCCGCCGCGTGGAGCTGGCCCGGGTGCTGTTCGCCGAGCCCGGCGTCCTGCTGCTCGACGAGCCGACGAACCATCTCGACGGCGACTCCATAGCCTGGCTGCGCTCTTTCCTGGCCGGCCATTCCGGAGGCCTGGTCCTCATCACCCATGACACCGGGCTGCTGGCCGACGTGGTCAACCGCGTCTGGCACGTTGAGCACGGCGCACTGGAGGCGCGCAACACCGGCTGGCACGCTTACCTCGCCGACCGCGAGGCCGACGACCGTCGCAGGACGCGCCTGCGGTTCACCGCCGAGCGCAAGGCCGCAGCGCTTCAAGCCCAGGCCGGCCGCATGCGCTCCAACGTGGCCACCGCGACCCGGGCCAGGGACATGGCCCGGCGCGCGGAACGCATGCTCGCCGAGACTCCCCCGCCCCGCGTCGCCGAGAAGGTCGCCCGCATCCGGCTGCCCGAGCCCGCGCCGAGCGGCCGCACGCCGCTCGGCGCGATCAGCCTGGCCAAGTCGTACGGCGGGCGGCCGGTGCTGGCGGGGGTGGACCTGGCCGTCGACCGGGGCAGCCGGCTCGTGGTCCTGGGGCTCAACGGCGCGGGCAAGACCACGCTGCTCAGGCTGCTGGCCGGGTACGAGCGGCCCGACTCGGGACGGGTCGTGCACGGGCACGGGCTGCGGCTGGGCTACTTCGCCCAGGAGCACGACACGCTCGACCCGGCGCACACGGTCGGGCGGCACCTGGCCGGCGCCGCCCCGCACCTGAGCGACGGCGAGGCCCGGACGGTGCTGGGGTCGTTCTTGTTCAGCGGCGACGACGTGGACAAGCCCGTCCGGGTGCTGTCGGGCGGGGAGAAGACCCGGCTGGCGCTGGCCGGGCTGGTCAGCTCCCAGGCCAACGTGCTGCTGCTGGACGAGCCGACCAACAACCTCGACCCGGCCTCCAAGGCCGAAGTGCTGGCGGCAGTGGCCGCGTACCGGGGTGCCGTGGTGATGGTCACGCACGACCAGGAGGCCGTCGCAGCGCTTCGGCCGGACCGGGTGCTGCTGCTGCCCGACGGGGTCGAAGACCTGTGGAACGACGGCTACGCCGATTTGATCGCCCTGGCCTGATCACGCCGGCTCCTCGGTCACGGTTTCGATCGCCATCCTGGGCACCTCGGCTGTGAAGGCGCCGTCCCGCCGGTACACGACCGGCCGGGGCGGCGGTTGCCGTCAATCCGCAGGGCACCTTCCGACGTTCGATCCGCCCCTCCGGCGGCAGGACGGTGTGCGCGGCGGGGTCTTGGCCACCGTCATGCCCGCGCCCGCGAAGATGCTGATGTACGTGGCATCTCGATCGCGGATGAGGAAGCGGAAGGAGTCGAGCCGCTCGCCGAGGTCCGTGAGCAGGTTACGGGCCTGCTGGGCCGTCCAAGCGCCGGCAGGGTGGCCGGCGTCACCAGTCGATGAGCCCGCCCACGAGGTTTTCCACGATCCCGTCGGGGTCGGTCAGGAGCAGCTGGTCGCAGGGGTCATAGACCAGCCGCAGCTCATCCCCGACCCGCTCTCAGGAGATGCCTTTGAGTTGTGGCCTCATCGGAGATGGGTTTTGGCAACACAATGGCAGCTGTGTGCATGGATCTCGCACGGAAGCAAATTGCCGCTGTCGGAGGGGTGGACTAGCCTCGAACTCGTGATCTTGTCCGGTGTCCGATTCCTCCTCCTCGGTCCTCTGGAGATCATCGTCGAGGGCCGGCCCGTCCACCTGACCGGCAGGCAGCGGGCGCTGCTGTCGGCCCTGCTCCTGGACACCGGCGGTGTGGTGTCCGTGGAACGGCTGGCCGACCGCCTCTGGGGCGACGATCTGCCGCCCTCCGCCCCGGCACGGCTGCGCGCGCTGATCGCGGAGCTCCGCCGGGCGCTCAGCCCCCACGGACGCGACGTCGTCCTCACCCGGAGCCCGGGATACATGATCCCCGCCAAAGCGGCCGCGGTGGACGCCGAGGAGTTCGCCTCGCTGGTGGAGAACGCACGGCACGCGGCCGGGGACGACCGGCACCAGGCCGCGCTGGATCTGTACGATCAGGCTCTCGCGCTGTGGCGCGGCGACCCCTTCGCCGATCTGGCCGACCCGGTCGCCCAGGCCGAGCGGCACCGGCTCGAGGAGCTCAGATGCGAGGCGGCCGAGGGCCACGCCGCCGCGCTGCTCGGGATGGGGCGAAGCCGGGCGGCCATCGCCGGCCTGACGCGGCTCGTCGCCGAACAGCCGCTCCGTGAGCGGCCCCACGCGCTGCTCATGCGGGCACTGCGCGACGACGGCCGGCTCCCCGACGCGCTGGAGGCCTACCGGGACTTCCGGACGAGGCTCGTACACGAGGTCGGGGTGGAACCGAGCGGAGAGCTGCAGCGGCTTCACCAGCGCCTGCTCGAGGAGCAGGAGCCGACGGCCGAGACGGTCAGGCGGGCGCCCGTGCCGCGCCAGCTGCCGCCCGTCACCAGCCGCTTCGTGGGCCGTTCCGCGGAGCTGCGGCGCATGGAGGCCGGCCGGGTGACGCTCGTGGTCGGTCCCGCCGGCGTGGGGAAGAGCGCGCTGGCGATCCGGTGGGCACACCGCGCGAGCGATCGCTTCCCCGACGGGCAGTTGTTCCTCGACCTGCGGGGCTTCGACCAGCGGGAGCCGATGTCTCTCCCCGAGGCGCTGCAGCTGCTGTTGCAGGGGCTCGGCGCGGCGGTGAAGGACATACCGGTCGAGCTGGACGCTCAGATCGCGCTCTACCGCTCGCTTCTGGCGGGACGGCGGGTGCTGGTGGTCTTGGACGACGTGGCCGACCCGGAGCAGGTACGCGCGTTGCTGCCCGCGGACCCCGGATGCCGGGCCGTCATCACGAGCCGCAACCGGCTGGGCGGCCTGGTGGCCATGGACGGGATCGAGCGCCTCACACTGGACGTGCTGGACCACGAGGAGGCGCACCAACTGCTCGCCCACGGCATCGGCGAGGACTGCCTGCTGCGGGAGCCGGACGCCGCCGAAGAGCTCGTGGCGCTCTGCGGCCGGCTGCCGCTGGCGCTGTCCATAGCCGTGTCCTGGATCGGCGACCACGGGCACCGGATGATCGGCCATTACGTCCACCAGCTCGCGGACCGGGGGCGGCTGGTGAGGTTGCGTGTGGAGGGCGACGAGAGCGTGGCCGTCCAGGCGGCCCTCGACCTGTCGCACAACGCGTTGCCGCCGGCGGCGCAGCGGATGTTCCGCCTGCTCGGACTGGCGCGGGGGAGCGGTATCTCTCCTGCGGCGGCGGCCGCCCTGACGAGGACCAGCCGCGAGCGCGCGGAGGACCTGCTCGCCACGGTGGTGCGGATCCACCTGATCAAGGAAACGGGGCCGCACCGTTTCGCCGCCCATGACCTGGTGCTGGAGTACGCCGCACAGCGCAGCCTCGCCGAGGACGCCGCGAGCGAGCGGCGGGCCGCCGTCCAGCGGCTGCTCGACTACTACCTGACCACGGTCATCGGCGCCACCGCGGCGGCCGGCTTCGAAGTCGCGGAGCTCGCCTACGACGGGGCTCAGCCGGAGGCCACGCCGACGACCTTCGAAGTCGCGGAGCTCGCCTACGACGGGGCTCAGCCGGAGGCCACGCCGACGACCTTCGACGCCGCGGCCGACGCCCTCGACTGGCTCGACACCGAGTGGGACAACCTCGTGGCCGCCGTGTCGTACGCCGCCGCGCACGGGCCGCGGTCGTACGCGTGGTTGCTGGTCGAGGTCCTGACGGACATCCTGCACCACCGGCGGACCCGTGGGGAGTGGCTGCGTCTCGCGCAGATCGCGCTGGCCGCCGCCGAGGACGAGCGGAACTTCAGAGGGCAGGCGGCGATGCACCATTCGCTCGGACTCGCCCGATGGCGCATGGCCGACCTCAAGGACGCCATGGATCACTACGAGCGCGCGCTGGCGCTGTCGCGCCGGGCGGGCTGGCCGCTGGGCAAGGCCAGGGCGCTCCAAGGCTGCGGCGTGGTGCTGAAACAGCAGGGTGAGCCGCACCAGGCCATCCCGCGTTATCGGCGGTCGGTGGAGATCCATCACGCGCTCGGGTCGGTGCGCGGCGAGGCGGGCGGGCTGAACAACCTGGCCTCGGCCTACCTCATCCTCGCGCGGCTGGATCGCGCCGAGGAATGCCTGCGGGCTTCCCTTCCCTTGACCAGGGAGTCCGGCGACCGGCATCTCCAGACGCTGACACTGGTCAATCTGGCTCTGGTGCGCAAGAGGCAGGCCCGGTTCCCCGAGGCGCTGGAATCCCTGGAGGAAGCGCTGGCCCTGGCCGAGGCCGACGGGTTGAGGTACGCCGAGGCGGTGACGTACGAGACGTTCGGCTTGGTGCACCGCGACGCCGGCCACTACGAGCGGGCGATCGACGTCTTCGGCCGGAGCCTGGCCATCGCCGGGGAAGTCGGGAATCGGCGGTGCCAGATCGCCTCGCTGACCGGCATGGCGGGAGCGGAGCTGGAGCTCGGCAACGCGGACAGCGCGGACAGCGCGCTCACCCGCCTCGACGCCGCGCTGGACCTCGCCCAGCACACGGGCATCGACCTGGACGAGGTGTTGCTCGGCCGCGCGGAGTTCCATTACCGCCAAGGCAGGTACGCGACAGCGTGGGACGAGGCGGACCGGTCGCTGACGCTGGCGCTTACGTCCAATCTGCTGAACGTGCCGCGGCTGCACGGCCTGCTCGCCGCCATCCACCTGGCGGTGGGTGACGTGGAGCAGTGCGTCGAGGCGTGCGAGCAGGCCCTGCAGGAGGCGCGGCGATCCGGACAGCGGCTGGACTACGCCCGCGCCCTGATGACACTCGGCCATGTCGTGAAAGGCACGGAGCGCGAGGAGTCCCGACGCCTTTGGGGACGGGCCCATGCCTTGTTCACGGACATCGGCGCACCGGAGCGGTCCACGTCCGCGGCACTGCTGGGTCAAGCGCCCGAGGCCCTCTGAAACGGCCTCATCGCGCCGGGCTGTCGTTCAAGAACGCTGATCTGGTGGCGCACGGCAAGGATCTCGACGTCCTTGTCCCGATCGCCCATCGGCGGCAACCACAGCGCGGCGAAGGCGTTCGTTACGGTCAGGTAGGCCAGGCGAAGGAGCATGGCCGATCATCATGCCGCACCGGCCTCCCTATCCTGGGAGGAGAAGCTCGCGTACGCCACTCGAAGCCCTCACAGAGGCATGACCTGGACGGATGCAATTATCGGCAGGCACAAGGTCCCGTCCATCGTCGTGGAACGTCCCCCCGATCATGCTCCCGATCCGCATGGACGCCCTTTTCGGGCCATGCAAAGAACATTGCTTTGTGTCTGAAATATCAGAAACCTGGCCCCTCTTATCGTTGGGTGGGAATTTAATTTCGACCGTTGCGCCGTAATTCGGAAGACCAGATCATCGTGATCATCATCGTTTCGGCCGCAGGGCTGGAGAGGGAGACATCATGATGGGTCTCGTAGATCGTCTGCTTGCACGCGTCGCCCACAAGGTGACCGTGGAAGCCGCCTGCACCAACACCTACTACTGCAAGGACGGGGTCAAGTACCTCCGTTCTTGCTGCCTCGACCAGGGGTGCCAGACGGTCAGGGTCGGCACCTGCTGACGCGGTCGGCATAGCACCGCGGGCGGCGGCCGGCCGCCGCCCGCGCACCGGTTGAGGCGCGCGGATCGCCTCGCTTGGCCTGCTGGTGCCCGGTGGCTCGCCAGCGCTCGATGGGACGGCCGCTGCAGCCGCCACGGGACAGATCCGGGCGAACCTGATCGCGCCCTTCGACGACATCGTCGATCTCTTCGTGAGGAACCCCTGATGCCCTACCTGACCGCCGCTGTCGTTCTCATCGGCGTGCTGTGCGTGTTGAACCTGCTGCTCACCCTGGGCCTCGTCCGCCGGATACGACAGCTGAGCGAGAAGAATGTCCAGCATGCCGGGCCTCCGCTCGTGCTGGGTCCCGGCTCAACCATCGGAGAGTTCGCCGCCGTCACCGTCGACGGCGAACCGGTGTCCCACGACTCGATCGCCGGGCTGGTCGGGTTCTTCTCCGCCGGATGCGAACCCTGCCACAAGCTCCTTCCCCAGTTCGTGACGCACGCCCGCGCCCTCGGACGGCAGAACGTGCTGGCGGTGGTCGCCGGGGACGACGCCGAAATGGTGGCAGCACTCACGCCGGTGGCCCGGGTGCTCGAGGAGGACTTCGACGGCCCGGTGGCCGGCGCGTTCCAGAACACATGGACGCCGGCGGTCTACCTTCTCGGCTCCGATCATCGCGTCGTCGCCGCAGGCGGTCGCCTGGAGGACCTCCCCGTCGTGTCGCCGGCATGAGCGGCGGCCAGATCGGGGTGCCCGGGGCGCGCAGCCCGGTTGGACTGCGGGAACTGGTCTCGGCCGCGGTGGAGGCCGTGTCTCTGACCTGGCGGTCAGCCTCAGGAGGGGTGACCGGCTATGTCTTCGTGACGTTCGCTGGGGCGGCGGCCCCGATTGTCACCGCATGGCTGACCAAATCGGTCATCGACCGGCTGGCCACCTCCGAAGGCGCGGTCGCGGGGCTCGCGCTCGGGCTCGCGGCGGCGGGGCTGTCCGCCGCCGCGCTTCCGGGGGTCAGCCGCTACCTGCGCGCTCAGACCGGCCGCCGTGCGGGAGCCGTCGCGACCGACCGGCTCTTCGCGGCGGCCGAGCGGCAGGTCGGTCTCCGGCGTTTCGAGGATCCGGTGTTCCTCGACCGGCTGCGCCTGGCGCAAGAGGGCGCCGGGATCACGGCCGATCTCGTCAGCGGATTGTGTGGAAGCCTGCACGGCGTCTTGTCCCTCATCGGGTTCGTGGGGTCCCTGCTGATCCTCAGCCCCGTCATGACCGCGCTGGTGCTGCTGGCCGCCATCCCGGCGCTTGTCGCCGAACTACTCCTGTCGCGCAGACGGGCCGCCATGCAGTGGGACACCGAGCAGATCCACCGCCGCGAGTTCTTCTACAGCCGGCTGCTCACCGGCGTGCAGGCCGCCGTGGAGATCCGGCTGTTCGGCATCGGCGCGTTCCTTCGCGCACGGATGATGACCGAGCGGCGCGAGGCCGACGCCGCCGAGAGCCGGATGGACCGCCGGGAACTGCTCACTCAGGGCGGACTGACGGTACTGAGCGCGGCCGTCGCGGGCGCCGGGCTGTGGTGGGCGATCATGGCCGCCCGTCAGGGCTCACTCAGCGTCGGCGACGTCGCCATGTTCGTCGCGGCCGTCGGTGGTGTGCAGGCCGCGCTGGACACGCTGGTCTCCTCGATCGCGTCCTTCCACCAGCAGCTCCTCACCTTCTCTCATTACGTCGCGGTGACCAGGGCCGAGCCTGATCTGCCGAGCGTGTCGGAGGGGACGGCTCCCGTGCTGCGCCGGGGCCTGGAGCTGCGAGACGTCTGGTTCCGCTACGACGACGATCATCCGTGGGTGCTGCGCGGCGTCGATCTGGCGATTCCACACGGCCGTTCGGCCGCCCTCGTCGGGTTGAACGGCGCGGGCAAGAGCACCCTCATCAAGCTTCTGTGCAGGATGTACGATCCGACGCGCGGCCAGATCCTGTGGGACGGCGTGGATCTGCGGGACATCCCGCCTCCCGCGCTCCGCGAGCGGATCAGCGCCGTGTTCCAGGACCACATGAACTTCGACATGTCCGCCGCCGAGAACATCGGGCTCGGCGACCTGTCCGCTCTGGACGAGCCGGCCCGAATCAGAGCGGCAGCCGTCCGCGCAGGAGTGCACGACACGCTCTCGGGGCTGCCGCGCGGCTACGACACGCTGCTCACGCGCATGTTCTTCTCCGAGGCGGACAAGGGCGATCCGGAAACGGGGGTGGTGCTTTCGGGCGGGCAGTGGCAGCGTCTGGCACTGGCCAGGGCCCTTGTCCGCGATGGCAGGGATCTGATGATCCTCGACGAGCCCAGCTCCGGCCTCGACCCGGAGGCCGAGCACGAGGTCCACACCCGTATTCGGGAGTACCGGCAGGGTCGTACGAGCCTGCTGATCTCCCACCGGCTCAGCGCCGTTCGGGATGCCGACCTCATCGCCGTACTCCACGATGGGCGGATCGCCGAGTTGGGGCCGCACGAGGCACTGCTCTCCGCGGACGGCCACTACGCCCGCCTGTTCCGGCTCCAAGCCGCGGGATATCAGGAGTCGCGATGACCTGGAGCAGGCTGTTCCTTTTGGCAGGCGGCGTGCTGGCGCTGGGAGCCTCGCTGTGGTGGATCCGCCGACGCTACCTGGTCGCCACCGTCGACGGGCCGAGCATGGAACCCACCCTGCGCTCCGGGGACACGCTGCTCGTCCGCAGGACGAAGCTGGTCCACGCGGGTCAGATCGTGGTCGTCCGGATCGAGGACCCACCGCCCATCGATGGGCTGCCGCCGGGTCTGGAACCGGGT
Source organism: Nonomuraea sp. NPDC049625 (assembly GCF_040675285.1). Taxonomy (NCBI): domain Bacteria; kingdom Bacillati; phylum Actinomycetota; class Actinomycetes; order Streptosporangiales; family Streptosporangiaceae; genus Nonomuraea; species Nonomuraea sp. NPDC049625. The sequence continues at coordinate 357,085 of NZ_JBFAOQ010000008.1, read as the reverse complement.
GGCGAGGACGAGTTGCCGGAGAAGCCGGATCATCCCGGTTGGCGGTTGCTCGTAAAGCGGGCAGTCGCGGTTCCCGGAGACCCCGTACCGAGACAGGGCTTTCCAGCGTTTCGCGACGCGCCCGAGACCGTCGTGCCCCGGCATGCCCTGGTCGTGCTGGGCGACAATCCGGACGCCAGCTGGGACTCCCGGGACTTCGGTTTCGTGCGAGGCGACGAGTTCGTCGGCGTGATGGTGCGCCGCCTGGCACCGCCCTGACCGCCTCGGTCACGGCGCGGGAAGTGGTCAGCCCTAGGAGGGTCCTGAAGATCTTGCTGGTCTGGCCAGACTGGGATCGGGGATTCAGACTCAGGTCATGATGGGCTGTCGGAGGGTTCCGGCCGGGCCTGTTGGCGACGGTGGTGATGCTGCAAGCGCTGCACGGCCTGTCGGATGAGAAGGCCGTTGCGGCGCTGCGGTTCGATCTGCGGTGGAAGGCCGCCTGCGGGCTCGGGCTGTATGACCAGGGCTTCGATTCGTCGCTGCTGACGTATTTCCGGCGTCGGCTGGCCCGCTCGTCGGACCCGGACCGGATCTTCCAGACCGTTCGCACCGTGGTGGAGCAGACCGGGGCTATCCGGCATGTAGGTGTACGGGGCCCGCGTGATGCGCGCCCTGATACCAGCCGCGCCTGGTGATGGCAGGTGCGGCTGGGCATGACGGCACACGGTGGCGCCGCTTCGAGGCCAGGCACCGGTAAGCGGTGAGCCGGCGCCGTTGGGCGCGGCAGGCGACCCCCGGGCGGCCGGCGCCGATGCGCACGGTGACGCGGGCGGGCGGCCGGCGGGCGGCGGGCGGCGGCGTAGCCGGGCCTTCGGCGCGAAATACATCCGACCTCCGTCCCGCGCGCATGTGGTTCACCACCATCCAGAGCCGCCAGATCTTGACCTACATCCGATGTTTCCTCTACGTTACCGGGCATCTCGAAGTTGCGAAAGCTTTCGCAACTCCCTTCGCTTGAGGTATGGAGTGCCGTATGCCCTCCCCCCGCCGTTCGCTCGCCACCCTCGCACTGACCACCGGTCTCATCGCCTCGACGTCAGCCTGCGGAGGTTCCTCATCGGCCGCCGACGACGATCTGCTCGAGGTCTGGAACCGGGCCTCGCCCGCGTCCGCCGAGGTGACCAAGAAGGTGCTGGCCGCGTTCACCGCCAAGACCGGCATCAAGACCAAGTACGTGCCGGTCCTCGACAACTGGGACGGCAAAGTGCAGGAGGCCGTCGCCGCGCGCAACCTGCCCGACATCATCATCAACGACTCAGGCATGCTCGGGACGAACGTCAGCCAAGGGCTGATCGGCCCGGTGGACCGTAACCAGATCGCGGGCCAGGGCGAGCTGCACGAACGCGCGTGGGAGCAGGCCAAGGGGTACGACGGCAAGTACTACGCGGTGCCGTACACCGTGCAGACCGTCGCCACGCTCATCAGGAAGGACTGGCGGGAGAAGGTCGGCGCCGAGGTCCCGAAGACGTGGGAGGACCTGGTCGCCCTGGCCAAGGCGTTCCAGGAGAAGGACCCGGACGGCAACGGCAAGGCCGACACGTACGGGATGGTCGTCCCGGCCTCCACCGAGCGCGGGTACGCGTCCTGGTGGGCCTCCACCTACATCTGGCAGGCCGGCGGGGAGTTCCTGACCGAGTCGGGCGGCAAGTTCACGCCTGCCATCGACCAGCCGAAGTCCGTCGAAGCCGTCAAGTGGCTGCAGAACCTCTTCTGCAAGGACAAGCTCGTCATCCCCGGCGCGCTCACCCTGGTCACCAAGGACGCCCACCCGTTCTTCGAGACCGGCAAGGCCGGCATCTACCTGACCGGCCCGTACATGTTCGGCCGGTTCGACAAGAGCCTGGGCAAGGACAAGTACGAGGTGATCCCCTCGCCGGCCGGCCCGGCTGGGGCGACCTCGATGGCCGAGGGCGAGAACGTCTACCTGATGGCCGGCTCCAAGCTCCAGGACCAGCAGAAGAAGCTGGCGGAGTACCTCATTACGCCTGAGGCGCAGAAGATCGGCATGGCGGGCAACTCCGACGGTGCGATCGTCAAGCTGCCCGTGAACAAGAGCGTGGACGTGTTCACCGAACGCCAGGACGACCGTTGGACGGCCATCAAGGAGATCTACGAGAAGGACGGCAAGTACTTCCCGAACGTGCCGAACTGGCAGCCGTTCCGGCAGAAGTCGGCCGAGACGCTCAACAAGGTCTTCGCCGACTGCGGCACCGACGTGCAGGCGGCGCTGACCGAGCTGGCCGGGGGCTTCAAGACCGAGCTGGCCACACAGAAGGTCGGCTGATGACGCTCACCACGGAGCGCGCCGCCGTCGCCCCGGCGAGCCGGACCGGAACAGCGCGCAGGCGGAACGCGGCCCTGGTGCCGTGGCTCTTCCTGGCGCCCGCGCTGATCCTCTTCCTCTACTTCAAGTACATCCCGATGGCCGAGGGCATGTGGCTGAGCTTCTTCAAGGTGCAGCCGTTCCTCGGCAATGAGTGGCTGGGGCTGGAGAACTATCGCCGGGTCTTCGCCGAGGAGGCCTTCCGCGACGCCACCGCCCACACCCTGGTGTACGCGGTCGGCCAGACCGGCGGCTCGATCCTCCTCGGGTTCGTGCTCGCGCTGCTGCTGGAGGGCAAGGCCAGGACGTTGTGGTTCGTCCGTACGGCGGCCTTCCTGCCGGTGGTCACGGCGACCGCGGTGGTGGCGGAAGTGTGGCGGTTGCTGTACTTCCCCGGCGAGGAGGGCATGCTCAACACCCTGCTCGGCTGGTTCGGCAGTGACACCCAGAAGTTCCTGGACGACCCGAACGGCGCTCTGGGGTGGGTGATCCTGGTCGGGATCTGGAAGGGCGCGCCGTACGACATGATGATCATCCTGGCCGGGCTGGCGGGGATCGACCGGCAGCTCTACCAGGCGGCCGCGATCGACGGCGCGGGCCTGCTGCAGCGGATCAGGTACGTCACGATCCCCGCGCTCCGGCCGGTCGTGACGATCCTCATCATCCTGGCCTGCGTCCGCAGCCTGCGCGTGTTCACCGAGATCTACGTGCTCACCGGCGGCGGTCCGGCGGGCGCCACCGACGTGATCATGACGCGGATCTTCGCCACCGGCTTCCGTACGGGCGACATGGGCTTCGCCACCGCCGCCTCGGTGGTGCTGTTCGTGGCGACGCTGCTGCTCACGGCCGCGGTCACGCTCTACCGCAGGCGGAAGGAGCTCAATGTCTGAGACCACGCTCGCCCAGGTGAGGGAGCTCGATGTTTGACACCACGCTCGGCTGGGCCTGGGGGCGCCAGCACCCTCTGGCGTCCGCGGCCCGGATCCTCATCTACGCCGTCGTGCTCGTCGTCTTCTGCGGGCCGCTGCTGGCGATCTTCACGGGGGCGTTCGACCGGAGCAACGACCCCAGCCGGATGTCGTTGTTCCCGTCGAACCCCACGCTGGTGAACTTCCAGGTGGCGGCTGATCAGGGTCTGTGGCGGTTCTTCATGAACTCGCTGTTCATCACCGGTGGCGGGCTGCTGCTGCAGGTGACGGTGAGCGTTTTCGCCGGGTACGCGCTGGCTCGGAAGAGGTTTCGCGGGCAGGCGTTCGTGCTGGTGGCCATCCTGGCCACGATGATGATCTCCGACGAGGTCATCGCGATCCCGCTGTCGCTGGTGCTGAACGATCTGCCGCTGCTGGGCGTCTCGCTCAGGGGGTCGCTGCTGGGCATGATCGTGCCGCTGGGCGCGTGGGGGTTCTCGATCTTCGTGATCAGTGAGTTCATGAAGGAGATCCCGGCCGAACTGGAGGAGGCCGCCCGCGTTGACGGCGCCGGTGAGCTGCGTATCTTCCTGCAGGTCATCCTGCCGTTGTGCCGTCCGGCGCTCGGCGTGATCACGATCTTCGGCTTCAACATGGTCTGGGACCAGTACCTGCTGCCGCTGATCGTGGCCGAGACCCCGGACAACTACCCGATCGGGGTGGGGTTGTCGATGTTGCGCACCAATCCGGAGATCGGGCCCGGCCCGCTGCTCGCCGGGGCGCTCGTCGCCATGTTGCCCAGTTTGATCGTCTATCTGGCCTTCCAACGTACGTTCCTGTCCGGCCTGGTGGCCGGGGCTGTGAAGGGATAGCTCATGACTCACGATCTCAGCCGCCGCACCCTGCTGGCGGCAGGCGGCGCACTCGCGCTGACCGGCATGGCCGGGGCGCCGTCCGCCCACGCAGAGGCCGGCTCCTGGCGCTCGACGCTCGTGTACCGCAGGCACGGCAGGCTCGTCTACGCTGAGGACGCCGAGCGCAACCGCGTCCCCGACTTCAGCCACGCCGGTTACCGCAACGGTGAGCGGCCGCTCCCGCGCCTGCCCGTGGTCAAGACGATCAGGCCGATCGAGGGCGACAACACCGCCCACATCCAGGCCGCGCTGGACGAGATCGCGGCGCTGCCTGAGCACCGGCGCGGGGCGCTGCTGCTCCTGCCGGGCCGCTACCTGGTGTCCGGGACGATCTACGTGCGCTCCAGCAGGACCGTGTTGCGTGGTTCGGGAGACGGCGAGGATCCGGCGGAGAACTCGGTCATCATGGCCACCGCGGCGGGAGCGGCGAACCGCACCGTGATCGTCGCGGGTGGCGAGGGGCCGGTGAACTGGTCGGCCTGGCGGGGCGAGGTGCCGGGCACCCGTACCGATATCGTCTCCGGCTTCGTCCAGGTGGGGGAGCGTTCGTTCGAGGTCGCCGACGCCCGCGGGCTGCGGCCCGGCGACAACGTCATCATCTTCCACCCCTGCTCGGAGGGGTGGCTGAAGGCCATCGGCTACGGCGGGCACGACACCGGCCGGCCGTGGAACGTGGATGAGGAGCCCATCCTCTACAACCGCTACATCACCGACATCCGGGGCAATCAGGTGACCGTCGACGCGCCGGTCTACAACCACCTGGACCGGTCGTTGTCTCAGTCGTACCTCTACAAGACCGACCGGGCCGGCGTGGTCACCCAGGTAGGCGTCGAGCGGCTGCGGGTGGACGTCGAGTTCACCGGCGACCCGTTCGTGGACAAGTCGGCGGTGCAGAACGCCATCCGCGCCTTCCGCGCCGAGGACGCCTGGATCCGCGACTGCACGGCACTGCGGTTCTGGCAGGTCGGGATGGAGGCGTGGGAAGCCACCCGGGTCACGGTCGACAACTGCCGCGCGCTGGAGCCGACCGGCGCGACCTCCGCGGGCGGGAACCGCTACAACTTCTGTGCCCATCCGTTCGCCCAGCTCGTGCTCTTCAAGGACTGCCACGCCACGAAGGCCAGGCACGCGTTCATCTGCAACGGCGCCGCCTCGAACTCGGGGATCGTCTTCCTGCGCGGGACCTCCGAGGAGACCTACAACACCAGCGAGGGTCATCGGCGCTGGAACACGGGCCTGCTCTTCGACGGCCACCGCGAGGTCAACCCGCATCGCACGCTGACGCTCGGCCTGTACAACCGGGGCTGGTGGGGTACGTCGCACGGCTGGTCGGCGGCCCATTCCGTGGCCTGGGGGTGCGACATGTCCGGGACCCAGATCGTCGTGCAGAAGCCGCCCACCGCACAGAACTACGTCGTCGGCGCGAGGAACGCCGTGGTGAACGCCAACGGTCCGTTCGCGCAGCCGATCGGCCACGTCGAGGGCGTCGGCGAGGCCGACCTGCAGATCCCGTCGCTGTACGCGGCCCAACTCCACGAAAGAGGTTTCCGCCATGTCTAGGACCGACACCTTCAGGGAGCGGCGTTTCGGGTTGTTCGTCCATTGGGGGTTGTACGCGCTGGCCGCCCGGCACGAATGGGTCAAGCAGCGCGAGCGGCTCTCCGACGAGCATTACCAGCGCTATTTCGAGCACTTCGACCCCGACCTGTACGACCCGGAGGCCTGGGCGGAGGCGGCCGACCGGGCCGGGATGCGGTACACGGTGCTGACCGCCAAGCACCATGACGGGTTCTGCCTGTGGGACTCCGAGCTGACCGACTACTGCGTCAGCGGCACGCCGTACGGCAAGGATCTGATCGGGCCGTTCGTGGAGGCGTTCCGGAGGAGGGGGCTGGGCGTCGGCTTCTACTACTCGCTGCTGGACTGGCATCACCCGGACTTCCCCATCGACGGGCTGCACCCCGCGTACGTCGAGGGCGGGAACCTCCCCGAACGCGATGTCACGAAATATGCCGACTACCTGCACGGTCAGGTCGAGGAACTGCTGACCCGGTACGGCCCCATCGACACGCTGTGGTTCGACTTCTCCTACAGCAAGCGGATCAGGCAGGGCAAGCCGGTGTACGGCGGCAAGGGCAAGGCCGAGTGGCGCTCGGCGGAGCTCATCGAGAAGATCCGCGGCCTCCAGCCGGACATCCTGCTCAACGACCGGCTGGAACTGCCGGGCGACTTCACCACACCCGAGGCATACCAGCCGACCGGCCCCATCGGGGCGGTCTGGGAGGCGTGCCAGACCCTCAACGGGAGCTGGGGCTACTACCGGGACAACCACACCTGGAAGTCACCGGACATGCTGATCAAGATGCTGGTCGACTCGGTGTCCAAGGACGGCAACCTGCTGCTCAACGTGGGACCGAATGGCCGCGGCGAGTTCGAGCCGCGGGCGCTGGAGACGCTGCGCGAGATGGGCGACTGGATGCGGTCGCACAGCCGGTCGATCTACGGGGCGGGAGTCAGCGAGTTCGAGGCGCCCGCGGACTGCCGTTACACGCAGCGCGGCGACCGGCTGTACGTGCACGTCTTCTCGTGGCCGTTCCGGCACCTGCACCTGCCGGGGCTGGCGGGCAAGGTACGGTACGCGCAACTGCTGAACGACGGGTCCGAGATCCGCACCTGGGAGCCGGACCCGGCGTACGACAACGGGCACGTGCACTCGATCGCGATCCCCGAGGACACGCTGACCCTGGAACTGCCCGTGGAGCCGCCGGACGTCGCCGTCCCCGTGATCGAGCTGTTCCTCTGAGGTTCCCGGCGAGCCTCCGATGAGGACTTTTGGCTGTTCTTGATGCGGACGTCGTTCCTGCTCGCCATGCCGGCGCGGCCGTTCTCGTGCACCATGTTCAGCCGCAGGTGCGTGTTGAAGATCGGCCCGTAGGGCGTCGGTGTTCATGGCCGGCCTCATGAACACCGTGGCCCAGGCGGAGCCGCCGAAAACCTGCATCACGCGGACGGCGTGGGCGCCGGCCGCGACCTTGATGTCGCACTCGCCGGTGCCGGCGTCGTACGTGTGACGGGTGCGGTCCGGCGGCTGGTGCACTGCGCATTCCCGTTCCCGAGAGGTTACGAAGCGTTGCGAAACGAGCGTCGGAGGTCGTCAAGGGTCCGGCGGGCAGGCAGATTTCTGATCGGGAAGGCGTTCCAGTGGAGGGCTTGAAGTGGACGACGTGACCGTCCCCCGCCGCAGCACCATGGCGGACATCGCCGTCCAGGCGGGGGTCTCACCTTCGACGGTGTCGAAAGTTCTTCACGGCAGGTCCGATGTCTCCCCCAAGACCCGCGGCCGGATCCAGCGGCTGCTCGGCCAGCACGGCTACACGCTGACCGGCCACGGCGAGCACTCCGGCGGCCTGATCGAGTTCGTCATCAACGAGCTGGACAACCCCTGGGCCATCGAGCTGATCCGCGGCGCCGAGGAGGCCGCGCAGGCCGAGGGCATGGGCCTGGTCGTGTCGGCCGTGCACCGGCGGAGCAAGCTGAGCTGGCACTGGCTCGACGCGCTCGGCAACCGGGGCTCGCTCGGCGCGATCCTGGTCGTCTCCGAGCTCTCCGCCGAGCAGGAACGCGAGCTGGGACGCATGGGCATCCCGTTCGTCGTGGTGCAGCCGTCGGAGGACGAGAGCCCGGACACCCCAGCGGTCGGCTCGACGAGCTGGCAGGGCGGCTTCTCGGCCACGCGGCACCTGATCGAGCTGGGTCATCGGCGGATCGCGATGATCACCGGCCCGGCGGGGCGGCTGACCTCGCGGGTGCGGCTGGACGGCTACCGCGCGGCACTCGATCAGGCCGGGATCGAGCCCGCCCCCGAGCTGATCCGGCACGGAGACTACTCCCACGAGCCCGCCTACCGGCTGTCCCTGGAGCTGCTGAGGCTGCCCGACCGGCCGACGGCCGTGTTCGCGGGCAACGACCTTCAGGCGCTGGGCACGTACCGGGCGGCGAAGGAGTGCGGCCTGAGGGTGCCTGAGGACGTCAGCGTGGTGGGTTTCGACGACCTGCCGTTCGCCCAGTGGATCGCCCCGCCGCTGACCACCGTTCGGCAGCCGCTGGAGAACATGGCCGGCATGGCCGTCAGGCTGCTCGTCCAGCTCATCAACGGCGAGCAGCCGGAGACGCTGCGGGTCGAGCTGGCGACCCGGCTGATCGTCCGCGAGAGCACCGCCCGGAGGCCGGGCTCATAGAGGCAGCCCGGCCTCCAGGTGCGCCATGGCCCGGTCGAACTCGGCCACCACGTCCATGTCCTGAGCGCATGTGGAACACGAGGGACCCTTCGAAGGCCACACCGACGGGGTATATCGCGTGGTCGGCGACGCCCCGAGGCAGCGTCCTGGCCACCGCGAGCTGGGACGGCAGCCTGCGCCTGTGGGACCCCGTCACTCGGCGGCCACGGAAAGCGCTCCTGAAGCCCACACCGGCCGGGGCCGGCCGGAACGGCGTCTGCGAGCTGGCCGTCAGCCGCAGCGGAAACGTCATCGCCGCCGGGGACTCCCACGGTCGGCTACCGGCTCCTCGGGATCCACACCATTGCCGTACGGAGCCTGGCCTTTCGGACCCTCGCCCGCTTCACCCGCGAAGCCCACAGCGTGGCCCGTCGGCATCGCATTCCACCCCCGCGAAGCGATGCCGGCCGGCGCCGGTGTCGACGGAACGGTCAGGTTGTGGGACCTTGACCTCCGACGCGCCCGCGAAGACGCCCGCGCCCTGTCGGCCCGGAAGAGCACAACGGTGGCCCACGCTGGCCATCTGCGCACAGGTCACCGTCACACGTGAAATTCCGCGCTGAAGCCCAGGACGCCGGTCGCCCTGGCCAGGTTCAGGGGGACCGTGCGGCCCGGCAGCGGACGGCGGATCTCGGTCGTGGGATGGAAACGGCGGAGCAGATCCTCGGTGGGGTGGGAGACGAGGGTTTCCGGGGCCGCCACGGTGATGACGTGGCAGCCGCCGACGGCGAGGCCGAGCAGGCACGCCCGGGCCGCGTCCCGGGTTTCGAGGTAGGCCCACAGTCCGGCCGCGTGCAGGCCGGGGTCCAGCTCGCACCTCCCTGCGAAGTCGAGGAGGCGCTCGCCGAAGCCGCCGACATACGGCAGGCGCAGGGCGGTCACCGACATGCGGTGGCGTCGCGACATCATCCGGGCGGTCAGCTCGTCGACCTGCTTGGACAGCGCGTAGGGATCCTCGGAAAGGGACGGCTGCTCCTCGTCCACCGGGACGTATCGCGGGTGGAGGGTGCGCGCGGCGAAAGGAAGGCCCGAGATCGCCGTGCTGCTGGCCGTGCACACCTGCCTGATCCCGGCCCGGCCCGCCTGTTCCAGCACGGTGAAGGTGGCCCGGGTGTTGGTGGCGAAGACCTCCTCGGCCGGATGCCGTTCGGGGGTGGGGATCGCCGCGAGATGGATCACGGCGTCCGCCCCCTTGAGGGCCTTCCGTACGGCGTGCGAGTCCGTCGCGGATCCCGCGACGACCAGCTCGGCCCTCAGATCTCCCGGATCTTCCAGCACGAGGGCGTTGGCCGTGATCCCCTGCTGCCCGAGCAGGTCGAGGACGGCCCGGCCGATACGGCCGGCAGCGCCGGTGACCAGGACACGCTTCATGGGTCTACTCATACCGGCGAATACACGCGAACCGCGACGACATGGGCGTACGGGGTCCCGTTGCCGGCGTCCACCACGATCCTCAGCGCGTCGGTGGTGACCGGCTCGAGGTCGTGGACGTTGCGGCGCCGCCGGTTGTCGCGCACCTCGGACACCGTCCGCCAGCCGCCGCCCTGCCGCACCTCCAACCGGTAGTCGCGGACCAGCGTGGGCATGACCTCGAACGGCGTGCGGTGGTGGTGCAGGTTGATCAGGTCCTCGTTCACGTCGTCGTCGGCCAGCACGTCCACGCGGCCGATCGTCACCGGCGAGGGCCAGGACAGTTCGAGGGTGGCGGGCAGCCGGTCCGACACCCACATGTGGGGCCCCGCGTGCGGGCGTTGGAAGCCGTCGAGCGCCTTGGACGGCGCGAAGGCATCGGTCGGGCCGGTCCGATGGCAGAACGTACGGCGCAGCAGGCCCGAGTCGGACCACTCCCGCAGCAGTTGGGGTGCCTCGTCCTGGGGGCGCAGCGGAACCCGGGTCAGGCAGAGCACGCCGGGGGTGGGCCGGTCGGCGACGTGGAGGGCAAGGTCGGGGTTCGCGTGGATCAGGAGGAACGCGTTCTGCGCCCGAGCAGGCCGGAACGACAGATCCACGCGGACCCACTGGTTCTTCCCCGGTTCCACCGGAACGGTGTGCGAGGCGATCAGGTCCCGCGGCACGTAGTTCTGGCCCAGCATCGGATCGTAGAGGTCCACGACCAGCTCGGCCCCGGCCGCCGCGTCGAGCATGAGCTCCACCGAGTCCAGGGTCGGGTCGACGGGCAGGATCAGGCCGGCGTCCGCCTCCAGCGGCCAGGTCTCGGCCGAGGTCTCCACCTCCAGCCGGGACAACGTGCTCGACGCGGCGGCGGTGGCGGCGCGAGCGAGATCCGCGGGGTCCTCGTACGGCAGGCCGATGATCGAGCCGTCCTCCCGCAGGAGGGTCGTCTGCAGAGCGCGCACCTCCAGTTCCCGGGGGGAGACGCCGTCGGCGACGCACAATGCGGCCGCCGTGCCGGCTGCCTGGCCGATGGTGGCGCAGGTGGCCATGACCCTGGTCGAACCGAAGGCCACGTGCGACGCCGAGATGTTCCGCCCGGCCATGAGCAGGTTGGGCACGTTCTGCGAATAGATGGACCGGTACGGGATGTGGTAGATCCCGTCGGCGTAGCGCTGCCTCGCGCCGTCCTCCTTCGCGTACATGCCCTGCGGCGGGTGCAGGTCGATCGACCATCCGCCGAAGGCGATCCGGTCCTCGAAAGGCGTCTGGCCCAGCACGTCATGCTGGGTGAGCACATGGTCGCCGAGGAAGCGGCGGTACTCCCGCTTGCCGGGCAGCGCGCCCACCCACTCCAGGGTCATGGTCTCGGCGTCGAACTTCCCCGAGTTCTTGATGTAGTCCCAGATGCCGTAGATGACCGACCACAGCTCGTCCCGGATGCGGTCGTTGTCGTGCACGGTGTCCAGCTCGCCGCCGAACTCGATCCACCAGTAGGCGCAGCCGTTGTCGCCCGCCCTGATGATCCGCCGCTCGGGGATCGAGGTTTCGGTGATGTCCTTGGCGAAGCCCGGCGGGACGTAACGGACCGGCTCGCCCGCGTCCTTGGTGTAGAAGAGCAGCGTGCTGCCGAGCGTGATGTCGTCGGGCGCCTCGGGCGCCCACGGCTCGCCGTGCTCCGCGCGCCCCTCACGGCCGATCCGGTGGCGGGCGCCGGCCAGGTGGCCGACCAGCCCGTCCCCGGTGCAATCCAGGAAGATCGGCGACTCGAAGGTGATCAGCCGTTCGGAGCCCATCATCCAACCGGCCACGGAGTCGATCCGCCCCGCCGAGCACGACACCTCCCGTACGTCGGTGTTGAGGAAGAGCGCGATGTTCGGCTCCTGCCGCACCAGGTCGAGGACGGTCGTGTCCCAGAAGTACGGATTGCCGTGCGGGTTCCGGTACTGGTTCTCCAGGAAGAGCTCGCCCATGATGCCGCCCTCGCGGGCGTTGTGGTTCTTGCCGTGTCCGGTCGCCCCGACCACCCAGACCCGTACCTCGCTGCTGGAGTTGCCGCCGAGCACGGGCCGGTTGGTGACGAGGGCGACCGTACGGCCCAGCCGGGCCGCGGCGACGGCGGCGTTGACGCCGGCCAGGCCGCCGCCGACCACGGTCACGTCGCGGGAAAGGGTTTCCGATCTCATAGCTCCAGCCCGTAGTAGAGGCGCGGCGCGCCGTCCAGGGTGACCCGCACGCGGCGACCGGTGGCGGTGATGGTGCGTTCCTGCCCGATGCAGTCGATCTCCCGGACCGTCTGCCCGGAGGTCTTCAGCGACAGGCAGGTCTTGGTCGGCCAGTGGTCCTCCCAGGCCTCGGGATGCGGATACCACTGGTCCTCACCATGGTCCCGGTTGAGGATGTAGCCGTCCTTGCGGCTCCACAGGACGGCCAGCTTGCCCCGCGGCGTGTCGAACAGCAGGCCCTTCAGATCGGGGTCGGCGAAGGTGAGCCAGCGCTTGAAGGTCGCGCCCTCCAGGTGGCGCGTGGCCGTGGCGAAGGCGAGCAGGGTGGGTTTGATGCTCGTGTCGCGGTTCAGCAGCCCGTGGTGGTATTCGGCGTTGTTCGGGTCCGCCTCCTGCGGGTGATGGATGGTGCTGTCGTGCGGCTGGTACCAGTTGACCCCGTCCACCCCTTCCGACAGGCAGAGGGCGAGCTGCAGGAGCGTGTTCTCCGCGGCCTGGCGGATCGTGTCGTTCCACCAGGCGTTGGGCCGGGTGCAGGCGTAGGCCTCGGTCAGCCACAGCTCCTTGTCCCCGCCGTACTCGTCCAACGTCTGCCTGGCCTTGCGCAACGAGCCGAGGAAGTTCCAGTAGGAGCCGTTGGAGCCCTGCTCCCACTCCTCCGGCGGCGGGGCGTGGTCGGCGGTGAAGTTGCCGCGGCCCGGGTGGAAGGCGAACGCGTCGATCAGGTCCCAGCCGCCGGCCGCGTGGAAGTTGGCCGTCCACCGGTAGTCCATGCCGCCGAGGCCGCAGTTCATCAGCTTGATGCCGGAGTCCTTGAGCCGGTCGTGGATCGGCTTCAGACCGTCGCGCACGTATTCGGCCGCCTTCTGCCCCGACATCCAGGGCTGGTTCAGCTCGTTGGCCACCTCGAAGTAGGTCGCGCCGGACTCACGGGCGATCCTGGCGCGGTCGTCCGCCCAGGCGGCGACCTGCTCCGCCGTGCCGTTGTAGATCACCCCACCGAGCTGGACGTTGTGCCCGATGCCCAGCGCGTCGAGTTCGGCGGGCGGGATGCCCGGCGCGCCGTCGTAGGCGATGCGCACCCACTTGACGCCGATCTTCTGCATCAACCGGCCGACCTGCTCCTTGCCCGGGACGAGCAGCCAGGTGTAGTTGGAGATGCCGAAGATGCCCTCGCTCTGGTAGGCGTGCGGCTTCAGCGCGGCCAGGTTGGTGCGCGCGAACGCCTCCTCGCCGCCCGAGGCGGCCTTGACCTCGACGAACACGATGCCCTGCGAGGGCGCCGGCACGGTGAGCGCCTCGGTCCAGGCGCCGCTGGGCTCCACGGTCCTGTCGAGGCGGCCGCCGCCGAGCACGGCGCCGTTGAAGTCGCGCGCCCACCAGGTGAGGCTCACCGGCTTGGGCGCCGCGCCGCCGTTGACCACCTGGGCGTTCACGGCCAGGGCCGCGCCCGGCTCGTAGAGGCCGAAAGGCTGGTCGCTCCACACGTCCACGCCGAGCGGCGCGGCGGTCGCCACGGCGTTGGCCGCGCCCGGCCGCATGTCGCCGAGGACCAGCTCGACCTGGGTCGCCCCATCCTCGCCCGCGGGTGCGTGCATCCAGGTGGCGTTGGTGAAGGCAGGCCTTGAGCTCCACAGCCGGAAGTAGGCTCGGGTGTCCGCCCAGGTTTCCTGATAGAGCGAGCCGGCGTTGACCTCGTACGGCACGCCGCCACGCGCGTCCTTGGTCCAGGCGGTGGCGGGCACGTACTTCTCGGGCGCCGTGTTGCCGATCAGGGTGCGGGCGAACATGTAGCCGGCGGGAGTCAGCGTGGCGCTGCCGCTAACCTCCCACTTCAGGCCCGCCCGGCGGGCGGCCACGGTGAACGTGCCGCGCACGGTCACCGTCGAGGCGCTCGCCGACATCTTGTAGACGACCTGGAGAGCGGGCTGCCCGTCCACGGTGGTCAGGCTCGGCGTGCCGCCGAACGTACGCTGCTGCCCGAGCACGCTGTCCTTGATCATGAAGTGGCCGATCCTGAGACGATCGGTTCCCGAACCGTCGCGGACCACGATCGAGCCGTCGGCCTCGGCGACAAGAGCGATGCCGTCGGCCGAGATCGACAGGCCGTCCGCCCGGGCGGGGGCGGCGGTGAGCGCGGAGGCCGCGCCGGTCAGTGCGCCGGTCAGTGCGGCGGCCTGGAGGAGGGTACGACGGGAGACTTCAGGCACGGGGGTCTGCCTTTCGTGATTAGCCTTTGACACCGGTGAAACCGAGCCCGGCGACGACGTACTTCTGGAAGACCAGGAACAGCAGGACCGGCGGGGCCAGCGCCATCGCCATGCTGGCGATCAGCACGTCCTGCGGCGCCTGGTCGGCCAGCGTGGCCAGGGCCACACTGACGGGCTGCTTGTCCGGGTCGGTGATGGCCACGAGCGGCCAGATGAAGTCCTTCCAGCTGTGCATGATCGCGATCAGGCTGATGACGGCCAGGATCGGGCGGCTCATCGGCAGCACGATCCTGGTCAGGAGCTGCCAGGAGTTGGCGCCGTCCACCTTGGCGGCGGCGAAGAGCTCCGGCGGAAGCGCGTCGAAGAAGCGCTTGGCCAGCAGGACGTTGAAGGCGCTGGCCCCCGCGGGCAGCCAGATCGACCAGTAGGAGTCGACGAGGCCCAGGTCGATGATGGTCAGGAAGAGGCTGGTCATCGAGACCGTGTAGGGGACGAACATCGTGGCCAGGATCGCGCCGTAGATCAGCCTGCCGAGCCTGGGCTTCAGCACCGACAGGGAGTAGCCGGCGGTGATCGCCACGATGAGCTGGACGGCCCATGAGCCGCCGACGACCTGGAGCGTGTTGAGCAGGTAGTGGCCGATGCCCAGATCGTTCCAGGCGGTGCCGAAGTTCTCCGGCCGGGGGTCGCCCGGCCAGAGTTCGAGCGGCTTGGCGATCAGGTCGGTGGCGGGGGAGACCGCGCCCTTGACGGTCATGTAGAGCGGGCCGATGCCGATCACCAGGAGGAGCGCGAGGGTGAGCCACTGGACCGCGCGCACGGCCGCCCTGACCGCCGGGCGGCGCTCCTCGACGGGGGAGATCAGGCTCATGAGGAGCTCCAGGCGCGGGTGGCCCGCAGGTAGATCGCCGACATCAGGCCCAGGAAGATCGCCAGGAGGAACGCGAGCGCGGCGGCCTGGCCGTAGGCGCCGTCCCGGAAGGCGTACCTGAAGATCAGCAGGAGGATCGTGAGCGTGCTGTTCTCCGGTCCGCCGTCGGTGAAGACGTAGGGCTCGGTGAACACCTGCGTGGTGCTGACCAGCTGGAGGAGGAGCAGCAGGCCGATGGTGGGGCGGAGCTGGGGCAGGGTTATGTGCCACAGCCTGCGCCCGATCGACGCGCCGTCCGTCTGCGCCGCCTCGTAGAGCTCCGAGGGGATGGTCACCATGGCGGCGAGGTAGATGAGGACCGTGCTGCCCATCCAGGCCCAGGTCGACTGGATGACCAGGCTGAGCATCGCGGTCCTGGGCGACTCCAGCCAGGGGAAGGGGCCCACGCCGATCAGGCCCAGCAACTCGTTGAACAGGCCGTGCCCGGGATCGTAGAACCACTTCCACAGCAGGATCGCCACCACCGGCGGGATCACCACCGGGAGATAGACGAGGAAGCGGTAGACCCCGGCGCCCTTCCGCACCGTCGACATGACGGTGGCCAGGATCAGCGGCGCCGGGAACCCGATGAGCAGTCCCAGCCCGACGAACAGCAGGGTGTTCGCCATCGCCGTGTAGAGCAGCGGGTCCCGGACGAGCGCGGTGAAGTTGCCCAGCCCCACCCACGTGGCCGGGTCGACCAGGTTCGTCTCCTGGAAGGAGATCAGCAGCCCGCGGATCATCGGCCAGTAGGAGAAAACGCCGAAGGCGACGAAGGCCGGGACGAGGAAGAGGAACGCCATGACGGAGTTCCCCCGCCTGCCGGCGCGTGGGGCCACCGTCACCGCCGGTCCGCGGCGAGCGAGGCGCGGGGCGAGCGTCACTGCCGGCTCGCGGCGAGCTTGGCGTTCACGTCGGTTTCGGCCTTGGTGAGGAGGGCGTCGACGTCGGCGTCCCGGTCGGTCAGTACGGCCTGCACCACGCTGTCGAGCACGGCGTAGACGGCCTGGGCCCGCACCGGGGGTTCGGCGCGGAGCTGGAGCTTGGGGGTGCCCTCGATCCACGGCCGGAAGTGCTCGAGCTTGACGTTCACGTACGGCTTGACGGCTTCGTCGATCTTGGCCTGCTGGGCTTCGTCGAACATCGGCAGCGTCGGCACGCCCACGGCGGCGTTCGGGTCGGCCGCCAGCGCCTTGGCCCGTTCGGCGGCGGCGCCGGTGTCGTACTGCGGCTGGGCGTAGGCGAACAGCAGCCACTTGACGGCCGCGGCCGTCTTCCCGGCGGAGGCCGACTTGGGCACCATGTAGACGTCACCGCCGGTCAGCGTGGCGTTCCCGCCCGCCTGCGGGAGCGGCCCGATGCCGAACGCGTCGATGTCCGGCATGCCGTAGGTCATCTTGGCCAGCCGGTACGTGCCAGGCGTGCCCAGGTACATCCCGATCTCGCCGGCGGCGAACCGCTTGATCACGTCGTTCTGGTCGTTGAGCTGGTTGTCACCCATGGAGTCGTCGGTCCAGCGCATCTCCTTGAGCAGGGCCAGCGCCCGCTTGGTCGGGTCGGCGTTGAAGGCCGCCACCCACGTGTCGCCGGCGGGCTTCTCCATGTCGCCGCCGAAGGTGTAGGTCAGCTTCGTGAGCTGCCAGCCGCCCTGGTTGTTCTTGGACTCGTGCACGAATCCGGCCTTGCCGGTCTTCTCGGCGATCCGCTTGGCCTGGGCCCGAACCTCGTCCCAGGTCGTGGGCGGCTTGTCGGGATCGAGGCCCGCCTTCGTGAAGAGCTCCCGGTTGTAGACGAGTCCCATCGCGAAGGGCGATTGGGGCACGCCGTACACCTCACCGGCGGAGTCGCTCAGCGGCCGCAGGACCTGCGGGTTGAACTCCTTGTAGTGCGGCCACTTGGCCAGCTCCGCGGCCAGCGGCTTGACCTGCTTGCGGGCGATGAGCCCCTGCGGCTCGGTGAGCGGCACCTTGATCACGTCCTCGACCTTGCCGCCGGCCAGTTTGGCGGAGAACGTCAGCGGGTCGTAAGCGGCCGAGGAGCCTTCAACGGCGATGCCGGGATTCTGCTTCTCGAAGTCGGCGACCATCTTCTCGAACGCGGCCAGGCTCGGCTTGTCGGTCGCCGGCGGCATGCCCTGGACCCTGAGGGTGATGGTGCCGGACTCCTGCCCGGCACCGGAGGACGATCCGCATGCGGCGACGGCCGTGGCCAGGACGGCCACGCCGAGGGAGGCGGTGATCTTCTTCATCTGAACTCCCGCGTTCAGGTCATAGCATTAAAAAGGGTGTTAAAGACGGCAGGGCGGGGCGGTGGTACGGCATGCCGTACCACGGGGTTGTCGGTTTCGTTGAGGGGCGGACGGTACCGCGAGGTCTTCGGTCAGCTGTGGACGGGACCGGTCGAGGATCTGGGTATGAGCCGGGAGCCGATCTCCACGATGCGCCCGCCGCCCCGCCCGCCGATGGTGTCGAGCAGGAGGTCGGTGGCCCGGGTGGCGAGCTCCTCGGCCGAGATGCGGATGGTGGTCAGCGACGGGGTGGCGGTCTCGGCGAGCAGCGTGTCGTCTATGCCGATCACGCTGACGTCGCGCGGCACGTCGACGCCCAGCTTGGCGAGCTGGTGCAGCACTCCGAGCGCGACCAGGTCGTTGTGGGCGAGCACCGCGGTGGCGTCGGCGGAGGTGACCAAGGTGGCGGCGTGCAGGCCGGTCTCGAAGCGCGGCTCGTAGGGGCCGAGCTCGACGAGGGACAGGTCGTGCGCCTCGAACGCCTCCCTTATCGACTTGCCGCGGCTGTGCTCGGGCCGCGAGCCGTTGATGAAGACGCACCTGGTGTGGCCGTAGGCCTTCAGGTGCTCGGCCGCCTGGGAGATGCCGGCGGTCAGGGAGATCCGGATCTCCGGGATGCCGGGCACGTGCCGGTTGACCAGGACCACCGGCATGGTCTCCGCCAGCTCGCCCAGCCTGTCCTCCGAGAGGGTGGAGGCCCACAGGATCATGCCGTCGACCCGCTTGGAGACCGCGGCAATGGTCTCCAGCTCGTCGGACTCCCGCTCGTCGGTGTCGGCGGCCAGCACGGTGTAGCCGAGCCTGCGGGCCCGGGCCTGCATCGCCTTGAAGATCGGCGGGAAGAACGGGTTGGCGATGTCGGGGATGATCAGCCCGAGAGACTCGGTCTTCCCGCCACGCAGTGAGCGGGCCGCCGGGTTGGGCGCGTACCCCAGTTTCGCGGCCGCGTCCCGGATGCGCTGCAAGGTCTGGGGCTGCACCTGATCGGGGGCGGTGAACGCGCGAGAGACCGTCGAGACCGACACCCCGGCCGCCTGCGCCACCTGCCTGATCGTCACTGCCACGCTGTCCTCCTCGTACCGGTACGGAGGATGGTTGCAAACGTTCCCGGAAGCGTCAAGAGCGTTTCTTCGCGGTCACCAACCTGTTAAATCCGCTCTGGTCATCGCCGCAAGAAGGATGCATGATTGGGTTTCTGAGAATCCCGGTAACGTTCTCATAGGAGTTCATCTGTGAAGATCACTGGTTGGGAAGTGCTCACGCTGCCCGAGCACGGCGACAGCATGATGCTGGTCGTCGTCGACACCGACGAGGGCGTGCACGGCATCGGCGAGGTGGGCATCCGCTCGCGGCAGAAGGCGGTCTCGGGGGCGATCGAGCACCTGGGGGAGCTGCTGCTGGGTGAGGATCCCACCAGGATCGAGCACCTGTGGCAGGTGATGTTCCGCCGGGGCTTCTTCCCGGCCGATCGCATCCTGTCGTCCGCCATAGCCGCCATCGACGTGGCGCTGTGGGACATCCGGGGCAAGACGCTTGGAGTGCCGGTCTACGACCTGTTCGGGGGGCGGACGCGTGACCACGTCCCCGCCTACGCCCACCTGGGCGACGAGTACTACGACCTCGAGGCGTTCCTGGACCGGGCGCGGGCGTTCGTGGCGGAAGGCTGGCGGCACCTTCGCTTCGCCGTGCCCCATGACGAGGACGGCACCCTGGACCAGCGGGCCTCGATGCGGTGGGGCATCGACCTGTTCCATGCCGTACGGCAGGCCGTGGGCGACGACGTGGAGCTGATCCTCGACGTGCACACGCGGCTCGACCTGCCCGAGGCCGTGACGTTGTGCCGCGAGATCGAGGCGGCCAAGCCGTACTTCGTGGAGGACCCGCTGCGGTGCGAGAGCCTGGAGGTGTACCGGTCGTTGAGATCCCGCACGGCGGTGCCGCTGGCGGCGGGCGAGCAGTTCGGGTCGAAATGGGAGTTCCAGCGGCTCATCGAGCAGGACCTCATCGACTACGCCAGGGTGGACATCGCCGTGGCGGCCGGGCTCACCGAGGCCAGGAAGATCGCCGCCATGTGCGAGGCGCACTACGTCAAGCTGGCCACCCACAACCCGCTCGGCCCGGTGACGGCGGCCTCGTCGTTGCACCTGAACCTGGCTTCACCGTACATCGGAGTGCAGGAGCACCAAGCCCTGCCCGAGCTGCCGGACGTGTTCACCGCCCGGCCGGTGGTCCGAGGAGGTCGCTTCGAGATCCCCGACCTGCCCGGCCTCGGCGTCGACATCGACCGGGCCGAGGCCCGGAAATATCAGGCCATCGCCGCCGAACGCCCCCACCTGCGCACCCGTGACGGCGCCTTCACCAACTGGTGAGGGTTCCTGCTCGCGAACACTCCCGACCTGGCCGGCGGCGCGTGCGGTCAGCCATCTTGAGGAACAGGGCTCGGTTGTGGTCGGCGCGAGGCCAGTCGGGGCGCTCGTCGAGCCAGAGCAGCAGCTACAGTTGGTCGGCCAGCCGCCGGGCCGCGACCTGTACGATGTCCCACGCGGTGGCGAACGGCGGCGCGTAGGACAAGTCCGACCAGGCCAAGTCATCAACGGTCGCGCCGTGCCACAACGCGGTGGCAACGGTGTCGATACGTTTGCCCGCCCCACGCCCGCCAACGATCTGCGCGCCCAACAGCCGATGATCCGACGGCGCTGCCAGCAACTTCACCGCGACCGGATCGGCCTCGCTCATGTAGCCGCTGGCCGTGCCGCCTTCGGTGACCAGGGACGTCACCTCGATGCCGGCGGCGGCTGCCTCACGCTCATTCAGACCGGTGCGGGCGATCTCCAAGTAGGTCGTGCCCTCGGCGAATCGGGTGATCGCAGTGCCCAGCACGCCGCCGAACCGCAGCGCGCCTGGTGTGACGAGGTTGGTGCCGACGATCCGGCCCTGTTTGTTGGCATGGGTGCCGAGCGGCATGTAGGTCCACGTGCCGGTGAGCCGATGCCGGGTCTCGCAGCAATCACCGGCGGCCCAGATCCCGTCGGCCAGGCTCCCGTCCGGCTCGGGTCGCAAACCGCCATTCGGGCCGCTCGGCAACTTGTCGAGGTCAAGGTAACCGGTGTTCGGCGTGATCCCCAGCGCCAGCACGACCAGGTCCGCCGGATAGCGCTCGCCTTCTGCGGTGTACACGCCACGCACTCGTCCGTCCGCCACGTCCAGCCGCACGACCGGTGAGCCGACCACGACCCGGACTCCCGCCTCGTGCATCCCCTTCTCGATGCGAGCGGACAGGTCCGGGTCCAAGGAACTCATCACCCGAGTCCGGGTGATCACGGTGACCTCGTAGCCACGTCTCCTGGCGGCCTCGGCCATCTCGACGCCGATGTAGCCGCCACCGGCGACAACCACCCGGCCGCTGCCCTTGGGCAGTCTCCCGAGCAGGTCCAACCAGACGGCGCCGTCGGTGAGCGTCTTGACCGGCGCGACGCCGGCATACCGTTGCCCTGTGCTGGGGTGGACGGCCCAGTCCGGCACCACGGCCGACGCACCGGTCGCGATCACCAGCTCGTCGTAGCCCAACACCTGCTCACCGTCGGCATCCTGGTAGGTGACCGTGCGGGCCTGTCGGTCGATCCCGGTCGCGGTGGCGCCGAGCCGCAGGTCGATCCCGGCTGCCCGGTGCTCCTCAGCGGTGCGGGCCACCAGGGCGTTGCCACTGGACACGTCTCCGGCGACCCAGTAGGGGATGCCACAGGCGGAGTACGACGTATCGCCGGTCGCCTCCAGCGCGGTCACAGCCAGCTTGGTCCCGGCCGCCCGGATCGCCTGGTGCGCCGCGCTCATCCCTGCCGCATCGGCTCCGATGACCAGCAGACGGGTGGCGCTCACCGGGTCACGTCAATCGAGGCCATGGCTTGGAGCCTATCCAGCTCCGGACGGAGGCGGAGCCCTAGAGAGAAGCAGTGAGCTGACCTGCGGCGATGTCTACCGGGGGGCCTGTGCCGTTGGCCGTGGCGATCGGCTTGCCGACCTGGAGATCAGCCTGGTGTGCTGTTCGCGCTCGCTGGCGAGTCGTGGAGCCCACACAGGTTCTCCACCCGAAGCGGACGCGGGCTCCTCGCGGTAGAAGATGTCGATGTCGACCTCTTCACCGCCCATGACCACTGTGTCCCACGCGTCGCTGATGACCAGGATGCGCAGAGTCTCAGCTGACAGCCGGCCGAGGTGGGCACGCAGGGCGGCGTCGTCGGGCAGGCCGGAGACGCGCTGTGACAGACGGCCCCGGACGATCCCGAGCCGGTTCATCAGTGTGTCGATGTCCGCCGCGACCTGCGCGTCGGAGCTCGGAGCGGCCTGCGCGTCGGCGCTGCCCTTGGCGATGTTGTCCTTGATGGCACGGGTGACGCCATCCTCGTCGGTAGTGACCATCGCCTGCCAGGCGCGGCTCTTGTGCCGGTACTGGAGCATCGCCATGGCTGCCTCGTGGCGGATGAAGTCCGCGTCGCGGAAGGCCCGCCCGCGCCAGGCCTGGTTGAGCGACCGGGCCAGAGAGATGGCCGAGGCCAGCCCGCTGTTGAGCCCGCGACCCGGCCAGAAGTGGATGGCGTTGGCGGCGTCGCCGAGCAGGAAGCCGTAGGTGCCCGGAGTGGCGGACGTAGGGGCGTGCAGGCGCGCGGTGAAGCGCGGCCGCTGCACCATGTCGAGCCGGAAGGCGGTGACGGCGCTGAGGTTGTACTCGGCCACGCCGAACATCGCCAGCCCTTCCTGCACCCGCCGCCACAGGGCGGACCCTTTGATCAGGGCGGGCAGGAACAAGGTGCCGTGAGTGGAGCAGTGGAAGTCGCCGTCGTCGGTGCGGCCCATCATGCACGGGTTGGCGGCGACACACTCCTCGAACACGCGACGGACGGGATCGATGCCGATGACCTCCTCGGCCTCCTCGTCGGTGAGTCGCATGTTGAGGAAACCCTCGCCGCCCAGGGCGTTGAGCAGGTAGCGGTTCTGGGCCACGGTCAGCAGGACCGACATGGCGTCAGGCAGGTCGGACTTGACGCGTAAGCCCAGCACGACATCCTGCAGGTGCTTGCCGTTCAAGGAGTAGATCGAGCTGTCGGCGGTGCCGAACTTGCCGGTGAAATGCTCCCGCGTGCGCGAACGGCCACCCTCGCAGATGGCGAGCACATGATCCTGCTTCGCGCTGTCGCCATGCTCGTCGGGATCGAAGCGGGTGGGGACGAGCCGGATGCGGTCGGACTTCTCGCCGGCCATCTCCAGGAGCGTGTCCTCGATGTAGGCGATGCGGAGGTTGCGCGGGGCTTGTCCTCGGATGGAGTCGGGGCCGGGCGGCCACATCTCGGAGTACGCCCCGGGCTTGAACAGCCGAGCCTGCACCGGGTCGGGGAGGTTCAGGTACTGGCGGCTCTGAACCGTGACGACCTGCTGGCGCCGTACATTTCCCTGATCTTGCCCTTTCCACGCGACCTGAGCACCGTCCTGGGTCCAGCGGCCGTCGTAAACAGTGACGGCGACCCGTGATCCCATGAGGTGCTCCAGGAGAAGCGCGAAACTCAGCCCGACAGGCCCACCGCCGGAGACGGTCACCCGCAGTACCGGCCCCGGATTGACCGATGGGGCGGGTCTCCTCGCCTGCGGCAGCGGGGATGCGCCGTAGACCGTGGCGACGTCGTCGGAGGGCAGGAAGCGGAACTGCTCGTCGCCGATCGTGATCAGGTCGCCCGGTTGGAGCACCTGTGAGGTGACGCGCCTGCCGTTGACCAGCGTTCCGTTTCGGCTTCCCAGGTCGTGCAGGATGTAACGCCCTGCCTCGTGGCGTATCTCGGCGTGGCGGCGCGAAGCTCGTTCGCTGGAGAGCACCACGCTGCAGTCTTGCCTGCGGCCGAAGGTCGTCGGCGTGTCACCGAGCGGGAAGTGGCGGTCGGTGAGGGGGCCGTCGTGCCCGACGATGGAAGGGGGCATGATGCCTTCCTTATCGTGACAGGAGATCTAGCCATCGATGAATCCAAGTCCATCATGTGCGACCAGAAGCAGCCGCGTAAGTGGGAAGTACGCACATCGGTGAGTTACGTGGTCTGAGCGGCGTGGTGGTATTCGTTGACCGTGCCTGCAGCGACGGGTTTTCGGCGGGTGGATCGTAGGTCGTTGAGGTCGGTCACGTCGCGGGCGGGCCGCGTCGCGGTGTCCGGAGATCGTTGTTGCCTGGACTGGTGCGGCCGGTGGCCGTTGTAGTGGATCAGGTATTCGTGGAGCACGCGGGCCAGGTGGTGTTCGTTGAGGATCAGGATGTGGTCCAGGAGTTCGCGGGTCAGGGCGCCGGTGACGCGCTCGCAGATGGCGTTCGTCCTCGGCGTCCGATGATCCGCGGCTCTCCGGTTTCGAAGACCTCCCTGAAGGCGGAGGTGAAGAGCGGATCCCGGTTGTGGATCAAGAACCGCGGCTCGGCGATGCGGTCACCCGGGTCCATGGCGAGGTTGCGGGCCTGCTGCACCGTCCATGCTCCAGTCGGGTGCCGTGCTCGATGAAGACCAGCACATACAGCCGTTTGAGCAGTATGGTCTCGTCCACCAGGAAGTCGCACGCGTTGATCGCGTGGGCTTGGATTCTCCGGTGCTCCAGGTCGGGTTCTCCCGCGCCATCCGAACGATCAGTGCTTTGACCGACTGGCGGGTGCAGGGCCGTCCCGGGCGCCGCCTGTCGGTGAAGGTCCATTTACGGGCCACGAGGCTGCGATGCCAACGCAGGATCGTCGCCGGGGTGACCGGGAACAGCTCCGCCCACTGGCGACGGCGAACCAGCCAAGACCACGCCGCCAGCCAGCGCCGGTCGGCGGGTTCCCACCGCGGCCGGCGACCGAGTTGACGGCGGAGCATCTGGTTCTCGTGACGGAGCACCAGCAGGTCGGCATCCTTCGACAGGTCAGAGCGGATCAGCACCGAGCTGCCCGGGGAATGTCGTCCTGGTTGTGCCGACCTGCCGCCCGATGATCGCGTCCTGGAGTCCTCGCGTCTTCGCGTCTTCGCGTCCTCACGGTCGAACGCGGATGACCGTCTTCCCCGTGCGTCGCTCGGTCGGGTTGAGGGCGGCGACGGCCTCGTCGAGGGTCGCGACGTTGCCGATGTTCGTCTGCAGTCGTCCGTCTCGCACCCGCTGGACGATCTCACTCAGTTGGGCGCGGTCGGACTCGACGACGAAGTCGATCGCCAGGCCGTCGGCGGGCCGCGCCTCGGCCGGTCCGACGACGGACACCAGTGTTCCCCCGGCTCGGATCAGGCCTGCGGACCGCCTGCCGATGGTGCCGCCGATGACATCGAAAACCAGGTCGACTTCGCCGACGTCTTCCAGCGCGTCGTTCTCGAGGTCGACGAACTCCTGCGCGCCGAAGTCGAGCGCTTTTTGACGGTCGGCGGCGCGTCCGGTGCCGATGACGTAGGCGCCGGCCTCTCGTGCGAGTTGCGTCACCATCGACCCGACTGCGCCGGCCGCGCCGTGCACGAGGACGCTCTGCCCTGCCTGAAGGCGGCCGTGTTCGAACAGTCCCTGCCACGCGGTCAGTCCCGAGATCGGCAGGCTCGCGCCCACTGTGAAGTCGACGTCGCCGGGCAGCGGTGCGAGGTTGCGTGCCTCGACGGCCACATACTCCGCCAGGGTGCCGTCGCGGGTCCAGTCCGTGAGGCCGAACACCCGCTGTCCCACCGACCTGCCTCTGGTGCCATAGCCGAGAGCGGTGACCACTCCGGCCAGCTCGTGCCCAGGGATCGACGGTGTTCGGTCACGGCCGAGGCGATCGGTCCAGGTCGAGGGCCACTCCATCTCCGTCGGGACGAATCCCGACGCATGAACCTGGACGACGACGTCGTTCAGCGCTGCCTGCGGCTCGGGCCGTTCCACCAGCGTCATCCCGGCCGTTCCCGCGGCCTTGTCCGTCACCACAATCGCCTTCATCCGGAATCCCCCTATGTCCAGCCCTCGCCTACACGCGTCCGCGTATGACGTCATCTCCCGGACGAGGTCGTACCCGGACACAAGTGGACCTTCACCGACAGACAGCGCCCGGCACGGCCCGGCACCCGCCGGCCGGCCGGTCAAGACACTCATGGTGCGGATGGCTCGGGAGAACCCGACCTGGGGATAGGCGGATTCAGGGCGAGTTGGCCTGGCTGGGCCGACCTGGCGGCAGTTCCTGGCCGCTCAGGTCCACGCGATCAACGCGTGCGACTTCCTGGTGGTCGAGACGGTATTGCTCAAACGGCTGGATGTGCTGGTCTTCATCGAGCACGGCACTCGGCGGCTGCATCTGGGTGGGGTAACCGCGCGTCCGACCGGGGCGTGGACGGTCCAGCAGGCCCGCAACCTCGTCATGGACCTGGGGGAGCGCATCGCCGAGCTGCGGTTCTTGATCCACGATCGCGATCCACTCTTCTCCTCCGCGTTCAGAGAGGTGTTCGCGGCCGAAGGGTTTCGGATCATCGCCACCATGCCGCAGACACCGAGGATGAACGCCATCTGCGAGCGGGTCATCGGCACCCTGCGCCGCGAACTGTTGGACCGGATGCTGATCCTCCACGAACGCCATCTGGCCCAGGTGCTTCGCGAGTACCTGATTCCCTACAACGGGCACCGGCCGCACCAGTCCCGGCAACAACGTCCCCAGACACCGCACCGCGGCCCGCCCGCGACGTGACCGACCTCAACGCCCTGCGATCCATCCACCGAAAACCCGTCGTCGCGGGCATGATCAGCGAATACCGCCACGCCGCTTAACCGCAGCTCAGCCTACGTAACTCAATATTCGAGCGGCACAGGATGAGTCTGGCCAGGTTCCGTACTCGTGCCATAAGGGCGACAGCACTGAGCCATCGAGCGAGAAGAAAGGCACAACGGTCTCCGCGCCGAACGTGTGGAGACCGCCGGGCCCGGCCCAGCCGACCCGCTTATCCCTACCCACCCGAGCCCGCAGCTCGACGAGGCGCTTGCAACGTAACACGACGTCCTCGCCATAGCACGGGCAACGACTATCTGGACGGCATACTGATCCCCGGCGGTTTCGGTTACGCCGCGCGGGTGCCCGTCCTGGAATGGCTCAGCCAGGACGCGCAGGTGCGGCACGTGTCGTGGAACCTCACAGGTGGGAGATTTCTGGAGTACGTGGCCAACAGGTGGCGGCTTGCCATGATCCCGGAACTGGATCCGCACGCGCTGCACGGCGCCGACCCTGCCGCACTCGTTGGCCGGCGCAAGCGGCAGCCGTCATGGCGGTCATCGAGGCGCGTACCGGCACTCTGGGTCGGGCCGCGTCCCGCCGCGACCTCAATTGCGCGTGCGGTTCAGCATGACCAGCCCGGCGATGAACGACCCGAGCAGGACCGGTGACAGAACCGCGAGGGCGCCCCACACAACGAGGCCGAGATAGCCGAGCGCGGACGAACCGTACGTCGGGTCGGCGTCAGCGGCCGCGAACAGCCCCAGGCCGAGGACGACACCGGCCACCGTGAGCGCGATCGGCGTCCACAGGAGCACCCGGGCCCACACACGGTACGTTCGACTGTAGACACGCCGGGCCGCCGGCACGTTCGGCCGCGGGGGATACCCGACGGATTCGTTCATGCCCCATTTGTACCAGCCGTGCAGGTCCCGCGCCGCCAGGGCCGGCCGTGGCGCTGCGGGGATCGTCAGTGGGGTCGCCATGGGGTACAGGTAGACGTTCGGCGCGCATCCGTACTCGCCCCGTTCCCCCGAGATGCGGTCGAAGTCGGTGAACCGGAAGGACGCGGCGCCGTTGGGCCGCATCGCGACGACGCGGTCGCGCGAAAACACCACGCCGACCGCGACGACGAGCTCAGCGCCCTCGCCGGGCCTGCACCACGTCGACCGAGGGCGTATCTGCTCCGGTGGATGACCCCAAGCTGGTCAGGTGCGGGCCCAGACGTAACGACTTGCCGCTGGCCATCCGTTCGGAGCTTCTAACCCGCGGGTGGTGGTCAGACAAGCGGCGCGGCTGCGCACCGAGCCGGATCCGATCACGGCAAACGATGGCCATGTGGGTACCCGTTGTCCAAACGATTTTGGTCCTTTTAGGTCGGCAGGCGCAGTGCTCCAGGCCAATCGGTGAGGGCACCTTCTCCTTCCTGCGGATCCGTTCGCCGCCGCGGTATCTACCGGCAGCCTGGTGCTACGGTTGGCTCTCCAACGCACATAAGGGGACGAATGTTCGGCATTGTCCGCCCGTGTCAGCATGTCCTGTGCAAAGGGCTCTACGCGGACTGGATGGGTCACCTGTGCGGGCTCTGCCTGGCGCTCCGCGACGAGCACGGACACCTGTCCCGTCTGGTGACCAACTACGACGGCCTGCTCGTGTCCGTCCTCACCGAAGCCCAGTCGCCCACGTCCGCGTCGCGCCGGAGGGCGGGCCCGTGTGCGCTACGCGGTTTCAAGGGCGCCGACGTAGTGGAGTCCGAGGGGGTACGGCTGGCGGCCTCGGTGTCGCTGCTCCTGGCGGCCGGCAAGGTGAGCGACCACGTAGCGGACGGGGACGGCGTGTACGCCCGCCGCCCGGTGGCCGTCGGCGCCACCCGCCTGGCGGGCCGCTGGTCCTCGGCCGGCACGGCCATGGCCGGCACGCTGGGGTTCGACCCCACCCCGCTGACGGCAGCGGCCGGCCGCCAGACCCTCCTGGAACGCGCCCCCGCCCAGGCGCCCCCGGGGAGCAGCGCGGCGCCCGGGTTACGAGAGTTGACGGGGCCCACCGAGGACGCCGTCGCCGCCGCGTTCGCGCACACCGCAGTGCTCGCGGGGAAGCCGCACAACCGGGAGGCCCTGGAGGCGGCCGGTCGCGGATTCGGGAAGCTGGCACACCTGATCGACGCGGTGGAGGACCTGGCCGACGACCGGGCGTCTGGGGCGTACAACCCGCTGGCCGCCACCGGCACCGGCCTGGACGAGGCGCGCCGCCACTGCGACGCCGCGCACGCCGAGCTGCGCGCCGCCGTGGACGAGCTGGACCTGCCCCGACCTGGCCTGACGCGCGCCCTGCTGGTGCGGGAGACCGGCAGCGCCGTCTCCCGAGCCTTCGCCACCGCCGCAACCCACGGCACCGGCCACCCGCCCGGGTACGCGCCCGGCGATCCCGGCGCGCCGCCAGGAGGACGGCCGCCGAAGCGGGATCCCGGCGGGCTGCTGTCGCTGGCGTGTGCCGCACTGACCTGCTGCACGTGCGGCCTGTACCGGCCCGCCTGGGACGAGGACCGCGAGGGCTCCTTCTGCGAGCGCTTCGACTGCTCCGGCTATGACTGCTGCGGCAACTGCTGCTCCTGCTGCCCGGGCGAGGACGGCTGTTGCTGCGACGGCTGCAGCTGCGGCTGCGACTGACGCCCGCGGGAGTCACGTCAGCAAGGTCTGGGCGACAAGCCCGGTGGCCGATGCCGAAGCGCCCGGTCAGGATCGCGACCCCCGGAGCGTGCCGTCAGACCCCAGCCCCGGCGGTCAGCCGTGCTCGGTGCGTGCTCGTACGCCCCGTCACGTGCCGTCAGGGGCCTGGCCCCAGCGTGGACGCGGCGTTCAGCACCAGCTGGGCCGTCTCTTGGGCAGCTTGGCGGGCGGCCTCTGGCAGCACTGAGACGTAGGTGTCGGCGGTGAGCACGATGCTGGCGCGTCCGAGCATCGCCTGCACCACCTTCAGATCGGTGTACGCGGCCAGCGCCAGCGTGGCGGCGCCATGTCGCAGATCGTGCAGCCGGACCGGGGGCGGCAACCAGGCGGCGGAAGCGACCAGTGAGGTAGTCCGGCCGCAGCGGCGCTCCGTTTACAGTCGTGAACACTGCGCCTTTCAAGCTGCATATGAGTACTCGTGGAGAACTCCGCCGAGCCGGTCTCTTCGGCGTATGTTCAGGTTGGTGATCCGCTCGGGGTCTGTGATCGGGGCCGGGACGGGAAGCGGCGGGGCCGCTTGGGCCCGGGCTTGGTGGGCGCCGTGCTGGTTGTGGATTCGTTCATACTCGCGCAGAGCATGGCGCAGATGACGTTCGTTCCACAGCAGGCGACGGTCGAGGAGTTCGCGGCGACAGGACTGCGCCCATCGCTCCATGATCGAGTCATGGTCAGCCGTTTGGATCGCGGTGAATCTGCCGTCCGCCGCGACTACGGTGCACGTGATGAGACCTGGAGCGCGGCCAGGCGAGGAAGCAGAGCACCTCGGGCTGGATCACTCGGCCGGGTGGCTGGGCACGGGCGGGGTCATGTCCGCATGACGGACGCGAGGAGCGCCAGCTTGTCGGCGCTGTCGGTGCCGGGGTCGGGGTGGAGGACGACGAGCGCCTGGCCTGTCGCGCCGCTGACGCTCAGCCTCTCCCGGTTCAGTGACAGGCCACCGACCTGGGGGTGGGGGGTGCCTTCGCATGTGTTCACGTCGTGGACCGGGATCCTGGTCCTGTCAGCCCGCATCCGCGCTCTCTCACGACAACAGCGTCCGCCGACCGCGCGGGCTACCGACGCGGTGGCGGGCGAGGGTAGTTCCGCGGATCGCTTATCACGGCGAGGGTGCGGCGCGCACCGGTGAGCCGGCTCTGTGGCCGGTACCGACAGAGCGGAACGGCGTCACCTTTGGGAAGGGTTCGGGACGGGAGTGTGTTGAGGCGAGGGTGCCGGGTGGGCTGAAGAATGTTCATCGCCGGTCGTGGAATCCGGCTGACGTGAGTGGTTCGGGACACGATGACGACGGGGTGGGTCACGCTTCGCCCCAGGAGGGATGGGAGCTGATGAGCCTTCGCCAGTTCGAGTACGCCCTGGCGGTCGCGGCGGAGGGCTCGGTGACGGCGGCGGCGGAGTTGTTGCAAGTCGCCCAGCCGTCGATGTCCCAGCAGATCCGCAACCTGGAGCGTGACCTCGGCGTGACGCTGTTCGCGCGAACGTCGGCCGGATTGGTGCCCACCGCGGTCGGCCGGGCGTTCCTGAAGGAGGCGGAGGTCGCGGTGAACGCGGCTCGGCGGGCGCGGGCAACGGCGCGGGCCGGCGCGGATGATCTGGTGGGGGAGCTGGTCGTCGCGGCGCAGCTGGGCTTCGGCACGCGGCAGCTGCCGGGCGCGCTGAGCGTGCTGCGGCGCCGCTTCCCGCGGCTGGAGGTCACCGTCTTCGAGGAGTCGAGCTCCGCTGAGCTGGATCGGCTGTGCCGCAGGGGTGCGCTGGGCCTCGCCCTGATGGCCGCGTGCGAGCGGAGCCCCGCGGACGCCCACCGCCTCGGCGAGGAGGAGTTCGTCGTGGTGCTGGGCGCCGGGCACCGGCAGCTCGCCGCGGACCGGGTCGAGCTGCGCGAGCTGGAAGGGGAGCCGTGGGTCAGGTTCGACCGCGACAGCGCACTGGACGGCGTGCTGCTGGAGGTGTCGCGGAACGACGGGCTGACCCCGGCCACGGTCGCCCGCGTGTCCCAGACGGCGACAGCCGTTCGGTGGGCCGCCCACGGCCTGGGGGTGACGCTCGTCCCGGCCTCCGCGGTGCCCCGCGGTTATGAGCACCTCGCGCGTCCGGTGTTCCCGGCTGTGTCCCAGCCTGTCATCGCCGTGGTCCGGTCCGACGCGGGCCCGGCGGCGACCGCTCTGCTGGAGCTCCTGCGTCAGGAGACCTGGGACAGCTCCGCCTCATTTCGCCGGTCAGGCGCTGGGGCCGGTGAGCTGCACGATGAGGTTGCCGCGGTGAACGCCGCCGAACAGCTCGTCCTGGGCCGTGATCGCTCGTTCCACTGAGGGTTCGAGGACGGTGTAGGGGAAGGTGATCCAGCCCGCGGTGTGCCATGAGGCGTAGTGGCCGGGCGTGGGGCCGGTCAGAGTTGGGTGACTCCGCCGTCCACGGCGAGCTCGACGCCCGCGGTGTACGTCGCGTCGAAGGCGAGGAACGCGGCCGCGGTGGCGATCTCGTCGAGGGTGCCGAAACGCCGCATGGGATTGTCCGCGACGCGCTCCGCCTTGAACTGCTCGGCGTCCTCCTTGGTCATGGAGCGTTCCAGAATGCCCGTGTCGATGGGACCGGGGCTGATCGCGTTGACGCGAATCCTGCGCGGAAGCAGCTCGCGGGAGAAGCTGCGGGCCAGGGAGCGCACCGCCGCCTTGCCGGCCGCGTAGACACTGGTGTCCAGCATGCCGACGGCGCCGGCGACCGAGGTGGTGAGGACGACGCCGGCACCCGTGTTCAGCAGCGGGGCGAGCTTCTGCACGGTGAAGAAGGCGCCCTTGACGTTGATCGCGAACAGCTCGTCGTACACCTCCTCGGTCGTCGACTCGAAAGGCGTCAGGAGCGTGATGCCCGCGTTGACGAACAGGGCGTCGATCGTGCCGACCTCGGCCTTCACCTGGTCTGCCAGGGCGTCCAGGTCGGACAGTGAGGACACGTCGCCGCGGAAGGCCACCACGTTCTCGCCCAACCGCTCTCGTGCGGCGTCGAGCGTGGCCTGAGAACGGCCGGTGATCACCACGCGGGCTCCGCCGTCCGCCAGGAACTTCGCGATCGCGAGCCCGATGCCGCTGCCGCCACCGGTGACCACTACATTCTTGTCGCTGTATTTTTCCATGCCATTATTCCTTCGTTGTTCGATGTGAAAGTACGACGCCGAATTTCTTTTCGGCGTCAGTTCCTGGGGTATTCGCCGCCGTCCACGGAGAAATAGGTCCCGGTGAGCCAGCTCGCCCGGTCGGACACGAGGAAAAGCACCGCGTTGGCGATGTCGTCAGGCCGGCCGTCGCGCCCGAGCGGGGGTGTGGCGGTCGCGCCCGATTCCGCGTTGTCGCTCGCCCACCGCCTCCGCGTCTCCTCGCCGCCGGGCGTGGCGGTCCTGCCGGGGCCCAGGGCGTTGACCCGGACTCCGAACGGGGCCAGCTCCGCGGCCAGGGCCCGGCTGTAGCTCTCCAGCCCCGCCTTCGCCGCCTGGTAGTGCGCGAACGCCGGCACCGGCGGGAGGAGCGCGGCCGTGGAGATGTGCACGATCGCCCCCGATCCCCGTTCCCGCATCCCCGGTGCCAGCAGCGAGTTCAGTCGCACCGCCGCCAGGAGGTTCAGCTCCAGCGTGTCCTGCCAGTCCTCGGCGGGGATCGTCATGGCGCTGCCGCCCGCATTGGCCCGCGCACCACCCGCGTTGTGGACCAGGATGTCCACCCCGCCGAGCGTCTCCTGCACGGCCGTGGCCAGCGCCTCCGTCCCGGCCTGTGTCCGGATGTCGGCCGTCACGAAGGCGGCTCCCTCCGGCGCCGTGTACGTGGTCGACCTGGCGGTGGCCAAGACCTCGACGCCCGCGTCCAGGAGCTGGCGTACGACGGCCGCTCCGATTCCGCGGGAACCACCTGTGACCAGGGCTCGCTTTCCTTTAAGCTCTCGCGGCTCAGCTCCGTTTTCGACCGTGGTCATGCTGCCATTCCTTTCGATTGTTTGCTCATTCGCTCGGCGCGGGCACAGCGCGAATCTTTCGAGCAATCGCGGTGCGCGCCTCGTCGACCCGATTCACGGTATGTCCGGAGAAGAACGAGAGGCAAAGATGGAATATCAGCAGCTGCCATAGGGAATTCCTATGGGCGTCGCGGCTGCCGATGCCGCGAGGCCTGCTGTCGCCACAGTGTTCGTCCTGCCTGGGCCGGGGCTGCCCGGGTGGTGACGTCGGCGGCCTGGCCGTATGCTGCACGCTCTGACGCGACGCGTGGTATTCGGGCCAGAGACCGTCGTGGCGGACGGCCAAGCACAAGCCGTGGGCGAGGGCGGGTGGGTTTCCGGCGACCGACGGCTGGTACGTCTCGACGACCACCTGGCGGGAGATCATCAAGGCCGCCATTGAGGTCGGCCGAGATGCCACCCCGCACTTGCAGAATCAGCCGCAGTATGCACACGGGGAACTCGTCGCCCGGGTTTCCCCGTTGTACGCCTACCTCGGAACGCACCCTGTCAAGCCTCAGCACCCCGTACGAGGCACCACGGGCCAACGCCTGACCCTGAACCCGGTGTACGCGTACGGCACCGAGCGCAGCGCGAAGAACGCAGCCGCCTACCGGCTGGGTATGACGATGTCTGAGTGGGCCTGCCGATCCCCGCCCTGCTGGACACGTTCAAGAACCCGAAGAATAAGCTGCCCGACCTGTGGGGGCAGCACCAGGCAGAGGGCCTGTACTGGCTGATCGAGGCCAAGGGGGGGCGACGTGGGTCTCGGCACGCTCCGCAAGGGGTGGGAGCAACTGGCCGCCGGCAGCAGGGTTCTCGGCTCGTGCGCTCACCGCGCCGAGGACCAGCTGACCGATGACCAGGAACTCAGCGACGACGCTCGGGAAGAACAGCGACTCACCCAGCGGCGGATCTTCCGCCAGCAGCAGGAGGAAGCCCGCCCCCGGCTCCGCGACGCCTACGAGCGGGGAGCGACAAGCGACTGGAGTGATCTGCTGCGCCGTCCCCAGGAGCCAGAACTCGACCTCGAAGGCGACGAGGGACTCCTCGAAGCGGCGACGCCGGAGACGTATCTGGCCGTCAGCCCCTACGGCCCCCCAGCACGCGCCTAGCTATCAGGGCTCGCATTCGATCAGGGGTGACCTCAGGTCAGGCGTCCGGAGTACGGGGAAGCTTCGGGGCGCGGCGGTCGGCGCCGCCGCGATGAGTCCCGACCGGGCACGCCAGAGGCTCGGAGGGGGATCGGGTGGACGGCGCCGTGTCCGGTGGTGGCGATGGCGGCGGCCACGGCCGCGTACCGGGCGGCTTCGACGGCGGTGGCGCTCTGCAGCAGGCGCGCGGCGAAGGCCCCGTCGAACGTTTCGCCCGCGCCGGATGCGTCGACCGGGATGACCAGATGGGCCTTGACGTGGGTGACCTCGCCGCCGTCGGCCACCAGAGCCCCTGGCATCGGCGGCCGCGGACCTCTGGATCTCACGGCAGTGACGCGAGCATTCGCTCTCCCGCCGATCGCAGATGGGCGGTCATCGCGGCCGCCGCAGCCGGGCTGTCGCCCGCCACGACTGCTCGTACGATGGCTTCGTGCTCGTCCCGGGTGAGCTCGGCGGCGCCTTCCCGGGCGTAGAAGATCCGGAAAGCGCGCGAACGGACGAACAGCCGCTCCAGCGTCTCGGCCACGATCAGGTTCCTGGCCATCTCGGCGAGTTTGCCGTGCAGTAGTTCGTCGGCCTTGGCCAGCATGGTGAGGTCGCCGCCGGGAACGTCGATCTGCCGGCGCAGGAACGCCCGGTCCTCCGCGCGGAACTCCCGGGCGGCACGGGCGGCCGTGGGAGGTTCGAGCAGCAGCCTGCACTCGTACAGGTCGGAGATCGTCTTGTGGTCGGGCAGGTCGGCGGCGACGAAGCCGCGGTAGGGGTGCTTGCTGACCAGGCCGTCGGCCTCCAGACGGCCCAGGGCCTGGCGGATCGGCGTGTTGGAGATCTTCAGCTGGGCCGCCAGGGCGTCGATCTTGACCCGGCTGCCATGTGGGATGTGGCCACTGAGCAGCATTTCTCGCAACACGTCGTACACGTCGTCGGCCAGCACTTGCCGCCGGGGGAGCGCCGGTGCCGGCGCGGGTGAGTCGGTCATCCAAGCCTCCTGACGTTCACAACATAGCGACAAATGGGGGTTGACGTCGCCGTAACATGCATGCAACATCTGACTTCAGACATCGTACACGATTTTGTCGAGGCAGCTGTGATCAGATTTCGCATCCCCCTAACGGCGTGCCTCGCAGGCGCCCTGCTCGCCGCCTGTTCGTCCAACACGCCCGCAGCCGTCAGCGGTGCCATCACCGAGGATCGTGACGCGACATTGCTGGTGTGGAGTGACCCCACCCGGCTGGCCGGATTCGAACAGTTCAAGAAGACGCACCCGAACCTGAAGATGAAGGTCGAGACCTACGACGGGCAGAGCCTGCTGACGAAGATCCAGCTGTTCAACCGCACCGGCAAGGGCTGGCCGGACGTCGTCTTCGCCGGGCAGCCCAACATGGTCTCCCAGTTCGCCGGGAAGCTCGACTATGCCCAGCCCCTCGACTCACTGGTGCAGGAGCAGATCCGGAAGGACTTCGGCACGGCCAACGCGCCCTGCGAGGTGGGGGGCAAGCTGTACTGCCTGCGCAACGACCTGGCCCAGACCGTGCTGTGGTACAACAAGCCGCTCATGGAGCGCTTCGGCTACGAGCTCCCCAAGACCTGGAACGACTACCGGGCGCTGGGCGAGCGGGTGGCCAAGGAGCACCCCGGCTACGTC
The DNA here is from genome assembly GCF_040675285.1 of Nonomuraea sp. NPDC049625. Classification (NCBI taxonomy): domain Bacteria; kingdom Bacillati; phylum Actinomycetota; class Actinomycetes; order Streptosporangiales; family Streptosporangiaceae; genus Nonomuraea; species Nonomuraea sp. NPDC049625. The sequence continues at coordinate 321,393 of NZ_JBFAOQ010000008.1, read as the reverse complement.
ATCGGCAGCGCGGGCAGCTTCTTCACCTATTACGACTACTTCTGGTCCAGCGGCTGCCCGATCCAGCAGGTGACCGGGCCGGACAAGGTGCACATCGACCTGAAGGACCCCAAGTGCACCCGGGTCGCGGACGTGCTCGACCCGCTGGTCAAGAACGGCTCGGTCACCAAGGCGGGGCTCTTCGACCCGGAGATGGCCAAGCTGGGCAAGGAGGGCAAAGTACTCATGCTGCCCGGGGCCTCCTGGCTCGGCGACTACCTGTTCAAGCCCAAGGACCTGTTCGCCACCCCCAACGGGCAGATCGCCGCGGCGCCGTACCCGTCCTGGGACGGCGAGACGACCAACTGGTCCGGCAGCGCGGGTGGTGGCGTCTATCTGGTCTCGCGCCACTCCAAGAACATGAAGGGGGCCGCCGAGATCATCCAGTGGATGACCACCGACGCCGGCTACCAGAAGGGCGCGCCGACCTACCCTGCCTACGGCCCCTCGGCCGACGCGTGGGCCAAGCGGCTGGCCGGTGACCCGTTCTACGCGTCCGACCCGTTCCCGGTGATGCGGGAGCAGGCGGCCAAGGTCAACCCGGTGCAGCAGCCCACCCGCTACGACGTCGAGGGCGCGTTCACCCAGACGGTGGTCCCCGCGATCCGCTCCGGCGGCAGTGTCCGGGCCGGCCTGGACGCGTTGCAGGCCGAGCTGGTGAATTTGGCGAAGGCACAGGGCTATGACGTCGGGTAAGTTGTTCGGCTGGCTGTGCGTGACCCCGTACCTGGTGCTGCTCGCGGTCTTCGGGATCGGCCCCGTGATGTACGCCCTCTACGAGTCCCTGAGCGACCCGCGGGCCTACGGCAACGCGATCGCCGACTTCCGCTTCCTGCCCGCGCTGGGCAACGTGTCGCTGTTCATGGCGCTGTACCTGCCGGTCATGGTGATCGGCGTGCTGCTGCTGGCGCTGTTCGTCCAGGACCAGCGTCCCCTGTACGGCACGGCGCTGCGCCTGGTCTACATGCTGCCGGGTGCGGTCACCGGCTCGGCCAGCGTGCTCCTCTGGTACGTCATGCTCCAGCCCGCGCTCAGCCCCTTTGCCCCGCTGCTGCACGGCCTGGGCATGCGGACCGGCAACGACGTGCTGAAACCGTCGTACCTGGTGATGATCTTCGCGTTGATGGCCTTCGCCACCGGCTTCGGTCAGTGGGTGGTCATCATGTACGGCGCGCTGCAGGGAGTGCCGCGCGAGGTGCTGGAGGCCGCCAAGGTGGACGGCTGCACCTGGTGGCAGACGGCCCTGCGGATCAAGCTGCCGCTCATCTCCAAGTACGTGGTGTACATGGTCATCCTGGCCTTCACCGCCGGACTGCAGATCTTCATCGAGCCGCAACTGCTGTACGGCGTGGCCTTCACCGGCTCCAAGTCGTGGTCGCTGAACCAGCTCGGCCTGCTGTTCGCCTTCGACAACGGCGACTTCGCCGCGGCCGCCGCGCTGTGCCTGATGCTCCTGGCCGTCTGCACCGTGGCCGCCTGCTTCCTGGTGTTCAAGGCCAAGTTCTTCGAGACGGAGGTCGACCGATGACCGAGCGGCTCGGCGGGCCGTGGGTGTGGCGGACGTCCGTGTCCGTCGTGCTCGGCCTGGTGGCCCTGGCCTGCGCACTGCCGCTGGTGTGGCTGGTGCTGGCGCCGACCAAGTCCGACGCCCAGATCACCGGCGGGCATCCGCTGTCCTTCGGCTCGCTCGACGGCTACCTGACCGCCTGGCGGAACCTGACCACCTTCAACGACGGCGTCATCTATCAGTGGATCGTCAACTCGGCGGTCTACACCGGCGGCGCGGTGCTGCTGTCGGTGACCACGTCACTGCTGGCCGGGTACGCGCTGGCGGCGACGAGGATCGCCGGCCGGCGGGTCATCCTCATCGCCACGCTGCTGGCGATGATCGTGCCACCCGCCGCACTCGTGCTCCCGCTCTTCCTCGAGGTGAACGCGGTCCAGCTCACCGGCACCGCCTGGTCGGTGATCCTGCCCGCCAGCCTCTACCCGTTCGGGGTCTACCTCGCCTTCATCTACTTCTCCACCCTGCTGCCGCGCGAGGTGCTGGAGGCCGCCAGGATCGACGGCTGCTCGGAGGCCGCCCTGTTCGCCAGGGTCGCCCTGCCGCTGGGCAAGCCGCTGATCGCGCTGCTGACCTTCTTCGCCTTCATTGGCAACTGGAACAACTACTTCCTCCCGTTCGTGATGCTCGGCGACGACGAGACCTTCAACCTCCCGGTCGGGCTCGGCGTGCTGATCTCCGGCTCACCGGCGCTCAACCCGGCACTGGGAGGCAGCGATCTCCCCATCCACCGGCCAGAAGCCGCGATAACGGGCGTGCTCACCGTGGTGCCCGTGGCGCTCGTCTTCCTGTTCGCCCAGCGCCACCTCGTGCGCGGACTGCTCGACGGCGCCGTCAAGAACTGAACCGCAACGGAGTGAATGTGAAGATCACCGCTGTCGACGTCGTTCTGTGCGCGCAGCCCGCCGTCACACCCGCCTTCCGCTGGCGCGACGGCCTGCCGGGGTCCGAGCCCGCGCACACCGGCGGCTGGCTCGTGCTGTCCACCGACGACGGGCACACCGGCTACGCCTACAGCCAACGCGGCGCCATCCTGGCCGACATCGCCGACCGGCGGCTGCGCTCCGAACTGCTCGGCGCCGACCCGCTGCAGCGTGAGTGGTTGTGGCACCGGGTCTGGGAGTTGGACCGCATCGAGGAGATGCCGCTCTACATCCACGGCCTGGTCGACGTGGCGCTGTGGGACATCGCGGGGAAGGCCGCCGGGCTGCCGGTGCACCAACTGCTCGGCGGGTACCGCACCGCCATCCCCGCGTACGCCTCCACCTCGACCTTCGCCACCGTCAGCGAGTACCTCGACGTCGCCGACCAGTGCCTGGAACTGGGCTACCCGGCCATCAAGCTGCACGCCTGGGGGAACGTCGACCGCGACATCGCCCTGTGCGCGGCACTGCGAGAGCACGTCGGCGACTCGGTGCCGCTGATGTACGACGGATCCGCCGGGTTCGACCTGCTCGACGCGATCAAGCTGGGCAGAGTCCTGTCCGAGGCCGGATACCTCTGGTACGAGGAGCCGATGCGCGAGTTCAGCGCGACCGCCTACCAGCGCCTGGCGGAGAAAGTGAACGTACCTCTGATCGTCGCCGAGACCAGCGACGGCGCCCACATGAACACCGCCGACTTCATCGCCAACGGCTCCGCCACCGCGGTGCGCACCAGCGCGGGCCTGCGCGGCGGCGTCACCGGGGCGATGCGGATCGCCCACCTGGCCGACGCCTACCGGATGCGCGCCGAGGTCCACGGCGGCGGCATCGTGCACACCCACCTGTGCATGGCCATCCCCAACACCACCTACTACGAGTCGTTCGTCCCCGCCAACCCCGTGACCAGGGAAGAGGCGGTCGACGCCAACGGGCTCGTCCACGCGGGAACCGCGCCCGGCATCGGATACGAGGCCGAATGGGAGCGCACTGCCGTACCGGCCGGGCTGGAGCCCTACACCTCCTGAATTCCCCCAGCAAAGGAGAACACCAACATGAGCGACAAACGGAGCACCAGCCTGAGCAGGCGTGCCGTTCTGGCGACCGCCGCGACGCTACCCCTGATCGCGGCGACGCCCGCCGCGGCGGCGGCCAAGGGCTGGACGTGGAAGCTGCTCACCGAGGGCACGGACGTGTGGCAGCGCAACTCCTGGAAAGGCAGGGAGCAGTTCGACTTCCGGCTCGGCGGTGGCGGCTGCATCCCGCAGATGCGGCACTGCCCGACCGGCTACCGGCCACTGCTCTCGCCCACCTACGAGGGCGAGGAGACCGACCGGGTCATGCAGGCCGTCCTGTGGGGCCTGAACGTCGAAGCCGCGACCGACGTCCTCGACCGGCGCTGGAACGTCAACCAGGCGGGCACCCGCCCCGGCGCCTACCAGCGCACGGTCCGCGTCGAGCGGACCACCCCGACCGCGACCGACGTGTGGACCATCGCCGACCGGCAGTGGTACGCCGAACTCGTCGCCGACTTCGCGGGATCGGACGCCGTCCCGCAGCTCACCCGCTACACCAGACTGTCCAACGGCACGCTGGAGATCCGCCGCGTCATCCGGCTGCCCAAGGTCGTCAACGCCGGAACGACAGTCGCGAACGTCGAGTTCTACCTGGAGAACTGGCTGCCGTTCCTGCGCTCCGCCGACGCCTTCACCGCCCTGGCGCTGCGACTCGACGCCAACGGCGACCCGAGCGAGTGGTACCGGGCGGGCCAGAACATCCCCTACTACCCGTGGACGCCGACCAGCACCACCAGCGGCTACGCCATGGTCTACCAGGAAGGCACGCACCGGACCACCCCCAACGTGGCCGTGGTCTTCTCCAAGAACCCGGGCACGAAGCACGCCACCTCGGCCGTGTTCGAGAATGTGCGCAACTCGATGGACTGGGACACCGGCATCGGCATCCTGCCCGGCGCCCACATCATCGGCGGGGAAGCCGACAGCATCCTGGACTACACGATCCGCATCGTGCCCAACGGCGGCACCAGCGCCGGCCTGGTCACCGACCTCAACGCACAGGTCGCCGCGATCCGGCCACCCGCTCTGTACGGCCCGTCGTACGCGCTGTCCGGCGAACTGGGCAGCATCGCGGGGCGGCTGCGCGGTTACCTGACCTCCGCCGAGGGAACGCGAACCAACCACCTCGCCCCGCTCCTGGTCTGAGTCCGGCGATCCCGGGCGCCGAGCAGGGATCGTGGGTATCGGCACCAACCGGCTCCGGCTCGTCCTCCTCTCCAACCGACGGTGCCGGCGGTTCCGACGTAGGTGACCGAGACCAGGCCGGCGCTGTCGATGATCGCGGCGGGGCCGATGGCGATGGCGGGGCGCTGAGGTGTAGCGGTGGGGGTCGTCGCCGAACTCTGCGAGCACCCGGGCGCCGAGGATCGCTCCCAGCCCGGGCTGGGAGCAGATGATCTCAGCGGCCGGGTGCTGCTCAAAATGCGCCTCGACCTCCTTGTGCTGGGCCGCGACCTGCTCGTTCAGGGTGACAAGGACGGCGACCAGCGACCGTGTGGAGGCGGCGTGTGCGGCGGTGATGGCAGCCGGTTGGCCCAGGTGCCGCTCGCGCAAGGCGGCCTGGATCGGCGCGGCCTCGGCGGCCAGATCGCCGCGACGCCCGGCACGCCGCAGCGCCGCGCTGATCTGGCTGATGGTCGTCCTGCCCAGCTACTTCCTGCTGCGCGACAGCCTGTGCGGTGCCAAAACGTGGATACGACTACTGAGCTGGGCGTTCGTAGAGCGATCCGGCCGCTCTGCGGTACTCGTTGATCAGTCCAGTGACGGTCCTTCGGCAGGTGATCGAGGCACTCACGGCGTAGCGTTCCCACGAACCGTTCCGCGAACGCGTTTGCCCGTGGCGACCGCACGGGCGTCTTGATGACCCGCATACCGCTGGCGGTGAACACATCATCGAACGAGCGGGAGAACTTGCCGTCACGGTCCCGGCTGAGAAACCTGAAGGCGCTGGCGCGTTCACCCAGGTCCATCAGCAGATTCCGGGCTTGCTGGGTGGTCCATGCGCCGGTCGGCTTGGAGGTGACGCCCATCAAGCGCACACGGCGTGTCTCGATCTCCATGACGAACAAGACGTACCGGCGCTTGAAGAACACGGTGTCCACGTGTATGAAGTCGCACGCCAGGATGCCGGAGGCTTGCGAGGTGAGGAACCGTCGCCAGTTCGGCGAGGTCTGGCATGGTGCTGGACCCAGGCCGGCCGCGGCGAGGATACGGCGGATGATGCCTTCTCCGATCCGATGGCCGAGCCCGAGCAGTTCACCCCGGATCCGCCGATGCCCCCATCGGGGATTCTCACAAGGTGTCAGGCGTCACGATCCGGTGAAGGCGAAGCCGCGTGGGTAGCAGTCGCGCCAGTGCGGCCAGCAGCGCCCGGTCGGCCCAATCCGGTTGCGGCCGGGCGACGCAGGACGGCGACCTCATGACGCAGCACCAGGATCGCCACTTTCTTGGAGGTGTCGCCCCGCGCGAGAAGCGTCAATCAGCCGAACAACCGGACCATCAGCAGATACAGCAGGCGTAGGAACACGCGTGCCGAGGATAGAAGGCCAGGTCAGATGCCATGGACGAGTTTTGACACCGCACATGGTCCCGCGCGGCGCGGCGCGGTGCCGGGTCGATGTCGGCCTTGCTCAAGATGAGCCACACTGTGGAGACTCCCACCCGATAGCCCAGAGCGGCGAGTTCCCCGGCGATCCGCCGGTAACCCCACAGCGGATTCTCGCGGCCCACACGAAGTACCAAGGTCCGGATGGGAGGCGCGGGTGGGAGGCCGGCCCTGGCTACGGCGTTTGAAGGTCCCGCGCCGCCGCACCAGATCGGCGTGCCGGGGCAGCTACATGGAACGACGCACCAAAGAGGGACTCTCCAAGAAAGAGATCATCCGCTGCCTCAAACGCTATATCGCCCGCGAGCTCTACCAGATCATCACCAAAACCGATCGTGAACTCGCCGCTTGACATCTATAGGAGCATCGGACCTGGGGTAGGTTCGGGCCAAGGCGCGGTACCGGTATTTCGACCGGCCCGTTTCCTTGACCCGCCCTTCGCCCCCGGCGTGCCCATTACTGAGCACCGGGCGCTCCACAAGCCCCAATGGATTTCCTGGCGTTCCTCATGCTGTGCTTGCCCAGGGCTCGGGTATCTGCGCTCCCCGGTATCGGTAACGCTCGGTGCGTACCGCCGCGGGGTTGAATAGCACGACGCCGCCTCTCAGCCCGGTTTGGTGCGACGATGTGGAGCAGGCTACCGGCAGCGGGTGCGCGGTCGGCCCAGGACGGTGACCAGGCGGTCGAGCAGGGCGGGGTCGTTGGGCAGCGCGCCGTGCTCCACGCCGGGATTGTCTGTCAGGCTGAAGTGATGGCAGTGCATGGCCCGCCAGGCCAGGATGGCGTTGTTGGTGATGTCCTCCTGGTTACCGTCGCCGTCGCGTCGCAGGAAGCCACCGGGGTCGGCGATCTGGCCGGTGGACAGGTTCGCCAGCCGGGCCCCGACGACCGTGGGCAGGCCGGAACCCTTTTCTCCGTAGACGTCCACGTCGGGGAACGACCTCGGATCGGCGAACCGGACGAAGCCGATGTAGTACGCGGCGATCTTGCCGGCCGTCGGCAGCCCCGCGTCGGCGAACAGGCGCGGATAGTCGCGAGGCGTGTAGGAGCGGTCCGTCGAGGAGTCGCGGATGACGACCTCACGGTCGCCGAAGATCGCCGGGTCGGCGGCGCTCATGTAGGTCGAGGGGGCGCTCTGGTACATCCGCGCGCTGCTCCGCGCGTTCTGTCTGGTCGTGGGGTAGCCGAAGTCCTGGATGTTCTGCCCGGTGAACATCAGGGAGTACATCAGGCCCTGCCCCGGCAGGTTGCCCGCGATCGGGGTGAAGCCGTGGATGTAGCGGTCTCGCCATGCCTGGCTGGTGTGGGTGAGCAGGTATTGGGCATACAGCGGCCCGTTGGAGTGGCCGATCAGGTGCACCGGCCGCTCGCCGTTGTCGTGGTAGGTGTCCTCGATGAGCCGGCGGGTGCGCTCGAAGAAGCCGCCCATGTCGGGGGTGAGCCGGGCGTCGTACCCGGCGACCCGGATGTCGCGGTCGCGGACGTACCCGTTGGTCTCCAGCCTGCGGTAGAGAGCCTCGTAGTACGGTGCGCTGTCCGTGCGGCCGTATTCCATGATCTCGACGGTGACGCCCGGTTGCTCGGCGAAGCGCCGCGGCATCGGCAGGGACGGATCGTCGCGGTAGCGCAGGGTGAGCAGCCGGTCTCGGCAGATCTGGCTGAACCTGCTCGGCCGGTCGTTGCGGAACCAGTCCTGGAAGGTGCCAGAGCGCGGGCAGTCCGGCGCCGTGGTCTGGTCGCGTACGGTCGCCTGGAGCTTGGTGAAATGGAACGCGGGGAACAGCACGACCGGGGGTTTCTCCCGCGCCGGAGACCCGGACGGGCCGGGCTGGCCCGCGGTCAGCCCCAGCGGGACCAGCGCAGCCAGCACACCGTGCATCCAGCGGCCATCCAACATCGCCATCCCCCTCAGTCACTCATTGTTCCAAGCGGTCGTTACCCGCGATCGCATTCTGTGATACCTGCTGGTCAGAAGGATGGCCGGGGCCGCCGCCATCGAGGTTGCCGACCGGCGCACGCCAGCACGGTGTAGGGCTCGAATATGCGATTCATGCGCTGACCGGCAGTCCTTGGCAGGCTTGCAGATCTTTAGCGTTGCCGTCTGTGCGGTTGCTCAAAACGGCTTGAGCGACTGCCAGCCTGCCGCCCGATGATCGCGTCCTGGAGTCCTCACGGTCGAACGCGGATGACCGTCTTCCCCGTGCGTCGCTCGGTCGGGTTGAGGGCGGCGACGGCCTCGTCGAGGGTCGCGACGTTGCCGATGTTCGTCCGCAGTCGTCCGTCTCGCACCCGCTGGACGATCTCACTCAGTTGGGCGCGATCGGACTCGACGACGAAGTCGATCGCCAGGCCGTCGGCGGGCCGCGCCTCGGCCGGTCCGACGACGGACACCAGTGTTCCTCCGGCTCGGATCAGGCCTGCGGACCGCCTGCCGATGTCGCCGCCGATGACATCGAAAACCAGGTCGACTTCGCCGACGTCTTCCAACGCGTCGTTCTCGAGGTCGACGAACTCCTGCGCGCCGAAGTCGAGCGCTTTTTGACGGTCGGCGGCGCGTCCGGTGCCGATGACGTAGGCGCCGGCCTCTCGTGCGAGTTGCGTCACCATCGACCCGACTGCGCCGGCCGCGCCGTGTACGAGGATGCTCTGCCCTGCCTGAAGGCGGCCGTGTTCGAACAGTCCCTGCCACGCGGTCAGTCCCGAGATCGGCAGGCTCGCGCCCACTGTGAAGTCGGCGTCGCCGGGCAGCGGTGCGAGGTTGCGTGCCTCGACGGCCACATACTCCGCCAGGGTGCCGTCGCGGGTCCAGTCGGTGAGGCCGAACACCCGCTGTCCCACCGACCTGCCTCTGGTGCCGTAGCCGAGAGCGGTGACCACTCCGGCCAGCTCGTGCCCAGGGATCGACGGTGTTCGGTCACGGCCGAGGCGATCGGTCCAGGTCGAGGGCCACTCCATCTCGGTCGGGACGAATCCCGACGCATGGACCTGGACGATGACGTCGTTCAGCGCTGCCTGCGGCTCGGGCCGTTCCACCAGTGTCATCCCGGCCGTTCCCGCGGCCTTGTCCGTCACCACAATCGCCTTCATCCGGAATCCCCCTATGTCCAGCCCTCGCCTACACGCGTCCGCGTACGACGTCATCTCCCGAACGAGGTCGTACCCGAGGGCTATGAAGAAGACCCCGTCGGTGTAGAGGCTCTACAGCCCTGCCGGGCATGGGGCGGCGTTGTTCGCTTTCTTCGCCGGGATGGCCGAGTGCGAGCGCGCGTACATCCGCGAGAAGTCGCTGGAAGCCAGGCGCGGCGCAGGCGGTCACGGTGTACGGAACCCCCGGAAGGTTACGTGCTTGCGGGTTTCGAAGCCGAGCCGCTCGTAGAGGGCGATCGCGTCGGTGTTGGCCTCGGCCACGTGCAGGAAGGGACGTTCGCCTCGAGCGGCGATACGCGCGACGAGCGCAGTGATCAGGCGGGCGGCATGGCCTCGCCCGCGTGCCTCGGGAGCGGTGCAGACGGCGCTGATCTCGGTCCATCCCGGTGGCCGGAGTCGTTCGCCGGCCATTGCTACCAGCGTGCCGTTGTCGTGGATGCCGAGATAGGCGCCGAGCTCGTGGGTGCGCGGCCAGAACGGTCCCGGCTGCGCCCGCGCGACGAGGTCGAGCATCTCGGGCACGCTGTCCGCGCCCAGTTCGACCACACCGGTGACGGTCGTGCCATGTGGGTGATCGGGCCGGCTGCCGCCGGGCCAGATCATCTGACGGCCTTCGAGGACGAAGACCGGTTGCCAGTCCGACGGTGGTGTGGCCGCGCAGCTGAACATGTCGGCGAACTCGCCTCGCCCCAGCAGCTGGGCGAGGTCGGCCCACTCCTGCGGGCCCGGGTCGCCGGTTACCGCGGAGAAGGTCGCCACTTCCGGCAGGTAGGTGGTAGCCCGTCCAAGCCGGCGGGCGAGGTGTGCGTGGTGACCGCGTAGTGATTCACCCACCGGGTCGTCGAGTGCAGCGGCCTGGCCGTCGCGGTTCACCATCGTGCTGTGCCTCTCGTGTCGTGCGGATTGACGGTGGCCATTGTCATGCATGAGGAGTCGTGCGAGGCCAGCATGCCGCATGGTCATCGCCGCGTTCGCCTGGGTCGCTGTCTCGCCACCTCTCTCACAACTCGCCCGTTCTGCGGGATGGCTCGGTAACCGGGTGCTGGCAGCGCCTGTCCCGCCCGCCTGCGGTCGGCGCCCAGCTTCGACGGACATGCCTCGCTCTCTTGCGCCTGATCCGGCGTCGCTACGCTCTGGTTCGATCAAGTGGAGGAAGGGCGGCCATGACGGAAACCTGTACATTCTGCGGCATCGTTGCTGGGGAGATCCCCGCGGAGATCGTCTACTCCGATGAGTACGTGGTCGCCTTCCTTGACATCTCGCAGGCGACTCGCGGTCACACCTTGGTCGTTCCCCGCGAGCACTGTCGCGACCTGACCGACATCGGTCCGGATCGCGCGGGCCTGCTGATGCGGGGTGCTGTGCATACCGCCGCCCTCCTGCGGCGTGCGCTGGAACCGGGCGGGATGAACATCTGGCACGCCACCGGCCCTACGGCCTGGCAGACCGTGTTCCACTTCCACCTTCACCTGCTTCCCCGCTACACCCCCGAGGATCTCAGGCAGGCATGGACGCATCGGGAACTGCCACTGTCGTCGCTGTCGCCACTGGCCGATCACATGCGCTTCCCCTCATAGCGTGGAGACCGAATCGGGAGAGGTTTGGTCGTGGCAGCAGTCACGCGGCGGCGCTTTGATCCGGAGTTCCGGACTGGGGCGGTGCGTATCGTGAAGGAGACCGGCAAGTCCGTGGCTCAGGTGGCGCGGGATCTGGGGATCAGCCCGTACACGCTGCACAATCGGGTGATGGATCGGCTCGCCGAGCAGTACAACGGCGGCGGCGACGGCGACGGGAGTGGAACGCTGGAGGAGTCCGAGCGGGAGGAGCTGGCGCGGCTGCGGCGTGAGAAGGCCGCGCTGGTCAAGCAGCACGCCGATGAGAAAGCGGTGTGGGAGAAGGAACGCGCCGAGCTGGAAGACGAGCGTGACGACGCCCCTATGCTTGTCAAGCCGCAGCGGACGAGGTATCCGCAGGTGAGAGTGCTTGGATGATGATCGGGAAGACTTCACGAGCGACGTAGCGCTTGAGGCAGCGGATGATCTCTTTCTTGGATTTGCCCTCGGTGGTGCGGCGTTCGGCGTAGGCGCGGGTGCGCGCGTCGCGGCTAAGGCGGGTCACGACGATCGTGTAGAGGGCGCTGTTGCTGCGCCGGTCGCCACCGCGGTTGAGCCGGTGCCGGACGGTCTTGCCGGAGGACGCCTCGATCGGGTTGACGCCACACAGGGCGGCGAAGGCCGCTTCGCTGCCGAGCCGGTCGGGGTTGTCGCCGGCGGTGATGAGCAGCGCGGCGGCGGTGTCCGGTCCGATCCCGTGCCGCTGCAACAGTCGCGGCGCGCGTTCGGTGATGATCGTGACCAGTGCGCGTTCGTGAGCGCGAGCTTCTTCGGTCAGGGCCAGGATCCGGCGGGCGAGCATGCGCAGCACGGTGCGGGCCGCGTCGTCGATGGTGCGATGCTCATCCTCGGGCAGGTCTGCGCAGGTGCGGATGAGCGTGGTCGGCCCAAGGCCAGCGAGCGCATCGCGCAGCGTCGGGTCGGCGCGCATGAGGACGGCGTGCAGCTGGTTGATGGCTTGCGTGCGAGCCTTGACCGCCGAATCCTTGGCGACTTTGAGCATGCGGATCATCTCGAGGGCGCCGTCACCGGTCTTGGCGATGGCAGTGGCCTCTTGCGACAGCACGGCTCGGGCGGCGTTCTCGGCGTCGATGGCGTCGCTCTTGCCGCGCCGCCGCCGACGGGCCCGATCGGGTCGGTTGATCTCCAGGATCTGCATGTCGTGGCGGCGCAGGAAGCGGTTGAGCGCGGTGCCGTGCGAGCTGGTGCCTTCGACACCGGCTTGCTGGTCTATTTCGCTGATCCTCATAGCCCCTGGCAGCGTGGCACCAACGAGAACACCAATGGTCTGCTGCGCCAGTACTTTCCCAAGGGCACCGACCTGTCACGATGGGATGCTGAGGAGTTGGCGGCCGTGGCATTCGCGCTCAACACCAGGCCCCGAAAGACCCTCGGGTGGAAGACGCCTGCAGAGGTCTTCAGCGAACATCTAAACTCGCTCCTGAACAGCAGTGTTGCGACGACGCCTTGAACCCAAGGAGTACACCGCGGCCCGCTACCAGGACCTATGTCGGCGTCTGGGCGTGGTCCAGTCGATGGGGCGGGTCGGCTGCGCGCTCAACAGCACGCTCAAGGTCGAGTACGTGCACCGCCACCGGTTCCGCACCAGGGTCGAGGCTCGTCTAAAGATTGCGACCTGGATCGCGGACTTCTACAACATCACCCGGCGGCACAGTGCCAACGACGGCTCGTCGCCCGTCACATTCGAGCGTCACATGATCGAGAAGAGGAAAGCCTCATCGGCCCTGCTGAGGACCGCTGTGGCATAGGGCCGTCTCCACGTTTTCAGGGGATTGACAGGTCTCCTGCCAGATGGATGACACACCTCCGCTCAACCTGGGGCACACCAGAGAGCAAATGAGCTGATCATGGACGGTCGTGGAGAGACTGACTCCCGTATCTGCGACAGATTTGGGAAACGCCTCTGAGGCTCAGCGTGTGACGCGCAAGGCCCACTCGACTGAGTCCGGGGCCTGGATTCGTACCGTCAGGGTCTCCCTCTGGCCGAGGTCGAGCCGGTTCATGATGGGGCTGATCAGGTTGTCGAGGCAGGTGAAGGGCATGTTATAGCCCGGCTCGAGGATGATCTCCGCCTTGCCCTTTCCCCGGCAGTTGAACAGCACCCAGAGCTCGTTCTTTCCGGATGGGATGTCGCCGACGACCATGGACCCTCTTCTCGGCCCTGCCTTGAGGACGGTTTTTGTGCCCGCGTCCATGCCTGGCATGCGGAGTGGCGTGAGGTTGGGCGGTGGTGGTGTGGTCACTGCGGTCTCGGTCGGGACGGCCGACGAGGTGGTGCCTCGCCGGTCCGGCACCGGATTCGCTGGAGGCAGGGCCGCGCAGGCCACCGCCAAGCCGATGATGGTGCAGGAAGCAAGGAGAGGCACTACCTGTCGGATTGTCATGTCGAGATCACCTTTGCTTGACGTACCAGCCGACCTGCCAGGGGGTCCACGCGGTCACGTGTCGCCGACGGCTTTGGCCGCAAACCTGGTAAATGCCGTTGGTCTTCTTGCGCCATACGCCGTACGTGGCGAGCGTCGTTTTGCGCGGCGGGGTCGGGACGGCGATCTGGTTCCCCAACGAGGCCGTCAGGCTTGCGGACAGGTTGACGCCTGCGGCCACTTCGGCGCCCGCGATGAGCCTGTCCACCTTCAGGCTGCCAGAGACGTTCCAGGAGATCGAGACGGTTCCGGACACCGTGGCGGTGAAGGTCGATGTGGCGGCGCGGGACGTTCCGTTGTGATTGGACTGCGTCGGGCCGACGGCCTTGTGGCTGTTGCTGTACGTGGAGACCCGGTAGGTGGCGTCTCCCGTCCGGCAGGCCATGGTCATCGAGGGAGGGGCCTCTTTGGCGGGGAAGATTTCCGTCTCGTTGTCGTATCCGACCACAACGTTGGGATTGTCCGGAAGCGGCTGAGGATCGTCGGCGAATGCTGGGGGCGCGCCAAGCATCGCGAACGGCGCGATCAGAGTGGCCGGTAAGAGCGTGCGTTTCATGGACATAGCGGGTAGGCTCCCCTTGCATCGAATGGTGCTCCACGGGCGGGGATCGTTGGTCGCGGCACCCGTCCGTGCAGCTGCTGGGTCTTTGCCGGCGTTTCCGTCGGGCGTTGACAGTTACTCACGCTGACAAATGGCAATCAACCTCTTGCGCTGCGTTGATCCACGTGCTAGCGGCGCCCGCAAGGCTGGATTTCGGCTACGACTGCCAGCTCGACGGCGCGATTAACAGCCGTTTGCAGGTTTATCAAATGCCACTCCTGCCGAGTTATGGACACCCGTTTACTGGTACTCCATAACAAAAGCTCACACCATTGCCGGAATTAATAAGAAACGTCCCCTTTCTGGCTGTTGTGGGCTGGGTGTCCTTGACATCAATCCGCGTGGCCTTCTCCGAGAACTGTGCGCCTGCCGAAAATTACATCCATGCAGTTCAAGTGGCATGTTCGTACTCGTGCACGACTCCTCCGAGCCGGTCACGTCGGCGTACGTTGAGGTTGTCGATCATGGCTGGATCGGTGATTGGGCCCGGAACGGAGCGTAGTGGAGCCGCTTGGCTCATGCCTTGGTGGCTCGGTGCTGGTTGTAGAAGTGTTCGTACTCGCGCAGGGCGTGGCGCAGGTGGTGTTCATTCCAGAGCAGGCAACGGCCGAGGAGGTCGTGGCGGGACTGCACCCAGCGTTCCACGATTGAGTTCATGCGAGGTATTCGGATGCCGGTGAGTACGGTCTGGATGCCTGCGTCGGCGAGGATCTCGTCCATGAGGGCGGGGAACTTCCCATCCCTGTCTCGGATCAGAAAGCGTGCCTGGCAGCCCGCATCTTCCAGATCCATCACGAGATTCTTCATCGCCTGGATCACCTGGTTCCCGCTCGGGTGAGCGGTGGTGCCCAGCACGTGGACGTGCCGAGCGGCGTGCTCGATGACAGCCAGGACGTACTAACGCTGGCCGCTGAGCGTGATGGTCTCGATGAAATCGCAGGCCAGCAGTGCGTCTGCTTTAGAGCGCAGGAAATCGGCCCACGTGGTGGACGCCCGCTCGGGCGCCGGATCAAGACCTTCCTGCTTGAGGATCTCCCAGACCGTGGACGGTGCGACCTTGATGCCGAGCGTGGTGAGTTCACCATGCACCCGCCGATATCCCCAGCCGGGGTTCTCCCGAACCAGGCGCAGGACGAGAGTGCGGATGGAGCGGACCGTGGGTGGGCGCCCAGGCTGCTTCGGCCGGCAGGTGCGGGCATGACGCCGTTGTATCCAGATCGCGGCGCCAGCGCTGGACGGTGTCTGGCCGGACGAGGAGTCGCAGTCGGCGCAGGACCTCGCGGGGCAACGAGGTCAGCAGGGCGGTAAGAAAGGCTCGGTCCTCAGGTGCGAATCCTTGTCCCGATCGCCCATGGGCAGCAACCGCAGCGCGGCGAACGTGTTCGTGATGGTGAGGTAGGCCAGGCGAAGGAGCACGGCTGATCATCATGCCGCACTTGGTTCCGTCTCCTGGATGGCCGGAGCTCGCGCACACCACGCGAAGCTCTCGCACGGTCATGACCTGGGCGGATGTAATTATGGGCAGGCGCACTGCGCAGCGGCCTGAGGCCTCCTCGACCTATCACTTCAGTATTCGGCGAATATTCCCTCGGGGATGACCATGAATGACTTTGATCGCGACGAGTTTGTGAGCCTGGAAGAACAGATCCGGCGAACTCGTGAGATCCTTTGGAAGATGCCCTCTGCGCGACGACTCATTCAGACGCTCGACGCGGAGGCCGAGCAAGACGGTGAAACCTACATCAGCATGTTCGAATATCTGCTCGAGGTCGTTGCCGAAGTGTTTATGCCAGCCGTGGAGGAGGACGACGACAAGGACGTGATCAGGTGCTTCCTCGACATCTGCGAAGAGCTTCTCAGCATGAACAGCAGCCTCCTTAGGGAAAATGTCGACGATCTCGTGGCAAAGCTGCTCATTCGACATTATCCTCATCTTATTTCGCAGAGCGGTCCGCAGCTACAGAAACTCATCGCCACTCACTGAGACGATTCAGAACTCCAACAATTCGGCCATCTGCATCAGTGCACCTATGGGACAGCCAGCATAATCATGGCCCCAGCTTCCTGCGGATGAGCGTGCAAGGGGCGGCGCGGGCCTGCTCCAGCGTGCCGACCAGTCAGAGTTCGTGCAGGATCGTATCGGCGGGGTCGCCTAAGAGGGCATTTGATTTGAGTAGGTTGCGGCTTATGTCCTAGTAGGCGCCTCGTCAGGTTGGGGTGGTCTCGTCCGTTATGCGTTTGGTGAGGTTGTTGATTGATGCGAGGTGGATCATGGCTTGGGAGTTGGAGGGGAGGGTTTCATAATCGCGGGTTAAGCGGCGATAGAGCATGAGCCAGCCCAGGCTGCGTTCGACGACCCATCGGCGTTTGACGACATGGAATCCGCGGGTCTCGGGCTTTCTGGCTACGACTTCGACGTCGATGCCTAATGTGGCGCCGTGCTCGATTACGGCGTTTCTGAAGCCGGAGTCGACCCAGGTTTTCGTTATCGTCGGGTAGGCGGTTTTGGTTTGGTTGATCAGTCGTATTCCGATGACGTTGTCGGACAGGCCTGCGGCGGCGACGGTCGCGGCGAGGATGATGCCTAGGGTGTCGGTGACGATGCCTCGCTTGCGGCCGACGATCTTCTTGCTGGGGTCGGTGCCTTGGCTGGTGAGGGGCACGTTGGTGGAGGTCTTCACGCTCTGGGTGTCGATCACGCAGGCGGTTGGTTCGGCTTTTCGGCCTTCCTTGACGCGGGCCAGGCCGGTCAGTTCGTAGTTGAGCTGGGCGAAGATTCCTTCGTCGCGCCAGGCTGCGTAGTAGGTGTAGACGGTGTTGTAGGAGGGGAAGTCGGTGCGGCAGGTATTTCCAGGCGATTCCTGTTCTGTTGACGTACAGGATCGCGTTGAAGATGTCCCGTAGCTCGACGGAGGCTGGTTGGCCGGTGGGCCGGCGGTTGAGCCTGGCCTGCCGCCAGGCGGTCAAGGTGGGCTCGATTAACGCCCAGCGGGCATCGGATATGTCGCTGGGGTACGGCTTCTGCTCATTCATGGCAGAATTTTCCCCCGTACTGTGTGATCGGCGGCGGCTCTCCACCATTATGGAGTTTCTGTTTCATCTCTAGATCAGACGGAATTCGAGGTGTATATGCTCGCTAAACGGGCGCTCTCATGATCGCGCTGGTATCTATGAATGCATCGCTAGAGGGCGAATCGGACCAAAGTCTCTGGCCGCAAAGCCAGCACATCGCCACAAAACATAGAGAAACGCCCTCTGAGACCTGATTTGTCGGCACCCGCACGGGCGTTCCACCCGGGGCGCCTGCCGTTCAATGGTCCTCGCTGCCGTAGCGGCTCAAGGACGTGCCCGCAGGGCCTGCTCCCGGCCCCTCACCTGCTGTGCCCGCCTTCCGCCGGTACGGAGTGGCTTGGGGCAGGGGCGTGTCTGGTGAGGGCGAGCACCAGGATGAGCACGGCCTGTGGGGTGCCAGAACGGCGAGTACCATTTGCTGAACTGGGCGTTCGCAGGGCGATCAGGCCGCTTTCCGGTACTCGCTGATCAGTCCAGCGACGGTCCTTCGACGGTGCATCCGGGAGGCCATGTCGATCACCTCACCAGGTTCGTGCAACGGCGGGCGAAGCGAACGGCTTTGATGCGGGCGATGGTGGTTGAAATGGCGGTCAGGCCGCCGACCGAGTAGGCGAGAGATGCGGCGGACTCGCGGCCGGCAACGTCCGGTCGTACTCGACTCTCCACCGAATCCGCTCCGCGACCGCCCGCATGCGCAGGTGATCCTGAGGCGGCCCCACCGCCGCCAACGACTCCAGAACGAACGCCTTCCGGTCGGCCCCGGTGGTCGGCGAGCGTTTCCCGGACCACTTCCGCGGCACGAGCAGCCGCCAGTCGGGCAGAGCGAGCGTGGTTCGACGGTGAGCGCGCCTTTGCGGTGCCCCGGATGCGTCCGATACCCAGCTCACCCCACACCACGAGTCCGGAATCCGTACCTTCCGACGCCCGAGCGAGGTCCGCGGCCAACCAGCCCAGCTCGACTGACACCACCGCCATGATGGCCAGGCTGATCCCCGACTGGAACAGCAGCTCGTGCGGGTCTCGACGCGCCGGCGGGAGGACCGCGCTCACAACTCGCAGGCGATGCAAGCCGCCGGGGCCGATCGTCGCGGGCCTCCTGCCGCCGTGCGCGCCACACGCCTGTCACCGACAGGCCGCACGTCTGTCGCCGACAGAGCGCTGAGAACGGTGTGATCGCCGACCTGGCCGGGGCTGGATGTCAGCTCGGCAAGACGTCCCGGTCGAAGATGTCGATCGGCAGGTAGAGCGTCACCGTCGGATTGGGAATGGTGACGATGCAGCTGACGCGGATCTCGACGGGCGCGACGCTCAGGATCACGTACGCCTGCTCGCCGCTGTAGCCCAGCCCTGTCAGGTAGTCCACGGCCCGGCGCACCGCCTCTTGGGCGGCGAAGCTCGCGTCCTGATACCGCTGCTCCTTGCCGCGGAAGCAGAAACCGGTGAAGCCGAGATAGCGGTCGGCACCGAACTGCGCGACCAGGGGCGCCGGACGGACGATCGGCGTGGTGATTCGGTGACGGGCCATGCCGTTCTTGATCAGACGCAGCCGTAGCCAGGTGCGGCCGTCCATCTCCATCGCGTTGAAGCTGCACTCCCCGTCCGCTGCCGCGAGATGGTGGTCGCCGAGCGACAGTAGTGCGCCCTCCACGAACACTGGGAAGTAGACCGTGGCCCCCGGACCGAGAGTGTTGATATCCATGTTGCCGCCGTTCTCCCGGGGCGGCTGGGTTCGGGCCGCCATCCGGGCGGCGTCGGCTCCGAGGCCGCGCAGCAACGCGTTGCGCGGATCCGGGGGGAAGGCGCGATCGTCGGCGTACAGGGGCTTCTCGCGCTCGTCCCACAGGCGCATCAGCTCGTACGATGGCGCGACCCCCATGGTTCCGGCATGGGGCTGGGCGGGGATGCGCACGCCTGGCACCTCCGGCGACTCGGCGATGCCGCCGCGGGCGTACCACGTCGAGCGATAACCGTCAGGGAAGATCTCGCCAAGTAGTCCGGGCGTGCCGGGCAGGATGTTGGCGAAGGCGATGCCGCTCAGCGGTTCGACGCCGAGCACCTCCGCGACCAGCACGTCACCGGGCCGTGCGCCGTCGACGTGCACCGGGCCGGTCAGCGGATGCATGCGGGACAGATCGACGTGGCGCAACTCGTCGAGACTGCCGTTGTCGTGGATCTGGTAGTCGTCATAAGCGGCTGACTCCAGGATCACCTCGCCGCCTGGATCCACCGTCACGGCCGGTGGGATCTCGGGATGCCAGCGGTTGTGCCCGATCTTGGGCTGATCGGCGAGCGGGACCCCGACCTGGCAGGTCAGCCGGGGCACATCCAAATAGCGGTCGCTGTAACGGGAAAGCGGCTCCATCATGGTCCTTGCTGGTCGAAGGGGGCGTGACGCGGTCCTCACTGGTGAGGGACCGCTGTGAAGCGCACTTCGGTGAAGGGCGCACGCCATGCGGTGACCTCGGCCGCCAGCGTGGCCGGCACGCTGTCGGAGGCGAGAGCACGGGCGATGAAGGCGGCCAGAGCGGGCATGTCGTCCTCGTTCATGCCGATACGGGTGATCTCCGGGGTGCCGAGCCGCAGGCCGTTCAGGTCGCCGGCCACCGGCGCCATAGGCAGGCCGATGCCGCATGCGAGCAGGTTGGCGACTCGCAGTCGGCGGGAGGCGCACTGCCCTCCGCCGAAGCGGTGGGCGGGCACGGCGAACTGGTGCGACCTGGTCCCATCCGCGAACACCGGCACATCCAGTGCTCGCAGTTCGGCCGCGAGCCGGGCCGCGTTCGCCACCATCGCCTGCGCGTAGGCGGCCCCCTCCGCCTGCCAGTCGAGCATCGTGACGGCCAATGCGGCGATGCGACCGGCGTCGGAGTTGGCGGTCAACCCGGGGTAGGCGATGGCGTCAAGACGCTGCGCCAGTTCCTCATCGTCCGTGACCACCAGCCCGCCGGGCGGCCCCCCAAGGCTCTTGTACGTGCTCATCGTGACCAGGTGCGCGCCCTCGCGCAGCGGGTTCGGCCAGACCCCACCGGCGATGATGCCGCACATGTGGGCGGCATCGCAGAGCACGCGTGCTCCGGCGGAGTCGGCGATCTCCCGCACGGCCGCGATCGGGTGGGGGAAGAGGTTGAGGCTGCCACCAATGGTGATCAACTTCGGACGGAACCGCATGGCCATTTCCCGCAGCCCGGTCAGGTCGACCGTGTAGCCGCCCACGTCGGTGGGGGCGGGAACGGTGGTGAGTCCGTACAGTCCGGCGGCGCCCTCAGCGTGGTGGGTGACGTGGCCGCCGACGCTCGTGGGTGGAACGATGATCGTGTCGCCGGGGCGGCAGGTCGCCATGAAGGCGTACAGGTTGGCAAGCGCGCCGGAGCCGACGCGGACCTCGGCGTAGTCGGCGTCGAAGACCTGCGCGGCCAGCTCGGCGGCGATGATCTCGATCCGTTCGATGGCCTCCAGGCCCGTCTCGTACTTCTCGGCCGGATGGCCGAGTGAGGGACGTGTGCCGAGCCCAGCCGAGAGCAGCGCCTCGGCCCGGGGATTCATGACGTTCGTCGCAGGATTGAGATTGACCGCCTCAGCCTGGTGAATGCGGTCATTCCAGGCCACCAGACGGCCGATCTCCTCCAACGTGGCGGCGGGGGATCGCCCGGCCACGGCGCCTGCTACCTCGCGCGTCAGCCGTTCGGTCGCGGCGGAGATCCAGGGACGGGGAAAGCGGGCACGCATCACGGTCTCATCTCCCGGTTCGGGCTCGTGCGGTTCGACGGTAAGCAGCGACAGGCGGCCGGCACATCGGATCGACGCCGAGATCGTGCCGTATCGGTCTCGACATTTGTCGCACGGCGGAGGGAGAGTCATGCATGGATCTTCAAGACCTGCTCGAAGACCTCGCTCAGCGGCTGGGCCGCGGACTGTTCGTCGACTCGACGGATGGCCGAATGCTCGGCTACAGCAAGCAGGACGCGCACGCGGACCCGGCCCGCGTCGCCTCGGTCATGTCGCGCCGGGTCGCGCCTGAGATTCGTGAGTGGCAGAACCGGTACGGGATCTCCAAGGCCACGAAGGTCGTCCGCCTGCCCCCGAACGCCGAGCTCGGCATACGGGCTCGCTTCTGTGTCCCCATCCGGCGTGATGGGCGATGCCTCGGCTATCTGTGGGCCTCCGCGGACGGTAAGGCGCTCGACGAGACTGCGCTCGGCGCGCTGCAGGGTGCCGCCGCCGAACTGGCCCGGGTCCTGGCAGGGCGGGGCGACGAGCGCGAGGACTTGATCCGCTGGTTGCTCGATCCGGACCGAACCGGGGAAGGAGCCCGTGATCGGCTGGCTGTGCTCGAGCCGTCGCTGCTCTCCTCCGAGGTTCTCATCTGCGTCGGCGTGCCGATCAGTCGCCACCGCCAGCAGGTGCCCGCCTTGTCCGCCGCCGAGCTGGAGCGCCTCGGCACGGCTCTACCGCGGGCGCTTCCTTGCTTCGTCGCTCCCACGCACGTGACCGCCCTGCTCTTGTCTGGTCCCAACGGTCCCAGCGGTCCCATGGCCTTGGACGAGGCGCTGCGCAAGTCCGCCCGTCGTCCCTTCGCCATCGGGATCGGTGACCCGGTGCCTTTCGAAGTTCGCGCGGTGCGCGAGGCGTACGGACAAGCCAGGGCGGCGGCCGGGGTGGCCGCGCTGGATCCGGCCTTGCCGCGCGTTCTACCGTGGTCGGGCGCCGGGCCGTACCGCATGTTGCTTCCCGTCGCGCCGGGGCCTGATCCCGTGCTCGTCCCGCTTGAAAACGATGAAGAGCTTGTGCGGACCCTGGAGACGTACCTCGATGCCGGCTGTGATGTCCAGCGCACGGCGGCGTCGCTGCATCTGCACCGCACCACGGTGTACTACCGGCTCGACCGGATAGCCACGACCCTCGGGGCGGATCTTCGCGACGGGCTGGTGCGCTCCCACCTGCACCTCGCCTTGAAGGCACGTCGTCTCAGCGGCCGGCCCTCAAACGGGCACTCCTGGTGATCTGAGCGGAGACATTGATCGTGACCGCCACGACGTTCTCCTCCGGCGGGTCGTTGACGGTCCCCGCTCCGGGAGCGGCGATCACACGCGGGTTTGGGAGCGCCGCCGTGGCTCAGGTCCTGTCACGTGGACAAGAGCCTCCCCACCGCGGTTGATCGCTCCGATGACGCCGCGACCGTTCCGATCCGCGCACAGCAAAATCCCAGTTCAGAGCACGAAATCGTGTTTCTGAGCGGGACGCGCATAGGCGCTTTGAAGAACGTGCAGCTCAAGCCCTATGCAACGGGATTGGCTCGGCGCCGCTCCGCGAGGCGCGCAAGCGGCTCAACTCCTGCCCGTTCCGCTGACGGCCTTCACATTGCTCCCATGAGCATCTATCGGTTTAAGTGGTTTGCAAGTGGCACAATACAGACTCTCCTCACGAATCACGCTGCCGTCCGCTTGGACGGCACGAAGGGAAGACATCATGCAGCTAGGCAAGAGGCTCACTGCTATGGCCGCTTGCGTCTTTATGGCGAGCGGGGTGCTGGCTACGGCGTCTCCCGTGGCAGCTGTTGCGGCTACATCGGCTACTGCGGGGGAAAGTCAAGCACGTTATTATTACGGTGCCATCGCTGTGGCGCGGAACGGCCGGACCGGCAGGTCCTGGGACTACAGAACACTGGCTTCCGCCAAACGGCGGGCACTGAGAGAATGCGGCCGCTCCAGCTGCAAAGTCCTTGTCACCTTCGTCAACGGGTGCGGCGCCGTCGCCTACAATTCCAGGAGAAACGTCTTTTGGGGCGGCAGGGGGAGCACGCCCGCCAGGGCGAAGAGGAACGCCGTAGCCAATGCGGGCGGCGGTCGCTGGATCGCCTATCAATGCACCAGGCGATGGGGATAACGCTGGTACGGCAGCCATTTTTGGTTGGTTGAGCTGGATGTATGCGGTGGTCAGGCGGGCGCGTGCTTGGTGGCGGCGTCGCCAGGGTGACCAGTGGGCGGCGTGTTCCAGGGACGGTGCGTGGCCGGTGACGGCGTTGAACAGTGCGCCTGCCGAAAACTCCGTCCGTGCAGTTCAAGCGGCACGGGAGTATTCGTGAAGAACCCCACCCAGCCGGTCTCGTCGGCGTACGTTCAGGTCGACGATTCCAGCCGGATCCGGGACGGCGCTTAGCGGAGCCGCCTGAGCCAGGACTTGATGGGCCCGATGCCGGTTGTTGAACGCCTCGTCAGCTGCCGATCTGGTACTCGTGGATGAGGCCGCCGAGGATGGCTCTGCGGTGGACTCTTGATGACCCGCAGGCCGGCGCCGGTGAACACCCGAGTAACGGCGTACGATCCCAGGCGACCCTGACCAGCAGCTTGGTGCTCCTCAGCCTCATGCTCTTCGGACTGAGCCTCGCAGGTCAAAACAGCGCTCCTCGTGAAGCCCATGGCCGTCCTCGGCCATGGGCTGGAGGCCGTGTGAGGGCGGAGTAGGCGGAGGTGCCACCGCCTACTCCGTCCCGATCTCGATGCCCGCGCTCCGGCAGAGCTAGAGAAGCCCTCTGGAGGTGAACGCGGCACGTACGGCTGCCGCGGCAGTGTCACCGCCGTGCCGTTGTGCCGCGTTCACCGCGGCCTCGGCCGCCGCCTTGAAGGTGGTGTCCTTGGCGAAGTCGAACTGCGCGTCGATGATGACCGTGCTGCCCAGCGTGTCACCAAGCCTGGTGCGGATGTCGTACAGGGCTGACGACCAGATCTCGCCGTCCGCGTGCACCTCGCCGACCATGTCCTCGGGGTAGTGCTTGGTGCCGTCCAGTCGGCGCAGGCAGTGCGGGGCCCTTGACGTGTAGGAGACCGAGTCCCAGTCGGCCACGCATGCCTCGGGAGTCCGCGTGGGTACGCCGGTCTTCCAGCTGCTGACGGCCACGGCGAGGTAGTCGCCGAAGGCCTCACCGATCGCGCCCGACTCCAGGGTCGTGCCGAAGCCGGTCACCTGGCCGTCCTGCACGGAGTGGCCGTACTCATGGACGATCACCTCGCCGTCCTCGGCGTCGTCCACGCCACCCTTGCCGAGGGTGATGTTGGCCTTGTCCTCCCTGAAGAAGGAGTTGTCGCCGCCGTACTGGTTGATCCGCAGCTCGATCTGACGCTGGTTCACCGGGCGCAGCCGGGACCCGAAGCCCAGTGACTGGATGTAGTGCTGGGCGGTGGTGACCCAGTAGTAGCCCATGACCTGCTCGAACTGGTCGGTGTCGCGGTGCCAGGTCGGGAAGGCCCCGTTCACGGTCTTGGCGGCCTTGCCGGTCTCGCTCTTGACCGTGACGTAGCGCCCGGTGAGGGTGCCGGAGCTGTCCAGGTCGGTGAGGGTGACGGTGCGGTACGCCGGTGCGAAGGCCGCGCCGTCGCGGTCGTGGTCGTCGACGAGGGACTCGTCGCCCGTGCTCTGGACCGCGTTGGGGTAGAAGACGGTGGCGGTCGGTTCGGTCGTGGCCTGGGCGGTGCCCGGCGTGAGGAGCGCCGTGATGGTGCCGAACGCCAAACAGGCCGCAGCCATACGACGTTGGGGGGTGCTCACCGTAGATCCTCCAATTGGTGGGAATCCGGTGAACTTACGGGATAAATGATCCTTTTGTCACCCCCGTGTCGGTGCGGCGACGTTTGTCCCCATCGACGTTCAGAGAGAACCGGGTCAACGTCTGATCGAATCGACTCCCCGCATGGGGAGGCGGCGCCGCGGGAATGGCACCTCCTGGCCTGGAGGGCGCCGGAGGGAAGGCACTCCTCCCGGCCGGATGTACTGCCCCCGTCGCGCCACCCGATGAGACAGGAGGCTTCACCGTGAACCCCACCATGTCCGTGAGCGAAGCCGGGCGAACGTTTGCCAGGCCCGCCGCGTACACCGACGAGACCCGCCTCCACGAGGCACTCGCGCTGCTGCGCCGTGAATCTCCCGTCCATCGCGTGGAGGTCCCCGGATACACCCCGTTCTGGGCGGTCACCCGCCACGCCGACGTGCTGGAGATCGAGCGGGACCACACCCTGTGGCTCAGCGCCCCGCGCCCCGTGCTGAGGACCGCGGACCTCGACGCCGCACTCGAAACGCGCCGGGCGCGGGGGACCGCGCTGAGGAGCATCGTCCATATGGACGATCCGGAGCACCGCGTCCTGCGCGCCGTCGGGGCCGACTGGTTCCGCCCCAAGGCCATGCGTGCCCTGGAGATGCGGGTCCGAGAGCTCGCCCGCCTGCACGTGGACCGGATGGCAGAGTACGGCGGCGCGTGCGACTTCGCCCGCCAAGTCGCCGTGCACTATCCGCTCTACGTCATCCTTACCCTGCTGGGCCTGCCCGAGTCGGACTTCCCGCGCATGCTGCGGCTCACGCAGGAGCTGTTCGGCCAGCACGACGAGGAGACCGGGCGCGGCGGCAGTCCGCAGGGCCACACCTCCGTGCTGGAGGACCTCTTCGCCTACTTCCACGAGCTGACGGCCGAGCGCAGGGCCAGGCCGACTGGCGACCTCACCTCGGAGATCGCCAACGCCCGCATCGACGGCCGGCCGCTGGACGACAACACCGCCGCCTCCTACTACATCCTCATTGCCACGGCCGGGCACGACACCACCAGCTCCACCATCGCGGGCGGCCTGGAGGCGCTCATCCGGCACCCGGACGAGCTGCGGCGACTGCGGGACGACCCCGGCCTGCTGCCGACGGCCGTCGAGGAGATGATCCGGTGGGTGAGCCCTGTGAAGGAGTTCATGCGCACCGCCTCCGCTGACACGCAGGTCAACGGCACGCCAATCAGGAAGGGCGAATCCGTGCTGCTGTCGTACCCGTCGGCCAACAGGGACGAGGAGGTCTTCGCCGAACCGTTCCGCTTCGACGTCGGCCGCGACCCCAACAGGCACCTGGCCTTCGGCTTCGGCATCCACTACTGCCTGGGCGCCGCGCTCGCCCGCATGGAGATCCGCGCGCTCTTCGCCGAACTCGTCCCCAGGCTGGCGAGCGTCGAGCTCGGCGGCGAGCCTGTGTGGACCGCCACCACATTCGTCGGCGGGCTCAAACGCCTCCCCATCCGCTACGTCATGAAGGACGGCTGAGCGTGCCGACTCGGGCGAGACCGCCGACCGCAACAGCGGAGACAGGATCAGGGGTGGCTGTCGTCATCGGTGGAATGATCGTGAGTGATGTCGGCCGTGCTCGTACGCCCTGTTGTCCCACCACACGGGCGAGAACCTGCAATGCTGAGCAACCCATGGTGGACAACACGGTCCAGATGACCTGTGAGCGAGCCGGCGCGGTGCTTGCGCACTGCGCCGGTGGCTTCCTCGACACGGTGGCCTTCGCAGCTCTCGGCGAGCGCGACTATCTCGACATAAAGATCGTCCAGACCCTGAAATGGCCGATGGTGAGCCTGCTGCTGGAGGACGTGCGGCACGTCACCGTCGACAAGGGTCCGGACATCGCATCGTCACTCGTCGACGAGATCACTCTCACGCCGCTGTTGCGCACGGCCACGACATGGCCCAGTGAAGCCGACGGACTGGTGACTCGTTTCGACGGTCTGCCTGACTTGTACTGGCTAAGGCTGGTCGGGCCGACGATGATCACGGCGGTGGGAGCCATCATGACCGTCTCCACCTCCCCGGACTTCTCAACCCTGGCCTGACCCGCGAGCGAAAAGCAGGAGGAGAGGTTGTCGCAGTCCGAGCGAACGATCAGCCAGTGGTGCAGCGCGTCATAACTCGCGCGTAGGGTCTGATCTGGGGTTTCGCTGATCGGGCCAGGCGGCTCGGCGGTACTCGTTGATCGCTCCTCCGAGTATCTCGTGGTGTTCGATCTGGCCTTCCATGGACACCACTGCCTGTTCGTTTTGATCGGGTGGTCGGTGGCCGTGGTAGTGATCGATGTACTCGTTCAGAACCGAGCGCAGGCGACGTTCACCGTAGATCAGCATGCGGTCGGTGCACTTGGCGCGACCGTCCTGATCCAGGCGCTGCAGGAAGATCGTCCCAACGTGGAAGAAGGCCGATGTGGGTAGGTCCAGGCCCGTCGTAGCAAACGACGATGCCACGCCGGCAGCCACCGGGCCAAGGCCGCCAGGACGGCTCGATCGGCCCAGTCAAGCAGGCGGACAAGCACAAGACGCGATCTTGTCTGCAGGGACGGGGCCCGTCCAACCACAGGTCAGAGCCATCATGGCTGCGTTCTGACGCGGCACAGGGGTGACCCGGCCGGGTCCGCTGATGTGAGGGTTCAGACGAATGGCCGGGTTCACTCGGGGGCGGGCCCCCGCTCCTCGGCCGCCCGGCGTCCGAGCAGCTTGTCGATGCTGCGGCGTTCGCGTTTGGTGGGACGGCCCGCGCCACGAGCCCGGACGGCCACCGTCACCGTCTCCTCGCGCGGAGGAGGCGGAGGGCTCTTGTCGACGTAGCACTCGGCGGCCACGGCGGCGCCGACGCGCTTGGTGATGATCCGGGAGACGACCACAATGCGTTCGCGCCCCTCGTGCCGCAGCCGGACCTCATCACCGACCCGGACGACGTGCGCGGGCTTGACCCGTACCCCGTTGACCCGGACGTGACCGCCCCGGCAGGCGTCGGACGCGATCGAACGGGTCCTGGTCAGCCGCACCGACCAGATCCAGCTGTCCACCCGCGCACTCACCTGCTCACCTGACACCCCGACACTGTACTGAGTGACGTGACAACCCGTCGATCGCGCGACAGGAGGCTCACGGCTCGGACGGCGTGCCGAGTTCCGGGACGACGCCCTGGATCTCGGTCTCGATGACGGCGATGTCGTTCTGGATCCCGATGACGAGCACGAACTCGTGCCCCTCGCCGAGGGCCGGCGCGGCCAACGGCGCCCCGATGACGTCGACGGGCTCGGCCAACTCCAGCACCGTGGCGGTGGACCCGCGCAGCGCGACCGTGGCCGAACGCCCGTGTACCCCGCCGAAAGGCAGGTCGGCCAGTATCTCGGCCGACGACGGAGACCCGAGGGCGAGAATCCGGCGCGGGCCCAGCAGTACGCCGGCCGTGCCGTCGGACAGACGGGCCAGCCACGACGGCCGCTCGGCAGCCCGGCTCCGCGGCGAGGCGGAGCGGTGCGCCGGCATGTGGACGTGGACGCCGCCGCTGACGGACCCGGCCTGGACGAGGGCCCCGTGTACGTCGCCGGTCACGACGTTGACCGTGTGGTCCTGGCCCCTCCCGTCCATGCGGCCATCGTCGCAGAAAGCACTTCTCCCCGCCGGGGGTTGTGGTCACTCCGGCTGGTCGCTGACCTTAGAGGTCGCCTCGATACGTTCGAGCAGGGGCGGGCTCCAATGGTGCCGTAGGCGGCCTGCAGCCGTGGCAGCCGCCAGTCGTGGCCGGTGACGACGCGACGGCACGAAGGCGTGTCACAACGGCAGGCCATCGACCACGCTTCGACACCGGTGTGCGTGGCGTAGTCGATGGTGAGCTCCTCGCCTGGATCGATGTCGCGTCGTGCGATCACCGTTGTCGCGTCACGGTGCCAGAGAGTGGGGTCGCAGGAGTGGTTGCCGTAGCGCACCGGGTGAGCGGGATCGAGAAGCAGGTGGACGCCTTCGGCGACGGTGAGGCTGCTGTAGGGCGGTGTGAGGCGGGCCAGGGTCTCATCGCCGATGACGCGTCCGCCGAGCCGCATCACGACCTCGTCCTGGCGGATCTGCTTGACGGCGAACAGACCGGTGCCGTGGATCGAGGAGAGCCGGGGCCGAGCGCTTGAGGTGAGCCAACATTCGGCCTCGTAGGTCCAGCTCATCATGGGCGGGCCGTCAGGGTTCCTGTGTGGCGGTCGCGGGCGGCGGTGCGAGGAGTTCGTGGATGAGCGGGACGGCCAGGCGCAGGACGTCGTCCAGCGGGGCGCCGGCCAGATCGGGAGTGCGCAGCAGGTGGCGGTGGAAGGTGATGCCGAACATGACGGCCCCGGCCAGCGCCGCCCGCAGCCGGGGGTCCGGGCCCTCCAGGTGGAAGGCGATGCGGTCGATGGCCTCGGCGGTGATGTGCCTGCGTAGCAGGTCGGCGGCCTCATCGCTGGTCAGGCTGGTACGCAGGAGCACGGCCATGGGGCTGTCGGGGGCGGCGGCCCAGCGTTCGAGCATGGCGCGCAGGTACCTTTCCGCCGAGGCCGCCGGGTCACCCTCGACAGTGAGCGCGTCCACGTTGATGCGGAGGTCGAGGGCCTCGCGGAAGAGTCGCTCCTTGGTGCCGAAATACTGGATCACCGAGGACTTGTCCACCTGCGCCTCGGCGGCGATGGCCCGGATGGTGGCGCGGTCGTAGCCCACCTCGCCGAACACCCGCCGCCCTGCCTCCAGGATGCGGCGGCGGGTGCGCTCGCCCTTTCTCTCACCGTTGCCGGCCTGCTCGATGACATCGGTCACTGCTGGTCACCTCTTCCTGCGCAGGCCGATGCTATCGACTACCGGCCTGTCAGCCGCCGGGCCGCCCGAGCGGGAAGCCGGACATGTCGCCCGCCTTCATCCGCTCGAACGCCTGCCGCATCGACTCGGCGTCGTTCAGATGCGGGAACGGCTCGTCGACCGGGACGTCCACGCCGAGGAAGGCGCACAGCGGCTCCCACCCCTCCCGCACGTCGAACACCAGCAGCCGATCCGCCGGGATGCTCTGCTTCACCGTCTCCACGTGCCGGTTGAAGGCCGCGACGACCAGCTCCTCGTCGCCGGGGTCGTTCCCGAAGGTCCAGTCGGGGCCGAAAAGGGAGCGCCCCATCTGGTCCAGAGCGGGCCGCATGCGCTGCATGGTCGTGAAGAGCCGGCGGATCTGCTCGGGCATCTCGTCCGAAGGGGCCGGACGGTTCTCGCCGGAGAGCAGCATCCGGATGCTCGGGTCCCACTTGTGCGGGTCACGTACGGTGAGGATGACTTTCGCCTCGGGATAGGCGTCGGCCAGCTCCCGCCAGTAGAAGCTGGCGGGCCAGTCCACCTCCGCCTGGTAGCCGTCCTCGAAGACCCGGTCCCAGTCCTCTCGGGTCCGGACCTTCCCGGCGGTGGCCTCCAGCCAGTGATCGACGTGGCCGGGATGGGTCATCACCTCGACCATGTGGTAGCAGGGGGTGAAGCCCAGCCGCTCCAACGCGGCTTTCATTGACGTGGTGCCGGTGCGTGGAAGGCCCGCGCCGATGACTTTCATCATGCCGAGTTCCCCTGTCGTCCGCGATGACGGTCGCCCTCAGGCTAGGAGGACGGGCAACAAAACTCAACGGCTGTACATTTTTTCGCCGGTAGGGGATCATGCCGCGATGCCCGTGATCTTTGTTGCGCTTCGATCACGATTGCCGAATCTGCATGACTCTCCCGCATGACATCGGATGATCAATGGAGTCAAGTTTCGGAGAGAGGACACCACATGCATTTATCCGCAGTCCGGGCTGCTCTGAGCGGTGCCACCGTCGTCTGCGCGATGCTCCTCACCGCCCTCCCCGCGACCGCCTCCGTCCCACTGGCCTCGACCGCCCAGGCCGGAGTCGACCGCGGCGTGCTGCTGACCAAGGCGGATCAGCCCCCGGCCGGCGAGTCGTACGGGGACCCGTGGGTCAACCCGTACTTCGAGCCCGGCGTCACCGGCCCGACCTGCTGGGAGTACGGGCGCGGCACCGGCGCGAGCGCGGGCGTCAGCGCGAGATTCTCCACGCCGACGTGGTTCCACTCCTACAACGACGTCTGGGTCTTCCCGAGCGCGGACGGCGCGGCCGCCTTCGAACGGCAGTGGCGGGCCGACCTGGCGACCTGCGTCGACCGCAACCAGCCGGGCGAGAGCGGCTCGGCGGTGTTCGACATCACCCGGGCGGGTGAGGCGGACGGCGTGGAGGTCCTGCGGGTCACCGCCGCCACCAACCCGTACTCGACCCTGACGTACCACTTCTGGGTCGCCGTGGTCCGCCAAGGTCGCGCCGTGTACGCCGTCCAGCTCCTCGACTACCGGCACGGCGACCCGCAGCTCATGCCCTTCGACGGCACCGTCGCCAAGATCAAGGCCAAGCTGGCCGCGTACTACCCCTGAGGGCGCCCGCCGCCTCTACAGCAGGTTCGCCAGCTCGGTCCGCGAGGTGATGCCCAGCTTGGGGAAGGCGCGGTAGAGGTGGTAGCCGACGGTCCGCGGGCTGAGGAAGAGCCGGGCGGCGATCTCCCGGTTGGACGCCCCCTGCGCGGCGAGGAACACCACGTGCCGCTCCTGCGGCGTCAGCCCGCGCAGGGCTTCCGGCAGCGGCTTTGCCGGGCTCGGCTCCCCGGCCGCGCTCAGCTCGGTCGCGGCGCGCTCCGCCCAGGGGAGCCCGCCCAGCTGTTCGAACGCGGCATGCGCGGCCCGCAGGTGGGAGCGGGCCTCGGACCTGCGCCTGGTACGGCGGAGCCACTGTCCGTAGGCGAGCTCGGTCCTGGCCCGCTGGAAGGAAGCCTGGGGCGGGCCGTGCAGGTCGAGCGCGCCGACGAAGAGCGGTTCCGCCTCGCCGTCCGGCGCGACCAGCGCCCGGCACCGGAGCGCCACCGCGCCTATCCAGCGCTGGCGTGTGTCCTTCGCCCACTGCTCCAGCAGGGCGAGGGGCTCGACGGCGGCGCCGGGCAGGTCGGCCTGGACCGCCGCGTCGACCAGGTCGGCCGCGCAGCGGACCGCGATCACCGGGTGGTGCGCCGGGCCGATGACCACGCGCTCGAGGAGGTTCACAGCGGCGC
This sequence comes from Nonomuraea sp. NPDC049625, assembly GCF_040675285.1. Taxonomy (NCBI): domain Bacteria; kingdom Bacillati; phylum Actinomycetota; class Actinomycetes; order Streptosporangiales; family Streptosporangiaceae; genus Nonomuraea; species Nonomuraea sp. NPDC049625. The sequence continues at coordinate 289,626 of NZ_JBFAOQ010000008.1, read as the reverse complement.
CCGCCCGGCCCAGCCCCAGCTCCAGCAGGCCGAGCGCCCAGGTGGCCAGCGCCGCGCTGGCCGGCGCGTCGTGGTCGGCGCAGTGGGCCAGGCTCGACTCGGCGTAGGCCCGGCAGCGCTTCTCGTCGCCGTTCATCGCGGCGATCAGCGCGACCACGCCGCTCAGGTGGCCGACCCGGTGGGTCTGGCCGAGCTCACCGGCGAGCTTCAGCCCCTCGGTGGCCTGCCTGAGGGCTTCGGCGTTGCGGCCGCTCAGCAGGAGTGCGTGGGACTGGAGCTGCAGCGCGTACGGCAGGAGCCCCATCAGGTCCTGGTGACGGCAGTCGGTCACCAGCGTGGAGGTGAGCCGGAGCGCCGCGCCGGCGTCGGCGGCCATCAGGCCCAAAGAGGTGGCGGTGATGGCCTGCTGGGTGGCCAGGGCGGGCGTGTGCTCGACCAGCTCGCCGACGGCGGCGAAGCCGCTGAACGGGCCACCCGCCATGATCTTCGCCAGCGGGGGCAGCGACCGGGCCAGGGGAGCGGACCAGGTGGGCTGGGTCTCCGGCCACGCGACCTGCGAAGCCGCCGGCGCCGCCCAGACGGCGGCGGCGATCTGGCCGGCCAGCCCCTCGTCGCCGCTGTAGCCGAACAGGCGGATCGCGTCGGCGATCATGACGATGGCCGTCGCGTGGTCGTCGTCGTCGATCCTGGCCACCGAGTCCAGCAGCATCCGTGCGGCCTTGGCCGGCGAGCCGATCTCGGCCTCCACGGTGGCCAGCACGCGGGCGGCCGAGGCCAGCGTCGAGGGTGCGGTACTCAGCTTGGACGCGCGGGTCGCCAGGTCCGCCGCGCGGCGCAGGTGCCCCGCGTCGCACGCGGCGAGCGCGGCGGCGGCATGGTGCCGGGCGCGTAGCTCGGGGTCGGCGGTCAGCTCGGCCGCGCGCTCCAGCGCCGACGACGTCCCGATGGCCGCCAGCTCGCGCGCGATCTCCTCGTCCGGCTCCAGCGCGGCGGCGGCGAGATGCCAGACCCGCCGCTCGGGCGACGCCTCGGCCAGGGCCCGGTGTGCGGCGATGCGGGCCGAGACCGGCGCGGACTGGTAGGCGGCGACCAGGATCAGCAGGTGGCGAGGGGTGAGTCCGGTCGGCCGCACCTCGACCAGCTGGGCGGTCTCGGCAGGCTCCAGATCGGCCGGGGTCGCTCGGGCGGCGGCGAGGAGCTCGGGCTGAGGGCCGGGCATCGCTCCGGCGGTGGCGACGAGCCGGGGCTGAAAGGCGGGCATCGCTCGGGCGGCGGCGAGGAGCTCGGAGAGGGAGGCCGCGGGGTCGGCGGCGGCCAGCAGGAGGAGTGAGCGGGTCCGGTCGGGCAGCGCGCGTAAGCGCTCGCCGTACAGCTGGTCGGCCCGCCGCGAACGTCCGGGCCAGCCGGTGTGGAGGCCCAGCGGCGACAGCCTGCCCTCGACCTGCGCGGGGCCGATCCCCGCGGCCAGCTCGCGCAGGGCCAGCGGATTGCCGCGAGCATCCGCGACGATCCGCTCGCGCACCTGCGGGACGATGCCCGGCCGGCACTCGGCGACGATGTCCAGCGCCGCCTGCCTGTCGACACCCCGCAGGTCCAGCTCGTCGATCTCCCGCAGCGCGGGCAGCTCGCCCTCGGCGGCCACCAGGATCACCACGCGCGCGGCGGCGAGGCGGCGGACGCAGAAGGACAGGACCGCCAGGCTCTCCCGGTCCAGCCAGTGCGCGTCGTCGATCAGGCAGAGCACGGGCCGCCGTCCCGCCAGGTGGCGCAGGAGGTTCCAGACCGGCAGGTACGGCGAGCGCGGCCAGGCGGGTTCGCCGGGAACCTGTTCCAGGGGCTCCGGCTCGCCCAGGCGGTCGAGGAGGTCGCGCTGCCCGGCGGGCAGGTGTTTCCAGTGCGGGCGGGTGGTCGCCAGCAGCATGTGCAGGCCGCCGTACGGAAGGTGGGACTCCTCGGGGGTGCCGGAGGCGCGCAGCACGATTTGATCACGGGCGATCTCGGCCGCGAAGTCGAGCAACGCGCTCTTGCCCGCCCCGGCTTCCCCGCGGACCATCAAGGCGCCGCTCTCACCAGCGAGAAGTCGCGTGATTCCGGCCTGCTCCGCGATCCGCCCGTGCAGCACGAGGCGAGAGTACCGGACTCGTAGTTGATCTCATACCTAACCGGGAACATTCAGACGTGCTTGATCCACGTCATCCGTACTGATGTGGGACGGACGGGCCGCGATTACGGTCGCCGCCGTGAGGAACCGTTGGGCCACCCGTCTTTGCGCTGCACTGACGGTGACCACTCTTGTCATCGGCGTAGCAGGTCAGGCAGCCTACGCGGCTCCCAAGGAGCCCACGCTCCCCGAGCAGTTGCTGGGCTCGGCGGCGAACCGCGCCCACCAGACGACGGCGGAGGCGACCCGGGCGAAGACCGAGCTGCCGGAGCGGGCCACCGCCAAGCCGCCCAAGGGGACCGTGCCGCGGGAGGCCCCGAAGCCGCCCGAGCCTGTCTCCCGGCTGTCGAACACCCCGCAGCGGGTGGGCAAGGCGACCGGCAAGCCCGGCAAGAGGGAAGCGCACGGGTTCGTCGCCGAGCAGAGCAAGGCGGTGCCCACGCTGGGAGACGCGACGTCGAAGGTCTTCCAGAACCCCGACCACACCTACACCGTGCGCACGTACTCCAGGCCAGTGCGTTATCGCACGGCCACGGGGGAGTGGGCGGACATCGACGTCAACCTGACCGGCGCGGACGGACGCTGGCGGCAGGCGGCCAACGACGTCGGGGTCGAGGTGGCCGACGACGCCGCCGACCCCAGGCTCCAATCGCTCACCCTGGACGCGGAGCACAGCCTGTCCTTCGCCCTCCAAGGCGCAAAGAGCACCAAGGCCACTATTTCGCGAAATATCGCGAAATATCGTGGAGTGCTGCCTGAGACGGACATCGAGGTCGAGGCGACCTGGAACGGTATCAAGGAGTCGCTGGTCCTGACCTCGCGCCAGGCCGCGACCGGCCCCTGGGACTTCCCCTTCCAGGCCAGGGGCTTGACGGCGCGAAGCTCGTCGCAGGGCGTGGAGTTCGTGGACGAGCGGGGCGCCGTCCGCATCACCGTCCCCGCCGGATTCATGCTCGACGCCAAGGGCGCCCGCTCCGACGCGGTCCGCTACACCCTCGTCGGCGACGTTCTGCGCGTCAGCGCCGACCAGAAGTGGCTGCGCGACAAGGACCGCGCGTTCCCGGTGGTCGTCGACCCCTCCTCGTACGTGCGCACCACCAGCGGCGCCGCCTCCGACACGTACGTCGACAACCACTCCGGCGCGAACCACTCCGGCAGCGACCAGCTCCTGGTCGGCTCCCAGGACGGCACCAAGCGCAACAACGCCTACATCAACTTCAACCTCGCCTCCCAGATCCCCCACGCCTACGTGACCGGCGCCGCGCTCTTCCTCTACAACACCCTGTCGAACTCCTGCTCGGCCAACCCCGTCACGGTGAAGGCCATCACCAGCAGCTGGAACGTCGGCACGATCGCCTCCTATCCCGGCGTGACCCTCGGCGACACCTGGGGCGCGGCCAGCTTCACCGGCGGCGTCACCTGCGGCGGCGCCGCCTGGGCGTGGATCGGGATCAACAGCGCGGGCCTGTCCGCCCTGTCGGACTGGGCCAACGGCGCGGGCAACAACGGCCTGGCGCTGACCGCCGACAGCTTCAAGGAGTTCGCCAGCGCCAACTCGGCCAATCCGCCATATCTGCAGGTGGACTACAGCCCCTGGCGAGCGCTGTACGCGATCGACTCCGGCGCCACGATCGACCCGCCGGTGACGGCCAACAGCGCCGGCCGGCTCCCCGTCACGGTGATCAACAACGGGATGAACTCCTGGTCCCCCGGCACGGTCAAGCTGGGCTACAAGGTCTACACCACCGGCGGCACCTTCGTGGGCAGCTCCACCGCGGCCGCCGCGCTGCCCTCCACGATCGGCAACAACGGCTCGGCGAAGGTGAGCGCCACGATCGACCCGCTCAACCCGGGCTCGTACCAGATCTGCTGGGACATGGTGACGAACGGGCAGTTCTTCTCCGACTGGGGCGTACCCGTCTGGTGCGTGAGCCTGACCGTGCTCAACCTGCCGCCCCAGATCGACTCGATGTGGCCGGGCAGCGGGTACGTGGAGTCCACGCTGACGCCGGAGTTCACGGCCTCCGGCCATGACGGGGACGAGTGGCCCGGCGGGGAGCTGAACTTCATCTTCAACGTCTGCCTGGTCTCCGACCCCGACACGTGCCCCGCGGCCGGTCTGGTCACGGGCGACTCCAACACCGGGGCCCAGACCGCGAGCTGGGCGGTGCCGCAGGGCAAGCTCAAGTGGGGCGAGCAGTACATGTGGCGCGTCCTGGTCACCGACGGCAAGGACTCCAGCCCGGCGTCCGGGTGGAGCACGTTCCGCACGGTCGTGCCGCAGCCGCTGGTCTCCTCACACGTCTCCGACAGCGCCGGCACGGCCGCCGTCAAGGGCATCGACCCGCTGACCGGCCAGTACGCGGCCACCACCACGGACGCGAGCCTCACCACCGCCGGTCCCGCGCTGGCGGTCACCCGCTCGTACAGCAGCCTGAACTCGCGCACGGGGATGTTCGGCGTGGGCTGGACCACGGCCTACGACATGAAGATCGTCACCGACAACGACTTCACCGGCAACGTCGTGGTCACCTACCCCGACGGGCGGCAGGCGCGCTTCGGCCGCAACCCCGACGGCACGTACGCCCCGCCCGAGGGCCGGTCGGTGAGCCTGGTGAAGACCGATCTGGCCTGGTTCCTCCGCGACAAGTCCGGCGGCGCGTACGTGTTCGACCCGAACGGCCGGTTGACCGCGATCTACGACGACGACCAGCACGCCGAGTACCTCACCTACAACGGCGACGGCACCCTCGCCAAGGTCGTGAACAAGGTCAGCGGCCGCGGCCTCTACTTCACCTGGAACAGCGGGGTGGTGACCTCGGTCGCCACCGATCCCGCCCAGGGGGCGCCCGCGTGGACCTACGGCTACGGCTACGGCCTGCTCGCCCAGGTCTGCCCGCCGGGCACGACGACGGCCTGCACGAAATACTCCTACAAAATGGTGTCGCACTACCGGACGGCCGTCGTGGACGCCGCCCCCGCGATGTACTACCGGCTGCACCAGAGCGCGTCCAACGAGGCCCGGCTGTTCGTCGGCCAGGACGACGCGGAGGCGGTCAACCTCTCCTACGGCGCGGCGGGCGCCCCGGCCGGGACCACGGACGGCTCGGCGACGTTCAACGGCACGAGCTCGTACCTGCGCATGCCGTACAGCGTCACCGACGAGACCACCTACGCGGCGGTCGGCATGTGGTTCAAGACCACCAAGGCCGGCGTGCTGTACGGCGCGCAGCTGAACACGCTGGAGGACTCCCGGGGCCCGCTGCCCTGGGGCTTCCTGCCGATGCTCTACGTCGGGACCGACGGCAAGCTGCACGGCCAGATGGCCGACGACGGCAGCTGCGGCTCGATGGCGTCGACCGCGGCGGTGAACGACGGCGCCTGGCACCACGTGGTGCTCACCTCGAGCGGGACGTGGCAGAGCCTGTACGTGGACGGGTCGATGGTGGCCAGCCGCACCAAGCAGATCAAGGCCACCCATCTGCCGTACGCCAGCGTCGGGGCCGGCTACACGACCACCTCGGGCTGGTGCCCGGCCGCGCCCGCCGACGCGCGCGGCCACTTCACCGGCCAGATCGACGACCCCGCCTTCTACACCCACCCGCTCGGTTCCACGTCGGTCGCCGCCCAGTACGCGGCCGGGCAGTACACGGGCGTGCTGGAGATGGTCAAGCTGCCCTCGGGCAAGCTGCAGGCCACGCTCGCGTACGACGCCCAGAACGACCGCGTCGCCTCGGTGACCGACGCGGGCGGCGGGAAGTGGCGGGTCTACCCCGCCCAGACGCAGGCCGGCACCGAGTACTACCCGAGCGCGGTCCTGGGCGCCCGGCCGCGCGAGTACTACCGCCTGGCCGAGTACTCCGGCACCCGGGCGGCCAGCGCGGCGTACGGCGACGGGCGCGACACCGACGCGACCTACCACAACGTCTCCCTGAACCAGACCGCGCCCATCTTCCTGGCCACCGGCGGCGACACGGCCGCCGGGTTCAACGGCTCCACCTCCTACCTGGAGCTTCCCGACGGGGAGATCAAGGGCGGCGGAGATCTGTCGGCCGAGCTGTGGTTCAAGACCGCCAAGCCCGGCGTCCTGCTCGCCTACCAGGCCCAGGCCATCACCGACCCGGCCGGGCCGCAGGCGAACTACACGCCCGCGCTGTACGTCGGGACGGACGGCAAGCTGCGCGGCCAGTTCTGGGACGGCGCATCGGTCGCGCCGATCACCACGAGCAAGAGCGTGACCGACGCGAGCTGGCACCACGTCGTGCTGACGGCCTCCGGCGGCACCCAGTGGCTCTGGCTGGACGGCGCCGTGGTCGGGACCAGGTCCAAGGGGCCGGTGTCCACCGTCGCGCAGAACCACGTCTACGTCGGCGCCGGCTTCATCGCCGGCAACTGGCCCGCCAAGCCCTCCGACACCCTGGGCCACTTCACCGGCACCATCGACGAGGTGGCGATCTACTGGAGCAGCCTGAGCACGGACGCGATCGAGGCGCACTACAAGGACGTCGCGACGTTCGGCATCCCCGCCACCACGGTGCTCGCCGCCGACCCGGGCGACAAGCCGATGGTCTACAGCTTCGACCCCCGGCACGGCGGCCGCCCGACCTCGCTGTACGACGCCTCGGGCGGCACCACGCGGTACGGCTACGACCTCAACGGCAACCTGGCCTCGGTGACCGACCCGGACGGGCACACCACCCAGCTGTTCAACGACGACCGGGGCAACCCGGTCATGAAGGTGACCTGCCGGGGGCCGCGCTCCTGCCAGACCTCCTACTTCACCTACTACCTGGACTCCGGCGACCCGCTGGACCCCCGCAACGACAAGCTCACCGGCGCGTACGACGCCCGGGCCGGCGCCGGGAACGACCCGGCGCACCGCACCAGCTACACCTACGACATCTCGGGCGACCTGCTCAGCGTCACCACGCCTCCCGTGAGCGGATCCGCCGGCCGTACCACCAAATACGCCTACACCGACGGCAGCGAGGCCGCCGTCGACGGCGGCACCACCCCGGACGGGCTGCTCGCCTCCGTGACCACCCCCGGCGGCAGGACCACCCGGTACGGCTACCGCCAGAACGGCGACCTCGCCCAGGTGGTGGACCCGGCCGGGCTCACCACGAAGTACGACTACGACGGCGCCGGCCGGCCCACCGCCGTGACCGAGGTCTCCGACACGTTCCCGAACGGCGTCGTCACCTCGATGGGGTACGACGCGCTCAACCACCTCACCGCCACCGTCGGCCCCGCGACCACGGACGCGATCAGCGGCGTCAAGCATCTGCCGTGGGTCATCTACACCTACGACGTCGACGGCAACGTCTCCAAGGTCGAGCAGACGGACCCCACCGGCAAGGACGCCGCCCGCACCACGAACTACACCTACGACTCCGCGGCCCGCGTCTCGTCCGTCAAGGACGCCGCGGGCAAGACCACCACCTACGGCTATGACTCCTACGGCAACCTCACCAGCACCGTGGACGCCACCGGCGCCGACCACCGGCGCACCTACGGGCCGACCGGCCTGCTGCTGACCACCAGCATCGCCAACTGGGTCGGCGACCCGCTGGACAACGACGCCCCCAAGGAGCTCGTCCTCGAATCCCGCGCCTACGACCCGGCGGGGCGCCTGGCCACGGTCACCGACGCCATGGGCCGTACCACCCGCTACCGCTACTTTGACGACAACCTGCTCGAATCGGTCTGGGCCGAGGGCTTCCGCAACGCCGACGGGTCCACCCGGGACATCCCGCTCCAGCAGAACACCTACGACAGCGCGGGCAACCTCATCCAGCGGATCACCGGCAACGGCAAGAGCACGACCGCGTACACCGTGGACGCCGCCAACCGCACCACCGAGGCCCTGCTGGACCCCACCGGCATCAAGCGCAAGACCACGTACGGCTACGACGACGACGATCACCTGATCACCCTGGTCCAGGCCCAGAACAGCGCCTACACCTGGACCACGTACGATCTCGACGCGCTGGGCCGGCCTCTCTCCCAGAAGGTCTGGGACGGTGACAAATGGCTCACGACCGCCTGGACCAGGGACCAGCGGGGCCTGCCGCGGACGATGACCGACCCGCGCGGCGCGGTGACCGACTACACCTATGACGAGGCGGGCCGGCTCACCGCGACCAAGGCGCCGACGGTCGCCATCGAGCACTTCGGCGGCGCGCCGTACAACGTCAGGCCGACGACGCGGACCGGCTTCAACAGCTTCGGCGACGTCGTGACGAGCGAGGACGCCGAGGGCTACCGGACCACGATCACCTACGACGCCATGAGCCGGCCGCTCGTCCTCACCCTGCCCGCCTACACGCAGCTCGGCGCCGGAGCCACGGTGACCGGGAGCACCACCAGGACGTACGACGCGCTGGGCCGCATGACGAGCGTCGTGGACGCGCTCGGCCACGGCGACACCTACACCTACAACCAGCTGGGCAACGTGGTCGCCACCACGGACGCGGCGGGCAACCGGTCGCGGTCGGGCTTCGACGCGGCCGGCGAGTGGCTCTGGACGCGCGACCAGGCGGGCCGGGTGACCGGGGCGACGTACGACGACCTCGGCCGCCGGATCTCCACCACCGCCGTCGAACGCACACCGGCCGCGGCCGGGTACACCACGACCTACGAGTACGACGACGCGGGCAACCTGACCTACGTCAACACGCCGTCGGGCGCGCGCAGCCAGTTCGGCTACAACGCGGCGGGCGAGGTCGTGGTCGACGTCAACCCGCTGAACCAGGCCCACTGGTACACCCGCGACCACGCCGGCCGGGTGACCAAGGTCGTCAACCCGGACGGCACCGGCAGCACCCTCGCGTACGACGGCGCAGGCCGGGCGACCGCGATGGCCGACCTCGACGCGTCGGGCGGCCGGCTGCGGTCGATGACGATCGGCTACGACGCGGGGGGCAACCCCGTCACCGTCGACCGACCCGGCGGCGGGGTCGCCACCTACGACTACGACGCGCTGAACCGGATGACCGGCCAGCACGAGAAGACCACGTCCACGCACACCGTCACCACGACCTTCGGCTACGACGCGGTGGGCAACCGGACCCGCTTCACCGACGGCAACGGCAACGCGACCTCGTACGCCTACAATCCGTGGAACCTCCAGACGGCGATGCTCGTCCCGGCGACCACGGCGTACACCACGCCCGCCCAGCGCCAGACGATCACCGACTACGACGCGGCCGGCCGCCCGTTCCAGGTCACCAAGCCGGGCGGGGTCACCGTCGCCCGCACCTTCGACGCGCTGGACCGGCTCACCGCGGAGACCGGCGCGGGCGCCGAGAGCGCCACGACCGCCCACAGCTTCGGCTACGACGCCGTGAGCCGGCTCACCTCGGCCGGGGGCGACACCTTCGGCTACGACGATCGCGATCACCTCGTCAGCACGGCGGGGCCGTCCGGCACGGCGTCCTTCACCTACGACGCCGACGGCCGCATGAAGACCCGCACCGACAAGGCGGGCACCGCCACCTACGACTACGACGCGGGCAGCCGCCTCGCCACGGTCCGCGACCCGCTCACCGGCGGGACCGCGACCTACACCTACGACTCGATGGACCAGCTCAAGGGCGTGGACTACGGCGGCGCCAAGCGCTCCTTCGAGTACGACGCGCTGCACCGGCCCACCTCCGACACGCTCAAGACCACCGCGGGCGCGACGCTGGCCGCCATCGGCTACGGCTACGACGACGCCGACCGGCTCACCAGCAAGACCACGACCGGTACGGCGGGCGCCGGGGCCAACACCTACGGCTACGACCTGGCGGGCAGGCTGACCTCGTGGAACTCGGTCGCCTACGAGTACGACGACGCGGGCAACCGGACCAAGGCCGGCCCGGCCGCCGCCGTCTACGACGCGCGCAACCAACTGGTCTCCGACGGATCGGCCGGCTACGCCTACACGGCGCGCGGCACCCTCAGATCCAGGACGCCGACCGGCGGGAGCGCGAGCGCGACGAGCTACGACGCGTTCGACCGGATGATCAGCGACGGCGCCACGACCTACGCCTACGACGGGCTGGACCGGCTCGCCTCCACCGCGGGCGTCGCGTTCAGCTACTCCGGGCTGGGCAACACCCCGGCCGCGGCCGGCGCCGAGCTCTACGGCAGGGACCCGGCCGGCGACCTCGTCTCCGTCGCGGGCCTGTACGCCTACACCGACCGGCACGGCGACCTCACCGCCACCTTCTCCGGCGCGGGCGCGCTGACCGATTCGGTGGCCTATGACCCGTACGGGAAGGTCGTCGCCAGTTCGGGCACCAAGCGAGGCGTCGGCTACCAGGGCGGCTGGACCGACCCGGCCAGCGGCAAGGTCAACATGGCCGCCCGCTGGTACGACCCCGGCACGGGCGCGTTCCCCAGCAGGGACACGCTCGAGGTGGATCCGGTGCCGTCGATGAAGGGCAACCGCTTCACCTACGCGGACGGCGACCCGCTCAACCGGGTGGACCCGACCGGCCACTTCGGCTGCCCCGCCTTCGTGTGCGGCACGGCCAAAGAAGTGATCAAGGTCGTCAAGGTGGACATCGCCCGGCCGATCTGGAACGCGGCCGACTACATCCTCGTCGGCGGCGGGGAGGTCGGCGCGGCCGCGCGCGGCTCACGGGTCTGCGGTCCGGTCTGGCTCTACTGTCTCGCGGCGGTCGGCGTCGGCGCGGGCCTGGGCTACTTCGCGGGCAAGTGGTGGAAGAACAACTGGTGGAAGGGCTGGCCGGACGGCAGCGGGCCGTACATCGAGTATCCGGACGGCGGCAGCTCGCCGGGCAAGGGCAAGACCGGCGGCGGCCCGGGCGAGGACACCCCCGGCACGGGCGGGAAGGGGCCGCACAAGACACCCAAGACGGATCCTCCGCCACCGCCTCCGCCGCCCACGCCCCAGGAGCTCGCCGACATCGCCGCGAAGACGCGCGCGACCAGGCCGGGCCCCATCGACCACGACCGGCTGCCCGGTCCGGCGGGCACCTCGCTGGCCGACGCGCTCGACAAGGGGCTCACGCACAGGGTCGACAACGCCATCGACAAGATCCTGGACAAGGTCGGCGTGGCCTTCACGCCGACCGAGGCCGGGGCGGGTGACGGGCAGCCCAACGGCGGGTTCGCCCCTGCCCCGCACGTCGTCGGCCAGTGCTCGGGGGTGTTCGGCGCGGACGCGATGCAGGACTGCCGCGTCGATCCGGGCCCGGGCGTCCCGCAGGACCCGGCGGTGCGGCTGGACCCCTGCCGCGGCGTGACGGGCGCCGGCTCCTCCTGCCTCTCCACACCCGGTCCGCTCGGGACCGCGAGCGCCGGCGACGGATCCGGCACGGGGGCGCGCGGGCCGCTCGCCGCCGACGACCCCTTCGTGCTGGCACGCGCCGGCGACCGGCCGCGCTGGGCCGCCAGGCTCCCGATGAACATGGACACGGTCCGGCGGGTGGCCCAGGACTGGGACATCCGGATCGACGACCTGACCATCAAGATCGACAAGAGGATGGACGGGCTGGCCGGGGTGACCTATCCCGACCAGACGGTCCTGCTCCGGCGAGCGGCCTTCCGCAGCGAGGAACTGCTGGCCCGCACCCTCGCCCACGAGCGGTACCACGTGGGGGACCTGCGCCAGGGCGGCGTCTATCCGAGGTCCATGGAAGAAGCGGGACCGTATGAGGACCGGGCCTACGCCTTCGAGGACGAGTGGTGGGCCAACCATCCACGTAACCAGTGACGGAATATGGACGTGTACGCAGAGGACAGCACCGAGGCGGACCCGTTGCCGAACACCCATGACGAGGCGCTCCGATGGGAGAGCTGGCTGCACGCCTACGAGCAGGCCCGTGACGAGCTGCCCGGACCGATCTCCGGGCCTTGCCCGAACTGCGGACGGGCCTGCCTCCGCCTGGTGTACCGGCTCCGGATCCCTCACCTGCTCGTCGGTGAGGCCCACTTCTGGTGCGACCACTGCCTGAAGGGGCCTTACCTCGGCAGCGTCGAGATCCCCGAGGCGGCGGCGGGGGAGGCGGACGAGCAGGCGTACCAGCGGCGGAAAGCCACGATCCCGGACTACGAGCTCGTCCCCCCTGCGGCCTAGGCGGTGTCCGGGCCGTAGAGCGCGGCCAGGTCCTCGGAGGCAGACCACCGGCTGTAGGTGGGCGACTGCGGCCAGCCGTCGGGCGAGTCCTGCCACTCCTCCTGCCGCCCGTACGGCAGCAGGTCGATCAGCGCGAAGGTGTGGGTGAGCTGCTCGGTGCCCCGGCCGTTGGTGTGCCAGGTGCGATAGACGGTGTCGTCGTCACGCAGGAACACGTTGACGGCGAAGCCCTCTCCGGGCGGTGCGCCGACGTCGGCGCCGAACGGGCTGTTCGCGGTGGAGTACCAGGTCATCCTGTTCCCGACCCGCCGCTTGTAGGCGAGCGCCTCGTCGATCGGGCCCTGGGTGACGACGACGAAGCGGGCATCGTAGCTGTCCAGGAACTCCAGCCGGGTGAACTGCGAGGTGAACCCCGTGCAGCCCGGGCACTGCCACTCCTTGCCCGGGAACCACATGTGGTTGTAGACGATCAGCTGCCTCTTGCCTTCGAAGACGTCCGCCAGCCGAACCGGTCCGTCCTCGCCCTCGAGGGTGTAGTCCGGCATCCTCACCATCGGCAGGCGGCGGCGCTGGGCGGCGACGGCGTCGAGTTCCCGGGTCGCGGCCTTCTCCCGGGCACGCAGTGCTTCGAGCTGACGCTGCCAGGTGTCGGCGTCGACGACGGGCGGTAGTGCGTTCGTGCTCATGGTCCCTCACTGATCACGTGCGGAGTTTGCAGGTACATCGGTAGAGACCAGGCCCGGCCGCCGAACTCATCGGTGGCCGGCCTGCTTCTGGGCGGCCTGTTCGAGGCGTTCGCGGTAGTCCGTCCACCACGTCTCGTCGGCGCCCGGCAGGAGGTCGTTGTCCTGGCGGCCGACGGCGCCGTCGATCAGCTCGCGGACGATGTCGGCGTGACCGGCGTGGCGGTTGGTCTCGGCGAGCACGTGGACGAGGACGCGGTGCAGGGAGACGGGGTTGCGCTCGGCCGGCCACCAGGCGACCTCACCGGTCGCGTCCAGGGGCAGCTCCTCGATCGTGGCGTCCGCGTGGGCCCAGGCGCGACGGTAGAGGGCGATGATCTGCTCGCGGGACTCGTCGGGCGTCGCCCACATGTCCGCGTTCGCCTCGGCGTCCTGCTCGAGCCAGGGCAGCGGCTCGCCGGACGGGCGGCCGAAGGTGTCGCCGAAATAGCCGAGCTCGACGCCGGCCAGGTGTTTGACCAGACCGAGGAGATTGGTGCCGGTCGGAGTCAGGGGGCGGCGGACGTCGTACTCGGAGAGGCCGTCGAGCTTCCACAGGAGGGACGCGCGGACGGTCTTGAGATAGTGATGGAGGTCCGCTTTCGGGTCCGATGTCTGCATGTCGGGCATTGTGCCAGGTGTCCGCGCCGGCGGCCGGGCCTCTATCCTGGGGCGGCCGCTTCGGCGGGACGGTCACGAAGGATCGGGAGCCCTTTGAGACAGCGGACTTTCCTCGCCGCACGCATCGACCAGTGGTCACGCGAGCACCCCAGGCGGCTGGATCTGGCACTGACCGGTTTGATGTGGCTGGTTTCCGGCCTGCCGAGCGCTCTTGCGGGGCTGCCCGCCTTCCTCGTCGCGACGGCGGCCATTCTCCCGCTCGTCGTGCGGCGACGCTTCCCGGCCGCGGTACTCCTCTGGTCGGCCGCGGTCTTCGGCGTCCAGCTCATGGTGGTGCCGATTCCGTTGCCGGCCGACATCGCGCAGGCGGTCGTCGTCTACACCGTTGCCGCGCACGTCGTCTCTCTGCCGATCCGCCTGCTCGCCCTCGGTGCCGCGCTGGCCGGGAGCGTGCTCGCCGGTCTCCGATGGAGCACACCGCCGGAATACCTGGTCAACGTGTTCAAGAACGCGGTGGTTCTGGGGATTCTGTCGGTGCTGGTCTGGGTCATCGGCAATCTCGTCCGCGGCCGCCAGGCCAACATGAGTGCGCTGCGTGAGGCCAGTGCCCGGCTCGAGGAGAGCCGGTTGCACCGCGAACGGTTCGTCGTGCAGCAGCAGCGTGTCGCCGCGGCACGGGAGATCCACGACATCGTGGCCCACTCTCTCACCGTCGTGATCGTGCAGGCCGACGGCGCGGAGTACGCCGCCGAGCACGCGCAACCCTGGGACCGCGGGGACGCGGGAAGGGTCTTCGCCACCATCGGGCGTACCGCGCGGTCGGCCCTCACCGAGGTGCGTGGCGTCATCGAGGTTCTCCGTGAGGCCGACGCCGACGGACCGGACGAACTGCGCGGGGCCGGGCTCGGACTCGCCGAGCTGCGGCAGCTCGTCGACTCGGTACGGGCGGCGGGACTCGCCGTGGAGGTCGAAGCCGGGCCGGCCGCGTTCGACGACGTTCCCACCGCGATACGGTTTGCTGTGCTCCGTGTCGTCCGGGAGTCACTGACGAACGTGTTGAAGCACGCCGGCCCGTACGCGGCAGCGCATGTGGTGGTCGCGAGGACGCAGGGAGGGATCATGGTACGAGTCGAGGACGACGGAGTCGGTGTCGCCGACGCGATCACGGACCACGGCTCCAGGCCCGGCTACGGCCTCGACGGCATGCGGGAGCGTCTGCGCGCTCTGGGCGGGGCCCTGGAGGCAGGTCCATGCCCCGGCGGCGGGTTCGTGGTCGATGCCGCGATCCCCGTCGCCGTTCTGCCGCCTTCCGCGCGACCCGCGGGCTCTGCCGCCGCGCCGGGCGGCACCGGGCGAAGTGGCGAGCGATGAGCCTCGGCCGCGTTACCCGCGTCTTCCTGGTGGACGACCAGGAGCTGGTACGGACGGGGTTCGAGATGATCCTCGACGCCACCCCGGACCTGCGGGTCGTCGGATCGGCCGCCGACGGGCAGACGGCCCTTGACGAGCTGCGGCGGCCGGAGCACCGTGCGGACGTCGTCCTGATGGACATCCGCATGCCGGGGCTCGACGGTGTGGAGACCACCCGGCGGCTGCTGGCCACACCCGACCCGCCACACGTCGTCATGCTGACCACGTTCGACGACGATGAGCTCGTCCTGGCCGCCCTTCGAGCCGGGGCGGCCGGGTTCCTGCTCAAGGACGCGGGCGCGGCGGAGCTGCTGGCGGCGATCCGGGCGGCCGCCGCCGGGGAGGCGCCTGTCGCGCCGAGGCTCGTACGTCGCCTGATCGACTCGTTCGTCCTCGCACCGCCCGTGACCACACCCGCCGAGCCCCCGCCCGCCGCCGCGTCCAGACTGGAGCGTCTCACCACCCGCGAACGCGAGATCCTCGCCTCCGTCGGCCTGGGACTCACCAACGCCGAGATCGCCGCGCGGCTTCAGCTGGCGGAGTCGACCGTCAAGACGCATCTCGGCTCGGTGCTGCGCAAGCTCGAGCTACGCGACCGTGTGCAGGCGGTCATCCTCGCGCAGACACAGGGGCTGACCGGCTGATCCCGATCGCGAGGGCGCAGATCGCCGTGCCGGCGAGCACGAACAGCCCGGTGTCGCCGGCCAGGTACTCGCGCACCACCACGGGCTGCCCGGTCGAGATCGCGTGCTCCAGCAACAGGGCGAAGGTGGCGTTGTGTGCGAAGTGGGCCAGCACGACCGGCCACACGCTGCCGGACATGACGCGCAGATACCCGAAGAGGAACGAGAACGCGATCACCGAGCCGCCGAACAGCAGGAGCACCAGGCTTCGGTCTCCTTCGCTGTGGTAGTACGGCGTGAACAGGATGTACGGCAGGTGCCAGGCGATCCAGACCAGCCCGACCACGAGCATCGCCGAGCGCTCGCCCAGGAACGCGAGCCGCGGCTGCAGGTAGCCCCGCCAGCCGATCTCTTCCGCGAACGACAGGATCGGCCCGGTGACGGACACGGCGATCACCGACTGAAGCCAGTCGCCCTGCGGCGCGGTGAACCGGCCGAAGCCGAGCGCGACCGCACCCGCGGTGGCGAGCAGGCAGACGCCGGCGGTGGTGGCGAGCGCGAGCGGCCAGGTCCGCAGGCCGAGCCGTCCCATACCGAGTCGGCGCCACCCGTCTCTGTAATACCCCTCTCGGGTGATGACGAGCAGCATGGCCATCACGACGAGCAGCGGCGAGAGGGCGAGGACGAGCCCTCCGGCGATGCCGGCGGTGCCCAGCGAGATCGTGAGCACGAGGACGATGAAGACGATCGACGTAGCGCGATCAGAGAGCCGTTCGAACACAGGCAGACCTTCCTTCGGGGAACCGGCCTGGCCAGTGTTCTCGAACGCGTCGCCGCCGCCATCCACCGGCGATCCGAATTTCGGCCGCCGCTGACCTGCCCCTTCCGCCCGCGGGACTAGACCGCCGGTCCAGGAAGCCGGCGCTCACTCGACGACGCCCGGTGTCACTCCGCGTCCGGTGGCAGCGGGACGTCATAGGCGTTGAGCACCATCGAGATGGCGGCGTACTGCGCGATCAGGAAGACGAGTTCCGCCGTGCCCAACTCGCCGAAGGCGCCGACGGCGCAGCGATAGAGCGCTCCAGGAAGTGGCGCGCCGGCATAGAGGCAAGCGGCCACATCGTGCGCGACCGACTCCTCCCGCGTCAGCTCCGGGGGCCGTTGCCCGGTGACCAGCCCCGCGACGACGCCGTCCGGCAGCCCCGTCTCCACCGCGATCCTGCTGTGAGAGTAGAGCTCGTACGCGGCGCCGTACCGTGAACCCGTGGTGAGGATGGCGACCTCACGCACCCGCGCCGGAAGCACGCTGCCGTTCGTGACCGTCGTGAACCACTCCAGCAGCGGCCGGGCGAGGCCGGGAAAGCGCAGCATCACGGGAAACGGCCCGATCAACGCACCGCTCTCGTCGGTCGAGGTGAACGGCGTCCGCAGCCCGCTCATGATCTGCCGAACCCGTTCGTCGAGCGGGCGTTGCTCGTCGGACAGTTCACCGGGACTGATGGGGGTATCCTCACGACTTCCTCCTGTATCGCCGTACCAGCCGGGGTGGTCACGGTTCGGACGGCACACCGATCGCGTCAGCCCATCCGCGTGGCGGGCGGCATCGCCGAGGAGACGCGGCAGACCCTGGCGAACCTGCGGAGCAAACTGGCGTCGGCCGGTCTGGAGTTCCGCCACGTCGTGAAGATCACCGTCTATCTGGTGTCGATGGACGACCGCAACGCCATGGACGCCGTCTATCAGGAGACCCTTCCCGAGCCGCTGCCGGCCCGTACCTGCGTCGCCGTCGCGGAGCTGCCCTATCGCGCCCGGGTCGAGCTGGACGCCATCGCCGTGCGGGACGGAGCCTGAATGGGGTCCGCGCTTCCCGTGAAGATCGCTGACGTCGTCGCGGCGCACGCCCGGAGCGCCGGCGACGTCGTACGGACGCTCCTGCTGTCGGCCTCCTGGGCACAAGGCGAGCTCTGGCTGAAGGCCGAGAGCCTGCAGCCGATCGGGGCCTTCAAGCTCCGCGGAGCCGTGAACGCGATCGGGCGGCTCCAGCCGGGCACCCGCGCACGCGGCGTCGTCACGCACTCGAGCGGCAACCACGGCCAGGCGGTCGCATGGGCCGCACGCGCGGCGGGCATTCCCGCCGTGATCGTCATGCCGGACGCGGCGATGCCGGTCAAGGTGGAGGCGACCAGGGCGCTGGGCGCCGAGGTCATCATCGCGCCCGGCGCCCGGCGCGAGCTCGTCGCCGACGCCGTGCGGGCGGAGCGGGGGATGACGCTGATCCCGCCGTACGACCATGCCGACGTCATCGCCGGGCAGGGAACGCTCGCCCTGGAGATGCTCGAAGAGCTGGACGACATCGACACGGTGCTCGTGCCGATCGGCGGCGGCGGGCTGATCTCGGGGGTGGGAGTCGTGGTCGCGTCGCTGCCCCCGCGGACCCGCGTGGTCGGCGTGGAGCCCGAGCTGGCCGCGGACGCGCGCGACTCGCTCGCGAGCGGGCGGCGGGTCGAGTGGGACGCGGGTTCGACCTATCGCACGATCGCCGACGGAACGCGGTCGCCCGTCGTCGGCGAGATCACCTTCCCGCTTTGGCGTAGCGGTGCAGCGCGGTGGCATGCCGGTCGAAGAGCACCGCGAAGCACTCCGGTACGTCCAGGGACGCCGCGATGACGGCGGAGTCGTCCCGGCGATCCACCAGCCCCGCTTGGCCGCGTACCGATGATCGGCGGTCGCCGGGAGTTGGGGGTCCGCCGGGTCCCTCGCGCATCGTGAACGTATCGCGGATCCATCAACCGGGGCCCGCAGGATCGGTGTCGTAAGAAGGCACCAGCTGAGGAGCGTCACCATGTCCGCCACCGCAACCGTCGTCACCGTCCTGGCCGCCCTCTGGGTGGGCTTCTCCGCCTTCTCCCTCCTCCGCCGCGCCGAGTGGGTCGTGAAGCCGTTGACGGACTACGGCGTCCCCCGCTCGTGGTGGACCTGGCTCGGCGCGGCCAAGGCCGCGGGGTCGGCCGGCCTGCTGGACGGCCTGTTCGTGCCGGTCGTCGGCATCCTGGCCGGGATCGGCCTGGTGCTGTACTTCGCCGGGGCCGTGGTCACCGTGCTCCGGGCGCGCTCGTACTCGACCGTCGTCTTTCCCCTGCTCTACCTGGGTCCGGTGATCGCCGCCCTGGCCCTGGGACACGTCGCCTGAGGGGCCACCGGCGCGCTCGCCGTCTCGCGTCAGCGGCCGCGTCAGGGCGGCGACGGTCCGGTATCAGAGCGGTCGGAGATGGTGGACGCCATGAACGGTTCAGCGCCTGTCCGTTCAGCTGCCACAGTACTGAAGGAGCCTCCCCATGTCCGTCACCCTCACCGACCAGGACAAGATCACCCTGCGGACCGCCGCGTACGGTGCCGTCTCGCTGCTGGCCGCCGCCGGCGCCGCGGGCTCGCCCCACAGGATCGCCACCGAGGGCTCCATCGCCCTGGCCTCCGCGACCGGCCTGGTCGGCCACGTGCTCGCCGCGAAGACCAGAGACATCAAGCTGAACGGCAAGTCCGTGGCCGAACTCGCCGACCACGTGCTGCCCGCCCTGACCGCCGCCATGAGCCTGCTCAACGAGCAGGACCCGGCCGAGGCCGGCAACTTCCGCAGCACCGTCGTCGTCGCCCTCGAAGCAGCCACCCACCAGGGCGGGCCGAGCCCCGCCGTGGCGGAGATGGTCCGCAAGATCACCGCAGCCCTCGACGCCGCTTCGGTCACCCTGCCGTCCGGGGTGGATCGCCCGGAGCTGCAGAAGGCCATCCAGGAGATCGTCGATTCCGGTTTCACCGGGGTGACGCTGCGCGTGCACGATGAGCGAGGCGAGTGGGTCGGCAGTGCCGGCCGGCGCAAGCTGGGCCAGAGTGCCGAGCCGCCGGTGAACGGGCACGTCCGGATCGGCAGCAACACCAAGACCTTCACCGCGACCGTGGTGCTGCAGCTGGTGGGCGAGGGCAGGATCGGGCTGGACACTCCGGTGGATGACTACCTGCCCGAGTTCGGGCTGGACCGGCGGATCACGGTGCGGATGCTGCTGCAGCACACCAGCGGGGTGTTCAACTTCACCGGCGATTACTACCCCGAGCACGTGCCGGGGATCGTCTGGTCGGGCCAGGAGTGGGTGGACAACCGGTTCAGGACGTACCGGCCCGAGGAGCTGGTACGGCTGGCGCTGTCCAAGCCGGCGCGGTTCGAGCCGGGGACCGACTGGAGCTACTCCAACACCAACTACGTGCTGGCCAGGCTGCTGATCGAGAAGGTCACCGGCCGCTCGCTGGCCGAGGAGATGCGGCGGCTGATCCTGGGGCCGCTCGGCCTGACGGGCACCGTGGTGCCGGACACCTCGCCGGAGATCCCCGAGCCGCACGCCCACGCCTACTACCGGTACGGGGAGCCCGGCCGGCAGGAGACGGTCGACGTCACCCGCCAGAACCCCTCCTGGATCTCCACCGGTGGTGACATGATCTCGACCACCCAGGACCTGCACACGTTCATCTCCGCGCTGATGGGCGGCAAGCTCCTGCCGGCCGAGCTGCTGGCCGAGATGTGCACGCCGGAGCCGAAGGCCGGCTACGGGCTGGGGGTGTTCGTGCAGGACACGGAGTGCGGCGGCACCGTCATCTCCCACAACGGCGGCATCGCCGGCCACGGGGCGCTGATGTACAGCACGCCCGACGGCGGCAGGACCCTGACCGCCGCGCTGAACTATGTGGACGACGCCGAGCTGTCCCTGGCGGAGGCGTTCCAGAAGGCGACGCGGAGGCTCGTCAGCGAGGTGTTCTGCGACGGGCAGGCCGCGGGCTGAGGCATGCATGCCGGGTCCACTCGCCTCGCGGATGCATCCTCGATTGAAGGTCCATCGCGACGATGGCGAGGATATCCGGGAAAAAGTTTACATCGAGTGTTCAACGATACGGTTGAAGGCATGGACATCAAGGACACAGCCCGGCCGGTCGATGGCGCGAACATCTCGGCGTTCCTCCGGTCGCTTCCCGCCCAGCCCCTGCTGCTCGGTCTGGGCGAGGCCAGGCACTTCGTGGGGGAGCTCGGCGAGTTGCGCAACGAGATCTTCCGGCATCTGGTCGAGCACGAGGGCTACCGGTCGTTCGCCATCGAGAGCGACTGCCTCATGGGCCTCGTGGTGGACGACTACGTGACGACGGGCGCGGGCACGCTCGACGACGTCATGGAACGCGGCTTCAGCCACGCCTTCGGCACGTCACCGGCCAACCGCGAGCTCGTACGCTGGATGCGGGCCTACAACGAGGAGCATGATGAGAAGCTCCGGTTCTTCGGGTTCGACGGCCCTCTGGAATACTGGGCGGCGAGCCCCCGCCAGGCGCTCACCGGCCTCCACGACCTCCTCGACGGCCCGCTCCTGTGCGGCAGGGAAACCCTCGACACGCTGCTGGGCCCGGACGAGCGGTGGTCGAACGAGGCCACCGCCATGGACCCGTCCCAGTCGATCGGCCAGTCCGCCGACGCCCAGCGGCTGCGGCTGATCGCCGACGACCTGCTGGCGGCGCTCGACACGCAGGCGCCGCAGCTGAGCGCGGAGGACAGGGAGCGGGCGGAACTGTACGGGCGCACCGCCATCGGCCTGCTCCGCTACCACTACTGGATGGCCGACGCCTCCCCGGAACGGTGGGCCCGGCTGTCGGCGCTGCGGGACGCGACGATGGCCGCCAACCTGCGCGCCATCGCCGAGAACGGCCCGGCCCTGGTCTTCGCCTCCAACCTCCACCTGCAGCGGAACAAGACCTTCATGCCGTTCGGCGACCAGCAGCTGGAGTGGTGGAGCGCGGGGGCGATCGCCGAGACGCACCTGGGAGGCCGGTTCGCCTTCCTGGCCTCGGCCTTCGGTACGGTCGGCGACGACATTCCGTCCCCGGACACCGTCGAGGGCATGCTGTCCACGCTCCCGTGGGGCCACTCTCTCATCGACGCCCGCCGCCTGGCCGAGGCCGTCACGAAGCCCGCCAAGCGCGTCTCCGATGATTTCGCCTATTTCCCGCTGGACCCGGCCCAGCTCGACACGATCGACGGCGTCGTCTTCCTCAAGCAGGCCGTCAACCTGAAAAAGCTGGGCTGACAGGCGCGGCCTGCCCGTTGATCACGGCAGGCGCGACGACCCGGTCGCGGGGCAGCACGCGGACGCCGGATCCGTGCCGGCGTCCGCGCGGCAGGCTCCACCGGTTCTCATGGAGTTCTCAGGTGGATTTTGTGGCACTTTGAGCTCAGTTTTATGACTATGGGGCGATGGAGCACGTGCCGCAGGAGGCCGATGCGGCCGAGGCTCGGGGAGCCGGGGCCGGGAGGGCTCGGCGGTTCGTCGTCGGGGGCGGCGTGCTCGTCCTCGTGGCGGCGCTGGCGTACTGGCTGGGCAGCAGCGGCGGGAACGGCGAAGCAGCCGCGCCCAGGCCGAGCCCGACGCCGACCCCCAGCGCGACGCTCACGACGGCGGAGGTCTTCGAGAGGGTAGGGCCGTCGGTGGTGGTCATCCAGGCC
Source organism: Nonomuraea sp. NPDC049625 (assembly GCF_040675285.1). Classification (NCBI taxonomy): domain Bacteria; kingdom Bacillati; phylum Actinomycetota; class Actinomycetes; order Streptosporangiales; family Streptosporangiaceae; genus Nonomuraea; species Nonomuraea sp. NPDC049625. Next base: position 267,470 of record NZ_JBFAOQ010000008.1, on the reverse strand, counting down.
GGGAAGTCGCTCGGAACCGGCGTGATCGCGGCCGAGGACGGGACGATCCTGACCGCGCACCACGTCATCAAGGGCACGAAGGACGTCAACCTGACGTTCGCCGACGGCACCAAGGCGAAGGCCGTGGTCGTGTCGTCGAACCCCAAGCGCGACGTCGCGGCCCTCAAGCCCGCGAAGCTGCCGGAGATCGTCGTCCCGGCGACGCTCGGCGGCGCCGTGGCCGTGGGCGCGCCCGTCGTGGCGATCGGCAACCCGCTCGGCCTGACCTACAGCGTCTCCACCGGCGTCGTGTCGGGCCTGAACCGGACCACCGAAGAAGGCGACCGCGACCTGGGCGGGCTCATCCAGTTCGACGCCTCCGTCAACCCGGGCAGCTCCGGCGGTCCGCTCCTGGACGCTCGCGGGCTGGTCATCGGGATCGTGGTCTCGATCGCCGACCCGGGCGGCGACGAGGCGTTCGCCGGCATCGCGTTCGCGGTGCCGATCGGCGTGGCCCTGGGCGGCGGTGACGGTGACGGACCGCTGGGCGAAGGACCCCAGATCTGACCGGACACATCTCGAGAAGGAAGACGATGACCTCGACCAAGTCCCCCGAGTCGGCTCATCCGCTCGAACAGGTGCTGTTCGAGGTCAAACGCACGATCGTCGGGCAGGACGTGCTGCTGGAGCGCATGGCCGTCGCGTTGATCGCCGACGGCCACCTGCTCGTCGAGGGCGTGCCGGGCCTGGCCAAGACGCTCGCGGTGAGGTCGCTGGCCGCCGCGATCGCCGGGAGCTTCCAGCGCGTCCAGTTCACCCCCGACCTGGTGCCCGCCGACCTCGTGGGCACGCGGGTCTACCACCAGCACTCCGGGGAGTTCAGGACCGAGCTCGGCCCGGTGTTCGCCAACCTGCTGCTGGCCGACGAGATCAACCGCGCCCCCGCCAAGGTGCAGAGCGCCCTGCTGGAGGTGATGCAGGAACATCAGGTGACGATCGGCCGTGAGACGTTCCGGGTGCCCGAGCCGTTCCTGGTCATGGCGACGGAGAACCCGATCGAGTCGGAGGGCACCTACCCGCTGCCCGAAGCGCAGGTCGACCGGTTCATGATGAAGGTGGTCGTCGACTATCCGACGCAGTCCGAGGAGCAGGCGATCGTCGAACGCGCGCTGCGTCCGCCGGAGCCGCCGCAGGCGATGGTGACCGCCGAGGATCTGATCGCGATGCGGGCCCGCGCTCAGCAGGTGTACGTCGATCCGGCGATCGTCGACTACGCGGTCCGGCTGGTCGCCGTGACGCGTTCGCCCGCGACGGCCGGGCTCGGCGAGCTGGAGCGGTACGTCACCTACGGGGCGAGCCCGCGGGCGTCGATCGCGCTGGTCACGGGCGCCCGGGCGCTGGCGTTCCTGCGCGGCCGCGACTACGTCCTGCCGCACGACCTGTCCGAGCTCGCGCTCGACGTGCTGCGCCACCGCCTCGTGCTGTCGTACGAGGCCCTCGCGGACGACGTCGACGCCGACACGATCATCACCAGGGTGCTCGGGGCCGTCCGCGCGCCCGACGTCGTCCTGCAGAACCGCTGAGCCGCCATGGCCACCGCCCCCGAAAAGCTGCTGCTCCGCCTGGAGTGGAAGGTCGTCCGCAGGCTGGACGGCCGGCTCCAGGGCGCCCACCGCACCGCGCACCGCGGCTCCGGGATCGACTTCACCGGGTTGCGCCCCTACGGCGACGGCGACGACGCCCGGCACATCGACTGGAACGTGACCGCACGGCTGGACGAGCCGCACCTGCGCGTGTTCACCGAGGACCGCGAGCTGACGGTGTGGCTCGTGCTCGACCGGTCGGCGTCGATGCTGGCGGGCCGGCCGGGGCGCGGCAAGCACGACGTGCTGGCCGAGCTCGCGCTCGTCCTGGCCCGGCTGTTCGGCCGGGGCGGCAACCGCGTCGGCGCCCTGCTGTTCGACACGGGGATGCTGCGCGTCGTGCCGCCTGGCACCTCCCGGCGGCACGCGCTGCGGATCGGCGCCGAGCTGGAACGCACCGCCGGAACGGCGCGTGGTGGCACCACCACCGACCTGGCGGAGATGCTCGATGCGGCCGGACGGCTCGCGCGCCGCCGCGCGCTCGTCGTCGTGCTGTCGGACTTCATCGGCGAGGGCGACTGGGAGCGCTCGCTCCAGCGCCTGGCCCGGCGGCACGAGGTCGTCGCGCTGCGCATCGTGGACACGGCCGACGACGTGCTGCCCGAGGCCGGGCTGATCGTGGTCGAGGACGCCGAGACCGGCGAGCAGCTCGTCGTCGACTCCGCCGACCCGCTGTTGCGGGTGCGCTTCCGGGAGGCCGTCGACGCCCGCGACGCCCGGCTCGCGGCGGGCATGCGCCGGGCCGGGGTGCCCGTACACCGCGTCGACACCGACCGCGACCTGGCCGAGGCGCTCGTCGAGGTCGTCGCCCGAACCCGGGACCGATCGCCATGACCGAGCCTGTCGAGCACGGCACCCTCATGACCCTGTCCTCCCCGCTGCTGCTGGCCGTCGGACTGATCGTCACGGCGGCGCTCGCCTGGGCGGCCGTCGTCTCGGCGCGCCGCCGGACGGCCGCGCTCGCCGCCGCCGGCGTCGCCGTACCGGGCGCCCGGCGGGCGTACCTCGGCAGCGGCCTGACGATCGCCGGCGTCGCCGTACTCGCGGTCGCCACCGCCGGACCGGCGGCCATGGTGCCGGTCCCGCGGACCGCGGGCACCGTCATCCTCGCCATCGACGTCTCCAACAGCATGGGCGCCGACGACGTCACGCCCACCCGGCTGGCGGGAGCGCAGCGGGCGGCCCGCGCGTTCGTGGCGGCGCAGCCGGACAGCGTCGACATCGGAGTCGTCGCGTTCGCGCGGGGCGGGCTCACCGCCGCCCGTCCCGATGCCGACCACTCCATCGCGCTCAAGGCCATCGACCGGCTGAAGATCACCGGCAGCACCTCGCTGGGGACGGCCATCACGGCCTCGCTGACGCTGATCACCGGCAAGCAGGTGGCCATCGGCCGCGACGGCGCCGCGCCCGACGTCGGCTACTGGCCGTCGGCGACGATCGTGTTGTTCTCCGACGGCCAGAACCAGGGCGGGGCCGGCGATCCGGCCGTCGAACAGGCCGCCGCCGTGGCCCAGAAGGCGGGCGTCCACATCCACACCGTCGGGGTCGGCACCACGGCCGGGGCGACGGTGCAGGTCGACGGCTACCGCCTGCAGACCTCGCTGGACGAGGACGCCCTCACCTCGATCGCGCAGGCCACCGGCGGCGCCTACCACCCCGCCTCCGACACCGCGCGGCTCGACGGGATCGCCGACACGATCGATCTGCGGCTCACCGTCTCCGACGAGCCGCTGCCCCTCGCCGGCGCCCTGATCGGGCTCGCCCTCGCGCTGCTCACCGCCGGAGCGGCGCTCACCGTGCTCCGGTCTGGACGGGTGATCTGAATGTCGTTGTCATGGCCGTGGGCGCTGCTGTCCGTCCTGATCATCCCGCTGATCTTCGCCATCCGCTGGTGGGCGGGGCGCCGCCGACGGCGGGCCGCCGTGCGGGTCACCTCGATCGCGCTCGTACGCAGCGCCCTGCCCGGCCGTACGCGCTGGACGCGGAAGATCCCCGCGGCCCTCTTCATCGCCGGACTCGCGCTGCTCGCGGTCGGGGCCGCGCGACCGCAGGCGTCGGTGCCGGTGCCGATGACGTCGGCGACGATCCTGCTCGCGCTCGACACCTCCGGCTCCATGTGTTCCACGGACGTCGACCCCAACCGCATCACCGCCGCGAGGAAGGCCGCCGCCGACTTCATCGAGTCGCAGCGGGGCGGGCCGCGCATCGGCCTGGTCACCTTCGCGGGCAACGCGGGGCTGCTCGTGCCTCCCACCGACGACACCGACTCGCTGATCAAGGCGCTGGACGGCCTCACCGTGTCCCGCGGCACCGCGATCGGGCAGGCCATGCTCACCTCGATCGACGCGATCGCGGAGGTCGACCCGTCGGTCGCCCCCACCGGCGCGAACCCCACCGACGGCGGCGGGGCAGGCTATGCCGGGGCCGCGATCGTCGTGCTCACCGACGGCGCCAACACCCAGGGCGTCGACCCGCAGACCGCCGCCCAGGAGGCGGCCCTGCGCCGCGTCCGCGTCTTCACCATCGGCTTCGGCACCACGAACCCGGCCCCGATGGTCTGCGACAACTCCCAGTTCGACGGCCGCGGCTTCGGCGGCTGGGGCGGCGGCTTCGGTGGCCGCGGCGGATTCGACCGCGGCCGCAACGTCCGCATGATCGACGAGCCCGCACTCAAGCAGATCGCCCAGACCACCGGCGGCTCCTACCACCGCGCCGAGAACGCCGGCCAGCTCCAGAGCGCCCTCGACGCCCTGCCCGGCACCTTCACCGTCATCCACCAGCGGGTGGACACGGCCGCCGCCTTCGCGGCCGGCGGCGCCGTCCTCATCACCGCGGCCCTGTCCCTGTCCCTCTGGTGGAACCGCCCCCGGACCACTGATAGGCCTCGTCGGTCCCCGTCGGCGTCATGAGGCGAGGACGGCGGCGGTGGCCGGCCAGCCCTCGCGGGCACTGGGGTAGCGCGGGGCCCAGCCCGTGGCCGCGCGGAAGCGGGCGTTGCTGACCCGGAGTGAGCGGGTCAGCGAGGTGAGGCGGTGGCCGAAGAGGTAGGCGGCGCGGCCGGGGACGCTGAGCCACAGGCGGGTGTCGGCGGCGCGGGCCAGCGTGTGAGCGTACTCCCGCTTGGTCAGCGGCTCGTCGTCGACGACGTTGTACGTGCCCGCGGGCGCCCCGAGCGCGGCGACGACGGCTTCGGCGGCGTCGGTCAGATGGATGGAGGACACGTAGCCGTCGGGGTGACCGAGCACCATGCCGACGTGGTGGCGTGCCTGGGCGTACATCTCCTCGCTGTGCGCGGCCCCCGGCCCGTAGAACCAGCCGAACCGCAGCACCACGCCCGCGCCGCCGCCCTCCCGGCCGAAGCGGTGCGCGCTCGACTCGGCGGCGAAGTTGCCCCGGGTCATCGGGTAGTGATCGACGGGCGCGTCCTCGTCGATCCAGCGCGCGCCCTGGTCGCGGTAGACCATGCTGACCGATTCCTGGACGACCCGGCCGACCCCGGCGGCCAGCGCGGCGTCCACGACGGCGGCCGAGCCCTCGGCGCGCACCCGGTTGTTCTGGCGGTGCGCGGTGACGCTCATGAACTTGCTCATCGGCGGGATCGCGCTGGCCAGGTTGACCACCGCGTCGTGCCCGGCGAAGGCCGAGGCCAGCGCCTCGCGGTCGAACAGTGACACCGTGACGGGGGCGGCTCCCTGGCTGCTGAGGTCGGCCGCCTTCCCCGGCGTGCGGGCAAGAGCGGTCACCGTGTGCCCCGCGGCGAGCAGGGCAGGGACCGTGTGGCGGCCGATCGCGCCGGTGCCGCCCGTGATGAACACTCGCATAGAAAGAGAGTACTCTCTCACTATGGCGAGATCGACCCCGGGGGTCACCCGGCAGCGGCTCATCGACGAGGCGGTGCGGCTGTTCTCCACCCGCGGATACGCCGAGACCTCGGTCGCCGACATCCAGGCGGCGTGCGGGCTGACCACCGGCTCGGGCGCGCTCTACAAGCACTTCCCGTCGAAACGGGCGCTGCTGGAGGAGGCCGTGCGGCAGAACATGGAGGCCGTCGCCCGGCGCGCCGCCGCGGCCACGGCCGAGCGGCCGGCGGACGCGGACGGGCGCGCGGCGCTGGAGCGCATGGCGCGGGTGGTCTGGGAGTCGCTGGAGAGCGACCGCGATCTCATCCGCATCATGCTGCGCGAGTACGACGGGTTTCCCGATCTGTTCGAGCGCATGTGGGAGGGGGTGCTGGCCGGCGTGTACGCCCAGGGGGCCGCCTGGATCGCCGCGCAGAAGGAGCTGGGCCGGGCCGACGTCGACGATCCGGAGGCGGCCGGGGCCGTGCTCCTGGCGTCCCTGACCTACTATCCGCTGCTCCGGGCCATGATCGGCCACACTCCGGGCGGTCTCGACCCGGAGCGGTTCCTCGCGGCCTGGGTCGAGACCGCCGCCGCCACCCTCCGGCTGCGCTGACGGCGGTCGCTGCGCGCGTGCGGCATGCCGGCGATCTCCTCGAAGCGCTGCCGCGACTCCGCCGCTCCCACGTCGCGGGCAGTCCCTACGTCACTGGCGGCGTTCCCGGTCCCATTGGTCGAGGAGCTTGGGGAGCTCGCGGCCCATGAAGGCGTACATGTCGCGCATCAGCTCCAGCCGGGCCCGGCGACGAGCCCGCCCCGCTCGAGCTGCCCCAGCGCGCCGCTCATGCTGCTCTTGGCCACACCCAGGCTCTCGCACAGCCCGGGAGCGTCGGCGGAGTAACCCGGGTCGGCCAGCAACAGACCGCCACCGGCCACCCCGACTGGTGGCCCCCCGCGCGATTACATGGCTTGCCATATACAATAGATGGCAAGCCATGTAATCCGTCGTCGAGGAGTCGCCATGAAGGCCAGGCAGATCCGTACGATTCAGCGCGCCGTCCACCTGATCGCCGGGCTGGCGATCATCGCTTACGTCTACCTGGCGCCGCCCGCCGACTCGCCTGCCCATGTGGCGATACGCTGGGTCATCCTGCCCGTCCTGCTCGCCTCGGGCGTGGCCATGTGGCAGTGGCCGCGCATCCGCCGGCTGATCCGCGCAAAGGAACGTGTGTGACCTCGTTGCCCCGGCAGTCGTCCCTCGGCTACCAGATCAACCACCTGGCCAGGCTGCTCGGCAACGGGTTGCGGGTCAACATCGCCGACACGGGAGTGACGCCGGGGCAGTTCGCGCAGTTGCTGGCCCTGTTCGAGGAGGACGGGCTCACCCAGCAGGAGCTGTGCGAACGGGTGAGGATCGACCAGTCGACGATGGCCCACACGCTCAAACGCATGCAGCGTGACGGGCTGGTCGTCCGGACCGCCGACCCGCAGGACCGGCGGCGCTCCCACTACCGGCTGACCGAGCGGGCCCGCCAGATCCAGCCCGAGCTCACCCGGGGCGCGCGGGAGGCCAACGCCCGCGCGCTGCGGGGGATCGACCAGGAGGAGTTCGACGCGTTCATGCGCACGCTCGACCGCATGATCGCGAACCTGGAGGAGAGCGACCAGCGGTAGCCGCGAGCGCCCCGTGAGTCACATGATCGCGAGCTGGCCCCCGTCGATGACCAGCTCCGTGCCGTGGATGAAGGCGGCGTCGTCGGAGGCCAGGAAGGCGTAGCCGGCGGCGACCTCCTCCGGCAGCCCCGCCCTGCCGAGGGGGATGTGCTCGCGCTCGTACGAGGTGACGAAGTCGCCCGCGAGCCCGGCCGAGATCGAGGCGTTGAGCGGGGTCTGGATGTAGCCGGGGCACAGCGCGTTGACGCGGATGCCGTGCGTGCCCAGCTCGACGGCCATCGTCTTGGTGAGCAGCAGCACGCCGCCCTTGGAGGCGTTGTAGTGGGCGTAGTCGGCCTCGCCGCCCAGCCCGTTGGTGGAGGACATGTTGAGGATGACCCCGCCCGTGCCCTGCTCCACCAGGTGGCGGGCCACGGCCTGGGCGACGAGGAACATGCCGCGCAGGTTGACCGCGATGATCCTGTCCCAGTGGCCGGGCGTGATCTCCAGGAACGGCTCGCGCCAGGCCGTACCGGCGTTGTTGATCAGGACGTCGAGGCCGCCCAGCGCCGCGATCGCGCCCGCCACCAGCCGGGTCACGTCGGCCTCCGCGCTGACGTCGCCGGCGAGCCCGTGCACCTCGCCCAGCGCGGACAGCTCCGCCACCGCGCCGTCCACCTCTTCCCGCTGAAGCCCGCCGAGCACGACCCTGGCCCCTTCCTCCAGGAACCTGCGGGCCGTGGCGGCGCCGATGCCGCTGCTCCCGCCGCTGATCAGCACCCGCTTGCCGGCCAGTCCCCGCATGATGTCCCTTCCTTCGTCAGCGGACCGCGCCGCGGGCCGCGACGCGGAGTTCGGTGGTGACCTGCCCGTTCTCGACGCCGGGGACGGCGGCGATCTCGGCGACCAGGTCGGCGGTGGGACGGCCGGGCGGGCGGCCCAGCCGGTGCTGACCCGTGTCCACCTCCACCAGCACTTCCACCGGCGGGCCGCCCAACCGGCCGAGCCCGGCGGCCACCTCGGGGGAGTCGAGGCTGACCCGTATCCTGGCGCGCTCGCGCAGCGCGGCCAGGCGGCGCAGCTTGGGCTCTCCCCAGACGGGAAAGGCCAGCAGGATGTCGTCGATCCCGGCGTCGGCCATCACCTCGGCCTCGCCCAGCTTGGCGCAGGTGATGCCGCCGGCCCCGGCGTCGAGCTGCATCCGCGCCAGCTCGGGCATCTTGTGCGTCTTGACATGGGGCCGCAGCCTGACGCCGTGCTTGGCGGCCGCCTTGGCCATCTCCATGATGTTGGCCCTGACCGCGTCGAGGTCGATGACGAGCGCCGGAGTGTCGAGTTCGGGGTACATCGGTGGACCGCCCCTTCGGGAGATTTCCCCGAAAATAGCACTGATTCCGAATCGTGCACCAGCGTTCCGAGATATGAAACTGCGCTCCCTCTTGACAGCGATCTCGCTTCCTGGTGTTCTGGCACAGATTTGGAACTTCATTCCGCATCACAGAATGAGGAGCGAGGCATGAGAGTCGGCGTCCCGTGGGGGCGGCGGCCCCGGCCGGGGGCGCCCGGCCACCGGCTCGGCGGGCCGGCGGCGGACCTGGAACGTTACGACGCCGCCCGGTTCGCCGCCCTCCGCCACGCCGACGGGTCACACGCCGCCGCGCGGGGCTGCGACGAGCGGCCGGCTTGCGTCGGATGGACGTCCTGTGGTGGGCGAGCAGGATCCGGTGGGCGGCGTGGCTGCGGCAGGTGGTCGGGCTCCGGTGGGCGGCCGGCTCACGCGGTCGGCGGTGGTCGGTGGTGCGGTGTGGTGGTCGGCCGGTCGTCGGTGCGGCTGCGTGGCGTGGCCGCTGATGAGCCGGGCCGGTCCTCGCGGGCCGCCGTTACGGCGTGCGGGTCGGGATGTGGCGGTGGGTCGCCGTTACCTGCACGGCTTGTACGGCTTGTCGAAGAGCGAGTAGTCCTCGGGCTTCTTGAGGGAGTTGAACTTCAGCGTCTTCGACTCGGCGCAGAAGCTCGCCGGCGCGGTCCCGTACTCCACGTGGAAGACGGGCTTGCCCGCCTTGACGAAGACGCTCAGCTCGGAGCACTCGTCGAACTGGAAGCACTCCTCGTTGACCGCGTAGTCGAAGGACGGCACCAGCTCCTCGGCCTGGCTGAGGTCGTTCTTCAGCGCCACCGACAGGCCCCGGTCGTGGGCCAGGCCGGCCAGCGCGCGGTTGTAGACGAGCTGGGTGGCGGGGGAGACGGTCCAGCCGGTGACCGACTTGCCCTCCTCGTGGGCGTTGACGACGTCGAACTCGACCCCGTCGAAGCCCGCCTGGACGCACTTGTCGACGCGGGCCGCCATCATCTTCAGCAGGAAGTCGCGCTGGCCCTTGTCGTTGTTGATGTTCGCCCAGCGCTCGTTCGGGAACTCGGCGCTGAAGGGCTTGCCCAGCAGGGAGTTGCCGTTCTTCTTGTGGAAGTCCACGAACTGCTGGTAGTCGGGCCGGAAATCCTCGATCGAGCCGGCGTCGATGTAGCAGATCGCCTTGGCCCCGCGGGCGTGGATGGCCTTGACGGCCGCCGTGTTGAGCGTCCTGTTGTCGCCGGCGACCTCCTCGGCGGCGTACAGGTCGATGTCGAAGACGGTCGGCCGCACGCAGGCGCCGCCGCTCTGCGGGACCCCGCAGATGTCGACGTTGACGCCGCCGGTGGCGGCGTAGGCCTTGCTGCCCTGGAGCTGGTACTGCCAGCGGCTGTCCACCGGCGGACGCCAGATCGTCGCCGACGCCGCCTGGGCGGGGGGCGCGAGGAGTGTCGCGGAGGCCGGTATCAGGGCCGTGGCCACGGCGAGCCGGGTTAAGAGTGTCCGGAGGTTCAATGCATTGGTCCTTCCGCGATACGGAATGCTATTCCGTAATAAGGGAAATCCATGGCTAACGAGGCGATCGATCCGATCTTGATGTTGAGAATCCCATAAGAGCAGACACCTCGCCAGCGATATCCGCCAAACCATCGTTTTCCGAATGATGGAATCCTGGTCTGCATGGTGGATGCGTGGTTATACTCACCCGCACGCAGCGGGCCCATGCCCGCCGTGCTCAATGGAGGGAAACAGCCCCATGGCACGCATCGTGTTCGTCGGCGCGGGCAGCGTCGAGTTCACCAAGAACGTCCTCTCCGACATCCTGACCTTCCCCGAGCTGGGAGAGTCCACCCTTGTCCTGCACGACATCGACGCCGAGCGGCTGGCCACGGCCGAGGCCATGGCGAACTGGATGGTCGCCGAGCTCGGCCTGGGCGCCAAGGTGGAGGCGCACCTCGACCGGCGGGCCGCCGTGGACGGCGCCGACTACGTGATCAACGAGATCGCGGTCGGCGGGTACGCGGCCACCCGCGTCGACTTCGAGATCCCCCGCGGCTACGGGCTGCGGCAGACGATCGCCGACACCCTCGGCGTCGGCGGCGTCTTCCGCGCGCTGCGGACGATCCCGGTGATGGTGGCCCTGGGCACGGACCTGGCCGAACTGGCGCCGCACGCGCTGCTGCTCAACTACACCAACCCGATGGCGATGATCCCCCGCGCCGTCTATGAGGGGACCGCGTTCAGGAACGTCATCGGGCTCTGCCATTCCGTACGCGACACCCAGGCCCGGCTGGCCTCGCTCGTCGAGGTGCCGGAGGAAGAGGTGTCGTTCGTCACCGCCGGGGCCAACCACCAGGCGTTCGTGCTGAAGTTCGAGCACAAGGGCAGGAACCTGTATCCGGTGCTGGACGAGGTCATCGCCCGTGACCCGGAGCTGCGCCGTACCGTGCGGGTGGAGATGTACCGCCGGTTCGGTCACTTCCCCACCGAGAGCAGCGAGCACGGCTCGGAGTACCTGCCCTGGTTCCTGCACCACGACGACCAGGTGGAGCACTTCCGCATCCCCGTCGAGATCTACCTGCGGTGGTCGGCGGAGAACCTCGGCACGTACGAGGAGACCAGGCGGCGGCTGGCCGCCGGGGAGGGTGTCGAGATCGCCCCCGCCGGGGAGCTGGCCTCGGACGTCATCCACTCCATCGAGACCGGCACCCCCAGGGTCGTGCACGGCAACGTGCGCAACGGCGGCCTGATCTCCAACCTGCCCGACGACGCCTGCGTCGAGGTGCCGTGCCTGGTGGACCGGGCCGGGATGCGTCCCACCCGCATCGGCGCGCTGCCGCCCCAGCTCGCCGCGCTGAACCGGACGATCCTCAACGTCGGCGAGCTGACCGTGCGCGCGGCGCTGGAGGGCCGCCGCGACCACGTCTACCACGCCGTCATGCTCGACCCGAACGCCTCGGCCACGCTGACGCTCCAGCAGATCCACGACCTCGTGGACGACATGATCGCCGCCCACGGCGACCTGCTCCCCGAGGGCGTCCGATGAGGCGCGCGCCCGTCGCCGCCGTGCTCCTCGCCCTGGCGGTCACCGGCTGCTCGGGCGGCGGCCAGGAGCAGGCGGCCGGCGGCCCCGTGGAGATCACGATCTGGCACGGCCAGGAGGACAACTCGGCCAAGTCGATCGAGAAGCTGGTCGCGCGGTTCAACCAGAGCCACCCCGACGTCAAGGTGAAGACCGAGTCCGGCGGGGCCACCGCCGACGGGATGCTGCCCAAGCTCACCGCCGCGCTGGCCTCCGACGCCTATCCCGACATCGCCTACCTGTACGGCTCCTGGGCCCCCAACATCGCCAGGAACCCCAAGACGGCCGACCTCACCGAGGTCGTCAAGGACCCGGCGATCAACTGGCAGGACTTCTGGGCCAGTGAGCGGGAGTCCGTCACCGTCAACGGCAAGGTCATCGCCTTCCCCGCCGTGGTCGACAACATGGTGGTCCTCTACAACAGGAAACTGCTGGCCAAGGCCGGCGTGGAGGCGCCTGGACCGGACTGGACCTGGGACGACTTCCGTGCCAAGGCCAAGCAGGTCACCAGCGCCAAGGACGGCGTCTTCGGCGCCACCTGGCCGATCAGCGGCGGCGAGGAGGCGGTCTGGGGCCTGTGGCCGATGCTCTGGCAGGCCGGCGGGGACATCCTCACGCCCGACCACAAGAAGGCCGCCTTCAACTCCGCCGCCGGCCGGCAGGCGCTCGGCAGGCTGCGTGACATGGCCGTGGTCGACAAGTCGGTCTACCTCGACTCCAGCCCGGCGGAGAAGGGCCAGAAGCTGTTCGAGTCGGGGCGGCTCGGCATGTTCATGACCGGTCCGTGGGTGCTGCCCGACCTGCAGGCGGCCAAGGTCGACTACGGCGTCGCGCAGCTGCCCGGCACCGACGGCAACCACGAGACGATCTCGGGGCCGGACAACTGGGTGGTGTTCGAGCACGACGAGCGCCGGGTCAAGGCCGCGGCCACGTTCCTGGCCTGGCTGACGGCGGCCGAGCAGCAGCTGGAGTGGATGGGCGACACCGGCTCGCTGCCGATCCGCGAGTCGATCACCAAGCTGCCCGGCTATAAGGACTATGTCGCGAAATATCCGGGCATTGAGGTGATCTCGGCGAACCTGGCCAACGCCAAACGGGTCCGGCCGCCCACCACCCGATACCCCCGGGTCTCCGCCTTCGTGGCCGAGGCCATCGCCCAGGCGCTGCTCGGCAAGAGCGACGCCAAGACCGCCCTGGACCAGGCGGCCGGCAAGGCGGACGCCGCGCTGGCCGTACCGGGATCATGAGCAGCACCGCGCTCAGCGCCGCCCGCACCGGGCACCGGCAGCCCCGCGACCGGCGCAGGCTCGGCGACAGCGTCGCCGGCTGGTCGTTCGCGGGCCCCGCCTCGCTGGTCATCCTCGGCTTCTCGCTCGTGCCCATGGCCTGGGCGCTGGCGTTGTCGTTCACCGACTCCGACCTGATGACACCGGGCACGAACGTGGGGCTCGCCAACTACCGGGCGCTGCTCGACGACCCCGTGTTCCTCCAGGCGGTGGCCAACACCGGGCTGCTGCTGGTGCTCTACATCCCGGCCTCCCTGGTCACCGGGCTGGTCGTGGCCGTGCTCCTGAACCGGAAGGTCCGCGGGATCGGGTTCTACCGGACCTGTTTCCTGGTGCCGTACATCGTCTCGGCCACCGCCACCGGGCTGCTCATGGGTTACATCTTCGACCGCGACTTCGGGTTGATGAACGGCCTGCTCGTCAAGCTCGGGCTGCCGGTGCAGGGGCTGCTGAGCGACCCGTCGCAGGCCATGCCGGTGCTCACGCTGATCTTCTTCTGGACGCGGTTCGGATTCGCCGTGGTCATCTACCTGGCGGCCATCCAGGAGATCAGCAAGGAGGTGCTGGAGGCCGCCGCGATCGACGGAGCGGGGTCGTGGACCACCTTCAGGCACGTCATCGTCCCGTCGGTACGGCCGATGACGATCTTCCTGACGGTGTGGGGCATGATCGACGCGCTGCAGTTCTTCGACCTGGTCATGACCACCACCAAGGGCGGCCCGGCCAACGCGACCGTGACCATCGTCTACTACGTCTGGCAGCTCGCCTTCACCTTCAACACCGCCGGGTACGGCGCGGCCGTGGCGTACGTGCTGTTCGCCGGCACCCTGGTGCTGATCGTCACGGGCCTGCTGATCGCGCGGCGGAGGGGAGCGACCGGATGAGATGGCCCAGCAAGTGGCACCTGGTGCTGGTGCCGATGTCGGCGGTGGTCGTGCTGCCGTTCGTGTGGCTGCTGCTCAGCTCCGTCATGACCCAGGCCGAGCTCAACCGGTTCCCGCCGGCGATCTGGCCCGAGGCTGTGGACCTGGGCGGCTACCGCACGGTCGTCGAGCGCTCGAACTTCCCGCGCTGGTTCCTCAACAGCGTGATCGTCTCGGGCGCCATCGTGGCGGCCCAGCTCGTGCTGTGCAGCATGGCCGGGTACGCCTTCGCCAGGATCAGGTTCGCCGGCTCCAAGACGGTGCTGATCCTGGTCATCGCGACCGCGCTGATCCCGTTCCAGCTCACGGTCATCCCGACGTTCCTGATCTTCAGCGAGGCCGGGCTGACCGACACGCTCGGCGCGCTGATCGTGCCGTCGCTGGCCTCCGCCGTGGGCATCTACCTGATGACCTCGTTCTTCCAGTCGTTCCCCAAGGAGCTGGAGGAGGCCGCGCGGATCGACGGCTGCTCGCGCTTCGGCGTGTTCTTCCGGGTCGTGCTGCCGGTGGCCAGGCCGGCGATGGCGGCACTGGCCGTGATCACGTTCATCACGGCCTGGAACGACCTGTTCTGGCCGCTGGTGGCGATCAACTCCGAGGCCAACTACACGGTGCAGGCCGGCCTGACGACCTTCCAGGGCCAGCACCGGGCCGACTGGCCGGCCATCATGGCGGGCACGGTGCTGACCACGCTGCCGGTGCTGGCCGTGTTCCTGTTCGGCCAGCGCCGTTTCGTCCAGGCGCTGACCGGCGCGGTCAAGGGCTGAGGCCCCGGTACGGGCCAGCGGGGAGCCCGGTGAAGGCTGTCGGGACCGCCGCGCCCGCGCGCGTCAGGCCTGCTCGGCGACCGCCTGCCGCAGCTTCTCGCCGATCTCCTCCATCCTGGCCGGCGACATCCGGTCCTTGAGCGCCGTCACGCTCACCGCCGCGACCGGCGCGGTCCTGCCCAGGAAGACGGGGACCGCCACGCAGCGCACGCCCGGCTCGTTCTCCTCCAGGTCGAGCGCGTAGCCGCGTGTGCGCACCTGGTCCAGGTGGGTGGCCAGCTTGGCGGGGTTGGTCATGGTGTTACGGGTCCTGGTGGCCAGCGGGCCGTACCGGGCGGCCCACGCCTTGACGGCCTCGTCCGTCGGGTACGTCCAGGCCAGCAGCGCCTTGCCGACGCCCGTGCAGTGGGCGGCGTTGCGGCCGCCCACCACGGACGTCATCGTGATCGTCCGCACCGCCTCCACCTTGTCCAGGTAGACGACCTCGCCGCCGTCCAGCATGGCCATGTGCACCGTCTCGGCGAACTCGTCGCTCAGCCGCAGGAGCAGCGGCCGCACCAGGCTGCGCAGGTCCATCGTCTCGTAGAACCTGAAGGCCGTGGCCAGCATCTCCGTGCCGAGGAAGTACGGCCCGCCGGGCTCCGGCTGCGCGGCGAACCTCCGGTGCTTCAGGGCCCCCAGCAGCCGGTGCAACGAGCTCTTGGGCAGGCCGAGCCTGGTGGCGAGCTCGTCGAGCGTAACGCCTCTGCTGTGTTTGCCGATCTCCTGCAAGATCAGCAGCGCGCGATCGACGCTTCCCACCGGGGACTGCCCGTCCGCCACTACCTTCGCCTCCCTGTTCCGCTTCATGGAAGGCTATCGCGTATCGCGGAACCGCTCCAGTCAGCGGGTGTCGCCGGGCGGGGTCGCCCATCCGCCGTACTCGTAGCGCGTGTACCGGCCTCCCTGATGGGGCTCGGTGTAGGCGCCCAGCTCGGCCGCGAAGTCCTCCGCGTCGTCCATCGGCCGGTATCCGAGCGCGCTCGCCGCCGCGTTCTGCGTCCACCACGACCGCGTGTTGCGCGAGACGCCGTAGACGACCACGTGTCCCGAGCCGGGCGGCGCGGTCAGGCAGGCGCCGTAGAGCCGCGCCGCGTCGTCGTGGCTCAGCCAGGTGTGCAGGTGGCGCGGTTCGGTGGGCCGCTCCTCGAAGGAGCCGACGCGTACGGAGATCACGTCGAGGCCGAAGCGGTCGGCGTACAGGCTGCCCAGCGCCTCCCCGAACGCCTTGGCCGCGCCGTACAGGCCGTCGGGCCGCACCGCCTCCTCCCCGTCGAGGGTCGCCCCCGCCGGGTGGAAGCCGGTGATGCGGTTGGAGCTGGTGTTGACGACGAGCCGGACGCCCTCCCTGCGGCACGCCTCGAAGACGTTGTAGACACCCTCCAGATTGGGGCCCTTGATCGCGTCGAAGCCGGCCTCGTCGGAGACGCCCCCGAGGTGGATCACCGCCTCGGTGCCCCGCACGGCCGCCCGCACCTGGTCGAGGTCCAGGAGGTCGGCCGGCGCGAACTCCTCGTGCGCGGCGAGCGGGCCGACGTCGCGGAGGTCGGACAGGCGCACCCGCGCGATCTTCGGCAGCAGGGTGGGCCGCAGCACCTGGCCGATGTTTCCGGCGGCTCCGGTCACGAGGACGTGCTCGGGGAGTCTGGTCATGTTGATCACTTATCCATGGTTTCCGGGATGCGGGTGGCGATCTGCTCGCGGGCGTGCTCGCACTCGGCGAAGCTGTGCGGGCAGGCGAGGGCGTGCTCGACGAGCTCCTTGGCGGCCCGGGCCCGCGAGATGCGCCGTTCCAGCTCCTGAACGTGGTGGCGCAGCAGATCACGGTGGTCCATCGGATCGGCGGCGGACAGCAGCACGCGCAACTCGCCCAGCGTGAAGCCGGCCTCCTTGCCCATCAGGATCAGCGCCACCCGCTCGAGATCGCGCTGCCCGTAGGCACGCTGACCACCCGCGCGCCGCGCGGGTGCCAGCAGGCCCATGCTCTCCCAATGGCGCAGGACATGCGTGTCCAGGCCGAACCGCTCCGCCAGCTCTCCGATGGCCATCCCCTCGCTTGACTTCATGTGTACATTAACCGGCACGGTTGCGGCATGATCAAGCCGACCGTTGCGATGACGCGGGTGGTCAACTCCTGCGTCCTGCTCGAACTCGACGGCCACGCCGTCCTCACCGACCCCTGGTTCACCGAACGGTGGTGGCTGCGCCGTGGCGAGCCGCTGGGCCTGCGCGTTCGCGACCTTCCCCCGCTCACCGCCGTCGTGGTCACCAACCTGGCCACCAACCACTGGGACCTGCGCGCGCTGCGCCGCTTCCCGGCCAAGGACACCACACCGCTGTACGTGCCCACGCGCGGCATGGCCCGCCGGGCCCGAGCCCTCGGATTCCGGCGGGCGGAGCGCCTGACGTGGGGGCGGACACTCGACCTCGCGCCCGGCCTGTCCATGACGGTCGTGCCGTCCGGGCGGACCCTCGTATGGCCCAACAACGCCTATGTCTTCACCACGGCGGGCGGCCGGGTCGTCTTCTTCGGAGGGGAGGCGGGGGAGGTCGCGCCGCTGGAGCGACACCGGGCCGATCTGGCCCTGCTGCCCGTGAACGGGCTGCGCCCCCTGTTCGGGCCCCGCCTGGTGATGGGGCCGGAACAGGCCGTCGCGGGGGCGTCCGCGCTCGGCGCCGAGGTCCTGGTCCCCGTGCACGACGCCCATGGGCACGACCCGCTGTCGCGGCTGTTCCGCACCGGCGGCACCGCCTCCGACGCCGTGGCCCTGGCGGGTCCGGAGCTGCGCGTGGTGGACCTGCCGACGGGCAAACGGTGGGAACTCGGCACGAGTGCCTGATCCGTCCGGTGCTCCCGGGACGGGTGCGGCCGCACGCGGCGGCGCATCTGGGCGCCGGCTACCGGCTGGAGTTCGTGTCCGACGCCGGGGAGGCGGCGTCGCCACCGCCCTGCTCCGCCACCGCGGGGCGGGCCGGCCGGCGTCTCCCCGGCGGATCGAGCAGACCCAGCCGGCGCGCGTTCAACGCCACGTGGATCGCGGCGGGGGCCACGACGATCGAGCCCAGCGTGTCGGTGGCGTAATGCGCTCCCAGGTAGACCCGCGCCAGCATCTGGACGGCCACGAGCACGAAGCCCGCCGCCAGCACCGGCCGGTGGAAGCGGGTGTGCCTGACCAGGGTCGCGACGGCGATCACGATCGACAGGGTCAGGCACACGTGGCCGCTGGGGAAGCTGCCGGAGCCGAGGCCGTACACCAGGGAGTCGGAGACCGGGGGCCGGGAACGGGCGACGACGGTCTTGAGCACCCAGCTGACGCCCCACCCGGCGGCGATCATCACCAGCACGCGCCCGGCGGCCCGCGGCCGGCCCGAGACGGCCACCCCCACGACGAGGGCGGCGGCGAGGAGCGGGCCCATGACCGTGCCGAACCCCACGTTCAGGACCTGCGCCACCGCGGTCGGCCACGGGCTCCGGAGCGACTGGACCCCGTCGCTCACGGCGGCGTCCACGGCGGTCCACGCGGGCGTACGGGCGGCGAAGCCCATCACCGTGCCGAGAACGAGGAGCGCCACGGAGACCGGTACCGGGAACCCCGCTCTGTTCGACCTCATGGTGGAACGATAAAGAAGGCCGGATAAGGCCGAGTTCAGCCTCCGGCGCGGGCGCGCGCGGTCCGCAGGACGAGCAGCCCGCCGATCCCCGGGACGAACGCGAGCAGGCGGGCGGCGGGCCGGACCGTCCAGGTGGCCGCGATCACGGCGAGGTAGGCGGTGCCGTGCAGCGGGCCGCAGAACGTCGTGATCACCTTGGCGTGCACGGTGAACAGGTTGCCGAGCAGGAGCACGAGGGAGGCGGCCTCGACGGCGGCCGCGATCCGGAGCAGGCGCATGGCGGGTCAGTCCCCCGCGCCGGGCCGTACGATCATCAGGACCACGACGACCGCCCAGGCCAGGTTGTAGAAGCCGGCCAGCATGGACATCACGCGCAGCGGCCGTTCGTCGCCGGGCTCGCTGAGCGCGGCGCGCTGGCGCGGGTAGATCTGCGTGGCCAGCAGGGCGCCCGCGACGGCCGTGAGGATCATGGAGGCGGTGATCCAGATCTCGCCCATCCGGCCCTGCACGCTCGCCAGGATGATCCCGGCCAAGGGGACGATGAGCCCGAAGGCGGCGTAGCCCCCGGTGATGCGGTGCAGCGCGACCGCGACACTCCGGTTGCGCTCGCCCGGATCCGGCGGCGGCTCGCCCTGCCCGCCGGTCGCGACCGGCACGTAGCGGGGGAACAGGCTCGTCGCCACGGCCGAGCCTCCCACGAACACGATGCCGGCCAGGACGTGCACCGACAGCAGGACATGCTCCAGCATTCCTCAACCTCCAACCTTCAGGGTGACTGAAGCCTAGCGCAAGCTTCAGCCGCCCTGAAGGTTGGGAGCTCTGGGTGTGGCGCCTGGCGGGGCAATGCGATTCGGGGGCGGCGCCTCGTCGTGGCGATGGGCAAACCGGCTGAGGTGAAGGGCCCGGGGAGGGGGGCCAACTTTCACTTTTCGGAACGATAGTCTAACGTTCGGAACATGTCCGAGATGGCTGCCGAGTCCAAGCTCGTCGGATCCGACCGCGTGCTCGCGGTCCTTGCCGAGCTGGCTCGCCACCCCGACGGTATCGGCTTGGAGGAGATGGCCCGAGCGGTGGCCAGCCCCAAGCCGACGGTCCACCGTGCCCTGGCGTCGCTGCGCCGCGCCGGATTCGCGGCGCAGCACGGCCATGGGCGGTACGTGCTCGGCGACGAGTTCCTGCGGATGGCCTTCGCCCACCACGAGGCCCGGCCGGACCACGTGCGGGTCACGCCGATCCTGCGGGCCCTGTGCGACCGCTACGGCGAGACCGTGCACTACGCGGTGCTGGAGGGGACCTCGGTCGTCTACCGCTCCAAGCTCGACCCGTCCGACGGGGCCGTCCGGCTGACCTCCGTCGTCGGGGGCCGGAACCCGGCACACTGCACCGCCGTCGGCAAGGCGCTGCTCGCCGACGGCCTGCGCACCGAGGACGCGGTGCGCGAGTGGGTGGGGGAGCGGCGGCTGGAGCTGCCGACCAAGCGCTCGATCGGCACGGTGGAGCAGCTGCACGCCGAGCTGGTGCGCATCCGCGAGCTGGGCTACGCCGTCGACGACCAGGAGAACGAGCCGGGCGTCAACTGCGTGGCGGTCCTGGCCTACCTGACCTCGCCCACCGTTCCCAGCGGCGCCGTCAGCGTCAGCGGGCTGGCCTACCGGACGCCGCTGAAGTCGCTCGTCGACGACCTGGCCGCCATTCGCCGCATCGTCGCCGGGCGGGAGATCTCGTGAACGTCACCGCCGCCCGTACCCTTCCGAGCCGAACACGGAGAAAGCGTTGTACCTGATGCGCATCGGCGCGCCCGGCGCCGAGAAGCCCGTCGTCCGCGTGGACGAGTCCCACTACATCGACGTCTCGGACGTCACGCCCGATTTCGACGAGCGTTTCTTCGCCGCGGGCGGCGCCGCGTTGCTGGCCGACCGGGTCGCCGGGGGCGAGGTGCGGGCGTTCGCGGGTGAGCGGGTCGGCGCGCCGATCGCCCGGCCGCACCAGATCCTTTGTATCGGCCTGAACTACAGCGACCATCCCGCCGAGACCGGCCAGGCGGTGCCGGATGAGCCGATCCTGTTCACCAAGTCGCCCAACACCCTGATCGGCCCGTACGACGAGGTGCGCATCCCGCGCGGCTCCACCAAGCCCGACTGGGAGGTCGAGCTCGGCATCGTGATCGGCAGGCGCACCTCCTACCTGGACTCGGTCGAGGAGGCCGCCGCCGCCATCGCGGGGTACTGCGTGGTCAACGACGTCAGCGAGCGCGCCTTCCAGATGGAGCGCGGCGGCCAGTGGTCCAAGGGCAAGTCCGCCGAGACCTTCAACCCGGCCGGCTCGTGGCTGGTCACCCCGGACGAGATCCCCGACGTCAAGAACCTGGGCATGTGGCTCGACGTCAACGGCGTACGCCGGCAGACCGGCACCACCAAGACGATGATCTTCGACCCGTACGTCATCGTGCACTACCTGAGCCAGTTCATGGTGCTGGAGCCCGGCGACCTGATCAACACCGGCACCCCGCCCGGCGTCGGCATGGGCCACAACCCGCCCATCTGGCTCCAGCCCGGCGACGTCATCGAGCTGGGCATCGACAGGCTCGGCAGCCAGCGCCAGCAGGTCCTGGGCCCGCGCTAAGGACAGAGCGGTAAGGACAGATATGAGCGTCACCCATTCCGAGAAGCGGCGGCTGACCGCCCCGGACCCCGCCGTCCTGGCGGCGGTCGAGGCCGCCGTGCCCGGGATCACCCGTACGCGGGCCACCGACCGGCTCGGCATGGCCCATGACGCCTCCCACTACCTGCTCACCCCGCAGGCGGTCCTGGTGCCGGAGAGCGCCGAGCAGGTGGCGGCGCTCATGCGAACCGGGCTGCCGCTGACGTTCCGCTCCGGGGGCACCAGCCTGAGCGGGCAGGGCGTGAGCGAGCACCTGCTGGTCGACACCCGGCGGCACTTCCGCAGCATCGAGGTGCTCGACGGCGGCGACCGGGTCCGCGTGCAGCCGGGCGCCGTGCTGCGCCAGGTCAACGCCCGGCTGGCCGCCCACGGCCGCAAGCTCGGCCCGGACCCGGCCAGCGAGTCGGCCTGCACGATCGGCGGCGTCGTCGCCAACAACTCCAGCGGCATGACCTGCGGCACCCACGCCAACACGTACCAGACGCTGGAGTCGCTGGTCCTGGTGCTGCCCAGCGGCACCGTCGTCGACACCGCCGCCCCCGACGCCGACGCGCGGCTGCGCGCGCTGGAGCCCGAGCTGGCGCGGGGCCTGGAACGGCTGCGCGACCGGGTCCGCGGCAACCCCGAGTCGGTGCGGCGCGTCACCGCCCAGTTCTCCCTGAAGAACACCATGGGGTACGGGCTCAACAGCTTCCTCGACCACGACACGCCCGCGCAGATCCTCGCCCATCTCGCGATCGGCAGCGAGGGGACCCTGGGCTTCGTCGCGCAGGCGGTCCTGCGCACGGTCCCGGCGCACCGCCTGGCCGCGACCGGCCTGCTCGTCTTCCCCACGCTGCGCCGGGCGATGGCGGCGATGCCGCAGCTCGTCACCGCCGGCCCCGCCGCCGTCGAGCTGCTGGACGCCGAGTCCCTGCGGGTGGCCCAGCGGGACCCCAGGGCCGACGACGTCCTGCGCACGCTGACCGTACGGGACCACGCCGCGCTCCTGGTCGAGTGGCAGGAGTCGGACCCCGAACCGCTCGCCGAGCACGAGCGCACGGCGGAGCGGCTGTTCGCCACGCTCGACCTGGCCGCCCCGGCGCGGCTGAGCAGGGACGCGGGCGGCCGGGCCGCTCTGTGGCACATCCGCAAGGGCCTGTACGCCTCCGTCGCCGGTGCCCGCCCCAGCGGCACCACCGCGCTCCTGGAGGACGTCGCCGTCCCGGTGCCCGTCCTGGCCGACCTCTGCGACGACCTGGCCGGCCTGTTCGCCAAGCACAGGTACGAGCGCAGCGTGATCTTCGGCCACGCCAAGGACGGCAACCTGCACTTCATGCTCAACGAGCGCTTCGACACCGACCTGGAGCGCTATGCCGACTTCACCGAGGACATGGTCGCCGCCGTCCTCGACCGGGGCGGCACGCTCAAGGCCGAGCACGGCACCGGCCGCGTCATGGCCCCCTTCGTCCGCCGCCAGTACGGTGACGAGCTGTTCGAGGTGATGCGCGAGGTCAAGCGCCTGTGCGACCCCGCGGGCACGCTCAACCCCGGCGTCGTCCTCACCGACGACCCGCATGCCCACCTGCGCGACCTCAAGAACGTCGTCACCGTCGAGCCCGAGGTCGACCGGTGCGTGGAGTGCGGCTACTGCGAGCCCGTCTGCCCCAGCCGCGACCTCACCACCACGCCGCGCCAGCGCATCGTGCTCCGGCGGGAGCTGGCCGCCGCACAGGAGGCGGGCGACCACGCGCTGGCGAAACGGCTGGAGGAGGAGTACGGCTACGACGCCGTGGACACCTGCGCCGTGGACGGCATGTGCGCCACCGCCTGCCCCGTCCTCATCAACACCGGCGACCTGACCAAACGCCTGCGCGAAGAGCGCCACGGCCGCGCCGCCCGCGCGGGCTGGAAGTCCGCCGCCAAGCACTGGAACGGCGTCACCCGGGCCATGAACCTGGCCCTCGACGCCGCCGCCGCGACACCGGCCCCGCTCGCCGAGGGCGCGAGCAAGGCCGCCCGCGCCGTGGCGGGCCAGGACGCCGTCCCGCAGTGGAGCCGCGACCTGCCCCGGGGCGGGACGCCCCGCCGCCCGGCCCCGGCCGAGGACGCCGACGCCGTCTTCGTCCCGTCCTGCCTGAACACCCTGTTCGCCCCGGCCGAGGGCGGCCCCGGCGCGATGGCCGCCCTGCTCAGCCTGGCCGAGCGGGCGGGCGTGCGGCTGCGCGTGCCCGATGGGATCGGCAGCCTGTGCTGCGGCACGCCCTGGTCGTCCAAGGGCCTCGCGGACGGCTACGAGGTGATGCGCCACCGGGTCCGGGACGCGCTGGCGGCGGCCACGGACGGCGGCCGGATCCCGGTCGTCAGCGACGCCGCCTCCTGCACCGAGGGCTTCGAACGCCTCACCGCCGCGGCCTCGCCCGCCATCCGGGTGCTCGACGCGGTCGCTTTCACCGCCGAGCACCTCCTGCCGCGCCTGCCCGCCGCCCGCCGGCTGCCCTCACTGGCCCTGCACCCGACCTGCTCCTCGACCCGGCTCGGCCTCGACGCCGCCATCACCCGCGTCGCCGAGACCGTCGCCGAACGGGTCGTCGTGCCGGACGGCTGGCAGTGCTGCGCCTTCGCCGGCGACCGCGGCCTGCTCCACCCCGAGCTGACCGCCTCCGCCACCCGGGCGGAGGCCGCCGCCGTGGCGCGGGAGGACTTCGCCGCCCACGCCTCGGTCAACCGCACGTGCGAGCTCGGCCTGACCCGCGCCACCGGCAAGCCGTACCACCACCTCCTGGAGCTCCTGGACCGGGTCACTACCCCTTGACGGCCGCGCCGGTGACCGAGGAGGCCCAGTACAGGGCCTTGGCCACCTGCGGGAACAGCCCCTTGGGGTGGTTGCGGAACATCGGCTCCGTGCCGAACAGCACCACGGCCGCGCCCCGCTCGTCCCTGCCGCTCACCACGGCCGCCTGGCCCCTGGCGGCGTCCTGACCGCCGGTGCCGTCGGCGTCGGGCCGCCAGTGGCCGGAGACCAGCGGGCCCTCGGCCGCGTACGACTGCTCGACCGTGACCTCCGGCCCGAGGCCGGTGAACCAGCGCGGCGAGTACACGAACGAGTGGTCCGGCGATCCGCCGCCCACCTGCCCGCCCGTGGAGAGCACGCGTACGACGCCGTTGGCGTCGCCGCGGCCCGCGACGGCGGTCGCGGTGAGCAGCCCGGCGGCGGCGTTGAAGGCCGCTCCGGTGCCGCCACGGGTGATCACGCCGCCGGTGGTCAGGAACGCGTCGAGCGCCGTCCTGGCCGCCGGGTTGAGCGCGGTGTAGCTCAGCCCGCTGGAGACGAACAGCACGTCGGTCCCGCTCCAGTCGTAGCCCGCGTTGAGGGCCGCCGTGGAGACGGGGGTGACGGCGAAGCCCAGCTCGCGCAGCGTGAACAGCTCGTCGGCCGAGGCGGCGGCGGCGATCCTGACCTGCGAGAGCGGCGCGCCGGACGCCGTCCCTGCGGGAGTGAAGGCGACGCCGTAGCGCTCGGAGACCGCGCGGGCGGCCTGTCGCGCCGACGCGGGCACGATGGCCGCGCCGTCCGCCCAGGTCACCGCCGTGCCCTGAGCCAGGAGGTCGTTCAGGGCGAGGACGTCCTTGGGGTCGGTCACCTTGAGCGCGAGCGCCCCGGGCGTGCGCGGCACGGACCCGGTCGGCGCGGCGGCCTTGACCGGGTCGGCCTGCACCCGCAGGGACGTGACGCCGTCCACGCCGGCGCCCCAGAGCAGGCCGTGGCTCCAGCCGGAGATGTCGTACATGGCGTCCACCCTGGGCGAGATGTCCGCTCCCGCCTCCAGCATGACGTTGGCCAGCCCGCGCTTCGGCTGGCGCATGTCCACCACGTACGAACCGGCCGGATACGTCCTGCCGTCCGCCCGGAACGCGTGCCTGGCCCGTTCGACCCGCACGTCGTTCGCGATCAGGTGGTCCACCAGGCGCGCGGCGGCCGCCTCCGAGCGCCGGCCGGTGATGACGTACGCCCGGGGGAAGGTGGTGGTGTAGACGTCCTCCGGCCCGAACCCCGGCACGATGCCGAGCGGCACCGACTTCGACGGCTCCCCGGCCGCGCCGCGCCGGAACACCTCGATCTGGTCGGCGATCAGCCGGTCGTGCCGGTCGCGCACGAAGGCGTAGGTGGACCGGATGGCGGCGGCGGCCACGTCGGTGTTGATCGCGGAGCGGCGGCGCAGCTCCTCGACCGGCAGCTGGGTGTAGTCGGAGCCGTTGACCCGCAGCGGGATCTCGACGGTGTGCGCGGCCACCGCGCCGTGGAAGGGCGCGTACTGCGGGGTGAAGATCGGCGGCCAGTCGTCCCAGCCCTCCGCGGAGTCGCGGAACGGGATCTGCGCCGGGTACACGCCGTCCTTCTCGACGGTGTAGCCCAGCCCGTTCACGGCGGCCTCCATGCCGAGGCCGTTGGCGTAGGTGTTCTGGATGAACAGGTCGTACTCGTAGTTGGCGCCGTGCGGCGGCGTGGTCGGCTCGATGAGCGTGCCGTTGACGTAGCCGTGCAGGTCGATCATGGTAACCGGCTGGGCGTCGATCATGATCTGGCGCATCGCCCGCACCTCGGGCTGGGAGGCGGTGACGAAGTCGCGGTTCAGGTCGAAGCCGGCGCCGTTCTGGCGTACGCCGGTGACGCGGCCGTCGGGGTTGGCGGTGATGTTGAAGTACAGGCGGGTGCGCGCCAGCAGGTCGGCGACCTTGGGATCCTTGCTGGTGGCGAGCTCCTCGATGACGCGCAGGGCGGCGTCGGTGCCCTCCCACTCGTTGCCGTGGATGTTGGCGTTGACGAACACCGGCGCCTTGTACCTCGTGACCAGCTTCCGGTCGCGGGCGGCGGCGGCCGGGTCGTTCTCGATGCGGTCGCGGATGCGCTCCTGCTCGCGCGTCTCGGCGGCGCTCTCCGGCGCGGTGACGGTCACCAGGTAGAGGTCACGGCCCCCGTACGAGCGGCCGATGACCTGCGCGCTGACCCGGTCGCCGCGCTGCTGCAGGTCGTTCAGCCGGGGCGCGATGCCGTGGTGGGGCACCAGGCCCAGCTTGATCGAGGCGTCGGCCGGGTTCTCGGGGGGCAGCGGCAGCCGGGTCCGGCGGGGGTAGCCCCGGTCGTGCGACAGGATGCCGGGCTGCTCGGCCTGCTCGGACTGTGCGGCCGCGCGCGCCTCGGCCCGCTCGGGCACGTCGGCGGCGACCTCGTTCCGCTCCGGGCCGTTGCCGAAGTCGCGCACGGCCGGGGTAGGCGGCGCGACCGGGTCGGCCGACACCGCGTGCGGGACGAGCGGGATCACGAGGAGCCCAGTGAGCAGAGCCGGGAGCAGAGCCGGGAGCAGGGCAGGGGGCAGGCGCAAGGGAGTCCTCCAGAGGGTGCGGATCAGGGTTCCCGGTAGTCGGCGGCGACCCCCACCAGGGAGATCAGCCCGGACGCGAACTCCAGCGCCTCCGCGTGCCCCTCCGCGAAGGGCGGCTGGAAGCCCACGGCCTGCCACGTTCGCGTGCCGGGGTCCCACAGGTCGGCGCCCACCTCGAAGTCCCACCCGTAGACGCCGTGGTCGTACCAGAGCTCGTCGGCGGAGTTGCCGGCCGCGGAGTAGAGCACGTCCGTCACGGGCCCGGTCTGCTGGGGCCAGATGACGGTGCCGCGCTCGGCGGCGATGGCCTGCTCGATGGTGCGGGCCGAGCGCAGGAAGTACGCCTCCTGCTGCGCCGTGGGCCTGGGCAGGGTGACGCGGCCGTCGAGCCGGTACGCGCCGGGCGGCCACATGAAGTAGCCGCCGTAGCTGTGCACGTTCATGGCGAACCTGATGTTGCGGTGCTTCTCGGCCAGCCACATGACGTTGCGGCTCTCGGGCTCGGAGTGCTCGGCGGGGCCCGCGTACGTGCCGCTCTGGCAGTTGGCCGAGGCGCCGAAGTACCCGTCGGACAGCGAGCCGACGGCGTAGTTGCGGTTGACGTCCACACCCCAGGTGTTGCGCAGCGCCGGGTCGGACTGCTGTGCCGGGCAGTGGTTCGTCATGTTCTTCCGCTGGCCGTTGAAGTCGTAGAAGCTGTAGTTGGCGCCGTCCGGGTTGACGGTCGGCACGATGAAGACGTCGGTGCGCTCCAGCAGCCTGCGGGTGGCCTTGTCGCGGGCGTAGTTGCGCAGCATCCGCTCGGCCGCCTCGACCACGACGAGCGGCGCCACCCACTCGCGGGCGTGCTCCTGGGCGTAGGCCAGCACTCCGGTGCGGCTGCCGTCGCGGTGCGCGCCGATCCGCAGGGCCAGCACCCGGGCGGGCGCGCGGGAGACGCTCGCGGGCGCGTTGAGGAAGTCGCTGAGCTGGGTGAGCGGCGCGGTTGCCATGACGCCGTCGCCCGCGTTGCCGCGGTAGGTCGTGGCCTTGACGCCGGTGCCGCCAGTGGAGTTCGGCGCGGTGGCGTTGATCGCGGCGGTGACCTGGGCGGCGGTGCTGGTGGGCGCGCCTGAGCCGTCGGTGGCCAGGCTGACGGTGATGAGCTTGCCGTTCACGGTGACCTGCAGCGGGCGGCCGGGCGCGCCGGGGTTCACCAGCTCGGCGGCCAGGTCGTTGCCGCCTTCGGAGCCGTACGCGTCCGAGGTGATCACGACGGCGGCGGCGGGCGGCGTGCCGATCAGTGCCTGGGCGTGCCGCCGATAGCCGTTGGTCGGGTACGGCAGCGTGATCAGCTCGGTGAGCTTGGGGTAGCGCTGGTGCAGCGCCTTGATCCGCTCGTTGAGCTGCGCGGGCGGCATGTACTGGGTGACGAAGTCCTTCTGGTAGCCGGGGCCGGCGCGGTCCGGCTGGTCGCCGTCGGGCCACTCCTTGACCCTCGCCTCGGCCGTGCCGCCGCCGGCGGAGGTCACGGTGACCCACTGCGGCCGGGCTTCGGCGGGCACCGGGGTGCTGAACTGGTGGCCCAGGTACGCGCCCGCGTCCACGTACGCGACCATCGGCGCCTGCCCGGTCGAGCCGCCCTTGCCCTTCCACGTCACGGTGAGCGTGGCCGCCTCGCCCGCGCTGCTGGACGCCTCCACCGACAGGAAGTAGCCGTCGCGGGACTTCATCCAGACGGCCCGTTCGACAACGAGCTGGTCCTGGGCGGTGGTGGCCTTGGCCTTCGCCTGGGGCGGCGTGCCCGGCGCCAGGGTCGCGCCGAGCGCGGCGTAGGAGGTGAGCTGGCTGGGCGTGGCCACCGCGTCCACCTGGACGCTGCCGTCCGCCTGCGGGCGCACCCGCTCGGTGAGGTCGGCTCCCGAGGCCACCAGCCGCTCCATCGCGGCGCGGTCGGGCACGGAGAGCGTGACCAGCGAGGCCGGCTCCGGGTCACCCGGCCCGGCGACCGCCGGGACGGATGGCTCCGCGGCCACGAACGTCGTGAGAACGATCAACAGAACGACTGCGGACGCCCGTAAACCACGCATCGGCCCCTCCTGGATCACCCGTATGGGGCACATTCAAGGCGGAGTTGCCCCAACCGGCAAGACCCAGGCGGCGCGGGGATGGATCTCAGGAGGCCGTGACGTGCGGGACCGCCTGGTAGAGCGCCCAGTCGGCGCTGATCGCGCCGGCCGTCGTCAGCAGCAGCGGCAGGTATTCCTCGGTCAGCTTCTCCATGGACGTCTCGGCGGCGTGGGCGTTGACGTTGACGGCCGCGATGACGTTGCCGAGCCCGTCCCTGAGTGGCGCCGCCACCGACCGGATCCCCAGCGCGAGCTGCTCGTCCGTGGCGGCCCACCCCTTGGCGCGGACCGCGCGCAGCGCCGCCTCGCGCTCCTTGGCGTCCGGGCGCCAGCGCGGCTCGATGCCCGAGCGGCCCGGCTCGGCCAGCACCCGCTCCACCTCGGCCGGTGGCAGCGCGGCCAGCAGCACCTTGCCCAGCGACGTCTGGAGCGCGGGGAAGCGGGTGCCGATCTGCACCTGGAGCGACACGATCTTCGGCACCGCGACCCGGGCGACGTAGACGATGTCGGAGCCGTCGAGCTGGGCGATCGAGGACGACTCGTTGGTCTGGGTGACGAGCCGCTCCAGGTGCGGCCTGGCCACCTCCCACAGCCCCATCGAGCGGACGTAGGTGACGCCCAGCTCCAGCACCCTCGGCGTGAGCGCGAACCCGCCCTGCTCCGACCTGGCGTACCCCAGCTCCTGGAGGGTGAGCAGGATGCGGCGGGCCGTCGGCCGGGCCAGGCCGGCGGCCGTCGCCACCTCCGTCAGGGACATGACCGGGCGCCCCGGCTGGAATGCCCTGATGACATCGAGGCCGCGGGCCAGCGCCTCGATGAAGTCAGGTCCGGTGTCACCACGTGCCATCTACGCCCTCGCCTCGCTCGGAATCCGTTCGATCCGACTCTAGACGGTCGCCCGTCCGCAGAGCGGCCGATCAGAGGCGGTGGGTGGCATCACTGCGGTAGTCGGTGTACGTGTACGGGTTGTCGAGGACCTTCGCCGAGGGGATGTCCGGGTTCATGCCCTTCTCCCAGGCCTCGTCGCCCATCGTC
Organism: Nonomuraea sp. NPDC049625; assembly: GCF_040675285.1. Taxonomy (NCBI): domain Bacteria; kingdom Bacillati; phylum Actinomycetota; class Actinomycetes; order Streptosporangiales; family Streptosporangiaceae; genus Nonomuraea; species Nonomuraea sp. NPDC049625. The sequence goes on along the minus strand of NZ_JBFAOQ010000008.1, from coordinate 238,132 downwards.
GAGCGCAGGTGCTCGACCGTGCGCTCGACCTGCGCACGGGCCCCGGCGAGGTCGACGCCGAGCAGGCGGTGCTCGTGCTTGACCACGCGCCCGTTGACCATCACGGTGTGCACGTCGCCGCGCTGGGCCTGGAACGCGACGTGCCCGAACGGGTTGAGGATCGGGAACGACACCGGCGAGTGCTCGTTCTTGACGAGCACGAGGTCGGCCTTCTTGCCGGGCTCGATGACGCCCAGGTCGTCGCGGCCCAGCGCCCGGGCGCCGCCCCGGGTCGCCCACTCCACGACCTGGTCGGCGCGCAGGCCGCAGTGCGTGACCGTCTCGCCCTTGGCGTGCGCCTCCAGGTGCTCGCGCGAGCGGTCGGCGCCGAGCGTGGTGCGCATGGCCGAGAACAGGTCGCCGCTCCACCACACGCTGGTGTCCATGGACAGCGACACCGGGATGCCGTGGGCGCGGACGGCCCAGGTGGGCGGGTAACCCTGGCCGGCGCTCTGCTCGCTCTCCGTGGAGACCGAGATCGAGCCGCCGGTGGCCGCGATGCGGTGGTAGGAGTCGGCCGACAGCGAGGCGGCGTGCACGTAGATCGTCTCCGGCGTCATGAAGCCGTGCTCGTGCATCAGGCGGATGCCGTCGTCGCTGGTGGCGCCCCACACACCGGCGTGCGTGGTGACGGCGGCGCCGAGCTCGCGGGCGACCTCGAAGGCGGGCCTCTCCGGGAAGGAGGGGTCGCCGAGCACGTCGAAGGCGATCTGGAAGCCGAGCATGCCGCCGCCGGAGACACGCCGGCGCACGAAGTCGCGGAACTCGGGCGCGGCCGTCCACTCGGCGGGCGGCTGCTGGATGTTGCCGTAGGCGAGCACGTACCGGCCGGGCACGGACTCCAGCGCGTCGGCCGCGGCGTCGGCGTGGTCGACGGTCCGCAGGCCGTGCGACCAGTCCACGACGGTGGTGACGCCGGCGTCCAGCGCCTCGATCGCGGCCAGGGTGTTGCCCGCGTGGATGTCCTCGGGCCGGAACAGCTTGCCGTGCTCCAGGTAGAACCAGACGAAGTACTGGGTGAGCGTCCAGTCGGCGCCGTAGCCGCGCAGCGCCGTTTGCCACATGTGCCGGTGGGTGTCGATCATGCCCGGCATGACCAGGCCGCCGGACGCGTCGATCACGACCGCGTCCTCGGGCGCCTCCAGCTCGGGGCCGACGGCGGCGATCCTGTCCCCGGTCACGAGGACGTCCGTACGGGGCAGAACCCGCCTGCTCCCACTGGGTGACATGGGCAGCACGGTGCCGCCGCGCAGCACCACGGGCCGTCCGGCCTCGAACTCGTTCATGGCACACGCTCCTTGCGAACGATTGTCCGCTATACGGTCACAGCCACTGTGATGAGCGCTCGCCTACGTGTCAAGGCGGTTGACGCGGGCTCGCGTCGGTGATGTGATCGGGCTCAGCGGACATCTGTCCGTTGAACGGACGCGGGAAGGGGAGTTCCATCGTGCCTGAGGGGCCGCTGTCCGGCCTGCTGGTGGCCGACTTCTCCAGGGTCCTGGCGGGGCCGTACGCCACGATGCTCCTGGCCGACCTGGGGGCCGACGTCGTCAAGGTCGAGTCTCCCGGCGGGGACGACACCCGGTCGTGGACGCCGCCCGCGCGGGGCGAGGTGTCCACGTACTACCTCGGGGTCAACCGGGGGAAGCGGTCGATCGCCCTCGACCTGCGCGACCCGGCCGACGCGGAGGCGGCCAGGGAGCTGGCCCGGCGCGCGGACGTGCTGGTGGAGAACTTCCGGCCGGGCGGGCTCGCCAAGTACGGGCTGGACTTCCCGGCCGTGCGGGCCCTGAACCCCGGCGTCGTGTACGCCTCCATCAGCGGGTTCGGCGCCGGGGCGGGCGCGCTGGTGCCGGGGTACGACCTGATGGTGCAGGCCATGTCGGGGCTGATGAGCCTGACCGGCGATCCCGGCGGGCCGCCGTACCGGGCCGGGATCTCGGTGTTCGACGTGATGGCGGGCAACCACGCCGTCATCGGCATCCTCGCCGCGCTGCGGCACCGGGAGGCCACCGGGCAGGGGCAGCACGTCGAGGTCAACCTGCTGTCGTCGGCGCTGACGGGGCTGGTCAACCAGAGCTCGGCGTACGTGGCCGGGGGTGTGGTGCCGTACCGGATGGGCAACGCGCATCCGAGCGTGTTCCCGTACGAGCCGTTGCCGACGGCGGATCACGAGCTGATCGTCGCGGCCGCCAACGACGGGCAGTTCCGCAAGCTGTGCGAGGTGCTGGGCATCCCCGAGGTGGCCGGCGACCCGCGCTTCGCCCGCAACGCCGACCGGACCGCGCGGCGGGAGGAGCTGAGGCCGATCCTCGTGGAGCGGCTCGTGACCCGGCGGGCGGAGGAGTGGTTCGACCTGCTGGTGGAGGCGGGGGTGCCGAGCGGGCCGATCAACACGATCGACGGCGGGTTCGCGGTGGCCGAGCGGTTCGGGCTCGAACCGGTGGTCGTGGTGGGGGAGGGGGAGCGGGCCGTGCCGACGACGCGGCATCCGATCCGGTTATCGGAGACGCCCGCGGGCTACCAGCTGCCGCCGCCGGAGCTCGACGAGCACGGCACGGAGCTGCGCAAGTGGCTCACCCCCACCGAGCCGGCCTCGGGATCCTCCGAAGAGGCGCGGTCGTGAGCGGCGGCGACGGGGTCGGCACCGGCGGGAACGCGGAGGAGGCGGTCGTCGGGATCGGCGGTCGTGGCGGGGAGCCGAAGGAGTATCCGACCGCGCTCGGGGCGTCCTCGCTGAAGACGATCACCCTGCTCGGCCATGACCTGGCCGCCGACGTCATGGGCGAGGTGGGCTTCGGGGAGCTGGCGTTCTGGCTGGCCACGCAGCGCCGCCCGGCCCGCGGTGAGGTGCGCGTGTTCGAGGCCGTGCTGGCCGCGCTGGCCGATCACGGGTTCACGCCCACCGCGATCGTGACGCGGCTGACGTACCTGTCGGCGCCCGACTCCGTCCAGGGAGCGCTGGCGGCCGGGCTGCTCGGCGGCGGCTCCCGCTTCCTCGGCGTCACCGAGGACTGCGGCCGCTTCCTCAACGACGTGCTGCGGGACCAGGGCCCTCTCCCGGCCGACGACGCCGGCTGGGACGCCCTGGCGCTGGAGACCGTTCGGGCCCGGCGCGAGGCGGGCGGGCGCATTCCCGGCCTCGGCCACCACGTGCACAAGGACGGCGACCCGCGCACGGCCCGGCTGTTCGAGATCGCGGCCGAGGAGGGCCTGTTCGGGCCGCACCTGTCGCTCTTCGCCGCCGTCGGCCGCGTGCACCCCCAGATCCTGGGCCGGACGCTGCCGCTGAACGGCGCGGGCGCGTGCGGCGCGGCGCTGGCCGACCTGGGGCTGCCGCTGGAGCTGCTGCGCGGCTTCGCGCTGCTGGCCAGGACGGCCGGGCTGATCGGGCAGCTCGCCGAGGAGCTGCGCCGTCCCGTGGCCAACGACATCTTCCTCTCGGTGGACCTCAACAACCGTCCCGTCCCGCCCGAGCCGTATGCCGCCAACGGAGGTACGCATGGCTGAACTCGTCGCGGTCATCGCATCCACCCACCACCCCTTCTACTACCGCGCCAGCACCTCCACCGGCGAGGACCGCCCGCCGTTCGCCGACGAGTGGGTGCGCAAGGTGGAGGCGTTCAGGGAGACCCTCACGAAGGCGCGGCCCGACGTGCTGGTGATGGTCGGCTCCGACCACTTCCACCAGCTGTGGCTGGACAACATGCCGCAGTTCCTGGTCGGCAAGGCGCCCTTCTACGACGCGAACTTCTACAACGAGGAACGCGAGTTCGGGTTGCCGCGGATGGTGCTGAAGGGCCAGGAGGACCTGTCGGCGTACATCCTGCGCGAGGGCCTGGACGCCGGCTTCGACCTCGCCTTCAGCAACGAGCTGCGCATCGATCACTCGATCACGTGCCCGATCATCACCCTGCGCCCCGAGGCCGACCTGCCGATCGTGCCCGTCTACACCAACATCTTCGCCCCGCCGCTGCCGCGTCCCCAGCGGTTCGTGCAGCTCGGGCGGACGATCAGGCAGCTCGTGGAGTCCTGGCCGGCGGACCGGCGGGTGGCGGTCATCGGCACCGGGCACCTGTCGCTGGAGCTCGGCGGGCCGCGCCAGTTCGGGCCGCACGGGCCCGACCCGGAGTTCGACCGCAAGGCCGTCGAGTGGATCTCCACCGGGGACATCGAGGGCTGCCTGTCGGAGGTCACCCTGGACAGCCTCCACCAGCCGGGGAACGCCACGCACGGGTTCATGGACTTCATGCTGATGATGGGGGTGGCGGGGGAGGGCCGCAAGGCCGACTACGTGGACACGTACGACCTGTTCCACACGATGGAGGCGTACTTCACCTGGTATCCGAGCGGGGGTTCTTCGTGAGCAAGTACCTCGTGAACAAGTTCCTCTTCACCGTCGACCGCGACCCCGAGCTGGTCGAGCGTTACCGCGAGGAGCCGCGCGCCACCGTCGAGTGGTGGGAGTCCGAGTACGCCAACCGCATCCTCGGCTGCCACACCGGCGAGTCCTCCACCTGGTTGCGCCTCGACGACGCCGAGCGCGAGGCGCTGGCCGCGCACGACTACCCGAAGCTGTTCGAGCTGGGGGCGCACCCGTTCCTCACGCTGACCCTGTTCATCGCGATGTTCGAGCGCGACCACCCGCCGCTGGGCTTCCAGACGGAGTACGCGCGGCGGCTGGCGGGTTTTCGGCTTCCGTACCCGGACATCGCGACCTGATGACCGGCGAGCACGGCCGGATGCGCGCGGCCCGGGTCGAGACGTGCGGCCGGCCTCCCGTGGTCGGCGACGTCCCCGTGCCGGTGGCCGGGCCGGGGGAGAGCCTGGTGCGCGTACGTGCCGCCCCGGTCACGCCGCTGGACCTGCTGTGCGCGGGCGGCGCCTCCTACTTCGGCACGCCCGCCGTCCCCTACGTGCCCGGCGTCCAGGGCGTGGGGGCCGTCGGGGAGACGGCCGTGTGGTTCCCGACCTCGGCGGGGATGGCGCCCGGCGACGGGAGCATGGCCGGGCTGGCGGTGGTGCGTTCGGAGGACCTGGTGGAGCTGCCCGCCGGCGCCGACCCGTACGCCGTCGCCGCGCTCGGACTGTCGGCCGTGGCCGCCCACATGGCCCTGACCTGGCGCGGCGAGCTCGCGGCGGGGGAGCAGGTGGTGGTGCTGGGCGCCGGGGGCGTGGTGGGCCAGGCGGCCGTTCAGCTCGCCCGCCTCGCCGGAGCGCGCCGGGTCGTCGCGGCCGCCCGCTCTCCCGAGGGCCGGGAACGGGCGAAGCGGGCGGGCGCTGACGCGGTGGTGGAGCTCGGCACTCAGGACGTGGCCGGCCTCGCCGCCCGCCTCTCGGCCGCCTGCGACGGGCCGGTGGACCTGGTGCTCGACCCGCTCTTCGGCGCCCCGGCCGCCGCGGCGGCCCGCACCCTCCGGCCGGGCGGCCGGCTCGTCAACCTCGGCGGCTCGGCCTCCGAGACGTGCCCGCTCGACTCCTCCACCCTGCGCGGCCGGTCGCTGCGGGTGCTCGGCTACACCAACAACGAGCTGACCCGGGAGCAACGCGCCCAGGCCATCACGCTGATCGCGGAACACGCGGCGCGGGGGCGGCTGTCGGTGGCCCGCGAGGTGGTGCCGCTGGAGGCGGCGGGAGCGGCCTGGCGGCGCCAGGCGGCGGGCGCGGCCGGCGGCCGGATCGTCCTGCGCGTCACCTGAGGCGCCGGTCCGTCATCAGGGTGTGAGGCGCGGTCCGTCATCGGGGTGTGCGGGCCGAGGCCAGGAAGCGCTCGTAAAGGGGGACGTAGGCGGCGGCGAGCTCGGGTTCGGGCGGCAGGCGATCGCGGGGGAGCACGGGTACGTCGTCGAGCGAGCCGCCCGCCTGCCCGGCGACGAGCGCCGCTCCCGCGCAGACCGCGTCATCGGATCGCACCACCTCGACCGGGACAGGCGAGACCGCGGCCTTGACCCGCATCCACAGCGGGATCCTGACCTGCCCGCCGAGGACCACGAGGCGCTCGGGGGCGGTGCCGGTGACGGCGGCGAGCTCGTCGAGCATCCAGCGGGCGTGCAGGCAGGTGCCCTCGACGGCCGCCGCCAGCAGGTCGCCCGGGGTGTGCTCGGGCCCGAGCCCCGACACCGTCACGCGCCGGGCCGGGTCGGGCGCGGGCGCGACCCGGCCCCGCAGGTACGGCTCCACCACGATCCCCGTCGGCAACCGCACCCCGCCCAGCAGCCCGGGCAGCGCCGCGTACCCGCTCTCGCCGTTCCCCGTGAGGGAGAGCAGCCAGTCGAGCATGGCCCCGCTGGTGGGCAGGCCGCCGACCACCACCTTGCGGGTCCCGTCCAGCGACGGGTCGGTCGTGATGCCGAGGGCCAGTCCCGTACGCGCGTCCGGGCGGGAGTCCGACAGCACCATCACCGCCTCCGCCGTGCCGAGGGAGTCGGCCACGTCGCCGGGCCGCCGCACCCCCGCTGCCCACGACCCCACCGCGTGGTCGTGGCCCGCGATCACCACGGGGACCCCGGCCGTCACCCCGCTCACCTCCGCGGTCAGCGGCCCGACCGGCTCCACGGACCCGGCCGGAGCCGGCAGCTGCCCGCCGCGCAGCCCGGCCCGCGCGAGCAGCTCCGGGTCGTAGTCTCCGGCCTCCAGGTCGTAGGCCAGGGTGCGGGCGGCCAGCGTCCCGTGCGTCCGCAGGCGCCCCGTGAGCGCGTACGCCACGGCGTCCGGCACGTGCGCCCACCACCGCATCGACTCCAGCACCTCGGGCGAGTGGGCCCGCAGCCACAGCCACTTGGCCAGCGGCGATTTGGGGTCGGCGCGGCGGCCGGTCAGCGCGTACAACCGCACGGCGTCCCGGGCCAGCTCGGCGGCCTCGTGCGCGGCCCGGGGGTCGTTCCACCACAGCAGCGGGGTGAGCGGCCGCCCCGCGCGGTCGAGGGGCACGCCGGTCTCGGCCATGCCCGCGACCCCGATCGCCTCCGGCCCCCGCCCGGCCCGCGCGGCGCACTCGCCGAGCGCCCCCGTCACCGCGGCGACGAGGGCGGGCAACTCGCGCGGGGTCGGCTGCCGCACGGCCGCGACGCAGCCGCCCCCTTCGTCGAAGAAGCCCACCTTGACATGCGTGGTCCCCACGTCGACCCCGGCCAGCACCCTCATGGGTCACACTATGGCCGATCCGATCGCCCTGCCCGGCGCGTGGCCCCGCCCCGCGTTGGGGCGGGGCCACCTCTTACCTGGCGGGGGCGTAACCGGCGGGCCGGGTGGTGAACGTGCCACGGCCCTGCGTACGGCTGCGCAGCCGGGTCGCGTACCCGAACACCTCGGCCAGCGGCACCACGGCGCTGATCACCGCGGTCCCGGCCCGTGCCGACGAGCCCGAGATCCGGCCGCGCCTGGCGGCCAGGTCGCCGAGCACGGCGCCGGCCGCGTCGTCGGGCACGGTGACCGTGACCTCCACCACCGGCTCCAGCAGCTCCATGGCGCTCGCCCGCAGCGCCTCGCGCAGCGCGAGCCGCCCGGCCGTGCGGAACGCCAGGTCCGAGGAGTCCTTCGGATGGGTGGCCCCGTCGGTCAGCGTGACCCGCAGGCCGGTCACCGGGTGGCCGCCGAGCGGGCCGTCGGCCAGGGCGTCCCGGCAACCGGCCTCCACCGCGCGCACGTACTCGCGCGGCACCCGGCCGCCGACGACGGTCGAGGCGAACGCGAAACCGCCTCCGTCCAAGGCACCGTCCAAGGTGCCGTCCAGCGGCTCCACGTCCAGCACGACGTGGGCGAACTGCCCGGCGCCGCCGTCCTGCTTGACGTGCCGGTACAGCAGCCCGGACACGCCGCGCACGACCGTCTCCCGGTGGGCCACCTGCGGCCGGCCCACGGCGACGTCCAGGACATGCTCGCGCCGGAGCTTGTCCACCGCGACCTCCAGGTGCAGCTCGCCCATCCCGGACAGCAGCGTCTGCCCGGTCTCGGCGTCCGTACGGACCGCCAGCGACGGATCCTCCTCGGCCATCCGCGCCAGCCCGGAGACCAGCCGCTCGGCGTCGGTGCTCCTGCGGGCCTCGACCGCCACGGACACCACCGGCTCGGCCGTGCTCGGCGGTTCGAGCACCAGCGGCGCGCCGGGCGCGCACAGCGTGGTCCCGAGGCGGGCCGACTTGAGGCCGACGACCGCGACGATGTCCCCGGCCGCCGCCAGGTCCACCTCGGTGTGCCGGTCGGCCTGCACGCGCAGGATGCGGCTGACGCGCTCGGTGCGCCCCGCGCCGGTGGCCGGCCCAGTGACCAGTACCGTGTCCCCCTTCCGCATCGTTCCCGAGTAGATCCGCACGTAGGTCAGCCGCCCGGTGGCGGTGGCGTTCACCTTGAACGCCAGCGCCGCCAGCGGCGCCTCCGGGTCGGCGGCCCGTTCCGCGCCGTCCTCGCCGCGCACCGGCGGCACGTCCAGCGGCGACGGCAGGTACGCCACCACGGCGTCGAGCAGCGGCTCGATCCCGCGGTCGCGGTAGGCCGACCCGCAGAGCACCACCAGGCCCGCACCGCTGCGCGTGAGGTCGCGCAGCGCGCCGGCCAGCGTCTCGTCGGAGATCGACGGCCGCACGCAGAACTCCTCCAGCGCGCCGGCGTGCAGCTCGGCCACCGACTCCTCGAGCAGCCGGCGTCGCCGCCGCGCCTCCGCCAGCAGGTCCTCCGGCACCGGCCCGGCGGAGCAGCCCCCGCCCGCCCACACCAGCGAACGCATCCGCACCAGGTCGACGACCCCGGTGAACCGGCCCTCCTGCCCGATCGGCAGCTGGACCACCAGCGGGGCCCTGTGCAGCCGGCGGCGGATCGACTCGACGGCCGTGTAAAGGTCGGCGCCGGCCCGGTCGAGCTTGTTGACGAACGCGATGCGCGGCACGCCGTACCGGTCGGCCAGCCGCCACACGGACTCGCTCTGCGGCTCGACGCCCGCGACGGCGTCGAACACCGCGATCGCCCCGTCCAGCACCCGCAGCGAGCGCTCCACCTCGTCGGAGAAGTCGACGTGGCCGGGGGTGTCGATCAGGTTGACGCGGTGCCCGTCCCAGGCGAAGCTCACCGCGGCGGCGAAGATCGTGATGCCGCGGTCGCGCTCCAGGGGGTCGAAGTCGGTGACGGTCGTGCCGTCGTGCACCTCACCGCGCTTGTACGTGGCGCCGCCCAGGAACAGCATGCGCTCGGTGACGGTGGTCTTGCCGGCATCGACGTGGGCGAGGATGCCGAGGTTGCGGACGATGGCAAGGGAATTGTCAGGTATTCGGGGACGCACGGCCCAAGACCCTTTCGGGAGGATTCTTCAGCGGGACAGCGCGATTCCCCTGACGAAAGGCCAGGAGGCGGGTGTCGTCAGGGCGTCGTCCAGTGGCGGCCGCGCAGCCGGCACCGGGACGACGGAGACACCAGGATCACCTCGTAGCGCGACGGGGGAATGACGGCAGCGGTGCTGTTGCGCACGGCCGTACTCCTCTCCCTCGTCGATGATCAGTGGCGAGTGTAGTGAACCGGCGGCGGGTGGAGAAAGCGATTTATCGCGTGCGTGCGAGGTTCACCACGCGGTCGCCTCGCTGACCCCGATGTGCGGCTCAGCCGTCATTTCCGCATGTCGACATAGGCGTGAGACGCTTTCAGGGAAGGACCCGCGCCCATGACGATCTCTCTTGACACCGGTCGCTACACGATCGGCATGGCCACCGGCCCCGCCGACGTCCAGGCCGCGCAGCGGCTGCGGCACGAGGTCTTCGCCGAGGAGATGGGGGCGCGGCTCGACAGCCCGGTCTCCGGCCTCGACGTGGACAGGTTCGACGCGTACTGCGACCACCTCCTCGTGCGCGACGGCCGCGAGGTCGTCGGCACCTACCGGCTGCTTCCCCCGGGGCGCACGGAGCGGCTCTACTCCGACGGGGAGTTCGACCTGGCCAACCTCGCGCCCATCAGGAAGGGGCTGGTCGAGGCGGGCCGCACGTGCGTGCACCCCGACCACCGGGGCGGCGCGGTCGTCGCGCTGATGTGGGCGGGCATCGCGCGCTACATGGTCTCCGGCGGTCACCAGTGGCTGGCGGGCTGCTGCTCGGTGCCGCTCGACGACGGGGGCGCGGTGGCCGCCGCCGTGGTGGAGCGGGTGCCGCTCGGGCCGGAGGAGTACCGGGTCACGCCGCGCGTGCCGTGGCGTCCCCGGGGCGCGGTGCGCTCCGACCGGTTCGTGCCGCCCGCCCTCCTGCGCGGCTACCTGCGGCTGGGGTCGTGGGTGTGCGGGGCCCCCGCGCACGACCGGGACTTCGGCACCGCCGACTTCTTCGTCCTGCTCTCGATGGCCAACGTGAACACCCGCTACCTGCGCCACTTCCTGGGAGAGCCGCTGTGAACACGGCCGTCGACATCCTGGCCCCGGCCCCCGCTTCGGCCCCCGCTTCGGCCCCCGCTTCGGCCCCCGCTTCGGCGCCGGCTCCGGCGGCCGCCCCCGGCCCCTGGCACCCGTTCGCCCCGTGCACCGCGCAGGCCTGCCTCGCGCCCGCCGCCCGCGCGACCAGGCTCTTCCTCCTGGTCGCCCGCCTGTGCGCCGCGCTCCTCGTGGTGCTCGCCGGGGTGCCGGTGTCCCTCGTGGGGCGGGTACGGACGGCGTGGCGGGCGAAGCTGACCATGGCCTGGGCGCGGCTGCTCCTGCGCGCGCTCGGGATCCGGCTCGAGGTCACCGGCGCCCCGGCCGTCTCGGACGGGGGCGCCCTGGTCGTGGCCAACCACGTGTCCTGGCTCGACCCGCTGGTCGTCGCGGCCACGCTGCCGTCCAGGCCGCTGGCCAAGCGCGAGATCGGCGAGTGGCCGGTCATCCGCACGCTGGCGAGGGGCTCGGGGGCGCTGTTCATCGACCGGGAACGGCTCTCCGCGCTGCCCGCGGCCGTCGCGGCCGTCGCGGACGCGCTCAGGGAAGGCGACACCGTCGTCGCCTTCCCTGAGGGCACCACATGGTGCGGGCGGGGGATGGGCCGGTTCCGGCCCGCGGTGTTCCAGGCGGCCGTCGACACGGGCGCCCCGGTCCGCCCGGCCACGCTGCGCTACCGCGAAGGGACGGTGACCTCGACCCGCGCCTGCTACGTCGGTGACGACTCGCTGCTCGCCTCCATGGTCCGGGTGGCCGGGACCCGCGACCTGGTCGTCGAGGTGACGCTGTCCGCCCCCGTACTGCCCGTGCGGCCGGAAGGCAGGCGGTCCGAGGCCCGCGCGGCGCTGGCCAGGATGGCCGAGGCCCGCGTCCGCACCGGGGTTGAGGATCTTGTCCACGTCGCTGCCACCAGGCATCAGCGCTGAGCGGGACCTCGTACGGGCCGAGCTCGGGGACGAGGCTCAGAGGGCAGGCAGGGGCACGCCGGCGCTGACCGAGCTGGGGATCATCGACGAGTAGTCCTCCTCATCGGGGGACCGGTGGCTCCGTGCTCTTTCCGCGGCGGATCCGTACCTCCTCCGTGGCGATCAGGGGGTCCCCACGGATGTCGCGGCCGGTCGTGGCAGGCCAGAGTCGCAGGCAGCGAACCGACGACGAGAGGCTCCCATGATCAGGCACGCCACCTTCGTGGCCGAGCACGTGTACGCCGTCCCGCCGGTCGAGGTCTTCTCCGCCTGGGCCGACCCGGCCGTCAAGGCCCGCTGGGCCGGCGGTCCCCCCGGCTGGAACCCGCGCCTCGACCTGGACTTCCGCGTCGACGGAGTGGAGCGGTACCACGGCACCCGGGCCGGCGGTCCCGCGCACACGGTCCAGGCCCGCTACCTCGACATCGTGCCGAGCAAACGCATCGTCTACAGCTACGACGTGCTGCTCGACCAGGTACGCGTCCTGGTCTCGCTGGCCACGATCGAGTTCGCCCGGCACGGGCCGGGCACCAGGCTCGTCCACACCGAGCAGGCCGCCTTCCTCACCGAGGACGACACCTCCCTGCTCGAGCAGCAGATGCGCGAGGCGCTGAAGTCGCTGGAGGCGGAGCTGGGCGGGCAGGCACCATCGGCCACCGGGCGGGACGCCGCCAGGCCGCTGGGCGGGCCGGCGCCACCGGTCGCCCGGCAGGACGCCGCCAGCCTGCTTGGCGGGCCGGCGCCATCGGCCGCCCGGCGGGACGCCGCCGGGCCCCTCCCCGGCGGGGAGCGGCGGCCGTGATCGCCGGCACTCGCGCGGCGGCGCGGACGCCGATCGTCAGCGGGGCGCTGCCGGCGCGGATGGCCACCGTGGTGGCCTCGTCGATCGGGTTCTTCCTGCCGTTCGCCGTCGTCCCCGAGTACGCCGAGCGGTCGGCGGGCGCCACCGTCGCCGGCGCCGCGAACGCCGCGCTGCCGGTGACCACCGTGGCCGTCGAACTTGCCGCACCGGCCCTGGTGGCCAGGCTCGGCTACCGGTGGGCGCTCGGCCCGGGCCTCGTCGCCCTGGGCGGGCCCACTCTCGTGCTGCTGACGTCCTCGGACGCCCCGGCCATCATCGCCGTCGGCGCGCTGCGCGGCGTCGGCTTCGCGGTCACGGTCGTGGCGGGCGGCGCGCTCGTGCCGGCCGAGCGGCGCGGCGAGGGGCTCGCGCTGGTGGACCTGGTCAGCGGGGTCAGCGCGCTCTTGGCGCTGCCCGCCGGCACGTGGCTCGCGCAGGTCGCGGGCCGGGCCGTGCTGGTCCTGGTGCTCGTTCTCGTCAGGCGGGGACCGGACGGCTGGCCCGCTGGAGCGACGGCTCCGTGGTGAGGGCCGCCTCGGTGCTCCGGCAACCCACGCAGTAGCGATAGAGGTCCACCCGGGTGAGCGTGCCGGCCGGGTTGTACCGCCGTTTGCAGTAGGCGCGCCAGATACCTGTCGCCTCGAGTCTGGCGCCCGCCTCCTGGCACTTGGCGCACGCGTTGGGGTTGTTGTGCGAGGAGTCGAAGTACCAGTCGGCCGACAGCGAGCCGTCTCCGCAGGTGACCGCGAGCGCCACGCCCGATGACGTCTGGTCGGCGCGCGCCGTCCCGCCCGCGAGCAGCGCGATGGCCGTGCTCAGCATTGCCGCCGTGCTCAGGACGATGGTCGGCTTCTTCGATCGCGATCCGGTCTGTGCCATGTCTGCCTCCTCAGGTTTCCCGCACTGATTCTCGGCACGGGGAACAGGGCCGACCAGGGCAGCAGCAGGGCATTCAACGGACTTTCTGCCGGGCCGGCGGCTCAGCGCCGGGGAACGATCTTGAGGGACTTCACCAGCGTGTCGACGTCCGGCCACAGGCGCCGGTGCGTGTCGGGAATGGTGATCCACAGGATCGCGGGCCGGGGGCGTCCCGTGTCGACCGCGATGACGACCGACAGCTCCTGCCTGGCCTTGCGGCCGTCCGGGCTCGGCGGCATCCGGATCATCCGGGCGAGCAGCCAGCCACGCCGTACCGGCTGCGAGGCGATGTCACGGCCCGTCGTCCCGGAGGGGAAGGCGCTGCCCTGCTTGTAGTCCAGCATCGCCCGGGCAGCGTCGTAGAGGCTGTCGCCGGCGTCGAGGTCGGACCACAGGTGCTGGGAGTCGATGTCGGCCCACCACTCGCGATCGCCGTCCGTTCCGTAGGTCTCGGTCAGCAGCGTCTGGCGGAGGTTGTAGCGGCCGTCCTGGATGGGGCCGTCGCCGATCGGGCGGCTCGGCCGCCACGGGGAGCCCAGCTCGGCGAACGACAGGCCGGTCTTGGGGTCGGTCACCCTGCCGATGACGGGCGAGCCCTGGCCCGGCCGGCGGGGGAGCTTGACGACGCTCCCCTCGGGGATCCGCGTGACCGCGAGCCCGCTCGGCGAAGGGGTGGCCGTCGCGAGGGTGGGGGTGGGCGCCGGCTCGGCGGACGCGGGACTCGGCGGAACGGCCGTCACGCTCGGGGGAGGGCTCGGCGTCGAACGGGGCTCCCGGGCGGATCCGCCGCCGACCGCCATGGGGAGGCCGATGACGAGCTCGGCGAGGAGGACCGCGGAGCCGAGGAGCGGGACCCACCTCGGGAACGGCGCCAGGAGCCGCTTCATGCGGTCGGAGGTGCTCGGCATGGGTCAGCCCTCCCGGGGGATCAGGGTGAGGCCGGCGAGCCGGGCCTGCTCGACGCTCTCGCGCAGGGACGCCTCGAGGCGTTCGGCGCGCTCGGCCAGCTCGCCGACCTCGCCGGCCGCCAGGTCGTCGCGTACGGTCCTGGAGAGCAGCTCGCGGTAGGCGTCGCCGTCATCCGCCAGGTCCCGCAGGGTCCGCCACTCCGCGTACACCTCCTCGGCCTCCTCGGTACGCCGCGCGTACTCCTCCAGGGAGGAGATCCGCCGGGCCAGCGCGCGGGTCGCCACGTCGAGCGCCTCCTCCTGGGATTCGAGCATGGCGGAGATGCGCTCGGTGACACGTCCCGACCGCGCGCCCGCCTGCTCGCGCCGCAGCCGGGTCAGCTCGGTCAGCGTCTCGGCGATGTCCCACTCCTGGCGGGGCAGGATCACCCGGTTGGCGATGCCGTCGAGCAGGCCGTCCCGATCGAGCCTGGACCGCAGGACCGTCGCGGTGGCGGCCACCGTCCGCTCCAGCAGCGCGGCGTCCAGCGGCTCCAGCATCGCGGCGGTCACGTACCTGCCGCGGTGGCGGCGGCCGTACCCCGCCACCGGCGACTCGCCCGCCAGCGCCAGGAGCGCGAGGAAGGCCAATGCCTGCACGGCCGATCCGGCGAGGAAGAAGGTCGTGAAGCCGTACCGGATCCAGACGCCGAGCGTGGCCCCCTGCAGCAGCAGCCCGGTGAGGAGCACGATCCGGCCACGGTGGGCCAGGCCGACGACGAGGGGGAGGAAACCCCACAGCGCCGACTGAGGCAGGACGGCCAGGACGTCACCGAGCGTCCGCCCGCCCCAGGCGGGCCGCTCGGGAGCAGGCGGCAGGAGCTCCGGCCGGGTGGCCATCAGCCGGCGGTGCCCCTCAGGGAGGCCGGGGTCGAGGACGATCGCGCTCACGAACCGTGACTATCCCCACAAGCCGTTTCCGCGCGCTTGCGGGTCACTTGCACGTCGGGTGATGCATGGGATTTCCTGACCGGATGAGTGCCGAGCCGTCGTGGGTGAAGGCCTGGACGGGTGGGCTGCCCGCCGTTCATGTCGGCAACGCCGCCGAGTTCAACGCCGCCTTCGGCGGGATGCCGGCCGGGCCTGACCACTACTCGTGCCTGGCGGCCTTCGCCAGTCCGCGGCCCGCCCTCGTCGTGCTGCCGCTGCCCGTGCCGGAGTGGTGGGTCCGGCACCTGGCCGAGACGCTGGGCTGGGGAGAGGTGCGGGTACGCGGCGGGATCGCGGCGGACGGGCAGGTGTCGGCGGCTCTGGCGGGCCTGCCCGAGCTCGTCCCGCCCGGGATGGCGGTGCTGTCCTGGGGCCGTACGCCCGCGTTCGACCGGATCCGGCCCGCTCCCGCCGGGGTGCTGGAGTGCGTCCGCCGCTTCGAGTCCAAACGCGGCTCCCACGAGCTCTTCCGCGAGCTGGCTCCAGGCCATCGCGGGATCCGGATCGCGGCACAGCGCCGGATCGCCGCACGCCGGGAGCTGCGAGGGGCGGCCATGCCGTACGTGCTGAAAACCGAGTACGGAGTGGGCGGCACCGGCACCCAGGTCGTGACGACGTCCCCGCCGCCCCGCAGGGTGCGCGGCCTGCTGCTGGAGGAGTACATCGCGGGCGTCGCCAACCCCACGTTCGACGCCGTCGTCGCCGCCGACGGGCGGGTGCACCCGGTCGGTACGGGCGCGATGGCGATCGACGGCACCCGCTACCAGGGCGTCACCGTCGGCCCCGGCACGCTGCCCGGCGAGCAGGCGCGGACCGCGGAAGCGTTCGGCGCCGACGTGGGCGCGGCACTGGCCCGCCACGGCTACCGCGGCTGGTACGACGTGGACTTCGTGGCCGACCGGGCGGGCCTGCTGGCGCCCACCGAGATCAATCTGCGGCTCACCGGACCCTGCGCGGCGTTCACCATTCAGACGGCGCTGGACGGCCTGCACGGCGCCGGGCACCTGGTGCGCACCCTGGACTGCCTGCCGCTGGGCGCCCGGCTGCCGTCGACCGCGCTGCGCGAGCACGTCACGCGGCTGGCCGCGCACTGCCGGGAGCTCGGCGCGATCCTCCTGGTCACCATCCCGACCGCCGCGTTCGACCCCTTTCCCTACCTGGGGATCGCGCTCGCCGCCCGGACGATCCGGGAGCTCGACGCGGCGGAGCGGGCCGTGCGGGCCGCCAACGAGGCGCTCCGCGCCATGTTCAGCGCCGTCCGTTGGTGACGAAGGCGACGAGCACCGCCGCGGCGATCATCAGGGTGACGTTGAACCCGTAGACCAGGGCGGCCTGCTGCGGCCAGTCGGTCTTGGCGGCCAGGCGGTAGAAGTTGTCCTGCGGCCACCACGCCAGCAGCAGCCAGGCGAGCGCCAGCCAGGCCGCCGTGGTCAGCGGTGCGGAGCGGCCCCGTCGGGCCAGCGCCGAGCGGCCCCGCAGCAGGACCATCACGCCCAGCCCGAACGAGGCGCACTCGAAAAGGTAGAGCCCGAAGAACAGTGCCGCCCACGGCAGCGGCACACCGGACAGGTCGGTGGAATAGGGCCAGAAGACGTTGGTGGTCGAAAAAGCCAGGAAGCCGAACAGGAGCGTGCCCCCGACCACCATCGACCCGCTCCCGGCCGTCGCGCCGCCGCCCTTGCCGCCCGCGGGCCGCTGCCCCTCCGCCACCGGCAGGGGCAGCGCCGCGACGTCGATCTCGCCCTCAGGCGTGCGCGGCAACGCGGGTACCACCGCGACCACCTCGGGCAGCCGCCGCCGCGGCACCAGCTCCGTCAGGAACTCGGTGACCCGTTCCCGGTCCTTCACGTCGGCCACGACGTAGGCGATCAGCTGCTCGCCCTCGACCACGACACACTCGGTCACCGCCGGATGCCCGCGTAAGCGCTGTTCGAGCTCGCCTTCGGTCAATGCCGCCCCCGTCAGTCCCGCCGCCAGGCCACTCGGCCCGTCGATCAACCGTACTCCGCGCCGCCCCCACCGAGATCTCCCGCCGGGAACCTGTGGCTCGCCCGGACGTTCTAAAGTGCAGGCCGACCCAAGGAGATCCGCGGTGGAAAATCTGTTCCAGTACTTCCCGCTGCTGTTCGTGGCGGTGGGCGTAGTGATCGTTCTGGGCTCGATCAAGGGGACCGTCGACAGCAGGCAGTTCGTCCGGCGGGCGCAGCGGGTGCCGGGCGTGGTCAGCGACGTCCGGACCACGTTCACGGGGCAAGGGGAGCACCTGAGGGCGAGGCAGCGGCCGGTCCTGACCTTCACGACCCTGGAGGGGCAGGAGATCACCACCGAAGCGGCGACCACCTCCGGCCTCGGCGTCGGCAACGAGACCGAGGTGCTCTACGACCCGCAGAACCCGACCAGGGCCGTGCCCGCGGCCGACCCCGGCGGAGGCTACGGCGGGATCATCGTCGGATGCGTCGCCGTCGTCATCGGCCTGGCCTTCTTCGCGGCCTTCTCCAGCTTCTCCGCCTCCTCCGGCCCCGGCTTCGGAGAGAGCGAGCGACTGGGCGACCGGCAGACCCAGTGCGAGATGCAGCAGGCCGATGGCTCCTACGAGCCCATCGACTGCCCGGCCGATCTCGACCTCGGCGAGTGATCCCGACGCTCAAATCCGCCGGTCGCGCCGGGTGAAGGTCTAGGACGCGCGATTCAGGGCAGTTCGCCGGTTTTGACGAGCTCTTGGGAGAAGTCATGACCGAAGCCGAAGCCAAGGCGAGACAGGCGGCCGACAGCCCTGCCATGGACAAGCTGGCGCGGGTCGGGCTGGTCTGCCGCGGCGTGCTGTACGGCCTGATCGGGGTACTGGCGGTGCAGATCGCGTTCGGGGACGGCGGGCGGGAGGCCGACAAGAGCGGGGCGATCAGCACGGTCGCGTCGCTGCCGTTCGGGGCCGTGATCTTGTGGATCATGGTCGTGGGGTTCGCCGCCCTGGCACTGTGGCAGGCGTCGGAGGCGATCTTCGGCGCCCATCAGCTCAAGGACCGGGTGGAGCCGGCCGGCCGGGTCGCGGTCTACGTGTTCGTGTGCTCCGCGCTGCTGACCATGGTGCTGACGCACAAGACCGCCTCCGACGACCAGCGGACCCAGGACCTCACGGGAAAGCTGCTCGAGTTGCCCGCGGGGCAGGTCCTCGTGGGCGCGATCGGGCTCGGTCTCGTCGCGCTCGGCGTCTATTGGCTGCGGTTCGGCGTCAAGAAGGAGTTCCGCAAGGAGCTCAGGCCGATGCCGAGGCGGGCCGGCGCGGTGATGGACCGGCTCGGGCTCGCCGGCTACCTCGCGCGCGGGCTGATCGCCGGGCTGGCCGGCGTCTTCGTGATCCAGGCGGCCGTCACCTTCGACCCGGACAAGGCCGGGGGCATCGACGCCACGCTCAGGGCGTTCGCCGACACTCCGGCCGGGCCCTGGCTGCTGGCGGTGGTGGCCCTCGGGCTGCTGCTGTTCGCCGGATACTGCTTCGGAGAGGCCCGCTGGCGGCGTACATGAGGCTGGACGACTGGTTCCTCACCGGCCCCGAACGCGGGAACGACGCGACCAAGCTCGCGCCCTGGACGGAGGGCAACCTGGTGCGCCCGCTCGTCCACGGCGCCACCTACTTCGCCGAGCTCGCCGCGCGGCTGGCCGGCCTCGGCGAGGACGACCTGCTGCTGTTCTCCGACTGGCGCGGCGACCCCGACGAGCGGCTCACGCCGGACGGCCCCGAGGTGGCGGCCGCGATGGCGCGGGCGGCCGAGAGGGGAGCCCTGGTCCGAGGGCTGATCTGGCGCTCGCACCTGGACTTCCTGCGCTTCAGCTCGGCCGAGAACCGGCACCTCGGCGAGGACATCGAGGCGGCCGGCGGGCAGGCGCTGCTCGACACCCGGGTGCGGCGTGGGGGCTCGCACCACCAGAAGTTCGTCGTCCTGCGCCATGACCGGGGACCGGGCCGGGACGTGGCGTTCGTCGGCGGCATCGACCTGTGCCACAGCCGCCGCGACGACGCCGAGCACCTGGGCGACCCGCAGGCGGCGCCGATGCCCGGCGCGTACGGCGATCGCCCGCCGTGGCACGACGTCCAGGTGGCGATCAGCGGCCCGGCGGTGGCCGAGGTGGAGAAGGTCTTCTGCGAGCGCTGGGAGGACCCGGCGCCGGAGACCCGACAGCCGTTCAGGCGGCTGCGTGACCGCATGACCCGGATGGCCGACGTGCCGCCGCTGCCGGCGGCCGGCCCCGCGCCGCCGGCGGCCGGGACGCATGCCGTGCAGCTCCTGAGGACCTATCCCCACCTGCGCCACGCCTATCCGTTCGCGCCGGAGGGGGAGCGCAGCGTGGCCAGGGCGTACCGCAAGGTTCTGACGCGGGCGAGCTCGCTGGTCTACCTGGAGGACCAGTACCTGTGGTCCACGGAGGTGATCGAGCCGTTCGCCGAGGCGCTGGAGCGGGAGCCCGGCCTGCGCATGATCATCGTGGTGCCCCGCCATCCTGACCAGGACGGCTGGCTGGCCGGCCCTGCCAGCCTGATCGGCAGGTCGGAAGCGCTGGCCCGGCTGATGCGCGCGGGCGACGGCCGGGTCGCGATCTACGATCTGGAGAACCACCGGGGCACGCCGGTGTACGTGCACGCCAAGGTCTGCGTGGTCGACGACGTGTGGGCGAGCGTCGGCTCCGACAACGTGAACCTGCGCTCGTGGACGTTCGACTCCGAGCTGAGCTGCGCGGTCCTCGACGCGCAGCCCGACCCGCGTCCGCCCTCGGGAGCCCGCAGGTTCGCCAGGGAGCTGCGGCTCACGCTCGCCGCCGAGCACCTGGACCGCGACCCCGGCGACCTGGAGGATCTGCTCGACCCGGAAAGCGCGTACGAGGCGTTCGCCGAGTCCGCCGCGCGGCTCGAGGCCTGGCACCGGGACGGCTGCCGGGGGCCCCGCCCGCCGGGCCGGCTGCGCCCGCATCCGCGGCCCGGGCTCGACCGCGTCCGCCGGGCGCTGGCCATGCCGCTGTACCGGATCGTCGTGGACCCCGACGGGCGGCCCTCGCGTTTACGCAGGTCGAACGAGTTCTGAGCGCCGCCGCCTCCGTGCGTGCAGGATCGCCCGGGCGGCCATGACGACGCAGCCCACGCCGAGCAGCGCGCCGCAGACCACGTCGGTGAGGAAGTGCATGCCGCGGTACAGGCGCGACAGGCCGACGGCGAGCGGAGCGGCGATTCCGAGCACCCAGATCAGCACCTGGAGCGCTCTGTTGCGGACGTGCGTGGTCAGGACGAGCGCCATCCCGCAGTAGAACGCGACGGCGGCGCTGACGTGCCCCGACGGGAAGCTGGAGGTGGGCGGGGCCGGGTCGATGTGCCGCACGGGCGGCCGGTGCCGGCCGACGGCCTCGGTGGTGGCCAGGAAGATGAGGGACTGGCTCCAGACGGCCGCGACGATGAAGATCGATTCGCGCCAGCGCCGGTAGACCAGTCTGAAGACGATCGCGGCGATCACGGTGAGCGCCACGATGTACGGGGTGTCCGACAGGCTGCTGCCGAAGTCGGTGAGCGTGTTCCACAGCGAGGTGCGGCCGGCGGCCAGGCTCCGGCTCACCGACGCCTCACCGGTGGGCCAGGCGAGGATCGCCCTGCCCACGCCGTACGTCACCGCGGCCATCAGGACCATCGGCAGCACGATCGATAACGCGTAGCGCTTCACTTCTTCTCATCGCCCGCTTTCACGAACTCGGGTTCCACTCCCTCGATCGGCGGCGAGGCGGGCCTGCGTCCCTGCTCGCGCCGCCACGTCTCGAACGCCGCCGCCGTCGCGGCGATCACGGCCACGCCCAGCACGATCCCGGCGACCACATCGCTCACCCAGTGCACGCCGAGCGCGATCCTCGTGTAGCCGACGGACAACACCAGGAAGCAGGCGACGGCCCACGCCACCACCCGTCCCCACCGAGGCAGCATGGGCAGGACGAGCAGGACGAGCACTCCCGCGCCGAGCGTCACGTTCACCGCGTGGCCCGAGGGGAAGGAGTCGCCCGGCGCCAGTGCGACGGGGTCCGGAAGGTGCGGCCTGGCCCGGGCCACGACGATCTTGAGTGCCAGGCCGAGCAGCCCGCCCACGGTGATGGTGGTGACCGCCCAGACGGCCAGCCTCGGCGCGCCCTTGTACAGCAGCCAGACGGCGTACGCGATGACCGCGACGCGCCACGGCCACGGCCCGAACAGATCCGTCCACACGATGAGGAACCTCGTCACCTCGGGATGGGTGAGCGCATACACGTGCAGATATCGCGCGGCTCCCGCGTCCAGTCCGTCGACGGGCATCTTGGCCACGACGAGCAGCAGGGTGAACGGGACCATGATGAGCGCCACCGCCAGGCCGGCCAGCGTCAGTCGCAGTCCCAGTCCCAGTGCGCGGTCGCCGTGGATACTCATTCGCGCACGGCTACCCCGGCACGCGGGATTGATTCCTCCGCCTGAAATCCGGCGCCCGGGGTAGTCCGGGACGCATGTCCCCCATCGTGGCCGTTGTCGCGCACCGCAAGAAGACCCTCGGCGCGGGTCTGGACAGACTACGCGTGCTCATCACCGAGGAGGGCGTCGCCGAGCTCCTCTGGTACGAGGTGCCCAAGAGCAAGAAGGCCCCCAAGAAGGTCCGGCAAGCCCTCGATCAGGGCGCCGAGCTGGTGTTCGTCTGGGGCGGCGACGGCATGGTGCAGCGCTGTGCCGACGCGATGGCCGGCTCCGGCGTGCCGATGGCCGTGCTCCCCGCGGGGACGGCGAACCTGTTCGCCGCCAACCTCGGCATCCCCGCCGACCTCGACGAGGCGGTGCGGATCGGCTTCCACGGCAGGCGGGAGAAGCTGGACCTGGGGGTGCTCAACGGCGAGCACTTCGCGGTGATGGCGGGGGCCGGGTTCGAGGCCGAGATGGTCGCCGACGCCGGCGGGCGGGCCAAGAAGCGGCTCGGCAAGCTGAGCTATGTCAAGGCGGCCGTCCGGCACGTCGGCGAGCCGCTCGTGCCGATGAAGATCAAGATCGACAGGACGACCTGGTTCGAGGGCCGGGCGAGCTGCCTGCTGCTGGGCAACGTGAGCACGATCGCCGGCGGCGTCCAGGCGTTCGACGACGCGCGGCCGGACGACGGCTGGCTGGAGGTCGGCGTCTCGACCGCTCAGGGGCCGCTCGAATGGGCTCGGGTGATCGGCAGGATGGCCGCGGGGCGCTCCGACGACTCGCCGCTCGTCCGGATCACGCGGGCCAGGAAGGTGTCGGCCCGGTTCGGGGTGCCGCTGATGTACGAGCTCGACGGCGGGGAACGCGAGCCCACCCGCCGGCTCAAGGCCGAGGCCGCCGCGGGTGCGCTCACGGTCTGCCTGCCTCTGGACGAGCGGCAGCCGGGTTGACGATCTTTCCCGTAATTCCTACTGTTAATGTAGGTATTGTCACGGGAGAGCGGGGCGGGGTGAGCGCTGTCGCGGTGATCGGGGCCGGTCCCACGGGGACGTCCGTCGTGGAGCGGATCTGCGCCAACGCTCCCGAGCTGCTCGGAGACCACGTGCTGGACGTGCACGTGGTGGACCCGTACCCGCACGGCGCGGGCCGGGTCTGGCGCGCGGGCCAGCCGGACCTGCTGTGGGCCAACTCGGCGGCGGCCGACATCACGGTCTTCACCGACGGGTCGGTGCGCTGCGAGGGCCCGCTCCGTCCCGGGCCGTCGCTGGCCGAGTGGCTCGGGAGCGAGCCCGGGTACTTCGCGCCGCGCCCGGTCCTCAGCCGCTATCTCTCCTTCGCCTTCGGTCAGGTGGTGCGGACCGCGCCGCCCAACGTACGGGTGCGCCTGCACCGGGCCACCGCCGTCGGCCTGGCCGACGTGCGCGGGGGCCAGCGGGTGGAGCTGTCCGGCGGGGGAGCGCTGGAGGTGGACGCGGTGGTGCTCGCGCAGGGCCACCAGGGCGCGCTGCCCTCGCCGCCGGAGGCGGAGGAGCTCGCCTTCGCCGCCCGGCACGGCCTGTCCTACCTCCCCGCCGGGTACGCCGCCGACCTCGACCCGGGCGTGATCCCGGCCGGGGAGCCGGTGCTCGTACGGGGTGCCGGGCTGGCGTTCGCCGACCTGCTGGCGCTGCTCACGTCCGGACGCGGGGGGCGCTTCACCGAACACGGCGGCGAACTGCACTACGTGCCCGGCGGGTCCGAGCCGCGCCTGTACGTGGGGTCACGCAGGGGGGTGCCGTACCACGCCAAGGCCGGCTACCGGCTCGCCGCGCCGCCGCCCGGCCTGCCCGGGTTCGTCACCCCGGGCACGCCTGCCGGGGAGCTGCGGCGGGCGGTGGCCAAGGAGCTGGCGTACGCGTACTACTTCGAGCTGTTCAACGGGCACCCGTCGCGGACCCGGATCGGCTGGGACGCGTTCGAGCCCGCCTTCGCGCAGGCCGAGTGGGGCGGGAAGGAGATGCGCGCGCTCGTCACCAGGTCGGTGCCGCGCTTCGCCGACCGGCTGCGGCTGGACCGGCTGGAGCGGCCGCTGCATGGGATGCGCTTCGGCGACCTGGCCGGGCTGGGGCGCTGGATGCGCGGCTACCTGACGGCCGACCTGGAGCGCCGGGCCGACCCGGCGCACAGCGCGGACCTGGCCCTGATCCACGGCCTGAACGCGCTGCGCGGGGTGGTGCCGGCGGATCCCTGGTTCCAGGGCCTGTACAACTACCTCGCCAGCGGCCCGCCCGCGTCCCGGCTGGCCGAGCTGCGGGCGCTGGCGCGGGCCGGGGTGGTCACGTTCCTGGGCGAGGGCATCCGGGTCGGGCGGGACGAGCGGGCGGGGGTCTGGCGGGCGGTCAGCACGAGCGTGCCCGGCGCGGTGGACGCGCGGGCGCTGGTGGAGGCCCGGTTACCGGAGCCGACCGTGGCCCGCAGCACCGACCCGCTTCTCGGCGCGCTCTTCGCCCAGGGCGAGTGCCGCGAGGAGTCCGGCCTCCTGGACGTCCGCCTCCCGGACCGCCGCCTCGTCGCCCGCACCGGCGCCGTCCATCCCCGCCGCTTCGCCCTCGGCCCGTGGACGGCGGGCGGCCCCGGCACGGCCGGATTCGCCCGCCCGGGCGTCGACGCCCCGCTGTTCCGCCAGACGGACGCCCTGGCCCGCACCCTCCTGAGCGTCACGACCGCCGCCCGCCTCCGCCCGGCGGCGTAGCGGAGCGGCGGGCGTTGTTCAGCTCGGGGCGGGCTGGGGCTCCGGTGCGTCCGCCGAGTGAGTGGCAGTGGCGGTGGCCGTGCGGACGAAGGCGGCGACGGCCGGTGAGCGGCTGTGGTGCGGCCAGGCCAGGGTGAGAGTGAGCGGCGCCAGGTCGCTGACGATCCGGTACGCGATGCCGGGCCGGGGGTGGCGCGGCGCGACCGAGGCCGGGGGGAACCAGACGATGCTGCCCACCTCGACCAGGTTGAAGATCTCTGCCAGGTCCAGGCGTCTCGGCCGGGTCCCTGCCGTCGCCGGGCAGGCTTCCTGACCGTCGGCGGGTGTCCCGTCGGGGAGGACCCTGCCGGTCAGGTCGGCCAGGCGCAGGCGCGAGCGGGCGGCCAGCGGATCGGAGGCGGCCAGCGCGACCAGCCGGGGCTCGGTAAGCAGCAGTTCGACGTCCAGGCCACGTGCGTCAAGGGGTTCGTCAAGGGGAGCGGGCACCAGGGCGACGTCCGCGCGGCCGTCGTGCAGCGCTGACAGTTGCTCCCCCTTCCCGCCCAGCACGAGCTCCACCGGGAGGGCGGCCGCCTCGCTCCGGTACGCGGCGAGGATCCGCGGCAGCAGCCCGCCGTCGTAGTCGGCCTTCAGCGCCAGGCGCAGCCCGGGATCGGACCGGCCGGCGTGCCGGGCCCGCCGGGCGGCCGCGGTCACCGCGTCGAGCGCGATCCGGGCGTCGCGCAGCAGGGTCTCGCCGGCGGGGGTGAGCGCGACGTGGCGCGTGGTGCGCTCCAGCAGCGGCACGCCCAGCTGCCGCTCCAGGGCCCGGATCGCGCGGGACAGCGGCGGCTGCGCCATGCCGAGCCGCTCGGCCGCGCGCCCGAAGTGCAGCTCCTCGGCGACGGCCACGAAGTAGCGGAGTTGCCGGACCTCCAGGTCATTCATACCTCGACAGTATCAATGGTGATCGAATCGGTCCTTCAGGTCTGGCGCGGCGCCGGGTTGACTGGGCTCTCGTCCTTCCCGTCCATACTTCCCTCCAGGGGTTTTCATGATCGTCGTCACTACGCCCACCGGTAAGATCGGCCGCCAGGTCCTCGACCGCCTCATGGCCGCCGGCGCACCCACGCGGGTGATCGCGCGCGAGCCAGACCGGCTGCCCGCCGCGGTGCGCGCGTACGCCGAGGTCGTCGAGGGCTCGCATCGCGAGCTCGACGTGGTCACCAAGGCGTTCGCCGGCGCCCGCACCGTCTTCTGGCTGGTGCCGTCCGACCCTCGCTCCGCGAGTGTCGATGCCGCCTACGCCGGCTTCAGCCGCCCCGCGTGCGAGGCCATCACGGCCCAGGGGGTCGAGCGGGTGGTCGGAGTCTCGGCCCTGGGCCGCGGGACGGCGGTGGCCGGGAACGCCGGGTACGTGACGGCGTCCCTCGCCATGGACGACCTGATCGCGAGCACGGGCGTGAGCTACCGGGCGCTGGCGATGCCCTCGTTCATGGACAACCTGCTGCGCCAGGCCGAGCTGATCAGGAACCGGTCCATGTTCACCTCGCCGATCTCCGGCGACCACAAGGCTCCGCGTTGCGCCACCCGCGACATCGCCGCGGTCGCCGCCGGCCTGCTGCTCGACGACACCTGGAGCGGTGTCGAGGAGGTCCCGGTGCTCGGCCCCGAGGACCTTTCCTTCGAGGACATGGCGCGGATCATGTCCGAGGTGCTGGGCCGCCCGATCCGCTTCGAGCAGTTGTCGGGCGAAGCGTTCAAGGCCGGGCTGGTGGGGTCGGGGATGTCCGAAGTCATGGCTCAGGGGATGCTCGACATGGCGCTGGCCAAGGACGCCGGCCTCGACAACGGCGCCGTCCGCACCCCTCGGACGAGCACCCCCACCAGCTTCCGCCAGTGGTGCGAGGAGGTGCTCAAGCCGGTCGTCCTCGCCTGACGGGGGTGCTCACACGCTGCGCAGGACCGAGACCACGATGCCCAGCACCACGGCGCCGTCGCCGTCGATGACGTCGTAGGCGGGGTTGCGCGGTTCGAGGAACACGTGCCCGCCGCGCCGGCGGAACACCTTGACCGTGGCCTCGCCGTCGATCATCGCGGCGACGATCTGGCCCGAGTGGGCCTCGGGCTGCTGCCGCACCACGACCATGTCGCCGTCGCAGATCGCGGCGTCGATCATCGAATCGCCCCGCACGCGCAGGGCGAACACGGTGCCGCGCCCGGTGAGGTCGCGGGGCAGGGTCAGCGTGTCGTCCACGTGCTCGTCGGCCAGGATGGGGGTGCCCGCGGCGATGTCGCCGACCACGGGCACGCTCACCACGTCGCCGGCGGGCTCCGGCGCCGAGGCCCGCAGGAACAGGCGTACGTCGATCGGCCGGGTCATGGTCGCGCCCCGGCGCAGGAACCCCTTCTCCTCCAGGCTCTTCAGGTGCTTCGACACCGAGGAGGACGACCGCAGCCCGACCGCGTGGCCGATCTCGCGCGTGCCCGGGGGATAGCCGTACCTGACCACCCAATCGCGGATCATGGCCAGGATCCGCTGCTGGCGCGGCGGCAGGGCCGAGAAGTCCAGATACTCGAACGCGTCAGGATCGTCGAAGGTGGTCACCTGCGAAATGCTAGAGGCAGGCCCGGCTAGGCGGTCACCTGCAACACGATCTTGCCCTGGATGTGACCCTGTTCGGCCCGTTCGTGCGCCTTGGCCGCGTCCCGGAGCGGGAAGACGGAGTCGACGCCGACCCGGAGGCGGCCCTCGTCCATCAGCCGGGCCAGCTCCGCCATCTGGGTCCCGTCCGAGCGCACCTGGCCCCCGCGCTTCTCGATGCCCCGCCGGGCCATCTCCTCCTCGCCGTACTCCCCGAGGAAGACGGGGCTGTAGACGCCGCCGTTCCTGATCGCGGGCAGCAGCCGGTACGCCTGGGGCCCGCCGACGGTGTCGAGCACGTAGTCCACGTCCCGGACCACCTCCCCGACGGCGGCCCGCGTGTAGTCGACGAACTCGGTCACCCCCAGATCCTTCAGGAATGCCTCATGGCGCCCGGAGGCGACGCCGATCACGTGGCAGCCGGCGTCGACGGCGAGCTGCGCGGCGAAGTGTCCCACGCCGCCGGCCGCGCCGTTCACGAGCACCCGGCTGCCCGGCTCGAGCTTGATGTAGTCGAACAGGAACTGGTACGCCGTGAGCCCCGCCATCGGCACGCCCGCCGCCCGCAGGTGATCGACGGACTCGGGCTTCCTGGCGAGGTCCCCGGCGGGCGAGGTGGTGTACTCGGCGTACGCCCGGGCGCCCAGGCTCGGGAAGCGGAGCAGGCCGAACACCTCGTCCCCCACCTGCCATTCGGTGACGCCGGGCCCGAGCGCGGCCACGACGCCCGACACGTCGGTCCCCGGCGTGTACGGCAGGGGCAGCTCCGGCCGCATGCCCTCGGGGATGTTGGCGAAGCCCTTCCGGGCGTACCAGTCCGGCGGGTTCAGTCCGGCGGCGTGGACGCGGACCAGGACCTCGCCGGGCCCCGGCTCGGGCCGGGCGATCTCCTCGTACACGAGCACCTCCGGGCCACCCGGAGCGTGGAGGCGCACGGCATGCATGGTCGTGGGCATGGCTTCTCCCAACGGAATCGGCCCCACTATGATGTGGAGCAGTGCTCCGGATCATAACTGGAGCACTGCTCCGCTTGTCAATGGAAGGACCGTGCATGCCGGGCGAATCACCGGATACCGCCGCGCCGAAAACCTCCCCCGAGCTGCGCGCCGACGCGCGGCGCAATCGGGAGCGCATCCTCGCCGTGGCGCGGGTCGTCGTCGAGGAGCAGGGGACCGAGGCGTCCCTGCGCGACATCGCCCGGCGCGCGCAGGTCGGGCTCGGGACGCTCTACCGGCACTTCCCCACCCGGGAGGCGCTGCTGGAGGCGCTGCTGCGGCAGAGCTTCGACCGGCTCGCCGCGCGGGCGCAGGCCCTGGGCGAGAGCGAGGCGCCGTACGAGGCGCTGGTGGCGTTCCTGGAGGACCTCATCGGGGGCGCGGCGGCCTACCGGGGGCTGGCCGCGTCCATGATGGCCACGATCAACGACGAGGAGTCCCCGCTGCACGCCTCGTGCGCGGCGATGCGCTCGGCGGCCGGCCACCTCCTGGAACGCGCCCAGGCGGCCGGGCGCATCCGGGCCGACGTCGACGGGACGGACGTGTTCGCGCTGGCCAACGCGCTCAGCTGGATCACCGACCAGGCGCCGTCCCTCGCCTCGCGCCGCGACCACCTCTTCGCGCTCGTCATGTCCGGCCTCACCGCGCGGTCATGAACCCGCTCGATCAACGGGTGACGTGACCGACGCGGAAGAAGCCGTCCGGGTCGTAGGCCCGCTTGACCTCGCGCAGCCGCCGGAAGTCGCCGGTCGTGTACGCCGCCGCCGTCCTTGCCGGGTCGGCCAGGAAGTTGAGGAACGTGCCGCCGTTGGCGTACGGGCGCAGCTCCTCCGCCAGCCCCGGCACGACGGTGTCCACGATGACCGACAGCTTCGTGCCGCGGTGGCTGACCGGGCCGGCGTCCTGACCCGGGCGGGCCATCGCGCCGCCCCAGTGGCGGATCTCCACGGTCTGCGCGTGCTCCGCGGCCCGCACCAGCGTGCCGATCACCTCGTCGGGCACCGACTCGAACATGTCCATGTGCCGGTTGGGCGTGCCGCCCATGGAGGTGGCCGCGTACGTGCTGGAGCGCGTCTCGTCCAGCAGCGCCCCGCCCGCCGCCCTGCCGGCCGCCCGCCACAGCGGCGCGAGCAGCCGCCTGGCCTCCTCGGCCTCGCCGGCGTGCACCACCTTGACCATGACGACGTGCCTGCCGCGCACCGCCTCCGGCGCGTCCTCGGGCATCCGCCTGAGCACCACCGCCGTGCTGATCTCGTCGGGGGCGTCCTCGATCCAGCTCCGGTACGCGGTCAGCGTCTCGGCCGCCGCCTCGATCGGGAAGTACGCGAACCCCGAGAACACCCGCTCGACCGGGTGGAGGCGGAACTCCAGCGAGGTGACGACGCCGAACCCGCCACCGCCGCCGCGCAGCGCCCAGAACAGCTCGGGGTGGCTGTCCGCGCTCGCCACGACGTGCCGGCCGTCGGCCAGCAGCACCTCGGCGCGCACCACGCTGTCGGCCGCGAACCCGTGCTTGCGCGCCAGCCACCCGAGCCCGCCGCCGAGTGTGTAGCCGGTGACGCCGACCGACGGCGACGACCCCGACAGCGGCGCCAGCCCGAACGGCGCGGCGGCCGCGACCACCTCGCCCCAGAGCGCCCCCGGCCCCACCCGGGCGATCCGCCGGTCCGGGTCCACCAGGACCGAGGCCATGGGGGAGGTCCTGACCAGGACGCCGCCGTCGCACGCCTCGTGCGTGCCGTGCCCGGTCGCCTGCACCGCGAACGGCACCCCGTGCTGCCGCGCAGCCAGCAGCGCGCCGCGCAGGTCGGCCACGCCGTACGCCTCGGCCACCAGGGCCGGGTGGGCGTCCACGCGCGGGTTGAGCGAGCGGCGCAGCTCCTCGTACCCGGCCTCGCCCGGCAGGTGGACGGCCCCGGCGAACCCGGGGAGCGTGATCTCGTCCTGGATGGTGTACGGCTGGCTCATCTCTCGGCCCTTCTCTCCTGTGATCTGAGATCACTGTGCTGGAGGGCGCTTACGGCTTCATTCCCGTCGACTTACCGCGGCCCTTAAGTCCCGAGGATCCTCGCAAGCGGCGGTGACAAAATCCGCCGGCCGTCTCCGTCTCCGGTACGCCACGGGACGTAGGGTCTCGCGCGTCGCCGCCCCCCGTACTACACCGACGGTCGTACGGCCGGACTGATCCGCCGTCCTTGGAGCGGTCAGGTGACGGGTACGATCTCGGCGCCGGTCAGGACGCCGTCCTCGATGGTGAGCAGGCCCAGCGTGCCGTGCGGCTGACGGCGGCGGTCGGTGGGGGAGCCGGGGTTGAAGATACGCAGGCCGTCGCCCGACTCGTCCAGCGGGATGTGCGAGTGGCCGAAGACGACCAGGTCCGCCTGGGGGAAGCGGCGCCGCAGGCGGTCGAGGCGCCCCTTGGCCGGGCCGCTGTCGTGGATCATGCCGATCCGCAGCCCGTCCAGGGTCAGCTCCAGCGTCTCCGGCGCCACCACGTCCGGGCCGTCGTTGTTGCCCTTCACGACGTGGACGGGGGCGTACGCGGCCAGTTCGTCCAGCACGGAGGCCACGCAGACGTCGCCCGCGTGCAGGATGACGTCCGCGCCGCGCAGGTGCGCGGCGACGCGGGGCGGGCAGGAACGCCAGCGCCTGGGCGCGTGCGTGTCCGACAACGCGACGACTCTCACGACCTTTCCCTGCCCGCTCCACGCTCGCGGTACCTCGCCCCGCTCTAAGATCGACCCGTGCAGGAGCCGGACATTCACGCCATAGCCGCCCGACTGGTCGAAGTGCGCGGGGTGGTGGCCGTCGTCCTGGGTGGGAGCCGGGCACGCGGCACGCACCGGCCGGACTCCGACATCGACCTCGGCCTCTACTACCGGGGCCCGCTCGACGTGGCCGCCCTGCGCGCCCTGGCGCGGGAGGTGACGGGCGAGTCGACCGAGGTGACCGAGCCGGGCGGCTGGGGGCCGTGGGTGGACGGCGGCGGCTGGCTCACCGTGGACGGCCTGCGGGTCGACTGGATCTACCGCGACCTCGACCGCGTCCACCGCGTCTGGGACGACTGCCGCCAGGGCCGTTACGAGATCGGCTTCCAGCCCGGACACCCTCTCGGCTTCTACTCCCACGCCTACGCCGGCGAGGTCGCCCTGTGCCAGGTTCTCGCCGACCCCACCGGCGAGCTCGCCGCCCTGCGGCGGGAGGTCGCGGACGGATACCCGCCCGCGCTGCGCCAGGCGCTGATCAGCGGGTTGTGGGAGGCCGACTTCGCCCTGACGATCGGCGGTTACGGCGCCAAGGGCCAGGACCCGGCGTACGCGGCCGGTGCGCTCTTCCGCGCCGTCGGCGTCGCCTGCCACGCCCTGCACGCCGCCGACGGCGCCTGGCTGATCAACGAGAAGGGCATGGTCGCCGCGGCCGCCCGGCTCCCCTCGGCCCCGCCCGGCTTCGGCGAGCGGGCCCAGGCTCTGCTGGCGGAGGTGGGGCGCACCCCGGAGGAGATCGCCCGTACGCTCGACGCCGCGGCGGGCCTCATGGCGGACGTGCGTGCCGCCTGCGGCTGACGCGATGATCGCTGGGATAACCTGACCCGGTGCGAATAGGCGTGAATGTTCCCAATTTCGGCCCCGGCACCAACCCCGACGTGCTGCGCAGCTGGGCGCAGACCGTCGAGGGGCTCGGATACGACCTGCTCATGGTCTCCGACCACGTGGCCATCACCTCGGACGTCGCCAAGCAGTATCCCGCGCCGTTCTACGAGCCGTTCACGACTCTGGCCTGGCTCGCCGGCTCCACCACCCGGATCGGGCTCGGCACCACGGTGCTCATCGTGCCGTACCGCCACCCGCTGCTCACCGCCCGCATGGCGGCCAACCTCAACGACCTCAGCGGCGGGCGGCTGGTGCTGGGCGTGGGGATCGGGTGGGCTCGGCAGGAGTTCGAGGCGCTCGGAGCGGTGTACGAGCGGCGCGGCAAGGTGACCGACGAATACCTCGCCGCCATCCGCGCCGCCTGGGCCGACGAGGGCGACTACCGTTCCGGCGGCGTGCCGATCTGGGTCGGCGGCGGCAGCGAGGCGGGGCTGCGCAGGGCGGTGCGCTACGGCGATGGGTGGCACCCGCTCAGGAACACCCTGCCCTCCCTGCGCGAGAACTGGTCGCGCCTGAAGGAGATCGCCGCCGAGGAGGGCCGGCCGGTGCCCGCCCTGACGCCCAGGATCCTGCTGCGCGTCACCGACGCGCCGCCGGCGGAGCGGCGCGCGGGCGAGGGCACGATCGAGCAGGTCATGGCCGACCTGGAGGAGCTGCGGCTGCTCGGCGCGGAGACGGTCGTCCTCGACCCGTTCCACTCGGACCCGGACGAGACGCTGCACCCCGAGGCGGCCTGGGAGATGCTCGCCGCCGTGGCCGCCCGCCGCACCTGAGGCGCCTCAGAGCAGGCTCGCCTCAGGGCCGGCTCGCGGGATCCTCGCGGGCCGGCAGCCGGGCCGCCAGCTCCTCCAGGTCGCCGACGAACCAGATGTGCTCGCCCCGGTTCGACTCGAACACCCAGTCGCGCAGCGCCGAACTGGCGGCGGTGAAACGGGAGATGTCCCCCACGACGGCCAGGCCGACGCGGTAGTTGACGAACTTCTGCGCGATCTCGCCCGCCACGCCCGTGCGCAGCGCGAAGAAGTCGTCGTGCAGCCGCCCGGCGGGGACGGCCACCCAGCTCGCGCCCCTGCCGAAGGCCTCGCCGAGCAGGTCGAGCGCGTCGCGGGTCTCGCGCAGCGGCTCGCCGTGCGGCTCGCAGACGTATACGCGGTCGTCAAGCATGTGCGGTCTCCAGGAAGTCCATGATCTCTTGGGTGTGGGCGGGGAGCAGGTGGCCGGTGCCGGGCAGGAGCCGTACGTCCGCGTCCGGCGCGGCACGCAGCAGGCGGCGGTGGGTGCCGTACGAGTCGAGCATCCGGTCGCGGCCTCCGGCGATGACCAGCAGCGGCATCGTGAGGCGGCTCAGGGCCGCGTCGGGGAAGATCGGCAGCTTGCCGCGGCGGGGCCGGAAGCTCCGGTGGATCAGCAGCGCGAACTCGGTGAAGTCGTCGTCCGGGGGCGCGGGACCGGTGGCGGGGCCGAGGACGAGGCGCATCGCCCGGCGGCGGCCCCGTTCCCCGCCGAACGCCAGCAGCGGCAGCGCCCCGAGCAGCGGCAGCCACCGCTGCCGGCCGATGCCGCTCGGGCACATCAGCGCGAGCCGTTCGACCCGGTCAGGCCGGCAGGTGGCGTAGTCGAGCGCCATCCACCCGCCCAGCGACACCGCGGCGATCGAGACCCGTTCGACGCCCAGCCCGGCCAGCACCTCCGCCAGCCAGCCGGCGTAGACGCCGGGCTCCAGCGGCGGCCGTGACGGCGCGCTCAGCCCCGGCTCGCCGATGAGGTCGACCGCGTGGACCCGGAACCGCCGTGCCCACGTGGCGACATCCGCCAGCCACATGGCGCTGTTGGTGCCCGACCCGTGCAGGAGCAGCAGCGGCGGCGCGCCGGCGGGCCCGCACGCCACCACGAACGTCTCCCCGTGCCCGGTCGGCACCCGCACATGCTCGTACGGCACCGGCCAGCGTTCGAGGAACTCCCGGTAGCGCCGCTCGACGGCCCCCGCGCCCTCCGGTGAGGCGTAGATCGCGACCACGGGCCTCACTCCCTCACCAGCGCGTCGATGATCCTCAGGACCTGGGCGCTCTCCTCCAACGCGCCCAGCACGATGACCTTCAGGTGCTCGCGTTCCTCGTCGTAGACGAACTCCACGCGCAGGCCATGGGGGCGGCTCGCCAGCGACCCCAGGACCATCGTGCTGACCCGGTCCATGTCGCCCCTGGCGATGCCGTCGACCTGCACGATGCTCGACGCCTCCGCGCGGCGGGGCGTGACGAGCGGCGTGCCGGTGAAGGCCGCCAGGTCCTCCTTGGCGATCCGGTACTGCTTGCCGATGCGCACGGCCGGCAGCCGCCCGTCGCGTACGTAGTTGCGGACGGTCTTGACGTGCAACCCCAGCAGGGCCGCCACCTGTTCGACGGTGTAATGCTCCATATCGCTCCCTATGATGGCACACAATAGGGAAGGATAGGGAGTGGATAAAACCGATGAAAGTGGGCGTAAAGCGATCTTCTATTCGGCCCACTAGTCTCACCGTTCATGACCCGCCTCAGCCCGGCTCTCGGGCCGCTCACCCCCCGCCAGCGCTGGCGGAGGGTCCGCCTCCAGGCCTACTCCTGGTCCCTGACCGGCGCGTACCGGCTGGGCGCGATGCACCCCGCCATCTGGCGGCTCGTCGCCCGGAGCTACCACCCGGCCTTCGACTGGCTGGCGGCCCGGCACGCCAGGCTGGCCTGCCAGTTCGCCGCCGTGGACGTGCCCGCCTACCGGCACTTCCTGGGGGCGAACGGCGCCGGGCACGCCAGGAGGCTGGCGGACTTTCCCGAGACCGGCAAGCAGAACTACGCCGCCGTGTACGACGAGGAGAGCCGCTGCCAGGAAGGCAGGCTGCACCGGCCAGGCGTGATCGTGGACGAGTCGTCGGGGTCCAGCGGCAAGCCGTACAACTGGGTACGCGGGCCGCGCGAGCTCAAGGGCATCTACCGCAACGCGGCCGGCTACATCGAGCTGGTCTTCCCCGGCAAGCGGCTGTTCGTGATCAACGCGTACTCGATGGGCGCCTGGGCCACCGGCACCACCACGGGCACCGCCATGGCGCGCGTGGCGATGGTCAAGAACACCGGCCCCGACCTGGAGAAGATCGCCGACACGCTGGAGCACTTCGGGCCCGGCTACGACTACGTGGTGGCCGCGTACCCGCCGTTCCTCAAGCATCTGCGCGACCGCCTGGACGAGAGCGGTTTCCCGTGGCGGGACTACCGCATCCGCGGCATGGTCGGCGGCGAGGGCATGACCGAGGCGCTGCGCGACTACCTGGAGGAGCGCTTCGAGGAGGTCCGCTCCGGTTACGGCGCCAGCGACCTGACGATCGGGATGGGCGCGGAGAGCGGGTTCAGCGTGTGGCTGCGCAAGCGCCTGGCCACCGACCAGCGGCTGCGCGAGCTGTTACTCGGACCGGGGGAGCAGCGGCTGCCGATGATCTTCCACTACAACCCGCTGGAGACGTTCCTGGAGGTCAACGGCGAGGGCGAGCTGCTGTGCACCATCAACACCAAGAGCTGCCTGCAGCCCAAGCTGCGTTACAACGTCGGCGACGAGGCCAGGCTGCACACCCTCGCCGACGTCAGGCGGGCGCTCGGCGCCGCCGAATACGAGCGCGCGTGGACCGACGAGCGGATGAACCTGCCGCTGCTGTTCCTGTTCGGCCGCAAGGACTCGACGATCTCCTACATGGGGGCCAACCTGTATCCGCAGGACGTCGAGTACGGCCTCTACCAGGGCAATCCGTACGCGGCCGCGATCAACCGGTTCTGCCTGTCGCTGGAGGAGCTGCCGGGCCTGGAGTACCGACCGGTGATCAACATTGAGCTGCGCGGCCCTGACGCCGCCGACCGCGACGAACTCGCCGAGATCTGCCGCAAGGGCGTGGTCGCCCACCTGAGCGCCGTCTCGCGCGACTTCGCCGAGTCGCTCAAGGAAGACCCGACGGCCGCCGACCTTCGGGTCAAGGTCTTCGGCCCGGGCGAGGGGCCGTTCGCCGGCCTCACGAAGATGAAGAATGTCTACCTGGTGAAGGACGCATGAGGACCACGGACTTCAGCAAGGCCCCGGCGCAGGGGCGGGCGACGGCGATGTTCGTCGGCGCGACCCGCTACCGGGGGCCGCTGTCGATAGTCACGCTCACCCTGACCTGGTTCCGCATGGTGCGGGACATGAAGCGGATGCGCGGCTACTGCTGGCACAAGGTCTACTGGGAGTTCCCGTTCACGCTGGGCACGCTCGCGTTCTTCGAGGACCGCGACGCGCTGCTGCGCTTCGCCCGCAGCCGCCACCACCGCAAGCTCATGCAGTGGGTGACGGACGGCACCAGGAACGCCACCGGCGGCTACATCCGGCTCTACAACGCCGAGCCGGAGGGCTACAGCAACGGGGTCTGGCGCGCGGAGGGCGGGCCGATGGCGCACATCGAGACGTTCACGCCGCTGTCCACGGAGCTGTCCACGGGGGATGGCGAGGGTCCCCGGGTGAGGCGCGGGTGACGCTGCATCCCGTCGAGAGCCGCCGCGACCTGCGCGACTTCCTCGCGCTGACCGACCGCGTCTACGCGGGCGAGCCGCGCTTCATCCCGCCGCTGCACGCGCAGGTACGCACGTGGCACCGGCAGGGGGTACGCCTGTTCCTGCTCAGGCGGCGCGGGCGGGTGATCGCGCGGACCACCCTGCACACCGACGCCGCGCTGGACGCCAAGCTGGGCCGGGCCACCCAGTTGTTCGGGCTGACCGAGTTCGCGGAGGAGGCGGCGGAGGAGCTGTTCGACGGCATCCTCGCGGCCGGGCGCGACGCCAGGAAGGAGGCGGTGTTCGGGCCGGTGTCGCTGCTGCCCAACCAGGCGGGCGGGGTCATCACCTCCGGTTTCGACGAGCGCGGCTTCATCGACAGCGCCTGGAACCACCCGTACTATCCGGTCGCGTACGAGGCGTGCGGCTTCGCCCGCCGCTTCGAGTCCGACACCTGGATCTGCCCGGTGCCGGAGGAGCCGGTGTTCGCGTTCGACGACGGGCGGATCGCGGCCGAGGGGCTGCGCGTGCACCGGGGCGACCGGCGGCGCGTGGCGGAGCAGCTGCCGATCCTGCGGGAGATGCTGAACGCCAGTTTCGCGCAGCTCGGCTACTACACGGAGATCTCGGCGGAGCAGCTCGCGGCGCAGACGGACGGGCTGGCGTACCTGCTGGACGAGTCGTTGCTGCTGTACCTGACGAAGGAGGAGCGGCCGATCGCGTTCGTGCTGTGCTTGCCCGACATTTCGCGATTTATCGCGAAAATTCGTGGCAATCTCCACCTCCTGAACCAGCTCCGCCTGCTGGCCACCCGGTCCCGCTACCGCAGCGAGGCCGTGCTCATCATCAAGGGCACGGTCCCCGGCGAGCAGGGCCACGGCTACATGCGGTTGCTGGCCAGGGAGTTGCACGAGGGGCTGCGCCGGGGCGGCTACCGGGCACTGCGCAGCACGTACGTCGAGCGTACGAACCCCGGCTCCGCCGCCCAGTACACCGCGATGGGCGGCCGACCCCTGCACGGCTACACGTTCTACGAGAAGGGCCTGACGGCGTGAAAGACCGGCTGCTGCCGCTGGAGCCGGACTTCTGGCGTGCCCCCAGCGCCCACAACACCCAGCCCTGGACCCTCACCTACACGGCCGACCGGGCCGAGGTCGGCTGGGACCCGTCACGCGCCCTGCCCATCAGCGACCCCACGGGCCGCGACCTGCGCCTGAGCCTGGGCGCGTTCGTGGAGTGCTGCCTGATCGTCTGCGCCGACGCCGGCCTGCCGGTCGGCTTCCGTCCCGATCCGGGTCCGCATCGGGTGGGCGTCCTGTACGCCGCCGCGCAGCCATACCGGACGCCCTTCACGACGGCGGACGTCCGGGCGCGCGGCGCCAACCGCGGCGAGTACCACCCGGGACGCCTGCCGGACCCGCTGGTCGCCGAGCTCACCGGGATGCGGCGGCTGGCCTGCCGCGACCTCGCGGACCTGCTGCACGCGGCCGACCTGCACCAGTTCGGCGACCAGGGGGTGACGCGGGAGCTGCGCGCCTGGCTGCGTCTCACCCGCCGCCACCGCCGCTACCTGCTCGACGGCCTCACCGACCGGGCCCTGTCCCTCAGCAGGGCGGAGGCCATCGGCCTGCGCGCCTCGCTGGCCCTCTACCCGGCCCTGCGTCCCCTGGGCCTCCCGAGGGTGCTGGCCGGGGCCTCGCGTGATCTGCTCGACTACGACGGGGACGTCCTGGTGCTGGTGGGGGCGGTCGAGGACGAGCTGGAGCTGGGGCGCGTGCTGATGCGGCACTGGCTCACCCTGTCCGCCCACGGCTATGCCACGCACCCGCTGAGCCAGATCATCGACTGCGGGCCGACCAGGCAGGTCCTCGCGGACCGGCTGGGCGTCACGGACCCCCGGACCCTCCTCCACGTGGCCCGAGTCGGCCGCCCGACCTCCGCGGCCACCCCCTCCTCCCGCCTCAGACCCTGACCTCCCCTCCCACCCCTCCGGCCTTCCGCGCCTCTGCCTTCCCCGCCCCTCCGGTCTCCCGCCCCTCCGGTCTCCCGCCCCTCCGGTCTCCTGTCCCTCCGGTCTCCCGGCCCTCCGGCTCTCAGCTGCCTCCTCGGCTGCCTCGGCCGTCTGCGGTTTGCCGCCTGCCCGGCTGTGGTGCGCGAAGGCGGCGGCCAGCCCGCGGGCGGGATGAGCGGTGGGTCGGGTAGCGGCCCCTCGGATGGACCGTGCGGTGGTGCTCAGCGGTAGGCGGTCAGGCCGTCCGCCAGTTGTTCCGCGTCGCCGTCCCGGTGGGCGGCGAGGGCCTGTTGCAGGGCGAACGTGCCGCGGATGGCGGCGATGCGGGCCGCCGTCTCGTCGCCGGCCCAGCCGCCCAGCGCGAGCACCCGGCCCAGGAACGTGTCGCCGTGGCCGGCGCCGATGGCGGCGAGATCCTCGGCGGGGTCGCCGATGGTGGCCTCGTCCCAGTCGATCACGCCGCTGAGCCGGGGCAGCCCGCCGTCGATCTCCCACAGCACGTTCTCGGCGCCGAGGTCGCCGTGCGCCACCGCCGTGGCGACGTGGGGGAGACCCGCGGCCGCGGCGAGCTCCCGCTCGGCCCGCCGGCGTCCGCCGTCCGACATGAGCCCGAACAACTCGGCGCGGACATCCGCCTCGAACCGCCGCCACCGATCCTCCGGCGTCCACGGCAACCCCGCCCGCGCCCGCTCGTCGGCCCCCGCCCGGGCCAGCGCGGCCAGCAGCTCGGCGTACTGCTCCGCGGCCGCCCCGGCCACCGCCGGGTCGTCGAGCGCTCCGTCCTCCAGCGGCGCGCCGGGGACGCGGCTGAGCACCAGGTACGGCGCCTCGCCCGCGCCTTCGGACAGCGGCCGGGGGATGCGGAAGCCGAAACCGAGCCCGGCGAGCACGCGCAGCATGGCCGCCCGCTGCGGCAGCCGGGCAGCCGCCGCCTCGGTGCGGGGCAGGCACACGACCCGGTCCGAGCCCATCACGACCCGATGGAACTGCCCCTCGCGGACGGGGAGAGGCCCTGATGCGGCGTCCTGGGCCAACCAGCTCAGTGGATCATCCATCGCCCCAGCATGGCGGCAACGTCCCCGGAACACCGAACCGGCCGGGGAAGGCACGGCGGCGAGCGCCTGAACGCGCCCGTTCCGGCGGTGATGTCTGAACGGCGCCGGGGGTCTGGACGGCGGCGGGCCCTGAACGCGCTCGTCCCGGTGCCTGCGTGGCGGGCACCGGGACGAGCGCGTGATGCGGGGCTTGATCAGTCGTCGTGGTGGAAGCCGTGGTCGGGCCAGGAGCCGGCCCAGTTGCCGTTGCCGCTGGTGGGCCAGTTGCGGTGATGCCAGTGGGGGTCCCACGACCAGTCCCAGCCGGCGCCGCCGTCGTCCTTGCAGGCCTTGGTCTTGCGGGTCCCGGCGAACACGCCGTGGTCGGTGACGTGGTGATAGGTAATGTCGTCGCCCACCCCGAGGTCGCAGTGCTTCGACTTGTGGTGCTTGCCGTCGTCGTCGGCCGTGGCGGGCGTGGCGCTTCCGTACAGTGCGGTCGCGGCGAGTAGCGCACCGCCGACGGCGATGAGGCTATTCCTCATGATCTCCCCCTGTAATCACGAAGTGACATCGGAGATCACTATACGTAGCGATCTTGGAGGGCAGGTGCAGCGCCACACCCCGTTTTCGATCAACAGGCCGCCGTTGATCAGTAACCCGGATGTACAAGTGATCTACATTGTAAAGGCGCCGGGCTCAGGAAGATCGCACGGCCGCCAGGTACGCGTGGATCGCGTCGCGGTTGCGGGAGAGGCACTCGATGCGCTGCTGGATGCGGTCGGCCTCGGCCTCCAGGAGGTCGGCCAGCTCCGGGGTGAGGCACTGCGGGTGCAGGTGGATCACGTCGGGCTTGTTCAGGAACGGCAGGATACGGCGGATGATCTCCGTGGTGAGTCCGGAGTCGAGCAGGCCGCGGATCTGCTGAACCCGGTAGACGGCCGGCTCCGGATAATGGCGGTAGCCGTTGTCGGCGCGCTCCGGGTGGAGGAGGTCCTGCTCCTCGTAGTAGCGGAGCATGCGGGTCGGCACGCCCGTCAGTCGCGACAGTTCACCGATTCTCACGGCGGGGCCTCCCGGCTTGCCTTCACATTGATGTGAACGTTTCAGCATATTCGACATGTCAGGTGCGACGATCGCCGACGCCGTACGCGTCGGGAGAATGCCCTGGTCGGGGCTACTGGCGCTGTTCTCGGCGGCGTTCACGGCGGTGATGACGGAGCTGCTTCCGGCGGGGCTGCTGCCGCAGCTCGGCGCGGCGCTGGGGGTGCCGGAAGGGCGGGCCGGGTTCCTGGTGACGGCGTACGCGGTGGCCTCGACCCTGTCGGCGATCCCGCTGACGGCGTTGCTGCGCGGGCTGCCGCGGCGGCCCGTACTGGTGGGGACGCTGGCGGGGTTCGCCCTGTTCAACACGGTGACCGCGCTCTCGTCGTCCTATGCGGTGACCTTCGGGGCGCGGGTCCTGGCCGGCGTCATGGGCGGGATCCTGTGGGCGATGCTGGTCGGGTACGCGGCCCGGATGGTGCCGGTCGAGCGGCGGGGGCGGGC
Organism: Nonomuraea sp. NPDC049625; assembly: GCF_040675285.1. Classification (NCBI taxonomy): domain Bacteria; kingdom Bacillati; phylum Actinomycetota; class Actinomycetes; order Streptosporangiales; family Streptosporangiaceae; genus Nonomuraea; species Nonomuraea sp. NPDC049625. The sequence continues at coordinate 197,533 of NZ_JBFAOQ010000008.1, read as the reverse complement.
CATCGCGATCGTCTCGGCGGGGATCACGGTGGCGCTGTGCGCGGGGATTCCGGCGGGCGCGGCGCTGGCCTCGGCGTTCGGGTGGCGGACCGCTTTTCTGGGGCTGGCGGTCGTGGCGGTCGCGCTGGTGGGGTGGGTGCTGTGGAAGGTGCCGGACTTTCCCGGTGAGGCGGCCACGGTGCGGGTCCCGTTGCGGCGGGTGGCGGCGCTGCCCGGTGTCCGGACGATCCTGGGGGTGACGGTGCTGGTGCTGGTCGGGCATCAGGCGATGTACACGTATCTGGCGCCGTTCGTGGCCTTCGCCGGGTTGGGGCGGACGAGTGTCGTGCTGCTCGTGTTCGGGGTCGGGACGGTGGCGGGGATCTGGGTGACCGGGGTGGTGATCGACAGGTTCCCGCGGGTGACGCTCGTGGTGGTGCTGGCCGTGGTGGCGGGGGCCATGGCGGTGCTGGCCGTCTCCGGTGGGCCGGGCTGGGCGCCGCTGGGCGCGGTCGCGCTGTGGGGGGCGGCCTTCGGCGGGGTGCCGACGTTGCTGCAGTCGGCGCTGGTGGACGCCTCCGGAGCCGGGAACGCGGACGCGGCCACCTCCATGCAGACGACCGTGTACAACGCGGGGATCGCCGCGGGGTCGCTGGCCGGCGGGCTGGTGCTGGAGGGCGCCGGGGCGGGTGCGCTGCCGTGGACCTCGTTGCCGCTGGTGGCGGTGGCCCTGGCGGTCGTGGTCGCGGCGCGCCGTCGCGCGTTCCCCGCCCGCCGGGCCTAGAGGCCGTTCCTGGCCAGGGGTTCGACGAGTTCGCGCTCCTCGTACGACAGGTGGGACAGGAGGCTGTCGGTGAGCAGGTCCACGGTCTCGCGCAGGTGGCCGAGGCCGTCCGGGTCGCCGACGAACGAGACGAGGGCGCGGTCGACGCGTTCGATGATCTTGTGGATGGCGTGGTGCTCTTCCTGGAGGCGGTCGAGCACGGGCGCCAGGGCGGGCTCCGTGCGGCGGAGATGCGGGAAGACCATGGCGTCCTCGGCGGTGTGGTGCATGGTGACGAGGCGGCAGTAGGACTCGCAGTAGGCGCCGAGGGTCCAGTTGTTCTGGCGCATGGTCATGGTGTTGATGTGCGAGCGGGCGGCGCCTGCGTCGATCGCTCCGGAGGCTACCTGGTCGATGAGGTCGCGGAGCTGGGCGAGTTCGGCGCGCAGGTGGTCGTGCACGTCGATGAGGTGCCGGCCGTTGGCCTGTTCGGCGGGGGTGTAGCGCCTGGTGGGGTCGGGGGCGGGGCCGGTGGGGCGGGTGGTCTCGTCCCAGACGCGTACGTCGGTGAGCCGTACACCGTCGTCGGGGGTCGGGGTGGCGCCCAAGGCGGCCGTCGTCGGGCTTGCGGTTTTTGCCGCGGCGGTGGGTGGCGGCGGGGCGGCCTGGGTGCGTTCCGCGGCGACGAGTTCGCGTACGGCCGGGGCGGTCTCCTGGGCGAAGCGCTGGAGACGGCCGGGGTCGTCGGCCGCGAGGATGAAGACGCTGACGCCGTACGTGAGGGCGATCTCGGCGAGCTGGGCGGCCGGCAGTTCCTCGCCGAGGTTGAGCAGGCGGCGGATGTCGCGGGGCGAGCGGCCCGCCTCGGCGGCGGCCTCGTCGATGACGGCGTTGCCCTCGCCGATCTTGCCGATGTCCTGGAGGTAGGGGAGGGAGGGGAGCCAGCCGTCGGCGAGGCGGCCGGTCACGCGGAGCATGCGCGGCTTGTACGCGCCGAGCCAGATGCCGATGTCGTGGGCCGGGCGCGGGCCTCGCGGGGCGGTGACCTGGTAGTGCTCGCCGTGGTGGTCGATGGCGCCGGGGGCGTCGGTGTCCCAGGCGGCGCGGATGATCGGGATGGCCTCCTCGAGCGCGTCCACGGCCTGGCCGGGGGACAGGCGCGGGGCGCCCATGGAGGCGATGGCGTCCCGGTATCCGCCGGTGCCCAGGGCGAGCTCGAAGCGTCCGTGGCTGAGGATGTCGAGGCTGGCGGCGGCCTGCGCGAGCATGGCGGGCGGCCGGAGCGGCAGCGGATGCACGTTGCCGGCCAGCCGGATGCTCTCGGTGGCGGCCGCGACGTAGCCGAGCAGGGTCCAGGTGTCGAGGAAGGTGGGCTGGTACGGGTGGTCCGAGAAGGTGACGAGGTCGAGTCCGGCGCGCTCGGCGAGCTGGGAGAGGGCGACGACGGTGTCGGCCTGGTGGGCGGAGGGCGCGAAGCTGACGCTGAAGAGCAGCTCGTGGCCGTAGTCGGGCATGGGGGCTCCTTGGATGTGCCGTTCGCCGCCGGACTTTGGTTGGTAGTGCGAACAGTTGGTAACAAGAACTAAATTAGTTCGTATTATGAACCATTGTCAACTAGACTCGATGCCGTGGTCGCGACGTTCACTACCGCCCTCGTACGTCTGGGGCACCTGGTGCAGCAGGTGTTCGGGGACGTCGGCAGGGACCAGGACCTTACGCCGCAGCAGGCGCAGCTGCTGTGCCTGCTGGTCGGCGGGCCGGTGGGGATGACGGAGCTGACGCGTACGCTGCACCTGGAGAAGTCGAGCCTGACGGGGCTCGTCGACCGGGCGGAGAAGCGGGGGCTCGTGGCCCGCACGCGTGATTCCCGGGATCGGCGGGCCTGGCTCGTCGAGCTGACCCCCGAAGGGGAGCGCGTCGGGGCGCTGGCGCACGACGGGGTCGAGGCGCGGCTGGAGGCGTTGACGGGGGAATTGCCGGCGGAGCACCGGGAGTTGCTGGCGTCCGCCATCGACGGGATCCTCGCCGAGTACGCCTCCACGACCGGCCGCCCCCGCCCCCAGCCCGATCGCACCCCGGCTACACCGACCTGACCCTCACCCCCGCCATCCCCGGCCTGACCCTCGCCGTCACCGCCCTGACCCGCCTCGCCGTCACCGCCCTGACCCGCCTCGCCGTCACCGCCCTGACCCGCCTCGCTGTCACTGGCCTGGCCCCCGCCGTCACGGCCCTGACCTGCCTCGCCGTCACTGGCCTGGCCCCGCCCCCGCCATCCCCGGCCCGACTCCCGCCGTCACGGCCCTGACCCGCCTTGCCGTCACTGGCCTGGCCCCTGCCCCCGTCGTGACTGGCTGGACCTCCGCCTCCACCGTCACCGGCCTGGCGCCCCGGCTTCGCCCACCTGACATGCCCGCCGGTCGCCGACCCGGTGACGCCCGCGCTCGCCATGCCGCGGTGGTCGAGAGGGGCCCGTTGAAGTGCGGTGGCGTCGATCGGGGCAGGGGAAGTGGCGCCCCTGGAAGGCCGGGACGAGCTGGAAGCGGGGGCGTCGGGCGGGGGGGCGTGGGTCAGGAGGTGAAGACGGTCGCGAGGAATGCCGTCAGGGCCTCGGTCACCTCCGCGGGGCGTTCGAGCGGCGGCAGGTGGCCCGTCTCGGGGAGGTCGATGCGGCGGGCGGCGGGGATGCCGGCGCTGAGCAGGTCGGACATCTGCTGGATGCCGGGCACGTCCGACAGGCCGTTGATCACCAGGGTGGGCGCGGTGATCTCGGGCAGGCGCGTCACGGCGGGCGGGACCAGGTGGCGTTCCGTGGATCGGGGGCCGCTCCAGGAGCGCTCGAACACCAGGCGGCACATCTCCACCGCCGACTCCCACACCTCGTCGGAGAGCGCGTCGCGGCCACGGTCGGGCCCGGCGGTCTGCCAGAGCGTGTGGGCCTCCGCCATCGCGCGTACGTCGGCGGGATCCACGTGGTCGGCGGTGCCGGCGCGGTAGCGGGCCAGGCGGTCGGCGGGCACCGAGCCGTGGACGCGCTCGCGCGCCTGGTCCAGCATCTCCTGCGGCCATGGGTGGCCGGCCAGACCCGAGCTGATCAGGGCGAGCGCGGCCACCCGGGAGGGGGCGGCCAGGGCGACCTCGGTCGCGTACGCGCCGCCCATCGAGTTGCCGACCAGCGCCGCCCGCTCGACTCCCAGCGCGTCCATGACGGCGAGCAGGTCCTCGTGATGGCACACCTCGCCTTCGGCGTCGCCCGACCGGCCGCGGCCGCGCCAGTCGTAGCGGATCACGCGGTAGCGCTCCGAGAGGGCGCGGAACTGGTGCTCCCAGAGGCGCATGTCGGTCGTCCCGCCGTGCACGAGCACGACGGTGCCCACGGGGGTCGCGGGGCCGGCCTCCTCGTACGCGATCTTGACGTCGTCGATGATCAGCATGCTCGGCACGCTACCGCCGCGCGGGGCCGGGAATCGGCCTGTTCGCCAGCGGCGCAGCCGTGCGGGCCGGAGGATCGGCCTGTTCGCCAGGGGCGCAGCCACACGGGCCGCATGAGTTCCGAGCACCGTCGAATCGCGAGCATCATTGACGCAGGCAAGCCACGTACGGACCACAGGTGAACCCATCCATGCTTCCAGAAGAACTCAGAGCCGCCCTGGACAAGGCCCTGTCCGGCTACGCGCCGCAGGAGCTGTCCGACTCCGTGGCGCGGCTCACCGAGCGTTACCGTACGAACGCCGCCACCGGCGGAGGCACCCACATCAGGTCCCAGGCCGACGTGGCGGCCTATGCCGCGTACCGGATGCCCGCCACCTACGCCGCCGCGGCCACGGCCATGCGCCAGGCGGCCGCCATGACCCCGGACTTCCGGCCGGGGAGCCACCTCGACGTCGGCGGCGGCACGGGGGCGGCGATCTGGGCGGCGGGCGAGACCTGGTCGTCCATCGAGCGGGTCACGGTCATCGAGCACGACCCGCAGATCATCGACCTGGGCAAACGCCTCGCCCGTACGTCCGAGTCCCTGCGCGGGGCCACCTGGCGGCAGGCGTCGGTGCGTCCCGGCCTCGACCGGCCCGCGGCCGACCTGGTGACCATGTCGTACGCCCTGGGCGAGCTCCCCCAGGACAAGCGCCGGGAGATCGTCCGCTGGCTGGCCGCGGACGCGGCCATGGTGATCGTCATCGAGCCCGGCACCCCGGCGGGTTACGCCACCGTCGCCGAGGCCAGAGAGGTCCTGGTCGACCAGGGGCTGAGCGTCGCCGCCCCCTGCCCCCACGACGGGCGCTGCCCGATCGAGCAGGGACGCGACTGGTGCCACTTCTCCGTCAGGCTGCCCAGGACGTCCCTGCACCGCCGGATCAAGGCGGGCACGCTCAGCTTCGAGGACGAGAAGTTCTCCTACGTGGCCGCCACGACGGTCCCGGGGGAGCGGGCCGACACCCGGATCCTGCGCCACCCGGTCAAACGCAAGGGCGTGGTGTCCCTGCGCCTGTGCGCCGGGGAGGAGGGGATCCGCGACGTGATCGTGTCCAAGCGGCAGGGCGACCTCTACCGCGCGGCCAGGGACGCCGACTGGGGGGACGGCTGGGGCGACGACGGCTTGCGGCTCGGTCACGGAAATGGGTAAGGGGGCGGTTCCGGTTCGGCGGGTGGGCCATCCTTGGAGGATGTGGACGACTGATCTTCTTCATTCCCTCTATGCCCGGCGGCTGCGCCGTCAGGCCACGGCGGGTCCGCTGCCCCGCCACGTCGGTTTGATCATGGACGGAAACCGGCGCTGGGCCAGGCAGCAGGGTCTGGCCAGCCCGAGCATCGGCCACAAGTACGGCGCCGAGCACATCGACCACGTGCTGTCGTGGTGTGAGGGGCTGGGGATCGAGCACGTGACGGTGTTCCTGTGCTCGACGGAGAACCTTCAGCGCCGCGGTGACGAGGAGGTCGCCTACCTGTTGCGGGTGATCGAGGAGATGGTCGCCGAGCGGCTGGACCGGCCGGACGCGCGCTGGCGCGTCCATGTGGCGGGCCTGCTCGACATGTTGCCCGACACCACGGCCCGCGCGCTCAAGAGCGCCGTCGAGGCCACCCGTACGTGTGCCACCGGCTTCCACCTCACGCTGGCCATCGGGTACGGCGGCCGCCAGGAGGTGATCGACGCCCTGCGCGAGCTGCTGTACGAGCGGGCCGAGACCGGGCAGTCCATGGTGGAGCTGGCCTCGACGTTGAGCGTGGACGACATCGCGCCCCACCTCTACACGGCCGGTCAGCCCGACCCCGACCTGGTGATCCGCACCAGCGGCGAGCAGCGCCTGTCGAACTTCCTGCTCTGGCAGTCCGCCTACTCCGAGCTGTACTTCTGCGAGGCGTACTGGCCGGCCTTCCGCGAGATCGACTTCCTGCGGGCGCTGCGCAGCTTCGCCGCCCGGCAGCGACGGTTCGGGGGCTGAGATGCTGGAACTCTTCGACCGGCAGCTGCGCCAGGAGGCCCGCGCCGACGGGCCGGACGCCAAAGTGGAGCGGGCCGGCAACGTGGTGCGGCAGGTCGCGCCCGAGCACGGCTGGAACGGCGTGCTCTGGTCCGGCCTCGACGAGCGGAACGCGGACGCGGAGATCGCCGAGCAGGTGCGCTACTTCGGGGAGCTGGGGCGGCCGTTCGAGTGGAAGCTGTATGGCTACGACCGGCCCGGCGACCTCGACCGGCGCCTCCTGGCCGCCGGATTCACCCCGGAGCCCGCCGAGACGCTGATGATCGCCGAGATCCCGCGCCTGCCCCTCGGAGGGGAACCGCCCGAGGGGGTGCGGCTGGTGCCGGTGACCGGTTCCGACGGTGTGGAGCTGATGGCCGACGTTCACGAGAGCGCCTTCGGCACCCCTGACGCGCACTTCCGGGAACGGCTGCTCGACCAGCTCGCGGGGGGCGAGGTCGTCGCCCTCCTCGCGATGGCCGGTGACGTGCCGGTGAGCGCGGCCCGCATGGACCTGCACCCGGGCACCCGGTTCGCGAGCCTGTGGGGCGGCGGCACCGTGCCGGAGTGGCGCGGGCGCGGCATCTACCGGGCGTTGGTCGCCTACCGGGCCCGCGAGGCGATCGCCCGTGGCTACGACCATCTGCAGGTGGACGCCTCCAGCCAGAGCCGTCCGATCCTGCTGCGGCTGGGGTTCGAGGCGATCACCACGACGACGCCGTACGTCCACGAGTGAGTACCCTTGATGGCCTGACCGTATCCGCCGGAGGAGGCCCGCACGTTGCCTGGAACGAACCCGCGCGAGCTCGGCCTGCTGGCCGACTGCGAGAGCTGCTTCGGGCTCTGCTGCGTCGCGCTGCCGTTCGCGGCGTCGGCCGACTTCGCGGTGGACAAGAAGGCCGGGGAGCCCTGCCGCAACCTGCGTGACGACTTCCGTTGCTCCATTCACGCGGAGCTCAGGGAGCGCGGCTTTCCCGGCTGCACCGTGTACGACTGCTTCGGGGCGGGCCAGAAGGTCTCGCAGGTCACCTTCCAGGGCACGAGCTGGCGGCAGGCGCCGGGCACGGCCGGGGAGATGTACGCGATCTTCCCCGTCGTGCGGCAGTTGCACGAGCTGCTGTGGTATCTGGCGGAGGCGCTGACGCTGGAGGCAGCCAGGCCCGTCCACGCCGAGCTGCAGGGCGCGTTCGACGCGACGGAGCGGCTCACCCGGGAAAGTCCGGACGCGCTGAAGGAGCTGGACGTGCCGGCGCACCGGGCCGAGGTCAACGTGCTGCTGCTGCGGACGAGTGAGCTGGTCCGGGCCGGGCGCAAAGGCAAGGAGCGCAGGGGAGCGGATCTGATCGGGGCCAAGCTGTCGGGCGCCGACCTGCGGGGTGCCAACCTTCGCGGGGCGTACCTGATCGGCGCCGATCTGCGGGGTGCGGACCTCCGGGAGTCGGATCTGATCGGGGCTGACCTGCGGGGGGCCGACCTGGCGGGCGCGGACCTGTCGGGTGCGCTCTTCCTCACCCAGCCCCAGCTCAACGCCGCCACCGGCGACGCCGCCACCCGCCTCCCGGCCGCGCTCACCCGTCCCGCCCACTGGCCCGCCACCCGCTACGAACGGCCGTCCCGCGGCACGGGCCCCCGCCGCGACCCCGGCTCCGCACGCGGCACGGCCTCCGCACGAGGGACCGGCTCCGATTCCAACCGCGCTTCCGGCTCGGGGCGCGGCTCCGATTCCGGCTCGGGGCGGCGTTCGGGCCGCGGCACCGGCCGCCGGCGCCGCGGCTGAACCCCGCGCCCGGCTGAATACCGCGCCCGCCTGAACACCGCGCCCGCCTGAACACGAGGAGCCGCTCCTGGCCGGCTCGGTGGGCCTGGCGCTGCTCGTGGTGCCGGGCTCGCTGAGGCCAGCGGAGCGGCCGGCGCCCGGCTGCACGGCATGCTCAGCGTGCCGTTCGAGGAGATCGGGCCGATCACGGGCCATTACGCCAGACGCCGCGAATGCAGCTTGCGCGCGCCGGGCCGCGCTCGGCCACCCCGAGCCCTTCGATCTGCCCTACCTCGGGGTCGGCAACGAGGACGAGATCACCGACGAGTCGGCTGAAAGCACGTATACGTGTCGTCTACGGCTTCTGGATGCCTGCGCATTACCTTCTACTTAAAGATTCAATCTTCCCCAAGTAAAGGATTTCGGCATGAGCAATCCAACCCGCAGGCAGGCACTCACCGCAGGCGCTGTCGGTGCTGTCGGGGCCGCCGCGGCGATCGCCCCCGCCCTGGCCGGCACCGCGTCCGCCGAGAGCGGCACGAGCGAGTCCAACCCGCTGTTCAGCCAGGAGAACTCCATGCTGGTGCTGATCGACTACCAGCCCGAGATGGTCAACGGCGTCACCTCGATGAACAAGGACCTGCTCCAGCTCAACGTCAAGGCCCTGGCCCGGATCGCCCGGTTGCTCAAGATCCCCACCGTGCTCACCACCGTGGGCGTCAAAGCGGGGGTCAACCACCCCACCATCCCCTCCCTGCGTGAGGAGGTGCCCACCCTCACCGAGTACGACCGCATGACCATGAACGCCTGGGAGGACGAACCCGTACGCCGTGCCATCAAGGCGACCGGGCGCCGCAACGTCGTCTTCGCCGCGTTATGGACCGAGATCTGCCTCGCCTTCCCCGTCGTGCACGCCCAGCGCGACGGCTATCGGACCATGGTCGTCACCGACGCGGTCGGCGGCACCAGCCCGGCCGCGCACGAAGCCGGCATCCAGCGCGTGATCCAGGCGGGCAGCATCCCCAACTCCTTCCTCGGCATTCTCGGCGAATGGATCCGAGACTGGTCCGACCCCCGCTCCGACGCCGGGCGCGAGGTCGTGCCCTGGTACTGGGCGGAACTGGCCAAACTCGACCTGGGCTGAACCGGCCACGCTGCACCCGGACCTGGCCCGGCCGCCGCCTGCCAGGTCCTCGTCGTCGGCTCCGGACGATCTGGACGCGCAGGAGACCGATGCGCCGGCCGGGTCCGTCCTCGCCCGCGCTCAGCCGCCGTGGACACCTCACCTCCTCGTCACGCCGCGAGGCAGCGGGCGTCAAGGGCGTCAGGGCTTCAGTACGCGGTAGCGCAGGTGGGTCACGGACCCGGTTCCCGCGACGGGCTCCCCCTCCGGGATCAGCTCGGCCCGCTCCCCGGCAAACAGCGGCGTGCCCGCCCCCATCAGCAGGGGGACGAGGTGGAGCCACACCTCGTCGAGCAGCCCCGCCGTGAGCAACTGCCGGGCGACGTCCGCACCCAGCACCAGGACGTCCTTGTCCCCGGCGGCATCCTTGGCACGTCGGACTGCGGCCTCCAGCCCGTCGAAGGCGAACGTCCCGCCGTTGTCGCCGAGGAGGTCCTCCCTGGTCCGGTGGGTGACCACGAAACTCGGGACGCCGGGCCACGGCGTGCCACCCCACGGGACCACACCGAGGTCGAAGGTGCGCCGTCCGATGACGACGGCTCCCACCGCCGCGTCCACCTGCCGGCGGATGCCGAGGTCGACCCCGCCGTCCGGCCCTTCCCCGGCCATCCATTCGTGCAGCCGTTCACCGCCGTCCCCCATGGGCTCCTCCTTCCGGACGTTCGGTCCCGCCGTGAACCCGTCCAGGGATATCGACACATCCAGCACTACCTTGCTCATCGCGCGCCTTCCTCCGATCCGGCGGCGCCGCCACCCGGTGCCGTCACGAGAAGGTCGGAGCCGATCCGGCCGTCTCGACATCACGACGGCAAGATCAGTGGGAAATGAACGTGAACGCAGACGACCAGGGTGGCTCTCGACCGGCAATGGTCATCGTGGCCGACGACATCATCCAGCCGCCGAACTCCAGCTCACCGTCGCCCTTTCCTTGGTCAGCGGTGCCTGGGCGAGGCGGAACGGTCGCCCTCACCGAGCGGATCGGCGTTACGCCGCAACAGGCGAGAACGGCAGCACTGCCAGCGATGATTACCTGTCACGCAGGGGAGATTACAGTACGTAGGGATTGGTAGAGAAAAGATGTGATTTCTCCGGGGGAATGCTCACCCGCCGGCATCGCCTGTCCGAGTTCTTCGCGGCCCACAGCCGGGTGCGGCAGCACCGGCTGCGGATGCTCCACACGAGCCGCCGTCGGAATTTGGGGGGATCCGGCCCACACCGGCAAACCGGCCCAGCAGGACCTTCTCGAACGGAAGATGACCGCACCGGTGATCGCGGCCCCGTCCACGCCCGGACCGCTCGGCCGCCGACTGGCCCACCTGTACGCCGACCCGTACCCCCTGAACGCCACCCAGGCGCGGCACGCCGCCGAACTGGTCGAGGCCGGCGGAGCCCGGGAACACACCCTCCTGCACGCCGCGCTGGAGTCGCCGCGCCAAGCCGTCGACGTGCCCCACCGCGCGGACCTCCGCGTCGACCTCCGCGCCCTGGCCCAGCCCGCCTTTCAACGCACCCGCCTGCCCGGCTACGCCACCATCTTCGGGCGGTATCTGGCCCACGTCGCCGACTCCTGGCGCGACGGCCAGATCCTCGATGTCCCCACGGCAGCTCTTCGGATCAGCTGTGAGGCCATGACGCGAACCTTGTTCCCCGCCTCCACGAGCCGTCGATCCCTTGCTGAGATCCGCCAGGCGCTTCCGGCGATGGTGCGCGGCATCTTCCGTCGCATGATCACCCCGCCCCCGCTGGATCGGCTGCCCACCCCGGCCAATCGCGCCTATCACCGTACTGAGCGGCGGCTGCACGACATCACCACCCAAGCCGTACGTGACTACCGCAGCGCCGGCCACAACCACGGCGACATGCTCTCGGTGCTGCTGGCCAACAGCCCCACCGCCGACTCGCCCACCCCGTCGGGCACGGGCCGGCCACGCACCGACAGGGAGCTGGGCGAACTCGTCGCCAGCCTGTTCCTCGCCGGCGCCGAGACCACCAGCGCCGCCCTGAGCTGGGCCCTGCACCTGCTGGCCGAGCACCTCGACGTACAGGACCGGGTGGCCGACGAGAGCCGGCGCGTCCTCGGCGGGCGCGCCGCCACCGGCGAGGATCTGCCGCAGCTGCGCTACGCCGGTGCCGTGGTCAGCGAAACCCTGCGGCTGTATCCACCGGCCTGGTTGCTCACCCGCCACACCACCGCCGACACCCACCTCGGCGGCCACCGCCTGGCCGCAGGCACCACGATCATCTACAGCCCCTACCTGATCCACCGGCTGCCGGCCCACTATCCCGACCCCGACACCTTCCGCCCGGAACGCTTTCTCACCCCTTCCGGCGCCCCCAAGCCCCCGTCGCCGAAGAACTTCCTCGCCTTCGGCGACGGCGCCCGCCGATGCATCGGCGACCAGTTCGCCACCATCGAGCTCATCCTCGCCCTGGCCACCATCACCGGCCGCTGGCACCTGCACCCGGTCCCGGGACAGCAGGTCAGGCCGCTGGCGCGCACCGCCTTGCATCCCCGCCACCTGAGGCTGCGGCTGAGCCGCCGCGACGCCCCACCTTGCATCCCCGCCACCTGAGCCTGCCGCTGAGCCGCCGCGACGCCGCGCCTCCCGCCCGCCCCTGACGCCCACCATCCGCCGCGACGACCCACCTCCCGCCCACTCTTGACGCTCACCATCCACCGCGAGGGACCCGCAATGGCCAACGCCGCCGATCCGGCCATCACCGTGCACTTGCCCCCGATGTACTTCCCGGCTCCCCTGCGCCGGCACCCGCAGATCGAGGTGATGCAGCGGCGCGGCCTGGACTGGATGGCAAGCCATGGCTTGTGCGACGACCCGACCCTGGCCCGCCGCATCACCGGCACCCGCACCGCGCACTTCTTCGGCTACCTGTGTCCCCGGGCCGACCCCGACCGCCTCCAGATCGCCGTCGACTGGGGCTATCTCATGTTCGTCTTCGACGACGTCCCCTGGGACGCCACCGCCGGGGCCGACTCTGGCTTCCTTGACATGGCCGTACGCATCATCCGCACCCTGGAAACCCCCGACGCGGGCCTGCTGCCGCCCGGGCACCCCATGACGGCACCCGTCATCGACCTCGCCCGCCGCATCCACCAGGCAGCCGGCCCCGAACAGGTGCGCCGCCTCGCCGACAGTCACCTCAAATGGCTGCTCGGCGCCGCCTGCGAGCTCTGCGCCGCCGCCCGCGCCGCCCCGCTGAACGCGAACGAGTACCTCGCCCTACGGCTGATGTACTCCGTCGCCGAACCCACCCTGCAGTTCTTCCAACTGGCCGAGCCGGACACGATCAGCGAAGGCGAGATCACCAGCGCACGCGTACGGGCACTGACCGAGATGGCCGGCATGGCCGCCGCCCTCGACAACGACCTCTACTCGCACGGCAAGGAGCGATGGCTCGCCCAGCAGCGGACTCTCTCAAGCCGGCCCGTGATCAGCAACCTCATCGACCTCTACATGCGCGACCACACCCTGCCCCGCGACCGGGCGCTGCATGCCGCCGCCGTCCTCCGAGACCGGATCGTCGCCCGCTTCGTCGAGGTGCGAGACCAGGTCATGCCGTCCGCCTCACCCGCGCTGTTCCGGTACCTGGACAACCTCACCTGCCTGTTACGCGGCAACTTCGAATGGGGCCTGATCGCCGAGCGCTACACCGATCCCGACGGCGACCACCCTGGCGCCGTCCGCACCGTGGCCACCGTCTCGGCCATCCCCGCCGCGACGGGCGCTCCCAGCGTTCCAGCGATCGACTGGTGGTGGCGGTGAGCACGCCGGCCCGCACAGGCTGATGATCTTCGTAAGGGAAGGAAGGCCGGGTGCCTCATGGCGCGTGTGCTGGACGAGAACGATCCGATCGGGAACCAGACGCCATCAAGGCGCACCGGGTGGAACCGCCGGCCCGAGTTCACAGAGCCTCGCCCTTGAGCAGGGAGCCGACCCATGCGTCCACCCGGATTCCTCGGTGCAGAAGTCGCTTCCGGAGCGTGGCCTCCACGGTGAAGCCCGCCTTCTCCGCAACTCGGCGGGAAGCCCAGTTGCCTACCTCGGCGCGCCACTCGATCAGTTCCAGACCATGAACGCGGAAGGCCCACCGACACACAGCTCGCACCGCATTGGTCGCAACGCCACGTCCGCGGGCTTTCGGATCAACCCAGTATCCGATCTCGGCCGTACCCGGTGCGCCCAACCACAGACCCACGCGGCCAAGGCGTTCTCTCGTGGACGCCTCCTCGGCGAGGAACTCCAGACGCTGTCCACTCTGCGCGCCGGCGATGGCCAGCTGCTCCACGAAGAACGCCGCATCTTCCATGCGGTAGGGCGCCGGCAACTCCACGAAGTGCTGCAAGGCCGGATCCAGGGACACCTCATAGACCCACGGGATGTCCGCCGGTTTGAACGGCCGCAGGGCAAGCCAGCCTGCTTTGATCCCATTTCGTTCCATGGCGCGATCTTCGTCGGCCGGCCCACAGGCGCGCAATGCGATAACAGCCGAGCCCCGGGACAGGCGGGCGAGGCGCCTCGCAGGCCGGTTCTGATGGCACCCCTGGTCAGGTGAGCGTGGTGGTGTCCCCGAGGGACTCCAGCAGGTCGCGCAGCGTGTGGGCGAGCTCGTCCCGGCGCTCCTTCGGCAGGGCCGAGAGCACGCGGTCCTCCGTCGCGACATGGTCCGGCAGGGCCCGGTCGATCAGGGCGTACCCCTCGCCGGTGAGCGTCACGTAGACCACCCGCCCGTCGGCCTCGCTGGGCGTGCGGGTCACCAGCCCCCTGGACTCCAGGCGGTCGAGCCGCTGCGTGATCGCCCCCGACGTGACCATGGAGGCCCGCATCAGCTCGGCCGGCGTCAGCCGGTGCGGCGGGTCGCTGCGGCGCAAGGTGGCCAGCACGTCGAAGGAGGCCCGGTCGAGCCCGTGCGCGGCGAACGTACGGCCCAGCTCCACGTCGATCAGCCGGATCAGCCGCGACAGCCGGCCGATCACCGCCATCGGCGAGACGTCCAGGTCAGGGCGCTGGGCGTCCCATTGCTTGAGTATCAGGTCGACGTGATCAGCCACCACTCCAGCCTAACGATGCCTTAGCGGTGAGGTAAATCACCTCGCCAAGTAACTTAGCGCTGAGATACTTTGTCTTAGTGCTAAGAAATCAATCGGGAACCGTCCTGCTGACCGCGCTGACCCCCGCCATCTGGGGGACCACGTACCTCGTCACGACCGAACTGCTGCCGCCCGGCCGCCCGCTGCTGGCCGCCGTGATCCGCGCGCTGCCCGCCGGTCTCCTCCTGGTCGCCATCACCCGCCGCCTGCCCGCGGGCATCTGGTGGTGGCGCGCGCTGGTGCTCGGCGCGCTGAACATCGGGGTGTTCTTCGCGCTGCTGTTCGTGGGGGCGTACCGGCTGCCCGGAGGGGTGGCCGCCACCGTGGGCGCCATCCAGCCCCTGCTGGTCGCGTTGCTGTCGGCCGGGCTCCTGGGTGAACGCCTGTCCATGCGTACGACGCTGGCCGCCGTGGCGGGCGTGGCCGGGGTGAGCCTGCTCGTGCTGCGGGCCGACGCCCGGCTGGACGCGCTCGGCGTGGCCGCGGCGCTCGGCGGCGCCGTCGTGATGGCCTTGGGCGTGGTGCTGAGCAAGCGGTGGCAGTCGCCCGCGCCGCTGCTGGCCACCACCGGCTGGCAGCTCGTGGCCGGCGGCCTGCTGCTGCTCCCGGTGGCGTTCCTCGTCGAGGGCGCGCCGCCGGCCACCCTGACCAGCGCGAACCTCGCCGGGTACGCCTACCTCACGATCATCGGATCCGCGCTCGCCTACGTCCTGTGGTTCCGGGGCCTGCGGCTGCTGTCGGCGACCAAGGTCACGTTCCTGGGCCTGCTCAGCCCCGTGGTCGCCACCGCGCTCGGCTGGCTCGTCCTCGGCCAGGAGCTCACCGCGGCCCAGGCGCTCGGGGCGCTCGTCGTCCTGGCCGCCCTGGTCGTGGCCCAGCGCCAGCCCGCCCGCAAGCCGGCCGAGACGCCCCGCGTCCTTGCTGGAAAGGAGTCCTGACATGCGCATCACCGTCTTCGGAGCCGCCGGAGCCGTGGGCGGCAGGGTCGTGGCCGAGGCGCTGGCGCGCGGTCACGAGGTCACCGCCGTCGTCCGCGACCCCGCCCGCTTCCCCCTGCTGCCTCCCGCCGCGCACGCCCGCGCCGGCGACGCCTCGGACGTCGGGGACGTGGCCGCGCTCAGCGCCGGGCAGGACCTCGTCGTCAGCGCCACCCGGCCCGCGCCCGGCCACGAGGCCGACCTGGTCACGACCGCCAAGGCGCTGCTGGCCGGGGTGGTGAGGACCGGCGTGCGGCTGCTGCTCGTCGGCGGCGCGGCCGGGCTGACCGTGCCGGGCACCGGCGGCCTCACCGTCGTCGAGACTCCGGACTTCCCGCCCTCGTGGCGGCCCATCGCGCTGGCCTGCAACGCCCAGCTTGAGGTCTGCCGGGCCGAGCCGGGCGTCGACTGGGCTTACGTGAGCCCGCCCGCGCTGCTGGAGCCGGGGGAGCGTACCGGTCGCTACCGGCTCGGCGGCGACGAGCTGCTGGTGGACGCCGAGGGCAGGTCGGCGATCTCCATGGAGGACTTCGCCGTCGCGCTGCTCGACGAGGCCGAGCGCCCCCGGCATCACCGCGCCAGGTTCACGGTCGGCTACTGAACCGCCGTCTCACAGGGTCACGGGCAGCGACGTCAGGCGCCAGGTGCCGGGGTCGGGCATGTGCCGCACCTCGCCGGCGAGCGCCAGGCCGGGGAAGCGGCGCAGCAGGGCCCCGATCGCGATCCCGGCCTGTACGCGGGCCAGCGAGGCCCCGACGCAGAAGTGCGGCCCGTGCGCGAACCCGAGATGCCCCGACTCCTCGCGCCGCAGGTCGAACCGGTCCGGCTCGTCGAAGGCGCGCGGGTCGCGGTTCGCCGAGGCGATCGAGGCCGTGACCGGCACGCCCTTGGGAACGGTCACGCCGCCGATCTCGACGTCCTCCGCCGTGAAGCGGGGGATGGTCAGCAGCTGCGGCCCGCACCAGCGCATCAGCTCCTCCACCGCCCGCGGCATGAGGGCGGGGTCGGCGCGAAGCGCGGCGAGCTGGCCGGGGTGGGACAGCAAGGTTGCGACGGAGTTGGCGATGAGGTTCGTGGGCGTCTGGCCGGCCATGACGAGCGTCCAGACCATGGTGATCAGCTCGGTCTCGGAGAGCCGGTCGCCGTCCTCCTCCATGACGCGGGCCAGGTCGGAGATCAGGTCCTCGCCCGGCTCCGCCCGGCCCCTGGCGACCGCGGCGGTGGCGCCCTCGAGGATCCGCGGGATGGCGTCACGGAAGCTCTCGCCGTGCCCGGCCACGATGGCGGCGCCGTACTCGCGCCACCGGGGACGGTCGGCGACGGGGATGCCGACCAGCTCGCAGATCACCTCGATCGGCAGCGGGGCGGCGAAGTGCGCCAGCAGATCCGGCTCCGCGGGCAGCTCGTCGAGCAGCCGCTCCACGATCGCCTCGATGCGCGGTCCGAACTCGGCGGCCCTGCGCCGCGTGAACGCGGGCGCGACCAGCCGGCGCAGCCGGGCGTGCTCGGCGCCGTTCATCTCCGACATGGTCCGCAGGTACGGCAGGCAGTGCTCCGGCACGTCGGGCCGCTGGTAGCTGTGCTCGTTGGTCGTCAGCCTGGGGTCGCTCAGCATGGCCCTGGCCTCCTCGTGCCGGGTCACCGCCCAGAACGGGCCGAACCCGGGCGCCACCAGCCGCGCCACGGGCGACCGCTCCCTGGCGCTCGTGTACGCGGTGAACGGGTCCGCCAGGACGGCGGGATCGGTCAGGTCGACCTCGGGCACATCGGTCATATCCGCTCCCTGAATTGAATGATGACATCATCTGGATGTTCACGGTATCTCGATCTGCGAGCGCCCGGCAACGCGAGGGACGAGTCAGCGACGTAGACTTCATCAAGTACGTGCTTTACGACGCTCACGGAGTTGGCAAGGTGGATCAGAAGGAGACCGAGTTCGTCGACCGGATGGGGCTCGTCATGGAGCGCATCGCCGGGGGCCGGACGATGGGCCGCCTGTACGCGTGGCTGCTGATCTGCGACCCGCCGGACCAGTCGCTCACCGATCTGGCCGCCGAGCTCGGCGTCAGCAAGACCATGGTCAGCACGGTCGCCAGGCAGCTGGAGGCCGGCGGGATGGTCGAGCGTGTCCCCACGTCGGCTCGTGAGCACCGCTACCAGGTCGTTCGCGGAGGATGGGCCCAGATCATGCGGGGCCGGCTGGCCGGCGTCGAGCCGATCGCCGAGGCGCTGAGCCTCGGACTGTCGATCATCGGTGACGACCGCGCCGAGCAGCGGGCGCTGTTGCAGGACACCAGGGACTTCTTCGAGTTCCTCATGCGTGACGCGGACGAGTCGCTCCAGCGCTGGGAGGAGTATCGCAAACGGCTGAAAGACGACGATCAGGGCTCCGGGTGAACATGATCGTCGAGGAGCACGTGCCGTTCACCGCAGGATCCCGGCACGACGCCACCGCGTCCCCTGCCGGGTCGTGCGATCCGCTCAACCGAACAATCATCCAACGATCAAGGGAGTGACGATGTCTGACATCGTCGAGCGGTACAACATCCCCGAACAGCACTTCTGGCTGCACGGCCCGCGGCCGGGCGGGCCGGTCGAGCACAACGCCGCCGCCGGAATGTGGAACGTCTACGGTTACCCCGAGACGCACGAGATCTTCGGCGACCCCGCGACGTACTCCTCCGACACCCTTCGCCTGGCCCCCGAGGACCAGAAGCCGGAAGGGCTGTCACTGGAGGGCTTCATCACCCAGATCGACCCGCCGGAGCACGGCAAGCTGCGCAAGCTGGTCAGCAGCGCCTTCACCCGCAAGGTCGTCGCGGACCTCGAACCGAGGATCGCCGCCGTCACCCACGAACTGCTCGACGCGGCGCGCGAGCGCGGCGGGTTCGAGCTGGTGCGCGACCTGGCCTACCCGCTCCCGGTCATCGTCATCGCCGAGCTGCTGGGCGTGCCCAGCAGCGATCGCGAGCTGTTCAAGCAGTGGGCCGACACGCTGTTCCGGCAGGACACCAAGGTCTCGTTCGACGACCTCTTCGAACGGCGGGAGCAGGACACGGAGACCACGATGAAGTCGTGGTGGGAGATGTCCGCCTACCTCGCCGGCCACGCCGCCGAACGCCGGCGCCGGCCGCGCGCCGACCTGCTCACGAAGCTGGTCGAGGCCGAGGTGGACGGCGAGCACCTGCCCGACGAGCAGGTGGTCAACTTCGCGATCGTCCTGCTGCTGGCCGGGCACGTCACCACGACGATGCTGCTCGGCAACACGGTCCTGGCCCTGGACGCCTTCCCCGAGCACCAGGAGAGGGCGCGGGCAGACCGCGCGGCGATCCCGGCGATCATCGAGGAGTCCCTGCGCTTCTTCACCCCGTTCGCCCTGATCGCCCGCGGCACCACCCGCGAGGCCGAGCTCGGCGGCGTGACGATACCGGCCGATCAGACGGTCCTGCTCTGGCTCGGGGCGGCCAACCGGGATGCCCGGCAGTTCGCCGACCCCGACGTCTTCGACCCCGACCGCGACCCCAACCCGCATCTCGCCTTCGGCCGCGGCATCCACTTCTGCCTGGGCGCCCCCCTGGCCCGGCTGGAGGGCCGGGTCGCCCTCAACATCCTGCTCGACCGGTTCGACCACCTGCGCACCGATCCGGAGGACCCCGTGGTGTTCATGCCCATGCCGACCATGACCGGCGTGCGGCGCCTGCCGCTGGTCTGACCCCACATGCGGGAGGCCGTGCGGCCTCCCGCATGTCATGCGCTACGCGCCGCCTGCCACGTACCTGTCGAAGAAGGCGAACGTGCGCCGCCACGCGTCGTCCGCCGCCGCGCGGACGAGGCCGTGACGCAGCGGGAACAGCGCGAGCTTGGCGACGGGGTGATGGCCGTCGGTCATGAAGGAGTGCCCGGCGTCCGGATAGATCTCGACGTCGTGCTCGAGGCCGAGCGCCCGCATGTGCTCGCGCAGCCGCGTGCCGTGCCGCCCGAAGCCCTGGTCGCGGCCGCCGTAGGAGCCCACGACCGGGCACACCGACCGCAGCCGCTCCTGGTCGCGGGGGACCGCGCCGTAGTTGACCGACGCGGCCCGTACGCCGGGCGGCGCGCTCGCCGCGTACGCGAGGGCGAACCCGCCGCCCATGCAGAAGCCGATCACGCCGAGCCGGCCGCCGTCGACGTCGTCGCGGCCGGCCAGCCACTGCCGGGTGGCGTCGATGTCGGCGGCCGGCTGACCCGGCTTCTCCGTGACGAACTGGTGCATGGCCCGCGTCAGGCACCCGACCCTGGTGCCGTGGCTGTACAGGTCCGGTAAGACGGCCGCGTACCCGTGCTCGGCGAACAGGTCCACCACGTCCAGCATGTCCGGTTCGATGCCGTAGATCTCGTGCAGGACCACCACGCCCGGCCACCCGGCCGCGGGCGCCGTCCCCTGCGGCAGCGCCACCGTCGCCTCCAGCGAACCGCCGTCCGGCAGCGGTACGCGCACGTCCTGTCTCATCAGCAGTCCTCAACCGATCAAAGAGCAAGGAACGTAACGTAACACCTCAGGCGTCCCGCCTGACGAGGGCCGCCCAGCCGGCGCCGACGGACAGGCCGGCCCAGGCGATCAGCGTCAGCAGCCCGCCCGTGCGGTCCAGGGCGGTGGCCGGGTCCGCGGGCAGGCCGAGGAGGCTGAGGGCCGCCTCGTGGGGGAGGAGCCGCACCGCGTCCGGCATGCTGCCGCGCAGCGCCGGCGAGATGAGGACCGGCGTGACGAACAGCACGGCGAGCGGCGTCACGACGCCCCTCGCGACGACGGCGAAGCCGTATCCGATGAGGCTGAGCAGGAGATACACCGTCAGGAGGGCGGCCGGATCGGCGACCGGCTGGACGAGGTGGCCGGGCAGGACCGCGGGGCCCGCCGCGAGGAGGCAGGCCGCCGTGACCGCGGCGAGTTTGGCGGCGGCCAGCCGGTGCCGGCCGGGGACGGCGGCCAGGGTGACGCGCAACTGCCCGGCGCGGTACTCGCTGCCCGCCGCGAAGACGGCGATCGCGACGAAGACGTAGACCGGCGCGACCATGAGGGTGCCCAGCTGCCCGATCGAGACCGGCCCGGCCGGCCCGGCGAGCCGTACGGAGTCCGTCGCCGCCAGGAGGCCGAGCACGGTGTTCGCGGCGGAGGCGACGCCCAGGGCGACCCAGGTCGCCGGGAGCGTGCGGGTCTTGGTGAGCTCCGCGCGCAGCAGATCCGCGAGCCGGATGGCGCTCATCGCGCATCCCTCCTGCCGAGCGTGATCCCGGCGGCCGCCGTCGTGACCCCCGCCCACGCGACCAGCACGAGGAGGGCGGGCACGGGGCCGGCGGTGAGCCGGTTGATCCCGGGGTCGAGCAGCAGGTTCCGGGCGGCGCTGACAGGGAGGAGCGCGTCCAGGGCGGGAGCGGCCCCGGCCAGTGCCTGTGTCATGGTGACGGCGATCTGGGCGATGGTGACGATGACGCCGACGAGCGTGCTGCGCGCGATGACGGTAATGCCGAAGCCGGTCAGCCCGGACAGGACCGCGAAGGCCACGAACTTCCCGTGGCCGAGGAACGCGGCGCCCGTCACGAGCAGGCCCGGGTTCCAGTCCTCGACGGCGGCGTACATGAAGGCGGTGCTGATCCCCGCGATCAGGACCGCCACGAGGAGCAGGTACGTGGCGGTCGCCAGGGCTTTGGCCGCGATCAGCCGCCCGCGCCGCGGCATGGCGAGCACCGTCACCCCGAGCTGGTTCGAGCGGAACTCCTGCCCGGCGATCATCGCGGCGAGGACCGGTACGAGCAGGCCCATCTGCAGCGAGGACGCGGCGAGGAGACCGAGGATCGCCTCGGTGGCCGGTTGCGGCGTCCCGATGAAGATCTCGATGACGCCGTCGGGGGTGATGTCCGCGACCGCCTCGGCGTTCAGCCGGACCGACTGGATCAGGACCAGCGTGTGGAGACCGAGGACGACGCCCGTGGCGATCCACACGCGCGGCAGGGTGAGGATCTTGGTCAGCTCGGCCCGCACGGCGCTCACCACCCCGGCCTCGCGGGGTCGCCGGTCAGCGCGAAGAACGCCTCCTCCAGCGAGCGGTGCCCGGCGGTGACCTGGGCGAGCGAGCCGTGGGTGACGACGCGCCCGCGGTTGATGACGACCACGTCATCCGCGGTGCCGGACATTTCCGTCATCAGGTGGCTGGAGAGCAGCACCGTACGCCCGGCCGCCGCGTAATCCCGCAGGAAGCGCCGGATCCAGCGGATGCCCTCCGGGTCCAGCCCGTTCACCGGCTCGTCGAGCACCAGGATCTCGGGCTCGCCGAGCAGCGCCGCGGCCATGCCGAGCCGCTGCCCTATCCCCAGCGAGTACGTCCTCACCCGCCGCCGCGCCGCCTCGCCCAGCCCCACGAGTTCGAGCACCTCCCGGACCCTGCGCCGCGGGATCCGGTTGGACTGCGCGATCCAGGTGAGGTGATCGACGCCGCGGCGCTCGGGCACCGGGCCGGCTCCGTCCAGCAGCGCCCCTACCGTGCGCAGGGGATGCCTCAGGTCGCGGTACCGCATCCCGTTGACCAGCGCGGTGCCCGCGCTCGCCGCGTCCAGGCCCAGCAGGACGCGCAGCGTGCTGGACTTGCCGGCGCCGTTCGGGCCCAGGAAGCCGGTGACCCGGCCGGGACGCGCGGTGAAGCTGACCTCCTCCACGGCCGCCTTGGCCCCGTAACGCTTGCTGAGTTGTGAGATCTCGATCATCGCCTGCCTCGCCTCGGATGGACGTCGCCAGCCTGGGGCGGGAGGGCACCTGCTCGCGTCCCCCGAAAGGAGACACCTACCGGGGTTCGTACAGCAGTCCCGCCTCGTGGGCGAGCACGGCCAGGTGCGTGCGGTCGTTCACGCCGAGCTTGGCGAACATGCGCCGCAGATACGTGCGGACCGTCTCCACGCTCAGGAACAGCTCGTCGGCGATCTGCTGGTTGGAGTGCCCGCGTGCGACGAGCCGCACGACCTGCACCTCGCGCTCGGACAGGACCTGCCCGGCGAACGCGTGCCGCCGCGCGGGCGGCTGCGGCGCGAAGCGGCGGATCAGCCGCGCGGTGACCTCCGGCGCCAGCATGGCGTGGCCGGCGTGGACCGTGCGGACGGCCTGGAGCACCTCCTGCGGGGACGCGTTCTTCAGCAGGAACCCCGACGCGCCGAGGGTCAGCGCCTCATAGACGTACTCGTCCAGGTCGAAGGTGGTCAGCATGATCACCCGGGTGGCCGCGTCCGGGAGGATGCGGCGCGCCGCCTCCAGGCCGCTCAGGCCCGGCATCTGAACGTCGAGCAGCGCCACCGCGGGCTTGAGCGCGCCGACGAGCCGCGCGGCCGTCTCCCCGTCGCCCGTCTCCCCGGCGACCCGGAATCCCTCGGTCCGGTCGAACAACTTCCGGTACGCGGCCCGGAAACGGTCGTCGTCATCGGCCAGGAAGACGCTGACGGCCCCGCTCAAGACGCGCTCCGGACCGGCAGCCTGGCGCGCACCTCGAACCCGCCCTCCGGATGGTTTCCCCAGGTCACCGTGCCGCCCACCAGCCGGGCCCGCTCACGCATCCCCCGCAGCCCCGACCCGTCCCCGCCGCGCCCCGACCCGTCCCCGCCGCGCGCCGGTCGGGCGCCGGGGCCGTGGTCGCGCACCCGCACGACGATCTCCCCGCCGACCTGCCGGAGGTCCACCGAGCAGGCCGCGCCCGCCGCGTACCGCACCACGTTGCCCAGCGACTCCTGGACGATCCGGTACGCCACCGCCCCGGCCACGTCATCGACCGGGCCGTTCACCTCGATCCTCGCCTCGACGCCCACGCCCGCCGCGCGGGTCGCCGCCACGAGTCCGTCCAGCCGCGCGATCCCCGCGACACCCTCCGGCGCGCCGGGCTCGGACCGCAGCCCGCGTACGAGTGCCTGCATCTCCTCCAGCGCCCTCCTCGCGTGCGACTCGACGCCGGCCAGCGTGTCGCGTAACTCCTGCTCGCTCGCGTCGGCCAGGCTCCGGGTCACCCCCGCCTCCGCGCTGATCACGCCGAGCGCGTGGCCGACGACGTCGTGCACGTCACGCGCCACCGCCAGTTGCACCCGGGCCCGCTCCGCCTCCCGGGCGGCCGCGATCTGCCTGCCGGCCGCCGTGCCGAGCAGCCAGGACACGCTCAACGCGGCCACGGCCAGCGTCAGCCGCTGCCCGGCGCCGCTCGCGTCCTCGCCCGGGACCGCCGCCACCGCCGCCAGCGCCGTGAGGAGGCCGGCGAGGACGAGGACGATCGTACGGGTGCGGCCGGCGCGCGCGACCGCGAGCGGATACAGGCACCACGCCGCGGCCAGCATCGGGTCCTGGCACACCCCCAGGACGCTCCCGGCGATGGTCGCGCCCGCGGCGAGCAGCGGCGACACGGTCGGCAGTCGCCGTCGCAGGGCCATCACCGCGCCTGTGACGCAGGCCAGCACCAGCCCGGCCACCAGCCGTGACCGGTCCGCGGAGGCGAACGTCGGCGGCAACCAGAACATCCCGACCACGATCGCCGCGGCCGGCCCATCCAGGAACCGCCTCATCCCCCGTACCCTACGCGGCGCTCGCGTCATTGACTCGAACGGGAGTAAGGGATACATTCCGGTAGATTTCACGGTTGTCCAAGGGAAATCCGGTGAGATGCCGGTGCGGACGCGCCACTGTATCCGGGACGTAGATCCCGGGAGCCAGGTCGCTTGGACTTCCGTGACCTCGTTGGTCGGGACGCGTCATCCCTGAGGAGGCATGTATGAGTGGTCTGTCCACTCCTTCGGCAATCCCCTTCCCCCGTCTGCGGCTGTGGCTGCTCGCCGTTCCGGTGCTGCTGCTGGTCGCCTACCTGGTGCTGATGGACAACGGGGCCATCTCGCAAACCGGTGCCTACCTGCACGAACTCATGCACGACGGACGCCACCTGCTCGGCGTTCCCTGCCACTAGGCACGCGCATGGTACGCACCCTGCTGGTCAGGGGCCTGCTTCTGGGCCTGCTGGCCGGATTGATCGCGGGCGGCTTCGCCTTCGCCTTCGGGGAACCGGGGGTGGACAGCGCCATCGCGCTGGAGGAGGCCCATGCCGCCCAGGAAGCGCCCGGCCATGACCACGGCGAGGAGGCACTCGTCGGCAGGCCGGGACAGAAGGCCGGGCTCTTCCTGGCCACGGGCCTGTACGGGCTGGCCGTAGGAGGGATCTTCGCCCTCGTGTACGCGGGCCTGCGCGGACGGGTCGGCCCCCGGTCGGACGGCGGGCTGGCCCTCGCCGCCGCCGGGACGGCGTTCGTGGCGGTGATCCTTGTGCCGTTCGTGAAGTATCCGGCCAACCCACCGGCCGTGGGCGACCCGGAGACGATCAACAGCCGCACCCTGCTCTACGTGGTCACGATTCTCGTCGGGCTGGCCGCGACGGCGATCGCGGTGGCCACGGCGCGCCGGGTCACCGCCGGGCCGTGGGCGCGGTGGGGCGCGGCGGTGGCGGCGTTCCTGGTTCCGGTGATCGCGGCGTGGACCCTGCTGCCGACCGTGAACGAGGTGCCCGACGGTTTCCCCGCCACGCTGTTGTGGCAGTTCAGGCTCGCGTCGCTGGGGACGCAGCTCGTCTTCTGGGCGGCCTTCGGCGTGCTGTTCGGGTGGGCCTGCGACCGGGCGTCCCGCCGCCCGGTGACCGCCGCGTCGCCGGGCTGAGCGGGGTGCTGTTCGTACGGCACGCGAGCACGCCGGGGATGCGGGCCGCCTGCTTCCCCGCGTCCGACGCGCACGCCGACGCGGCGAGCCTGGCCAGGGCCACCGCCCTGACCCAGACGGTGGCCGGGGCGGCGGCCGGGTCAGCGGTGGGGCCGGGGACCGGGGCGGCGCCGGGGTCGGCGGCCGTGGCTGGGCCCGTGGTCGAGTCGGCGGTCGTGGCTGCGCTCGGGGTGGTGGCGTGGGCGGCTCCCAGTGTTGCCGCTTGCCAGACCGTCGCCGCGCTCGGGCTGGAGGCGCGGGCGGTCCCGGCGCTGGCGGAGGTGGATTGCGGCCGGTGGCAGGGCCTGCCGTACGAGCGGGTCGCCCGGGAGGAGCCGGACGCGCTGGCGAGCTGGCTGACCGACCCGCACGCGTCCCCGCACGGCGGTGAGAGCCTGGCCGCGCACGCCGAGCGGGTCGCCGCCTGGCTCGAGTCCGTACGCGCGGAGCCCGGCGTCGTCGCCGTCTGCGACGCGGGCGCCATCCGGGCGGCGCTCGGCCACGCGCTCGGGCTGGACCCGCTGAGCGCCGCCCGTTTCGATCTCGCGCCGCTGTCCGTCACCGAGCTGACCGTCACGCGCGCCGGCTGGCGGGTCGCCCATGTCAACCGGAAGGTTCTGATTTGATCGTCACATATCCGTTCAGCGCGGTCGTCGGGCTCGACGACCTGAAGCTGGCGCTGGTGCTCAACGCGGTCTCGCCGAGGGCGGGCGGCGTGCTCGTACGCGGGGAGAAGGGCACCGCCAAGTCGACCATCGTGCGCGCGCTGGCCGCCCAGCTGCCCGCCGTGAACGTGGTGCCCGGATGCCGGTTCGCCTGCGACCCGGCCGCGCCCGACGCCGGATGCCCGGACGGGCCGCACGAACCCGGGGGCCAGGGGCTGGAGCGCCCGGCCGCGCTGGTGGAGCTGCCGGTCGGCGCCTCGGAGGACCGGCTGGTCGGCTCGCTGGACGTGGAGCGGGCGCTGACGGAGGGGGTGAAGGCGTTCGAGCCGGGCCTGCTGGCCGCCGCCCACCGCGGCGTCCTCTACGTGGACGAGGTGAACCTCCTCCACGACCACCTCGTCGACCTGCTGCTCGACGCGGCGGCCCTGGGCACGTGCTACGTGGAGCGCGAGTCGGTGTCGGTACGGCACGCCGCCAGGTTCCTGCTGGTCGGGACCATGAACCCGGAGGAGGGAGAGCTCCGGCCGCAGTTGCTGGACAGGTTCGGGCTGACCGTCGAGGTCAAGGCGTCCAGGAACCCGGAGGAGCGCGCCGAGGTGGTGCGCAGGCGGCTCGCCTTCGACGCGGACCCCGGCGCGTTCGCGGCCCGGTGGGCGGCCGAGGAAATGGCGCTGGCGAGCCGGATCGCGCGGGCCCGCGCCCGGGTGCCGGGTGTGCGGCTGCCCGACGCGCGGCTGCGGCAGATCGCGACCGTGTGCGCGGCGTTCGAGGTGGACGGCCTGCGGGCCGACCTGGTGACGGCGAGCACCGCCATCGCCCACGCGGCCTGGCAGGGCAGGGACGTGGTGACCACCGAGGACGTGCGCGCCGCGGCCCGGCTGTCGCTGCCGCACCGGCGGCGGCGCGATCCGTTCGACGCGCCCGGGCTGGACGAGGCCCTGCTGGACGAGCTGCTGGCGAGGACGTCGGGGGATGAGGAGGATCCGGACGATCCCGACGGCGGAGGTCCTGATATTTCCGGACCTGGTGGGCCGGAGGGCTCGCCGACGACGGCCGGAGAGGGCACCCCGCCATCCGGCGGCTCGGAAGGCGGTTCTGAAGGCGGTCCTGACGGTGGCGAACCCGAGGGCGGTGGTCCCCAAAGCAGGCCCGGGCTGGATGGCGGGCACCGGCAGGACCGCGCGTTTGACGGGAGCTACCCGACGGCTGCCGACGATGCCGCCCAGGCGGCCGGGAGCAGGGAAATGCCGCCGGGCGTCGAGGGCACAGCGCCCGATGGTGCGGCGCCGGAGCACACCGGAGGGCCGGAGAAGGAAGCGGCCGGGCGGGTGGCCGGGGTGGCGGCGCCGTACCGGGTGCCGTTGCTGGAGGTGCCCGGGGTCGGCGAGGGCGCGGCGGGGCGGCGGTCGCGCTCGCGCACCCCGCACGGCCGGGCCACCGGCTCGCGCCGCCCCGCCGGACGCGTGCGCGACCTGCACGTGACGGCGACGGTGCTGGCCGCCGCCCCCCACCAGTTGCGGCGCGGGCGCCGCGGCCCCGGGCTGGTGCTGCGCGAGGACGACCTGCGCGAGGTGGTGCGCGAGGGCAGAGAGGGCAACCTCGTGCTGTTCGTGGTGGACGCGAGCGGCTCGATGGCGGCGCGCAAGCGGATGACCGCGGTCAAGACGGCGGTCCTCAGCCTGCTGCTCGACGCCTACCAGCGGCGCGACAAGGTCGGCCTGGTCACCTTCCGCGGCCGGGGCGCGGCGGTTGCGCTGCCGCCGACCTCGTCGGTGGAGGCGGGCGCGGCGCGGTTGCGTTCGCTGCCGACCGGCGGGCGCACCCCGCTGGCGGCCGGTCTGGCGCGGGCCGCCGAGGTGCTGCGCGTGGAACGGCTGCGCGACCCCGCGCGGCGGCCCCTTCTGGTGCTGGTGACGGACGGGCGCGCCACGGCGGGCGGCGACGTGGACCGGGCGGCGGCGCTGCTGGAGGGTACGGCGGCGGTGGTCGTGGACTGCGAGAGCGGCCCGGTACGGCTGGGCCTGGCGGTCCGGCTGGCGGCCCGGTTGCGGGCCCGTCTCGTCTCCCTCGACTCCCTGGCCGATCTCGGCTCGGTGGTGCGCGATCACAGGAAGGCGGTCTGAGCATGCCGCAGGGAAAGCCCGCCGTCGTCCCCGACGACGGCCTCACCACCCGGCAGCGCCGCAACCGGCCGCTGCTGATCGTGCACACCGGTCCCGGCAAGGGCAAGTCGACGGCGGCGTTCGGGATGGCGTTGCGGGCCTGGAACCAGGGCTGGCCGGTCGGGGTGTTCCAGTTCGTGAAGTCGGCCAAGTGGCGCATCGGCGAGGAGCGGGCGCTGAAGGTGCTCGGGGAGACGGGCGAGGGCGGCTCGGTGACCTGGCACAAGATGGGCGAGGGCTGGTCGTGGATCCAGCGGCCGGGCGCCGAGGAGGATCACGCGGCCGACGCCCGTGAAGGGTGGGAGCAGATCAAGCGGGATCTGGCGGCCGAGACGTACCGGTTCTACGTGCTGGACGAGTTCACGTACCCGCTGAAGTGGGGCTGGCTGGAACTGGACGACGTGGTGGCCGCGCTCGCCGGACGGCCCGGCAACCAGCACGTGGTGATCACCGGCAGGGACGCGCCCGAGCGGCTGATCGAAGTGGCGGACCTGGTGACGGAGATGGGCAAGGTCCGCCACCCCATGGATTCTGGGCAGAAGGGGCAGAAGGGCATCGAGTGGTAGTTCCCCGGCTCGTCATCGCCGCGCCGTCGTCGGGCAGCGGCAAGACGACGGTGGCCACGGGGCTGATGGCGGCGCTGCGGGCGCGCGGGCTGCGCGTCTCGCCGCACAAGGTGGGCCCCGACTACATCGACCCGGGCTATCACGCGCTGGCCACCGGGCGTCCCGGCCGCAACCTGGATCCGTGGCTGGTGGGTGAGGAGCGCGTACGGCCGCTGTTCCGGCACGGGGCGGCGGGGTGCGACGTGGCGGTGGTCGAGGGCGTGATGGGGCTGTTCGACGGCAAGGGGGACACCGACTTCGCCTCGACCGCTCACGTGGCCAGGCTGCTGGACGCTCCCGTCGTGCTGGTGGTGGACGCGGCGCGGCAGAGCAGGTCGGTGGCGGCGGTGGTGCACGGGTTCGCCACGTTCGACCCCCGGGTGCGGGTGGGCGGGGTGGTGCTGAACCGGGTGGGCTCGGACCGGCACGAGGAGCTGTGCCGCTCCGCGCTGGCCGCGGCGGGGATGCCGGTGCTGGGCGCGATCCGCCGCGACGACGCCGTCTCCACGCCGTCGCGGCATCTGGGGCTGGTGCCCGCCGCCGAACGGGAGGCCGAGGCGCTGGCCGCGGTGGACCGGCTGGCCGCGCTGGTGACCCGCTCGTGCGACCTCGACGCGCTGCTCCGGCTGGCGGCGTCGGCCCCGCCGCTGGACGCCGTCCCCTGGGAGCCCGCGCGGGGGGAGCGGACGAACCGGCCGGTGGTGGCGGTGGCGGGCGGGGCTGCGTTCACGTTCGGCTACGCCGAGCACGTCGAGCTGCTGCGGGCGGCCGGGGCGGACGTCGCGGTGTTCGACCCGCTGCGGGACGAGCGGCTGCCGGACGGGACCGCGGCGCTCGTCATCGGCGGCGGCTTCCCCGAGGTGTACGCCGCCGAGCTGGCCGCCAACGAGCCGCTGCGCGCGCAGGTGGCGGCCTTCCGCGGCCCGATCGCCGCCGAGTGCGCCGGGCTGCTCTACCTGTGCGAGGAGCTGGACGGGCAGCGGATGTGCGGGCGGGTGCCGGGCCGGGCACGGATGACGCCGAGGCTGACGCTCGGCTACCGGGACGCGGTCGCGCTCAGGCGTTCGCCGCTGACGGAGCCGGGCGAGCGCTTTCGCGGGCACGAATTCCACCGCACCGCCGTCGAGTACGCCGGCGAGCCGTTGTTCCGCTGGGAAGGCGGCGCCGACGGATTCGGCGACGCCCAGGTGACCGCGTCCTACCTGCACCTGCACTGGGCCGGGCAGCCGATGACGGCTCAGCGGCTGGTGTCGTCCTCCAGGTCGCCCTCGGTCTTGAGGTAGACCTCCTGCAGGCCGCGCAGGACCTCCGGGTCGGGGTGCTGCCACATGCCCCGCTCGGCGGCCTCCAGCAGGCGTTCGGCGATGCCGTGCAGGGCCCAGGGGTTGGACTGCGCCATGAACGCCTGGTTCTCCGGGTCGAGCACGTACGTCTCGGTGAGCTTGTCGTACATCCAGTCGGCGACCACCCCGGTCGTGGCGTCGTAGCCGAACAGGTAGTCGACCGTGGCGGCCAGCTCGAAGGCCCCCTTGTAGCCGTGGCGGCGCATCGCGGCCAGCCAGCGCGGGTTGACGACCCTGGCCCGGAAGATGCGAGAGGTCTCCTCCGACAGGGTGCGGGTGCGGACGGCGTCGGGGCGGGTGCTGTCGCCGACGTACGCGGCCGGGGCCCTGCCGGTCAGCGCGCGGACGGTGGCGACCATCCCGCCGTGGTACTGGAAGTAGTCGTCGGAGTCGGCGATGTCGTGCTCGCGGGTGTCGACGTTCTTGGCGGCCACCGCGATCCTGCGGTAGGCGTCCTCCATCTGCGGGCGGGCCGCCACGCCGTCGAGGTCGCGGCCGTAGGCGAAGCCGCCCCACACCGCGTACACCTCGGCCAGGTCGGCGTCGTCGCGCCAGTTGCGGCTGTCGATCAGGGGCAGCAGCCCGGCCCCGTACGCGCCCGGCGCCGACCCGAAGACACGCATGGTCGCCTGGCGCTCGTCGCCCCCGGTCGCGGCGACGTGGGCGCGCACGTAGTTGTCCTCGTACGGCTCGTCCAGCCCGGCGGCCAGCCGTACGGCGTCGTCGAGCATGGCCACCACGTGCGGGAACGCGTCGCGGAAGAAACCGCTGATCCGGACCGTCACGTCGATCCTGGGACGGCCCAGCTCGGCGAGCGGGATCGGCTCCAGGGACGTGACCCGGCGTGAGGCCTCGTCCCATTCGGGGCGGATGCCGAGCAGGGCCAGCACCTCGGCCACGTCGTCGCCCGCCGTGCGCATGGCGCTGGTGCCCCAGACCGACAGCCCCACCGAACGCGGCCACTCGCCGGTGTCCGACCGGTAGCGCTCCAGCAGCGACTCGGCCATGGCCTGGCCGGTCTCCCAGGCGAGCCGGCTCGGGACCGCGCGGGGATCGACGGAGTAGAAGTTGCGGCCTGTCGGCAGCACGTTGACCAGGCCGCGCAGCGGCGAGCCGCTCGGCCCGGCGGGAACGTAGCCGCCGTCCAGGGCGTGCAGGACGTGGTCGAGCTCGTCGGTGGTGCGGGCCAGGCGTGGCACCACCTCGGTGGCGGCGAACTCGAGGACCCGCGTCACCAGGTCGCGCCGCTCGCCGGGCAGCTCGCGCGTGACCTCCCGCGTGACCTCCTCCGCCGCCTCCGTCGCCCAGCCGCGTTCCTCCATGGCCTCCACCAGCGCCCGGGCGGTCGCCTCGGCCCGGTCCACGCTGCCGAGCCCCGCCGTGCCGTCCTCGGCCAGGCCCAGCGCCTCACGCAGGCCGGGCAGCGTCTCGCGGCCCGACCACATCTGCCGGGCGCGCAGCATCGCCAGGACCAGGTCCACGCGCACCTGCCCGGCCGGAGCCTGCCCGAGCACGTGCAGGCCGTCGCGGATCTGCGCGTCCTTGACCTCGCACAGCCAGCCGTCCACGTGCAGGATGAAGTCGTCGAACTCGCTGTCGTGCGGCCGGTCCGCCAGCCCCAGGTCGTGGTCGAGCCGGGCGGCCTGGATGAGCGTCCAGATCTGCGCCCGGATGGCGGGCAGCTTGGCCGGGTCCATGGCCGCGATCGTGGCGTGCTCGTCCAGGAGCTGCTCCAGCCGGGCGATGTCGCCGTACGTCTCCGCCCGCGCCATGGGCGGCACCAGGTGGTCCACCAGCACGGCGTGCGCCCGCCGCTTGGCCTGCGTGCCCTCGCCGGGGTCGTTCACCAGGAACGGGTAGACCAGCGGCAGGTCGCCGATGGCCGCGTCGGTGCCGCACGCGGCGGACATGCCGGCCGACTTGCCGGGCAGCCACTCCAGGTTGCCGTGCTTGCCCACGTGCACCATCGCGTGCGCGCCGGAGCCCGCGAACTCGGCCGACAGCCAGCGGTAGGCGGCCAGGTAGTGGTGGCTGGGCGGCAGGTCGGGGTCGTGGTAGATGGCGATCGGGTTCTCGCCGAAGCCGCGCGGCGGCTGCACCATCACCACCAGGTTCCCCGCCCGCAGCGCCGCGAGGACGATGTCACCCTCGTGCACGAACAGCTCGCCCGGCGGCGGCCCCCAGTGCCGCTCCATCTCAGTCCGCAGCTCCTCGGGCAGGGTGCGGTACCAGCGCTCGTAGGACGCGGCGGAGATGCGTACCGGATTGCCCGCCAGGTGCTCCTCGGTCAGCCAGTCCTGGTCCTGGCCGCCGGCGGCGATCAGCGCGTGGATGAGCGCGTCGCCGTCCTGCTCGGCCACGCCCGGGAAGCCCTCGCCGAGGTCGTAGCCGGCCTCGGCGAGCCTGGCCAGCAGCCTGACCGTGCTGGCCGGGGTGTCCAGGCCGACCGCGTTGCCCACCCGGGAGTGCTTGGTCGGGTACGCCGACAACATCACGACCAGGCGGCGCTCGGCGGGCGGGGTGTGCCGGAGCAGCCCGTGCCGTACCGCGATGCCCGCCACCCGGGCGGCCCGCTCGGGGTCGGCGACGTAGACGGTCAGCCCCTCGGGGTCGATCTCCTTGAACGAGAACGGCACCGTGATGATCCGCCCGTCGAACTCCGGGATGGCCACCTGCGAGGCGGCGTCCAGCGGCGACAGCCCGTCGTCGTTCTCCTCCCACGCCTGCCTGCCGGTGGTCAGGCAGAGTCCCTGCAGGATCGGCACGTCGAGCGCGGCCAGCGCGCCCACGTCCCACGCCTCGTCGTCGCCGCCCGCGCCCGCCGTCGCGGGGCGCGAGCCGCCCGCCGCCAGCACGGTCACCACCAGCGCGTCGGCGGCGCGCAGCGTGTCGAGCAGCTCGGGTTCGGCGGTGCGCAGCGAGGAGCAGAACACCGGCAGCGCCCGGCCGCCCGCCTCCTCCACGGCCGCGCAGAGCGTCTCCACGAACGCGGTGTTGCCCGCCAGGTGATGCGCCCGGTAGTAGAGCACCCCGATCACGGGTCCCGGCCCGGGCCGCGCGTCGCGTTCCAGCAGCCCCCAGGAGGGCGTGGCCTCCGGCGGCGCGAACCCGTGCCCGGTCAGCAGCACCGTGTCCGACAGGAACGCGTGCAGCTCGGCCAGGTTCGGCGGCCCGCCGTGGGCCAGGTACGCGTGGGCCTCGGCGCAGACGCCGCCGCTGACCGTGGACAGCTCCATCAGCTCGGCGTCCGGGGCCTGCTCGCCGCCCAGCACCACCACCGGCAGAGGGCCGGCCAGCAGCGCGTCCAGGCCCTCCTCCCAGGCGCGCCGCCCGCCGAGCAGGCGCACCACGACCACGTCGGCGCCTTCCAGCAGGGCGGGCAGGTCCTCGGCCGCCAGCCGGGCCGGGTTGCCCAACCGGTAGGCGGCACCGCTCGCGCGAGCGCTGAGCAGGTCGGTGTCGGAGGTCGAGAGCAGCAGGACGGTACGGCTGTCGCCAGGCACGGCGCAATCCTCCCTCGGGGTCCTCGCCCCGGGTCGCGGGTGTCGCGGCGGCCGGAGTCTCCTGGCTCCCGGATCAGCGCTCACCCCGGCCTTCCCACCCGTCGCCGGGCAGTGGCCTGCGGTGGGGTTCGCTCCCCGGTCACAGTGGCGGGACCGCGCCGGATTCGCACCGGCTTCCTCCCTAGCCATCGCCTACAGGGAGCCTACGACAAGAGCGACCCCCGCCAGAAGTGGCGTTACCATCCTGATCGTGTCCATAGCCGACTTTTCCGGACGTATGCGCCCCGACGCCTGTCCGGGGGCGCTACAGGTGCACGAGGCCGCCGACGGCCCGCTGGCCCGCGTCCGCCTGCCCGGCGGCGCGATCTCACCCGCCCGGCTGCGTGAGCTGGCCGCCTGCGCGGCCGACCTCGGCTCGGACGTGATCGAGCTGACCTCCCGGGCGAACGTCCAGGTGCGCGGCCTGCGCTCACCCGCCGCCTTCGCCGAGCGGATCGCCGCCGCCGGACTGCTGCCGTCGCAGGCGCACGAGCGCGTACGCAACATCGTGGCCTCGCCGCTCGGCGGTCGCACGGGCCCCGGCCTGCTGGACCCGCAGCCCCTGGTGGCGGCGCTGGACCGGGCGCTGTGCTCGCGGCCCCGGCTGGCCGGGCTGCCGGGACGGTTCCTGTTCGCGGTGGACGAGGGCAGCGGCGACATGCTCGCGCTGGGGGCCGACGTCACGTTCTTCGACGGGCGGCTGCTGCTGGCGGGCGTGGACGCCGGGCTCGCCGTGGGGGCGGACGTGGCCGCCGAACTCATGATCGCCGCCGCCGAGGCGTTCCTCGACGAACGGCCGGAAGGGGATCGGGGCGCGTGGCGGATCGCGGAGCTGGACAACGGCCCCGCCCGCATCGCCACCCGACTCCGCACCACCACCGCCCCCCACGACCGCATCGCCCCCCACGACCACACCACCACCGCCCCCCGCGATCGCACCGGCACTGCCGACCGCGCCGCCGAGGCCCGCTCCGGGCACCAGCCGCACGCCGGGCCGGCCCCGGACGCCGAGATGTGGGCACCGCCCGCTCCGGTCGTCCGGGATACGGTCTCGGCGCCGCGTGCCGGGCGGGTCGAGCAGCGGGACGGGCGGGTGGCGCTGGAGGTCGTGGTGCCGCTCGGACGGCTGTCCGCCGCCCAGGCAAGCGCCATCGCCGCAGCGGCCGAGGTGAACGGCCCGGCCGGCACCACCGGCGCGCCTGGTCCGGGAG
The DNA here is from genome assembly GCF_040675285.1 of Nonomuraea sp. NPDC049625. Taxonomy (NCBI): domain Bacteria; kingdom Bacillati; phylum Actinomycetota; class Actinomycetes; order Streptosporangiales; family Streptosporangiaceae; genus Nonomuraea; species Nonomuraea sp. NPDC049625. The sequence continues at coordinate 163,051 of NZ_JBFAOQ010000008.1, read as the reverse complement.
GCGCCACCGGCGTGCCCGATCCGGGAGACGCCACCGCGTCCGACCCGGGAGACGCCACCGGCGTGCCGGTCCGGCTGACGCCGTGGCGGACCGTCGTACTCCTCGACCTGCCGCCCGCCGCCGGCCGGGCGGCGCGAATGCTGGAGGCGGCCGGGCTGGTGACGGACCCGGCGTCGCCGTGGGCCGGGGTGAGCGCCTGCACCGGCCGTCCGGGCTGCGCCAAGTCCCTGGCCGACGTCCAGGAGGACGCGCGGCGCTGGGTGGCGACCCTGGACGGCCGTCCGGCGACGCCCGTGCATTGGGCCGGTTGCGAGCGGCGCTGCGGGCTGCCGCGCGGCCGGGTCGTCCAGATGGTCGCCACCGGCGACGGATACCAGGAAAGGCATCAGTGAGCGACTACATCCGCGACGGGGCCGAGATCTACCGGCGCTCGTTCGCGACCATCCGTGCCGAGACCGACCTCACCGGAATGCCGCCCGAGGTCGCGCAGGTGGCGGTGCGGATGATCCACGCCTGCGGCATGACCGACCTCGTGACCGACCTGGACTGGTCGCCTGCCGTGGTCGTCCGGGCGCGCGCGGCGCTGCGAAGGGGCGCGCCCGTGCTGTGCGACGCGCAGATGGTCGCCTCCGGCGTGACCAGGCGCCGGCTGCCCGCGGACAACGCGGTGGTGTGCACGCTGGGCGACCCCGGCGTCCCGGAGCTGGCCGAACGGCTCGGCACCACGCGCAGCGCCGCCGCGCTGGAGCTGTGGCGCGACCGCCTCGACGGCGCGGTGGTGGCGATCGGCAACGCGCCGACCGCGCTGTTCCGGCTGCTCGAACTGGTCGCCGAGGGCGCGGGCAGGCCCGCCGCCGTGCTCGGCATCCCGGTGGGGTTCATCGGCGCGGCCGAGTCCAAGCGGGCACTGGCGGACAGCGACCTGGAATATCTGGTGGTGCACGGCCGCCGCGGCGGCAGTGCGATGACGGCGGCGGCGGTCAACGCCATCGCGAACGAGACGGAGTGATGGCGATGACGGGACGGCTGTACGGGGTCGGGCTCGGTCCCGGGGATCCCGAGCTGGTCACGGTCAAGACGGCCCGGCTGATCGGCGAGGCCGACGTGATCGCCTACCACGCCGCCAGGCACGGCCGCAGCATCGCCCGCTCGATCGCGCTGCCGTACATGACGGAAGGCCAGATCGAGGAGCTGCTGCTCTACCCGCTGACCACGGAGACCACCGACCACCCCGGCGGCTACCAGGGCGCGCTCGACGACTTCTACGCCGACTGCGCCGAGCGGCTGGCCGCCCACCTGGACGCGGGCCGGACCGTGGTCGTGCTGTCCGAGGGAGACCCGCTGTTCTACGGCTCGTACATGCACATGCACAAGCGGCTCGCCCACCGCTATCCGACCGAGGTGGTGCCCGGCGTCACCTCCGTCAGCGCCGCCTCGGCCGTGCTGGGCCGGCCGCTGGTGGAGCGGGACGAGGTGCTGACCGTGCTGCCCGGCACGCTGCCCGCCGAGGTGCTGGCGGACAGGCTCCGCGGCACCGACTCGGCGGCGGTGCTCAAGCTGGGCCGGACGTTCGAGAAGGTCCGCGACGCGCTGGCCGAGGCCGGGCGGCTGGACGACGCCTGGTACGTCGAGCGCGCCACCATGGGAGCCGAACGCGTCGCGCCGCTCAAGGACGTGGACGCCGACGGCGTTCCGTACTTCTCGCTGGCCCTGCTCGCCAGCCCCGCCGAGCGGACCTTCGTCCCCGAACCGCCCCAGACCGAGACCCGGGGCGAGGTGGTCGTGGTGGGCCTCGGGCCCGCCGGGCGACCGTGGCTCACGCCCGAGGCCCAGGAGGCGCTGGCGGCCGCGACCGACCTCGTCGGGTACGGCCCGTACGTGGACCGCGTCGCCCCGAACCCGCGCCAGCGCCGCCACCGCACCGACAACCGGGTGGAGGCCGAGCGCGCCCGGCACGCGCTGGAGTTGGCCCGCGACGGCGCGCGGGTGGCCGTGGTGTCCTCCGGCGACCCGGGCGTGTTCGCGATGGCCAGCGCCGTGCTGGAGGCCGCGGCCGGCTTCCCGGACGTGCCGGTGCGGATCGTCCCCGGGCTGACTGCCGCCCAGGCCGTGGCCAGCCGGGTCGGCGCGCCGCTGGGCCACGACTACTGCGTGCTGTCGCTGTCGGACCTGCTCAAGCCGTGGGAGGTGGTGGCCGGCCGGCTGAGCGCCGCCGCGAAGGCGGACCTGGTGCTGGCGATCTACAACCCGGCCTCGCGCAGCCGTACGTGGCAGGTCGCCGCCGCCCGTGACCTGCTGCTGGAGCACCGCGACGCCGCCACCCCGGTGGTGATCGGGCGTAATGTCGGCGGCGAGCGGGAGAGCGTCACCGTCACCACGCTCGGGGAGCTCGATCCCGCGCAGGTGGACATGCGCTGCCTGCTGATCGTCGGCTCCTCGACGACCCGGGTCACCGAGCGCGGCGTCGTCTACACGCCGCGCCGCTATCCCTGAGCCCAGGCGGCCGCCTCCGTGGCGGTCTCCACCAGCCGGACGCCGGGGGGCAGTGGCGGCCGGTCCACCATGATCACCGGCAGTCCGAGCTCGCGGGCCGCGACCAGCTTGGCGGTGGTCATCGGCCCGCCGCTGTCCTTGGTGACCAGCACGTCCAACCGGTGCTCGCGGATGAGGGCGCGTTCGCCATCGACCGTGTACGGCCCCCGGTCCAGCAGGACGTGCACGTGGTCCGGGACCGGCGGTTCGGGCGGATCGACGGACCTGGCCAGCAGCCACATCCCGGCCAGACCGGTGAAGACCGGCAGGCTCCGGCGGCCGGTGGTCAGGAACACCCGCAGCGGGCCGCCGCCCGGCGGTGCGGCGGCCTCGGGAAGGAACGCGCCTGCCGGGTCGTCGCTGAGCCGTGCGGCGGCCTCGGACAGTCGTGCGGCCGCCTCGGACAGTTGTGTGGCCGTCTCGGACAGTCGTGCGGCGGCCGCGTGCAGGGAGGGCACGCGCTGCCAGGTGTCGCCCGGTCCCTCCCGCCAGCCCGGGCGGCGCAGGACGAGCAGCGGCACGCCCGTCCGCGCCGACGCCTCGGCCGCCGAGGCCGTCATCCGCGCCGCGAACGGGTGCGTGGCGTCCACCAGGGCGTCGATCCGCTCGGCCGCCAGCCAGGCGGCCAGCCCGTCCGGCCCGCCGAACCCGCCCTCGCGCACCTCCCCGACCGGCAAGCGCGGGTTGCTCACCCGCCCGGCCAGCGACGACACCACGTGAACGCCCCGGCCGGACAGCTCGCCGGCCAGCCCACTGGACAGCCCGCCGGACAGCTCGGCGGCCAGCGCCCGGGCCTCGGCCGTGCCGCCCAGGATCAGGACCCGTCGCACGGCCGTTCCCGCTCCGCGCTGTAGAGGTGGCTGTCGGGGAACTGCGTGGCCGACAGCACCCGGCCGACGACGATCACCGCCGTACGCCGGATCCCGGCCGCCTGGACCTGCCCGGCGATGTCCGCCAGCGTGCCGCGCAGGATCACCTCGTCCGGCCTGCTGGCCCGGGCCACCACCGCCACCGGGCAGTCCGGCCCGTACGAGGGCAGCAACTCCTCCACCACCGCCTCGATCCGCTGCACGGCCAGGTGCAGCACGATCGTGGCGCCGCTCGCGCCCAGGGTCTTCAGGTCCTCCCCTTCGGGCATCGGCGTGGCCCGCGCCGAGGTGCGGGTCAGGATGACGGTCTGCCCGACGCCGGGCACGGTCAGCTCCCTGCCCAGCGCGGCCGCCGCCGCCGCGAACGCCGGCACGCCGGGGACCACCTCGTACGGCACGCCGAGCTCGTCCAGCCTGCGCATCTGCTCGGCCACCGCGCTGAACACCGACGGGTCGCCGGAGTGCAGCCGCGCCACGTCCAGGCCCGCGCGGTGAGCGGCCAGCAGCTCCACCACGATCTCGTCGAGAGTGAGGTTCGCGGTGTCGACGAGCCTGGTTCCCACGACGCAGGCGTCCAGGAGCTCGCGGGGCACGAGCGAACCCGCATACAGGCAGACCGGCGACGACTGCAGCCGCCGCAGGCCGCGCAGCGTGATCAGATCGGCGGCGCCGGGGCCCGCCCCGATGAAGTACACGGTCACGGCACGTCCTTCCTGGTGACCGACCACACGGTCACCGGCATCGCGGCCCGCCAGCCCGTGAAGGAGCCGACGGGTGAGGCCCGCTGTACGGCCAGGCGGACCAGATCGCCGCCGAGCCGGGCGTACCACTGGGCCATGACGGACTCGGATTCCAGGGTGACGGCGTTCGCCACCAGCCGGCCGCCGGGCCGCAGCGCCGCCCAGCAGGTCTCCAGCAGCCCGGGCACGGTCAGGCCGCCGCCGACGAACACCGCGTCCGGCGCCGGCAGGCCCTTCAGCGCGGCCGGCGCCCGGCCTTCGACGATCCGCAGCGCCGGCACGCCGAGCCGGTCGGCGTTGCGCGCGATGGCGGCGGCGCGGTCGGCCCTGCTCTCGATCGCCACGGCCGCGCACGCCGGATGGCTGCGCATCCACTCGACGGCGATGCTGCCCGCGCCCGCGCCCACGTCCCACAGCGTCTGCCCGGGCAGCGGGGCGAGCCGCGACAGGCTGACGGCGCGGACCTCCCGCTTGGTGAGCTGCCCGTCGTGCTCGAACGCGGCATCGGGCAGGCCGGGCACGCGGGGGAGGGGTTCGGCGCCGGGGGTGGGGACGCACTCGAGGGCGATCACGTTCAGCGCGGAGGGGGCGGCTTCCCGCGATTCCCAGGTCTCCGCCGTCCCCGTCAGTACGCTCTCCGAGCCCGCGCCCAGGTCCGACAGGACGGTCATGGGGCTGGGGCCGTACCCGAGCCCGGTCGCGAGCCCGGCCACCAGGGACGGGGAGTCGCGGCCGGCGCCGAGCACGAGGAGCCGCCGCCCCGGCAGGATCGCGGCGTTCAGCGCGGCCGGGGGGCGGCCCACGAGGCTGACCACGTCCACCTGCTCCACCGGCCAGCCGAGCCGGGCACACGCCAGCGACAGCGACGAGACGTGCGGCAGCACGCGGATGTTCGCCGAGCCCAGCAAGCGCACCAGCGTGGCGCCGATGCCGTAGAACATGGGATCGCCGCTGGCCAGCACGCACACCTCGCGCCCGGCGTACGTCTCCATGAGGGAGGGCAGCGCGGGCAGCAGCGGGGAGGGCCAGGCCACGCGTTCGGCGGTCGGGACGGGCACGAGGTCGAGCTGCCTGCGCCCGCCCATGAGCACCTCGGCGGCCTCCAGCGAGCGCCGCGCGTCCGGGGACAACCCGTCCCAGCCGTTCGCGCCGACGCCGACGATCGTGATCACACGTTGCCCAGGACGCGCGTCACGTGGATCTCCACGACCACCCGCGCCGGGTTGGGGCGCGGCGGCTTGTAGCGGGCGGCGTAGCGGTGCTCGGCGTCGGCCACCTGTTCAGGCTCGGTACGCAGCACCGCCCGGCCCTCCAGCGTCGACCAGCGGCGGCCGTCCACCTGGCAGAGCGCCACCGGCGCGCCGTCGGTCCCGATGAGCCCGGCCTTGACCGAGGTGCCCGAGGTGATGACCCGGGCGATGCCGGTGGCCAGGTCCAGCGTCGCGCCCACCGGCACCACGTGCGGCGGGCCGTCGGGGCGCGTGGTGGAGAGCGTGCACAGGTGCCGCTCCTGCCAGAACGCGGCGAAGGCGTCGCCCTGTTCGACGAGATTCACGGCCCTCCTTGGGTGATTTGCGAGGCATATCGTATATCTGCCGTTCTGGCAGAATCTTGCGGGTGAAGCGGCTACTCGTCATCGGTATCGGCGCCGGCGATCCCGACCATCTCACCCTGCAGGCGGTCAAGGCCATCGGCGCCACGGACGTGTTCCTCATCGTGGACAAGGGTGAGGTCAAGCATGAACTGGTCCAGCTCCGGCTGGATCTCATCGCCGAGCACGGCCGCGCGCCGTACCGGATCGCCGAGGCCCGCGACCCCGAGCGCGACCGGACCACCCCGGCGTACACCGCCGCAGTGGAGGACTGGCGCTCGCGCCGCGCGCTCGCCTGCGAGGCGCTCATCCGCGACGAGCTGCGCGACGGCCAGACCGGGGCGTTCCTGGTGTGGGGCGACCCCGGCGTGTACGACAGCACGCTTGCCATCGTCGAGGAGATCCTCCTGCGAGGCAACGTGACATTCGAGTACGAGGTCATCCCCGGGATCAGCAGCGTGGCCGCGCTCACCGCCCGCCACCGCACCGGCCTCACCCAGGTCGGGCGGCCCGTGCACCTCACCACCGGGCGGCGCCTGGCCGAGCACGGCCCCACCGCCGACGACGTGGTGGTCATGCTCGACGCCCACTGCTCGTTCGCCGGGCTCGACGACTTCCACATCCACTGGGGCGCCTACCTGGGCACAGCCGACGAGATCCTGGTCTCCGGGCCGGTGGCCGAGGTCGGCGACCGCATCCGCGAACTGCGCGCCGAGGCGCGGGCCCGCAAGGGCTGGATCATGGACACGTACCTGCTGCGTCGCCTGGAGCACTGACGGTCCGTCCCCGGTCGCTTAATCGCCCGTTGTTTGCAAGAGCATATTCACTGCAAACTGATCATCTGAAGGCGTAACGGGGAGGGGGCGCACATCGGGGCGAGGCGGGTTCGCGACCGTGGCCGGGTGGGCAGGAGCGAGGAAGCGGACCTGGGGGAGACGCTGACCCGGCTCGGCCTGCGTAAGACCGTGCCGAGGCTGACGATCCTGACCGCTCTGCGCGACGCGGCGACCCACCTCAGCGTGCCGCGCCTGCACCGGCTGGTGATCTCCACGTACGAGACGATCAGCGTGTCCACCGTCTACCGGAACGTGACGGTGATGACCGCCCGCGGCGTCCTGCACAGCGTCGACCACGCCGGTGAGACGCTCTTCGGCCTCTCGACGACGCCTCACCACCACCTGATCTGCCGCCGCTGCGACGTGCTCGTCGAGCTCCCCGCGGACCACCTCGCCACGGCGGAGGCGACGGTCATGGAGAGCACCGGCTTCGCGATGGACCCCGTCGGCCAGGTGCTGCGCGGCCACTGCCGCCGATGTCGACGCGCGCTACTTGCATGACTATTGTTCTTGCAAGATATTTGCAAGTAGCACCTATCGAGGAGAGAACGCCGATGGGCGAATACACCCTTCCGGACATGCCGTACGACTACGCGGCCCTGGAGCCCGCGATCACCGGGGAGATCCTGGAGCTGCACCACGCCAAGCACCACGCCGCCTACGTCAAGGGCGCCAACGACACCCTGGAGCGGCTGGCCGAGGCCCGCGACAAGGGCGAGTTCGGCGGCCTGGTCGGGCTGGAGAAGACGTTCGCGTTCAACCTGTCCGGGCACGTCCTGCACACGATCTTCTGGCAGAACCTGTCCCCGGACGGCGGCGACCGCCCCGACGGCGAGCTGGGCGACGCGATCACCGAGCACTTCGGCTCCTTCGACGCGTTCAGGAAGCAGCTCACCGCCGCCACCGCCACCGTGCAGGGCTCCGGCTGGGGCGTGCTGGCCTGGGAGCCGCTCGGCCGCCGCCTGGTGGTCGAGCAGGTCTACGACCACCACGGCAACGTCGGCATGAACACCGTCCCGCTGCTGGTGTTCGACGCCTGGGAGCACGCCTACTACCTGCAGTACCGCAACGTGCGCCCGGACTACGTCGAGAAGCTCTGGGGCCTGATCAACTGGAACGACGTCATCGCCCGCTACGACGCCGCCCGCGGCGCCTGACGTCCCTGATGTCGGCGGCGCCGATCATCTCGGCATTCGCCACAATCGGAGGAATCTGTCGATCTGATCGGCGGCCGTTCGTATGGAAGACGACAGGACGACGTCTCATGACGAAGAAGGACGCGGTGATCATGAGCGGGACAAGGACGCTGCTGACGGGTCGAGGGCTGGTGGAGTCGCCGCGGTGGCACGGTGACCGGTTGTACTTCTCCGACTGGTCGGCGGGTGAGGTCATCGCCGTCGATCTGGGCGGTCACAGCGAGGTCGTGGCGCGCGTCGCGTCGTTGCCGCTGTGCACCGCGTGGTCGCCGGAAGGCAGACTCCTGATCGTGTCGTCCCCGGACGGCCGGCTGCTGCGCCTGGAGCCCGACGGGTCGCCGGTCACCCACGCGGATCTCGGCCGGACCGGGTGGAACGACATCGTGGTGGACGGCCGCGGCAACGCCTACGTCAACCGCTGCGGTTTCGACCCGATGGCGGGGGAGCCGTTCAAGCCCGGCTACGTCTACCAGGTCACGCCCGACGGGGCGGTGCGGCAGGTGGCCGACGACATCGCGTTCCCGAACGGGATGGCGGTGCTCGCCGACAACTCCACCCTCATCGTCGCCGACTCCTACCGCCACCAGTTGGTGGGCTTCGACATCGCGGAGGACGGCTCGCTGTCCGGCCGCCGGGTCTGGGCCGAGCTCGGCGAGGGCACCCCGGACGGCATCTGCGTCGATGAGGAGAACGCGGTCTGGTACGCCGACGTGCCCAACCGGCGCTGCGTACGCGTGGCCGAAGGCGGCAAGGCGCTGCAGACCGTCGAGCTCGACCGGGGCGGCTTCGCCTGCGCCCTGGGCGGGCCGGACGGGAGGACGCTGTTCGTCGTGGCGGCGGAGTGGCAGGGCATGACGTCGTCCGACCTGGTCGTGCCCGGCTCCGGCCAGGTGCTCACGGTCGAGGTCGAGGTGCCTGGAGCCGGGTGGCCGTGATGTGCGTCCCGGAACGGGCGGTCAGCCGGCGATCGCCGCGATGAGTTCGTCCCGGCTCTGTGCCCGGGTCTTGCGGTACACCGATTTCAAGTGGTCGTTGATGGTGTACGTGGACAGGTCCAGAATTCGGGCGATCTGTTTCGCCGACGCCCCGGCGTACAGGTATTCGATGACGCGGCGTTCGCCGGTGGTGATGCCGTACCAATCGCAGAATGACGGCAGCAGCAGTTTGCCGCCTGCCGCCTGGATGAGAACGGCCACGTCGCTGTCGCCGTTCTCGTCCAGCGGCTGGCCATGGATCAATATCCAGCGCCCGAAATTCGCCGCCGGCGCGCAGACCAGCGGCGTCCAGGCGCGCGGATCGCGAGTATGCGCCCGTACGTGCAGCGACAGGCCGACCCAGAACGCGTCGGCGATCCAGTCCGGCACCCCGCTCCCGGCAGCGGGCCACATCTGCCGCACCCATGCCCCTGCCTGGGGCGAGATGGATCGGACCGTGTGGTCAGGGCTGATCGTGATGACCCCCGTCGGCAGCGCCGGGACGGTGGGTGTCAGCGGGCCGGCCGTCACATACCCGCGCAACGCCGCCGGCAGGGCAGGGGCGAGTCGCTGGATCCGGTGGAAGTCCCGCTCGCCGAAGGGCCTGGCGCCCTCGGCGCGAAGCAGGCCGAGCAGGCCCCACACCCCGTGGCGGTCCCGTATCACCAGGCGCAGTTCGCTGCCGGCTCCGTGGGCGGCCAGGACCTGCCGGATCAGAGTGTTGCGCCGGCCGTCGCCGGCGCCCGCTCCGACGACGCACACCGGCATGCTCTGCCGGGCGAGGGCCGGCAGCGGGCACGGGTCGCCGTGCAGATATCCGTTGAGCACCAGGGCGCTGATCAGCGCGGGCTGGTATTCGTGCCAGAAGCTGAACGCGCCCAGGCCCATGCCGATCGCCGGGTTCAGGGCGACCAGCCGGAGCGCGTCGTGCGGCACCTGGCGTCCGACGATCTGCGAGATCGCCGCGCCCACGTCGGCCGGAGTGGCGGGCGGACCGAGCGCCGCGCGCAGCTCACGGGCGATTCGCCCCTCACAATCCGTCACCTGATGCTGCGAGTGTCGACCATTGCGTTTCGGGCCTTTCCTGTGTTTTTGTTCGGCTGCTGTATTTGACCAAATTGTCGCTAATAGGGGATCGGCGCGGCTCGCTTACTGTGTGCCGGGCTCTTTATTTTATATTTCTCTTGTCGATGTGTTTGTTATGTCCCCCAGGGTGTCCGGCCGTATCGACTTACGCGCCATCACCGCGACGCTGCCGCGCCCTCCCTGCGGCCGGCTCCTGTACGGTCTTGTACGGATAATTCGGAGCGCGTTCCCAACAGCAAGGCCATCTCCGATCGTCGATCTGACGAAAGGAGCGCAACGTGCCGGCACTTGGCCGTACAACAAGGTGTGCCGCGGGGATCGCCGCGGCACTGGCATTGATCGTGGGGTTGCCCACCAGCGCGCAGGCAGCGGTGGGCGACCTCGTCTTCGTCCGGACGATCGCGCAGAACGTTCCCGGTGCCGTGGACATCGGCCCGGTCAATCCGCTGGACTGGGCGTCGGCGGCGACGCTGTCGGGCAACGGAAGCACCGTCTACGTCGTGGCCGGCGGCGATGGCGGGTCGGGCACGGCGCAGCCGGCGATTTCCACGTTCCGCCGGGCCGCGAACGACACGCTGTCCCTCACCGGCTGCATGGGTGGGCTTGCGGGGTGCCGCCCGACGAAGGTGGACAACGTGGAGACCCCGGGCCGCCTGTACGCCGCCGGCTCTGTGGTGACCGCGGGCGTCCACGCGTACGTGTCCACTCCCGCCGCCGTGGTCGGCTTCAACACGGCGGCCAACGGTGACCTCGTGACGGATTTCTGCGTTTGGGACCCGTCGTGCGGCAGCGTGGCGGCCCTGCCCGGGCTCGCTCCCTGGGCGACGTCGCAGAACGCGCTGACGGCGACCGCGGACGGCCGCGACCTGTACCTGTACGCGGCAGGTGGCGGCAAAGGCGCGGTTTACCACCTGCGGCGCGACGGTGTCACCGGTCGCCTCGCTTACAGCGGCTGCATCGGGGAGGCGATGCCGGGCTGCACCTCGATCGGCCGTACCGGCGTCATGACCTCCTCGGGCGACGTCGTCGTGAGCGCCGACGGGCGCAGCCTCTACGTCGTGGCCCAGCGGCCCGGCTCGGTGACGCACTTCCGGCGCGACCTCACCACGGGCTCGCTCACGGAGGCGGGCTGTGTGGGTGAGTTCGGGGTCGGTGGCTGCGCGATCCCCGTCACCGACGGCCTGCTCGGCATCACCCAGGGCGCGATCACCCAGGCCGGCGACAGCCTCTATGTGTCGGGACCGAGTGGCGTCACTCATCTGCACCGCGACACCGCCACCGGCGATATCGCCTATTGGGGCTGCATCGGTTACGTCGCAGGGTGCCGTGCCGCCGGTCCCCAGGGCCAGTACGTCGACGTGGCGGTCAGCGCCGACGGCACGAGCGTCTACGGGAGCGTCCAAGGCCAGGCCTTCGCGTGGGGAGCAGTCACCCACCTGCGCCGTTCCCCCCAAGGCGACTTGACGTACGCCGGGTGCATCGGGGAGGGCCTGCCGCAATGGTGCCGCCCGATCGGGCCGACAGGGGTGATGAACCACGCCGGCCCGGTGCTCGCTCCCGCCAGTTCGCAGGTCGTCTACAGCTTGGGTGTTCACGCGCGTGGGGCGATCAGCCAGTTCACCCGGATGACGTCATAGGAGGGGGCCGGCAGGGCGGGCCGGGGAAGCGCATCCTCGGCCCGCGCCCGTACGCGCTCGCGCCCGGCTCCCTCCTGGGCGAGGTCGCCCGCCTCTCACCCGCGCGCCCCCGCCGCCCGCTACCCTGACGACCCCGAGGCGGCGCGGAACGGCGTCCGGCCCCTGCCCGCCGACCTGGGGCAGGCGCTGCTGAGACTGCCGCGCGAGGCGGACTCCGGCGTGGTGGCCCGCGCCGGCCGGGTGACCTCCGAGGCGGGTGCCACGCTGGTGCGCTGGCTCAAGGCACGGCCGGAACCCGTGACGAGCGTCGAATGGCCCACCGCGCCCGGCGGCCGTCCGCGCCCGCGCATCCGGCAGGAGCCGACGGGGGTGGCGTTCGTGGACGCGCTGTTCTGTGACCCGCCCCTCCACAGGCCGAGCCACCACGGCTCCTACGAGTCGTCGTGGTGGCTCGTGCTGCCCTCGGACCGGGAGGTCGTGGCCATGCACCTCATCCCGCACCTGTACGACAGCTGGGAGGGGCCAGGCCACCTGCGCCCGCCCGCGACCCGGCTCTGCCACCAGGACGGGCCCGCGGGCGAAGGGATGGCGCTGCTTGCGGGCATCATGCTGGGCGAGCGCGGCTGGAACGCCGAGCACTGCCGGGAGTTGCTGCTGCGGGCGGTCGCCACCGAGGCCCTGCCCGCCGCGGAGTGCGGACGGCAGCTGGGGCGCTGCCTGCGCCTGCTCGACGTCAAGCTCGGCCCGGTGCTGCAGGCGCTCGACGAGTGCGCGCGGCAGGGCGCGCACCGGGAGGTCTGGCAGATCATGAGCGGCCTGCTGCCCGTCTTCCTGCCGCGGCCCGGGGAGCGGGCCAACGCCGCCCACACCCGGGCGCTGGAGTTCGCCGCCGAAGTGGCCGGCTGGGCCGGGGCGCGCGGCACGATCCCCGAGGTCGCCGGCATCGCCGCGCGTGACGGGTCGAGCGGGCTCATCCACGCGGCCCGCCGGTTGGACGAACACCTCGGCCGGGCGTGAAGGAGGCCCCACGACTCGATGGGCCGGCCGCGCCTCGCTGAGGGCGCAGGCGCGTCAGAGCAGGTGTTGGTGGCGGGTGGCCGCTTCTTGCCGGACCTCGGTGAGGAACAGCTCGGTTTGGCGTTCCCGCCGCCGGTCGTCGTCCGGATCGTGCCAGGAGGAGGCGTCCTGCGTGCGCGCATGGCCGGCGTAGTGCAGCCAGCAGCCGTGGATGCCGGCCATGAGGTTGTCGAGCAGGTCGAGGGCCGGCCGGGCGGGGTCGAGCGAGGTGATGGGCAGACAGACGGAGTCGGAGCCGGAGTGGGGGTGGTCGATCCGGGTCCTGGCCACGAGGCGTTCGGCGGCGGCGATGCGCCGCTTGGCGTCGGTCACGCCGCAGAGGTGGCCCTCGGCGACGTGCAGGGTGTGGCGGATGAGCGGCATGACCGTCTGGCGCGGTGTGGCGCCGAAGCTGATGGCGCTCACGATCTCGACGAGGCTTTCGACGGCGAGGGGCCTGAGGTGGTCGCCCTCGGCCACGACCTGCACCGGATGCTGCCGGACGCGGCGGCCCGTCGCGGCGGCCGCCGCGTGCAGCCAGTGCGCGGCGGCGATGGCGGCCGCGGCGGGGTCGATCTGCGTGATCAGCTCCTCGCAGCCGAAGGGCTGGCGGTTGAGGAAGGCGTCCGCCTGGGCGACCTGCAGGGGTGAGGCGTCCTCGCGGCTGAGGGTGACGGCCTGCTGGGCGCGTCCGGACAGGTCGCCGCGTTCGGCCTGTTCGACGGCCGACAGCTCGGCGGCGACGTCGGCGACGACCTGAACGGTGAGCTCCGGGCTGTCGAGGGCTCGCAGGGCGCGGCCGGTGCGCTGGGCTATCTCCCCGATCTTGGCGGGTACGGGGACGTGCGTGGCGGCGGTCAGGATCGGGACGACGCCGGTGAAGGCGTCGCGTTCGCGCTGCCGGTGCCAGCCGAGGCTGCCCGGTCCATGCTGGTCGGAGATGCTCGCCGGGTGGGTGTAGCAGCGCCAGCAGGCCTGCGACAGCTCGGTCAGGCGGGCGGCCAGACGCAGGGCGTCCGAGGCGCGGGCCGGGGGAAGAGTGGCCACGGTGACCGCGACGTCCCCGATGCCGGTGCTCCAGTGGGCGACGAGCGCGTTTCGGGCGTGATCGACGGCATACCGGGTCACGGCAGCTCCTTGAAGGGGGAAAACGCGAATGCATGCCCAGGATGCAGGATGCATCGCTGATCTGGGGGCTGTTTACGGCTGTTGCAGGTCGCTGATCAGCGCTTTTGTGGCGAGATGAGGGGGTAATTTCCTGGTTACGTCCCTGCGTCGAGGCGCATGAAGGTGGCGCCTTGCATGGCCGCGCGAGCGCCGAGGACGTGCCCGTCGCACATCAGCGACTCCGTCCCCACCCGGTCGGTCACCTTCCACGTCACCGGCTCGCCGCACTTCTGGCCGCGCCGGTTGTAGTCCCACGTACGGCGGCACACCCGGCAGGTGGACACGTTGGCCATGGAGGAGAGCGTGTTGCCGTGCTCGGGACAGACGCCCCACGGGAAGGCGCACGTCGACTCGGCCAGGGCCCGATACTGGGCCAGGTCTCCGGCCGCGCGCAGCAGGTCCTCGCCCGCTCGCTTCAGCCATTCGGCGGCGTGGTGCGCCGCCTGGAGATGGGCGCGTTCGGGTGAATCGGCGGGCAGACCGGCGTACAGGGCACGTGCCTCGGCCTGGAGTGCGTCGGCGCGGCCGGCCAGGTCGCGCAACTGGGCGGGAGTAATGTTCATCGCTGAGGATTCTCCCCTGTTTGTTCGGTAAGCGCGCAGACCCCGTCAGGGGCGGCTGGCGATGGTCAGGAGGGTCGCGGCGGGGCCCGTGAGGGAGCGGCCCCGGCGCCAGACCGCGCGCAGATTCCTGACCAGGTTGAGGCCCGCCAGCGGCACCTCGACGAGGCGGCCGGTGGCCAGCTCGGCCTCGACCGCGTACCCGCTGAGCACCGCCGGGGCCGCGCCCGCCTGGGCGGCGCCCTTGACGGCCGAGTTCGACCCGAGCTCCAGGCGCGGGCTGGCCTGGTGGAGCCCGGTGAAGGCGACGTCCAGGGTCTCGCGGGTGCCCGAGCCGCGCTCGCGTACGACCAGCGGGGTAGCGGCCAGCTCGGCGCCCCTGAGCACCGTGCGGCGGCGCGCCCACGGGTGGCCCGGGGCGACCACGACGACCAGCCTGTCGGTGCCGACCACCCGGCTGGCCAGCCCGTCCGGCACGGTCGGCCCCTCCACGAACCCCAGCTCCACGCCCCCGGCCCCCGACAGCACCAGCGCCGCCACGTCGGCGGAGTTCAGCACGTCCAGGCCGATCTGGACCCCGGCCTCCCGGCTCTGGAACTCCCCGAGCCAGCGCGGCACCAGATATTCGGCGACCGTCATGCTGGAGGCCACCCGCAGGTGCGCCGCCTCGCCGTGCCGGACGGCCTCGGCGGCCCGCATGAGCTCCTGCGCCGCCGCGAGCACCTGCGCGGCCCAGCCCGCCACCATCTTGCCCTCGGCGGTGAGCGTGGAGCCGCGCGGCGTCCGCTCCAGCAGCGGCAGGCCGAGCCGCCGTTCTAGCTGGGCGATGCGCTTGCTCGCCGACGGCTGCGCGATGCCCGCCAGCTTGGCCGCCTGCCCGAGGCTGCCGAGCTCGCCCACGTCCACGAGGAGCTTGAGGGAGTCGAGATCGGGCAGCGCAGTCATAGCCACAGGCTATGACCTCCCAGGCAATGCGCGGCTACCGGGCCTGTCGAAGGCCCCGAAGACTGGGATCATGCTTCCCACCCCCTCCAAGACGTCCTGCCTGCCGGGCATCGTGGCGTGCGCGCTGGCGACGGTGGCCGCCCTGGCCGTCAACCGGTTCGTGCCGGGGCTCAGCCCCGCCACCGCCGCGGTGGTCCTGGGGGCGGCGCTGGCCACCGCCGGGGTGATCCGCGCGCCGCTGCGTCCCGGGCTGATGTTCGTCTCCAGGCGGGTGCTGCGCGCGGCGATCGTGCTGCTCGGGCTGCAGATCGCGGTGCCGCAGGTGCTCGCGCTCGGGTGGCAGGCGCTCGCGGTCGTGGCCGCCGCCACGGGGCTTACGTTCGTGCTCACGCCACTGGCCGGCCGCCGCCTCGGCCTTTCCCCCGGTACGTCGCTGCTGGTCGCCACCGGCGTGTCGATCTGCGGGGCGGCGGCGATCGCGGCCATGCACGACAGTGCCGACAGCTCGGACGAGGACGCCGCGGGCGCGCTGAGCGTGGTGGTCCTCTACGGCAGCGCGGCCATCGTGGTGCTGCCGCTGCTGGCGTCCTGGCTGGGGCTGTCGTACGAGCAGCTCGGGGTGTGGGCGGGAGCGGCCGTGCACGAGGTCGCCCAGGTGGCGGCGATCGGCGCGGCCACGGGCGTGCTGGCGACGGCGGTGACGGTCAAGCTGGCCCGAGTCGTGCTGCTCGCCCCCATCGTCGCGGTCACCACGTCCCTGCGCCGCCCGCGCAGCGCCTCCGCCCATCCGACGGTGGCCGTGCCTGCTCAGTCGGCGGCGGCCGTGCCCTCCCGGCCGCTGGTGGCCGCGCCTGCTCGGCCGGGGCTGGCCGGGCCCGCCCACCCGGCGGTGGCCGGGGCCGCTCGGGCGGTGGTGGCCGGGTCCGCCGGGCGCGGTGCCACCCTCACCCGTCCGGTGGCGCCGCCTGCCGCCGCACCCGGGAGGAGGCCGCCGATCGTGCCGCTGTTCGTGGCCGGGTTCCTGGCGATGGTGGCCGTACGGAGCACGGGGCTGCTGCCCCCGGTGGTGACCGGGAACGTCCCGGCGGTCACGAACGCGCTGATGGCCGCCGCCCTGTTCGCCCTCGGCACGGGGATCGACCTGCGGAAGCTGCTCAAGGGCGGCCGGGTCATGCTGCTCGGCGGCATCGCCACCGGGCTCATCGGAACGATCTCGCTGGCGGGGGTCTGGCTGCTCGGGTGACGCGCGGACAGCATGATGGGTGCTGTGCTGACACGAATGTTGTTGACGGTCGGTCTGGTCGCGGTCCCGCCCCCGGTGAACCAGCCGGTCTGGGAAGCGATCCGGATGCACAGTTTCGGCGGCTGCGACTCGATGTCGGCGGTCGTTCCGCTGAGCCGCAGCGACGTCTGGGTCTTCGGCCAGAGCGAGCCCATCGACGACGAATGCGCGGGAACCGCCCGTCCGGTGGCGCAGCACTGGGACGGCCGAGCCTGGCGGGCCGCAGAGCTGCCCGGCCGCCACTACGGCGCCATCGGCTCGGCGGGCGCGTCCTCGCCCGGCAACGTGTGGGCCTTCACCACGAGCGACACCGGCGAGTCCGCCGCCCTCCGCTATGACGGCCGTCGCTGGACGGACGCGGGCAGATCCGCCATGGGACCCCACCCCAACCTCAGCCGCGGCCTGGTGCTCGGCCGCCACCACGTCTGGGCCTTCGGCTCGGACGGCCATTCGGCGTCCTGGTTCTGGAACGGCCGCACCTGGCAGCGGCGGGCGCCGAGGGACGTCGTCCGGGCCAGCGCCGTGTCGCAGAAGGACGTCTGGGCGATCGGTTGTTGCAGGGTCGCCCACTTCGACGGCAAAGCCTGGAAGAAAGCCGCCTTTCCCGCCGGCCGCGACAAGGAGACCGTCAGCCTGACCGGCATTCTCGCGGTGGCCAAGAATGACGTCTGGGTCTTCGGCGACCGCGACGAGAAGCTGTTCGCCGCGCATTTCGACGGCCGCGCCTGGTCGCCGGTCGACGTCGCTCTCCCGGCCCCGGTGACACCCGCGTGGCGCCTCGGTGACGCGGTCGCGGACGGCCGGGGCGGCATCCGGGTGATCGCGGATCCACCGGATGACACGAGCTCCCGCGTGCTGTCCCGCTCGGCCACGGGTCAGTGGTCGGTGAGCGCCCCTCAGGTCGCCGGCAAGGTGATCAAGCTGTGGGACCTGGCGCTCGTCCCCGGAACCACGGAGGTCTGGGCCGCGGGCACCGTACGGCAGAGCGAGAGCGACTCCACCTCCGCGGTCTTCGCCCTCAGATAGCTGACGCCAGGGGCCGAGGAGATCCGGCTCCTGGCCCGCCGGGCCACGAGCAAGCGGGTCTCGTTACGTGCACAGTGGAGTTCCGCGACGATGGGCTGTTCTCGCAGGATCAGCCGTTCTTCTGGTGGCAGCTGTACGGTTTGCGCCGGGTGTGCTCAGCATGCCGAGCACACCCGGTCGCGGTGCAGCGGCAGCCACGCTCAAGATTCGCTGTCCCAGGACATCAGCCGTGGCGCCACCCCATGTAGCCGAGAAGTGATGTCAATGAGTTTTGACGCCACCTACGGGATATGCGGGAAGATCGGAATATGCCGATATCCATGCCATCCGCGGACCCGTGCCCCTTCTGCGACTACCTCGCCGGGCTGCACCCCGTCACCATCCTGGAACAGGGGGAGCAGGTCGCCATGCTGGTCACCCGTTGGCAGCGTGGGCAGGGGCACGTGCTGGTGATCCCGGTCGCCCACCGCCCGACGGTCATGGACGTCGTCCCGGCGGAGGAGCAGCAATTGATGAACGCCCTGCGGCGGGCGGCCCGGGCCATCACAGCCGCCTACGACCCCGGGGGCATCGCCGTCTGGCAGAACAACGGAGTGCCCGCGCACCAGACCGTCCCCCATGTTCACTTCCATGTCGCCGGCACTCTGCCCGACGGCGGCACGCTGTCAGGCGAGGTCCCTCGTCTGCACCTCGATGAGACCGACGGGATCGCCAAGCGCCTGAGCCCTCATCTCTGAACCGGCCCGCCTGAGGATGAAGTCCCTGGGTCCTGAAGTGGCGCCTCTACCCTCCGTGCTCGCCGCCATTCCGTGACCCAATGCTCAGTACCAGGGGAGATTCCAGACCGACACGCTGGTGCTGCGTACCTCTCGCCAAGGCGGAACCTGAGGGGAGGAGCGGCGGGCGCGGTGCTGACGGCTGGTCACAGGCGGGCGGCCCACTCTCGGCCTGTGAGGACGTCGGCGCCCCTGGCCGGGAAGACGCGGTTGATCAGGAAGTCGTGCACGTCCGGTTCCCCGTCGGCGCAGGCGTCGCTGAGCACGGTCACGTGGTAGTCGCGGTCGGAGGCGTCGTAGAGGGTAGCGGCGATCATCGCCCCGGTCGCGACACCGGTCAGCACGATCGAGTCGATGTGCTGGGCCCGCAGGAGTCGATCGAGGTCGGTCGCCGCGAACGCGCTGGCGCGGCGCTTGAGGACGACGGCCTCGCCAGGCAACGGCTCGATGCGTGGGTGCACGAGCGTCTCGGGGGATTCTTCGTGAAACCGCGTCCCCGCCCCGTGCAGGCCGGTGATCAGCTGGTTTCCCGCTGCCACATCAAGGCCTGAGGCCCGGAGCCCGAAACGGATGAAGATCACGGGGATTCCGGCGGCTCTGGCCGCGGGGAGAACCTCTTCCACGACGGGGAGCACGCCGGCGGCGAAGGGGTAGTTGTCCACGATGCCCGCCTGCAGGTCGCCGACGATGAGCGCGGTGCTGGTCATACGCTTTCCTTGTCTGTACGGCGCGCCATCGGCCATCCTCACGGTCGTATCCTTGGCACTGTTGTCGTCGATCTAGTACGACGATAGTGGGACAGATTCGCGTAAGGGCCATCGGCCGCGGCGTAGGCGGCCTGGGTCGTAGACCGGGCTATCAGGCTCCATGTCCACCACAGCCGGCCGCATGGACGGGGCGGATAACCGCAGACCCGAGGCCACATCCGAGTTTTCGCATCCCACACGCTGCAGAAGGCCCGCTCACTCGACCTCCTTCCGTCCGACCGCGCCGACCCGCCGGGTGCCTGATCCATCGCCCTGCCACGAAACAGCGCGATGCAGTGCGGCACCGATGCCGCCGTCGCGGAGCGCTCCCAGCCAGCCGGTGGGCCGACCGGCTTGGTCGGCGTGGGCGCGCAGCATATGGACGAACAGGATCTGTGCGAGATGGTCCAGGACCAAAGAGCCCCCGGCGGCGGTGGTCTCGACCTCGGTGACCAGCAGTTCGCTCAGGTGTGCGAGCAGCTTGCCTCGCGGATCTGCGGCATGGACGTGCACGAGCGGCGGTAGAACATCGATCAGGATCGAGGCATTCGTGTCGTCGAACGAGAAGTGCGCACTGCACAGGAATGTGTCTTCCTCGGCCTCGGGACCGATACGCACGGCGCCGTTCGTAGCGTTGTCCCACAACGACTTCGCGGCGCGCGGTGTCGCGGTGAGCTCGCTGGCCAGCACGTAGGGCGGAGGGTTGCCCAGGAGGAAGAAGTCGCCCCCTCTGAGGAGCACGGGTTCGTGCCCTTCGAGGGCCAGCCAGCATTCGCCCCGCACGACGACGCCGAGTTTCACGTGCGGGAACGGATCGAAACGCACCGCCCACGACCCCGCGGCGTGGAGGCCGGCTTCGACCACGATGTGGGGCCGCAGAAGACCGATGGCGTCAGCGATCGGATCGTTGGAGCCGAGCACTGATCCCTTCCTGGACGATGCGTAAAGTATCGGGGACTTAACATGACGGATCGTACCGCCCTGGCGCTGCAGCATTGAGTTCATGAACATCACGAAGCAAACGGCGCTCGTCACCGGCGCGAATAGGGCATTGGATTTGAGACCGCACGTCAGCTCGCGCAGCAGGGCTTCACCGTCTGGCTGGGATGCCGCCACCAGGGGCGTGGCGAAGCCGCGGCAAAGGAACTTGCCAATGACGGAGACGTTCGCTTCGTCAGCCTCGACGTGACCGACGCAGAAAGCGTCAGGGCTGCTGCGGTGCGCGTCGGCGACGAGACCGGCGCACTGGACGTGCTGGTCAACAACGCGGGGGTTGCGATCGGGGAAGGTGAAGGCCTTCCCAGCACCGTGCGGCTGGAAACGATCCAGCACACGTTCGACGTGAACTTCTACGGGGCACTGCGGGTCACGCAGGCGTTCTTGCCGCTCGTGCAGATGGCGCAGGCCGGGCGCATCGTGAACGTGAGCAGCACGGTGGGGTCGATCACCACGCCCGTATCTCCAGGCAACCCGCTGGGAGCGTTCCCGTCCTTCGCCTACCCCACGTCGAAGACCCTCCTCAACGGGCTCACCGGATGGCTCGCCGTCGAACTCAACGACACGCCGATCAAGATCAACTCGGCGTGCCCGGGGTACAACGCGACCGATCTGAACAGCAACCTCGGAACGCTGCATCCATCACAGGGCGCGAAGGTCGTCGTGCGCGCCGCCACGCTCCCGGCGGACGGTCCCAGCGGCAGCTTCTTCGACGTGAACGGTCCCGTGGACTGGTGACCTTCAGGACTTCAGCCCGTCGAATCTCGTTCAGGCACCTGTGCCGAGCACTTACACGCCGGCTCGTGGAAGCACTGGCCGGGTTGATGCGAACCCGAGCAATACGAACTCAACCAGGCGCCGCGACGGCGGTACGGGGGCGCTCGTCATGCCGCCGAGCAGGGCCGCGTCGAGACGGTGCACGCGAAGAGCACGTACGTGACCGAGGACCTGCGCGACGCGATCACCTCCGGTCGGCTCAAGCCGGGCGAGCCGCTCCCGTCCGAGCAGGAGCTGATGGATACGTACGGGCTGGCCGCCATCACGCTGCGGAAACTCCGTCAGGAACGGCTCATCCAGCACCGCCCCGGCCTGGGATCGCCGCGCCGAGCAGGGACAGCTGGTGCGGTGACCGGAAAGGTTCACCGCATTGCTCGCCGGTCGACGTAGTCAACTGAGCGCAGAGCGATGGCAAGTAAGCCCGGACAGCCGCGAACCTTGAGGTTGCCGCGAACATCTAAGTGCACATGATGAAGACCTTTGCCCTGGGCCTGGTGGCCGCGGCAGCCACGGGAGCGCTGCTGAGCCACCCCGCCGAGGCGTCCGTCAAGCAGTACACCCACCCCTGCCAGGGCGTCAGCCACTGCACGGACGAGAAGACCGACGGTGAGGAGTGGATGGTCATGACGCCGGAGAAGAACTGGAAGAAGGTCATCTACCGCTTCCACCACCTCACCAAGCAGGCGCGCTCGGTCTGCGGCAGCGGCAGCGGCAGCCACGCCGGCAAGAAGCTGCATATCGCGATGATCCTCACGGCCTCCGGCAGCTCCAAGAGCAAGACCGTCGAGATCGAGGCCTCGGGACGCACGCCCCAAAAAGACTGCTTCTAGCCTCTATGAACGCCAGATCATCTATCGCCCGGGGCGAAAGCCCGACGCTGGTGCTGTGATCGGAAGCTTCGCCGGGGCGGCCTGCCCTTACGTTGGCACGCGTGCCAATGAGCAACCCGGCGAACCTTTCCGGTCACCGCACTGGTGGAGGGGGGCCTGCATTGCTCCTACATTCCACAGAGGATCGGGACCTTCGGGCTGAGCCCGGAATCTCCGCGACGCGATCAGAACTTTCGTCTAGGGCGGCTTTCCGGTTGTGTGCCGCGAGATTTCCCTTGAATGGCCGCTTTCCCTCTCCATGATGAGTCGTCCTCCAAATGGTGCACGCAGCCGGACATCCACTATGTAGGGATGACCGGCTGCGGCGAGCGCGAGGCGGCCAACCAACGCATTGAGCGAGCGTTGGGGAATCATGATCCCCCAACGCTCGCTGCGGAATCCGTACGGAATGTTCAGGCTACTGAACGGCCTGCCACCTACGTTGAAGCAGGGCAGAGGGCCCCTGGGTCGCCGGTCACGAATACCACTCGTAGTGGACGTTGGTCTTGGTCTCGGTGTTGAAGTCGATTTCGCCGTCGAGGTAGCGGTTCCACATGGTGGACAGCTTCGACGACCGTACGGTGCACCCGGCCCAGCGGACTCCCTTGGGGCGGATGCTGCCGACGTAGTCGTAGCAGGATCCGACCTTCTTGCCGTTGACCCAGAGCCGGGCGTTCAGGCTGACGTCGTAGAGCTTCAGGCGAGTGACGCTCTTGATCCGCACCTTGATGCGGCAGGTGTCCTCGCACTTACCGAAGTAGATCTTGTAGTCGAGCAGGTGTGGACGAGCGGCGCTCTGCCCTAGCTCGGATGCCGAGGCCGCCGTCGGCGTCACCGCGATGACCCCGGTCGCGACGGTGGCGGCTAAGAGCATGCCGACAAGACTCCTGGTCATGTTTCCCCCATGGCCATGAAGAGCCGCTTCCCCCGTTGAAAGCGGCGCACTCCCTTCCGATTAACCATCAGGAAAGTGGAACGGTCAACATTTGTCCGCATTTGTACGGAGATTGTGATCTCCGTGGAAAACAAGTGCTTCTTGATCGCGAGTGTGGGACATCCCGACTGTCGCGCTGGCAGCTTTTTGCCCGGTCTGTTGGTGCTGTCGGGGGACTCGGTGAATCAGCCGTTGGTGGAGGACGAGGGCCGTACGAGCCGGAGATCTCCGGGCCGGCCGGAACGCTGCTCGAACTCGTCACCGCCAGTCTGTCCAAGGATCCCGCCCAGCGGCCGAGCGCCGACGACCTGGTCGCCCGGCTGACCTCTCCGACCGCGCTGCCGTCGCCGACCGCGCGGCCCTTGTCCGCGGGCCCTCCGGTGTCCGCGCGCCCTCCGGCGTTCGGGCTCCGCCGTACGACGATCCTGGCGTCGGCCGGTGTCCCGGCGGCGGCGCTGCTCGTCGCGGGCGGCCTGTTGATCAACGGGGGTGGCCGGCCGGTGGGATCGCCCCCGAGCAGAGCGTGACCTCACAGCCTCTCGTGCCCTCCGTCACTGGTCTCCGCGAGCCGCTCCGGTGGATCTTCGGAGGTCGAGCCGGAGGTCGGGCCGGGGTCGGGCCTGAGTCGGGCCCACCCCTGAATCGTTGCTCACCGCGGCGCTCGCGGGCTTCTTGGCGCGGGTCGGCTTGGGGGCGGGCGTCGAGGTTTTCGGCGGGGCGTCCGCCTGGGTGCCGGGGTGGCGTCGTCCGCCATTCCGCCTTCTAGGTCTGCGCCGGCGTCGTGGGCTCGGCTGTTACAGCCGCCCCCGCCCCGACGCAGCCGGCGCCCACGTTCCAGAAGCCCTTCACCTGCATTCCCTCGATGTGCTGACCGGAGCTCACAGCCGCAGGAGCCGCCGCGCGTTCGTACGGCCGATCTTGACGAGGCCGTTCTCGTTCGGCTCCAGGCGGCGGCCTCGCGCAGTCGGCCGAGAACATGCGCCGACTTGCGAGAACCCGTTGATCAGCGCGCACACCAGCTCCAGCTCGGTCACGGCCGCGTCGTGGCCCCGCATGGGCAGGGCGGCGAAGGAGGGGAACCGGTCGGGCCGCCGGGCGATCTGCTCGGCCGCGTGGTCTCACCCCGTGAGAGCCGTCACGGCGGGGACGCGCGCGTCGGCCCTGTGCTCCCGGACCCCCAGCAGGAGGACCAGGCCGAGCAGCGGCCCCGCGGCGAGCGTGGCGAAGGCCCAGAAGAACGAGTGGGTCGCCTGGAACACCGCCCCGAGCACCACCGGCACGATCGTGCTGCCGAGCTGCCAGAACGCGTTCGTCGCCCCTGCCGCCGACCCGGCGAGCCGGACCCCGGCGAGCTCAGGGATCAGCGCGATCATCAGCGGGCTGTACACGTACGCCGCGATCCCCAGGAACGGCGCCACCCACAGGAACCCGGTCAGGCTGTCGCGGGTCCCGAACACCAGCAGCGTCACGACGAAGGCGGCGAGCACGGCGACGGCCGGGAGCTTGCGCCGGCCGCCGAACAGGTCGGACACCATGCCCATGCACGGCTTCGCCGCGATGGCGGTGGCGCCGAAGATCGCGACCACGGTGCCGGCCTGCACGGGGGTCAGGTGACCGCCCTTGATCATCAGTGCGTTGGACCAGGTGATGAAGCCGTAGGTGCCCCACAGCGCGCCGAACCCGGCCAGGCCGAGCAGCCACAGGTCCCGGTCGCGGGCCAGCGGGCGCAGGTCCGGCACCGCGCGGGCGGCGGACGTGGCCTTGCCGTCGCGCAGCAGCAGCAGGCACAGCACCGCGACGACCATCGAGGCGGCGCCGAACACGTGGTAGGACGTACGCCACCCGGAGGCGGCGATGAGGCTCGGGACGACCGCGTTCGCGATCACCGTGCCCAGCGAGGTGGCGGTCATGAACACGCCCATGGCGAACCCGCGGTCCTTGGACGGGAACCACTGGGAGATGAGCTTGACCCCGGCCGAGTAGTCGCACCCGGCGAACACCCCGACCCCGGCCTGGAACGCGATGCCCATCGCCACGGAGTCCGTCCCGCCGAACAGGATCATGAACCCGCCGGCGAGGAAGAGCGAGCAGCCGACGACCACCCGGGGGCCCAGCCAGTCGGTCAGCACGCCGCCCGCGGCATTGGAGACGACGTAGCCGACGTAGTAGCCGGTGGCGAAGACGCCGAGCCCGGCCAGCGACACGCCGAGGTGCTCGCCCACCGCCACCGAGGCGGGACCCCAGGTGGACCGGTCCACGGCGGTCATCGTGAAGGCGGCCCACGCCAGCGCCAGCACGACCCAGCGATACGGGCGACGGGCGACGGCCGGCTCCGCGGTGAGGTTCATGATGAATAAGGAATCACATGGAGCCGATGCGATTCATCGAAATCAAGTGTCCGGCAAATTTGTGGGTTCGCATTGGCAAAATGGTGTCAGGACGGGCTTTTGCCGGGGAAATGAGAATATGCGACTCCGGCGGCTCCGGACGGCTGTGCCGGGAAACGGGCCAGGAATACTCTGGGGTGTGGAGGCTTGGCGCCGTTCGGTGTCTCACGGGAGTGGCAGGGCCCTCATGACATTTTTGTTGGATAAATCCACCTTCATTGGGCGAAGGTGGGAACTGTCGGCGGCGCGCAAGGCGCTGGCGAGGACGCGGCTGCTCACCCTGACCGGCCCCGGCGGGGTCGGCAAGACCCGGCTGGCGCTCAGGCTCGCGGACAACCTGCGGAACAAGTACCGGGACGGCGTCGAGGTGATCGAGCTCGCCACCCTGGAGACCGGCGAGCTGCTGGAGCCGGCGGTGGCGGAGGCCCTGGGGTTGCGCGGAGTTCACCCGGATCCCATGGGGCTGCTGGTGGAGCACCTGTCCAACAGGCGGATGCTGCTGGTCCTGGACAACTGCGAGCACCTGGACATGCTCTGCGCGCACTTCGTGGAACGGCTGCTGCACGCCACACCCCGCCTGCGGGTCCTGGTGACCAGCAGGCACTCGCTGGGCGTGCTCGGCGAGCAGGTGCTCCCGGTCCCGCCGCTGTCCGTACCCGATCCCGTCCAGGTACTCCACGGGAGCCAGGCCGGCCCGGCGCCCCACGAGGAGGCGCCGGCCGGCCCGCAGACGCCCAGCCGCACCGTACGGGAGGCCGCCAGACACGACTCGGTGCGCCTGTTCGTGGAGCGCGCGGCGCACGTCGTGCCGGGCTTCTCCCTGAACGCGGGCAACCTCGCCTGCGTGGTGCGGCTGGTGCGGCGGCTGGAGGGGATCCCGCTGGCGATCGAGCTGGCCGCGGCCCGGCTGCGCACCCTGTCGCTGGAGGAGCTCGCGTACGAGCTGGACCAGCGCTTCGACGTGCTGGCCACCGGCGGCCCCATGGCCCTGCCGCGGCACCAGACGCTGCGGGCGACCATCCAATGGAGCTTCCGGCTGTGTTCGCCCGAGGAGCGGCGGCTGTGGGCCCGGCTGTCGATGTTCGCCGGAGGGGTCGATCTGGACACCGCGGAGACGGTGTGCGCGGGCGAGGGCATCGATCCGGCCGACGTGCTCGACCTTCTGGCCGGGCTGGTGGACAAGTCGGTCCTGTACCGGGGCGGGCTCGGCTTCCGCATGCTGGAGAGCCTGCGCGCGTACGGCTGCGAGCAGCTGACGCCCGCCGAGCGGCAATGGCTGCGCAGGCGCTTCGTCGGCCACTACCGCGAGCTGACGGAGACGCACCGGACCGACCAGTTGGTGTCCGACCAGCTGGATCGGTACCTGGCCCTGCGCCAGGAGCTGCCCAACATCCGCGTCGCGCTCCAGGCGTGCCTGAACGAGCCCGCGCTGGCGCCCCTGGGCCTGGGCACCGCGTCCGCGATGTGGTGCTTCTGGGTGCTCGCCGGCGCGCTCACGGAGGGCCGCTACTGGATCGAGCGCGGCCTGGAGCTGGTGCCGGAGCCCGGCCGGGCCAGGGCGACGGCACTCTGGGCGGACAGCATGCTCGCCCTGCGCCAGGGAGACCTCGACGCGGCGATGCCGCTGCTGGAGGACTGCCGGGCCCTCGCCGGCAGATCGGGGAACGAGGACCTCGTGCCGTACGCCGTCCGGACCGCGGGCGTGGCCGCCTGCACCGCCGGCGACACCCGGCGCGGCCTCGCGCTGCTGCGCGAGTCGCTCGCGCTCCACCGGTCCCTGAACGACATGGACGGGCTCATGTTCAACCTCTACTTCGCGGCCGCGTACGGATCGACCGAGGATCCCGGCCTGGCCGCGGAGTTCGGCGAGGAACTGCTGGCCCTGAGCGAGTCCCACCATGCGCTGGTGTCACGCGGGTACGCCCAGTTCGCGCTCGGCGTCGCGCGGTGGAACCTGGGCGACTACGAGCAGGCCGAGGCGCTCCTGACGTCGGCCGCGCGGTTCACCGGAGAGATCGACGACCGGTGGTGCCTCACCCAGTGCCTGGAAGTGCTGGCCTGGATCGCCGGAGCCCGGGACGAGC
Source organism: Nonomuraea sp. NPDC049625 (assembly GCF_040675285.1). Classification (NCBI taxonomy): domain Bacteria; kingdom Bacillati; phylum Actinomycetota; class Actinomycetes; order Streptosporangiales; family Streptosporangiaceae; genus Nonomuraea; species Nonomuraea sp. NPDC049625. The sequence goes on along the minus strand of NZ_JBFAOQ010000008.1, from coordinate 135,985 downwards.
ACGAGAGGGCCGCCGAACTCCTCGGCGCGGCGCACGCGTTGTGGCAGGCGGCGGGCGCCTCACCCGAACGGCTCTGCTACCACGCGGCCTGGCACGAACGCTGCACGCGGCAGGCCCGCCACGCCCTCGGGAAACCGGCGTTCACATCCGCCTTCCGCCACGGGACGAAGCTCGGGGTCGACCGCGCCGTCACCTACGCGATCCGGCCTCCCGAGGCCCAACCGGAGTTGCGGCACCTGTCCTGAGCGTTCATCGGGATCTCGAACCAGAAGGCATGGCCCGCGGCGCCCCAGCAGCAGGCCAGCCGCCGGAACACCCGCAGATCATGCGGCACCGGCGCGTCGTCCGCGGCCTCCGCCTCGACCTCGCAGCGCAGCACGCCGTCGGTGGCCCAGACGGTCAGCCGGTACGGCCCGGGAGCGTGCTCCTCGACGTCGGCGACCAGCTGTTCCACCAGCAGCTCGGCGGCCTCTGCCAGCCCGTCGAGCCCCCATGAGGCCAGCCGGGCGTGGATGAGAGGCCGCGCCCGCGTGTCCGGTGACAGCGACCAGGTGGCGACCCGCTCACCCGGAACCTCGCTCTCGTCGGAGCCCAGGGCCCTGGACTTGATCCAGTCCCAGGCCCGGCTCAGGACGCTCAGGTCGAGATGGTGTCCGGCGCCGTGGTTCATGAAGGCGTGGTCGTTCATGCGGGACTCCCACATGCGAGTCGATGGGCGGCGTATGCGGATGGGCACCGTGGCCGGTGCTTGCACATGGTTGATGTTGTCCTCGTTCCTCGATGGTGTTGTCGATGGATCCAGCGTGCGTACGGCGGCGCCGCGAGCGGCACGGGAGGGATACCCGGATGACTACCTAGCCGTCGAACGTAAGTACGTAGTCCCGGGTGTCTACGTTCTGTCAACGGCCCGCATATCGCCCATGAGTAACGTTTCCCCCCGCGAATTCACTGATCGAAGCAATGGGGGATTGCCTTGTCTGATTCCGCGCCCAGAGAATCCGGGCCGGCGCCGTTCACCGCGATTCGCGGTAACGAGCGGCACCACATTTACGCGGATCTCGCCGCCAGGGGGCCCGTCCACCCGATCACGACGCCGGCCGGCACGCAGGCGTGGCTGGTGACCGGCTACGCCGAGACCAGGGCGCTGCTGTCCGACCCGCGGCTGGTCAAGGGCGGCTGGACGTCGGGCGCGTACGCGCACCAACTGCCCCAGGACGTCGCGCGCGGCATCCACACGACCATGCTCAACAGCGACCCGCCGGACCACCCGCGGCTGCGCAGGCTGGTGACCTCGACGTTCACCCGCCGCAGGGTCGAGAAGCTCGTCCCGCGGATCCAGCAGCTCACCGACGACCTGCTCGCCGAGGCCGACGGCCGGGGGACCGTCGATCTCATCTCGGCGCTGGCCTACCCGCTGGCGATCGGCGTGATCTGCGAGCTGATCGGCATCCCCGAGGCGGAGCGGGCCGATTTCCGCGAATGGACCCTGCCGGCCGTTTCCCCCGGCATCTACAGCTACGAGGAATTCCACGCGGCAGTCGCCTCGCTGCTCGCCTACAGCCGCGAACTGATCGGGAAGAAGCGCCGCGACCCGCAGGACGACCTGCTGTCCGACCTGATCGCGGCCCGCGACGACGGCGAGGGACTCAGCCAGGACGAGCTGACGTCGATGATCTTCCTGCTGGTGATCGCCGGCCACGAGACGACGGTGAACCTCATCGGGAACGGCATGCGCTCCCTGCTCACCCACCCCGGCCAGCTCGCCCTGCTCCGCAAGCGCCCCGAGCTCCTCGACCCGGCGATCGAGGAGCTCCTGCGCCATGACGGGCCCGTGCAGACCACCCTGTCGTACCGCACCGTGGAGCCCGTCGAGGCCGGCGGGGTGAGGCTCCCGGCGGGCTCGGTCGTGTACTTCGCCCTGGTCGCCGCCAACCGCGACCCGCGGGTCTTCCCCATGGGGGCCGCGCTGGACGTCACCCGGGAGGCCCCGAAGCACGTCGCCTTCGGGCACGGCATCCACTACTGCGTCGGCGCGCCGCTCGCCCGGGTCGAGGCCCGCATCGCGTTCCGCACGCTGCTCGACCGCTTCCCCGACCTTCGCCTGGCGGTGCCCGCGGAGAGCCTGACCCGGACGCCGTCACTGCTCATGAACGGCCTGTCCGCCCTCCCCGTCCACCTGCGGCTCCCGGCGGCCGCTTGATCTAGAGTCGGCTCTAGCCCGTAGGCTCCGACGCGCGCCCAGCACCCCATCCACATCGCTAGGAGTCTGATCATGCGTTACCGCGTCCTCGGCGGCACGGGCATCGAGGTGAGCGTCCACTGTCTCGGCGCCATGATGTTCGGCGCGGTCGGCAACCCCGACCACGACGACTGCGCCCGCATCATCCACCACGCCCTCGACCAGGGCATCAACTTCATCGACACGGCCGACATGTACTCGGCGGGCGAGTCCGAGGAGATCGTGGGCAAGGCGCTGCGGGGCCGCCGTGACGACGTCGTGCTCGCCACGAAGGTGCACTTCCCGATGGGGGAGGGGCCGAACCGGGGCGGCAACTCGCGGCGCTGGATCCTCAAGGAGGTCGAGGAGAGCCTCAAGCGGCTCCAGACCGACTGGATCGACCTCTACCAGGTGCACCGGCCCGACCACACGACCGACATCGAGGAGACGCTCGACGTGCTGGGCGACCTCGTCGGGCAGGGCAAGATCCGGGCGTTCGGCTGCTCGACGTTCCCCGCGGAGGACATCGTCGAGGCGCACCACGTGTCCGAGCGCCGCGGCCTGCGGCGCTTCAGGACCGAGCAGCCGCCGTACTCGCTGCTCGCCCGCGGCGTCGAGGCCGACGTGCTGCCCGTGTGCCGGCGGTACGGCATGGGCGTGCTGACCTGGAGCCCGCTCGCGTCCGGCTTTTTGACCGGCCGGTTCAGGAAGGGGCAGCCCATCGACCTGACCACCGGCCGTGCCTCGCTCAGCCCGAACCGCTTCGACCCCTCCATCCCCGAGAACGCCACCAAGCTCGAGGTGGTGGAGGAGCTGATCGAGCTCGCGACGGACCTCGGCTGCTCGCTGCCCGAGCTCGCGGTCGCCTTCCCCGCGGCGCACCCGGCCGTCACCTCGGTCATCATCGGCCCCCGCACCATGGAGCAGCTGGAGGCGACGCTCAAGGGAGCCGCGCTCACCCTCGACGACCGGACCCTCGACCGCATCGACGAGATCATCCCGCCGGGCACCGACCTCTACCGCGCCGACGGCGCCTGGCGCCGCCCGGCGCTGACGGACACCGCCCGCCGGCGCCGCCTGCCCGCCGACCGGTCCGCAGGCTGAACCCACGAGCCCAGGAGCCCACAAGCGCTCAGCTCAGGTCCAGCTCTGAGCCGCCGAACTTGTCCCGCAGGAACCGGCCCTGATCGCGCAGCGCCTGCTCGTCCCCCCGGTGGATGGCCTCGGCCACCTTGCGCAGCTGGACGTCGAGCAGGCCGAGCTGGGCGAGCAGCTCCTCGTGCGCGCTGCGCTCCCGCCCGCCGCGGCGGGTGAGGGCGTAACCGCGCGGCAGGTTCGCGTACGCCTCCAGGCTGGCGGGCAGGTACAGCCGGATCGTCTGCGACACCACGTGCAGCTGGTCGGGGGAGGCGGTGAGCTGCTCGGCGCGGTCCAGCACGCCCCTCAGGACCTCGGCCAGCGCGTCCACGGCCGCGTGCACGTCGCCGGGGAAGCGCCCGCCGATCCGCCGCAGCAGCTCGTCCAGGTCGGCCCTGAGCGCCCGCGTCTCCACCTCGGCGTGCGAGATCGTCAGCCGGACCCGGTCCGGCGGGGCCAGCAGCGCGCCCACCCCGTACAGCGCCACCACGACCACCGGCCAGAACGCGCCCGCCACACCCAGGAAGTGGGCCACCAGGCCGAGCAGCGCAAGACAGGAGCCGGCGATGTTCCGGTTCGAGCCCAGGTAGCGCAGGACGCGCTCACTGATAGCCACGGATCTCCTTGAACGCGCTGCTCAGCGACGTCTTGCGGGCGTCGAACACAGCGCCGCCGGTCAGCTCGGCGACCTTGCGCATCTCCTCGACGTCGCTCTCGCCGAACAGCACCACGAACGCCGGCGCCCGCCGGTCCTCCGGCAGCGCCCGGTAACGGGCCTCGAAGGCGGCGTAGTCGGAGCCGTCGGTGTTGTCGCCGTCGGTCATGAGCACGACCGAGGTGTAGTGCCCGGGCGTCACCGGACGCTCGTAGGCGGCGGTCAGGCTGTCGTAGATCGCGGTGCCGCCGCCCGCGGACAGCCCTTCCGCGAACGCCTTGATCTGGGCGAGCACCGGCTGCGGGTCGCGTTCGGGCACGGTGAACGGGACCGGCCGCATCGGCGCGTTGCTGAACGGGATCATCGTGACGGCCTCGCGGTTGCTGAAGCGCGAGAACGCGCCGGAGGCGGAGGTGTCGGCGCCGGTCAGGGCGACCAGCGCCTGCCGCAGCGCGTCGATCCGCTCGCCCGCCATCGAGCCCGAGGTGTCCAGCACGAACCGCGTCTCCGCCGGGACCCGCACCTGGTTGAGGTAGGTGGCGATCAGCTCGTCGGCGGTGCTGCGCCGGTTGGGGAACGGCAGCTCGATCAGCTGCCTGCCGCCGAAGCGCGGGTCCGGGGCCACGCCCGGCGTGATCGGCCGGCGGTGGGTGCCGGTCATGATGTCCTTCTGCACGGCGGGGCTGCGCAGCCAGGCGGTGAGCTTGCCGTACAGGGCCTTCTTGGGTTCGGGGGCCGAGGCGAGCAGCGTGAGCGGGTAGTCGGCGGTCACCACGCCGTCGGACGGGTAGACGAGCGTCAGCGGCTCGCGCATCCCCAGCAGGACCGACTCGTAGTTGACCATGCCGTCCACGCGCCGGTCGCGGGCGTAGGCGTCGGCCAGCCACCCCGACGAGCCGGCCGTCAGGCGCTGCGCCGAGAAGAACTCCTTCAGCCGCGGCGTCACCGACGCCACCTGCTCGGCGCTGAGCGCGCCGTCCGCGTCCGACAGCGCCGCGGCCACCCCGACCAGGGCGGAGAAGCCGGAGTTGGAGGAGGCGGGGTTCGTCATGGCGAAGCCGAACCTGCCCTCCTTGGCCGCCCGCGCGATGCCGGCCCAGGTGACCTGCTTGCCGTCCCAGCCGAGCTCGCGGGCCTTGGCGGGCTTCAGCCCCAGCACGACGGGGGAGATCATGATCTTGGACTGGGTGGACAGCCTGGCCTGCGCGCCGTCGATCAGGGACAGGTAGCGGTTGGAGGAGAACCAGACCGCGTCCAGCCGGCCGTCGGCGCGGCCGCTCGCGACCTGCTCGGCGCCGTCGAGCGTGCCGGTGTAGGTGAGCCGCACCTTGACGCCGGCCTCCGCCTCGGCCCGCCGCAGCAGCGGCTCGAGGTCCTTGATCTCGCTGCCGGCCAGCACGCGGAGCACGTCGGGCGCGTCGGCGGGCTCCTCGCCCCCGCCGCAGCCCGCCAGCAGGCCGGCGAGCAGGACGAGAGACAGCGCCCGTCTCATCGCTCGCCCTCCCGGGCCCGCTCCAGGTACGCCTTGGCGTGCCCCAGCTCGGCGGACAGGCTGTCGACGGTGACCGCCATGTTGTCCACGGCCTTCGACCGGAACGCGTCGATCATGTCCATCGTGGCGTAGACGTTGTCGAACGCCTGCCGCAGCGTGTCCAGGTCCACGGTCGTCGAGGCCGCCTGGTTCTGGATCGCGCCCGCCTGGGTGCGCAGCATCTCGCTGGTGGCCAGGATCAGGTCACCGGTCGTGGCGTTCAGCGCGGTGATCTGGTCGAGCACCAGCTTCTGGTTCGCCAGCGCCTGCGCGACCGTCACCGCCGTGCGCAGCGCCGCGACCGTGGTCGTGGTGGCGCGGTCCACGCCCTTGCTCAGCTCCAGGTTGTTCTTGCGTACGAGGTCGAGCGCCAGGTAGCCCTGGGCCGACACGGCGAGCTGGGTGAGCAGGTCCTGATGGCGCTGGCGCACGGTGAACAGGGCGTCGGACCGCAGCGCCGTGGCCCGCTCCTCGTCGGCCAGCGCGATGCGCTCCTCAAGAGCGGCGTCCATCGCCTGGGCCAGGACCGCGTACTCCTGCAGCCGGGTCATCGTCTCCCACAGGTTCGCCTTCTCGCCCTCGATGGCGGCGTTGTCGCGCAGCAGCTCGTCCTGGCCGGACTTCAGCGCGCGGATGATGTCGTCGATGTGCTTCTGCGCGGACTGGTACTTGGCGAAGTAGTCGCGCAGCCGGTCGCCGAACGGGATGAGGCCCAGGAGCTTGCGCGTCCCGCTCGCCGCCTGCTTCGGGTCCAGGTCCACGACGGTACGGCGCAGCGCCACCAGCTCCTTGGCGACCCTGCCCTGGGCGTCGGCGCCCTCTCCCCGGGCCGCGTCCAGGGCGGCGACCGGCCGCTTGAGCATGCGGTTGGCCACCTGGGAGGCCGACTTGATCTCGGTGTCGCCCATCGAGGAGATGTCGTGCACCTTGCGGGAGAACTCGGGGGAGCGGTGGTCGAGCCCGCTCAGCTCGCCGGCGAAGTCGCGGGCCTTGGCGGCCAGCTCGGCGGCGCGCTCGCCGGCGATCGGCAGCATGGTGGCCGCCGTCTCGGCCGGGACCGGGGCGACCGGCTCGGGCGGCGTGAGCACCAGATCGGACACGTGCGGGATCTCCTTGCTAGGGCCGGGCTGAGTCGATGGTGGTGATGAGCTGGTCCAGCCGCTCGTACGTGGGCGGTTCGACGACGTCCACCAGCTCGGCCGCCGCGGGCGCGCCGGTCTTGGCGACCAGGCCGGCGAACGCCTGAGGGTCGGTGGTGCGGAAGCCGTACGCGGCCGCCAGGCCCTGCAGCTCGGCGTCCTTCGTGAGCAGCTGACCCACCCGGTCGCCCGGCTGGGTCAGCGGGACCAGCGTGTGCTTGCTGAGCACGGTCGGCGAGGGATAGATCAGCCGCATCTCGGGCTTGATCGCGCCGTCGCCGGCGAAGACGTGCGCCAGGTACTGCGCCTCGTAGACGACCAGCAGCGGCGTCTTGCCCGCGCCGAGCGCCAGGTAGTCGTCGAACGACGCCTCGCTGGTGGACTCGGAGAAGCCCTGGTCGAGCACGGCGGGGGCGATCATCGGGGCGATCTTGGCGATCTGGGCGTCGGAGGTGGGCACGTCCTCGCCGTTGGCGACATAGCCGATGGCCGACAGGTACATGGCGGCCGAGTTGGAGGTACGGATGTCGGTGGTGGTGAGGAGGACCCGCTTACGAGCCGGGTAAGCAGAATTGCCGGGAAGCTGATCCCAGCGAGTGCCTTTGCCTATTAAATCCAGATATTTCCTAATATCGAGGATTTGGTAACCTTTGCCGGAATTGCGGACCACGCCCGCCCCTGCCAGCAGCTTCGCGATCGGCTCGAACGTGGCCACCGCCATCGGCGAGTAGAACGGCGAATAGGTGGTGACCGCCTTGCGGTCGCGCTTGATCCGCTCGGCGGCGGGAACGCTGGAGGGGAAGGCGAAGGCGTAGCGGCTCAGGTCCACGTCGGTGACGATCTGCCGCGACCCCGCGGTGTCCACCTCGACCCGCAGCCCGTGCTTGGCGAAGGCCGCCTTGACCCGGGGGTCGTCGAAGAACGGCTTCTTCTCCGACCCGATGACCCCCCGCACCACCAGCGCCTCCGGGGCCTCGTCCGCCCGATTCCCCAAGAGGATCGCCACGACCGCCACCCCGGCCAGAACCGCCGCCAGAATGACACCGATCCAGCGCTTCATCGCATCCTGTTTCTAGAAATAACCCCCATGGCGGAATTATGGGATGGCGATTGCCGGGTCCGCGCGGTCAGAAAGGCGACCTTACGGCAGAATTCATCCCCCGTTCACGGCTGGGGCGCGGGGTGATCCACCGCGCCGGGGGCCTGCTCGGGCGGAGCGGGAACGGGACGGGGCGCGGCGCGCTGGGTGAGGGCGATGGCGGCGAGGATGACGACGGCGCCGACCGGCTGGTTCCAGCTGAGCCCCTCGCCCAGGATGGCCACGCCGGAGATCGCCGCGAAGACCGGCAGCAGGTAGGTGACCGTGGAGGTCGTGGTGACCCCCGCGCGGACCTGCACCCAGTAGAGCAGCAGGTACGCCAGCCCGGTGCCCAGCCCGCCGAGCCCGGCCAGGCTCCACCAGACCGCGGCGGGCGCGTGCGGGTCCACCAGCGGCACCCCGGCCAGCAGCGTGATCACGGCCAGCTGGACCGCGCCGCTGAGCAGCTGCCCGGCGGCCAGCACGACCGGCGGCTCGGGGCGCCGGCCGGTGATGAAGCGGCCCATGTAGGCGCCGCCGATCCCGTAGCAGGCCGCGGCGGCGAAGCAGGCCAGGCTGCCGCCGAGCTGCCCGCCGCCCATCGGCTGCCAGATCCCGAGCACGACCATGACGCCCGCGAAGCCGAGGCCGAGGCCCGCCACCCGGCCGGCGGTCGCCTTCTCGGTGCGCAGCAGCAGGGTGAAGGCGAGCGTGCAGAGCGGGGTGGTGGCGTTCCAGATGGCGGCGACCACGGAGGAGACGTACTGCTCGCCGTACGCGAAGAGGGTGAACGGCAGCGTGGTGAGCACGATCGAGGCGACCTGGAAGTGGCCCCACAGGCGCGGGTCGCGCGGCAGCCGCTTCCCGCCGAGCAGCACCGCCAGCAGGAGCACCAGCGCTCCGATGACCATCCGGCCGAAGGAGACCTGGAGCGGGTGGAGAGCCTCCACCGCGACCTTGATGAAGAAGAAGCTGTTGCCCCAGATGGCGGCGAGCAGCAGGAAACCGGGCAACCAAGGTTTGAGCACGGATGGAGCGTAGCGGTTGGTCCTGACGTATAACCATTTGAACGAGTGAGTACTCGCTCATTAGGATTGCCCGCTATGAACAGGAGGAGACGAAGAGTGCCGGCCATGGCGCCGGAAGACCGCCGTGCCGCGCTCATCGCCGCCACGCTCCCGCTGCTGCGCGAGTACGGCGCAGCGGTGAGCACCCGTCAGATCGCCGAGGCCGCGGGCGTGGCCGAGGGCACGATCTTCGGCGTCTTCCCCGACAAGGCCTCGCTGCTGCGGGCGACGCTCATGGTCGCGTTCGACTCGCGGCCGGCGGCGCAGGCGCTGGCGGGCATCGGCACGCGGGCCGAGCTGCGCACGCGGCTGAGCGAGGCGGTCGCGATGCTGCGGACGGGGATGAGGGCCAACATCAACCTCATGGCCGTGCCCAAGGAGCTGATGGCCGACGACGCCGAGTTCTTCAAGCAGATCATGGAGGGCCGGCGCCTGATCGTGGACGGGCTCGCCGCCCTGATCGAGCCCGACCGCGACCGGCTGCGCCGCTCGCCCGAGGCCACGGCGCAACTGCTGCTCGTGCTGATCGCGTCGAGCGAGCACCGCGGCTTCGGCCGGATCGGCGAGTTCGGCGACCTGGACGACGAGGAGATCGTCTCCGTTCTGCTCGACGGGCTGCTCGTGCGGCCCTCCCCCACCCCATCGACAGAAAGCGCCTCTTGATGCTGCTCCGTCTCCTGCGGGTCCAGCTCAGGCCGTACGGGAAAGAGATCACACTCGTGGTCCTCTTCCAGTTCGTGCAGACCCTGGCCACGCTCTATCTCCCCACCCTGAACGCCGACATCATCGACGACGGCGTCGTCAAGGGCGACACCGCAACCATCATGCGCATCGGGCTGGTGATGCTCGGTGTGACCCTCATCCAGATCGTCTGCTCGATCGTGGCCGTCTACTACGGTGCCCGGACCTCGATGGCCCTGGGCCGGGACCTGCGGGCCGCGATCTTCCGCCGGGTGCAGGACTTCTCCGCCCAGGAGGTCAACAGGTTCGGCGCCCCGTCCCTGATCACCCGGACCACCAATGACGTGCAGCAGATCCAGCTGCTCGTGCTGATGACGTTCACGATGATGGTGGCGGCGCCGATCATGTGCGTCGGCGGCATCGTGCTGGCGCTGCGCCAGGACGCGGCGCTGTCGTCGCTGCTGCTCGTCGTGCTGCCCGTGATGATCGTCATCGTGGGCGTGATCGTGGTGCTGATGCGCCCGCTCTTCCGCACGATGCAGGAGCGCATCGACCGGATCAACCAGGTGCTGCGCGAGCAGATCACCGGCATCCGGGTCATCAGGGCCTTCGTCCGCGACAAGCACGAGCGCGAGCGCTTCGGCGAGGCCAACGACCAGCTGACCGACGTGTCGCTGCGGGTCGGGCGGCTGATGGCGCTGATGTTCCCCTCCGTGATGCTGGTGGTGAACGTCTCCAGCGTCGCCGTGGTGTGGTTCGGCGGGCACCGCATCGCCGACGGGAGCATGCAGGTGGGCGCGCTGACCGCGGTCATCTCCTACCTGATGCAGATCCTCATGTCGGTGATGATGGCGATGTTCATGTTCATGATGATCCCGCGGGCGGAGGTCTGCGCCGAGCGCATCGAGGAGGTGCTCGACACCGAGCCGACCGTGCACCCGCCGAAGGCCCCCGTCACCCCGGACAGACATCTCGGCGAGCTGGAGCTGCGGTCCGTGGACTTCCGCTATCCGGGCGCGGAGGAGCCGGTGCTCTGCGGCGTGAGCTTCGAGGCGCGGCCCGGCCGTACCACCGCGATCATCGGCAGCACGGGCAGCGGCAAGACGACGCTGCTCAACCTCATCCCGCGCCTGTTCGACGCGAGCGCCGGCGAGGTGCTGGTGGACGGCGTCGACGTGCGCGAGCTCGACGCGGCCGCGCTCTCCCGGGCGGTCGGCCTGGTGCCGCAGTCGCCCTACCTCTTCTCCGGCACCGTCGCCTCCAACCTGAGGTACGGCAAGCCGGACGCGACCGACGAGGAGCTGTGGAAGGCCCTGGAGGTGGCCCAGGCCCGCGAGTTCGTCGAGGCGATGCCCGGCGGCCTCGACGAGCCGATCTCCCAGGGCGGCACGAACGTCTCCGGCGGCCAGCGCCAGCGCCTGGCCATCGCCAGGACCCTGGTGCACCGGCCCGAGATCTTCCTGTTCGACGACTCCTTCTCCGCCCTCGACTACGCCACCGACGCCCGGCTGCGCGCGGCGCTGGCCGAGGAGATCGCCGACGCCACGATCGTCATCGTGGCCCAGCGGGTGAACACCATCCGCGACGCCGACCGCATCCTCGTCCTCGACGACGGCCGCGTGGTCGGCAGCGGCACCCACGCCGAACTCATGACGACCTGCCCGACCTATCGGGAGATCGTGCTGTCCCAGCTCACCGAACAGGAGGCCGCGGCATGACGACCCAAGCGCCCGCGCGCCGGCCCCAGCCCAGTTTCGGGCCGGGCAGGATGATGTCCGGGCCCGCCGAGAAGGCCCTCGACTTCGGCGGCACGCTCCGCAGCCTGCTGCGGCTGCTGCGCCCCGAGCGCACGCTGCTGGCCGTCGTCCTGGCCCTCGGCACGGCCAGCGTCGCGCTGACCGTGACGGGCCCCAAGATCCTCGGCCACGCCACTGACCTGATCTTCGCCGGTATCATCGGGGCCCAGCTGCCCGCCGGGGCCACCAAGGAACAGGCCGTGGCGGGGCTGCGCGCCAACGGCCAGGGCACGTTCGCCGACCTGGTCTCGTCGATGAACGTGGTGCCCGGCCAGGGCATCGACTTCACCGCGCTGGCCCAGGTGCTGGCCTGGGTGCTGGCGATCTACGTGCTGGCGGCGCTGCTCGGCATCGTGCAGTTCCGGCTGACCACGACCGTCGTGCAGCGGGCGGCGTTCCGGCTGCGCGAGCGGATCGAGGCCAAGCTGGCGCGGCTGCCGCTGAGCTACTTCGACGGCCAGCCGCGCGGCGAGATCCTCAGCCGCGCCACCAACGACACCGACAACATCGCCCAGACGCTGCAGCAGACGATGAGCCAGCTCATCTCCTCGGTGCTGACGGTCGTGGCGGTGCTCGTGGTCATGTTCTGGATCTCGCCCGTCCTGGCCCTCATCGCGCTGGTCAGCGTGCCGGTGTCGGTCTACGTCACCACCGTCATCGGCAAGCGCTCGCAGCCGCAGTTCATCAAGCAGTGGTCCTCGACGGGCAAGCTCAACGGCCACATCGAGGAGATGTACGGCGGCCACACGCTGGTCAAGGTGTTCGGCAGGCAGAAGGAGGCCGCCGAGATCTTCGAGCAGCACAACGACGCCCTGTACACCTCCAGCTTCCGCGCCCAGTTCATCTCCGGGATCATCCAGCCGGCGATGATGTTCATCGGCAACCTCAACTACGTGCTGGTCGCCGTGGTGGGCGGGTTCAAGGTGGCCTCGGGCTCGATCTCGCTGGGCGACGTGCAGGCCTTCATCCAGTACTCGCGGCAGTTCAGCCAGCCGCTCACCCAGGTGGCCGGCATGGCGAACCTGGTGCAGTCGGGCGTCGCCTCGGCCGAGCGGGTCTTCGAGCTGCTGGAGGCTCCCGAGCAGTCGCCGGAGCCGGCCAAGCCGGAGCGGCCGGCGCAGGTCAGGGGCCGGGTGGCGTTCGAGAACGTGTCCTTCCGGTACGCGCCGGACCGGCCGCTGATCGAGAACCTGTCGCTGACCGTGGAGCCCGGCCAGACCGTGGCCATCGTCGGCCCCACGGGAGCGGGCAAGACGACGCTGGTCAACCTCATCATGCGCTTCTACGAGGTGACCGGCGGCCGCATCACGCTCGACGGCGTCGACGTCGCCGAGATGTCCAGGGAGGAGCTGCGCGCCAACATCGGCATGGTGCTGCAGGACACCTGGCTGTTCGGCGGCACCATGGCGGAGAACATCGGCTACGGGGCGGAAGGCGCCACCCGCGAGCGGATCGAGGCAGCCGCGGAGGCCGCCCACGTGGACCGCATCGCGCACACGCTGCCCGACGGCTACGACACGATGATCGACGAGGAGGGCGGGACGGTCAGCGCTGGCGAGAAGCAGCTGATCACGATCGCCCGGGCGTTCCTGTCCGAGCCGGCGATCCTGATCCTGGACGAGGCCACCAGCTCGGTCGACACCCGCACCGAGGTGCTCATCCAGCGGGCGATGAGCTCGCTGCGCGAGGGGCGCACCAGCTTCGTGATCGCCCACCGGCTGTCCACGATCCGCGACGCCAGCCTGATCCTCGTCATGGAGGACGGCCGGATCGTGGAGCAGGGCACGCACGAGTCGCTGCTGGCCGAGGGCGGGGCCTACGCCCGCCTGTACTCGGCCCAGTTCGCCGAGGCCGTCGTGGAGGTGGACTAGACGCGTTCCCCGGCGGCTCGCGGTCCGTACATCGATCCACCCGCCGTGGTCCCCGTGACGGCGGTGGGACATCCTGTCATCTCGTGAGGGAGAACATGGACGGTGCCACGGACGATGTCACGGCATCGCCGGAGACGATGCTCGACCTTCTGGAGCGCCGGGCGGCCGGCGCTCCGGAGGCGGAGCTCGTGCGGTTCGAGGGCGGCGCCTCGCTGCGGGTCGGCGAGTGCCTGGAGCGGGCGACCGCCGTCGCGGGCGGGCTCGCCGGCCTGGTGACGGGCGGAGACCGGGTCCTCACGTGCCTGCCGCCGGGGCCGCGGCTGGTCGAGGTGATGTTCGCCCTGGCCAGGCTCGGCGCCGTGGAGGTGCCGCTGGCCCTGGACGTACGGCTCGACGCGGCGCGGCGGCTGGCCGGGGCCGCCGGGGCGCGCGTGCTCATCGCCGGCACGGACGCCGTGCGCGCCAACCCCGGCCTGGTCGAGCTGGCCGCGGGGATGGACCGCGTGGTGCTCGTGACCGGGAGTGAGGCGGCCGAGCTGCCGGGCTCGGCCGATCTGGACGACCTGCTCGCCGCGCCGCACGGTCTTCCGGCGCGGCGGCCGGGGCCGGCGGACCCCGCCGTCGTCATGGCCACCTCGGGGACCACGGGCCGGTCCAAGGGAGCGCTGCTGCCGCACTTCGCCGGGGTCCGGCACGCCCGGCGGGTGGCCCGCACCATGGGCTACGAGGCGGGGGACGTGCTGCTCAACGTCTTCCCCTGGAACCACATCAACGTCCGGCACGCGGGCCTGCTGCCCGCGCTGATCTCCGGCGCCACGCTGGTGGCCCACCAGCGCTTCTCCGCCTCCCGGTTCTGGGAGATCTGCCGGCGGGAGGGGGTCACCGCGTTCAACTTCATGGGCGCCGTGGCGGCCATCCTGGAACGGGCGCCCGCCACCGGCTCCGACACCCTTCACCAGGTGCGCCGCGCCTACGGGGGACCGGCGCCGGAGGGCCTGTCGAGGCGGTTCCTGGAGCGGTTCGGCGTGCTGCTGCTGGAGGCGTACGCGTGCACCGAGCTCGGCGACGTGGCGGCGAGCACGCCCGGCACCCGGCGGCCGGGCGCGGCCGGGCGGCCCGTCCCGGAGTACGAGGTGGTGATCAGGGACGACGACGGCCTGCCGGTGCCGGCGGGCCGGATCGGGCAGATCACCGTCCGGCCCCGAGCGGAGTCGATGATCTTCAGTGGGTACGCGGGCGACCCCGCCGCCACCGGGAAGGCCCTGCGTGACGGCTGGTTCGTGACCGGGGACCGCGGCCGGCTCGACGACGACGGCTTCCTCCATTTCGCCGGCCGCCGCGCCGACGTCATCAGGCGGCGCGGCGAGAACATCCCGACCTGGGACGTCGAGCAGGCGGTGGCCGCGATGCCGGGCGTGCTCGACGTGGCCGCGGTGGGCGTGCCGTCGGAGCTGACCGAGGAGGAGGTGCTGGTGGCGGTGACCGCGGCGCCCGGGGCCACGCTCAGCCCGCCGCAGGTGCACGCTTGGTGCCTGGACCGGCTCCCGCGCCACGCCGTCCCCCGGTACGTGCGCGTGCTCGACGCCCTGCCGAGGAACGCCTCGACGAAGGTGGTCAAGGGCGACCTGCGCGACCAGGGGGTGCCGCCGGACGCGTGGGACGCCCGTACGGCCTGATCGCGCGGACCGCTGGACAGACCGGCAGGGTCGCGCCCCGGCGATCGCGCGCTCTAGCGTCGAGCCTCCGGCACACACGGGAGGAGACGAGGTTGCGGGTTCTCGACCTCACCGACGATCTGGCCTTCAACGGGGCGAGGCTGCTGGTCGGCCTCGGCGCCGACGTCGTACGCGTGGAGCGTCCACGGAGCCCGGGGCTGTCGCGGGCGGAGGCTCTGCACTGGCACGCGGGAAAGCGGGTCGTGAGCGCGCCGGTGAGCCCCGCCGCGCTCGACCGGCTCGCCGAGCAGGCGGACGTGATCATGGAGAGCGGCCCGTTCGGCGAGCTCCGCGGCGTCCGTACAAACTCCGGCACGGTCACGTCGCGCTGGCCGCGGGCCGTCCACGTCGTGGTCACGCCGTTCGGCACGACCGGCCCCCGGCGTGACTGGCGGGCCGACGATCTCGTGGCCGCGGCCGCCGGCGGCATGGCCTGGCTGGGCGGGAAGCCCGGCGGGCCGCCCAAGCCCCCTCCCCGCGAGCAGGCCACGCAGCTCGCGGGGGCGCACGCGGCCATCGCCGCGCTGCTCGGCCTCATCGCCCGCGACCGCATCGGGCAGGGCCAGCTCATCGACGTCTCCGCGCAGGAGGCGGTGGCCGCCACGCTGGAGACGGGCGCCATCGCCTGGATCCACGCGGGACGGTACCCGTCCCGCACCGGCGGCGTGTACGAACACGTGGCCCACCGGGTCTTCCGCGCCGCCGACGGCCACGTCGCGGGCGGCTACTCCGGCAGCGACCGGATGTGGACCGACCTGCTCGCCTGGATGGCGGAATCCGGCGAGGCGGAGGACCTGACGGAGGAGAAGTGGTCCGACCCCGTCTTCCGCTGGCGGGGGCGCGAGCACGTGGACGAGGTCGTGGCCAGGTTCGTCGCCGGGCGCTCCGCCGCCTCCCTCGCGGAGCAGGGACGGGCCCGGGCGCTGCCGTGGGCGGAGGTCTCCACGGCCACGAGCCTGACCGGCAACCCGCAGCTCGCCGAGCGCGGGTTCTTCGCCCGCGTCCTGGGCGCGGGCCTGCCCGAGGACGGCGTCACGGACGTCGGGTTCCCCTTCGCGGCCCTGCCCCGTCCGGTGCGCCTCACCGAGCCGCGACCCGCCCCCGCCGAGGCGCCCTGGCGGAGCGAACGCCCCCGGGGCCGTCGTGACGGCGTCCGCGGGCCCGGCGCGCGCCCGCTCGAAGGGCTCCGCGTCCTGGACCTGACCTGGGTGCTGGCCGGCCCGTACGCCACCAAGACGCTGGCCGAGCACGGCGCGGACATCATCAAGATCGAATCCCGGCACCGGCGCGATCCCACGCGCTTCGCCCCGTCCATGCGGCTGCGTCCGGATGCCGGGATCGACGACGGCGGCTACTTCGTCAACTTCAACCGCGGCAAGCGCAGCGTCGCCCTCAACCTGCGTACCGAACCCGGCCTCGAGGTGCTGCGGCGCCTGGCCGCCGAGTGCGACGTGGTCATCGAGAACTTCAGCCCCGGCGTCCTGGCCAGGTGGGGGCTGTCCTACGACCGGCTGGCGGAGCTGCGGCCGGGCGTCATCCTGGTGTCGATGGCCGGGGTCGGGCAGAGCGGCCCCTGGCGGAGCGCGGTGACCTTCGCCGACACGCTCGCCGCGATGTCCGGCCTCACCAGCGAGACCGCCGATCCCGGCGAGGCGCCGGAGGGGCTGACGTTCGGGCTGGGCGACATGGTGGCGGCCAACTCTGCCGTGCTCGCCGTCCTGGACCTGGTCGCGGGCGGGCGCGGCGGACACGTGGACCTCTCCCAGCTGGAGGCGATGGCCGCGTCGATGGGACCGGCCGTCCTGGAGGCGGAGCTCGGCGAACGCCACGCGGTGTCCCGGCCCAACCGGCACCCGCGCATGGTCCCGCACGGCGTCTACCCGGTCAGGGGCGACGACCGCTGGATCGCGCTGGCCGTACAGGGTGACGAGGAGTGGCGGCGGCTGGCCGCGCACGCCGGGCTGCCGCAGCCGGCCTTGGCGGACCTGGAGGAGCGGCGCCGCCACGAGGACGAGATCGACGCCGCGCTCGCGGCCTGGTGCGCGGAGCGCGACGGCGAGGCGCTGGCGGCCGAGCTGCAGGGGCTCGGCGTCGCCGCCGCCGTCGTCGCCACCGGCCGGGACCTGGTGGAGGCGGACGAGCACCTGGCCGCGCGCGGCTTCTACCCGGTGCTGGAGCACCCGCTCATCGGCCCGGTACGGCACGAGGGCATCGTGGTGCGCATGTCCGGCACCCCCGGAGCGCTGACGGCGCCCGCGCCGCTGCTGGGCGAGCACACCGACCGCGTGCTGAAGGGCCTGCTCGATCTGGACGACGAAGAGCTCGCCCGGCTGCGTGACGCCGGCGCACTGGAATAGGAGCGCAGATGACGAAATATCTGGATGTGCGGAGGGACGGGGGGACGGCGACGATCGTCATCGACCGGCCGCCCGCCAACGCCGTCGACCCGGCGTTGATCGAGGAGTTCCTGGAGGTGATCCCCCCGCTGGCCGAGGACACCTCGGTTCGCTGCCTGGTCATCCGCGGGACCGGCCGCTTCTTCGTCGCGGGGGCCGACATCGCCGTGATGCGAGACCTGTCCGTGGCCAACCACGTCAAGATGCGCCGCTGGGTCGAGGTCCAGCGCCTGCTCGAACGCGCGCCCAAGCCGGTGATCGCGGCGATGAACGGCCACGCTCTGGGCGGCGGGGCCGAGCTGTCGCTCGCCTGCGACCTGCGTATCCTGGCGGCTTCGGCGACCATCGGCTTCCCCGAGACGAGCCTGGGCCTCTTCCCCGGAGCGGGCGGCAGCCAGCGGCTGCCGCGCCTGCTCGGCCCGCATCGCGCCAAGCGCCTGATGATCGACGGCGCCCGCCTGTCCGCCGCCGAGGCCCTCGACCTGGGGCTGGTGGACGTGGTGGCGGACGACGACGACTTCGACCGCGTGGTGGCCGGGCACGCCGAGGACCTGGCGGCCCGGCCGACCACGACGATCGGCCTGCTCAAGCGCGTTGTGGAGGCCGGGTACGACCTGCCTCTCGACGACGCGCTGGAGCTGGAGTGGCAGGCGGTCCTGAAGCTGATCCACACCCAGGACGCCGCGGAGGGCCTCCAGGCGTTCCTGGACAAGCGCCCTCCGCGGTTCACCGGCCGCTGATCACGCGCCGTAGCCGGTCACCAGTGCGGTGTCGGCGTTGAGGTCGCCGACCTTGCGGGCGCCTCCCGGGGTGCCGAGAGGCGCGTCGCGGCCGGGCAGCACCTCGGCGAAGAACGCCTTGGCGTCGTCGAGGAAGAGCGTGCGCGTCTCGTCGCCCCGGGCGGTCCGGTCGACGAAGATCGCGTCCACCGGGCACTCCGGCTCGCACGCCCCGCAGTCGATGCACTCGGCGGGGTTGATGTAGCTCTTGCGGTCGCCGACGTAGATGCAGTCGACGGGACACACGTCCACGCACGCGCGGTCGTTGACGTCGACGCACGCGGGGCCGATGACGTAGCTCATGAATCTCTCCTGTGCTCAGACGCTTTCCGTGGAGTGCCCCGGGAAGAGGGACAGCTCGGGGTCCAGTTCGACGGCGGCGTTGTTCACCGCGGTGGCGACCTCGCCGAAGCCCACCGACATGAGGCGGACCTTGCCGTCGTACTCGGCGAGGTCGCCGGCCGCGTACACCCGGGGCAGGCCCGTACGCATGCGCTGGTCGACCAGGACGGACCTGCCGCGCAGCGACAGCCCCCAGCCGGCGAGCGGCCCCAGGTCGCTGATGAACCCGAGCGCGGCGATGACCGAGTCGGCGGGCACCGTCCTGTCGGCCTCGCCGCGCGTGCGCAGGTGCGCCCGCTCGACCCGCTCGGCGCCGGACAGGCCGACGACCTGGCTGTCGACGACGATGCGGACCCCCGCCGCGCGGGCGGCCGCGACGCCGCCGGCGTGCGCGCGGAACGCGGCCCGGCGGTGCACCAGCGTGACCGACCTGGCCAGCGGGGCCAGGGCCAGCGACCAGTCGACCGCGCTGTCCCCGCCGCCCACGACCACGACGTGGTGGCCGGCGTGCGCGGACGGGTCCGGCACGAAGTACGTCAGCCCCCGCCCGAGCCATTCCTCGCCGGCCGGCAGCGGCCGCGGGGTGAACGTCCCGATGCCCGAGGTGAGCACGACGGCCCCGGCGCGGACCGCCGTGCCGTCGGAAAGCACCACGACCGGCCTCGGGTCCGCGTCGCGGCGCAGCTCGACCGCCTGCCGCCCGAGCAGGTGGACCGGGTCGTACGCGGCCGCCTGGGCCGAGAGCGCCGCCACCAGCGAACGCCCGAGGACGCCGGGGACGCCGGCCACGTCCCGGATCTCCTTCTCCGGGTACAGGGCCGAGATCTGCCCGCCGACCTGGGGCAGCGCGTCGACGAGTACGGTGCGCAGACCGCGGAACCCGGCGCAGTAGGCGCCGTAGAGCCCGGTCGGCCCCGCTCCGATGATCGCGATATCGGTTTCGATCTCCAACGTCGCTCTCCTTTCCGGCCACGGAAGCTACACAGGGCCCGGGCGCCTGCCCGCGGGTCGCGGCCCGCTGACCGGAACACGGCTCGCTCAGCGGGACACGGTCCGCTGGGCGGGATGCCGCACTGGGCCGCTCGGCCCCGGGGGTGGTGAACTGCGTGTCGCGGCGCATCGGGAGCCGCGGACAAGCCATGGAAGCGGAGGCGAGAATGAGTGCGGAGGCGGGTACGCCGGCTGCGATCGGGGGAGACGCCAGGCGCCGGCCATCGCGGCGGGGCCGCCTGCCGGGCCGGCAGGACTGGTCGAGCTGGCCCCATTACCAGGCGGCGGCCAGCGGGTTCCGCGGCTACTGGTACCCGGTGGCGTTCTCCTCGCACATCACCGGGAAGCCGAAGGCGATCACCCTGCTCGGCGAGCGGATCGTCGTCATCAGGGACGACGGGAAGGTCTACGCGCTGAAGGACCGCTGCCCGCACCGGGGCGTGCCGCTGAGCTACGGCAACCAGCAGTTCCCCGGCACGATCTCCTGCCCGTACCACGGCTGGACGTTCGACCTGGAGACCGGCGCGCTCAAGGCGGTGATCACCGACGGGCCGCAGTCGCCGATCTGCGGGAAGGTGACCCAGCCCACCTACGAGGTCGAGGAGCGCCTCGGCATGGTGTGGATCTTCGTGGGGGACGGCGAGGACGCCCCGCCCATCGACGACCAGCTCCCCGAGGAACTGCGCGACAACCCCGCCGTGATCGGCGCGCGCATCCAGTCCCGCGTGGGCAACTGGCGCTTCGCCTGCGAGAACGGCTACGACGAGGGACACGCGAAATACCTGCACCGCACGGCGCTGTGGCGGCTGTTCAAGGCCATGCCGGTGTGGAACGAGACCCGGATCGTCCGCCGCGGCCGGTGGATCTACCGGGTCCAGGACGCCCAGCACTGGGACGCCGACTTCCCCGGCCTGGGCAGATGGAGCAACCAGGCGTGGTTCAAGCTCAAGCCGCCGAAGCAGGTCGCCAACATCGGCAACACGGGCAGCCACCGCAAGGTGAACCCGGCCATCGCCGCCGAGGACTTCCCCGGGTTCGCCTCGGTCAGCATGCCGGGGGTCCTGCGCATCGTCTACCCGACCTTCATCCACTACGAGTTCTACGTGCCGGTCGACGCGGACAACCACCTCTACGTCGGCGTGATGGCCAACTTCGAGAAGGGCATCAGGACGCTGCCCTTCTACGCCAAATACCTCGGCGCCGTCCGCTGGCTCTTCCACGGCCAGTTCTCCGGCCAGGACAAGTGGATGGTCGAGGTGACCGACGCGCCGCCGGAGCGGCTCTACCGTCCCGACGACTCGCTCCTGCAGTGGCGCAAGCTGGCCGAGGAGATCACGGAGGAGCGCGCCGAACGCCTCAAGAGCGCCGGGGACCTCGGCTGATGGGCCGGATCGTCCTGGGCGTGGGCGCGTCCCACTCGACGCTCATGAACACCCACTGGGACCAGGTCGAGCACAAGGACCGCGCGGAACGCTTCCGCGACGCGCTCGGCACGGCCCGCGACGCCCTCGCCGCGGCCCGTCCCGACGTGGCGGTCATCATCGGGTCGAACCACTTCCGCGGCTTCTGGCTGGACCTGATCCCCGCCTTCACCCTCGGCGTGGACGAGGTCATCGCGTCCGGCGAGTCCGGCACGCCGTCGGGCCCGCAGCGCACCCGCCCCGACCTCGCCCAGAGCATCGCGGAATCGCTGGTGGCGGCGGGCACCGAGGTGGCGATCTCGGCGAAGCTGCAGATCGACCACGGCCAGAGCCACGCCGTCCAGTACCTGCTGCGCGACCTCGACGTGCCCGTGATCCCGCTGGTGGTGAACGTGTTCGCCACGCCGCTGCCCCTGATGCGGCGCTGCGTCGAGCTGGGGCGCAACCTCGCCGCCGCGGTGGCGGCGCTGCCCGAGGGACCGCGGGTGGCGGTCATCGCCTCGGGCGGGCTCTCGCACCGGCTGCCGTGGCCGAGCCGCTGGCAGGACCCGCACGGGCCGGACGAGGAGTTCCTGGTGGAGGCCTGGCGGGAGGGCCGGGGCGACTGGGAGCGCTACGACGCGCGCCGCCGGCAGATCATCACCGCCGCGCGGCCGGTCATCTTCCCCGAGTTCGACGAGGAGTTCCTGGCCGCGCTGGAGCGGGGCGAGCTGGAGCGTTACGCCGGCCTGTCCACGGCGGAGATCGAGGAGGCGGCCGGCAACGGCGGCCAGGAGCTGCGGTCGTGGCTGGCCATGGCGGCGGCGCTGGGCTTCGCGCCCGGGCGGAGGCTGGCGTACGAGCCGATGCCGGAGTGGCTGACCGGCATGGGGGTCGCCGTCATCGAGCCGGCGTCATGACCCGCGACGAGCTGGTGCGGCAGGCCCTCGCGTCGATCACCGAGGACCGCCTGCGCGCGGCGGCGGTGGACGTCACCTCCATCGCCAGCCCCACGGGCGGCGAGGCGCCGCTGGCCCGGTGGCTGGCCGACCGGCTCGCCGCCGCGGGCCTGGAGGCGCACGCGCAGCGCATCGACGACGGCCAGGCCAACGCGGTCGGCCGGCTGAGGGGCGACGGCACGGGCGCCGACCTCATGCTGTACGCCCCGATCGACACCCTGACCACCGGCGACCCGGACCTGGACGTGCCCTGGATCGGCCCGGAGCTGCGCCCCGACATGCGGGCCGAGGCCCGCTGCGAGGGCCCCTACGTCAGCGGACTCGGCGCGAGCAACCCCAAGGGCCATGCCGCGTGCGTCCTGATCGTGGGCGAGGCCCTGGCCGCCCTGCGCCCCCGGCTGGCCGGAGATCTCTTGGTGGCTTTCGGGGCCGGTGGCATGCCGACCAACGCGATCGACGGCAGGGGCCGGGCGAACACGGGGCACGGGGTCGGCTGCTCGTTCCTGCTCGAACGCGGCTGGCAGCCCGACCACGCGGTGATCGCCAAGCCGGGGGACTTCGTCGCGCACGACGAGGTGGGCCTGTGCTGGTTCGAGATCGTCGTCCCGGGGACCCACACGTACGCGGGGAGCCGGCACCGCCTGCCGTACCGGAACCCGATCGTGACCGCCGCCGAGGTCGTGACGCGGCTGGAACGGTGGCTGGCGGACTACCCCGAGCGGCACCGCACCGCGACCGCCGCCCCGCAGGGGATCGTCGGGTCGATCGCGGGCGGCTGGGAGCGCATGCTCGCGGTCACCCCCGCGGCCTGCCGCATCCGCCTCGACCTGCGCATCGCGCCCGGCACGACGCCGCTGGAGGCCAAGCGGGAGCTGGCGGCGTACGTCCGGCAGGTGTCGGCGGAGCTGGGCACGGAGCTCGCGGTCGAGATGGTGCTGGCCGTCCCGGGCACGCGCACGCCGCCGGAGAGCTGGGTGGTGCGCAGCGCCGTACGCGCCTGGGAGGGCGTGAACGGGCGCCCGCACGAGCCCATCGACGGCAACAGCGGCGCCACCGACGCCAACATCCTGCGGGCGCGCGGGATCCCGACGGCCCGCGTGGGCATGCCGAAGGCCGCGCCAGAGGACGTCGACGTCGACTTCGCCCTCGGCATGAACACCGTCGACGTCAGGGCCATGCGCCGCCTGTGCGAGGTGCTCCTGCGGGTGGCGGCCGACACCGTCACGCGCACGCGCGCCGAGATCGACGAGACCAACGACTGAGGAGGCGCCATGGAACCGCCCAGCGGTTCGTACGCCGACGCCGACGGCGTCAAATATCACTACCTCGACCTGGGGTCGGGACCGGACACGATCTTCCTGCACGGCGGCGGCCCCGGCTGCACCGGATGGAGCGACTTCGGCCCGGTGGCGCCGCTGTTCGCCGCCGAGCGCCGCTGCCTGATCGTGGACATCCTGCAGTACGGCAAGTCGGAGAAGTGCGTCATCACCGGCCCGATGTGGGACTTCCACGCGGCCAGAACCGTCGCGCTCATGGACGCGCTGGGTGTGGAGCGGGCCGACTTCGTCTGCAACTCCTGGGGCGGCACCATCGCGCTGTGCCTGGCCGCGCGCTACCCCGACCGGGTGCGCTCGCTGGTGATCACCGGCAGCATGCCGGTCTTCTACGGCCCGCTCGCGCCCCTGCCCGAGGGCGGCCGGCGCGGCCGGAACGCGCGGGACGTCTACTACGGCGGCGAGGGGCCCACGCGGCAGAAGATGCGCGACCTCATCACCCGGCTGGAGTGGTACGACGGCGACCGGCTGCCGGAGTCCACGCTGGACCTGCGTTACGAGCAGAGCCTGGACCCGGAGGAGCGGGCGCTGGCCGCCATGTCCGACTCTCCGCGCGGCGAATGGCAGGACCTCACCGCCGAGCTGGCCGAGATCCGGGCGCCGGCGCTGTTCATGTGGGGCATGCAGGACGCGTTCCTGACGCCGGACTATCCGCTCATGCTGGCGCGCATGGTGCCCCGGGGCAACCTGTACGTCATGGACCACGCGGGACACCACCTCCAGGAGGAGCGTCCCGAGGCGTACCACGCCGTGGTCACCGGATTCCTGACGGGGGCGGGCCGATGAAGAGACTGCTGATCGCCGCGCCCGCCGTCGTGCTGGCCGTGCTCCTCGCCCGCCTGCTCGCGGCCCGCAGCAACACCCAGGTGCACCGCATCAACCAGGACAAACCCGCTCTCGACCGCTGAAGGTGACGTGACGATGACCATATGGACCGAGCTGAGCCCGTTGAGCCTGAGCGTCTCGTACGTGGACGCGGGGGGAGTGCCGACCCGCAGCCTGCGGGCCGGATCGGGCGAGCCCGTGGTGTTCCTGCACGGCACCAGCGGGCACCTGGAGGCGTTCACCCGCAACCTGGCCGCGCACGCGGAGCAGTACGAGTGCCACGCCATCGACATGCTGGGCCACGGCTACACCGGCAAGCCGAACTATCCGTATGAGATCCCGCGCTATGTCGAGCACCTGCTGGCGTACTTCGACGCGGTGGGCATCGAGCGCGCGCACATCGTGGGGGAGTCGCTGGGCGGCTGGGTAGGCGGTCGCGCCGCGATCGACCACCCCGACCGCGTGGCGAGCCTGCAGCTGCTCTGCGCGGGCGGCACCGTCGCCAACCCGCAGGTCATGGCGCGCATCAGGACGAGCACGCGCGAGGCCGTGCTCAGCGACGACGTGGAGCTCACCCGCAAGCGGCTGCGGCTGCTGATGGCCGACCCGGCCGACGCCACCGAGGAGCTGGTGGAGGTGCGCCACGCCATCTACCACGAGCCCGCGTTCGTGGCAGGCGTCGACAACCTGCTCTGCCTGCAGGACATGGAGACCCGGCAGCGCAACATCCTGCGCCCCGGCGACCTGGCCGGGATCTCCCAGCCGACGCTGATCGTCTGGGGCCGCAAGAACCCGTTCGGCGACGTGCCGGAGGCGACCGCCATGCACGAGGCCATCGCGGGCTCGCAGCTGGAGCTGTTCGAGGAGTGCGGCCACTGGCCCCAGCACGAGCAGGCCGCGCGCTACAACCCGCTCAGCCTGTCCTTCCTGGCCAAGAGCTCGGCGGCGGGCTTCTCGGGCCGGATCACTGGTCGGGTGTCGGGCCGATGACGCGCGCGGCGCGCTTCCACGCGTGGGGCGCGGCCCCCGTCGTGGAGGACGTCCCCGAACCCGCGTACGAGCCGGGCCGGGTGCTGGTCGAGGTCAAGGCGGCGGCGCTGGGCCATCTGGACCTGACCGTCGCCACCGGGTCCTTCGCGATGAAGCCGGCCCTCCCGTACGTGGGCGGGGTCGAGGCCAGCGGAGTAGTCCTGGAGGCCGACGAGCTGGCCCCCGGCACGCAGGTGCTCCTTCGCGGGGGCGGGCTGGGCCTGCTGCGCGACGGCTGCTGGACCGAACGGGTCAGCGTCAGCCCCAAGGCCGTCAGCCCGCTGGCGGAGCCGCTGCCCCATGAGGTCGCCGCGTCGTTCTTCGTCCCGGCCACCACGGCGTACGTCGCCCTGCACGACGTCGCCCGCCTGGAGCCGGGGGAGGAGGTCGTCGTGACCGGCGCCACCGGGGCGGTCGGCGCGATGGTCGCCCAGCAGGCGCGGCTGGCCGGGGCCACGGTGACCGGGCTGGTCGGGCGGTCCGACCAGCTCGATCGGGTGCCCGAGGGGGTGCGCGGCGTGGCGGCCGACGACGCCGCGGCGGTCGCGGAGCTGGCCTCGGCGCGCTCGGCGTCCCTGCTGGTCGACACGCTCGGAGGCGCCGGCCTGGTCGAACGCACGCGCTGGGTCCGACCCGGCGGCCGGGCCGTCGTCATCGGGTACGTGCTGGGCGCGTCCGTGACGGTCGATCTCCCGTCGTGGCTGCTCGACGACGTGGCGCTGCTGCCCGTGAACATGGTCCGGCACGAGCGCCGGGCACGCGAGGTGGCCCCGTCGCTGGTCGGCCGCCTGGCCTCCGGCGAGCTCGGCGTGGAGGTCGAGCGGTTCGACCTGGCCGAGATCGCCAAGGCCCTGGAGCTGTTGCGCGAGGGCCGGGTACGCGGGCGTGCGGTCGTCACGTTCGGATAGCCGCCGGGCCCGTTCCGCTCAGCGGGACAGGGCCGTTGTCCGGAACGGACAGGGGCCCGATTATCGGGCAATGGCTCTTATGCACTCCCCGTCGTCACCTGACGTCAAGCCCCTGGCCATCGTCCCTTCACCCGAGCACGACGCGGCGGCGAACAGCGTACTGGGCAAGGTGCGGCTGATCCTGGAGGCCTTCGGCCCCGACGACGAGAGCCTGGGCCTGTCCGAGATCGTCCGCCGCACCGGCGTGGCCAAGGCGTCGGTCCACCGGCTGGCCCAGGAGCTGCTGCAGTGGGGCCTGCTGGAGCGGCGCGGGTCCGAATACTGGCTGGGCATGCGCCTGTTCGAGATCGGGCAGCGCGTGCCGCGCCAGCGGATCCTGCGGGAGGCGGCGCGGCCCTTCATGGAGGACCTCTACCAGGCGACGGGGGAGACCATCCACCTGGCGGTGCTGGACGGGCTGGAGGTCATCTACCTGGAGAAGGTCTCCGGCCACGGCCAGGTGTCCAGGCCGTCGCGCGTCGCCGGGCGCATGCCGCTGCACTGCACGGCGACCGGCAAGGCCCTGCTGGCGTTCGGCCCGGCGGCCCTCTTCGGCGACGTCGTGGCCACCCCGCTGGCCCGCGTGACGCCGCGCACGGTCACCGCCCCGAAGCTGCTCGCCCAGGAGATCCAGCAGGCCAGGAAGGCGGGGTACGCCGTCGAACGGGAGCAGACCCGGGTCGGCTACCTCAGCGTGGCGATCCCGCTCACCGGGGCCACCGGGACCATGGTCGCCGCGCTGTCGGTGACGGCGCCGACCTTCCGCGCCGACGTCAACAAGTACGTGGGCCTGCTCAGCATGGTGAGCAGGCGCATCACGAAGTCGATCATGGCCGCCGACGGCGGCCGGACCTGATCAGGCCGTCAGGAACGCCGCCACGGCCGCCGCGACCTCGGCGGGCTTATGCTCCATGAGCGGGATCGTGCCGCCCTCGACGACGGCCGACGTCACGCTCGCCGCCCCGGTGAGATGCTCCCGGAGCGGGGTCATGTTCGGCAGCGCGAACGGGTCCGCGGCGCCCGTCAGCAGCAGCACGGGAGCGGTCACCAGGCCGATCCTTTCCTCCATGACGTAGCGCGCGCACGCCCGGTGGCCTTCGGCCGGATCGACCCCCGGCGCGAGGGCGTCACGGACGAACCGGTCGAGGAGGCCGGTGACCGGTTCGGGATAGTACGGCTGCCGCAGCCGCCACAACTTGACCAGGTGGTCACCCTCCGGGGACGGCTCGGCCTCGTCCACCCCCGGGCCGTGCGCGTGGGAGGCGCGGTAGCGGGCGTCCGCCCACGGGGCCGACGACAGGACCAGCAGGCCCACCCGCTCCGGCGCGGACGCCGCCAGCTCGACGGCCACCGCGCCGCCGGTGTGGTGGCCGAGCACGTCGGCCCGCTCGATGCCGAGGCCGTCCAGCAGCGCCAGCGCACCGGCCGCGAACAGCTCGATCGTGTGGGGCGCCGGGGGCTTCGCGCTGGCCCCGAAGCCGACCATGTCCATGGCCAGGACGCGCCGGTGGGGCGCCAGCAGGGGCATCAGCTCGCGGAACTCGTCCCACGATCGGGGGGTCTGATGCAGGAGCAGCAGGGGCCGCCCTGTGCCCTGCTCGGCGTAGTGGAGCTGGCCGAAGGGCGAGTCGGCGTACCCGAAACGCGGCGGCGCCGTGATGTCCAAGGGGTCCTCCCTCATGCCGGGTCGTCATCTGATCTTTACATCGGTCCGCCCGGCGAAACCTATACATTCCAGACGTTCTGCACTATTCATGGGACAAATGGAAAGTGGTCGCGAGGGGAGTTCCGATGTCCTCACAGGTGTTCGTGGCGGCGCCGGCCGGCCCCGACGATGAGGAGGAATACCCCAATTCGGTGCTCGGCAAGGCCCAGTTGATCTTCGGCGCGTTCGAGTCGGGGGCGGTCCAGCTCCGGCTCACCGAGCTCAGCCGGCGCTCGGGGGTGCCGAAGGCGTCGGCGTACCGGCTGGCGCAGGAGCTGGTGCAATGGGGGCTGCTGGAGCGCAAGGGGGACTCCTACCAGCTCGGCATGCGCATGTTCGAGCTGGGCCAGCGGGTGCCGGTCTCCGCCGTGCTGCGCCGCGTGGCCCGGCCCCTCCTCACCGACCTGTTCGCCGCCACCAGGGCGACCATCCACCTGGCGGTCCTCGACCGAGGTCACGTGCTCTACGTGGAGAAGGTGGCCGGGGAGCAGAACGTGAACACCCACTCCCGGGTGGGCGGGCGCCTGCCCGCGGCGTGCACGGCGACGGGGAAGGCCCTGCTCGCGAACCTCCCCGACCTCGAGGAACGGCTGCGCCGCCTCGCCCGGACCGGCCTGCCGCGCCTGACGCCGCGCACCGTCGCGTCCGTGGAGGACCTGCGCCGGCAGCTCGCGGTCGTCAGGGAACGGGGTTACGCGATCGAGAGGCAGGAGATCCTGCTGGGCTTCGGCAGCATCGCCGTGCCCGTCGCGGGGGCCGATGGAACGGTCCTCGCGTCCGTGTCGGCCGCCGCGCCGCTGTCGCGCCTGGTGGCGAAGCGGCTGCTGCCGGGGCTGTTCGCGGCGGCCGACGGCATCTCCCGCGCCGTCGAGCGGGAGTGCTGACGATCATCTTCAGAAGGCGCTGCGCATCCAGCCGGCCGACGCCTGCGCGCTCTCGTACGGGTCGGCGATGTCGGGCCGGTCCACCTCCACCATCAGCCACCCGTCGAACGCGTCGGGCAGGTTGCCGATGATGCCGGTCAGGTCGAGCTCACCCCGCCCGGGCTCGACCCAGAGCCCCGCGAGCACGGTCTGCCGGTAGTCCCAGCCCTTCTCGCGGCCCTCGGCGGCGACGCTGAGCCGGCAGTCCTTCACGTGCACGAAGGGGATCCGCTCGGCGTGGTCCTTCACGAGCCGGGCGACGTCGGCGCCCGCCCACGCCAGGTGGCCCGTGTCGGGCAGGAAGCCGAGCCGGGACTCCGGCAGGGCCTCGAGCACCGCCCGGCCCTCCTCCTCGGTCTCGACCCACGTGCCGACGTGCGGGTGCAGGCACGGCCGGACACCCTCGGCCACCATGGCGTCGCAGATCCGCCCGATCAGCTCCGTCACCGCCTCGACGCGCGAGGGGTCGGCGTCGTGCCCCTGCGCGGGGTTCAGGACGCGCGGCGCCTCCTTGCCCATGCCCAGGCCCAGGCCGATCTCGGTCAGGCCGAGCCGGGCCTGCGTGCGGGCGACCTCGGCGGCGGCGGCCACGACGGTGTCCTCGTTGCCGTCCCTGCCGTCCGAGCGGCAGGGGAAGTAGCCGGGCGCGAGCGCCAGGCCGACCTCGTCCAGCAGCGCTTGGTACTGCTCGACGTCGAGGCCGGCGGGCACCTCCGACATGACGTGGTCGAACCCGGCCCGCTTGATCTGGGTCAGCAGCTCCTTCGGCGCGGGGGCCAGCGACGGGTCCAGCCAGCCGTCGGCGCTGGCCATCCACTGGATCGGGTTGAGCGCGATCTTCGCGGTCATTCGGTTTCCTTTCCGTTGTCGGCAAAGTGGCAGGCGGCCCGCTGGCCGGTGGCCGTGAGGGTGAGCTGAGGGTCGATCTCCGTGCAGATCGTCCGTTCCGGGTTGACCAGCGGGCCGATCGGGCACCTGGTGCGGAACCGGCAGCCCGAGGGCGGGTTCGCGGGGCTGGGCAGGTCGCCGGGGAGGACGATGCGCTCGCGCGTGCGCGCGGAGACCGACGGGACGGGTGAGGACGACATCAGGGCGGCGGTGTAGGGGTGCTGCGGGTTGCCGTAGACGTCGGCGGCGTCGCCGTACTCCACGATCCGGCCCAGGTACATGACCGCGACGGTGTCGCTGAGGTGCCGCACCACCGACAGGTCGTGGGCGATGAACAGGTAGCCGAGCCCGAGTTCGTTCTGCAGCTGCTCCAGCAGGTTGATGATCTGCGCCTGGATCGACATGTCCAGAGCGGAGACCGGCTCGTCGAGGATGAGCGCGCGCGGCTGCCTGGCCAGCGCGCGGGCGATGCCGATCCGCTGGCGCTGGCCGCCCGAGAACGCGTGGGGGTAGCGGTCGAGGTGCTCGGCGCGCAGTCCGACCTGCGCCATCAGCGACCGCGCCATCTCCTCGCGCTCCCGCCGGCCGACGCCTCTGAACGCGAGCGCCTCGGACAGCGACTGCCTGATGGTGCGGCGCGGGTTCAGCGACGCGTACGGGTCCTGGAACAGGTACTGCACCGAGGACCTGACCCGCCCGAGATCCACCTGCCTCATCGTGCTCACGTCGGCGCCGTCGACGAGGACCGATCCGCCGGAGACCCGGTTGATCCCGACGATGCTCCTGGACAGCGTCGACTTGCCGCAGCCGCTCTCGCCCACCAGCCCGAGCGTGCGACCGGCGTGCACCGACAGGCTCACGGAGTCGACCGCGTACACGGGCGGGTCGCGGTGGAACAGGCCGCGCCGCCGGGACCCGACGTCGATCCGCAGGTCGCGCACCTCGAGGACGGGCGTCGTGGCGGCCTGGGCGGCCGCCTCGGGGACGTGGACCGAGATGTCGGCCGGGGGCGGCTCGGGGGCGCGGACCGAGACGTCGGTGGTGGCGCGCTGCGCGACGAAGCAGGCCGCCGACTGGCCGTCGGTGCCGATCTGGAGCAGCTCCGGCGGTTCGTGCTCGCAGACGTCCTCGGTGAAGCGGCACCGGGGGGCGAACGGGCAGCCGGGCGGCGGCGCGGCCGGGTCGGGCGGCGCTCCCGGGATCGCGGGCAGCGGCTGTCCGATCCGGTCGTCGTCGAGACGGGGCATGGCCGCCAGCAGCGCCGCGGTGTAGGGGTGCCGCGGCTGTTCGAAGACCTGCTCGACGGTGCCCTTCTCGACCGTGCGGCCGCCGTACATGACGACGACGTCGGTGCAGAGCTCGGCCACGACCCCCATGTCATGGGTGATGATCGCGATGGCGATGCCGAGCTCGGTGCGCAGCCGGGCGAGCAGGCGCAGGATCTGCGCCTGGATGGTCACGTCGAGGGCGGTCGTGGGCTCGTCCGCGATCAGCAGCGCGGGGTCGTTGGCCAGGGCGATCGCGATGACGACGCGCTGGCGCATGCCTCCGGAGAACTGGTGCGGGTAATGGTCGATCTTCGTCCGGACGTCGGGGATGCCGACCTGGTCGAGCAGCTCGATCGCGCGCCTGCGCGCGGTCCGCCTGTCGACCCCGTGCAGCGTCATGGCCTCGGCGATCTGGTCGCCCACCTTCATGACGGGGTTGAGCGCGGCCTGCGGGTCCTGGAAGACCATCGCGACCTTGCTGCCGCGGCGGCGCCGCATCTCGCGTTCGGGCAGGGCGAGCAGGTCCTCGCCGCCGAGCCGTACGGAGCCGGCCACGACCTCGCCCGGCGGGCGCAGCATGCGCATGATGGAGCGCGCCGTCACGGACTTGCCCGAGCCGGACTCGCCGACGATGCCGAGCACGTCGCCCGGGTAGATGTCGAAGCTGACGTCGTTGACGGCCTTGACGCCGCCGTTCCTCAGCCGGAACTCGGTGCGCAGGCCTTCGACCCGCAGCAACGGCACGTCCTTCGCCGTCACGGGGGCCAGGGGTTCGGTGGAGGTCACCGGCGGTTCACCGCCTCGTTGAGCGCGTCGGACACCAGGCTGAAGCCCACCGCCACCAGGAGCAGCAGGAGGGCGGGGCCGACGATGTAGGTGGGGGACTGGGTGACGAACCGCAGCCCGTTGTTCAGGAGCACGCCGAGCGAGGGCGTCGGCGGCTGCACGCCGAGGCCGACGATGCTCAGCCCGGCCTCGATGTAGACGCCGACGACCATCCACACGGCCGCGTTGACGACGGCCGAGTCCATGGCGTTCGGCAGGACGTGCCGGACCAGGAGTTGCGGGCGGGAGACGCCGAGCACCCGGGCGGCGAGGACGTACTCCCTGCTCTGCTGGGCCAGCCAGGCGCCGCGGGCCAGCCGGCCCGCGGTGGGCAGCCCGCTGATCAGGATGGTCAGGAACAGCGCCGGCCAGCCCGGCCCCAGGATGGCCACCAGGCAGATCCCCAGGATCAGGCCCGGGAAGCCGATGATCACGTCGAGCAGCCGCTGCACCGCCGACCCCAGGTGCTCCGACAGCGCGCCGCTCAGCCCGAGCAGGACCCCGATCGCCATGCTGAGCGGCACCGCCGTGAAGATCAGGCTGAGGTCGATGCGCAGGCCGTAGATGCTGCGGACGAAGATGTCGCGGCCGAACTCGTCCACGCCGAAGATGTGCCCGGCCGAGATCCCGGTCAGCGCCTCGCGGCCCTGCTCGTCGTACCCGCCGGGGAAGAGCACGGGGGCGAGCAGGGCGGCCAGGCTCATGACGGCGAGGATCGACAGCCCGATGACGCCCTTCGGCGTGCGGAACGCCGACAGGTAGCGCGCCAGCGTCGGGTTCAGCCGGCGTGCGCGCGGGATTCCCCCTTCGAGTGGAATGTCTGCCATGCCTACGCTCCCAACGTGATCCGGGGGTCGAGTGCTGCCAGGATCATCTCGGTGAGGATCTGGCAGATCACCGCCACGAAGACGACGGCCAGGATCAGCACCTGCAGCACGGTGAAGTCGCGGGTCTGCACGCTGGAGACGGCGAGCTGGCCGAGGCCGTTGCGGTTGAAGATCGCCTCGATGATGACCGCGCCGGCGAGCAGGTTGCCGACCTGCAGGCCCACCGCGACGACCGCGGTGCCCACGCTGTTGCGCAGCACGTGCCGGATCGTGATCCGGGCGCCCGAGGCTCCCTTGCTGAGCGCCAGGTCCACGTAGTCCTCGTTCCTGGCGACCAGCATCTCCGCCTGCAGCAGCCGGGCCACGACCGCCGCGGGCGGCAGCGCCAGCGCGATCGCCGGCAGGATCAGGAACTGGAAGCCGATCACCGGGTTGTCGAGGAAGGCGACCTCGCCGCTGACGGGCAGCCAGCGGTTCAGCACGCCGAAGACGAGGATCAGCCCCAGCCCCGTGACGAACGACGGGACGGCCACGAGGACGCTGTTGACCAGGTCGAGGCCGGCCCGCGCCCAGCGGCTGCGGACCGAGCCGACCACGACGCCCAGGGCCGTGCCGATCGCGATGACCAGCAGCGTGGCCAGGGCGGCCAGCTCGACCGTGCTCCCCAGCCGGTCGCCGATGAGGCTCGCGACGCTGCGGCGCAGCAGGTAGGACTGGCCGAGGTCGCCCTGGAGCAGCCCGGCCATCCAGTCCGCGTACTGGATCACCAGGGGGCGGTCCAGGCCGAGCTGCTGCCTGATCGCGGCGATGTTGGCCGCGGTCGGGTCGGCTCCGGCGAGCGTGACCGCCACGTCGCCCGGCGCCAGGCGGGGCAGGGCGAAGGCCACGATCGAGCTGGCCAGCAGCACGAACACCAGCGAAGGGAGCTTGCGTATCAGGAACCGGACCATCGTCCTGCCTCCGGTTACTTGGACAGCCAGGCCTGGCTGAGGTCGAGGAAGCCCATCTGCGTGGACTTGATGCCGTTCACGGAGTTCGCGCGCAGGGTGAGGGTGGGGCGAGTGACCAGCGGGAGCACGAACGCCTGGTCGATGAAGTAGGCGTCGTAGTCGCGCAGGGCCTTCTGCTGGTCCTCCGTGGTGCTGGCGCTGGTGACCGCCTTGACCAGCTTCGTGTACTCGGGGCTCTTGAAGTGCGAGACGTTGCCGTCCGCCAGCAGCTCCGGCCGGCTCACGACGGCGGTCGCGGGGGACAGGCCGTTGCTGTTCTGCATGAGGAAGGCGGGGGCGCCCAGGTCCTTCTTGGCGATCCTGGCGTCGTAGTCGGCCACGGGCACGACGACCGGGTTGGCGTTCAGCCCCACGGCGGCCAGGTTGTTCTTGACGATCTGGAAGACGCCGGTGGCCTCGGGCGAGTTCAGCGTGAGCACGTCGAACGAGACGTTCTTCACCCCCGCCTCGGCCAGCAGCTGCTTGGCCTTGTCCGGCTGGTAGGTGTACTGCTTGGCCTGGGCGGCGTCGTAGCCGACCGTCGAGGCCCGCCATGGCACGTTGGTGGGGTCGGCCTGGCCGCCCATGACCTGCTGCACGATGCGGTCGCGGTCGATCGCGTAGTGGACCGCCTGGCGCACGGCCTTGTTGTCGAACGGCGGCTTGGTCACGTCGAACGCCAGCGGGATGGCCGCGCCGCCCGAGGTCACGAGGGAGAAGCCCGGCTGCTGGCTCAGGGTCCTGGCGTCCAGGGCCGCCATGCCGACGCCGTACTGGACGCGGCCGCTGCGGATGGCCGCGACCATGGCCGTCGGGTCCTTGATCAGGTTGATCTCGATGGTGTCGAGCTGGGTGCCCGCCGCGTCGCGGTAGCCCGCGTACTTGCCGAGCACCAGCTTGCCGCCGGGAGTCCACGACTTCCACGTGAAGCGCCCGGTGCCGTCGACCTTCGTGCCCGCGGCGTAGTCGCCGAAGGAGTCCTTGTTGAGGATGGGCATCGTCTCGAAGAGGTCGAAGATGTTCGGCAGCGGCTGCTTGAACGTCAGCGTCAGCTCGTGCTCGCCCTTGGTCTTCATGTCGGAGATCTGGGCGGCGATCGACTGGTTGGCCGCGCCGGTGGCCGGGTCCTGGACCTTCTGGATGGCGAAGGCGACGTCGTCCGCGGTCAGCTTGCGGCCGCTGTGGAAGGTCACGTCGTCGCGGAGCTTGAGGTCCAGGCTCTTGCCGTCGGGGGCCAGGGTCCACGACTCGGCCAGGACGCCCTTGGGCTGCCCGGTCTTGCCGTCGATGAGGGTCAGCGTCTCGAAGACCGCGTACTCCGCCACGACGTTGCCGAAGGAGGTCTTGAGGAACGAACCCGGGTCGGCGTCGCTCGTCTGGGCGACGATGAGGGTGCCGCCCCCGCGCACCGGGCCTGTACTCGCGCTCGCGGAGTTCCCGATGGCGCCCTGGTTGGCGGCGCTGCACGCGGCGGAGGCGAGCATGGCCGCGCCGGCGGCGCCCGCGGCGAGACGCCGGCGCCATACTGACTTCGTCAGTGACATAGGTACTCCTCGAGACAATCTGGGGGCGTGCGGTGTAACGAGGTGTCGGGCATCGTACTAATTGCCCGAATTGTTGCCGGACGCGGAGTCACCGTTCTTCAGGTGGTGGGCTCAAACCCTAGAGCCGGACGATTCGGGCGGCTCCCGCGCCGGTTCGCTGACCGGAACAGGCCTTCACCCCGGTCCGCACCCGGTCGGTAGCGTCCCTGACCATGCCTCTCGCTTACGGGTTCATCGACTACGGCGGTCCGGATGTCCAGCGCTACCTCGACGTTCCCGCGCCCGAGCCGCAACCGGGCGAGGTGCTCGTCGAGGTGCGCGCGGCCGGCGTCAACCCGGTGGACTGGAAGGTCCGCGCCGGCATACATCGGGCCTTCCTGCCGCTGAGCCTGCCCGCGATCCTCGGGCGCGAGGTGGCCGGGACCGTGGTGCGGACCGGCCCCGGAGTCACCCGCCTGGCCGTCGGGGACGCGGTCTTCGGCAGCACGGCCGGCGGGAGCGGCGGGTACGCCGAGCTGGCGGTGCTGCCGGTGGACCGGGCCGCGCGCATGCCGGACGGGCTGAGCTTCACCGACGCGGCGGCGCTGCCGATCGCGGCGGGGACCGCCTACGAGGGGCTCGCCGCCCTCGCCCCGGCCCCCGGTCGGACGCTGCTGATCCTGGGCGCCGGCGGGGGAGTCGGCACGGTCGCGGCCCAGCTCGCGGTCATGGACGGGGTACGCGTCGTGGGCACGGCGAGCGGGGCGAAGAGCGCGTTCGTCGAATCACTCGGCGCCACGGCGGTCGCCTACGATCGCGAGGACGTCGCGGGCCGGTTGCGGGAGCTCCTTCCCGAAGGCGCCGGCACCGTTCTCGACCTGGTCGGCGGCGACGCCCTCCAGGGAGTCGCGGAGGTCCTCACCGCCGGGACGCGCGTGCTCACCGTGGCCGGCGAGGAGACCGCCGCCCGCTTCGGCGCCCGCCCGCTCTCGCGCGTCGGCGGCCCGGAGACGCTGTCGGCCCTGGCCGGGCTGGTGGTCGCGGGCAAGCTGGATCCGCGCGTGGGCCGGGTGTTCCCGTTCGCCGCGGCGGCCGACGCGCTCGCGCTCGTGGAGGACGGCCACGCCACCGGCAAGGTGGTGCTCGACGTCACCACGCGATCATCCTGAGCAGGCGTCACCACTCCGCGCACAGCCGCTCGGCCGTCCGGAACGCCAGCGCCATGATCGTCAGTACGGGGTTGACCCCGCCGTTGGTGACGTGCACGGAGGCGTCGGCGACATAGAGGTTGTCGTGCCCGTGGATCCTGCCCCACCGGTCCACGACCGACGTCCGCTCGTCGTCGCCCATCCGGCACGTCCCCGACTGGTGCTGCCCGGCGTGCAGGCCCAGGGGCGCCCGTGCCGCCCACGCCCGGCGCGCGCCCGAGGCGAGCAGCCATTCACGGGCGCGCTCGGCGATGAAGTCCCCGGTACGCAGGGTCTCCGGATGGGTCGTGCCGGACAGGCGGGCGACCGGGATGCCCCACCGGTCGCGCACGCGGGGGTCGGGCCGCGTCCTCGCCTCCGGGCCGGGGATCTCCTGGACCGGCCCGCCCACCCGCATGACGCGGCGGTAGTTGTCACGCATGTACTGCTTGTTGCGCGCGCCCCAGCGGGGCAGGTCCGGCGGCAGGTTCCGGGCCCAGAAGGCCAGGGGCAGCACGGTGAACTCGTCCGCCAGCATCGCCCCGCCGACCAGGCCGTCGTTGTGGTGGACGAAGTCGAGCGTCGCGAGCGAGACGCCGGGGCCCAGCCCGTCGTGCACGGGCTCGTCCATCTCGCCCAGCGCCCACGCGTAGGCGTGGCCCTGCAGGTGCCGTCCCACCTGGTCGTGGTTGTTGCCCAGCCCGTGCGGCTCGCGCCGGGTCGGGGAGTTCTGCAGCAGCCGGGCCGTCTCGATCGCGCCGGCCGCGCAGATCACGACCTCGGCCTCGACGACGTGGCGGGCCCCCGAGCGATCCACCCAGCGCACGCCGGTGACGCGGCCCGAGGGGTCGCATTCGACGCGTTCGGCGACGGCCTCCGGCAGCAGCCGGGCACGGCCGGTGGCGAGCGCGCGGCTCAGCACGGTGTTGTGGGAGCCGTTCTTGGCGTCCGCCGGGCAGGCGAAGCCGACGCAGTGCTGGCAGCGGGTGCAGGCGGCCCGTCCGCCGTACGGCTCCGAGTTGATCAGCAGCGGCACCGGCAGGACGTCCCAGCCGAGGGCGGCCGCGCCCCTGCGCAGGGCGGCGGCCTGCAGGCCCTCCGGGAGCGGGGACATCGGGTACGGCTTGGCGCGCCTCCAGTGGCGGCTGCCGGCCGCGTGGTCGCCGCAGACGCCGATCTCCCACTCGGCGCGCTCGTAGTAGGGCTCCAGGTCGTCGTAGCCGATGGGCCAGTCGGCGAGGCTGCTGCCCGCGGGCACGCCGTACGTGCTCGCCATGGTGAAGTCGGCGGGCAGGAACCGCCACGCCTGCGCCCCGTAGAGCCGGGTGCCGCCGCCGACCAGCGTGGCGTTGCCGTGGAAGCCCGGCTCGTGCGGGCGTACCACGTGCTCGCCGCCGGTGGCGTCGACGACGACGCGCGGGCCGTCCTCGTAGTCGGGCCCGGAGCGGTGCGGATAGCGGGTGAGGCGGTGGTTGCGCAGATGGTCGCGGCCGATCTCCTCGAAGGTGAGGTCGCGGCCGCGTTCCAGCACGAGCACGCGCTTGCCCGCCTCGGCCAGGACCGCGGCGGCGACCCCGCCCCCGGCGCCCGACCCGATCACGACCGCGTCCACCCGCATCAGCCCCGTACCTCGCATCCGGTCACGGCCCGCATCAGTCCCGTACCTCGAATCCGATCATCCGCCAGGAGGCGGCGTCGCGATTGCCGCCGTTGCCCGGGTCGCCGTAGAAGCCCTCCATGACGTGCCCGACCACCGTCTCCACGAACGCCGCCGCGTCGAACGGCCACGGCACGCGGGTGTCGCCCGCCTCCAGCGCCCGCAGCAGCTCCTCGCGCCGCCCGGGCGGGAGCTCGGGGAAGCCGGCGCCGTGCCGCTCGCGCGCCTCTGCCTCGACGGCGTCGAGCCCCGCCTCGTAGTAGGCGCGCAGACCGGCCAGGTCACGGCCGAACTGCCCGGCGAGATAGTCCAGGACCCCCGCCTCGGTGCCGCTCGGATGATCGTCGGCGGGGACGATCGTGTCGACCACCGCGCCCAGCGTCGCGGCCTGCCCCGGGGTCACTCCGCGAAGCGGGGGGCCGGGCGCTCGCACGTGCTCTCCAGGCGGACGACCTGGCCGGGCCCGTCGATCGCGGAAAGGGCCTCGAGCACGTGGAAGGCGAACGTGGCGTTCGCGCGGTGGGGGCCGCCCTCGATCGCGTCGGCCAGATCCCGGACGCCGAGCCCGCGGCGGGCCTGCTCCTTGGTGCCGACCGCGCCGAACAGGCCGACGACGGGCGGCAGGACCGACCAGTCCGCGTCCCCGTGCCGCCGCACCCGTACGTCGCCGTCGAAGTGGTTGGGGTTGGGCAAGGTGAGGGTCCCTTCGGTGCCGTAGACCTCGATGGCGGGCAGGTCGCTGTCCCAGACGTCGAAGCTCATCAGCGTGGTGCCGATGACCCCGGAATCGAAGACGAGGACGGCGGAGGCATGGGTCGCCACCTCGACGTCGATCCGGTCCACGACGCGGTCCGGCGCGGTCACCGCGCGCACCG
Organism: Nonomuraea sp. NPDC049625; assembly: GCF_040675285.1. Taxonomy (NCBI): domain Bacteria; kingdom Bacillati; phylum Actinomycetota; class Actinomycetes; order Streptosporangiales; family Streptosporangiaceae; genus Nonomuraea; species Nonomuraea sp. NPDC049625. The sequence continues at coordinate 97,429 of NZ_JBFAOQ010000008.1, read as the reverse complement.
GCGCCCCGACGCGAGCGGCCCCCGCCACGGACCTGACCGGGCCGAGCAGGTTCACCAGTATGGCCAGATAGTACGGCCCCATGTCCAGGACGGGCCCGCCCCCGCGCTGGAAGAGGAACCGCGGGTCCGGATGCCAGGTCTCGGCCTTGCTGTGCCGGATGAACGCCGACACGCCGATGGGCTCCCCGATCAGCCCGTCGTCGAGCGCCTTGCGCGCGGTCTGGGAGGCGCTGCCCAGGAACGTGTCCGGCGCGGAGCCCAGCACGCGGCCGCTCGTCCCGGCCGCCGCCAGCACCTCCCGCGCTTCGGCGACGGTCGCGGCGAGCGGCTTCTCGACATAGACGTGCTTGCCGGACTCCAGGGCCCGGATGACGGTGCTCGCGTGGTGGGCCGGCGGGGTCAGGTTCACCAGGATGTCGATCGAGTCGTCGGCGTAGAGCTCGTCGCCGTCCCCCCAGGCGGGGATGCCGTGCTCTTCCGCGGCCCGCTTGGCCCTGTCGACGTCGATGTCGCCGACGCGGACGATCTCCAGCTCCGGGTAGCGGGCCATGCCGGTGACGTAGCGGCCGAAGATGTTGCCGGTGCCGAGGATGCCGATGCGGTGGTGCACGTGTTTTCCGTCCTTCTGGTTGCGTAGGGGACCGATGGAAGTCAATGTCCGGCCCGGCCCGCTCACCAAGCTCGCCAGTCCGCTGGCCGAACCGGGGGGATTGCCCCGATCCGGCGGGCTGCGCATAGTACGGGGATGAGCGGTACCGAATCGGCCGTGGCCGGCCCGGTGGTGCACATCGTCGACGACGACCACGACCTGAGGCGCTCGCTCGTCTTCCTCTTCGAGAGCGTCGGGGTCCAGGCGCTCACCTATCCCGACGCCGCGACGTTCCTGGCCGAGTACGACGCCGCCGAGCCCGCCGTGCTGATCGTGGACGTGCGGATGCCCGGCCTGAGCGGGTTCGAGCTGCAGGAGCGGCTGCTCGGGCTCGGCTATCCCGCCCCGATCATCTTCTGCTCCGCCCATGGTGACATCGCGATGTCGGTACGGGCCCTTCGGCAGGGCGCGGTCAACTTCCTGGAGAAGCCGTACAAGCCGCAGCAGATGCTCGACGTCGTCCAGGAACAGCTGCGGGAGGCCGAGCGACGCTTCCGCGAGCACGCCGACCGGCGGGCCGTCGGCGAGCGGGTCGAGTCGCTCACCACGCGGGAGCGCGAGGTGCTCAGGCTGGTCGTGGACGGCCTGCCCAGCCAGCTCATCGCCCGCCGGCTCGGCACCAGCGTCAAGACCGTCGACGTGCACCGGGCCCGGATCAAGGCCAAGACCGGCGCGGACAGCCTGGGCGCGCTGGTCCGCGACGTCCTCCAGTGCCGGATCGAGCTCTGACGAGCCCGGCGGCGTCAGGCGGTGAGGCTGTGGAAGCGCCGCTGGAAGTAGACCAGGGCGCCGCTGTCCAGGCGTGAGGTGACCGCGTCGATCTCGACGAAGGCCACCGTGTGCGAGCCCTGCCGGCGCCTGGTGACGATCCGCCCGACGACCGAGGCCAGCGCGTCGCGCAGCACCGGCACGCCGTAGGTGCCGAAGTCCCAGGAGCCCGCGCCGAACCGTTCGGAGGTCGGCACGTTCGTCGCACCGGCGAAGTGCATCGCCAGCTCCTCCTGGTCGGTGCCGAGCACGTTGACGCAGACGCGCCCGTTGGCCATGACGATGTCGTGCGAGCTGCTGGAGCGGTTGACGCAGATCAGCATGGTCGGCGGGGAGTCGGTGACCGAGCACGCCGCGCTCACGGTCACCCCGGCCCGGCCGTGACGGCCATCGGTGGTGACGACGTTGACGGCGGCGGACAGGTTCGCCATCGCGGCACGGAAACGGCGCTGCGCCTCGGTCACGGCTGCCTCCTGAAAGTGATCGGCTGCCTCCGAAGCTAGGCCGCGACCGCCGGCATCGAAATCGAGACTTTATCCGCGCCGACTGAGGATTTCCCCTACGCGCCGGCAGGCTGCTCGGGCTCGGCGAGCGGTAGCGTGAACCCGAACCGCGACCCGCCCTCCGCCCTTTTCTCGGCCCGGATCGTGCCGTGCTGGCGGGTGATGATCCGGTGGCTGAGCGCCAGGCCGATCCCGCTGCCGTGCTCCTTGGATGTGAACGACTCCGCGAACGGGTCGCGCGGCAGCCCCCGGCCCCGGTCGTCGACGGTGAAGGTGCCGTCGGGGGCGGTGGCCACGTCGATCCGCTTCGGAGCCGCAGGCGACTGCCCCATCTCGTCGACGGCGTTGAAGCAGAGGTTGAGCACCACCTGGCCGGTCAGCACCCGTTCGCAGCGCACCAGGACCGGCTCGGGGGCGAGCCGGACCCGGACCTCGACCCCGAGCGGCGCCGCCCGCAGCCGCACGAAGTAGAGGCACTCCTCGACGACGTCGTTGAGGTCGGCCACCTGCTCCACCTGCTCCAGATGGCCGACGAAGGCACGCACCGAGCTCACGATCGCCGCGGCGCGTTCGATCTGGCTGACCGCGCTGGCGACGCCCTGGGCCAGCCCGCCGGCCTCCGGCAGCCGGGCGGCCCGGGTGTGCACGCCGGCCAGGAAGTTGGCGGCGGCGGCCAGCGGCTGCCCGAGCTCGTGGGCGATCGCCATCGCCATGTCGCCCATCGCGTTGTAGCGGGCCAGGTAGTTCTCCCGGTGCAGCTCCCTGGCCCGGCGGACCTGGTCCTGGACCCGGTCGGAGACGTCGTGCAGGATCATCAGCAGCGCGGTGGCGTCCTCCTCCCGCAGCCGCTCCAGCGAGCCCTCCAGCCACACGCGGCCCGCCTCCAGCTGGACGGGGGTGACCGGAGTGGCGCGGGCGAGGACGTCGGCCCAGCTCGCGTCGCGGCCGTCGAGCCGCAGCCGGGCGAACGCCGTCAAGGGCCGCATCGGCCCGTCCACCGGAGCGCCGATCGCGGTGAGCGCGGTGTCGGTCGCGAACCTGATCGTGCCGGTCTCGTCCAGCATCAGGGCGAGGGTGGAGGTGTAGTGGGCCAGCGCGTCCACGTACGACGTGGTGAGCCGCAGCTCGCGCTCCACCCGCTGCTCCCGCTCGATGTCGCGGAACTGCACCATCACCGCCGGCCCCTGCGCGAGCTCGACCCGCACCGCGAGCGCGTCCGTCGGGATCACCCGGCCGGACCTGGAGCGGTAGTGCCACTCGATCCGGCTGGCGCCCTTCTCGACGGCGTCCTGCAGCCAGGCCCGGCCGATCACCCGGTCGTACTGCTGCGCCGAGCTGCTCATGTGATCGGCCTTGAGCGGCCGGATCTCGCTCAGGCCGAACTCCAGCAGCTCGCAGGCGGCCGGGTTGGCCCACAGGATGTTCTTGGTCGCCGCGTCGTGGATGAGGACGCACATCCGGGAGGCGTTCATCATCGCGACGAAGTCCGCGGCGACGAGCTCGGGAGCCCGCGGATCTACTCGCACCGACACAGGGTAGGTCACCCGGTGTGGGGGCCGGGGATGAAGATATCCCCTACGTCAAGGTGAGGAAATGACGACTGACGGGCGCAAGCGTTCTTCCTAACCTCGGAGCACACCGTCAGACCCATGAGGAGCAAGGATGGCGCAGGACGATCCCGCCGCGTTCGACGCGATGCTGGCCGAGCTGGCCGAGCGTCGCCAGGAGTTCCGCGAGCAGCGCTACGTCCCCGGAGACTTCGTCGAGCGGCTCAAGCGGCTCGGCCTGTACCGTTGCGCGACGCCGGAGCGGTTCGGCGGCGAGACGATGGCGCCCGCCGAGTTCCTGAAGAAGATCGAGCGGATCTCGGCCGTCGACGGCTCCACCGGCTGGGTCGCGAGCTTCGGCTCCCAGCTGGTCTACCTGGGCTCGCTGCCGCTGGAGACCCAGGCCAAGCTGTACGCCGGCGGCCCCGACGTCGTCTTCGCCGGGGCGCTGTTCCCGATCCAGCAGGCCACCCCGACGGAGCGCGGCTTCCTCGTCAACGGCCGGTGGAAGTTCGCCAGCGGCTGCATGGCCGCCGACATCATCTGCGTCGGCATCCCCGGCGACGACCTGACCTCGGGCAAGCCGCGCGGAGCGCTGGTACGTCCGGAACGCCTGGAGATCGTGCGGGACTGGGACGTCGTCGGCATGCGCGGCACCGGCTCCTTCGACCTGATCGCCGAGGACGTCGAGGTCGACCGGGAGTGGACCTTCATCCGCGGCGGGGAGCCGGTGGTCGACGAGCCGCTCTATCGCTACCCCGCGATCACGTACGTCGCCCAGTCGCTCTCCGTGGTCTCCGCCGGCGTCGCCAGGGCCGCCCTCGACTTCGCCGAGGGGGTCGGCAGCGGCCGGGGCAGCATCACCGGCGCACCCAGGCTCGCCGACCGCGCCTACTACCGCGCCGGCATCGCCGAGGCCGAGGCCACGCTGCGCTCCGCCCGCGCCTACTTCTACGAGGCCGCCGACGAGGCCTGGGAGACGCTCGTCGCCGGCAGCCTGGTCAGCGACGAGCAGAACGCGCACCTGCGGCTGTCCGCCGCGCACCTCGCCCGGACCGCGTCGGAGGTGGTCCACAAGGTCGTCTCGCTGTCCGGCACCGCCGCGATCTACCAGGACCACCCGCTGCCCGCCCTGCTGGGCGACGCGCTGGTGCCGCAGGAGCACGCCTTCCTCAGCCCGGCGATGTACGACGCCGCGGGCGCCGTACTCATGGGCCTGCCGCCCACCGTCCCCGCCTTCCGGTGATCAGCCCTGGCGGATCAGCGATTCGAGGAGGTCGATCCCGAGCGGGATCGACTCCTCCGCCACGTCGAAGCCCGCGCTGTGGTGCGGGCCCGGGCTGCCGCCTCCGATCATCAGGTACGCGCCCTTGCCGTCGCGCCGCTGGACGTGCCGGATGAGCAGGTTGGCGTCGTCGCTGCCGGCGAACGCCTGGGTCCTGATCACCTCCACGACGCCGGGGTGCGCTCCGGCCACGTCCACGATGCGGTCGACCAGGTCGTCGTCGGGTGCCACGGTGGCGGAGCGGCCCGTCACGACCAGCGCCGCCTCGACGTCCTGCGTGCGGGCGGCGCCGTCCACGATGGACCGGATCCGGTCGACCAGCTCGTCCACGACCTCGTCATCGGTGGCGCGTGCCTCGCAGGTCATCACCGCCGAGGCCGGGACGATGTTCACGCCGTCACCGGCGACGAGCGTGCCGACGTTGAGCCTGGTGTCCGCGGACCCGTAGCGGGGGAGCGCCATGATCGCCAGTGTGGCCATGGCGGCGGCGAGCAGCGCGTTGCGCCCCGACTCGGGCGAGCCGGCGGCATGGGAGGCCCGGCCCGTGAAGTCGACCTTCAGCTTGCGGGTGGCCATGCCGCCGGTGAAGCTGCCCACGACGTGGCCGACGCCCAGCTCGCCCGCCATGTGCACGGCGAGCATGATGTCGATGTCGTCGGCCACCCCGGCGTCGATCATCGTCTGCGCTCCGCGTACCCCCTCCTCGGCGGGCTGGAACAGCACCCTCAGCGAGCCCGCGAAGTCGCGGTCGGCGAGGCGGTGCAGCAGGCCCACGCCGATGGTGGCGTTCGCGTCGTGGCCGCAGGCGTGCATCGCGCCGTTCGCCGCCGCGAAGCCGTTCGCGGCCGGGAAATGGGCCGGATCGGCGGACTCCCGGATCGGCAGCGCGTCGATGTCGGCGCGCAGACCCCATCGCGGCCCCGGCCGGACGCCGTCCAGGTCGACGACGAGCGCCGTGCCGTTCTCCTGGAAGTACCGGGCCTTCTCCGGCGGGATGCCGGAATCGACGGCGCGGGCCGCCCATTCGGCGAGCGTGCGCGGCGACGGGTAGTTCACGACGGGGGAGAGGTCGTGGGCGTCCTTGCCGGTCAGGACGGTCACCGGCAGGTCTTCGACGGCCCGCGCTATCCGGGCCGCCGTCCCGATCTCCACGAATGCCGGTTCCGGATTGCGGTGCAGTTCTCGCCGGAATGCCCTGAGCTCCTCGATGTCCACACGACCTCTTTCTCTGCGCACTGATCAACGGCCGGGCGGTCGTTTCGCTCAGGCTAGGAAAGGCGCCGCGAATGGGCGTCGATCGGCGTTGATCCCGCATGAAACATCGGATTTTCGAGCCGGGCCCGCACGAAGCTGGTCGTCGAACACCGGCTGGCCGCCGACGGGCACGTAACGCAGGCGCCGGCTGTCGAGATCGAGAATGTAGCCCGTGCGCTTGGCGATCCTCGGCACGATCCATCTGTCCTTGACCAGCAGCTTCGGGAACATCGACGACAGCCTGCCCTCGATCTCGTCCAGCTCCTGCAGGTTGCGCAGCCACAGGAAGACCGCGAGGTTGGCCTCACCGGTCACCGAGGCGCACATCCGCACGTGGCAGAGCAGCCGCAGCGAGGAGATGAGGCGTTCCAGATCGGGGTGTTTGACGTCGAGCCACAGCACCGCCGCCGCCGACCAGCCCAGGAGGGTGTGCGCGAGGTCCACGCGCCATCGGACCCAGTTCGCCGCGAGCAGCGCGTCGATGTCCCGGGAGATGACGGAGATCGAGCGGCCCAGCTCCCGCTGCATGTCGGCGGCGGTGCGGCGGACGTCCGTGCTGAGCGCCGCGATGACGTCGAGGTGGGCGGGCTTGCGGTGCTCGGGCGGCTCGGACGGCCGCAGCAGGTGCAACGCGCGGGCCTGCTCGTCGGAGAGCGCGTTGAGCCGCCAGCCCGACCCTTCCAGGAAGATCCTGCGCAGGTAGTGGGTACGGGTGCCGACGATGCCGGGGACGCCGGCGATGTGCTCGTCGATGTAGCGGTCCATGGAGAGCAGGGTGCGCATCGAGATCATGACATAGAGGTCGCGGGCGCCCGACGTGCAGTGCACGCTGATGATGGGTCCCTGCCGGCTGAGCTCGGCGATCACGTCGCCGCGCCGGCCGGGCGCGCATCGGATCTCGACCAGGGCCGAGATCTCCTGCTGGCCGGTGCGCGGCTCGCACTCGAAGCAGCTCGTCCACACCTGCCGCTGCTGGGTGAGGGCCGACCAGCGGCGCGAGATCGTCGAAGGGTCCACCCGGAGGATCCTCCCGAGTTGGACCCACGGGACCCGGGGATGGATCTGGAGCGCGTTGATGATCTGAAAGTCCAGCCCGTCGACCATGCGCCTCATCCTGCACGGACACGCCTCATCCGCCCACGAGGATGTATCGCCTGCCGGACCGCCGCGTAAGATCGGCTCACAGAGACACGGTCACGTGCAGGAAGCCGTAACGCGAGGGAAACCTCCGGCGAAGCCCGCGGGAAGGATCGTGCGCCCGGGCCGCGATATCGCTCAATTCCGTGCGCTCTGCGTCCCGGAAGACCTGGATTCGGCAGGCGACACCTAGGCTCGGCGCCATTCATTCTCGCGAGTGCGCTGGAGGATCAGTGTTTCGCAATTCCATTCTCGCGATGGCGCTCGTGGCGGGCCTGGCCGGATGCGGTGTCGCCGAAGGGGCGACCGACACCATCAACATGTCGCTGAACACCGATCCGGCGACCTTCGACCCGGCGCTGGCCAAGGGCGGCGACGATTTCGGCATGGCCCGGCTGCTGTTCGACACGCTGGTGCGCAAGGACTCGGGCAACTCCCTCGTCGGCGGCATCGCGTCCGCCTGGCAGGCGGAGGACGCCGCGCATTACACGTTCACCATCCGCGGCGGTCTGACCTGCTCGGACGGCAAGCCGATCACTCCGTCGGTGGTGGCCGCCTCGCTGACGCGGTTCGCGGCCAAGGAGACGGGCTCCTCGGGCCGCACGCTGGCGCTGGGATCGGGCACCGCGACGTTCACCGCCGACGAGAAGGCGAACACGGTGAAGGCCGCCCTGTCCGTCCCGTGGTCCGACTTCCTCACCGGGCTGACGCTGCCGCAGGCCGGGATCGTGTGCCCGGCGGGCCTGAGCGACCTCAAGGGACTCGCCGCCGGGAAGGCCGCCGGGGCGTTCTCCGGTCCGTACACGCTGACCTCGTCCCAGGCGGCGGTGTCCTACCAGTTGACGCTGCGCGACGGCTACGCGGGCTGGCCGGCGTTCGCCAAGCCCCTGGAAGGCGTGCCCGCCAAGCAGCTGAACCTCACGCCGATCACCGACTACGCGACCATCGCCACCCAGCTGCTGGCCGGCAGCCTGGACGTCGGCGTGGTCTCCGACGAGAACGTGGCCCGGTTCGACGGCAACACCCGGTTCTCCACGTCGAGCGCCTCCAACACCACGACGTACCTGCTGTTCAACGAGCGTCCGGGAACGGCCTTCGCCGACCGGCCCGAGCTGCGCGCCGCGGTGGCCCAGGCCGTCGATCCGCAGGCGTTCAGCGACATCATCAGCGGCAAGCGGGGCAGCACGATCCTGTCCGTCGGCTCGGCCAAGCTCCCCTGCGTGAACACCGACCGCTCGCTGCTGACCCCGCAGGACTCCGGCGCCGCCGCCAAGACCCTGGCCGGGGTACGCGTCCGCATCGTCGGCACGACCCTGCTGCAGGGCGGCAACGACTACATCGGCGAGGCGCTGCGCAACGCCGGCGCGAACGTCACCGTCAGCTCCCTCGACAACGCCAACTGGGCCACGGTGACCACGGCCGGCGGCTCGGACTGGGACATCAACGTCCAGGGCGACAACAACCAGCTGGGCACTCTCACCTCCTCCCTGCTCCGGGTGATGGGCCCGGTGACCGAGAAGGGCGGCCGCAACAAGACGGGATCGGTCAACGAGAAGGGGTACGGCTTCGTCACCCAGGCCATGAGCGTGACCGACAGCGGCGGACAGTGCGCCGCCCTCCAGTCCGCGCAGAAGTCGTTCCTCCAGCGGGTCGACGCGATCCCGCTGTCGACCCTGCCCACCACCACCGTCGTCTCCAGCGGATTCGCCATCCGGACCTTCGACGACTACCTCGACCCCGCCACCCTGCGCATCCTCAAGTAGCCGACATGACCTCTCTTTCCACGCCTGGTCCGAGTCTTTCCACGTCTGGTCCGAGTGCCCGGTCGCGGGGTTCCTCCGCCTGGCTCGGTTTCGCCGTGCGGCGGCTCACCAGCCTTGTCGTGATCTTCGTCGCGCTGCTGGTCGTGTCGTTCCTCATCGTCCAGCTCATTCCCGGTGACCCGGCGGTCGGCGTCGCCGGGGCCAACGCCGATCTCGCCGACGTCCAGCGCGTCCGGACCGAGCTGGGGCTCGACCGGCCGATCTGGGAACGGTTCCTCGTCTACGCGGGCGGCGTCTTCTCCGGGGACCTCGGCACGTCGTTCATGTACCGGCAGCCGGTGGAGACGATCATCATGAACCGTCTCCCCTTCACCGCCACCATCGCGGTGACAGGAATCGCCGTCGTCCTGCTGGTCGCCGTCCCGCTCGGCATGGTCATAGGCGTCCTCACGCGCGGCGGCCGGCGCAGGTGGCTGGACGCCGCCTTCGGGGTGGTCACCGGTTTCCTCGACTCGATCCCCGGCTACATCATGGCGTCGTTCCTGGTCGTGATGTTCGCCCTCGGCATCGGGCTGGTGCCGCTCTTCCCGCCGGCCTACGCGCCCCGCTTCGGGGCGGCGTCGTTCGTGCTTCCGGTCGCGGCGATCGTGATCGGCCCGATCTGCACCATCTCCCGGGTCGTCCGCCGCGAGACGGCGGTCGTGCTCGACACCGACTACATGCGGACGGCCCGCGGCTGGCGGCTGCCCGCCTTCCGGCGCCACGTCCGATGGGCGCTGCCGAACCTGCTCACCACCACGCTCACCCTGAGCGGGCTGATCCTGACCGGCATGATCGGCGGCGCGATCATCATCGAGTCGGTGTTCGCGCTGCCCGGCCTGGGCAGCGGCATCATCAAGGCCATCCTCGACCGCGACTATCCGGTCATCCAGGGCATGGTGCTGGTGATCGGCATGATCGCGGCACTCGTCAACCTCCTCGTCGACGTCCTGCTCGGGCTGATCGACCAGCGGACCCTCGGGGGGTCGCATGTCTCCGCGTAACCGGCCGCGCCGCCGCAACCCCGGGCTCGTGCTCGGCCTGGCCCTGCTGGGCGGCATCGTGCTGATCGCCGTGCCGGCCCCGATCCTGTTCACGGAGCGGGCGGCCGTGCTGGGCCCGCGGTTCGCCGCGCCCTCGTCCGGGCACTGGCTCGGCACCGACGCGGCCGGCCACGACGTCCTGCTGCGCAGCCTGGTCGCCACCCGCCTCACCCTGCTGATGACCGTGGGCGCGACGGCCATGTCGGTCGTCTTCGGCGTCGTCCTGGGCACCGGCGTCTGGCTCGTGCGGCCCCGCGTCAGGGAGGTCTGCCTGCGCGTCATCGACGCGATGGTGGCCTTCCCCGGGCTCCTGCTCGCGCTCGTCGTGGCGGCCGTGCTCGGGGCGGGCGGCTCCTCGGCGGTGATCGCCATCGGCCTGTCCGGCATCCCCTACTTCGCGCGCCTCACCGCGAACCTCGCCGCGAAGGTCTCGCAGCAGGAGTACGTGTCGACCGCGCGCCTCCTGGGTGTGAGCCGCGCCCGGATCGCGATCAGGCACATGCTGCCGAACATGGCCGAGCCGCTGCTCGTGCTGACGGCCTCGACGTTCGCGGCCACGCTCACGGCCATCTCCGCGCTGTCGTTCGTGGGCCTCGGCGTCCAGTCGCCCTCCTACGACTGGGGCAAGCTCCTGAACGAGGCCCTGCCCTCGCTCCTGGCCGACCGGCCCTTCCAGATGGTCGGCCCGGCCTGCCTCATCGTCCTGACCGGACTGGGGGCGGTCCTGATCGGCGACGGCCTCGCGGCGGCGGCGAACCCGCGGGGGCACACGGCGCCGGGCCGGCGCGAGACACCTCCGGCCGCGCGGGAGGCGACGAGCGACCAGCTCGCCGACGTCCGCGACCTGTGGATCCACGCCGGCGACACGCCGCTGGTCAAGGGCATCTCCTTCGGCATCGGGCGGGGCGAGATCGTCGGCATCGTGGGGGAGAGCGGATCGGGCAAGACCCTCACCGCGATGTCGCTCGCGCGGCTGCTGCCGGACGGCCTGACCTCGACGGCGAGCCGCATGGCGGTCGGCGACCTGGACCTGCGCCGGCCCGTCCCGCCGGCCCTCATGGCGGAGGCCGTCAGCCTGATCTACCAGGACCCGGGCTCGACGTTCAACCCCGCGCTGCGCATGGGCACCCAGCTCACGGAGGTGCTGCGTACCCACAAGCGCCTCGGCGGGCGAGAGGCCGCGCAGCACATCCTCGACGCGCTCCGGGTGGTCCACCTGACCAGGCCCGAGCAGCGCATGAAGCAGCATCCGCACGAGCTCTCGGGAGGCATGCGGCAGCGGGCCATGATCGCCGCCGCGCTGGCCGTCGAGCCGCGCCTGATCATCGCGGACGAGCCGACCACGGCCCTGGACGTCACCGTCCAGGCGGAGATCCTGCGCGAGCTCAAGCGCGTCAACCGCGAGTTCGGCGCCTCGATCATGTTCATCTCGCACGACATCGGGGTGGTCCGCGCGCTGTGCGACCGCGTCCTCGTGATGTACCGCGGCGAGATCGTCGAGGAGGTCGCCGCCGGGGAGCTCACCGTGGAGACCGCCCGCCACCCGTACACGAGGGCCCTGCTGGAGGCCACCCCCGACATCGACGCGTCGTGGACCCCGCCGCGCACGAAGGAGCACTCGCATGGATGAGGAGACGGCCGTCGAGGTACGCGACCTCGAGGTGGGCTACGGGTGGGGCAAGAACGCGACGCGCGTCCTGCACGGCATCACCCTGGACGTCGCCCGGGGCCGTACGGTCGGCATCGTCGGCGAGTCGGGATCGGGGAAGTCGACGCTGGCCAAGGCGCTGGTCGGGCTCGTCCGGCCGACCGCGGGGAGCGTCAGGATCGGCGGCGTCCCCATCTCCTCCGCGCGGGGCGCCGGCCGCCGGGCGCTGCGGCGCAAGGTCCAGATGATCCCGCAGGACCCGTACTCGTCGCTCGACCCCAGGCGCACGATCGGCGAGGCGCTCGCCGAGGCCGTGGACCCGCGCCGGGCGGACGTGCGGCGGCACCGGGACGAGATCGTCCAGTGGCTCGAGGCCGTCAGGATGCCGGCCGACACCATCGACCGCTACCCCCACGAGTGCTCCGGCGGGCAACGGCAGCGGATCGCGATCGCACGAGGTCTGATGATCGGGCCCGAGGTGGTGATCGCCGACGAGATCACCTCCGCGCTCGACGTCTCGGTCCAGGCGGAGATCCTCCACCTGCTCGCCAAGCTGCGCCGCGAACTCAACCTGACCATGCTCTTCATCTCGCACAACCTCGCCGTCGTCCGGCACGTGAGCGACGAGGTCGTGGTGCTCTACCACGGCGACGTCGTCGAGCACGCCCCGGCCGCGGACCTCTACCGGAGTCCGCGGCACGAGTACACCCGCACCCTGCTCGACTCCGTACCGGGCGCCCCAGGCTTCGACATCGAACCCCGTCAGAAGGACTCCGCTTGACCACCCATCGAAAGCTCCGCCTCCACAACGTCAGGATCATCAACGGCACCGGCGCGCCGCCCGTCGAGGACGGCGTCCTCGACGTGACCCCGGACGGCGCCATCGCGTTCGCCGGCCCGGCGGCCGAGGCCCCGGAGGTCCACGGCGCCGACGTACGCGATCTGCGCGGCAGGACGCTCCTGCCCGGATTCGTCGACTGCCACATGCATATGGGCTTCTCCCTGGGGAACGGCCCCTTCCACGCCCTCCAGAACGACCCCGCCCTGACCGTCCTCGAGTCCGCCGCGCGGCTCCGGGCGACCCTCGAGGCCGGCGTCACCAGCGCGCGCGACCTCGGCGGGCTGTCCTCGGGCTTCCGCGAGGCGATCGAGCGCGGGCTGATCCCGGGCCCGCGGCTGAAGCTCGCGGTGAGCCCGATCAGCCACACCGCCGGGCACGGGGACATGCACCTGTACGGCGGGACGATCGCGCCCACCGTGCCCGAGCTGATCGAGATCGCCGACACCGTCGACGAGGTCCGCAAGGCGACGCGCCGGGTGTTGCGCCAGGGAGCCGACCTCATCAAGATCTGCACGACCGGCGGCATGGGGAGCAGGCACGACCACCCCGACGACGAGGGCCTGCGCCTGGAGGAGGTGCGGGCCATCGCCGACGAGCTCGACCGGCACGGCGGCAAGCCCATCGCCGCGCACGCGCAGGGACGCAAGGGGATCCTGACCGCCCTCCGGGGCGGGGTGACCAGCGTCGAGCACGGGTACGGCATCGACGACGAGGGACTCGACCTCCTGGAGGAGCGCGGCGCCTTCCTCGTCCCGACGCTGTCGACCGTGTTCGCGATCAACAAGGAGACGATGCAGCCGTACCACTACGCCAAGAAGGTGAAGTGGTCCGAGATCACCAAGAGGAACATCGGCCACGCGATCGCGCGCGGAGCCAGGATCGCGCTGGGCACGGACGCCGGCGTCTGCCCGCACGGGCAGAACCTGCGCGAGCTCGGGCATCTCGTCGAGCTCGGCATGTCCCCGATGGCCGCCATCGTCGCCGGGACCCGGACCGCCGCCGAACTGCTCGGCATCTCCGGCGAGGTGGGCACGCTGGAGGCGGGCAAGCTCGCCGACCTCGTGGTCACCGACGCCGACCCGTTGCGGGACATCCACGCGCTGGCCGACCCGGGGCACATCGAGATCGTCATGAAGGCGGGCGCCATCGTCAAGGACCTCGACCCGGTACGCACTGACACGTAGGCAGTCCGGCCGACTCAGGTGCGCAGGGTGCTGGCGTCCTCGCCGGCCTTGTACGTCTTCGACGCGAGGTGCAGCCGGTTCTCCTGCTCCCTGAGCGCGCTCGCGAGCAGGTCGAGCCCTCTGCCGATGCTCTCCATCCGTTGCCCGCGCGCCTGCCAGTACGCGCGGCCGTAGTCGTCGTCGCCGACGGCGGTGTGTGCCGCGCTCGACGCCGCCTCGAACCGGGTGCGGGCACCGGACACGTCACCGGCCATGCCGTCCGCCGCGCTCGCCAGCCGGTGGAGGTGGGTCTTGCTGTAGACGACGCCGTCGAACTCCACGGTTCGGGAGCCTAGCTGGCATGTGCAGACATGAGTGGAAGAATCGGGAAAGAATGGTGCTTCTGAGGTTTTTGGTGCTCGTGAGGGACGGAGGTGACGATGGACGAACCGTGGCGGCTGTTGGAACAACTCGTCCAGGAGGTCAACCAGCAGACCGAACAGCTCAAGAAGATGCAGGAGAGGGTTCGGGAGCTGTCGGCGACGGCGAAGTCCAAGGACGGCATGGTGACCGTGACCGTTGGTCCCCGCGGTGAGGTGCGCACGATCGAGTTCGATCCCCGGGTCTACCGCAAGCTGTCCCCGTCGGAGCTGTCCGCCTCCGTCGTCGAGCAGATCGGGCGGGCGACCAGGCAGGTCTCCACCGAGATGAAGGAACTGATGGAGCCCTTCGGCGTGCCGGATCTCCCGTTCGAGGACCTGTTCGGCGAGGGAACGAACTTCGAGTCGTTCCTGCCGTACCCCGGTACGCCCGAGCCGCGGTGATGGGACTCGACCTCAGTCTGGTGCCCGAGATCGTGCGGCCGCTGGCGCTGCCGCTGACGGGCGGGGCGCTTCCGGAGACCGACGTCGACGGGGTCATCGCCGAGGCGCAGGTGCTGGAGAACCTGGCGGACCTGCTGGCCACGATCAAGTCGGACGACGCCGCCGCGGTCGTGCGGTCGCTGCGGGATCACCAATGGCAGGGCGCCGCCAAGGAAACGTTCGAGCAGGTCTTCAAGGTGCTCGGCGGACAGCCGGACGCGGACGGCCCCCCTTCGGACGAGACGCTGATCGACCTCATGGAGAAGGCGCTCCGGGAGGAGGCGGCATCCCTGCGCGAGCACGGCGTGCGGATGCAGCACACCGAGTGGATGATCTACGCCTCGCTCGCGCTGCTCGGCGCGATGATCGTCAAGCTGCTGGTGTGGATCTACGTCAACGGCCCGGCCGTTCTCCGGCTGATCCAGCACAACACGTTGATGACCCAGGTGAACATCCAGACGCTGAAGCGGCTGATCCTGGTCAACATGCTGAAGTTCGCCGGGATCATGGGCGGCCTGGACTTCGGCGTGCAGGTGGCGCAGCAGATCTGGGGGGACCGTGAGGCGGGGGACTTCGACCTCGCGTCGCTGGCGATGTCGGTGGGCAGCGGCGCGCTGACCGGTGCCCTGTTCGCCGGCGCGAACGCGGCCCTGTCCCGTCTGCTGAGCCGGCGGATGGTGTACGTCGCCTCCGAGGCCGAACTGGCGGTACGCGACAAGATCGCGGCCATCGCGCAGAGCATGTACGGCCAGGCCCTGCTGGGCGGAGTGGCGGGCACCGCCGGAGCCGTCCCGGGGCTGGCGATCAGCGGGCAACTCGACGGCGAGCACCTGGCGTACACCTTCATCTCCGGTGTCGCGGGCGGCCTCGACATCCCCGCTTCGGCACGGGTGAGCCACTTCCCGATGCGGGCGGTCGCGGAACTCGGCGACACTCCGTCCGCCACGGCCCCGCATGCCGACCCGCCGCCGTCATCCGGCGGCCAACCCCCGCCCTCACCCTCGCCTGCGCTCCCGTCCCCGCCCCGACTCGTACCGCACGACGCCGCCCGGCCGCCCCTAGCGCACGACGCCGCCTCGGCGCCCGTAGCGCACGACGCCGCACCGCGGCTCGCAGGGCACGACACCACCGCACTGGCGCAGCACCACCCTCGGCCCGACCAGCACGCCGACGTCGCCACCCTGATCAACCGCCAGCCGTCCGAACCGGGGACCAACCTCCCCCAGCCGCACCAGGGCCAGGTGATCGTCGGCGAGGTCACCCGGCGCCACGACGTGCTCCTGCACAGCCCAGCCGAGCCGGGCGGCACCCTCGCACGACCCCAGCAGAACCTCCCCGCCGCCCGGCCCCCGATCGGCGACACCACCCCTGCCGTCCCGCGGGCCGAGCCCGCGACTCCGGGCAGCCTCCCTCACACGTCACTGCTCCCGGCCACGGTCCCGGCGATCATCACCCCGACCCCCGACAGCCCCGGCGCCGGCGAACAGGACAACCACCACCAGACCCAGGACAGCCCACCTGCCGAAACCGCGCCGGCCGTCCAGGAGCGGCACACGGACGACTCCGCGCCCGTGCTGCGCGACGGCGGTGACGGCGACGACGGCGGCGATCCGCCGGCGACGGATCAGCGGGCGCCGACGATCCCGGAGACGCCCCAGCACGCGCACACGGACCTCCAGGGCGGCCAGACCGTCGTGCCCAGGTCCGGCCCGCTGCCCGAGAACCCGCGCCGGATCGAGCCGGTGTCGCGGCAGGTGGCGGAGCTGCTCAGCCGGGACGGCGCCTACGACCCGATCAGCGGCCCCGCCTGGGAGGCCGCCCACACCGCCACGGTGGAGCGGCTCGCGGACACGATGCGGTCCTCGACGAAGGACATGCTCGGCGTGGGCCGCAAACGAAGTCTGCAGGCGGCCGTCGGCGACCCCGCCAGCGACCTCGTCCAGAGCCAGGTCCGCGTCATGGGAAAGACCATCAGGACCTGGCAGGCGGTCGAACGGAGCGAGCTCCCGGCCTTCGTGGAAGGCGCCCGCAAATACGCGGAAGGCGAACGCCAGATCATCCAGCAACTGCCGTTCGACTCGCCCGAAGCGCACCGGACGGCGCGACGGCTGGCCGTCGAGGAGCTGCTGCGTACGTGGGGATACGGCGCGAGCGAGATGCTGCCGGAGCGGCTGGCCATGCACATGGCCGCGCGCGACGAGTTCGGCCTGACCGGGGTCCTCGACCTGTCGGCGTACGGCGACCTCAACCGCGCCAGGACGGCCGCGAAGATCCACGCCCGCTCCGGGGACATGCTGCGCGACTTCCTGCGGCAGCAGTACGCGCAGACGCAGCGCGAGCTCGAAAGCCGCGGCATCGAGGAGCTGGTGCTCTACCGGGGGATCACGCTCGACCAGCATCCGGTCCCCGTCCTGGCGGAGGCCGCGAACGGCGACGTCGTGCCGGCCCCGCCGGCGCTGCCGCTGCAGTCGTGGAGCGCCATGCCCGGGGTCGCCAAGCGGTACACCGGCCTGGGGGAGGGGGCGGTCATGGCGGGGGTCTTCCCGGCCTCCCAGGTGCTGTCCACCCCGTGGACGGGGATGGGCCAGCTGCCTCTCAACGAGTTCGTCGTGCTGGCCACGCCCGGCGAGGTCACCGTGCTGCGGCCCCCGCACGTCGCCGAGACGCCCGCCACTTATTCCGACATTCCACCCGGCTGGCAGGTCTCGAAGCCCAGCGACGGATGGACGCAGTGCGCACAGGGCCACCGGCACTGGGGCACGGAAGGCGGGGCCGGTCTGCTGCTCTTCCACCGCGCTCCCGGCGGCGAGGTCCACGTCCTCATGCAGCTGCGTTCCATGGAGACGCAGCACGGAGGGACCATGGGGCTGCCCGGCGGCGCCCTCCACCGCGGCGAGGACCCGGTCGACGGCGGCTTCCGCGAAGCCGGCGAGGAGAACCGGCTGGACCCGAGCGAGGTGAAGGTGCGCGGGGTCCACCACGACGACCACGGCGGCTGGGCGTACGACACCGTCATCGGCGAGATGTCCCACCAGGCCGACGTCTGGCCCGCCTCCCGGGAGTCGCTCGACAACGTGTGGGTGCCGCTGGAGGAGGTGCCGGCCCTCAACCTGCACCCCGACCTCGCCCGGGCCTGGCCCGACGTACGCACGGAACTCGACCGCGTCCTGGCGGCTCCCGACACCGGCCCCCGGCCACCGCATCCGGCGAACACGCACGAGATGCCCGGTCTCCCCGACACCGACGGATTCTCGCCGATCGCCGATCCGCGGCCGCGGAACTTCGCGGAAGCCGCGGCGACCGTCCACCGCTGGTCGCCCGGCAACGACCGCCCGCACCAGAACGGCGCGCACCAGAACGGCGCGCACCAGAACGGCGCGCACCAGAACGGCGCGCACCAGAACGGCGCGCACCAGAACGGCCCGCACCAGGGCGGCCCGCCGAACCGGATCGAACACCTGCTGAGCAACTCCCCGGCCGCGGCGGACGACGTCCTCCTGGCGGAGGGTCGGCGCCTGGTGGAAGAGCTGCCCGTCATCGACGGGAGCGACACGACGGCAAGAGCACTGGCTTCGATGAGCCGGACCCTCAACTGGCCGAACCCGCGCAGGGCCCTCCACGACCTGGCGTCCGAACTCGGCGTGAACCTCGATCTCGACGCCTTGGTGGAGGTCTACGAGAACGCCCGGCGGTTCGGCATGAACCCGGACGGAGCGACCGGCCGTACGGACCTGGTCGACGCTCTCAGAACGGCCATGGCGGCGGACTCCTACCGCTGGACGGGGCAGCACTACCAAGCCCGGTTCTCCCTCCCCGAGGCGACCCCCGCGCAGGCACGCACGATCGGGCTCATGGTCGAGATGATGGGCGAGCCCGTCACCTCCGCCAAGGTCCGCACCTTCGTCAAACCCGTGCTCGACCGCCACGGCATCGGCGACGTCAGGGAGTTGCTCCCGGTCGTCCGGGCCGCCCACGAGAAGGGCTACCTCCCGGCCGGGACGACCGGGGAGGCGGAGTTCCGCGCGGCCATGGACCGGTTCTGGCAGGACGACCCGTACCTGTGGAACGGGGTGCTGCTCGCCGACAGATACTCCTTGCCCGAGCTGCGCGACCCGACCGCGCGTTTGTCCGCGCGCCTGGAGGAGATCGTCGCGCACTCCGGCCGCGACGCCGTCCCGCCGCTGGAGGGCCTGGCCGGCGACCTCGGGCTGGGCCGCTCCGCCGAGCAGCTCGTCCGCCTGGCCGCGGACGCGCAGGCGGACGGCGCCGACCTGGCGCGGGCGGCCGACCGCGCGGATCTCGTCGGCCGCCTCGCCGCCTACCGGGCGCGCGACCCGTACCTTTGGGACGGGTTGCGGATCGCGGCCGAGCGCGGTCTCACGCAGCTGAGCAACGACGAGGCGCGCGCCCTCTCCCGCCTCGCCGAGATCACCGCCTCCGAGTCGCCGTCCCGGATGTGGGTGTTCGATCCGCTGCGCCGCTTGGCGGGGGACACGGGTCACCACCATTCCGTCGAGCAGTTGGTGCGGCATGCCGCCGTGGCACTACCGCATGGCGTCGACCCCTTCGGGCCGCTCGACAGGCAGCAGGTGCTCGACGTCTTGTCTACGCACGTCGTACGGCCGGACCCGCAGCAGGTCCCGCCGGGCCTGCACGACCTGTCGCCCGCGGCCGTCCGGGACGCCCGGCAGGCCGCGGCGCACGCGCACGCGCAGGCGAAGGAGGCCTTCCGCCAGTCCTCCATGCGCCGCACCGTGTCGCGCCTGGTCGGCCAGGACCCGCTGGTGGTGGCCAAGCAGGAAATGGTGGCCTCGCTGGAGTCCCGCACCCGGGCGTGGCAGCGCTGGCCGGATCGCCCCGAGGTCTCTTTCACGGGGGATTTCGCGGCGTACCGGCACGCTTATGATCAGGCGGTGCAACGCGCGGTCAGGGGAGAGGCGGTGATCCCCTACATGCGGGAGAACGCCACCGCGTCCCTGGCGGCCCGGGACGGCGGGCGCGGTTTCGGGGTGGAGATCGAGTTCGAGCTGCCGAAGCACAACGCCCGCCAGGCCCTGCAGGCCATCGCCCGTGCCCTGCAGAAGGCCGGCCTGACCGGCGATGCCAAGGTGGACAACTACCACACCATGCGGGACGAGGGTTACCGGTCGGGCAAGAACGGCGGGCGCGGCCTCTGGAGGCTGGAGCAGGACGGCACGGTCGACGGCGAGCTGATCTCACCCATCCTGTACGACGAGCCGGCGACGTGGGAGAACCTCCTCGTCGCCACCGAGATCATCCGCGCGCACGGCGGCACGGCCGGCGCCTCTACCGGCGGGCACGTCCACGTGAGCACGCACGACTTCGACCACATCGTGGAGAACTACACCAGCTTGCTGAATCACGGGGGCCTGCACACCGACACCCTGTTCAGGCTCGGGCACAATCCGGAGCGGGAAAGCCACCGGGGCGTGGCGCAATGCCAGCCCAACCGGCTCCCCACGGAGGGCTACCGGTCGATAGCCCCGGTGCGCAATCTCAACGGCCGCAAGTCCGCGGTGAACATGGAGAGCATGAAGGGGACCGCGAAAGACCACGTCGAGTGGCGGCTGTGGGACGGTTCGCTCGACCCCGCCGTGATCCAGTCCCGTGTGAAGGTGTCGCTCGCGGAGGTCGAGGCGGCCTTCCGCACCGCGACGCTGGGTCAGTTGCCCAACCTGGGCCGGCTCGACCAGTTGGGCGCCCACGCCGAGCTCCTCAAGCAGGAGCCCGGGCTGGACCTCACCGAGGGAGGAAGCCTCTCCTTCCGGCTCCTGATGGACGAGCTGTTCTGGCGGGCCGCCGACAAGGAGCAGGTCACCGCCCTGTTCGCCGCCACTCGCTGGGCGCCCGCGGCATGAACGACCTCACCACGGAACGGGAGGCCGGCCGGTGGCCGTGATCATCCGCAACTCCTCGGCGGCGGAGCCGCCTCCGCCCGCCCCGGTCAACGGCGACGGCCGGCCGTACCGCTACGAAATGATCCACGCGGACGGGACCTACCGCGGCTACGCCGACGACGCCGCCGAGCTGACCGGGATGCTCATCCCCGGCTACGCCTCGCTCGCCACCGACGGCGAGCGGGCCGCGGCGCGGGTCGGCCTCGCGATGGACGTGCAGGTCAGGGTGCAGGCCCAGCTCGCGGCCGGGCCGCAGCTCGACGCCTGCGACGAGGCCGAGCGCGCCGTCCTGCTCGGCGGCCGGCACGAGCCACCGGCCCCCTCCCGGTGGGAGGCGCCGGTGCCCCTGGTGCTGGTCTCGGCCTTCTACGAGCCCGCCGGGTCGCTGCCGCGGCCGTCGGGGCCGGCGGAGCTCCAGGTCTGGCTCGACCCGGCCGACGACTGGACCCTGCTGACCAGCCTGCACACGGCCGGCGTGATCGTCGTGGGAGCGCGGGACGACACCTGAGGCCGGACGTTCAGTCGACGGTCTCGGCCTGGAGCTCGTTGAGGTAGTTGTAGATCGTGAAGCGGCTGACGTTGAGCCGCTGGGCCGCCTGGTCCACCGCGCCGCGCAGGGTGAAGAAGCCGCGTTTGTTGAGGTCCTCGACCACCGCGACCTTGTGCGACTTCTTCATCAGGTCGACCGGCACCCCGGCCCCGTTGATCGCGTTGTCGAGGATCCCCTCGCCGAGGCTCTCCAGCGACACCGGGAAGGTCTCCGCCGGCCTGCCGGGAGGGGCGTCGAGCATCGGGCCCGCCCCGGGTGCGAGGGCGGTCATCGCATGGAGGATCTCCTCGGCCCGCTTCAGGTCGCCGATGTCGGTGTTGACGCACAGGCACACCACCGACTTGCCGGACGGGGCGTGGAAGAAGATGCTCGACGAGCGCATCACCAGCCCGTCGGCGGTCTCCGACCGGTAGCCGATCAGGTGCTCGGTCCAGCCCGCCTTGAACGTGCGCAGCCCCAGGTCGGTGGGCGGACCGCCGATGTCCCTGCCGGTCAGCGTGCCGCCGATGGCGGCGATCGTGTTGGGCATCGTGGTCAGGTTGTGCAGCACCGCCTCGGTCTTGGGGCCCATGGCCTGGGCGAGCGCCGGGATGACCGGGCCCAGCAGTTCGACCACCAGGGCGGCGTGGGCCCGCTCGTTCGTGGTGAACGTCGGCTCGCCGTCCGCGGACGTGGCTGTCATTGGCCGTACCCCTGTCTCGTGTCTCGCAGGATCGATCTCAACAGTATGTCGAAGTTTTCACTCGTGCCGGGGCACGGACTCGACCAGGCTGATCGTGTACGGGTGCCGGGGGGAGTCCAGGATCGTGCCCGTGTCCCCGCTCTCGGCGATCTCGCCGTGCCGCAGCACGATGGCGCGATCGGTCATCTGCCGCACCACCGCCAGGTCGTGGGTGATGAAGAGCATGCTGGTGCCGTGCTCCCGGCGTACCTCGCGCAGCAGCTCCAGCACCTGCGCCTGGACGGACACGTCGAGCGCGGCCACGGGCTCGTCGCAGATCAGCAGGCGGGGCCGGACCGCGATGGCCCTGGCGATGGCGACGCGCTGGCGCTCGCCGCCGGACAGCGCGCTCGGCTTGCGGGCGGCGTAGACGGCGGGCAGGCCCACCAGGTCGAGCAGGTCGCCGACCCGCTGGCCGGTGCCGCCGACGGCGAGCGCCTCCGTGAGCGCCGCGCCGATGGACAGCGCGGGGTTGAGCGAGGCGTACGGGTCCTGGAACACCACCTGGACCAGGCGGCCGGCCTGCCGCCGCTGCTTCGCGGTGAGCCGCCTGTGGTCGGTGACGTCCAGTTCGCCGAGGCGGATCGTGCCGCCGGTGGCGGTCTGCAGCCCGAGAACGCAGCGCGCGATGGTGGTCTTGCCGGAGCCGGTCTCGCCCACGAGCCCGAGCGACTCGCCTTCGGCGATCTCGAAGGACACCTCCCGTACGGCCTGCTTCGTCACCGCCCGCGAGACCATGGACGTGGTGCGGTAGGTCATGCTCAGCCCGGACACGGTCAGGATGGGCGCGCCGGTCCGCGGCCGGGGCACCGCGGCGGCCTGCGTGGCCTCCTGGCGGCGCAGCCGCAGGTCGGCGCGGATCTCGTCCAGGCGGAGGCAGGCGGACGAGCGGTCGTCGCCGACGGGCGCGAGCGGTGGCCGGGACATTGTGCAGTCGGGCGTGCTCCAGTCGCAGCGCGCGGCGAAGGCGCACCGGTCGGCCAGGTCGTCGGCGCGCGGGACGCTGCCGGGGATGGCGGTGAGCTTCTCGACCAGGTGTGTCACCGGCGGCTCGGCGAGCAGCAGGCCGAGGGAGTAGGGGTGCTCGGGCGTGCGCGCCAGCTCGCTCGCGGGGGCGTTCTCCAGGACCGACCCGGCGTACATGACCAGGATCCGGTCGCAGACGGAGAAGGCCACGCGCAGGTCGTGCGTGATGAGGATGAGCGCCATGTCCCGGTCGCGCTGGAGCTTGTGCAGCAGGCGCAGGATGTCGGCCTGGGTGGTGGCGTCGAGGGCGGTGGTGGGCTCGTCGGCGACCAGCAGGTCCGGGTCCCCGGCGAGCGCGGCGGCGATGGCGACGCGCTGGCGCATGCCGCCGGACAGCTGGAAGGGGTACTTGCGGGCGACCTCGGCGGCGTCGAGCCCGACCTCGGCCAGGCGGCGGACGATCTCGGCGCGGGCGGCGCCGCGGTCGCGGCGCACCTGGCGCGGGAGCGACTCGCGCAGGTGCTCGCCGATGGTCTGCAGCGGGTTCAGCGCGGTGAACGGGTCCTGCATGACCATGCTGATGCGGGTGCCGCGCAGCGGCCGCAGCTCGCGTTCCTTCCTGCCGATGAGCGGGACGCCGTCGAAGGTGATGTCGCCGGACGCGCCGACCCCCGGGGGGAGGGCGGCCATGACGGCGCGGGCGGTCATCGTCTTGCCGCTGCCCGACTCGCCCACGATGCCCAGCGTCCGGCCGGCGTCGAGGGTGAAGTCGACCTCCCTGACCAGGGTTCTGGGACCGGCGTGCACGCGCAGGCCGCTGACGGTGAGAAGAGGGGTCATGGCCGGTCACCGTCCATGGAGTAGCGGTCGTAGATCCAGTCGCCCAGGAGGGTGAAGCTGGTGGCGGTGAAGGCGATCATGGCGCCGGGCGCCAGGGAGATCCAGGGGTTGTCGGCGAGCAGGTTCTGGCCGCTCTGCAGCAGGGCGCCCCAGTCCGGGTTGCCGGGCGGCGCGCCCAGGCCGAGGTAGGACAGGCCGGACAGGCTGATCAGCGCGCCGACGAAGTCCAGCAGGAAGGTCGCGATCACGGTGGGCATGATGTTGGGGAGGAGGTGCCTGGCCATGATCCGCCCGGCGGGCAGGCCCAGGGTGCGGGCCGCGTCCACGTACGGCAGGCGCGCCTGGGCGAGCGTGGCGCTGCGGCACAGCCGGATCTCGCCGGGCAGCGACAGCACCGCCAGGACGAGGACGGCGAACCAGTAGCCGCCGCCCACGACGCCGACCAGCACGATGATCACCAGCAGCCCGGGCAGCGCGTACATCAGATCGGCCAGCCGGTTGAGCAGCGAGTCGATCCAGCCGCCCCGGTATCCGGCCAGCACGCCCAGGGCCGCGCCGACCACGACGGTGCCGAGCGCGACGCAGAGCGGGCCGGCCAGCGCGCTGCGCGTGCCCGCGATGACCTGGGACAGCACGTCCCTGCCGAGCTGGTCGGTGCCGAGCCAGTGCGCGCCGCTGGAGCCCGACACGTTCAGCATCAGGTCCTGGGCGCCGGGGTCGTAGGGCGTCAGCCACGGCCCGGCCGCGGCGAGCACGGCGACCAGCAGGAGGAAGCCCGCGGCCAGGCGCACCATGAGGGGAGCCCTGGCCACGCTTCGCGCGGAGGCGGAAAGGGCGATCACCGCCATCAGGCACCTGCTTTCGCGATCGTACGGGTGCGCGGGTCGAGCGCCAGGCCCAGCAGGTCGACGACCAGGTTGACCAGCACCACCAGCGCCCCCAGGAGCACGGCGAGGCCCTGGACCACGGGGATGTCCTTGTCGACCACCGCCTGCAGCAGCAGGGTGCCGATCCCGGGCAGGGAGAAGACCTGCTCCACGAACACCCCGGCGGACAGCGCGGCGATGACCAGCATCCCCGTGCTGGTCACGACGGGCAGGGCGGAGTTGCGCAGGGCATAGCGGACCAGCACCCGGGCGGGGCTGAGCCCGCGGATGCGGGCGAAGGTGATGTAGTCCTGCTGCATGACCGTGAGGGTGGCGGCCCGGGTCTGCCGGATGACGACGGCGGACAGGAATCCGGCCAGCGCCAGCGCGGGCAGCGTCAGGTGGGCGACCCGCTCGCTGAAGCCCTCGCCGATCCCGTAGACGGGGAACCAGCCGAGGGCGACGCCGAACACGTACAGCAGCGCGATCGACAGCACGACCGGCGGCGCGCTGATGGCGAACGTGGCCAGGAACGACACGGCCCGGTCGGTGGGACGGCCGCGCCGCATGCCCGCCGCCATCCCGAGGGGGATGCCGAAGCCGACGACCAGCACCACGACGTAGAACGCGAGCTGGAGCGTGATCGCCGCCCGGTCACCCATCAGCAGCAGGACGTCCTGGTCGGTCTGGATGGAGATCGACTGCCTGAAGTCCAGCCGGAGCGCGTCGCCGAGCCAGGACCAGTACTGGAGCAGGAACGGCTCGTCGAGGTGGTACTTGGCCTGCAGCGCCGCCAGCACCTCCGGTGTCGGCGGGCGGGTGCCGAGCAGGGTCTGCACCGGCGAGCCGGGGCTGGCCGCCAGCAGCCCGAAGACCAGGAAGCTGAGCACCAGCAGCAGCAGGAGCATGGCGCCCAGCCGCTTGGCGAGGAAGAGGATGATCGTCATTTGTTCGAACGCAGCAGGTCGATCCAGGCGCCGCTCTGCTTGTCGAAGAGCGTCGGGGTCCTGGTGAACGTGAGCCCGCCGGCCAGCGCGTACACCTGCTGCTGGGTGTAGAGCGGCACGTACGGGACCTGCTCGGCGATCTCCGTGATGATCGCCCTGGTCGCCGCCCAGCGCTCCTCCTTGGAGTACTTCCCGGCGGTCTCGGGGGCGATGAGCGGGAAGTTCTTCTCGACGACCGGGGTGGTGAAGTTCGCCGAGTTGGGGAAGTTGGGCTTCATGTTGGCCTTGCCGACGAAGCCGAACATCAGCCCGGAGGGGTCGGGCAGGGTGCTGCCGAATCCGGTGATCACCTGGATGCCGGTGGTCTGGTGGCTGAAGAACGTCTGGAACCACTGGCCGGGGGGCACCGGCGTGGGGGTGACGGTGACGCCCAGTTGCTTCATGTTCTGCTGCAGGTTGAGCAGCAGCAGCCGCTCCCACGCGGAGGTGTTGAGATAGGGGACGGTGACCTCGAACCCGCCGGCGTGCGCGGACTGCGCCAGCTCCGCCTTGGCCTTGGCCAGGTCGAACTCGTACGCCGGGAGCCGGCCGAGGAACGCCTCCGCCTCGGCCTCCTGGGCGACGCCGGCCAGCTCGCCGGTGGGCACGATCGTCTTCAGCAGTGCGGCGTGCTCGCCGAAGGCGGCGGCCAGCACGCCCTTGCGGTCGATGGAGTGCGCGACCGCCTTGCGGACGTGCAGGTCGTCGAAGGGCGGCTTGCCGGTGTCCATCGAGAGGAGGTCGGAGTTGAAGTCGTCCGCCATGTGCAGCGAGGCCCCGCTGCCCTTCCACTGCGCGGTGGTCTTGAGGTCGTTGACCTGCACGCCCTGAAGCGATCCTGAGCGCATGGCGAGCTGGGCGGCCGAGTTGTCGCTGATCACGGTGAACTTCACCGAGTCGGGCTTGGGCGGAGTGCCCCAGTAGCCCGGGTTGCGGGCGAGCGTGATGTCCTGCGAGGTCTGCGCCTTGAAGACGTAGGGGCCGGTGCCGATCGGCAGCGCGGCCGAGGTGCCGAGGTCCTTGGGGTGCGCCTTGGCGAAAGCGGCCTGCTGGATCGGGAGGCCGCCGAGGGCGTTGCGCAGGAAGGCGGTCGGGTACTTCCACGTCACCGTGACCTCGCGGGGGCCGGTGACCT
This sequence comes from Nonomuraea sp. NPDC049625, assembly GCF_040675285.1. Taxonomy (NCBI): domain Bacteria; kingdom Bacillati; phylum Actinomycetota; class Actinomycetes; order Streptosporangiales; family Streptosporangiaceae; genus Nonomuraea; species Nonomuraea sp. NPDC049625. The sequence goes on along the minus strand of NZ_JBFAOQ010000008.1, from coordinate 70,944 downwards.
CCGCGCTCTTGAAGCCCTGCATGTTGCCCGCGGTCTCGGCGGTGGGCGCGGCGGCGGCGTCGATGCTCCAGACGACGTCCTCCGGCGTCAGCGGCTTGCCGTCGGAGAAGGTGACGCCGTCCCGGAGCCGGTAGACCACCGTGCTCTTGTCGGGCTCGGCGGCCGAGACGGCCAGCCCCGGCGTGATCCTGATCTGGCCCTGGTCGAAGCCGATCCGCTCGAGCGGCTCCGCGACCAGTGAGGTGATCATCTGCGTGTTGGTCTTGGTGGTGATACCGCTCAACGACGTGGGCATCTGCGAGATCGCGTACGTGAACGACGCGATCTTCCGCTCCGTCGGAGCGTTGCGGCCGGCCGGGCCGCCGGAGGCGCCGGAGGCGCACGCGGTCAGGAGGACGAGGCCCCCCGTGAGCGTGAGCGCGGCTCCGGCGCGGCGCCGAGTAACCGATTGCATAGGTGGCTTCCCTTCACCGAGGTGACGGGAACTATACGACCTGTTTTAGTTCTCTACAATAGCCACAAGTTTCTGTCGGGTAACGGCAGCTCAGCCCCGGATAACTCTTGACTGTTGTTGGAAATCCTCTACCGTGTGTTGAAAATCTCGCCGAGAGGTCACACTTGATGGGAGAGTCGATGCCGAAGAAGGTCGTCAACACCGGGTCCGCGCTCGGCCCGTACTCGTCGGCGGTCGTCGCCGGCGACACCTGCTACGTGGCCGGGACCGGCGGGTTCGTCCCGGGAACGACCCGGATCGTCGAGGGCGGCATCGAGGCCGAGATCCGGCAGACGATGAAGAACCTCGAATCCACGATCACCCAGGCCGGCTTCCGCCTTCAGGACGTGGTCAGCACGACCTGCTACCTGCGCGACATCGAGCACTGGCCGCTGCTCAACGACGTCTACAGCGGTTACTTCGGCCATGAGCCCCCGGCCAGGGCCGCCGTGGTGGTGGGCGACATGCCCGCCGGCGCCAACATCGAGATCACCTGCGTGGCCTGGCGCGGCAAGGATGACTGAGCGTTTCGCCGTCGTCTCGGGCGGCGAGGTCACCGGCCGCGTCACCGTGGAGCGCTCGGGCGGCGACCTGCTGATCGACTCCGCCATGGACGACAACGGCCGCGGCGCCAAGCTGCGCGAGCGCGTGACCCTGGACGCGCACGGCATCCCGGCCGCGTGGGAGATCGACGGCACCTCGCTGATGGGCGGCGCCGTACGCGAACGGCTCCGCGACGGCGTCTGGGAGAGCCAGGCCGATCGCGGCCGGGCACCCGGCGGAGAGCGCCGGTTGTACCTCGCCAACGACTCCAGCCCCTACGCCTCGGGCATCTACGCCCGCGCCGTCCTCGATCACGGAGGCGCGCTGGACGCGCTGCCGGGCGGCCGCGTCACCGCCGAATTCCTGCGGCGCGTGACCCTGTCGGGGCGGGACCTGGACGCCTACGTGCTCAGGGGCGTCGGCCTGCTGCCGGAGTTCGTGCTGCTGGACCACGAGCGGCGGCTGGTCGCCCGGCTCGGCGGGTCCCTGATGGTGCGCGAGGACCACCTGCCGGACGCCGCGGAGCTCGCGGCCCTGGACACCGTCCTGTCGGCGGAGCACGTGGCCCGGGTCGGCGCGAGCGTCCGGCATGTCTGCGACGAGCCGGTCCGCATCCGTGACGTGCGGGTCTTCGACCCCGGGACCCTCCGGCTCACCGAGCCGTGCTCGGTGGTGTTCTTCCGCGGCGTGATCACCTCCGTCGGGCCCGACGCGCTGGGCGACGGGGTGGAGATCGACGGCCAGGGCGGCACCCTGCTGGCCGGGCTGCACGACATGCACGCCCACAACACCGCCGCCAGCGGCCTGTTCTACCTGGCCGCGGGCGTCACCACCACCCGTGACATGGGCAACGACAACGCCATGCTGCTCGGCCTGATCCCCAGGATCGACTCGGGCGAGCTGCCGGGGCCGTCCGTCGTCCCCTCCGGGCTCATCGAGGGACGCAGCCCGCACTCCGCCCGCATCGGCGTCATCCCCGGCGACCTCGACCACGCGCTCGCCACCGTCCGCTGGTACGCCGAGCGCGGCTACCACCAGATCAAGATCTACAACTCCGTCGACCCGGCCTGGGTGGCACCGCTCGCCGCCGAGGCGCACCGGCTGGGCCTGCGCGTCACCGGCCACATCCCGGCCTTCGCCACCCCCGACGGGATGATCGAGGCGGGCTACGACGAGATCACCCACATCAACCAGCTCCTCCTCGGCTGGCTCCTGGACCCCGAGGAGGACACCAGGACACCGCTGCGGCTCACCGCGCTGACCCGCGCGAAGGATCTCGACCTCGACTCGCCCCGCGTCCGCCACACCCTCGATCTCATGCTGGAGCGGGGGATCGGTCTCGACACCACGACCGTCATCCTCGAACGCCTGATGCTCTCCCGGGCCGGGCGGATCCAGGAGGGCGACCGGCCGTACCTGGACCACATGCCGGTCGGCTACCAGCGCTACCGCAAGCGCACCTACGTCCCCAACCCGGACGACGGCTACGACGAGGCCTTCCCCAAGCTCCTGGAGACCATGGCGCTGCTGCACGCGCACGGCGTCCCGCTGTGGCCGGGCACGGACGACCCTTCCGGCTTCACCGTCCACCGCGAGCTGGAGCTGTACGCCGCGGCCGGCATCCCCGCCGCCGAGGTGCTCCGGATCGCCACCCTCGACTGCGCCCGCCACCTGGGCCGCGAGCACCTGAGCGGCAGCGTCGCCCGCGGAAAGCGCGCCGACCTGATCCTGGTGGACGGCGACCCGACCCGGGACATCTCCGCGATCCGCCGCATCCGCATGACCGTGAAGGGCGGCGACCTCTACTTCCCCGCGGACATCCACCGCGAGCTGTCCATCGCCCCGTTCACGGCCGCGCCGCCGGTGAAAGGAGTCCCCCGGTGACCATGCCCGGCATCCATCGTGAGGCCGTGTTCGGCGGCCTCGACGTCAAGTACGAAGCGCGGGTGGACGAGATCGTCGTACCCGATTCGTCGGGCGAACCGGGGGCGCGCTACGTCTGCACGAGCTACACCGTGCCCGGCGCGTCCGAACGGCCCGTGATCTTCGCCTTCAACGGCGGGCCGGGGTCGTCCTCGGTCTGGCTGCACCTCGGGATCGGCCCCCGGCGCGTCGCGGACGCCGACCTGCTGCGGCCCCGGATGGCCCCGCCCTTCGGGCTCGCCGACAATCCGGACTGCGTCCTGGACAGCGCGGACCTGGTGTTCATCGACCCGCCCGGGACCGGGTTCAGCCGGGTGCTGGACGAGGAGCGGCAGGCCGACTTCTACGGAGTCGTCCCCGACGCGATCGCCACGATGCGGTTCATCACCCAGTGGTCCCGGCGGCACGGGCGGGAGAACTCCCCGAAGTTCCTGCTCGGCGAGAGCTACGGCGCGATCCGGGCGGCCACCGTCGCGAAGCTGAGCGCGGGCGGGCCCACCACCACCGGCCGCCTGGAGTCGCTGGCGCTCAACGGCGTGATCCTGATGGGGCCGGGCCTCCAGTTCGGCAACGGGGCGAACCTCGCCCACGTGACCACGCTGCCCTCGCTGGCCGCGACCGCCTGGTACCACGACCGGCTGCCCGGACGGCCGGCCGACGTCCGGGAACACGTCGAGGCCGCCACCCGGTTCGCCGAGGAGGACTATCTCACGGCCCTGTTCGCCGGCTTCCGGCTCGACCGGCGGCGCCGCGAGGCCGTGGCGGCCCGGCTGCACGAGCTCATCGGGCTCGCGCCCGGCGTGATCGCCGAGCATGATCTGCGCCTCACCCCGCAACGGTTCGCGAGCCTGCTGCTGCGCGACCAGGGCGAGCAGGTGGGCCTGTACGACAGCCGCTACCGCCTGCCCCTGGCCGGGGCCGGCGGTGACCCGGTGGCCGACGATCCCGCGATGGGGCAGTACGTCCCCTCCTTCGCCGGCGCCATCGACGGCTACCTGCGCGAGGAGCTCGGCGTCGAGCGGGACGACGACTACCGGACCATCGAGTTCGCCCGGGTCAACTTCCGCTGGGACTACGGCGACGGCGCGCGCCTGCCCGCGGGCAACTACGCGGCCGACCTCGCCGTGGCCCTGCGCCGCAACCGGGACCTGCGCGTCCTGCTGTGCGTGGGGATGTACGACCTGGTCACGACCCTGGGGGAGACGAACTACGCGCTCTCGCAGGCCCCCATCGACCCGGAACGGGTCAGCGTACGCACCTACGAGTCCGGCCACATGCCCTATCTCGGGCGCGAGTCGCGCGAACGTCTGGCCGCCGACCTTCGCGCGGTCGTGAAAGCACCGGCTGGAGAGGAACCCCCGTGCGTGAGCCAGTGACGACGTTTCATGAAGGCGTGTTCAACGGCCGCCGGCTGCGCTACGCCGCCACCGTCCGGGAGGCCGCCGTCCCGCGTGAGGGCGGCGAGCCGGGCGCGTACGTGGTGTCGACCCAGTACGTGGCCGCCGGGCAGGGCGACCCCGCGGACCGCCCGGTGATCTTCGCCTGCAACGGCGGGCCGATCGTCGCGGCCACACCGCTGCACATGGGCGGGCTCGGGCCGCGCAGGATCGCCTACCCGGACGACCTCGCCGCCGACCCGTCGGGCTTCCCGATCGTCGACAACGAGTACTGCCTGCTGGACGTGGCCGACCTCGTCTTCTTCGACCCGGCCGGCACCGGTTTCAGCAGGGTGGCCGAGGGCGTCGACCCGGCGACGTACTACGACGTCGACGCGGACGCGCGCCAGATGGCGACGTGGATCGAGGGCTGGCTACGTGACCACGACCGGTCGGCCTCCCCGGTGTACCTGGTGGGCGAGAGCTACGGATCCATCAGGGTCGCGGTGGTCTCGGAACTGCTGACCGCGCTCGCCGAGCCGGTCCGCGTCGAGGGCGTCGTCCTGGTGAGCCAGGCGACCAACATCATCGAAACCTGCTGGCGGCCGGCCAACATCCTCAGCTACGCGGTCTCGCTGCCCACCCTCACGGCGATCGCCTGGTACCACGGCAAGATCGACCGCGCCGGCCGCACCCTCGACGACGTGATCACGGAGTCCTCGCACTTCGCCGACACGGAATACCTGTCCGGGCTCTTCCAGGGCGACGACCTGCCCGCCGGGGAGCGGGGGCGCCTGGCGGAGCGGCTGGCGTCGCTCACCGGGATCCCGGCGAGCCGCTGGACGGAGCGGAACCTGCGCCTGTCCAAGCACGACTTCCGGGCCGAACTCCTGGCCGCGGAAGGGCTCGTCCTCTACATGTACGACGGCCGGTACGCGGGACCGCCGGCCGTGCCCGAGCCGGCCGGCGAGGGGTCGTTCAGCGCGCACGTCGGCGGACCGGTGAACCCCACCGGCGTCTCGGCGATCGTCGACGCGCTCGAACCCGCCATCGCGACCCACCTGAAGGACTTCCTCGAAGCCGCCCGGCCCGGCGACTACCGGGGCATGGAGCCACCCGTCGACGCCGAAGGCCGCGCCCCGGCGGACGTCTGGCGGTGGGGCGCGACGTCCCCCTTCGGGGACTGGCCCTACATGGACTCCATCGCCCGCGCGATGACGCGGGCGCCGGCGATGCGGCTGCTCATCTGCACCGGCCTGTACGACCTCACGACGACGATCGGCGCCGCCCGGCACGCCGTACGCCAGTCGGCCTGGCCCCGCGAACGCGTCAGGACGGCCGCCTACGCCGGGGGACACATGATGTACAGCGTGGAGGCGAGCCTGCGGGAGCTGTCCGGCGACCTCCGCGACTTCGTGAAGAGCACTCCTGTGACATAACAGGTACGCGATCCGCCCGGTTTCTTCTATGTTTGTCCCTGGCTGTGACCATGCCCCCCAAGGAGATGTTCGTCGTGAAGAAACCTCTCGAAGGAGCCGCCCTGCGGGCCGGTGCCGTCGCCGTCGCGCTGACCGCCGGCCTGCTGACCGCTTCCCCGGCCGGCGCCACCGCCGCGACCGGCACGGAGTCCGTCGTCCTGGCCTCGCAGAACGCCGCCGCGGCCCGCCCGGGCAACGGCAGGATCATCTACGACGGCCTCAGCGGCGGCCGCGGCGTCCTCAAGATCAAGAACGGCACGCCGAGGGACGGCGTCGTCACCCTCGTCAAGGGCAGGACCAAGGCGATCAGCATCTACGTCCGCGCGAAGTCGTCCGCGAGCATCAAGGACGTCAGGGACGGCTCGTACCGGATCTACTTCACCACCGGCTCCCGCTTCAGCACCAGCAAGCGCAGGTTCGCCGTGGGGGCCGCCTACCAGCGCTTCAACCAGCGGCTGAAGTTCGTCACCACCGCCACCTCGTACAGCATCTGGACCATCACCCTCCACCCGGTCAAGGGCGGCAAGGCGCAGACCTCGCAGATCAACCCCAAGGACTACCCCGCCTGATCGCCGCCGGCCGGGGTCAGCGGGCCCCGGCCGTCTCCTTCTTGCGGGCCCGGTAGGCCGCCGCCTTGATCTTGTTGCCGCAGGACTCCATGCCGCACCACTCCCGCCGCCCGCCCCGCGAGCGGTCGATGAAGACCTTGGTGCACTCGGGGTTGGCGCACTCCTTCATCAGCGGCACCTCCGGGCCGCTGAGGAGCTCGATCGCGTGCCGCGCCACGGTGGACAGTGCCTGCGCCGGCGTCGCCTCGACCCACCGCCCCTCGGCGGTGAGCTGGGGTGTCGCCGGCGGCTTGCGCGCCGTCTCGTTCACCAGGGCGAGCGCCTCGTCGTCATATCCGTCGTCGGCCAGCCGGGCGGTGACCAGCGCGTAGAGGGCCTCCCGCACCGCCACCGCCTGGACGAGGTCCGCCTCCTGGCAGGGGGAGACGGCGTCGACGATGCCGGACTCCAGATACCAGGCGTCGAGCCGGTCCGGGGCGTCGAGCGTCTCGAAGCGCGTGGTGCGTCGCGCCCGGAGCGTGCAGGCCAGGTCGAGCGCGGGGTTGCCGCACAGAAAGACATGCTTCACATCACCAGTTTGACAGGTGACGTCTCGCCGTGCAATCGCCATCACCGCTCAAGCCGGTGACTGGCCGTCCGTCCCGTCGTCGAGCCAGCGGGGATGGTGCTTCCTGGCCCACGCGGTCGTCACCCAGCCCGTACGCATCCCGCGCCGCGCCTCCGGGTCCCGGTACGCCAGCCGGATGTGCCCGATCACGACGGCGGCGATCGCCACCGCCGTCAGGTCGTGCACGAAGATCGCGCTCGCGCGGGGGATCCCCGGCAGCAGGCCGGTGAACCACATCAGCAGGCCGGTGAACGTCATGACCGGCACGGCGCCGGCGATCCACCCGGCGTAGACCTTCTGCCCGGCGTTGAACTTGCCGGCCGGCCGCGGGCCCGGGATCCGCCCGCGTACCCCGCGCAGCCACTCCCTGTCGTACGGCGCCAGCCGGTTGAGCCTGCGCAGGTCGGCCCGGAACGCCCGCGAGGCGAGACCGAGCAGGACGGGCACGGGCAGCAGCAGCCCCGACCACTCGTGCACGACGACCATCAGATGGCGGCGGCCGACCAGCTGGGCCAGCGGCGGGAAGTACAGGCAGGCCGCCGTCCCCGCGCACAGCAGCATGAGCCCGGCGGTCGCGCGGTGAACCAGCCGCTCGCCCCGGCTGAACCGCCGCCGCGAGCCCTCAGGCCGCCGGGTCGAGCCAGCCGTCGACGTCATAGCCGTACTCCTCCCAGTAGCCCGGGATGACCTGGTCGGTGACGGAGATGCCGGACAGCCATTTGGCGGACTTGTAGAAGTACATCGGGGCGACGTAGAGCCGCACCGGGCCCCCGTGGGCGTGCGTGACCGGCGCGTCCAGCATGTCCAGGGCCACCAGCACGTCGGCCCGGCGCGCCTGTTCGAGCGTGAGGCTTTCGCTGTAGACGCCGTCGAAGCAGGTGAAGCGGACCGCCTTGCCCTCGGGCCGCACCCCCGCCGCGTCGAGGAGGTGCGAGAGCAGCACCCCGGAGAAGGGGACGTCCGGCACCCGCCAGCCGTCGGTGCACCGTGCCTCGCCGACGACCCGGGTCTGGGGCAGCGCGCGCAGCCCGTCCAGCGTGTACGTCCCCGGCCGCTCGACCAGGCCGCCGATCTCCAGCCGGTAGTCGACCGCGGTCTTCCTGGGCACCGAGGCCGCGACGCTGTAGTACCGGAAGCCGCCCGGGTTGGGCAGCAGCCCGCTGAGCCCGGTGGGGTCGTTCTCGGAGGCCGCTCCGAGGAGCCGTTCCCAGCCGCTCCGCACGAGAGGCGCGGCGGCGAGGCCGGCGGCGCCCGCGCCGAGCATCGAGAGCATCACCCGTCGCGCGATGGGCGGGCCGCTCTCCGCTGAATGTCGTTCATGAGTCACATGGGCGATTCGAGCACCCGCGGCTCCCGGCTGCGCGGAAAGGCGGAGTCCCGTAAGACTTCCGTCACTATTGTCCCCGAGTGCGCGTTTCGCTCGAAGGCGTCAGCCGTTGAGCGCGCTGGCGAGGGTCACGGCCGCGCTGACGAGGAGAGCGGCCAGCACCACCTTGCGGAAACGATCCGGATCGATCCGGCTGAAGATCGCGTTGCCGGCGAACCATCCCAGCTGCACGACGGGCAGGCCCACCAGCCCGATCCAGAGCGACTGGGTGTTCACCTGGCCGGCCACGGCGAACCCGATCAGGCTGAACACGCTGGTGCCGGCGAACACCGCCGAGAGGGTGGCGCGGAACTTGGCGGGCTCATAGCCCATGCCCTGGAAGGCGGCGACCATCGGCGGCCCATTCGTGCCGGTGGACGTCGAAAGCGCACCGGACACGAGACCGACTCCCACCAATACGGGGACATTTCCGGGCACCTTCACGCGCCGCCACACCATCACCGTGCAGCCTAAGACTCCGACCCCGATCAGCGCCGTGAGCAATCGCTCGGACGTCACTCCGTACACCCAGAGGCCGATCGGCAGGCCGAGCACGATGCCGGCCATGGCGATCATGGCCACCTTCCACTCGGCGTGGTGACGCTGACGCACGGCGATCGTGATGGTCATGGCCAGGGCGGACATCGTGGTGGAGACCACCGCTGTATGGGGGTCGACCGCGAGGGCCAGCAGCGGGGTGGCGACGAGGGCGTACCCGAATCCGGTCACGGCGTGCACCGTTGAAGCAATCAGGATGATCACGGCGGCGGCAAGCAGCGTGGACACCTATCACACTTTGCCATAGATCCATTTAAATGATCCAGTATTGTCAGGAGTTAATTAGGAGCGAATTACATGAGTGGTCAGGAATCTGCGAGTTACGTCGTCAGCCCGTCACTCGATGGCGACCAGGCCGTCATCTTCGTTCCCGGTCTGGGGGGCCGGACGAAGTTCGTGGACCGGTGGAACGAACCGGGCCGGGAACCTGTCATCCGCCGGGCCGGCTGGAGCGAGCCGATGAGCGTGCCCTCCGTCGACGTCCGCGGCGCGGCGCTCGCGTCCCTCATCGCGGACTCCGGTGCCACGGAGGTCGTGCTCGTGGGGCACAGCATGGGTGCCCTGGTCTGCCTGGAGGCGGCCAGGCACCTGGAGCGGCAGCTTCGCGGCATCGTCGTCATGTGCCAGTACCCGCCGCATCGCACGCCCGTCTCGCCTCTGGCGGACCTGCCGGACCGGGCGCTGGCCGAGGAGATCGAGGCGCCGCCGCACATCCTGGACACGGTGGCCCTCCCCGAGTACGCACGTCTCTGGCGGTCCGAGTACCGCCTCCTCAACCGCTATCTGGAGTCGGACCCGCGCCCGGTGCTCAACGCGCCGATCGTCGCGGTCGGCGCCAGAGACGATGCCAGCTCCTGGGACACCGAGTGCCTCGACGACTGGAGCCGGTACACGACAGAGTGGCTCTCGGTCCACCTGATCGACGGCGGCCACCAGATCGTCGAGGAGCTGCCTGCCGAGACCCTTCGCGAATGGGTCAGGAAGGTTCGCGGCTGAGCAGCCGCCGCAGCTCGGCGGACAGTTCGGCCACCGTCGGGTGGTCGAAGATCACGGCGATGCCGACGTCCACGTCGAAACCCCTGCGGATCTCCTCCACCAGCCCCACGGCGGCGAAGGAGTCGCCGCCCAGCTCGAAGAAGTCCTCGTCGGGGCGGACCGACTCCACACCGAATTCGGCGCACCACATCTCCGTCAGCCGGGCCTCCAGCGACGCCCCGTCCGACGGCGTTTCATCCGTGACGCGATCGGGCGATGCGTCCTCTTCCGCATCGTCGCCCGGCGTGACCTCGGGGTTCTTCAGCACCGCGTCCTCGCCCGCCAAGGTGATCGCCACCTGTCTGTGGCCGGGCCCGCCCAGGATGCGCAGCAACATGCCGACCCCGGCCGCGGGCGTGATCCCCGGGTCCCGCTCCTCACGGTAGGTCTCGGGGGCGACCATGGACTCGTCGACGCGGCGCATGGTGAAGCCCCTGACTTCGACGGCGACGTCACCGCCGGCCGTCAGCACGTCGATGTCGGCCACGATCGTGTCCGAACCGCTCGGGCGCCGGCGGATGTGGCTGTACGCGAGCCCCGGGATCGGCCGGTGCACCACGATCGACTGGTACGCGAAGGGCGCGTGCGGAGGCTCGTGGTCGGGATCCCGCGCCAGGGACACCGCCGCGTCCAGCAGGGTGGGATGCAGGGCGTGCTCGTCGAGCTCATGGTCGAACGCCTCGGGAAAGGTGAGTACGGCGAGCTTCGTGCCGGCGTCCTCCCCGGAGATCCAGATCTCCTCTCCCGGCCACCGCGGACCGATGGTGAACAGCCGGTTGTCAGGATCGTTCGCGGGCACCCGCCGCTCGGGCAGCGACGCGCGCAGCCCGTCCAGGTCCACCGTGCCCGCACCGGCGTCCGCCAGCCGGATCTCACCCGTCGTGTGGACGCGGTAGTCGCCGGATGAGCCGGGGGACGGCGAGAGCGGCGCGGAGCGGACGGTGAATCGCCAGAGGTCCTCATGCGGTTCGAAGCCGACCTCGAGCGACACGGGCTCCGGGGTGGTGATCGGCTGCCGGAAGACCATGTGGCGCAGCTGCGCGGGCCGGCCGTCCGGGTGATCGACCGCCTCGCGGAAGGCGCGCAGGACGAAGTCGACCTGGGCCGTGCCCGGCAGCACCGGCACGCCGTTCATCCGGTGCTCGTCCAGGATCGGATAGTCCTCGGCCGACAGCGGGGTCGACCACCGGCGCACCTCCGCCCCCGGTCCGGAGCGCCCGGCCTGCGGCTGCCGCCCCTGGCGGGCGGCCATGCCGACCTCGGCCCAGGACGGCCAGTTGATGGTCATCGAGGCGCAGCCGGCCAGGGGCTGGCGGCGCACCAGCGCGTCGAGGAAGGCGTTCGCCGCGGCGTAGTCGGCGCTGCCGACCAGGCCCCTGAGCGCCGCGCGGCTGGAGAAGGCCACGAAGAAGTCGAGGTCCGTCCGGCCTCGCAGCACCTCGACCAGGGCCAACGTACCGTGGACCTTCGGCGCGAGCGTCGCCGACACCTGCTCCCGCGTCCGGAACTGGAGCATGCCCCCTCCCGCCACGCCGGCCAGGTGGAACACCCCGTTGACGCCCCCGAAGGAGTCCGACGCCCGGTCGATCGCGCGCCGCAGCGCCTCCACGTCGGTCACGTCGCAGGCCTCGACGCGGCACTCGGCTCCGAGGGCCCGGATCTCGGCGAGCTCGGCGTCGTGCCCGCCTGTCGCATGGCGACCCAGCAGCAGCAACCGCGGTCGCAGGCCGGTGTCCGCCAGGCCGCGCGCCACGGCCAGGCCGAGGCCGCCGAGCCCGCCGGTGATGACGTAGGCACCCCCGCGCCGCAGGTCGGCAGGGCCCACCCCGCCAGGGACGAGCTCCCGCTCGCCGGGGACCCAACGCCGATCCCCCCGCAGGGCGACGATCTCCGATCGCTCGGGGCCGCGCAGCTCCCCGAGCAGCCGATCGTCGATCGCGCCACCCTGGACGTCGACGAGCTTGCACCTGGCGCGCGGGTTCTCGAGCATGTAGCTCCGCAGGAGCCCGAGCAGCATGGCCCGCACCGGGTGCACGGTCTCGCCGCCCGTCACGTCCGCGGACAGCTCGGTGACGACCAGGACGTCGCGGGCGCGCTTGTCGGGCGCCCGCCGGGCCGCTTCCTGCAGCAGCTCGACGATCCGGTGGAAACCGGCGTCGAGCTGGTCGTCGATGTTGCCCAGGTCAGGTTCGGCCGGGTCTCCGAGCTGCGTCGCGTCGACGATGAGGTCCGGGTATCGCCGCGACTCTCTCAGCTCGTCCAGCAGCCGGACGACGTCCGCCGGGTGCCGGGGGCGGATCACGAACTCGTCCGCAGCCTCCGCATACGAGGAGCCGTGCCGCACCCGTAACGCGTCCCACCCGGCCTTGCCGAGCAGGGCGGCCAGCTCGCCGGCTCGTCGCGGATCGTCGGGCAGGAACACCAGCGGCCGGTCCCGGGCGGGGGTGTCGCGGTGCCCGCCCGGTGCGGCCTCCACCCACGTGGGCAGCCGGTACACCGCGCGGCCTGCCGGCTCCCGCGCCTCCTGAGCGGGCGAACCGCCCGGCGACGCCTGCTCGATCCAGTGCCGCTCGCGCTGGTACGGGTAGCCCGGCAGAGGCACGCGTTGCCGAGGACCCGTGGCACTCAGCGCCGACCAGTTCACGTCCGCGCCAAGGGTCCACATCCGGGCCAGCGCGTGAAGGAACGAGGCGCGCTCGGTGGCGCCCTTCGACGGCCCGTTCGGGAGCGTCGGCACCGCCAGGTGCCGCTTGGCGCGCACCTGAGGATGTGACCGTACGAGGGTCGTGAGCGTCCGTCCGGGGCCCACCTCCACCAGCACCCGGTCACCGCCGGACAACACGGCATCGAGCGCCTGTTTGACCAGGACGGGCCGGGTGAGCTGCCGGACCCAGAAGTCCACGCTGCGCAGCTGCGCCGCCTCCACCAGGCCGCCCGCGGACGCCGAGCAGACCTGCCAACGTGGGCCGCGTGGCCGGATGCCGTCGAAGGCCGATCGGAACCGCTCGGCGGCGCCCATCATGGCCGGGGTGTGGAAGGCATACCGCGCTCTCAGCCGGGAGGCGGCGAGCCCCGTCCCGGCGAGGACCTCGTCCTCGAAGCGGCGCACGTCCTCCACCGAGCCGCCGACGACCGTCTGCCGGTCGCCGTTCACCATGGCGACGCCGAGGCTCCCGAAGAGCAGCGGCGTCACGGTGTCCAGGTCGGCCGCGACCGCCACCATCGCGCCCTGGGGCGCCTCGCCCATCGCCCGGGCGCGGACGCTCACCAGCCGTACCGCCTCCTGGAGGGTGAACACCTCGGCGAGCGCGGCGGCCGCGAACTCCCCGATGCCGTGGCCGAGCAGCACGTCGGGCTCGACGCCGAGCGCCAGCCACAGCCGCCCCAGCGCGTACTCGACGCTGAAGAGCAAGGTGGTGTCCTCCAGCCCTTCCGACGCCCCCTCCCAGATCTGCCGCTGCGCCGGCCCGTGGGCCTCGAAGAGCTCGAAACACTCGTCGAGTGCCGCGCCGAACACCGGTTCGGTGCGATAGAGCTCCGCCGCCATGCGGGCGTGCTGCGCCCCTTCTCCCGGGAACAGGAACACCGTGCTCCGGTCCGCCGGCTCCTCCGGCGTGACGATCCGCCTCGCGCGGTCGAGCACGGCGGTGGCCGCGTCGGACAGGCTCTCGACCACCACGGCGCCTCGGACCGGGTGCGGCGTGCGTCCCTTCTGCAGCGTGAACGAGACGTCGGAGAGCGGGTCCGCGCTCTCCTCGAAGGAACGGGCGAGCCGCTCCGGGTAGGCCTCGGCCGCGGACGGCGTCCGTCCTGACCACACGATCAGCTGCGTGGGTCCCGGAGCCGGGGCGACCGCGCGGGGCGGCGCCTCTTCGAGGATGGCGTGCGCGTTCGTGCCGCCGATCCCGAACGAGCTGACCCCCGCCAGGCGGCGGCCGGCCGATCGAGGCCAGGGCCGCAGCATGTCGTTGACGAAGAACGGCGAGTCCCCGAGCCCGAGGAGCGGGTTCACCTCCTCGAGGTTGATGCTCGCGGGGATCTGCTCGTGGGCCAGCGACAGCGCGGCCTTGATCAGCGAGGTGATCCCCGCCGCGTGACCCAGGTGGCCCACGTTCCCCTTGATCGATCCGATGGGGCACTGCCCCGACGTCGCCCGGGCGCCGAACGCCTTCCGCAGCGCCGCGATCTCGATGGCGTCACCCAGCCGGGTCGCGGTGGCGTGCGCCTCGACGTACCCGATGTCCCCGGGGCCCACGCCGGCGACCTCCATGGCCCTCAGCACGACCTCCGCCTGCCGATCGGCGCTGGGCGCGGTGAAGCCGACCTTGTTCGCGCCGTCGTTGTTGACGGCCACGGCGCGGATCACCGCGGAGATCCGATCGCCGTCGGCCAGGGCGTCGGCGAGCCGCTTGAGCACCACGACGCCGACGCCGCTGCCGAAGATCGTGCCGCCGGCCGCCGCGTCGAAGGGGCGGCAGTGGCCGTCCCGGCTCAGCGGGCCGTCCTGGGCCCACCAGTACCCGTGACCGACGGGGAACTCGACGTCGGCGCCGCCGGCCAGGGCGACGTCGCACTCGTGGAGCCGAAGCGCGTTCACGGCGAGATGCACGGCCACCAGCGAGCTCGAACACGCGCTCTGCACGGTCATGCTGGGGCCGTGCAGGTTCAGCTTGTACGAGACCAGCGTCGAGGCGCTGTCGGGGTTGTTCCACATGCCGGCCGCCATGCCGGTGGCACTCCGCAGCGCCTCCAGGCTGCCGAGGACGCGGCCGATCCCGTAGCGGTTCGCGGCGACCGACGAGAACACGCCCGCTCTGCCGAGCCTCGTAGCGTCGTAGCCGGCGTTCTCGACGGCGGCGTGCGAGGTCTCCAGATACAACCGCAGCTGCGGGTCGCACGCCTCGGCCTCGCGCCGGGTCAGGCGGAAGAACTCGGCGTCGAACAGGTCGATGCCCTCAGGCTCCGCCACTGCCCGTACGTAGGCCGGGTCGTCCAGCGCTTCGCGTGACACGCCGCTCGACCGGAGCTCGTCCGCGGACGGGAAGCGCACGGCCTCCTCCCCGGCGACGAGGTTGCTCCAGAGCTGCCGGGTGTCGACCGCGGCCGGGAAACGACCCGCCATCCCGATGATCGCGATCGGCTCGACGAGGTCACCCATGTCGTCCTTCTTTCAGGTTCTCCCGCAGGTGATCGGCAAAGGTGTTCAGGGTGGGATATTGGAAGACGAGCACGGGAGAGATCTCCGTTCCGAGACGAACGGAGACCTCCGCCACGAAACGCATGAGAGACATCGAGGTGAATCCCGCCTCGAAGAAGCCACCATCAGGGTCGATCCGGCCTCCGCCTCCGCCTCGGCCGAGAGCGGATTGCGCGCTCTCCTGAAGCACCTCCCACAGCGTCGCCGCCCGGTCCGTACCCTGCCCGCCAGGCGAGTCGCGCACCTCGATGCTCGAAGGCATGACCGCGGGGTCCAGGCAGTCGCTGAGCACCGCACGAACCTCGTCGCCGTCGACCGCCGCCGTGGGGCCGCGTACGACGGTCAGGCGTACGGATCCGACCCCGTTGCCGTCCTCGACGAACGCCGCCGCCGCGTCGACGACGCCGGCGACCCGGGCGGCCGCGCCCTCGATCTCGTCCAGCTCCACCCGCGTGCCGTTGACCTGGACCTGCCGGTCCGCCCGCCGGAGGAAGCACATCGAGCCGTCCGGCAGCCGGCGGACGATGTCGCCGGTGTCGTACCAGCGCCGGCCGTCGTGGCCGGGAGCCGGCAGCGGGGTTCCGTCGGTGTAGCCGAGCGCGCAGGCGGCGGCTTCCACGTGCAGCCGGCCCGCACTGTCGATCTTGACCGAGGCGTGGCCGAGCGCGCGTCCGATGGGAACCGGGTCCTCGCTCGCGACCCCCTCACCGGGCGGCACCTGGTGCATGCACACGACCTGCGGGGTCTCCGACGCGCCGTAGCAGTTGGCGATGGTGGCACGCGGGGCGAACCGGGCCGTCGACCGCAGCGCCGCCGCCGTGAGCCGTGCCCCCACCGAGCAGACCAGCCGCAGGCTCTCGACGGGAAGCCCAGACGAGCCCGCCATGAGCTGGAGGAGGACCGGCGAGCCCTGGAGCACGGTGATCGAATGCCTGGCGAGCCAGGCCGCCGTCAGCCGGGGATCCGAGGCCGTGCGGCCGTCGGGAATGAACAACGTCGCGCCGGTGAGCCAGGGCGCGATCAGCTCCCGCAGGCTCGGGTCGTGGCCGGGCCTGCTGAGAAAGGCGATCCGATCGGATTCGTCCATGGGCAGTTCCTTGAAGAACGCCACACCGGCGGCCTCGAAGGCCGCCCGTCCGACGACGATCCCCTTGGGCCTGCCCGTCGTGCCGGATGTGAAGAGGACATGACTGACTTCTCCCATGTCCTGGCCGTGGAGCTGCCGGCCGGTGTCCAGCGGCTCCAGATCGGTCAGGGCGGGCCCGAAGGCCGCCGCGGCGCCGGTGGCCGTCAACGCTCCGCGTACCCGCTCAGGACCCCAGTCCCCGAGGATCGCCGGGACGGCGCCCGCGCGCCAGACCCCCACGATCCGCGCGACGAACTCCGGGCTCCGCTCCGCCGGCAGGCCCACCACGCGGCCCTCCAGGCGGTGAGCCCGCACGGCGTCGCCGACGTCCTCGCTGAGCGCGGCGACGTCGCCGAAGGTGATGTCACGGCCCTCGTGGACCAGGGCGACCCTGCCCGGGTCGCGTGGCACCCGTCCGAGAAGCCCCGGCGCGGCGATGCCGGCCGGGTCACGGACGGGACTGATCAGCTCGTCCCCTCGGCTCACGCTAGCCTCCCTCGGATCGGGTCATAACAGCTCATCCCACGCCGAGTGGAAGTACCGGGGGTGCGCGCCGCGTAGCTCGCTCCAGTGCTTCCTGCGCTGCTCCGCCGGCGCGGTGTCGATCCGGCGGTCCGGGCGATCCCCGGCCGCCGCCCACGCCAGGTGCGTCAGCGGGAGCACGGCCGAACCACGCCGGGCCTTGCCCAGCTCCGCCCCGGCCCCGGTGACGACGCTCGACAGCCCCATCGCATAGGCGTGCCTGACGGGTTCGTAGATGGCGGCGTTGAAGTACACGAACGGGTCCGGCGCGTCGTCGTCGAGGCGTCCGAAGTCCGTCACGTACAGCCGGTCACGCCAGCGGCACAGGACTCCGGCGCCGACGACGTGGCCCCGCACCCGGCACAGCAGGGCCGTCGCCGCGGCGTCTCCCAGCGCGGCCGAGTACTGCGCGAGGCGGCGCGTGACCGCGTCCACGCCGTACGCCATCCCGTGCTTGGCCCGCACGTTCACGATCATCGGCGCGACGGTCGCGATGGCCTCGCGGAGAGGGACGGTCTCGGTCGCGCAGGTCCTGGCGAAGAGCCCCACCTCCCTGCGGACGCTGGTGCGGGTGTTCCGTGGCAGCGTCGCGAGGTAATCCTCGAAGCCCCCACCGGGGAGCTCCAGCTCGGTCTGCGCGACGCTCGCCAGCCGGTGGTGATCTCCGTCGCCGACGACCGGCGCGAGATCTCTCCATGAGGAGGCGTCGAGGAACAGGAAGAAGGTGTACGGGAGCCCGCGCTCGACCGCCACGGCGCAGGCGGCGTCCCGAAGCGCGTGCAGGACCGCCGTCCTGGTCGTGGCCGGCAGGGTGCGGTCGACGATGAGCCGCGTGCTGAATCCCGCCCGGGAACCGGCGAGCAGTCCCAGCCGGCCGCCGGGCGGACCCGCGGCGTGCAGAAGGTCCTGGAAGTGGAGCTCTGGCCAGTACAGGAAGTCACCACGACTGGGGAGCGGGTCATAGAGGGGAAGGGCGCCGAGGATCCGGGGGTGCCCGGGTTGACGGGCGATCAGGTAGGTGACGGGCGCTTCACCGGATTGCTCCAGAGCCCGCAGCCACGCGCGGCTCTGGAACAGGTCCCGCGGATCGGCGACGTCATCCCACGCGCGCCCGGCGATGTCGTCCAACGAGGGGACGCGCTCGATCGTCACGAGCCCGGGCACTTCTGGCTGTATTTCTGGAATTTTCTGGTGCGTCACCGAAACACCGCAGTCACGGTCAGCCGGGCTCATGATGGAGCCATTCGAGCAGGTCTGGCTCCGCGAACTCGGCTATCCGGCGGTCGTAGTGCGCTCGATCCTCAACGGTGAGGAACTGCTGCCATTGGCCCGACTTACCGCTGCGGAAAAAGCGTTCGCGATCGCGGATGTAGCCCAGTTGCTCATCGGGTGCGAGTTCGTCCGCGCGATTTCGCATCTGTTGGAACGTTGCTGCCTCGACCAACTCCGGCCACCTGCTCTCGTCGATCTCGATGCCGAGCCGTCCGGCGAGCCGTCGCATCTGGCCGGGGAGGTCCTCGGAGAGCTCGGCGTAATGGAGCAGGATGACGTTCGGCTCCGAGCGGCGGACCCATGCGCGGCTCTGCGTCCAGATCAGCGCGCGCAGCGAGTCGAGGTTGGCGTACGGCGAGTCGTCGTTGTCGACCCAACGTAACAAGTACGTCCGTTCGTCGAGGAGGTCCCTCTCGTCATGACCGTCGACCGGGGCCTCGGCCGCCCCGTTGCCGGGCTGGGCGGCCTGGTGGATCAGCCGGCGGATCACCTCACGCTTGAGGTTCTTGCCGTGGCTGCGCAGGGAGATGGCGACATCGCGCGGATCCCGGCCCACCGTGATGTAGGTGACCTGCGGATCGGTGGGGATGCCGTCGAGCGGGATGTGGGTCTTGATGAAACGGCGGTGCCGCTGCGCGGACAGGTGGTCCCAGACCTCCTGCTTCGGACGTACGAGCATGTCGATCCACGGTGAGAGGCTCGACAGCGGCGCGGGCAGCTGAGGCGTCTGGAAGACCAGGAGCGCGCAGATCATCTGGGTCCAGGTGGTGCCGCACTTAGCCGGGGAATTGATGACGATGTCGCCAGGCCGGAATTGGAACCCGTCCCACCGAGAGCTGTCCTCCATCGGTGTGAGGTAACGAGCTAGATGCGTCGTCATTTGTGTGAGTTTAATCACTGAACATGAGTTACGGAAGGTATGTGATTGTGTGTGTTCATTCCGTATAAGAATCGCGATTTGGCCACATTACTGATCTGACTAGACGGGAATTATTCCGGTAAACCTCCCTGTCTGGGCATTTGATGATCAAATCGCGGGCTCACCAACCGCGCAGGGAGTAGGCGGTCACCTCATCGGGCAGTTCGGCGACGCGGGACAGCGCGCCGGTGCCGATGTTCCAGCCGAGCAGCCTGTCCCCGCTCTCGATGATCACCGTGTCCTGGCCGATCCAGCCGCGTACGGGGCAGCCGCCCTTCCCGCACCTCGTGTCAGGAGCGTCGCCCCAGGGCAGGAGCAGCGTCCTGACCACCCGTCCCGTGTCGGCGTCGGCCACGACGACCACGTCGGCGTTCCCTGCCTGGTCGCCGTGGGCGGACGCGGACCTGGCGACGAGGCCGCCGCGCTGCCATCCGTGATTGCCCAGGACGCCCACGGGCATGCCGCCCTCGCCGGTGAGGCCCCGGACGTCCAGCACCACCTCCGACCCGCCCTCCTGGATGACCGTCCAGCCGCCTTCGCCGGGCGAGACGATCCTCAGGTCGCGGTAGCCCGCGACACCCGTGAAGCCCTGGTACGACTGCCGCCGCGCCTTCCCCGTGGCCAGGTCGAGCAGGTAGTTCGCCTTCTCCTGCTCGACGAGGAGTTGCTCGCCGCGCCAGAGCACCACCTCGTTGAACCCCGGCACCTTGTAGCGCCTGGTCTGGCCGATCACCAGGTCGACGACCACCACCGCGTCCTTCTGCGGGAAGGCGGCCATCGTCCCGTCGGGGGAGAGCGAGTTGGGCTTCAGCGCCGTCCCGCCGTTGCCGGCCGAGTCCACGGAATCACTCAGCTTCACATCGAGGGGGACGCGGCCGTCGGACTTCATCAGGTAGATCCGCCCATCGCCGAACTCGGCCAGCGCCAGGACGGGTCCGGGAACCGAGGTCACGACGGGGATGCCGGCCCACTTCTGCGGCAGCCCGGTCGCCAGCGCGGGCAGCCCCGCCTCGCCGCTGGGCGGCGGCGCCGTGTCCATGGGCGGGGTCGACGGGATCGTGGGCGTGGGGGTGGCGCTGGGGTACACGGTGATGCCGCGCTCGACCGGCTCCGGGGACACGACGATCTCCACCGCGACGAGCACGGTGAGCGTCGCGGCCACCGCGACCGCCGTCCACCGGCGGCGGGCCCGGCTCCGCGTACCCTGCCGCCACAGCTCGCCCGCGCGGGACGGCCCCTCGGGCAGCGTCTCGGCGAGATCGTCGAAGAGCTCCCGCAGCCTCTGGTCCGTCATATCAACACCTCTTCCAGCTCGGGAGCGACCTCGCGCAACCGCTTCAGCGCCGCGTGCGTCTGGCTCTTCACCGTCCCGGGCGAGACCCGGAGGATCGCGGCGACCTCCCCGACGGGCAGGTCCTCGTAGAAGCGCAGCACCAGCACCGCCCGCTGCTTCACCGGCAGCCTGGCCAGCGCGCGGGCGAACACCACCTTCAGGTCCGACGCTCCCGAGGTGTCGTGATCCGCCAGGTCGGGCGGCTCCCCGTAGGCGAATTCCCGCCGCCTCCGCCAGCTGGACGCCACGTCCCTGTACAAGGTGGTACGCACGTAATTGACCGGGTCGGTATGCACTTTCGACCAGCGGCGCGCCAGTTTGATCAGGGCATCCTGGAGGACGTCCTCGGCCAGATGCCTGTCACCGCTGATGAGGATGGCCGCCCGCAGCAGCCGCGGGTGCCAGGCGGTGACGAAGGCCTCGAACGCCTCGGAATCCGTCATGTAGACAAGACGTCCCAGAGGGGGTGAACGGTTGGGGCCTCCGCGAAATCCGCCGGTGATTCGGGCCGTGGTGACGTGAATCACCGTCACCGGCGCCTCTTCGGTGTCACACCTCCCGGCCCGATTTCGTCTTGTGAGTGAGGCACTTTTAGGGGGCTCACATGCGTTCGTTGCCGGCCAAGCGCCGCTCGTTTCAGTTCTCCCACTGGTCGTTCATGTTCGCCGAGATCGCCGTCTGGTCGTTCGTCGTCCTGGCGGTGACCGGGGCGGTGCTGATGGTCTTCTACGACCCCGGCATGTCCCAGGTGACCTATGACGGCTCGTACGGCCCGCTGCGCGGGCTCCTCGTCAGCAGGGCCTTCGACTCGACCATGCACCTGAGCCTGGAGGTGCGCGGCGGCCTGCTCATCCGCCAGGTCCACCACTGGGCGGCGCTCGTCTTCGTGGCGGCCGTCGCGGTGCAGCTGCTGCGCATGTTCCTCACCGGCGCGTTCCGCCGCCCGCGCACCGGGCAGTGGCTGATCTGGGTGACCCTGCTGGCGCTGGGCATGGCCGCGGGCGAGACCGGCAACGCCCTGCCCGACGACCTGCTGTCGGGCGGGAGCCTGTGGCTGATCAAGTCGGTCGTGCAGTCCATCCCCGTGGTGGGCACCTGGGCGCTGTCGCTGCTGTTCGGCCCGGACTTCCCCGGTGACAGGGTCATTCCGGTCATGTACGGGGGCCACCTGCTGGTCGCGGTGATCATGGCCGCGCTGCTGATCGCCCGTGAGCTGCTGGTACGGCGGCACGGCCACTCCCGGTTCGTCGCCTCGCTGCCGGCGCGGCGGAGCGTGCGCCCGACGATGGCGTTCGCGACGATCGGCATGCTGATCATCCTCGGGTTCGGGTTCCAGATCGCCCCCATATGGCTGTACGGCCCGGCGACGCCGACGCAGATCTCGGCGGGCTCGGTTCCCGACTGGTACATGGGGTTCCTCGACGGCGCCCTGCGGATCATGCCCGGGTGGGAGCTCACCGTCGGGGACTACACGCTCAGCCTCGCGGTCATCGTCCCCACGCTGGTGATCCCCGGGGTCTTCTTCACCGCCCTGGCCGCGTACCCGATGGCCGAGCGCTTCCTCGCCTCGCGACGCGGCCGCCGCGACGCGCTGGGCCGGCCCAAGACGACCGGCCGCATGGCCCGCGAGACGCTCGCGCACGACCTGCTCGATCGGCCCCGCGAGACGCCGGTGAAGACGGCCGTCGCGGTCGCCGGCGTCACGTTCTACGGCCTGCTGTGGGCGGCCGCGGCCAACGACCAGTTCGCCCACCAGTTCCAGCTCACGGTCGATGCCGTGACGATCTTCTTCAGGTACGCCGTGCTCATCGGCCCCGTCATCGCCTTCGTCATCACCCGGTGGATCTGCCTGGCCCTCCAGCAGACGGATCGCGACGTGGCCGAGCACGGAGTGGAGACCGGGATCATCGTGCGGTCCCCTGACGGCGGATTCCACGAACGGCTGGCGCCGGCGCGGCGGGAGCCGGCGATCACCTCAGGGCGATGACGGGTACGCTCGCCCCGTCCACCGTGACGGCGAAGGGCGAGCCGCGGATCGGCGGTGCGGGCGGCCGGGCCCGTACCCTGCTCCTGGACGGCGGACTTCTTCGCCGCACAACTCCGACCCGACACCGGCGAACAGGACATCGACGTGCGCGACACGCCCGCCCCGCGGCTTCCGAAACTGACCGAGGCCGAGCTGAGCGAGGAGCAGCTGGCCCTCTACCGGCAGATCACCTCGGGTCCCCGCGCCGCAGGGCCCCAGCTCTTCGCGCTCCAGGACCAGGACGGGGCGCTCAACGGGCCCTTCGGCGTGATGCTGCACGCGCCTCTCCTCGGCGGCCCGCTCCAGGAGCTGGGCGCGGCACTGCGCTACCGCACGCGGATGAGCGCCCGCACCCGCGAGATCGCGATTCTCGCCGTCGCCGCGGCGACCGGGAGCGACTTCGAGAGGTACGCCCACGAGCGGGTGGGCCGCGCGGCCGGGCTCACCGATGAGGAGCTGTCCACACTCGCCTCCGGCACCTTCACCTCCGCCGATCCCACCGAGGCGGCGGCCTACCGCCTGTGCCGGCGGCTGCAGGACGACCCGCGCCCCCTGGACGACGAGGAGTACGCGGCCGCGGCCGGACCGCTCGGACGCGAGGGTGTCGTGGAGCTGGTCGTCCTCATCGGCTACTACCGCACCCTCGCGCAGCTGATGGACGTGTTCGCGATCGGCGCGCCGCTCTAGCCGGCTCGCGGGCCCGTCAGGACGGGGACGGCAGCGCGTCCAGGTCGATCAGGTTGCGATCGGGGTCGGCGGCGTCGTACAGCACGCGAACGCGGGTCCGGCCCCGCAGGCGGGGACCCGGGTCGTCGCGGAGGTGGTCACTGGCCGCGGTGTACGTCCGGCCCGTCCGCTCGTCCTGCCACGTCGCATGGACGACGTACGGGTGCCGGTTGTTCACCCGCACGCTGAAGTCGCGTCCCACGTGCTCGATCTCCGCCCACACCTGCTGTCCCTGCTCCCGGAGCCAGGCACGCAGCCGGGCGATCCGCCGTCCCTTGACGAACAGGACCGTACCGATCGGGGTGAACACCACCCCCAGCCCGCCGACGATCAGCGGAGCGAGGAACGCCGACGAGAACGACGCGATCCGCGCGTCGGACGGATCGTCCGGGTCGTAGGCGACGGGCACGCTTTCGCCCTTCTGATGGGACGGCGGGTTGCTGCCCGTGGAGCTCTGGAACGCGTACCGCCTGCCGCCGACGGTGAACTCCACGGTCGGGTACCAGTACGTCGCGCGGCGGGTATGGCCGTCGGAGCTCCGGGTCGTGCTGGTCCGCGCGGTCAGCTCGACCACCGTGCCGTCGGTCCGCTCGGCCGAGGTCAGGAAGCTCGCCGTGGAGGCGGCGATCGCGATGCCGACGCAGAGCAGCACCAGCCCGATCAGACCGAAGATCCCGCCCACGATGGTGAAGAGCCGTCCGTTACGCATGGGACGAGTGTGCCCGATCGGCCCCACGAGGGTCGCGGCGGTCCAGCCGGAAACGGCTCGTCCAGGGCCTGGGTGATGGCGCAGTGACGGTGAGGTGACGGCCGGGTTATGGCCTGGGCCGACACTACCGGCAGAGGCTCTGCGGCTACAGGACGAGGAAGGCCGATGGCGACGAGATTCACCTATCCCGGTGTCTATCTTGAGGAGATCGAGAGCGCGGTCCGGCCGATCGTCGGCGTCGACACGTCCGTGGCGGCGTTCGTCGGCCTGGCGCTGGAGGGTCCGCGCACCCCGACGACGATCAACAGCTGGACCGAGTACGACAGCACCTTCGGCGGGCTGTGGACCGGCAGCGAGCTGAGCTACGCGGTCTACCAGTTCTTCCTCAACGGCGGCGCCAAGGCGATCGTCGTACGGGTCGGCGCCGACACCCAGTACGCCACCATCGACCTCGGTGACGGCGTCAAGCTGCGGGCCACGGCCCCCGGCACGGCGGGCAACACGCTGACGGCGACCGTCAAGCACGACCCCGCCGACAGCAAGCACTACACCCTGACGATCAAGGTCTCCGGCAAGGCGACCGAGACGTACGAGATCTCCATCGACGCGGCCCTGCGCGGCAGGTGGCTGGACCGGGCGCTGGAGACCTCCCGGCTGGTCGGGCCGGCCGACGGCAGCGCGGTCGACAGGCGGCCCCCCGAAGGGGACAAAACCGTCACTCCGGCGGCCGACGTGACGCTCAACGCCGCCGACGTGATCGGCGACCCGGTCCGGCGCACCGGCATGCAGGCCCTGCTCGACGTGCCGATCTTCAACCTGCTGGTGATCCCGCCGCAGCTCGCGCCCCCCGCCTCCGGGACCCCCGACGACAGGGACTCGCGCTGGGCGCCGGTGATCGACGCGGCGGCCCGGCTGTGCGTGGACCGCAGGGCGATGCTGCTGCTCGATCCGCCCTTCTCCTGGACCACCGTCGCCAACGCGACCTCGGGGGCGGGCGCGGGGCTGCCGGTCACCGGCGTCGCCGGGCGCAACGCCGCCGTCTTCTACCCGCGCCTCACGATCTCCGACCCGGCGGGCGGCCCCGACCTGACCGTGGGGCCCATCGGCACCGTGGCCGGGGTGTTCGCCCGCACCGACACCCTGCGCGGGGTGTGGAAGGCGCCGGCGGGGGTGGACGCGGCGCTGGCCGGCGTACGTTCGGCGACCGTGGCGCTGACCGACGCGGAGAACGGCGGCCTCAACCCGCTGGGCGTCAACTGCCTGCGCACCTTCCCCGTCTACTCGCACGTGCTGTGGGGGTCGCGGACCTGCCGGGGCAACGACGAGGTGGGCGACCCGTGGAAGTACGTCCCCGTCCGCAGGCTCGCCCTGTTCATCGAGGAGACGCTGTTCCGCGCCACCAAGTGGGTGGTGTTCGAGCCCAACGACGAGCCGCTGTGGGCCTCCATCCGGCTGAACGTCGGCGCCTTCATGGACGGCCTGTTCCGCCAGGGCGCCTTCCAGGGCAGGACGGCCCGGGAGGCGTACTTCGTCAAGTGTGACAGGGAGAACAACCCGCAGGCCGACATCGACGTCGGCGTCGTCAACGTGGACGTCGGCTTCCAGCCGCTGAAACCCGCCGAGTTCGTGCGCATCCGGATCCAGCAGAAGCGTCCCGACGCCTGACGATCGGCCACTCCCTAGGAGCGACATTGGTTCAGTTCTCCGTCAACACCACTCGCCTGGACCCGTACAAGAATTTCAAGTTCCGGGTGAAGTGGGACAACAAGTACGTCGCCGGGATCAGCAAGGTCAGCGCCCTGCGCCGGACCACGGAGGTGGTCGAGCACCGCGACGGCGGCGACCACTCCAGCTCGCGCAAGTCGCCGGGCCGCACCAAGTACGAGCCGATCACCCTGGAACGCGGCGTCACCCACGACCCCGAGTTCGAGCAGTGGGCCAACAAGGTGTGGAACTACGCCAACGCCCAGGCCGGCCCCGACCAGCGCGACCGCGAGGTGGCGCTGGCCTCCTTCAGGAAGGACCTCGTCATCGAGGTCTTCAACGAGGCGGGCCAGAAGGTGCTGGCGTACCAGGTCTTCCGCTGCTGGGTGTCGGAGTTCCAGGCGCTGCCCGACCTCGACGCCAACGCCAACGCCATCGCGATCCAGCACCTGAAGCTGGAGAACGAGGGATGGGTGCGCGACCTGAGCGTCACCGAGCCCACCGAGCAGGACTCCTGAGGGGCGGTCCTGGTGACAGTGGTGGCCGGTGCTGCTGAGCTGCTCGACGCGTGGGAGGCGGGCTGGGACCGCACGCCGCTGGAGCGGGGCCTCGCCCTGCTCGCGGCCGGTACGGGCCGCACCCCCGGCGAGCTGGCCCACCTGACCGTCGGGCAGCGCGACCGGGCTCTGTTCGAGCTGCGCGCCGCGCTGTTCGGCTCCAGCCTGGACGGCGTGTCCACGTGCCCGGAGTGCGGTACGGACGTGGAGGTCTCCTTCGACCAGGAGCAACTGCTCGACCCGCCGTCCTCGGCACCGTGCCGGCTGCCCACCAGCGCCGACGTCGCCGCCGCGCTGTCCGAGCGCGACCCGTGCGAAGCCCTCGTCGGCCGCTGCTCCGAAGCGGAGGACATCGAGAAGACGGCCGCGGCCTGGGCCGCGGCCGACCCGTTGGTGGACGTGGAGCTGTGCCTGGCGTGCCCCGACTGCGGGCTGGAGTGGGCCGAGTCCTTCGACATCGTCAGCTACCTGTGGTCGGAGCTGGACGGCTGGTGCCGCAGGACCCTGCTGGAGGTGCACGACCTGGCCGCCGCCTACGGCTGGACCGAGCCGCAGGTCCTCGCGCTGAGCGCCTGGCGGCGGCAGTGCTACCTGGGGCTGGTGAGATCGTGAGTGGCCTGGTCCAGCGGCTGATCACGCGCAGCCGCGAGCCGGTGACTGGCATCCGCCCCCGCCCGGCCTCGCTGTACGAGGACCAGCCGCCGATGAGCCGCGCCCAGGCCGAACCGCCCGCCTTCTCCGACGTGCCGGACCCCGCCCCTGCCGCTCCTGCCGCCCGGCCGCCCGCCGTCCCCGCGACGAGGCTCCGACGGCCCGCCGCGGAGGAGACGGAGGCGTACGAGGAGCACGAGATCGACGTGGAACGGTCCCCGCGCGCCCCCGAGGAACCTGGCCGCGAGCGGACCCCGCCGGTGCCGTCCGTGACCAGGCCCGATGCGGTGGACCCGGCCGTCGTGGCCCGGGCGCCGCGCGCCGGGCGCCGCACCCCCGCCACTCCGCCGCGGCCGTACGCCCCCGCTCATCAGCCGGACTCGCCGCTCCCCGACATCGCCGAGGCCAGGCGTGCGGCGGGCGCCCCGCTGCTGCGGGTCGCCGCGGGCCCCGTGCTCGCCGCGCCGGCGCGGCCCTCGCCCGCCCAGGCGGCACAGGACGCCCCCGCGCCGTCGGTGGTCGAGATCTCGATCGGGCGGCTCGAGGTACGCGCCCCGCAGGCCCAGGCCGCCCCGCAGGCCAAGCCGCCGCGCAAGGACCACGCCTCGGTGCTCCAGGCGTACCTGCGCGGCCGGAGCAAGGGGGAGCTGGCATGAGCAACTCCCTCGCCATCGCCGCAGTGACCGCCGCGCTGCGCGCCAGGATCTTCAACCAGCTCGGCGGCCCGCAGGTGACCATCGTGCCGCCGGACCGCGCGCCCGACGAGGTCAACGGCGACCACGTGAACCTGTTCCTGTACCGCACCGACATGCACCCCTCCTTCCGCAACGCCGACCCGCCGGGCGCGCCGCCCGGGGAGTCGCCCAGGCCGCTGCTCCCGCTGGTCCTGCACTACCTGCTGGCCGCCTACAGCACCGACGAGGGCACCGCCCACGAGCTGCTCGGCGCCGCGATGCTGGCCCTGCACGACACCCCGATCCTGCCGGGGGAGGAGATCCGGGCCGCCACGGCGATCCCGCTGCCCGGCAGCGACCTGCACCTGCAGCTCGAGAACGTGAAGGTCAGCTTCGAGTCGCTGAGCCAGGACGACATCGCGAAGATGTGGACCGCGTTCGCCACGCCGTACCGGGTCTCGGCGTCCTACCAGGTCTCGGCGGTGCTCATCGACAACCCCGCGCCCGGCGCCGCGCCGCTGCCCGTGCTCAAGCGTGGGCCCGACGGCAGGTCGCCGGTCGCCCACCCGGACGCCGCCTCACCTTTCCCGGCCGTCACCGGCATCCGGTACGGCGTGCCGGGGAGCCCGGTCGCGCTGCCCGGCGAGACCGTCACGCTGAGCGTCCGCAACCTCCCTGCGGGCGCCCTCATGGCCCACCTGCGTCATCTGCGGGTGCCGGCCACGGCCGAGGTCCACCTCCCGTCTCCGGGAACCGACGAGGTCGCCGTCGCGCTGCCCGCCACCGGGCTGCCCGCGGGACCGTGGGCGATCTCCCTGACGCCCGCGTCCGGCGGGGTGCCCACCAACGAGGTCCCCCTGGCCGTCGCCCCCGAGATCATCGCCCTCGCCGCCACCCCGGCGGGCGGCACCCCGGCCAGGACCACGGTGACCGCGACCGTCGCCGATCCGGTGCTGGTCGGCCAGCAGGCGGCCGTCCTCGTGGGCGGTCTGCACCTGCCGGTGCCCCTGCTGACCGCCGGCACCGGCACGCTCTCGGTCGTCGCCGCGATCCCGCCCGGCACGTACAAGGTCCGCGTCCGCGTGGACGGCGTCGACACCGACATCGTCGACCGGGCCACAGGCGCCTTCAAGTCCGGCCCCACGGCAGAGGTGGTGATCCCATGACCGACGCGCCCGCCTGGGAGCAGGCCAACGGCGCCTACCTGAAGGCGTCCCTCGACTGGCTGGCCGTCCGGCTCGCCGGCCTCACCCCGCAACCCCCGAGTCCCGCCCAGCGGTCTGAGCCGGAGCCGCTGGAGACGAGGAGGGGCTGGCGGAGAACCCGTGACCGCACCGCCGTGCCCGCCGTGCCCGCCGACGCGCCGGCCGCCGGCCAAGCGACCCCACGGCAGGGTGCGGCGCAGGCGATGGCGGGCGCGCGGGAGGCCGCGGCTCGGGCGACGGCGGGCCTCGGGGCCCCCGCCCTGGTGCAGATCGCCGAGCGGCTGGGGCTGAGCGACTTCGAACGGGACGTGCTGCTGCTGTGCGCCGCCCCCGCGATCGAGCCCGGCATCACCGCGCTGATCGCCGCGGCCCAGGGGGAGCCCGCCCCCACCTTCGCCCTGGCGCTGCGCCTGTTCGACGACGCCCGCTGGGACGTGCTCTCGCCCGAGCGGGGCCTGCGGTTCTGGCGGCTGGTGGAGCCCGTGGGCGCGGGAGCTCAGCCGCTGGCCGTCGTGCCGCTGCGGGCCGACGACCGGATCGTGGACCTGATCAGAGGGCTCAACCGGCTCGACGAGCGGCTGACGGGGCTGGTCGAGCATTGCCCCGACCCGGCGGCGGGCCTCGGGCTGCCCCGCTCGTCGCAGGCCGCGGCGGACGCCCTGGTCGGCGCGGCGCTGACCGACACGCCCGACGGCCGCTTCCCGGTGATCCAGCTGCTCGGCGGCGACGAGCCGAGCTGCGAGCTGGTCGCCGTACGGGCCATGGCGCTGCTCAACCGCGAGCTGTACCACCTGCCGGTCGGCGCGCTCGTGGCGGCGGGGGCGGACCAGGACCTGGTGGCCAGGCTGTGGCAGCGCGAAAGCCTGCTGTTGCCGATGGCGCTGCTGCTCGACGCCGTGGACGCCGACCTGGCCGACCCCGCCACGGCCGCGGCGCTGCGGCGCTTCCTGTCCCAGGTGGGCGGGCTCGTCCTGCTGGCCACGCGCGAGGTGTGGCCGGTCACCGACCGGGCCACGTCGGTGATCGACGTCGGCCGGCCGACGCTCGCCGAGCAGGCCGAGCTGTGGGCGGCCGCGACGGGGCTGCCCCTGGAGGGGGCGCCGCGCACGCTGGCCGGCCAGTTCCGGCTGAGCGTGCCCGCCGTCCACCGCATCGCCACCGCCCTGCGGCCCGTGCTCGACGCCCCCGACGGGCGGGCGCGCCTGTGGGCGGCCTGCCGCAGCTCGGCCAGGCCGAGGCTGGAGGCCCTGGCCCAGCGCACGGTGCCGCAGGCCAGGTGGGAGGACCTGGTGCTGCCCGGCGAGCAGACGGACCTGCTGCGCGGGCTCGTCGCGCAGGTGCGGCACCGCGCCACGGTCATGTCCACCTGGGGGTACGGGGAGCGCCGGGCACGCGGCAACGGGGTCACCGCGCTGTTCAGCGGCCCCAGCGGGACGGGCAAGACGTTCGCGGCCGAGGTGCTCGCCCACGAGCTCGGCCAGGACCTCTACCGCGTCGACCTGTCGGCCGTGGTCAACAAGTACATCGGCGAGACCGAGAAGAACCTGCGCAGGGTCTTCGACGCGGCGGAGGACGGCGGCGCGCTGCTGCTGTTCGACGAGGCCGACGCGCTGTTCGGGCGCCGCAGCGAGGTGCGTGACAGCCACGACCGCTACGCCAACATCGAGGTCAGCTACCTGCTCCAGCGGATGGAGGCCTACGAGGGGGTGGCGGTGCTGGCCACCAACCTGCGTGCCGCGCTGGACCCGGCCTTCCTGCGGCGGCTGCGGTTCGTCGTCGACTTCCCGATGCCGGGACGGGAGGAGCGCAGACGGCTGTGGTCGGCGGCCTTCCCCGCGGGTGTGCCGCTCGGCGGCCTCGACCTCGACGCGCTGGTGGACCTGCCGGTCACGGGCGCCGCCGTACAGGCGATCGCGCTGGGCGCCGCGTTCCTCGCCGCGGACGCCGGCGAGCCCGTCGACACCGCGACGGTGCTCACGGCGGCGCGGGCGGAGTTCCGGAAACTGGGCCTGCCGCTGACGGTCCCGCACCCCGAGCGGGTGGGCCGGTGACGCGCATCGTGCTGCACATCGACAGGGTCGTGCTGGACTCGGCGGGCCTCTCCCGGCAGGAGCTCATCGACGCTCTGACCGAGGCCGTACGGCGGGATCTGGCGGGCGGGCCCACGCAACAGGCCGCCCGGCGGCGGTTGAGCGTGGACGCCGCCGACGGCTCCACGCCGGGGCTGGCACAGGCCGTCGTCGGCGGGATTCAGGGACTGGCGGGAGGCGGGCAGCGGTGAGCGCGCAGTTCGCACCGGGGACGCCCGTGGTGCCGAGGGGCGGGCTCGTCCTGCTCGACCCCGCCGACGGCGCGGTGCTCAGGGTCATCACCCTGCAGTACAACCCGGACACCATCACCCGCACGCTCCAGCCCCAGGGCGTGGGCGCCGAACCCGGCGACCGCAGCGAGGCGCTGCGGCTGCGCGGGCCCGCGCACGAGACCATCAAGCTCGAGGCGGAGCTCGACGCGACGACGCAGCTCGAAGACCCCTTCGCGCCGGGCAACGACGCCGTCGCCGCGTACGGCCTGCTGCCCGTCCTGGCCACGCTGGACCTGCTGGTGAACCCGACGGCCGGCGCCCTGATCGCGCAGGACGAGGCGGCCCGCAAGGGCGCCTTCGAGATCGTCCCCGTCGAGTCGCCGCTGACGGTCTTCGTGTGGAGCCGCGAGCGCGTGGTGCCGGTCCGGCTCACCGAGTTCACCGTCACGGAGGAGGCGTTCGACTCCAACCTCAACCCGATCAGGGCCAAGGTGTCGCTGTCGATGCGCATCCTCACCGTCGACGACCTGGGGTTCACCCACCGGGGGAGCGGCCTGTTCATCGGCCACCAGCGGCGCCGCGAGCAGCTCGCCGCGCTGCACCCGTCCGACCAGCTGCGCACTCTCGGCCTCGACGGCCCGCCAGGAGGCACCTGATGTTCACCGCGACCAGCCGCTACCAGGGGATCGAGATCGCCACCCACCGGCCGGAGGGCGGCGAGCCGATCCCGTACGTGCGCCGCAGGTTCCTGCCGGACCGGCGCACGCTCACCGTGATCGCCGTGCACGTGGTGCGCGACGGCGACCGCCTGGACCGGATCGCCGCGCTGCACCTCGACGACCCCGAGCGCTTCTGGCAGATCGCGGACGCCAACCCGGTGCTCGACCCCGCCGACCTCACCGCCCGCCCGGGACGGCGGCTCGACGTCGCCCTGCCCACCGCGACCATCGGGAGCCCGCATGGCTTCTGAGCTGCTGCTGTCGCTCAGGCTCGGCGCGGTGCGGGCCGAGCGGGTGCCGCGCGAGGTCGTGGACGCGCTGCTGTCGGTGCAGGTGAGCGAGGGCGTGGGCCAGCCGGGCGGGTTCCGGCTGTCGTTCGGCATGGGCAAGCGGTCGCTGCTGTTCCGCGAGCTGCTGCCCTCGGGGGCGCTCGACCCGCCGGCCAGGGCGCAGATCGTCGTGACGATCAGAGGCCAGGCCACCGTCCTGATGGACGGTGTCGTCACCCGGCACGAGGTGACGCCGTCCGCCGAGCCCGGCCAGGCGCGGCTCACGCTCACCGGCGAGGACGTCTCCCGGATGATGGACGTCGTCGACTTCACTGGCGTGCCGTACATAGGTCTGCCGCCGGAGGTGCGGGTTGCCGTGATCTGCGCCAAATACCCGATGTACGGGCTCGTCCCGCGGATCGTGCCGAGCGTGAAACTGATCACCCCGAACCCGATGGAGTCGATCCCCGCGCAGCAGGGCACCGACCTGGCCTACGTCAAGGCGCTCGCGGCGCAGGTCGGCTACCAGTTCTACGTCGAGCCGGGGCCGGACCCCGGGGTCAACTACGCGTACTGGGGGCCGCTGGTCAAGGCCGGGCCGCCACAGCCCACCCTGTGGGCCAACGCCGACGCGACCACCAACGTCGAGACGCTGACGTTCACCTTCGACGGGTTCTCCGCGACGCAGTACGTGGCGCTGGTCCAGGAGCCCACCACGAAGTTCCCCATCCCCGTGCCCATCCCGGACATCACCCCGGTCAACCCGCCGATGGGCGCCCGCAAGCCGCTGCCGCTGAAGACGTCGGTGGTCAGGGGCCTGGCCAAGCTGTCCCCCCTGGAAGCGGGGTTGGTCGCGCTGGCCAGGGCCGCCGACGGCTACGAGGTGATCAGCGGGCAGGGCACGCTGGACGTGCTGCGCTACGGCCAGCCGCTGCGCGCCCGCCGTCCCGTCACGGTGCGCGGCGCGAGCCTCGGCTACGACGGCACCTACTTCGTCAAGAGCGTCACCCACGACATCACGCGCGGCGGCTACACCCAGCAGTTCACCCTGACCCGCAACGCGTTCCTGCCCCTCTCCTAAGGACCTGCCATGAACATGGACGAGCTCGGCTATGTCGAGTCTCCCGGCTTCTTCGGCCCCGCCGAGCGCGAGGACGCCGAGCCGCCGGGCACCAGACGTTTCTACGGCAAGTACCGGGGCTCGGTGCTGAACAACATCGACCCTCTCGGCAAGGGACGGCTGCTGGTCAGCGTGCCCGACGTGCTCGGCGTGCTGCCGTCGACGTGGGCGATGCCGTGCGTGCCGCTGGCCGGGCTGCAGATGGGCTTCTTCGCCGTGCCGCCGCCCGGCGCCGGGGTCTGGGTGGAGTTCGAGCAGGGCAGCCCCGACAGCCCCATCTGGGTGGGCTTCTTCTGGGGGAGCCGGGAAGAGGCGCCCGCCACCGCCAAGCTGCTGCCCCCGGCGGCGCCCGCGCTCCTCATCGAGACCATCGGCAAGAGCAAGATCGCCCTGTCCGACACCCCGGTGGCCCCGATGAAGGGCAGCGGCGTGCTGCTGCAGTCCCAGTCGGCGGCCATCACGGTCGACACCTCGGGCGTGACCATCACCGCGCCGGCCATCAACCTCGTCGGGCTCGTCAACATCAACAACGGCGCGCTCGTCGTGAAGCCGGCCTGAGAGGGGTGCCGACGATGCCGGGTTTCCTCCTGACCGTCGCCTCGCAGGTGACCTGCCTGCATCAGGGCAAGGCCACGATCGTCCCCGGCCAGACCGTGGTGCTGGCCGGCGGCGCGCCGGTGGTGACCGTCGGCGACGTGGTCGCGGTGGCGGGCTGCTCGCTGTCGGGCGCGACCCCGCCGAGCCCCTGCGTCACCGTCGACTTCGCGCTGGCCGCCTCCACCCGGGTCTTCGTGCTCGGCAAACCGGTCGTCCTGGAGCCCGCGGGGCCCGGCGCCGGTGTCAGCCAGTCGGCGGCCAAGGCCCCCCAGGGCACGCCGATCATCACCTCGACGCAGCTCAGGGCGGCGGGATCATGAGCACCCACCTCGACTTCCCCTTCCACGTCGACGCGCACGGCAGGTCGGCCACCACCACGGACGAGGACCACGTGCGCGACATGGTCGAGCAGCTGCTGTTCACGATCCCGGGGGAGCGGGTCAACCGGCCCGACTTCGGCACCGGCGTCCTACGGCTGGTCTTCGCCCCCAACAGCCCCGAACTGGCCGGGGCCGTCGAGTACACGCTCCAGGCCGCCCTGCAGCAGTGGCTGCCCGACGACCTGCGGGTCGAGCGCGTGGACGTGCGGGCCGAGGAGGGGACGCTGCTGGTGTCGGTGGCGTACGTGCTGCTGCTGACCGGGGAGCTCAACTCGGTCACCGTCGAACGGAGGACCGGGCCATGACGGCCGACGAGGGCTGCCCGCCCCGCGCGCGGCGGGAACGGGACCGCGCCTGCGGATGGGGCGGCATCGCCGGCGTGCAGGTCGACAACGAGGCGCGCACGCTGCGGCTGCTGCTGTTCGGCAAGGCGCCCGAGCCTGTGCCGGAGGCGGACGACGTCGCCATCACCGGGCCCGGGCGCGCGGTGCGGGCCGTCCACGTCGAGGTGGTCGCCGCGCGGGCCGGTCGCTACGACGAGCTGGTCGTCCACCTCGACCGGCTCGGGGACCGCTCGCCGTACGAGGTGGAGCTGGCCTGCGCACAGGACCTCGACCCCCGGTACGCCCGGGCCGCCTTCACCTTCACCGGCGACTGCGGCGAGGAGAGCGACTGCGGCGCGACGGCGCCCTGCCCTCCGGGCGATGAGGACCGGGCGGTCATCGACTACCTGGCCAAGGACTACGCGAGCTTCCGGCGGCTCATCCTGGACCGGCTCGCGCTGACCTCCCCCGCCTGGACCGACCGGCAGATCCCCGACCTGGGCGTCACGCTGGTCGAGCTGCTCGCCTACGTCGGCGACCAGCTCTCCTACCGCCAGGACGCGGTGGCCACCGAGGCGTACCTGGGCACGGCCCGGCTGCGCACGTCGGTGCGGCGGCACCTGCGGCTGGTCGACTACCGGATGCACGACGGCTGCAACGCGCGCACCTGGGTGCACCTGGAGGTCGAGGAGCCGGGGGTCCTGTACGCGGGCAGCTACCGGTTCGTGACGGCGGTCCCGGCGCTCGGCGGCCGCCCGATGGTCTCGGAGGGCGAGCTGCGCCGTCTGGCGCCCGGCGGCGGCTACCAGGTGTACGAACCCGTGCTGGAGCACGACCTGGCCGTCAGCCCTGCCCGTAACCGCATCCGGCTGTGGACCTGGGGCGGCGAGGAGTGCTGCCTGCAGCGCGGCGCGACGGCCGCGACGCTGGTGGACGGCTGGTGCGACGAGGAGCGGTCCGAGCGGCTGCTCGGCCTGTGCCCCGGCGACGTGGTGATCTTCGAGGAGGTACGCGGCCCGCTGACCGGGGTGCCGGGCGACGCGGACGTCACCCACCGCCAGGCCGTACGGCTGACCGAGGTCGAGGAGCTCGACGACCCGGTCTACGACCAGCCGTTGCTCCGGGTGAGCTGGGCGTGCGCCGACGCCCTGACGTTCGACCTGTGCCTGGCCGCCATCGGCGGCGAGGAGTGCTGCCTGTTCGAGGACGTGAGCGTGGCCAGGGCGAACGTGGTCCTCGTCGACCACGGCGCCACAGTGACCGGCACGCTGACCGTGCCCGAAGGGGAGCCCGGTCCCGTGCGGTGCGAGGGGCTCGGCCGCCCGGAGCGCGACCCCGTACGGGTGCGCTTCGAGCCCGTGCTGCCGCACGCGCCCCTCACCCGCCGGGCGCCCTATCCCGCTCCCGAGATCGTCGCGGCGGGCCAGGCCCTGACGCTGGCCCGCATCCCCACCGGCACCGCGCCCCGGCCCCGCCTGCTCGGCAGGCTGGCCAGGCTGACCGCCCAGGCCCGCCTCGGCCTGCCGCTGGACGCCGCCGACGCGGCCGAGGTGGCCGCCACCTGGGGTGCCGGCGGGGGGCTCGACCCCGCCGAGCCGGTCGCCGCGGGTCCCGCCGCCGCCGCGCTCACCCAGGACCCGCGTACGGCGCCGGCCCAGCTGTGGCTCACCTCCGAGTGCGAGACGTGGACGGTGCGGGCCGACCTGATCGGCAGCGGCCCCGAGGACCGGCATGTCGTCGTCGAGGTGGACGACGAGGGCAGCTCGCACCTGCGCTTCGGCGATGGAAAGTACGGCCGCGGGGTCCGCCCCGGCCAGCGGTTCGAGCTGCGCCTGCGGGTCGGCAACGGGACGGCCGGCAACGTCGGCCCCGAGGCGGTGGCCCACCTGGTGGCCTCGTGCCCCATCGCGGTGCCCGTGACCGGCGTACGCAACCCGCTGGCCGCCACGGGCGGCATCGACCCCGAACCGGTCGCCGAAGCCCGCCTGCTCGGCCCCACCGCCTACCGGCACCGCCTGATACGGGCGGTCACCGCCGAGGACTACGCCACGATCGCCGCCGCCCAGCCCGGAGTCCAGAGCGCGGCCACCGACCTGGCCTGGACCGGCGGCTGGTACGAGGCCGACGTGGCGATCGACCCCCTGCGCGGCCGCTGCGGCGAGGAGTTCCCCCTGGAGGCGGTGCGGACCCGGCTGGAGCAGGTCCGGCGGATCGGGCACGACCTGCGGGCCGACCCGCCCCGGCTGGTCGCGGTCGACCTCGGGCTACGCGTCTGCCTGGCGGCGAACGCGCCCCGCTCGGCCGTCACCGTCGCGCTGCGGGCCCGGCTCGGCGACGCGCCGGGCGGCATGTTCGACCCCGACCGCCTCACCTTCGGCACCGGCCTGTACGTGAGCCGGATCCTGGCCGAGGCCATGGCCGTGCCGGGAGTGGTGTCGTCGAGCGTCGTCCGGCTGGCCCGCACGGTCTCCACCGGGCCGCCCGTGGCTCCCGGCGGCGCGCTCGCGTTCGGCCCGCTGGAGATCCCCTCGGCCGGGACGTTGACGCTGGATCTCGTGGGAGGGCGGTGAGCCGGTATGAGCTGCGGTGAAGCGGCGGGATGTTGCGGGCGGTGCGCTTCGGGGACACCGCTGCCGACGGCCAATCCGCCGGGGCGGTCGAGCCTGAGCGTCCGCGTGGGTACCCGGGCGGCGTTCCTGACCAGGATGATCGGGAGGCTGGCCTCCGCCGACCATCCCGAGCTGGCCAGGCTCACCACGCGCGCCCCCGACGACCCCGCGCTGGCGCTGCTGGACGCGTGGGCCTGCGTCGGCGACGTGCTGACCTTCTACCAGGAACGCATCGCCGACGAGGGCTACCTCGCGACGGCCAAGGAGCGGCGCTCGCTGGTGGAGCTGGCCGCGCTCGTCGGCTACCGGCCCCGGCCGGGGCTGGCGGCGAGCGCCTGGCTGGCCTACACCCTCGACCCCGACCCCGACGACCCGCTCGTGCGGGTGCCGGCGGGCGCCAGGGTGCAGAGCGTGCCCGACCCCGGCGCCAAGCCGCAGATCTTCGAGACGGCTGAGGAGCTGGTGGCCCGCCCGTCGTGGGGCGCGCTGCCGCCCAGGCTGCGCCGCCCGACGCGGCTGACCCGCTGCCGCGTGGCCTCCCTGCGGGTGGTGCACGTCGAAGGGATCGCGACCGGGCTCGCGCCCAACGACCGCCTGCTCTTCCACTTCACCGACGGATCGCCCCTGCTGAGGATCGTCGAGTCGGCGGAGACCGATCTGGACGCGCAGGTGACCGCCGCCAGGCTCCAGCTGTCCCCGGCCGGGGTGGCCGAGGACGGCGACGAGGAGGCGGAGTTCGTCCGGCTGGAGGTCCTGCGGGCCAAGGCGGCCACGTTCGGCTCCGCCGCCCCGCTCCCGCCCGCGACATCCGGCGGGGTGATCGGCGAGGTCGCCGCGGACGACCCCGACTGGGAGCTCGACGAGGGCCTGTACGACTCCGACGCGGGCGCGCGCACGTTGCTCCCGCTCGACGCCGACTACCCGCGCATCCTCCCGGGCAGCTGGATCGTGGTGGTCTCCGGCGACGGCCTCGTGAACGTCAACCTCGTGAAAGAGGTGCGCACGCTGGGCCTGGCCCGCTACGGCATCTCCGGCAGGGTGACCGCGCTCGTGCTGGTGGCGCCCTGGTTCCCCGAGGAGCACGGCGACGCCGGGCGCTCCCTGTCCGAGCTGCGCGGCTACACCTTCTACGTCCAGGCCGAGCCTCTCGCCCTGGCCGACGAGCCCATCACGGGGCCCGTCGAGGGCGGCTCGATCGACCTCGGCGTGGTGATCGAGGACCTGCCGACCGGCCGTACGATCGTCGTGTCCGGGATGCCGCAGGACGCGGGCCCGCTCACGCCGCCGAGCGGCGAGGTCGCGCGGGTCATCGGCACCCGGCGGGCCTCCTCGTCGGGGAGCGTGCCGGATCACACGGTGCTGGACCTCGCGGCCCCGCTGCGCGGCAGCTACCGCCGCTCCACCGTCACCGTCTGGGCCAACGTCGTACGCGCCACGAACGGCGAGACGAAGCTCGAACCCGCGGCGGGCAGCGGCGACGCCGGCGCGGCCGGCCAGCGCTTCACCCTGGGCCAGCAGCCGCTGACGTACCTCGCCACCCCCGACGCCGACGGCGCCGAGGCGGAGCTGATCGTCAGGGTCGGCGGGATCGCCTGGCACGAGGTCCCCGAGCTGGCCTGGGCGGGGCCGTCCGAGCGGGCCTACCAGCTGAGCGTGGACGCCGCGGGCGGCGCGACCGTCGAGTTCGGCGACGGCAGGCGCGGATCGCGGCTGCCCACCGGCACCGGCAACGTGGCCTTCACCTACCGCGTGGGCATCGGCAGGGCGGGCAACGTGCGCGCCGGGCAGCTCAGCCAGCTGCAGACCAAACCGCTGGGCGTCAGCGCGGTGACCAACCCGCTGCGCGCGAGCGGCGGCACCGACCACGACGCGGACCCGGCGCTGCGCGGCCGGGCGCCGCTGCCCACGCTGGCCATGGACCGGCTGGTGGGCCTGCGCGACTACGCGGACTTCACCCTGGCCCGCGCGGGTGTCGGCAAGGCCGCGGCGACCCGCCTGAGCGCGGGCGGCAGGGAACTGGTCCACGTGACGGTGGCGGGCGTGGACGACGCGCCGATCGAGCCGGACTCCGACCTGCTGCGCGGCCTGCTCGCGGCCTGCCGCCGCTACGGCGACCCCGGCGTGCCGGTCGCCGCGGCGCCGCGCACGCTGTGGAACGTCGTCCTGGAGGCGAACGTGTGGATCGACGCCGACCGCGCCCCCGACCTGGTCGGCCCGCAGGCCCGCGCGGCCCTGGAGTCGGCGTTCGGGTTCGACGCGCGCGCTCTCGGGCGCAGCCTGTACCTGTCCGAGGTCGTCGCGGAGCTCCAGCGCGTGCCCGGCGTCGCGTTCGCCGACGTCGTACGGCTGGGCGCCACCCTCGGCACGACCGCCCCCGAGGCCGCCGCGGTCACCGGCGTGGCCGAACGGATACCCGCGAGACCGGCCAGGACCCGGGCCGACGGCGTCCACATCGACCCCGCCGAGCTCGTCCTGATCACACCCGGCCTGGACGGGTTCGTCGTCCTGCACGTGGAGGTGGCCCGATGACCCGCGACGAGCTGGCCGCGCTGCTGCCCGCCATCCACCGCAGCAGGGACGAGGAGCGGGGCCACCCGCTGCGGGCACTGCTGCGGATCATCGAGGAGCAGGTACACGTCATCGAGGACGACCTCGACACCTGGTACGCCAACTGGTTCGTCGAGACCTGCGACGAGTGGATCGTGCCGTACATCGCGGCCCTGGTCGGCATCGACAGGGAGGGCGTCTCGCGCGCCGAGGTGGCGGACGCGGTGGCCGTACGCCGCCGCAAGGGCACCGCCGCCGCGCTGGAACAGCTCGCCTTCGACGTCGCGGGCCGGCCCGCGCGGGCGGTGGAGACGTACCGGATGCTGGTGCGCGACCAGCACCTCCGGCACCTGCGGCCGGACCGGCCGGCCACCTTCGACGTGCGCGACCTCGTCGCCTGCGAGCGCGTCGGCGGCCCCTTCGACACCGCCCCCAGGCTGCCCGACGTGCGCCGCATCAACAGCGAGCTGACCCGGGGCCTGCCCAACATCCCCAGCCTGGCGCTGTACGTGTGGCGGCTGCTGTCCTTCCCCGTCACCCGGGCCCCGGCGTTCTGCGTCGACCAGCGCTACAGCCGCTACCTGGTCAACGTGCTGGGCATCGACACCCAGCTGTTCGCCCCGCAGGGTACGGGGCCGAAGGCCGCCCACCTGTCGGGACCCGCCGACCTGCCGCAGCCGATCGGCCGCGAGGAGTTCGCCGCGGCCGTGACCGAGTACTACGGCCCGGGCCGCGCCCTGCGGATCTGGCGCGACAGCCTGGACAACCCCGTCCCCGCGAGCCGGATCGTCGGCGCCGACCTGAGCGACTGGCGCTACCGGCCCCAGCCGGGCCAGGTGGTCGTGGACCCGGTGCTGGGCAGGATCGCCTTCCCGCCGGACGAGGCGCCGGAGGAGGGGGTGTGGGTGAGCTGGTGCTACGGCTTCAGCGAGCGCATGGGTGGCGGCGCCTACGCCAGGGCGACCGCCCCGGTCGGGGAGCGCCGCCGGTACGTCGTCGGCGGTGACGGGTTCGGCTCGATCACCGCCGCGCTCCGGCAGTGGCAGGAGGACAAGGAGGCCGACCCGTCGCTGCACGACGCGCTCGTGGAGATCGTCGACTCGGCCGACTACACCGAGGCGCTCTGCGTCGACCTGGACCTGGACGACCGGCTGGAGCTGCGGGCGGCGCCTTACCAGCGGCCGGTCATCAGGCTGCTCAACCAGCGGGCCAACAGGTTCGACGCGCTCTCGGTGCGCGCCCGCTCCAAGACCCCGCCGCCGGGTGGCGCCGCCGACTGCCCGCCGCCGTCCGCGCGCCGCCCCCGCCTGCTCCTCGACGGGCTCGTGATCTCGGGCCGCAGCGTCGACATCACCGGGCAGGTGGGTGAGGTGACGATCAGGCACTGCACCCTCGTGCCCGGCTGGGAGCTGGACGACCGGTGCGAGCCCCGCCACGGCGAGGAGCCGTCGATCGAGCTGCGCCGCACCACCGCCCGCCTGCGCGTCGAACGGTCGATCGTCGGCACGATCCTCGTCGACCAGGACGAGACCGCGGGGGAGCCGCTCATCGTCGAGGCGTACGACTCGATCATCGACGCGACCGGCCGCGAGCTGGCCGCAGTGACGGGCGTGGACGCCAGGAACGCCTACGCCGACCTGACCCTGCGCCGCTGCACCGTGCTCGGCCAGGTGCGCGTCTACCTGCTCAGGCTCGCCGAGGACAGCATCGTGACCGGCTGCGTGCACGTGGCCAGGCGCGACGCCGGCTGCGCGCGCTACTCCTACGTCTCCTACGCCTGCCACGGCGGCCCGCCCCGCTACCGGTGCCCGCCCGATTCGGACAACCGGCTGCGGCCCAGGTTCACCAGCGTCAGGTACGGCACGCCCGGCTACTGCCGGCTGCACGAGACCTGTGCCGACGCCATCCGCACAGGAGCGGAGGACGGCGCCGAGATGGGCGCCTTCCACGACCTGTTCGAGGCGCGCAGACTCGCCAACCTCGTCGACCACCTGGACGGGTTCGTCCCCCTCGGTGTCGATGCAGCCGTCATCAACGCCACCTAGGGAGACCGCTGTGCACGGAGACTTCTCCAACATCACCTTCTCGCCGGAGCGCGGCTACTCCGCGGTCTTCGACCTGCAGGGCAGGGTCGGCCTGGACGCCAACCGCAACGAGCAGACCGCGCTCCTGCTGCACCAGCTGCGCGGCGCGCTGGCCGACCTGATGGGCCCCCACGCCGGGCCGGCGGGCCCCGGACTGGGCTTCGCCGTCGGCGACCCGGCCGTGGCGGACTTCACCATCGGGGCGGGCCGCTATTACGTGAACGGCATCGGCGTCGAGAACCCGGCCGAGACCACCTACGCCAAGCAGCCGCACGCCGTGCTGGACGTCGCGGGCGCCGACCGGCTGCCCAAGGGCAGGTACCTGGTCTACCTGAAGGTCTGGGAGCGGCACGTCACCGAGGTGGAGGACCCTACGCTGCACGAGCCCGCGCTCGGCCCGCACCACCCCGACACCAGCAGCCGCGCGCAGGTCGTCTGGCAGGTGCGCGCCGTGCCCGTGCCGACCGGCGACGTGTCGGTGGAGACCTGGGTCGCCGACTGGATCGCCGCCGCCGAGTCGGCGGAGCACCGGGGAGTGCTCCAGGTACGGGCCACGCGCCCGCACGAGGCCGACGACGACCCGTGCACCGCGCCGTCCGACGCGGGGTACACCGGGGAGAACCAGCTCTACCGGGTGGAGATCCGCAGCGGCGGCACCGTCCGGGAAGGGGCGAGCTTCGCCTGGTCGCGGGACAACGGCTCGGTGATCTATCCGATCCTGGCGAGCGACGGGCCCGTGGTCCAGGTGAGCAGCCTGGGCCGCGACCGGCACACCGCGCTGGAGGTCGGCCAGTGGGTGGAGGCCGTGGACGACGCCGTCTCGCTGCGCCGCGAGCTGGGCTGGCCGCGTCCGGCCGCGCCGCTGCGGCAGGTGGTCGACGTGGACGTGGACCTGTCGACCGTGACCCTGGACGCTCCGCCGCCCGCGATCGACCGGCGCCGCCACCCGTACCTGCGGCGCTGGGACCACACGCCGCCCGGCAAGTCCCCCGACGGGGCCGTTCCGGTGACCGAGGCGCAGGCGGCCAGGAAGGATACGGGGTGGATCCCGCTGGAGCGGGGCGTCGAGGTGCGCTTCCTCACCGGCGAGCGCGGCAACCCGCACCGCTACCGTACGGGTGACTACTGGGTCTTCCCCGCGCGCCGCACGCTGGGCGACGTCATCTGGCACCACCCCCAGGGCCGCGGCCCGCACGGCGTGGCCTACCACTACGCGCCGCTGGCCGTCGTCGAGGGCGACGCGGTCACCGGTTGGCGGACGTCGTTCGCGCTGCCGCTCACGCACGGACTGTGACCATGGCGGCCGGCGACCGACGTGCCGAACCCGCGCGGGCCTCGGCGCCCGTCCCCGCCGCGGCCCGCAGGGAGCTGGCGCGCAGGGGCGAGCCGCTGGACCGGGTGACGCGTACGGCCATGGAGCAGCGGTTCGGGCAGGACCTCAGCCAGGTCAGGGTGCACTCCGACGGCTCGGCCGGGAGATCGGCGCGCGAGCTGGGGGCCCGCGCGTACACGGTCGGTGAGCAGATCGTCTTCGGCCCCGGCAGGTTCGCGCCGCACACCCCCGACGGCAGGCACCTGCTCGCCCACGAGCTCGCCCACGTCATCCAGCAGCGCGGCGGCGCGGGCCCGCGGCCGACCCGCCACGCCGGGCTCGAGGCCGCGGCCCACGCGGCGGCCGACGCGGTGGCGCACGAGAGCGGGCCAGAGAGCGGCCCAGAGAGCGGCCCAGAGAGCGGCTACGTGGCCGTCGGCGGCAGCGCGTCGATCGGGCTGGCCATGGCGGAGGAGACGGGCGGCCCCGCGAGCCCGGAGGACGTCGCGGCGTTCGCCCGGCTGCGGGAGTTCCAGGACGCCGCCGACCTGCGGGCGACCGAGCTGATGGAGGGGGTCGTCCGGAAGAGCCTCGCCCGGTGGGAGGCGGGCCAGGAGGCGAAAGCCGCCAAGGCGGAGAAGGAGGACAAGCCGCTGCCGGTGGACCAGCGCACCCCTGAGGAGCGTCGCGAGGCGGCCGCGGGCTCCATCCGGGGTGACGTCACCGTCACCGTCAGCTACGCCGTGGACGAGGAAGACAACCTGCACGAGCTCGTCACCACCACCAAAGGCAGCCGCCGCAAGCTCGTCGATCTGGGGCCGGGGGAGACGTGGGTCAAGGCCGTCCGCCTGAAGAAGCAGAAGCCGGAGGCTCCCGATCTCAAGGTCGTACCGGCCGGACCCGCCGAACCGGCTCCGGCCGCCAAGCCCGCCCCTTCACCGGCAGCGGCCCCTTCAGCGACTCCCGGCCCGGTGCCCGCGCCGGGGTCGGCGCTCGCGCACGCCCACGAGCCCGAGCCCGAGTCCGAACCGGTGCCGCAGTCGGGAGTGGTGCCGAAGTCCGAGCCGGTTCCTCTGTCGGGGGTGGTGCCGAAGACCGCTCCGGCGTCCCAGCCGGGGCTGCATCTCGTCGACCAGCATGAGGGCGGGACCGCCGAAGGGGAGGCGTCGGAGCCGGACGAGCCGAAGCGCAAGCGCACGGCGGAGCAGGCGCGCAAGGACGCGGAGGCGAGGCTGGTCGCGCACGCGGCCAAGCACAAGCTCAAGCTGATAGCGGTCGGCGCCAGCTCCCTGATCTGCCCGCACTGCGCGGCCAAGCTCGGGCTGGCCGGCGCCACCGTCGGC
This sequence comes from Nonomuraea sp. NPDC049625, assembly GCF_040675285.1. Lineage (NCBI taxonomy): Bacteria > Bacillati > Actinomycetota > Actinomycetes > Streptosporangiales > Streptosporangiaceae > Nonomuraea > Nonomuraea sp. NPDC049625. The sequence goes on along the minus strand of NZ_JBFAOQ010000008.1, from coordinate 26,770 downwards.
ACCGGCCGGGCCAAGGACCCGCTGGGCGAGCACGTCCCCGTGAACCTCTCCCCGGCGCTGGAGGCCATCAAGAAGCTCCCACCCAAGCCGCCGAGGCCCGAACCGGTCGTCGAGCGACGCTACCCGGGGCGCCCGGAGGGAGCCCCGCCCCCCGGCCCGGCCGCCCCCCCGGCCAAGCGGCGGCGGCTGATCCCGTTCCCGCTGCCCAAGGCGGAGACCCTCCCGGTCCCGGCCGATGCGGACGACCAGATCCTCCAGCAGGCCCAGGCCCGGCCGAAGGCGCCCAAGGCCAGTCCGAAACCCGAAGCTCCGCAGCAGGCCCCTGCCCCCGCACCGGCCAAGACCCCGGCACCCGCCACCACACCGAAAGCTCCCGCTACCCCCGTGCCGACCCCGCCCCCTGGTACGGCGCCGAAAGCGTCCGCGGCCCCCGCGCCCGGAACTCAGGCTCCCTCCAAGGGGGCCCCTGAGGCCACGTCCAAGAGCACGACAGGGACGACGGTGGCACGGAACGAGGGCAGCCTGACCCTCACCCGGAGCAAGGACACCAGCACGGGGACGTTCGACGAGGAGGGCAGGCTCCAGCAGGGGACCCGGACCGGCCGCCAGGCGAGCGCCGGGGTCGTCGCCGCTCCCGAGGGGTTCGGCGGGCAGGGGGCCGCGAGCGCCCAGCGGACCACCGCGTACGGCAACGGCTTCACCACCACCAGGTCCGTCGCCGGCAACGCCCGCGTGGTGGTGAAGGCCACGCGGGTGGAGGCGACGGAACCGCCGGCGTACCAGCTCATGGTGACCGTCACGATCGGCGCGACCGGTACGGTGGGCGGCGGGGCGGGACGGAAGGGCACGGCGAACGCGTCGCTGTCGGTCACGGGGTCGGTGACCGGGACGTTCGTCCACCGGTTCAGCCAGGAGGAGACCAAGCGCTACCTCGGGGACCTGGCCCGCGACGGGTCGGGCGGCGCGGAGCAGGAGCTGCGGGTCGTCAACCTCGTCGCGCGCGGCAGCGTCGACGACGCGCGGCAGCTGCTGACCACCCTGGCGGCCCCGCTGTCGGCCGCCGAGGCGGCCAAGCTCGGCGAGGGCGACCAGGCGAGCCTGGAGGCCAGGAAGGGCGTCGGCGGCTCGCTCGGCGTGACCGGTGCGGGCAGATCGCCGGTCGGCGCCGAGGTCTCCTACAGCAGGAGCAGGTCGCTCAAGCGTACGGTGGCGCGCAGGGGCGGGGCCGTGCTCGTCACGGTCGAGGTGGTGTCGGAGACCGCGAAGTCCATCGGCGCGTCCGGCTCGTCGGGAGCCGTGAGTGCCGGCCTCAGCTACGGCAGGACGACGTCGGAGGCCAGGGCGGTCACCTTCCGCCTGAACCCCGGAGACCCGGACTACCAGACCAGGTTCGACCGGATCCTCGCGGTCGACGGCGCGGCCGAACTGACCGCCCTGGCCGCCGCCGACCCCACCCGGGTGGCCGGTACGGAGTCCGGCACCGGCTGGTCGACCACGCTGACCCCCAAGGTCGGCGTCGCGGGGCTGGAGGCGTTGATCTCGACCACCCATTCCTTCGCGGAGAAGACGGTCGTCGACGAGACGGGCACGCACAAGCTGTTCTCCGGGGCGACGGGTGGCGCGCTCACGGCCGGAGTGGCGTCGGGCCCGCAACTGGAGTACCGGACCGAGCAGGCCGTCACCGCCGCCGTCGGTCCCGGCAACAAGGCCACGGGTGACGTCAGCACCACGACCTCGGAGACCGACCTGGGGGCCTCGGCCCGCGCGCTGGCCTCCGCCGCCGACCAGTCGCCCGTCGCCGGCTCGCTCAAACTGGCCACCGGCGGCAGCAAGCTGCTGCAGTCCCGCACCGAGGTGATCGGGATGAAGCTGTCGGACGACGACTTCGCGACCATCGCGTCGATCTCCCGGGAACCCGGCAGGTGGAACCACGCCTTCCGCGGCCGGATCGCGAGCTTCCAGGACTGGCAGCGCCTCGGCCGCAGGATCGCCGCCGGCGGCGGGGACAGGGAGGAGATGAGCCGCGCGCTCGCCGAGTACGCGAGCCACAACGACGGCGCGTCCGACGCCGTGCAGGCGGTGGTCCGGCCGCAGGGCCAGGCCGAGGGCGGCGTGCGCTACGACTGGCCGGCCGAGCTGGCCAAGGAGCGAGAGGCGTTCGAGACGATCGTGGTGGGCGACCGGGTCGCCCAGCTCAAGGCCCGCGCCGCGGCCGGGGCCTTCGAGGAGGCCCAGGCGGGCCTGAAGGCCGACAACCTCAGGCTCGACAAGGCCGCCAGAGCCATCACGGCCGCCTCCGAGCAGTTCACCGACGTGGCGGCGGTGGCCGAGATGCTGCGCAGGATCGGCGACCGGCAGACGGAGATCCGCGCCGAGCTGCGCAAGCTGAAGCCGGCGGCTGCGCCCGTACAGAAGGAAACGATAGGCCCTCCGCCCGCGCCCGCTCCTGACGCCGAAGCGGTGGAGGAGCGCAACGCCAAGCTCCGGAGCCTGATCCCCGCCATGATGACGCTGCGCGACCAGGAGAGGGCGGTCTTCGCCGAGGTGCGCAAGGAGCTTGAGCATCCACCGTGGTACCGGGGCCCGGACGTCATCTCCGTCATCCAGGCGCTCAACAAGCTCAAGCCGGTCTACACGCAGTGGGACCCGCTGGTCGACAGGCTTCGCGAGGTCTTCCGCGAACGCGGCGAGGACGGGTCGCGCGCCGACGCCTACGCCCCCGACCGCAAGACCTACGAAACGCTGCGCCGCCACCCGGAACTGACCAAATACGGCTGAGTCGCGTGCTTTTCGATATCGCTTGGAATAAACGGCGAATGGGATTTTCGGCAGTTTCAACGTGATTTTATCGGCCGCCTGAATGTAGCTCAAAAGCCCAGCTCATGACCGCCTCGCTCACGAAAAGTTACGCCCTATTGACAGATCATCTGCGGACGGCATAAAACCCAGGGGGATCTGTTCGTGCAGAGGAGGGGCGCCCGATGGACAGCACTTCTGCTGTCGCGGCGTACGATGCACGGCCGGAGGGGTCGGTGAGCCTGCGTCTGCTGGGCACCTTCGAGGTGTCGGCATGCGCTGAAACGGGCGGTGCACGGTGGGGCGAGCTCCCGCACAGCGCTCGGCGGCTGGTCGCCTTTCTCGGCCTGCACGGCACCGCGACCCGTGACTTCGCCGCAGGCAGCCTGTGGCCCGACTCCAGCGAGGCCCGCGCGCAGGCCGACCTCCGCACCACCCTCTGGCGGGCCGGCCGGGCCTGCCCGGGGCTGATCGTCACGGGCGGCCCGGCCATGCGGCTGGACCCGCGGGTCTCGGTCGACGTCGACGAGCTGCAGGCGCTGAGCCGGCGGCTGCACGTGCGGCGACCGGCGCAGGCCGAGGACGACGGCTCGTGGGTGCCGCCGCGCGGCGTGCTGCTGCCCGGCTGGTACGACGAGTGGGTCGTCGCCGTCCGCGAGCGCGTCCGTCAGCTCCAGTTGCACACCCTGGAGGCCATGGCCGAACGGCAGCTCGCCCAGGGCGCCTACGGTCGCGCGCTGGACCTCGCGCTGGCCGCCGTCGAGTACGAGCCGCTGCGCGAGAGCTCCCAGCGCCTGGTCGTCCGCATCCACCTCGCCGAGGGCAACCTGGTGGAGGCGGTGCGCGCCGTGCGCGCGTTCACGGAGCTGCTGTGGCGGGAGATCAAGGTCCGGCCCAGTCCCGAGTTCACGGGCCTGGTCGAGCTTCCGGCGCCGAGCTGACCGCGCTCGGGCGGCCGGCTCTCCCCCGGCACAGGCCGTACCGGGGGAGAGGAGGGGTCATGCGACGAGCTGTCTGTCGGCCTCCCGCTGGATCAGGTCCTTGTCGGAGATGGCCACCGCGTCGGGGGTCGCGTCGGGCAGCTCGTCCTCCAGGAAGCGGACCGGCCGGTAGCGGAAGGCCGCCAGCCCGATCAGGACGGTCACCGCGCCCGCCACGATGGTGAGCAGGGCGATCCCCCGGCCGTGCGCGGAGCCGGCGATGGGGTTGAAGACCTGCTCCACCAGCGGTCCGGCCAGGAGGAACCCGACCGGGACCAGCGCCCAGCTGAGCATCAGGTTGGTGGCGATGACCCGGCCCTGCAGGTCGAGCCCGACCTTCTGCTGCACGATGGAGAACCAGTGCGCGTTCAGGAACGCGGTGAGCAGCCCGATGAGGAAGAGCCCGATCGCGGGCAGCGCCGGGTGGGGCGCGATCCCGATGACGGCGAAGGCGACGCCCAGCGCCATGAAGGAGCCGAGGATGCCGTTGGTGCGCCGCGCCAGGCCGCCGGTCACCGTCATGATCAGGCTGCCCAGCAGGAGCCCGATGCCGGTCATCGAGAGCGCCACGCCCAGGCCGCGGGTGTCGGTGAGGCTGAGCAGCAGCGGCGTGGACAGGACCTCGACCATCGCGAACGGGAAGTTCAGGAACGCCGTGAACAGGATGATCGCCAGCAGCCCGTGCCTGCGGCTGATGTAGCGCCAGCCGCCGGTCACCTCCTGCCAGAACGGCTCCTCCCGCTTCTTGAACAGCGTCTCCGGGAACCGGACCGCCAAGGTCACGACGACCGCGAAGGCGAAGGTGGACAGGTCGATCAGGACGATGCCGCTCAGCCCGACGGCGGCCACGAGCGCGCCGCCGAGCAGTGGCGCCAGTACGGTTCCCGCCGCCTGCCCCAGCTGGGTCAGGCCGTTGGCCCTGCCGTAATAGCGTTTGGGCACCAACTGGGCCACGGCCGCCATGTAGGCGGGCTGGTGGAAGGCCGTCGACACCGCGCCGACGGCGACGATGAGGTAGACGTGCCAGAGCTGGAGCCCGCCGGTCCAGAGCAGGGCGGCCAGCGAGACGGAGGCGCACCCCGCCGCCGAGTCGGCGGTGATCATGACGAGCCTGCGGTTGAAGCGGTCCGCCACCGCGCCGGCGATCGGCGCCAGCACGACGGCGGGCAGCAGGGCCATGACCGAGACGAGGGCGAACATCGAGACCGACCGGGTCTGCTGGTAGGCCCACAGGCCCAGGCCGAACGTGGTCAGCCCGGTGCCGATCAGCGACACCAGCTGGCCGAAGGCCACCAGGGAGAACGTCTTCAGGCTGGCCTGCTGGTAGCGGGGCGGCAGCGGAGCCGCTGCCCGGTCGTCGCCGCCGAGGATCCCGGCCAGCTCGGTCGCCTGGTGCTTCTGGAAGTAGTGCCCGGCCTTGGGGATGACCTCCAGCGACACCGAGTCGGAGAAGGCCTCCCACTCGCGGAAACGCTCCTCGTGCAGCTCGGTGGCGCGGTCGTTCTCGCCGACCACGCACACCAGCGGCGCCGACAGCTTCTTGATGGGCGCCTGGTAGAGCTCGGTGTAGTAGTCCTCACCCTCCTGGGTGTCGTGGAGGAAGACGCCCATGATGAAGTCGCGCTCCTGAGGGTCCAGCGCCTCGGTGAAGAAGCCCATGGCCCGCAGGAACTCCAGCGCCTGCCGCTTGGAGGTCCACCGCTCCATCGGGAAGGTCCTGCGGAACCAGGCGAAGGCCCTGCCCGGCAGGCGGGGCGCCGGGAAGTGCCCGCCGATCACCACCTTCTCCGGCTCGACGCCCTCCTCCTCCAGCCTGCGGGCCAGCTCGACGGTGAGCGCGCCGCCCATGCAGTGGCCGTAGAGCGCGAGTGGCCCGTCGACCTTCTCCCTGATCTCCTTGACGCAGCCCTCGACGAGCTCGTGGAAGGTCAGCATGGGTTCGCCGGGATTGCCGGTGTCGTGGCCGGGCGGCTCCAGCGCGAGCATGGTGATGTGCTCGGGCAGGGCTGCGGCCAGCGGCTGGTACGTGATCGCGCCGGCGCCCGCGAACGGCACGCAGACCAGGGTCAGCGAGGCCGCCGGGCGTGGAGGCGTCAGTTCATGCAGGAGGCCGATGTCGTGCGATGAGCCGTCGAGCGTGGCGAACGCTCGGATCGTGGGGTTCTTGAAGAGGTCCAGCACGGTCGCCTGGATCCCCGAGTCCCGTACGGCGCGCACGGCCTTGAAGGAGTCGCCGCCCAGCGCGAAGAAGTCGTCGTCGATCCCGATCCCCTTCACGCCCAGGATCTGCGACCAGAGCTCGACCAGCTTGACCTCGGCCGGAGTCCGCGCCGCCGCGCCCTCCGCGCGTGCCTGGCCCACCGGCTCCGGCAACGCCTTGCGGTCCACCTTGCCGTTGGGGGTGAGCGGCAGCGCCTCCAGCGGCACGAACGCCGAAGGGATCATGTAGTCGGGCAGCTTGCGCCGCAGATATTCGCGCCAGTCATGGTCGGAATCGGCGGCCAGGTAGGCGGCGATGCTCTTGTCCTCGTCCGAGCCGCGCACCACCACGGCCGCCTCGCGGACCGCCGGATGTGCCAGCAGGAGCGACTCGATCTCGCCCAGTTCGATCCGGTAGCCGCGGACCTTCACCTGCCCGTCCGCCCGGCCGAGGAACTCGATCGAGCCGTCGGCCCGCCGGCGGGCCAGGTCACCGGTCCGGTACAGCCGGCTGCCGTCCTGCCAGGTGACGAAGCGTTCGGCCGTCAGCTCGGGTTGGTGGAGGTAGTCCCGGGCCAGGCCCGCCCCGCCGATGTAGAGCTCGCCGACCACGCCGGTGGGAACCAGCTGCATCGCGCTGTCGAGCAGGTGGATCCGGGTGTTGGCGATCGGGTGGCCGATCGTGATCGGCCCGTCGGTGACACGGGTGAGGGTGGACCAGATCGTGGTCTCGGTCGGCCCGTACATGTTCCACAGCTCGGCCACGCGCCCGCGCAGGCCGGTGGCCAGGTCGGCGGGCAGCGCCTCGCCGCCGCACAGCGCCTTCAGCCCCGGCTTGCCCTCCCAACCCGCCGACAGCAGCAGCCGCCAGGTGGCCGGGGTGGCCTGCATGACCGTCGCGTCCTCCAGCAGGGCGGCCAGGCTCACCGGGTCGTAGGCCGCCTCGCGGCTCGCGATCAGCACCCGGGCGCCGACCGTGAGCGGCAGGAACAGCTCCAGCACCGAGATGTCGAACGCGGACGTCGTGACGGCCAGGAGCGTGTCCTGGCCGGTCAGGCCGGGCTCGCGGCTCATCGAGGTGAGGAAGTTGACGACCGAGGAGTGCTGGACGCGCACGCCCTTGGGCCGCCCGGTGGAACCCGAGGTGTACAGGACATAGCAGGGGTTCTGCCGGGTGGCCTGCGCGGGCAGCCGTTCCGGGCTCTCTTCCGGGAACCCCTCGTCGGTGAGGATCAGCTCGCCCTTATAGCCGGTGTAGCGGCCGGCCAGCTCGCGCTCGGTGACCAGGACACCGATGCCGGAGTGGTCCAGGATGTAGTCTTGGCGCTCCTGCGGGTACATCGGGTCGAGCGGCACGTACGCGCCACCCGCCTTCAGCACGCCGAGCAGGCTGACCAGCATCGTGGCCGACCGCTCCAGCGCGACGCCCACCAGCGTCTCGGGTCCCGTCCCCGCTGCCCGCAGGCGCCGGGCGACCCGGTTGGCCCGCTCGTCCAGCTCCCGGTACGTCAGCGAGTCGCCCTCGAAGGTGACGGCCACGGCGTCGGGCGTCCGGTCGGCCTGGGCCTCCACCAGCTCGTGGATGCACAGGTCGGGAACCTCGACGTCCTGGCAGGCCAGCTGCTCCTCCCGCTCCTCGCCGGTGAGGAGGTCCAGGCCGGACAGCGCGGTCCCGGGTGCCGCGGCGATCGCGGAGAGCAGGGTCTCATAGTGCCGCAGCAGCCGCCCGGCGGTGCCGGCGTCGTAGAGCGCGGTGTTGTACTCCAGCCGGCACAGCAGCTCGTCGCCCTGCTCGTAGACGTAGAGCACCAGGTCCACCTGGGCGGTGCCGGTCTCCACGGCCAGCTCCTCCACGGCCGGCCCGTTCATGTCCAGGTCGCTCTGGGGCAGGTTGAGCAGGTTGAACAGCACCTGGAAGAGCGGGTTGCGCGACAGGTCCCTGGGCGGGTTGAGCTCCTCCACCAGCTGCTCGAACGGCACGTCCTGATGCGCGTACGCGCCCAGGGCGTACTCGCGCACCTGCGCCAGGAGCTGCGTGTACGGCATCGAGCCGTCCATCGCGGCCCGCATGACGAGCGTGTTGATGAAGCAGCCCGCGATGCCCTCGAACTCGGGGCGGGTGCGCCCGGCCACCGGCGAGCCGACGCAGATGTCCTCCTGGCCGCTGTAGCGGTACAGCAGCGTGTGGAGCGCGGCCAGCAGCGTCATGTAGAGCGTGGCGCCGCGCTCCTGGCTCAGCTTCCGCAGCCCTCCGGCCAGCTCCGCGGGGAGCACGTGAGTGGCGACCGCCCCCTCGAAGGTCTGCATCGGCGGGCGCGGCCGGTCCGTGGGCAGGTCCAGGCTGTGCGGGATGCCGCGCAGCCGCTCCCTCCAGAAGCCGAGATCGGCGACCTGCTCCCGCTGCCAGCGCGCGTAGTCGCGGTACCTGACCGGCTGCTCGGAGAGCGTCTCGCCGTTGTACAGCGCGACCAGCTCGGTCCGCAGCAGGGTGATCGACCAGCCGTCCACGACGATGTGGTGGAAGCCGAGCGACAGGACGTGGTGATCCGGGGCGAGCCGCAGCAGCCGGGCCCGGAACAGCGGGCCGTGCGCCAGGTCGAACGGTTCGGCCGCGGCCTCGCTCAGCGCCCGTTCGGCGTCGTCGCAGTCCTCGACCGGCAGCGGCACCTCCCCTGCGGGCAGCACCACCTGCACCGGTTCGCCGTCCGGGGCGCGGAAGACGGTCCGCAGCGACTCGTGCCGCCGAACCAGCTCGCGCAGGGCGCCGTGCAGCCGCTCCACGTCCAGCTCGCCCCGCAGGTCCAGCCCCGTGGCCACGGCGTACGCGGCCGAGCCGTGCACCTGGTCGATGAACCACATGCGCCGCTGGATGAACGAGACGGGCGCGGGACCGGGATCCTCGACGACGGGGATCACCTCGCGGGCTCCCACCGAAGCGACGGCCGGGACCAGCGCGGGGGCGGGCGCCGCGGCGACGAGCGCCCGCTGGCCGGCCAGCGTCGGATGCTCGAAGATCGCCTCGATCGGCAGGCCGAGGCGGGAGGCGAGCTGGGTGGCCACGAGGGAGTCGCCGCCCAGGCCGAAGAAGTCGTCCTGGGGGCCGGCGGGCACGATGCCGAGCACGTCCTGCCAGGCGGCGGCGACCGCGTCGAGCTCCTGGACCGCCCGAGCCTGCGCCACCGGCTCCGCTGCCGTCAGCGGTGCCGAAGCCGCCGCCGCGATCTCGAAGCGCCGGGCGCGCGGCCCGATCCAGTAGCGCCGCCGCTCGAACGGGTACGTGGGCAGCGGCACTCGCCTGCCCGGCGGGCCGAACGCCGTCCAGTCGATGCCGGCACCGCTCACCCACAGCCGTCCGATGCCTTCCAGCAGGGCGGACTGCCCGCTGTCCGGCTCGGTGAACGGGGCGACCGCCGCCTGGCCTCCCTGGCGGCGGACCAGGGTGGTCAGCGTACGGCCCGGCCCCGCCTCGATCACCGCGGCGTCGGCGGCCACCAGGGCGCCGGCGCAGTCGGCGAACCGCACGGTCTCCCGCAGGTGGCGCACCCAGTAGGCGGGGTCCTTGGTCTCGGCGCCGGACACCCAGCCGCCCGTGACGTTGGACAGGTACGGCAGGTCCGGCGCCCCCAGCTGCACCGAGGCGACCTCGGCGGCGAAGGCGTCGAGCACCGGATCCAGCATGGCGGAGTGGAAGGCGTGGGAGGTGCGCAGCGCGCGGCAGGCGACGCCCTGCCCCGCCAGCCGCCGCTCCAGCTCGGCGACGGCCTGCTCGGGGCCGGCCAGGACGCACAGCTCGGGGGCGTTGACCGCGGCCAGCGAGATGTCCTCGCCGAGCAGGTCGCCGACCTCGGACTCGGGCAGCGGCACGGCCAGCATCGAGCCGGGGGGCAGGCTCTGCACCAGGCGGCCGCGGGCGGCGACCAGGCGCAGCGCGTCCTCCAGGGTGAAGACCCCGGCCAGGCAGGCGGCGACGTACTCGCCGATGCTGTGCCCGGCCATCATCGCCGGGCGGACCCCGCGCTCGATCAGCGCGCGGGCGAGCGCGTACTCGGTGACGAAGAGCGCGGGCTGGGTGAGCCAGGTCTGGTCGAGATCGCCGGCCTCGCCGTACAGGACCTCGCGCAGGTCGAGGCCGAGGTGCGGCTCGAGGAGGCCGGAGCAGGCGTCGACGGTGGCGCGGAAGACGCTCTCCGATCGATACAGGCCCGCGCCCATCCCGCGGCGTTGCGCGCCCTGGCCGGGGAAGAGGAAGGCGATCTCGCGCGGGCGTGACTCGCCCGCGACGAGCTCGGCGTCCTGTGCCGACCGGTGGTCCTCGGCGACCAGGATGCCGCGGTGCCGCAGCTGGCGGCGGCCGTGCCGGAGGGTGGCGGCGACCTCGCCCAGGTCCGCGTCCGGATGCGCGGCCAGGTGGGCGCGCAGCCGCGTGGCCGTCTCCGTCAGCGCCGAGTCGCCGGCGGCCGACATGACGAGCAGGTGCGGGCCGGCCGCCGGCGGGGCGGCGGGCTGTTCGGGCGCCTCCTCCAGCACCACGTGGGCGTTGGTGCCGCCCATCCCGAACGCGCTGACGCCCGCCCTGCGCGGTCCCTGGCCCTGCGGCCATTCCGCGCCGGCGGTGGGCACGTAGAACGGGCTGAAGTCGATGCGCGGGTTGGGCGTCGCGAAGTTGACCGTGGGCGGCAGCGTACGGTGCTTGAGCGCCAGCACGGTCTTGATCAGCCCGGCCATCCCGGCGGCGGCGTCGGCGTGGCCGATGTTGGACTTGACCGAGCCCAGCGCGATCGGCCGATCCCCGGTGAAGACCTGGGAGAGCGCCGCGACCTCGATGGGATCGCCGAGCGCGGTGCCCGTGCCGTGCGCCTCGACGTAGCCGATCGTGCCGGGGTCCACGCCGGCCGAGGCCAGCGCCGCGGTGATGACCTCGGCCTGCCCGTCCACGGCCGGCGCGGTGTAGCCGATCTTCCTGGTGCCGTCGTTGTTCACCGCGGAGCCGCGTACGACGGCGTGGATGGGATCGCCCGCGGCGAGGGCGTCCTCCAGCCGCTTCAGCACGACGATGCCCACGCCGCTGGCGCCGATCGTGCCCTGGGCCTCGGCGTCGAAGGGCCGGCAGTGGCCGTCCGGCGAGCCGATGCCGCCGCTCTGGTACAGGTAGCCGCGGCGGCTCCAGGCGTTGACCCGCACCGCCCCGGCCAGCGCGAGGTCGCAGTCGCCCGCGATCAGGCTCTGCCTGGCCAGGTGGAGCGCGACCAGCGAGGTGGAGCAGGCGCTGTTGACGCTGACGCTCGGCCCGCGCAGGTCGAGCTTGTACGAGGTCCTGGTCGGCAGGGAGTCCTTGTCGTTGCCGAGCATGACCTGGTACTCGCCCACGGCCCTGAGCACGTCGGGCGCGGCCAGCAGGTTCTCGATGTAGTAGCTGCTCATCGCCGAACCGGCGAAGACGCCGATGCGCCCCGGGTGGCGGGCGGGGTCGCAGCCCGCGTCCTCCAGCGCCTCCCAGGCGGTCTCCAGGAACAGGCGCTGCTGCGGGTCGAGGATCTCGGCCTCACGCGGCGTGAACTCGAACAGCGTGGCGTCGAACAGGTCGATGCCGTCCAGCACCGTCCCCGACCTGACGTAGGCGGGGTCCGCCAGCCGGTCGGGGTCCTCGCCGTCGGCGAGCAGCTCCTCGTCGGTGAAGTCCTGTACGGCTTCGACGCCGTCGCGGATCGCCGCCCAGAACTCCTCCGGCCCGGTGGCGCCGGGGAAGCGGCAGGCCATGCCGACGATGGCGAGCGCGCCGCCGGCGGGCGCGGTGCTCGCGACCGCCGCGGGCGCCGGCGCGTCAGGGCTCAGGTAGGCCGTCAGCGAGGCGATCGTCGGGAACCTGAACAGGTCGGTGACCGTCAGGCTGAACCGCTTGCGCAGCCGCTCGTGCACCTGCAGGACCAGCAGCGAGTGGCCGCCCACGTCGAAGAAGTTGTCGTCGGGGCCGAAGGCGTCGCTGCCCAGCGCCTCGCGCCAGGCCCGGGTGACGAGCTGGGAGATCTGGTGCCGCGGCATCTCCCCGGGCGCCTCGTCCCCGGCCATGGCCGCCGAGAGGACCCGCCGGAGGTCGGCCACGAGATCGCGGATCGTCCCCGCGTGGAACAGGTCCGTGTTGTACTCCACGAGCCCGTCCAGGGTCTCGCGGACGCCCACGGTCAGGTCGAACTTGGCCGTGTGCTCGGCGATCTCCACGGGGGTGACCGCCAGCCCGTCCAGCTCCAGCGCCGCGGTGGCCTCGGGCAGCATGTTGAACATCGTCTGGAACACCGGGCTGCGGTCCAGGCGGCGCTCCGGGTTGAGCTCCTCCACCAGCCGCTCGAAGGGCATCCCCTGGTGGTCGTGAGCGTCGAGCACCGCGTCCTTGACCCGCTCGACCACCTCGGCGAACGACGGATCGCCCGACAGGTCGGCGCGGATGGCCAGGGTGTTGGTGAAGAACCCGATCAGGCCCTCGAACTCGACCCTGTCCCGGTTGGCGATGGGCGTTCCCACCACCAGGTCCCGCCGGCCCGAGCGCCGGGAGAGCACCACCAGATAGGCCGCGAACAGCACCATGTAGGGGGTGGCGCCCAGGCTCCGGCAGTACGCCTTGAACTCCTCGCGCGGGAGGTCGAGAGAGAAGGGCAGCTCCGCGCCCGCGTACGTCTGGACGGTCGGCCGGGGCAGGTCCGCCGGCAGCTCGCTGATCGGCGGCGCGCCCGCCAGCGTCTCCCGCCAGAAGTCCAGATCCCGGCCGTACTCGTTCTCCCGCTGCCAGATCGCATAGTCGGGGTACTGCCGGGACAACGCCGGCAGCTCCCGGCCGTCGTAGAGCGCGCCCAGCTCCCGGCGCAGCACGTCCAGCGACCAGGCGTCGGCGACGATGTGGTGGAGCGTGAGGTGCAGGACGTGCCGGTCCGCGCCTTCGCGCTCCAGGTGCGCGCGGATGAGCGGGCCGGTGGTCAGGTCCATCGGCGTGCCGTCGGCGGCGTCCGCCAGGTCGATCGCCAGCGAGCGGGCCACGATCTGGTACGGGCCGTCCTCGTCCATGGCGAACGTGGTGCGCAGGCTCTCGTGCCTGGCCACCAGGGCGTTCAACGCGCGGTGCAGCGCGTCGCGGTCGAGCGGGCCTTCGATGCGGAAGGCGAGCGGGATGAGGTAGTGCGCGGCGCCCGGGGCCATCCGGTCCAGGTACCAGGCGCGGAGCTGGGTGAAGGACATCGGCAGCCGGTCGGGCCTGAGCGGCCCGGCCTGCTGCTGCTTCTTCTTGCGTAACGCTTCCAGGAGCTGGCGCTGCTGGTCTGACAGGCTCATTCGTCACCTTCCATAGACCGCAGCAGGGCCTCGGCCTCGTCATCTGAATACGCGGCGACCATGAGATAGAGCTCGGCCGCCGCCTCCACGTCGGGCGACGTGAGCTGGGCGGCGAGCTCGGCGACGGTCGGGTGGGCGAAGAGCGTCCGCAGCGGCACCCGCACGTCCAGCGCCTCGTGCAACCGGGAGGCGATCCGGGTCGCGTTGAGCGAGTGGCCGCCCAGCTCGAAGAGGTTGTCGTGCCGCCCGACCGCCCCGCCCAGCACCTCCTGCCAGATGGCGGCGACGGTCTGCTCCACCGGGGTGAGCGGCGCCGCGACGGTCCGCACGCTCTGGCCGGGGTCCGGCAGGGCGTGCCGGTCCACCTTGCCCGAAGGGTTCACCGGCAGGGCGTCCAGCGCGACGAACGTGCTCGGCACCATGTACTCGGGCAGCCGTCCGGCCAGGTAGGGACGCAGCTCGGGGGTCCCGTCGGCGACCACGTAGGCCACCAGCCTGCCTTCCAGAGCCATGACGAACGCCTCCCGCACGGCCGGATGCCCGGCCAGCACCGCGGCGATCTCGCCGGGCTCGACCCGGTAACCGCGGATCTTGACCTGGTCGTCCGCGCGGCCCAGGAACTCGATCTCCCCGGCCTCGTTGCGGCGGGCCAGGTCCCCGGTCCGGTAGAGCCGGCGCCCGTCCCGCCAGGTGATGAAACGTTCGCGCGTCAGCTCGGGCTGGCCGTGGTAGCCCCTGGCCAGGCAGGCGCCGCCGAGGTGCAGCTCGCCGGGAACGCCGTCGGGCGCCTCGTGGCCCAGGCGGTTCAGGATCAGCGCCTGGACGCCGGTGACCGGCTTGCCGATGGGCGGTAGCCGGGGCCAGTCCGCCGGAGGGCCGGTGAGCGTATGGGCGATGTCGATGATCGCGCCCTCGGTCGGCCCGTACTGGTTGTGCAGCGTCATCCACGGCTTGACGAACCGCTCGAGCTGCGGGGTGACCTGGAGCTGCTCGCCCGCGGTGATCACCTCGCGCAGCGTGGCGGGCGGCTCGACCCCGGCGCCGGCCAGCGACTGCAGCGCCACGAAGGGGAGGAAGATCCGCTCCACGCGGGTCCGGGCGATGTGGTCGAGCAGGGCGGCCGGGTCGCGCCGGACCTCGTCGCTGACCATGATCAGGGTACCGCCGTACGCCCAGGTGCTGAAGATCTCCTGCACCGAGACGTCGAAGCCGAGCGCGGTGAACTGCAGGCTCCGGTAGGCGCCGCTGTGCCAGGCCATGAGGTTGGCGACCGGGCGGTGCGGCATCGCCACGCCCTTGGGCTGTCCGGTCGAGCCCGAGGTGAACAGGATGTAGGCCAGGTCGTCCGGGGTGACGCCGCTGTCCGGCCGGTGTTCGGGCTGTCCGTCGAGGTCGGTGTCGACGTGCACGGGCCGCTCGTGCGGCAGGCCGCCGGCCAGCGCCCGGTGCGTCACCAGGACCGGGGTGTCGACGCGGCCGAGCACCTGGGTGAGGCGTCCCTCGGGGTAGGAGGGGTCGAGCGGCACGTACGCGCCGCCCGACTTCAGGATCCCCAGCAGGGCCACGGGCAGGTCGAGCGAGCGCCGTACGTGCAGGGCGACCGGCACCTCCGGGCCGACCCCGAGCCCGCGCAGCAGGTGGGCCAGCCTGTTGGCCCGCCGGTCGAGCTCGGCGTACGTGAGGGCGGCGCCCTCGAACTCGACGGCGACCGCGTCGGGCGTCCTGTCGGCCTGCTGCTCGAAGAGCCGGTGCAGGCACTGGTCGGGCCCCCGGCCGGGGGGCTCGTGCTCGCGGGCGAGCAGCGCGGCGAGCGGCGCCGCCGGGTCGGCCGCCACCTGCTCCAGGACGCGCACGTAGTGGCCCAGCAGCCGCTCCGCGGTGGCGCGCTCGAACAGGTCGGTGGCGAACTCCAGGCTCATCTCCCGCCCTTCGGCGTAGAGCACCAGGTCGGCCTTGGCGCCGCCGTTCTCGACCTCCTCGAGGATCCGGAAGGTCACCCCGTCGCCCCGCCTGGCGTCCGCCGGCTCCTGCATCGCGAACATCACGTCGAAGGGCGGCCGGCCGTCGGGGCACAGCTCTCGTACGATCTCCTCGAGCGGCACGTCCGAAGGCGTGGCCAGGACCGTCGCCCGCACCTGTGCGAGCAGCCGCTCGAAGGTCGGATCGCCGTCCAGACGGGTCCTGATCGGCAGCGTCTCCACGTAGAAGCCGATCATCGAATCCGCGCCCGGCGTCTCCCTGCCGGAGAACGGCACGCCCGTCACGATGTCGTCCTGGCCGCTGTAGCGGTGCAGCAGCGCCTGGAAGGCCGCGAACAGCACCATGAACGGGCTGGCCTGGGTGCGCCTGCCCAGCGACTCCAGCTCGGCGAGCAGCCCGTCCGGCAGCGTGGCCCGGACCCGGCCGCCGCGCCGGGACAGCCCTGCCGATCCCTGGGCCGCCCCCGGGCCGTCCGCGGGCAGCCCCAGCCGTTCGGGCGGCGAGTCCAGGACCTTCCTCCAGTACGGCAGGCCGTCCAGGCTCTGCCCGCGCCGGTACGGCCAGGCCGCCGCAGGCAGGCTCTCCCCGGCGTAGAGCCGCGCCAGCTCGTCCAGGAAGACCCCGGCCGACCAGCCGTCGAACGCGATGTGGTGGACGGTCACCAGCAGCCGGTGCCGGTCGTCGCCGAGCCGGAGCAGCAGCGCCCGCAGCACGGGACCGTCGCGCAGGTCGAAGGGGTCGCGCGCGTGGTGCAGCGCCAGGGCGTGCGCGCCACGCGGGGTGGCGTCCATGACCTTGATCCGTACGGGCGCCGCTTCGCCGATCAGGGGCACCGGCTCGCCGTCGCGCTCTTCGTAGCGGGTGCGCAGGGGCGGATGCCTGCGCACGATCTCGTTGATCGCGTTCTCCAGGCGCCCGGTGTCGAGGGGGCCGTCCAGGGCGAACAGGATGGGCACGTTGTACTGCGAGCCGGGTGCGACCTGGTCGATGAACCAGAGGCGGCGCTGCGCGGGTGTGAGCCCGCCCTGGGCCGCGGTGACGGCCGTCGCCTCCGGCAGGTCGTCGATCGCGTGGGCGAGGGCGGCGAGCGTGAGATGTTCGAAGAGCATCCGGGGCTCGACCGGCTTGCCCAGCTTCTCGAAGGCGCGGGCGGCGATGCGCATCGCCAGCAGCGACTGGCCACCCAGCGCCAGGAAGTCGTCGTCGGCGCCGATCGGCCCGGCGCCCAGGACGTCCTGCCAGATCTCGGCGAGCAGCGCCTCCGTGGGGGTGGCGGGCGGCGTGATCGAGCGGGGCGCGCGGACCGGGTCGGGGAGCGCGGCCCGGTCCACCTTGCCGTTGCCGGTCAGCGGGAGCTCGTCCAGGAAGACCCAGGCCGTGGGGATCATGTAGTCGGGCAGGAACCTGCGCAGGTGGGCGCGGGCCTCCTGCTCGGTCGCCGTGCCCACGACGTAGGCGACCAGCTCGTGGCCGCGGACGGCGGTGGTGGCGGCCCGTACCCGCTCGTGACGGCCGAGCACGGTCTCGACCTCGCCGAGCTCCACCCGGTTGCCGCGGATCTTGACCTGGTCGTCGAGGCGTCCCAGGAACTCGATCTCGCCGGCCCGGTTGCGGCGGGCCAGGTCGCCGGTGCGGTAGAGCAACTGCCCGTCGCGATCCCGGACGAATCGCTCGGCGGTGAGGTCGGGCCGGTCGAGGTATCCCAGGCCGACGCACACGCCGCCGAGGTGGATCTCGCCCTCGTCGACCGGCCGCATCTCCTCGTTCAGGAGGCGGACGGTGACGCCGGGCAGCGGCGAGCCGAGCGCGGGCGGGCGGCTCTGGCCGTCGTGGACGGGCACCTCGCCGGCGATGGCGTTGACGGCGCATTCCGCCGGGCCGTACAGGTTGATGAGGCGGAAGGGCAGTCCGGGCCTCGGGTAGGTGGTGAGGCGATCACCGCCGGTGCTCAGCGTCGCGAGCTCGGTCTCCTCCGGCCAGGACAGGCCGAGCAGGCCCTCCGCGATGGGAGTGGGCGCGTAGCAGGTGGTCAGCTCCTGATCCACGATCCAGTCGCGGAGCGCGGGCAGCGAGAGCCGGATCTCCTCCGTGGGGATGACCATCGTGGTGCCCGCGGTCAGGCACATCCAGATCTCCCAGACCGACGGGTCGAAGTTGGGGCTGGTGAGCAGCGAGGCACGGCCACCGAGGCCGAAGGTCTCGTGGGACCACCCGATCAGGTTGGTCAGCGCGCGGTGGGGGACGAGCACGCCCTTGGGCGTCCCCGTCGAGCCGGAGGTGTGGACGACGTAGGCGAGGTCGTCGGGCTCGACATCGGGCGGGGGTGAGGCGTCCGCCTCGGCGGGGGTGTCGATCACCGGGATGCCGTCGGGGACCAGCGATCTCCACTCCGGCGCCGTGATCACGGCCGCGGCTCCCGCCAGCATGGCGTGGATCCGCTCCACGGGCGTGGCCGGGTCGATCGGCGCGAAGGCGACGCCCGCCTTCATCGCGCCGAGCTGTCCCGCGACCAGCCGGATGGAACGGCCGGCGAGCACGGCGACCCACCGCTGTCCGGTCATCGTGAGATGACGCAGCTGGGCGGCGATGCCGTTGGCCAGGCGATCTAACTGCCGGTAAGTGAGGTGTTCTTGCCCGGCCGAAACAGCGACCCTTTCGGGGGCCGCGTACAACTGCTCCTGGTAAAGGTGCAGAACAGATGCCAAGGGTGGTGCATCTGACGTCATTGTCACGCCTGCCGATTGTTGAGTTTTTTAGGACCCTTTGGGGGTGGGCCGCCGAACAGAATGACCTTGTCATTAGATCTCTGTCAACCATCTGGTGATCATGCGATCCAGAGGCGGCGGCGCTCGACCGGCAGGTGGCGTCTTCGATGCGCCTGGACACTCCTATACTTGCGCATCCGAGCAACGTTAGGACTCCTCATGCAGGATCTCGGATGGGCAGAAATCCTCATCATCGCCCTGGTCTTCGTGCTGCTCTTCGGCGCGAAGAAGCTCCCGGAGACGGCCCGCGCCGTCGGCCGGTCCCTGCGGATCTTCAAGGCCGAGGCCGGCAAGCTCCACGACGACGAACCGGCCGAGCCGCCGCCCTCCGGCCCGACGCTGGAGGAGCAGGCGCGGCGGCTGGAGGAGCAGGCGGCCAGGCTGCGCGCGGGTATTCGGGAGGACGGGCAGGCCAAGCCGTGACGCCCTAGACTGGGCGGCTATGTCCGGAGGAGGAGTGACGGTGGCGATGGGGGAGGTCGGCGACCCGCCCGCCGACGTGCTGGCCGAAGCCGCGGCCGCTTTCGGGCTGCTGTCGTCGCCTCCGCGGCTGCACATCGTCTGGGCGCTGGCACAGGGCGAATGCGACGTGACCGGGCTGGCCGAGCGGGTGGGCGGCGCGCTTCCCGCGGTCAGCCAGCACCTGGCCAAGCTGAAGCTGGCCGGCCTGGTGCGGTCGAGGCGCGAGGGACGCCGGGTGGTCTACCTGATCGACGATCAGGACATCGTCGCCACGGTCCAGGTGCTGGTCGGGCGCCTTGCCGAGCGGGCGGGCCGCCCGGGGGGACAGGCCCGTGGTCTGGGCGCCTGAGGCGCCGAGCACGCCGTCCCGGCCGGCCGGGGACGAGGTCGCGGGCCTGAGCAGGCTGCAGGTGCTGCGGCTGCTGGACAGCGGGCCGCGCGGCCTGATGGAGGCGGAGGCCGAGTCCCGGTTGCTCCGCCACGGTGAGAACGTCCTTCCCGGTCGTCGTCCCGTGTCCTGGCCGCGCCGGCTGGCGCGCAGCCTGCGGGACCCGTTCACGATGGTGCTGCTCGCGCTGGGTGTGGTGTCGGCCCTGATCGCGTCCTGGGGCACGGCGGGCGTCATCGTGCTCCTGGTCGTGGCCAGTTGCGTGCTCCGCTCCAACGGCGAATACCGGGCCGACCGCTCGACCGCGGCGCTGCGGGAGCTGGTGGCCACCACGGCCACGGTCCGGCGGCGCGCGTCGGAGGACGCCGAGCCGTGGGAGCGGGAGATCCCGGTCGATCAGCTCGTACCGGGCGATGTGATCAAGCTGGGGCCGGGCGACCTGGTGCCGGCCGACGTCCGGCTGCTGCGTGCCAGGGGTCTGACGGTGCACCAGGCGCCGCTGACGGGGGAGTCGGCCCCGGTCCCCAAGCGGGCGCTCGACCTGCCCGAGGGTGACGATCACCTGTGCCGGCAGGGCAGCAGCGTCGTCGCCGGGAGCGCGCTGGCGGTGGTGGCGGCCACCGGCGCGGACACGATGCTCGCGGGCTCCTCCGCCGCGCCGGCGCGCAGGTTGTCGGCGTTCGACCGTTCGGTGAACGGCATCTCCTGGACGCTGGTCCGGCTCATGGTGATCATCCCGCCGGTGGCGCTGGTGGCCAACGCGGTCCTGCGCGGCCGGGGGCTGGAGGCGCTGCCGTTCGCGGTGGCGGTGGCCGTCGGGCTCACGCCCGAGATGCTGCCCGTCGTCGTGACCACCGCCCTGGCCAGGGGATCGGCGTTGCTGGCGCGCAGCGGCGTGATCGTCAAGCGGCTGGCCGCGCTGCACGACGTGGGCGCGATCGACGTGCTGTGCATGGACAAGACCGGCACGCTCACCCGGGACCGTCCCGTGCTCCGGGACTCCATCGGCCCGGACGGCGGTCCGGATCCCGAGGTGCTGCGCTGGGCCGCGATCAACAGCTTCTGGACGCTGCACCTGGCCGACCCGCCGGTGCCCGACGCCCTGGACGAGGCGATCCTGCTCGGCGCGCCCGACCATGGGGACGTCGAGGGCGTGGACGCCTCGCCGTTCGATCCGGTGAGCCGCGTCTCGTGCGCGCTCGTGCACGACGGCGGCGCGCACCGCGTCGTGGTCAAGGGCGCCGTGGAGCCGGTGCTGGAACGTTGCACGCTCAGCCCGCCGGATCGCCTGCGGGCCGTCCGCCTGGCCGACCGGCTGGCCGAGGAAGGGCTGCGGGTGCTCGCGGTCGCTGTGACCGACCGCCCTGCCGTCCACCGACTGGGCGAGGAGCGCGGGCTCTCCTTCGCCGGTTTCGTCACGCTGGCCGACGAGCCGTCGCCGGAGGCGCCCGGGGCCCTGGCGGCGCTCTCCCGCCGCGGGATCACTCCCAAGGTGCTGACCGGCGACCATCCGGCGACCGCCGCCCGTACCTGCCGGGACCTGGGCCTGAGCGTGGGCGCGGTGGTCAACGCGGGCGAGCTGGCGGACCTGTCCGACGCCGAGCTGGCCGAGGCCGTCGGCCGGGCGACGGTGGTCGCCCGCTGCACCCCGGAGCAGAAGGCACGGGTCGTACGCGCGCTGCGCGCCTCCGGCCACACCGTAGGCTTCCTCGGCGACGGCGTCAACGACCTGGCCGCCATGCGCGCCGCCGACGTCGGCATCTGCCCGAGGGGCGCGGTGGACGTCACCCGGGAGGCGGCCGACGTCGTGCTGGCGGCCAAGGATCTCGCCGCGGTCGATCACGCGGTCGCCGCCGGGCGGCGCAGCACCGGCAACATCGTCACCTACCTGCGCATCGCGCTGTCGTCCAACGTCGGGAACGTGATCGCGATGCTCGCGGCCGGGCTGGCGCTGCCGTTCCTGCCGATGCTGCCCGTCCAGGTGCTGGTGCAGAACCTGTGCTTCGACGCCGCGCAGCTCGCCCTCGCCTTCGACCGGGCCGACCCCGCCGTCCTGCGCCGCCCGCTCCGGCTCCGGCCGCGTGCGATCCTGCCCTTCGTCGTCGGGTTCGGGGCCCTGAACGCCGTGGCGGACCTCGTCACGTTCGCCGTCCTGACCTGGGTCCTCGGCGTGGAGGGGGCGCCGGCCTTCCACACCGGCTGGTTCATCGAGAACATGCTCACCCAGGCCGTCATCATGCTGCTGCTGCGCCCCATCAGCGGGGTGTCGCGCCCGCTCGGGCTGGCCACGGGCGCGCTCGCCGCGGTCGGCCTGCTGTTGCCGCTCTCGCCGCTGACGGGCGCGTTCGGGCTGGTCGCGCTGCCTGCCACGAGCTACCTGTGGCTGCTGGCGGTGGTCGGCCTGTACGGCGGCACGTTGCTGGCCATCACCCGCCGGAGATTCCTGGACAGAGGCCGCAGAACGCCATAGACGCCACACTTGTTTTATAGTTGCGCAATACAGCAAGTGTCATGCGTCTGGAGGAACCCCTTTCGTGGATGGTTATTGGGTGCAACTCGCCCTGGTCGCGGTCCTCATCGTGATCAACGCGGTGTTCGCGGGAAGCGAGCTCGCGCTGGTCTCCCTGCGGGAGGGCCAGCTGCGCCGCCTGGAGCAGCACAGCAGCGGAGGACGGGTGCTGGCCAAGCTGGCCCGCGACCCGAACCAGTTCCTGGCGACCATCCAGATCGGCATCACCCTGGCCGGATTCCTCGCCTCGGCCACCGCGGCGGTGACCCTGTCCGAACCCCTGGTGCCGCTGCTGTCCTTCCTCGGCGGCGCGGCCGGTCCGGTGGCGATCATCCTCGTCACCCTGGTGCTGACGTTCCTCACCCTGGTGTTCGGCGAGCTGGCGCCCAAGCGGGTGGCGATGCAGCGCGCGGAGACCTGGGCGCTGCTGGTCGCCCGTCCGCTGAGCGTGCTGGGGAGCATGTCGCGGCCGGTCATCTGGGCGCTGGGCAAGTCCACCGACCTGACGGTCCGGTTGATGGGCGGGGACCCCGACCTGCACCGGGAGGAGATGAGCCCGGAGGAGATCCGCGATCTGGTCAGCGTCCACCGCGGCTTCACCCCGGAGCAGCGGCTGATCATCTCCGGCGCCGTCGAGATCACCGAACGGGTGCTGCGCGAGGTCCTGGTGCCCCCGCGCCAGGTGTTCACGATCGAGGCCGGCACCCCGCTCCGGCAGGCCGCGGCCGAACTGGCGGCCTCCGGGCACTCGCGCGCGCCGGTCGTCCGCGGGCGCAACCTGGACGACACCCTCGGCATCGCCAACCTGCGCGACCTGCTCACCCAGGACGCCGAGGCCGCAGCCGACGTCGCCCGGCCCGCCCTGGTCCTCCCCGAGAGCCTGCACGTCTCCGACGCGCTGCGCCGCTTCAAGGCCGAACGCCAGCAGTTCGCCCTCGTCGTCGACGAACGCGGCGCCGTGGACGGCATCGTCACCCTGGAGGACCTCCTGGAAGAGGTGGTCGGCGAGATCTACGACGAGACCGACAGCGACCTGGAGACCGTCCAGCGCGGCGACGACGGGACGCTGACGATGCCCGGCGGCTTCCCGGTGCACGACCTGCCGGACGTGGACGTGCACCTGGAGGGGCAGCCGGAGGGCGACTACACCACCGTCGCGGGTCTGGTCCTGACCGAGCTCGGACGGGTGCCGACCGCGCCGGGCGAGTCGGTGACCGTGGCCGGCTGGCGCATCGAGGTCCTCGGCGTCGAACGCCACGCGATCACGCAGGTCCGCCTGCATCCGGTCGCCGTACCCGACGCGGCGGAACAGGACGCGTAGACCGGAGCGGCGGATCCGGCCGTCGCCGAGCCGGCCTGTTGGCCGCGCGGGACCGGCCGCCCCAGCCGGACCGCCTCCTCGGCCCAGCGCACCCGCGCCGGGCCGAGGAGCCCTCCGCTACCAGTCGCCCCGGTAGAGCTGGCCGCGGACCGCGCCGCCGGGGAATTTGGCGTTGTGCAGGTTGGCGTACCAGTTCTTGGGGTTCTTCCAGATGCGGCGGGCGGTGGCGGTGTCGGTCTTGGAGCTGCCGGCGAGGCCGTTGACGCTGGGTGGCAGGCCGTCCTTGGCCTCGAAGAAGGGGACGACGACGGGGCCGTTCTTGCCCTTGGGGGCGCGGTGGACGTGGGCGGCGGTGGGGGTGTCGACGTGTTTCCAGGTGGCGGCGAACCAGACGCGGTCGCCTTCGGGCTGGACGAGCCAGGCGGCGCGGCCGTTGTGGTCGCCGACCTTGGTGCCGGGGGCGGGGATCTCCTGCTTGCCGTCGGCGCGGGTGGTCAGGGTGCGGCCGAAGCCGTGGGCCAGGATGCTCTCCAGGGCGACGGGGCGGATGCGCTGGAGCTGGGCCCGTACGGCGCCGCCGGCGAAGTCGGCGTTGTGGAGGTTGGCGTACCAGCCCTGGGGGTTGTTGAGGATGCGGCCGAGGAGGTTGAGGTCCTTGACGATGACGGTGCCCTTGATGGCGTGGAGCTGGGCCGGCAGGGCGGTGGTGATGAAGGGGATCTTGACCTCGCCGTTCTGGCCGGCGTTGCCCTTGTGGATGTGGAAGCCGCTGGGGGCGTTGACGTTGCTCCAGCGGACGGCGTAGTCGACGCGGTTTCCGTGGATGCGGAAGACCGCGAGGGCGCCGCCGTCGTCATCGCCGACCTTGGTGCCGGGTGCGGGCACTTCGTTCTTGCCGGCGAGGCTGGCGGCCAGGTAGACGGGAGTGCTGGTCTGCGCGGCGGCCGGTGGCACGGGAGCGGCGACCAGTGCGGTGGTGATAGCCAGGCCAGGAAGAGCGAGGGTGCGCTTGTTCATGAATCGGCCCTTGGTTAGGTGATTGCTTACTCCTGGGAGGTACGGGCCGATTCATGAACTTGGTTCAACGGTTCTGCGTCACCATGTGACGGGCAGCTCGTGCATCCCGTAGACGCTGGCCTCGTCCTTGAACGAGAGCTGCTCGGCGGGCACGGCCAGCCGCAGGCCGGGGATCCGCCTGAACAGCGAGTCGAAGACGATCTCCAGCTCCACGCGGGCGAGGTTCTGGCCCAGGCACTGGTGCGGGCCGTAACCGAAGGCCAGGTGGCTGCGGGCGTCGCGCTCGATGTCGAACGCGTCGGGGTCCGCGAACGCCTCCGGATCGCGGTTGCCGGCGTTGGCCAGCGTGAGCACGCCCGCCCCCGCGGGGATGACCGCGCCGCCGAGCTCCACGTCCTCGGTGGCCACCCGCATGATCGCGAACTCGGCGATGGTGAAGTGCCGCAGCAGCTCCTCGACCGCGCCCGGCGTCTTGCTCGGGTCCTCGCGCAGCGCGGCGAGCGTGTCGGGGTGGCGCAGCAGCATGTACGTGCCCAGCGAGATCATGTTGGCCGTGGTCTCGTGCCCGGCGATGAGCAGCAGGAACGCGAGGCTGAGCAGCGCGCCGTGGTCCACCTCGCCGCTCTCGCGCTGCTTGACCACCTGGCGGCCGAGCAGGTCGTCGGTCGGGTCCTCCTCCTTGGCCCTGATCAGCTTGTCCAGGTAGACGGCCAGCTCGAAGGAGGCGTGGTGGCGCTCCTGCGGCGTGGCGGCGCGGTTGAGCAGCTGCGCCGAGTGCGTCTGGAAGAAATCGTGCTCCTCGTACGGCACGCCGAGCAGCTCGCAGATCACCAGCGAGGGCACCGGCAGGGCGAACGCCCGCACCAGGTCGACCGGGCGGGGACCGTCCAGCATGGCGTCGAGGTGCTCGTCCACGATCTGCTGGATGCGCGGCCGCAGGGCCGCGATGCGCCTGAGGGTGAACTCCCCGATCACGGCGCGTCGCGCCGGACCGTGCTCGGGCGGGTCCATCTCCAGCATCATCTTGGGCAGCGGCGAGTCGCCGGGCGCCATCTCGCCGCTCAGCCTGGGGGCGTTGGGATGGCGGCGGTCGGCACTGAAACGCGGGTCGCTCAGGACCGTACGGATGTCCTCATAGCGGGCGGCGACCCAGGCGCTCGAACCGCCCGGCAGCGCGACCTCGGTGACCGGCTGCTCACGCAGGAGGCGAAGGTGCTGCTCGGGCGGTGCGTACGGGCAGGTGCGGGTGATCTGGAGCGTCTCAGCGGAGTCAGCGGTCACGGTTGTCCCCAATCAGCATGCCATTCCCAAATTTCCCTACATCTGTAGGCTAACCTACAGATGTAGGGCACAGTACACTGAGGCGTGGCCCTCACCAGAGACAGAAAGAGCGACCTGAGCGACCCGCGGGTGCGCCGCACGCAAGCGGCCCTGCAACGCACGCTGATCGACCTCGTCCAGGACGGCGACCTGTCCAGGATCAGCGTCGCCGATGTCGCCGAACGCGCCGGAGTGAGCCGCTCCACGTTCTACGACCACTACCGTGACGTGCACGAACTGGCCGAGGCGGCGTGCACCACGATGATCGACGACCTGATCGAGGCCATCCCCGACCCCGGTGTCCGGGACGTCCCGGACGACGCCCCCGACACGCTGCTGACCTTCTTCGCCCACCTCGACGAGCACGCCGGCCTCTACCGCAGCGTGCTCGGGCCCCAGGGCAGCGCGCGCGTCATCGACCACGTGCGCCGCCACGCCACCGTCGCGGCCTACGTCGGCGCGCGCCGCAAGGCCACCGGGGACGACACCCCGACCGACTTCACGGCCCGGACCCCGCATGACGTGCCCGCCGCGTTCACGGCGGGCGCGCTCATCGGCGTCGCCACCGACTGGCTCCAGCACGACTGCCCGCGCTCACCCGCCGAGATGGCGGACCTGACCCGCCCGCTGCTGATGGCCGTCTACCGAGGGGACGACCACTCCCAGGCCTAGGGAGCGGTCAGCCGGCGGACACCGAGAAGCTGTTGGTGACGAAGTCCATCCCTCCGCTGGAGGAGGTGATCTCGTAGCCGAACTGCACGTTGCCGAGCGTCACGTCACCCATCCAGCCGTTGGTGCGCAGCCAGTTGAGCACCGCCTTGACGTCCACGGTGCCGGAGTTGGTGTTGCCGGTCCTGACGAACGAGAAGACCTGGTTGGCGCCGTTGCTGCCGCGGTAGACGTCCCAGCTGTGACCGCCCACCGTGGCGCCGGTCTGGCGGGAGCCGATCGGGCCGACGGCGCCGTGCTTGTTCATCCAGAGCATGATCTCGTACGCGTTGGCCGAGTCCCAGATGTCGTACGCCGTCGTGTACGAGCCGCCGTTCGGCACGGTGACGTTGAAGCTGCTGGTGGCGCTGCCGAGGGCGCTGATGCGTTTGCCGACGTACCTGGTGGCGTTCGGGTACGACTTCACCCCGCCGGTGTTGGGGTGGTTGGCCCACACGCCCCAGTTGCTGTAGGAGTTCGCCCAGATGGTCTGCGGGCCGGCGCCGCTGCCCCAGATGTTGTTGTAGAGCGTGTAGCCGCCGTTGGACCAGGTGCCCCATCGGTCGGTGGAGGACCAGGTGGCGGCCAGCGCGGGCGGGGCGAAGAGGACGGCGACCATCGCCAGTACGCAAACGGGGACGGCGGAACGCACGATCTTGCGCATGCTGGATCCCTTCTACCTGCCATGGTTAGTTTGGCTGACATCCAAACTAAATGACACTTTGCGCCTGTTGACTCGGCCAGTCAACCCGGGGTGAAACTTTCGCCGACCGTCGAGGAGCACGGGTGGAGCGGGGCGCTCATCGGCGCCGGCTGGGGACGGCCCGACACCTTCACGGTCGCCGCCGCGCTGGCCGCGCGGACGACGACGTTCCAGCCGCTGATCGCGGTCCGGCCCGGCTACTGGCGTCCGGCCAACTTCGCCTCCGCCGCCGCGACCCTGGACCATCTCACCGGGGGACGGGTGCTGGTCAACATCGTGTCGGGCAAGGACGACCTGGCGGCGTA